>NZ_CAJQUA010000001.1:15000-1360000 GCF_907163135.1 Brachymonas denitrificans | reverse complement strand
CAGGCGCGATCCGCCATCCCGAGTGGAAACAGTCGCGTATCGATTTTCAGCCTTACCCCTTTGCCAGCTATACCGAAAAACTGGTGGAACTGCTCAAGCAGACCCATATTGCGGGTGAAAACCTGTTCCTGCGCGACCTTGACCCTGCACGGGTGGCCGGCGAGCTGGTCGACGAGCGCTTTGTGCGCAGTGCCATCGAGGCAACCGGCAGTCAGGCCCGCTTTGCGCTGCCAGCCAGCTTTGCACGGCAGGAAACCCTGCTGGCGTGACAACGGAAGTTCAGTTCATGACAAGTACGACCCTGCCTCTTTCCACACCGGCCGTTGTGGCTGCTTCTGCAGACGCACAGACTCCCGCAGCTGGCGCCATTGCCGGAGATGCCGGCGGCCCCAGGGCTTCGGGCTTCCCCGGTGGCGCTGCAGCCCGTCATTCCGGAGGTTTCTCTTCTGCCTTGCGCGCCGCGCTGGGCCTGTTGGTGCTGTTGCTGCTGTGGCAGCTCGGTGCCTGGCTGCTCCAGCAGACCATGCCGATCGCCAGCCTGCTGGCCCCTTGGCCGACTTTCAAGAGCCTGGGCTGGCTGCTGGGCAGCGGGCAGCTGTGGGCGCATGTGTTTGCCAGCCTGCAGCGCGTCCTGGTGGGGCTGGTGCTGGCGCTGATGATCGGCGTGCCGCTGGGCCTGCTGATCGGGCGTTCCCGGGCGGTGGAACAGGCCACTGGCGGCGCCTTCCAGCTGCTGCGCATGATTTCGCCGCTGTCGTGGATGCCGATCGTGGTGATGCTGTTCGGCGTGGGCGATGCGCCTATCTATTTTTTGCTGACTTTTGCGGCAGTCTGGCCGATCCTGCTCAATACCAGCGCAGGGGTGCGCGCCATCGATCCGAACTGGTTGCAGCTGGGGGCTTCGCTCAGCGCGACGCGAGGCGAGATGCTGGCGCGCGTGATTGTTCCCGCCGTGCTGGGCCATGTGCTGACGGGCTTGCGTCTGGCCATCGGCATCGTCTGGATCGTGCTGGTGCCGTGCGAGATGCTGGGGGTGAGCAAGGGGCTGGGCTATTTCATCCTGGATACGCGGGATCGGCTGGCGTATTCGGAGCTGATGGCGGTGGTGCTGTTCATCGGGCTGCTGGGCTGGCTGCTCGACAGTCTGGCGCGCCGTCTGCACAAGCGCTGGGCACACGGCAAAGCGTAAGGTCGCAGTAGCGCTCGGCAGCGGAATGCTTCGCCGGATGTGTCTGCGTGAACGGCACCAGGCCGCGCATGGAGATCAGGCTGCCTTCTGTACCGGTTCGCTGAACGTGACCAGCTGCCCCGGCTGCGCCCGCAGCGCGACACGATCGCCCACCGCATGGCTCATGTCGGTGGGCATTTCGGCCAGCACGGTTTCGCCGGTGGGCAGGCGCAGGGTGTAGAGCCAGTGGCTGCCGCGGAAGGCCTTGTGCAGCAGCTCGGCCTGCAGCGGCGATGCGGCGTCGTGCACGATCTCGTGGGCGCGCAGCAGCAGGCAGGAGTCGCCGGCGGCCAGCGGGCCGCTGATGGCGCCGAGCGGGGTCTGCATCCAGCCGGAACGTGCGGGATCCTGCAGGGCGGGCACCAGCATGCCCTGGCCGATGAACTGGGCGACAAAGGCCGTGGCTGGCTCGCGGTAGAGCGTGGCCGCATCGGCCCATTGTTGCAGGCGGCCCTGGTAGAGCACGCCGATGCGGTCGCCCATGGCAAAGGCCTCGTGCTGGTCGTGCGTGACCAGCAGGGCGGTGGTGCCGTGGCAGCGCAGGATGTCGCGCAGCTCCTGCGCGAGGCGGTCGCGCAGGCCGGCGTCGAGGTTGGAGAAGGGTTCGTCCAGCAGCAGCAGTTGCGGACGCGGGGCCAGCGCGCGGGCCAGGGCTACGCGCTGCTGCTGGCCGCCAGACAGTTCGTGAGGGTAGCGCAGTTCCAGCCCGCCCAGTCCGACCAGTTCCAGCACTTCAGTCACGCGGCGCTGGCGTTCTGTCCTGGGCAGGGCCTGCAGCCCGAATGCCACGTTGCGGCCGACATCCAGATGCGGGAACAGGGCGTAATCCTGGAATACCATACCCATGCGGCGCTGTTCCGGGGCGACGGCGTAGCCCGGCTTGCTGATGACTTCGCCCGCCAGCGTGATGCTGCCGGCAGACACCGCTTCCAGCCCGGCCACGGCGCGCAGCAGCGTGGTCTTGCCGCAGCCCGAAGGGCCGAGCAGCACGCCGATCTGACCGGCCGGCAGCGACAGGCTGACGTCCTGCACCGCAGGGGCAGGCTGGCCGGGGTAGTGCACGCTGAGGGAGTCTATAGTCAGTTGCATGGGCGATGGCGAAATCTGGAAAGCGGATCGCAGAATTATAGATTAAATGAATATAATTCTCATTAATTATCATGCGTGATCCATCAGCTTTTTCCATGCCGGCCTCTGCCGGGGGTGATCCACCCGCGCAGCAGGGCGCTTCGTTTGCAGCGCCGGGGCGCTGGCGTGCTTTGTCGGGAGCCTGGCTGGCGCGCGTCTGGCTGCTGCCGGTGGGTGTGCTGCTGGTGCTGCCGGTGCTGGCTGTAGTGGCGGCGGCATTGCAGTGGAATGCCGAAAGCGCCGATATCGTGCGCGAGATGGCGCTGACGGTGCTGCCGGATTACGCCTGGACTTCGCTGTTGCTGTGCGTGCTGGTGGCCATCGGCACATTGCTGTTGGGGCTGGGCAGTGCCAGCCTGGTGACCCTGTTCGATTTCCGTGGACGGCGGCAGTGGGAGTGGCTGCTGCTGCTGCCGCTGGCCATGCCGGCCTATGTGAGCGCCTACGCCTATACCGATTTCCTGCAGTTCAGCGGGCCGGCGCAAACCTGGCTGCGCACGCTGCTGGATGCCGAAGGGCGCATGCTGCCCGAGGTGCGCACGGTGTGGGGGGCGGCCTTCCTGTTCATCGTCACGCTCTATCCCTACGTCTATCTGCTGGCGCGCACGGCGCTGCTGGAGCGGGCTACGCATCTGATGGAGGCGGCGGCGATGCTGGGTACGGGCTTGCGCACGCGCATTCTGCGCGTGGCGCTGCCGCTGGTGCGGCCTTCGGTGGCAGCGGGAGTGGCGCTGGCGCTGATGGAGGTGCTGGCGGACTTTGGCGTGTCCAGCTATTTCGGCATCCAGACCTTTACCGCGGGCATTATCAAGGCCTGGGTTGTGATGGACGACCATGTGGCGGCGACGCAGCTGGCGCTGGTGCTGCTGGCGACGGTGGCCTTGCTGCTGTGGCTGGAGCGGCGCGCGCGCCGGCGCATGCGCTTTGCCAGCAGCCGTGGCCAGCGCCAGGGCGGCACGCAGGGCAGGGTGCCGGTGCTCAAGGGCATGCAGGAAGCGCTGGCACACGCGCTGTGCGCGCTGCCGGTGCTGCTGGGCTTTGTGCTGCCGGTGCTGATGATGCTGCGGCCCCTGCTGCAGGGACTGGAGCTGGATCAGGAGGTGATGTGGGCGCAATTCCTGCCCTGGGCCTGGAACAGTATCCGGCTGGGTCTGTCTGCGGCCGTGCTGGCAACGCTGCTGGCACTGGCGCTGGCGGGCAGCGCGCGGCTGTTTCCCGGCCGCATGACGGGCGGCTTGCTGCAGCTGGCCTCACTGGGCTATGCGGTGCCGGGAGCGGTGATTGTGGTGGGCCTGCTGCTGCCGGTGGCGGCCTTGCAGGCCTGGCAGCCCGAATGGACGATCGGCGGGCTGGTGACGACGACGGTGCTGGGGGTGCTGTGGGCCTATCTGGTGCGCTTTACTGCCGTGGCGCTGCAGAGCGTGCAGGGCGGCTATGCCCGCATTCCGTCCAGCCAGGACGAGTCGGCGCGCCTGCTGGGCGTGGGCGGCTGGCGTCTGCTGGGACAAGTGCATTTGCCCTTGCTGCGCGGGCCGGTGCTGGCGGGTCTGCTGCTGGTCTTCGTGGATGTGATGAAGGAGCTGCCGGCCACCATGGTGCTGCGCCCCTTCAACATGGATACGCTGGCGGTGTCGGCTTTCCAGCTGGCGCGTGATGAGCGGCTCACCGAAGCGGCCCTGCCCAGCCTGGCGCTGGTGCTGGCCGGGCTGGTGCCGGTGATTCTGCTTAGCCGCTCGCTGCGACGCAGCAATGGGTAAGGCTGGCTGAGTCCGCCCCCTTGGCAGTCGGGCAGGGGAATTTTCCGGACACCTTGGCGCAAGCGGATGAAAACGAGCGTGCAGCTTTCGCTTCAAGCCCGCCAGTGTGATTTGTGTCTCCGAATCAGGCGCGGCGGATCGCCTGTTGTCCCGGTGGCGGCTGCAGCTTGCCTGTGAGTGCATCGCCGATTTCCACCGTGCGGTCGGCATGCATCACGATGAACTCCGGTACTCCCCAGCCTTGCAGGCTGCGCGAAGCCCTTGCCGGGCCGGCCACCATGGCGGCTGTGCCCAGACCGTTGACCTGATCCACGGTTTCGGCCACCAGCGTCACGCCGTGGATGCCGGCCGTCGGACGGCCCGTTTTCGGATCGATGATGTGGTGGTAGCGGGTGCCACCGATTGTGACGTAGCGTTCATAGTCTCCCGACGAGGCCACGATGCCTTCGCGCAGCGGCACGACTGCCAGCAGGCGATCCGGCTGCAGGCCGTCACGCACGCCGATGCGCCAGGGCTGGCCATCGGCACGGCGCGAGGCGAGCACGTCGCCGCCGCCATTGACCATGCAGCCGCGCAGGCCGGATTGTGTGAGGGCATCCAGCCCGGCCTGCAGAATGGGCAGCTTGGCCACGCCGCCCAGGTCGATACGGGCCAGCGGATCGCTCAGGCGGGCACGGGAGGCGCGTTTGTCGAGGTGCAGGGCGCTGCTGCGCGCGTGAGGCAGCAGGCGCCGGATCTGCGCATTGTCCAGCGGGCCGGCGTCGCGATCGGCCTGGGCGGTGAGTTGGCCGAGCAGGGGCTCGAAGGCGCCACCGGTCTTGCGCGACAGCGCCTGGCCCTGCTGCAGCACCTCCAGCATCTCGCGCGGAATGGCGATGCCCGGGCCACCAGCGGACTGGTTCAGCCGGCTCAGGGCGCTGGAGCCGTCGAAGCGGCTCATCAGGCCTTCCAGACGCTGCATGGCCTCGAAGGCTGCATCCACCTTCTGCGCGACACCGGCTTGCGATTCATCGGCCACGGTGATGTCGACTGCCGTGCCCATCAGTGTGCGGCGTGCGCGGTAGGGGGCGGTGACGCCGGCCGAAACCGGCAGCACCACCAGCGGCGCGACGGCGCCCAGCGCAGCCAGTGCGGCGCGCCGGGAGAAGACTGGACTACCCATCATGCTTGCTCTCCATCCATCAGTGACCGGGCGCATGCGGCTCCTGCAGCGCCGGGTTGCGGCGGGTTTAACCCTGTAAGGGAATCATATCTTCCACCGTCAAAACACAGGGCACATTCTAATGAGATGGTCTCGACTTGTGTCTGAGCTGTCCCCTGTTGGCGGGATGGGGCGGCAATAGCTTGACTTGTATCAACTGAACGGATTTTGCATCTGGTTGCACATGCCCGATCGCGCTTAGTATGTAAATGGTTTAAGTGCCGGCCGGGCTGGGGAGCTTGGTTACAGGCACTGAACTATGTCAAGGAGCGTGTCATGAGCGAGGAAACGAGCAAGATATTGGGTGCCGTCAGCGGTCTGGGCCGTCGTCGGTTTTTGCACTCTGCAGCGGCCGTGGGCGTCAGCGCAGTGGGCGCGGTCGGCTTGGCCGGCTGTAACGACAAGAAGGGTCCCGCAGGCGGTGCAGCCTCCGGTGCCGGTGCGGCAGCCAGCGGTGGCGGCGAGCACAAGGTCGGCGGTGCCGGTTCGGT
Organism: Brachymonas denitrificans; assembly: GCF_907163135.1. Lineage (NCBI taxonomy): Bacteria > Pseudomonadati > Pseudomonadota > Betaproteobacteria > Burkholderiales > Comamonadaceae > Allobrachymonas > Allobrachymonas denitrificans. Next base: position 1,354,195 of record NZ_CAJQUA010000001.1, on the reverse strand, counting down.
CGAGGTAAAGCCCGGCCAGCTGGATACCCACTACGGCCTGTGGAGCAGCGGCCATACGGGCGACATGCGCGTGCTGGGCATTCCGTCCGGGCGCGAATTGCTGCGCATTCCCTGCTTCGTGCCCGATCCGCTGATCGGCTGGGGCCTGACCAACGAGTCCAAGGCCATCATGGGCACCAAGCCGGATGGCTCTCTGCAGTACACCGTGGCGGATACCCACCACATCCATGCCTCGTACAAGGATGGCATCTACGACGGCAAGTACTGCTGGATCAACGACAAGATCAACGCCCGTCTGGCGCGTTTCCGCCTGGATTACATGATCTGCGACAAGATCACCACCATCCCGAACATCCAGGGCTTCCACGGCATCTTCCCGGACAAGCGCGATCCGGTCGATCCCGCCATCAACCACACCACGCGCGTGTTCTGCGGCCAGGAATTCCACGTGCCCATGCCCAACAAGGGCAAGGACGTGAATGATCCGACCAAGTACCACTGCCTGTTCACCTGCGTGGACGCCGAGAGCATGGAAGTGCGCTGGCAGGCACGCATCGACGGCAACTGCGACCTGGTGGCCACCTCGTTCGATGGGAAGCTGGCGGCCAGCAACCAGTACAACACCGAGAATGGCGTGCACTTTGCCGAGATGATGTCGGCCGAGCGCGATGCCTGCCTGTTCTTCAACATCGCCCGCATCGAGCAGGCCGTGAAGGATGGCAAGTTCACCACCATCGGCGACTCCAAGGTGCCGGTGGTCGATTGCACGGTGGAAGCCAACAAGGATCCGAAGACGGCATTGTCCGTGCGCGTGTCCGTGCCGAAGAACCCGCACGGCGTGAACGCCACGCCCGACGGCAAGTACTTCGTCTGCTCCGGCAAGCTCTCGCCCACGGCCACCGTGATCGAGCTGCAGAAGGTGCTGGACTGGTTCGACGGCAAGCTTGACGAAATCGACAAGGCCATCGTGGCCGAACCCGAAATCGGCCTGGGCCCGCTGCACACTACATTTGATGGTCGCGGCAACGCCTACACCACGCTGTTCCTGGACAGCCAGGTGGTGAAGTGGAACATCGAGACCGCCATCAAGAAGCATGCCGGCGACAAGGCGCTGAACCCGGTAGTGGACCGTCTGGACGTGATGTACCAGCCGGGCCACATCAACGCCACGCAGGCCGAGACCATCGAGGCCGACGGCATCTGGATGGCAGTGGGCAACAAGTTCTCCAAGGACCGCTTCCTGCCGGTGGGCCCCATGCACCCGGAAAACGACCAGCTGGTCGACATCACCGGCGACAAGATGATCCTGGCCCACGACAACGCCGTACGCCCCGAGCCGCACGACTTCGTGATCTTCAAGCGCGACTGGCTCCACACCAAGCAGGTGTACAGCCTGGACGACTTCCCGCAGGGCGTGCGCGAGCCCAAGGAAACCGGTGTCACCCGTGAAGGCAAGAAAGTCACTGTGCGCATGGCCTCCATCGCACCGACCTACTACCCGATCGAGTTCAACGTGAAGGTGGGCGACGAAGTAACGCTGATCCTGACCAACCTCGACAAGGTGGAAGACCTGACCCATGGCTTCGCCCTGCCCGAGTACAACGTGCAGTTCCTGGTGAACCCGCTGGAGACCAAGTCGGTGACGTTCAAGATCGACAAGCCTGGCGTGTTCTGGTTCTACTGCACCAACTTCTGCCACGCGCTGCACCTGGAGATGCGTGGACGGATGATCGTCGAAGCCTGATTTCCCGACAGGGAGCCAAGGCAGACCGGGGCCGGGTTGACAAGGGCCCGCCCCCGGTCTTGTTTGCAAGCGTGGAGTAGTCATGAACTGGTTAAGCATTGCGCGCAGGCTGGCCGTTGCGGTCGGGCTGGCAGTTGCGGCGGCATCGCCCGCACTGGCGTCGACAAACAGCGGCACGGGCGCTGGCGGCTCGCAGGCCTATGAGGCCGAACTGCCGGCCGATCTGGCCACCGCCAAGGACATGTGCGCGCTGCTGCCGTGCAAGGATGTGTTTCCGGGAGCGGCGTCGTTCTCGGAGCGCAAGGGGCAGCCTCCTTACGTGGAAGCCTACGGCGCAGACGGCAAGACCAGGCTGGGCTACGTGATGCTCTCCACCGACATCACCGATACGCCGGCCTATTCCGGCAAGCCGGTGGTGACGCTGATCGGCATGGACAACGAGGGCAAGTTCGTGGGTGTGAAGGTGCTCAAGCACTCCGAGCCCATCCTGCTGCTCGGCATTCCCGAGTCGGCGCTGATCAATTTCAACAACCAGTATGTCGGCAAGTCGGTCAAGGACAAGATCGAGGTAGGCTCCTCGCATGCCGATGACGAGGTGATCGGCGTGGATGCCATTTCCGGCGCCACCGTGACCGTGATTGCACAGAACCAGGTGCTGATGACCTCGGGCGCGGCGATTGCCAAGCAGGTCGGCATCATGGCGCAGACCATCCGGCCGCAGCCCAAGTACGTGCCGCTGGCCGAGGGGGCCGAGCTGCCGGACTGGAACACGCTGGTCAAGCAGGAAGCCGTGCGCCGCATCGTGGTGCAGCCGCAGCAGGTGGGGCTGGACAAGACAGGCGAGCCTTTCATCGAGCTGTGGTTCGGCTCGCTCAATTCGCCCATCGTGGGCCAGGCCGTGCTCGGCAAGAGCAACTGGCAGAACCTGATGAGCCAGCTCAAGCCGGAAGAGACGGCGATTTTTGTGATCCGCACCGCCGGCAAGGAATCCTTCAAGGGTTCGGGCTTCGTGCGCGGCGGCATCTATGACCGCGTGCAGGTGCGCCAGGATGGTGACACCTTCACCTTCCGCGATACCGATGCGCTGAATCTGTACAGCGTGGCGGCCAAGGGCGCGCCGACCTTCACCGAGGCGGCCATCTTCATGGTGCGCTCCAAGGCCTTTTCGGATGCCTACCCGTGGCAGCTGACCTTCCTGGGCAACAAGGTGGACCGCGAAACCGGAACCCGCACTTTCGCCAACTTCGAAACGCCGTACTGGATGCCGGCGCAATACCTGCAGGGCGGCCATCCCAAGATCGAGAAAAAGGATCCGAGCTGGCTCAAGGTATGGAAATCGCGCGCTGTTGAAATCAGCCTGTTCGCGCTGCTGCTGGTGGCCGTGACCGTGGTGTACGCGCTGCGTGATCCGCTTACGCGCCGCTCCACGCACAAGAACAAGTGGCCGGTGAATGCCTTCAAGTATTCATTCTGGATGATCTTCATCGTCTGGGTCGGCTTCATCATGATGGCGCAACCGTCCATCACGCAGGTGCTGACCTGGCTGCACTCGCTGCTGTTCAAGTGGGAGTGGACGCTGTTCCTGAGCGACCCGTTCATCTTCCTGTTCTGGGTCTTCATCTTCATCACCATCTTCGTGTTTGGCCGCGGCCTGTTCTGCGGCTGGACCTGCCCGTTCGGTTCCATCCAGGAGATCATCCACAAGGTGGCCGGCGCCGTGGGCCTCAAGCGCTTCCAGTTCCAGCTGCCGCAGGTCTGGCATGACCGCCTGAAGTGGATCAAGTACGCGGTGTTCTTCGGTCTGGTGGTGGTGTCGCTGTTCTCCATGGGGCTGGCCGAGAAACTCTCGGAAGTGGAACCCTTCAAGACCACCTTCCTGGTGGGCATTACCAACCGCAGCTGGCCGTACGTGACATTCGTGACGGTGATTTTCGGTCTGTCGATTTTCATCGAGCGTCCGTATTGCAAGTACGTGTGTCCGCTGGGCGCCTCGCTGGCCATGCCGAGCACCTTCCGCTGGTTCGGCCTCAAGCGCAAGGCCGACTGCAACAGCTGCAAGGCCTGTGCCAAGGGCTGTGGCGCGCAGGCGATCGACGCCGACGGCCGCATCGACCACCGCGAGTGCCTGCACTGCCTGGATTGCATGATCCTCTATACGGATACGACTGGCTGCCCGCCGCTGGCCAAGGAGCGCAAGCTGCGTGAACGCGAAGGCCAGCCGCTCACCGCCATTGGCAAGAACGGCTACTTCATCCCGATCGTGCCGATCCAGGACGACCGCCAGTTGCAGCACGCCGCTGCGCTGCTGGCGAAGAAGCCAGATCCGCGCCTGCCCACCGAAGTGGCAGTGCCGCCCGTGGCCGAAGCCCGTGGCATCAAGCGCCTGTGGATCGAGATCGTGGACCATTTGTGGCCCTTCAACCGCGACAGCTGGAAAGGCAGCCGCATCCTCACCGCCGTCGGCATTGCCCTGGCACTGGCCGCATCGCTGGTGTGGGTATTGGCCGCGCAGGGCAGTGCTTCGCCCATCATGGTGATCGGCTGGTGGTTTGGATGGAGTGTGTTCGAAGTGCTGATCCGTCTGCAAGGCAAGCGTTACGTGAAGGATGGCCCCTGGTGGGGCACGGTATATCGCCGTGCCAACATCATGGACATGCTGGCCTATGTCGGCTTCAAGAACCTGCTGATCGGTGCGGCGCTGTTCTGGGCGCTGAAGGCCACCGGCCTGATGACGATAGGCTGAGCCATGACACGGAGCAGTACCCACCGTGTCCCCCGCCAACGCCTCGGCGTGCTGCTGGCCTGTCTGCTGGCGCTGCCGGCAGCGCAGGCGGCCGTGATCGGCGTGAAACCTGGGGAGAGCATCCAGGCCGCCATCGACAGGGCTCAGCCCGGCGATGTGGTCGAAGTGCAGCGCGGCCGCTATGAAGAGAACCTGCGCATCGAAAAGACCATCACGCTGCGCGGCATCAACCGTCCGCGCGTGAGCGGCGGCGACAAGGACGACACCATCCGCGTGACGGCGCCCGATGTCGTGATCGAAGGCATGATCGTCTCCGACTCCGGCGGCAGCCTGCTCAAGCAGAACGCCGGCATCTACATCCAGCCCGGCGCGCACCGCGCCAAGGTGCAGAACTGCTGGCTCAACTACAACCTGTTCGGCTTGTGGATCGAGAAGGCCGACGATGTGCAGGTGCTGAACAACAACATCACCGGCAAGCGCGATTTCGACAGCGCTCAGCGCGGCAACGGCGTCCAGCTCTACAACACCAAGGGCGCGAAGATCATCGGCAACCAGGTGAGTTTCGTGCGCGATGCGCTCTACATCGACGTGTCGCACCATGCGGAGTTCAAGCAGAACAACATGCACCACAGCCGTTACGGCACGCACTACATGAACTCCTACTACAACGTGTGGGAAGACAACGATACCTGGGCCAACCGCAGCGGCCTGGCGCTGATGGAAGTGCGCGACCAGGTGGTGCGCAACAACCGCGCCTGGGACAACCTGGACCACGGCATCATGTTGCGCACCCTGCAGGATGCGGTGGTCGAAAACAACGTGGTGATGCGCAACGGCCGCGGCTTCTTCGTCTATGACGTGGAATACACTCAACTCACCGGCAACGTGGTGGCCGACAACAAGATCGGCGTGCACCTGTCGGGTTCGGCCCGCAACGAGGTGGACGGGAACGACTTCATCGGCAACCAGGAGCAGATCAAGTACATCGGCACGCGCGACACGCAGTGGGGCGGCAAGCGCGGCAATTACTGGAGCAACTACCGGGGCTGGGACCGCGATACCGACGGCCGTGGCGACATCTCCTACGAGGCCAACGACGTGGTGGACCGCCTGAGCTGGCGCTACCCCATGGTGCGCCTGTTGCTGGCCAGCCCCGCAGTGCAGGTGCTGCGCATGGTGGGCCAGCAGTTCCCGGTGCTGCGCGTACCCAGTGTGGTGGAAAAGAACCCCCGTATGGAGCCGGTTACTCCCGATTGGGAAAAATGGCGCTATATGTTGACAAGGAAAATTACCCATGCCCCAAGAAGTTAACGTGGCATCGCCTGCGGGCGGGGAGCCCGTCATTACCCTGCGCAACGTGACGCGGCGTTTCGGCGCCTTCACGGCGGTGGATGACGTGTCCATGGACATCGTGCGCGGAGAAGTGTTCGGCCTGATCGGGCACAACGGCGCCGGCAAAAGCACACTGTTCAAGATGATGCTGGGCCTGCTGGCCGTGAGCAGCGGCGATATCCGGATTTCCGGTGCGCCGGTGTCGGGCAGCGGCGCCCGCGCCGTGCGCCGTCACATCGGCTACCTGCCCGAGAACGTGGCGCTGTGGGACAACCTGACCGGGCTGGAAACCCTGCACTTCTTTGCCCGCCTCAAACGCATCGACAAGGCGGAATGCCAGCCGCTGCTCGAGCGCGTGGGCCTGGGCCATGCCGGCAAGCGGCCGGTGCGCGCCTATTCCAAGGGCATGCGCCAGCGCCTGGGCTTTGCACAGGCGCTGCTGGGCAGGCCGCAGGTGCTGTTCCTGGATGAACCAACCACCGGCCTGGATCCCCATGCCATCCATTTCTTCTGGGACACGCTGGCCGAATTGCGCGACCAGGGCCTGACCATTGTGCTGACCTCGCACATCCTGGCCGAATTGCAGAACCGGGTGGACCGCGTCGCCGTGCTGACCAACGGCAAGGTACAGGCACTCGGCAGCGTCGAAGCGCTGCGAGACATGCATGACCTGCCCATCATCGTGCAGCTGCAGCTTTCGCCGCAAATGGCCACAGCCCAGCGTGATGCGCTGATCGCAGGCCTGCCGCCGCAGTTGGCCGGTCTGCCGGTGGAGCGTCAGGCCAACGGCCTGCAGTTCAGCGTGCCACGTGCCAGCAAGCTGCCGCTGCTGCAGCATGTGATGGCGTGGAATGGCGCCGTGCAGGACATCCAGGTGAGCGAGCCTTCGCTCGAAGACATGTTCTTCGGCAAGTCGACGACTCCGGTCCAACCGACGGCCACAGCCGGCAAGGAGGCATGATGGAACTGCGACAGATTGCCACCATCGCCTCCAAGGAATTCCGCGATCGCCTGCGCAACCGCTGGGTGCTGGCCGTGGCGCTGGTGTTTGCCATATTTTCACTGGTCATAGCCTATGCCGGTGGCGCCCAGCAGGGCACCGTGGGCATCCGTTCCATCGAATTCACCATCACCAGCCTGGTGAGTCTGGTGATTTACCTGGTACCGCTGATTGCGCTGCTGCTCGGCTTCGACGCCATCGTGGGCGAGCGCGAACGGGGTTCACTCGATCTGCTGCTGGCGCTGCCCATCACGCGCGGTGAACTGCTGATCGGCAAGTACCTGGGTCTGGCGCTCGCGCTGACCCTGGCGATGCTGGTGGGGCTGGCGCTGGTGGGTGTGGTGCTCACCATGCAGTTCGGCACGCGGGCCGTCTACCATTACGGCGGCTTCGTCATGAGTTCGCTGCTGATGGGGCTGGCGTTCCTGAGCATGGCGGTGCTGATGTCCGTGATCGCGCGCGACCGCACCCGCGCCTCGGGCGGCGCCGTGATCCTGTGGTTCCTGTTAGTGCTGGTGTTCGACCTGGTGCTGCTCGGCGTTCTGGTGGCCACCAGCGGACATTACGGCGGAGATGCATTTCCTTATCTGCTGTTAATGAATCCCACGGATATTTTCCGCATCATGAACGTATTCAGCACCGAAGACATCCGCAGCGCCTACGGGCTGGTGAACGTGGTGCCGCCGGTGCTGGCCAACATCTGGGTATTGACCGGCGCCATGCTGGTGTGGATTGCCGTGCCGCTGGCACTGGCCAACTGGAGATTCAAGCCATGAGCAAGACAACCTATCTGTGCCGCTGCTGCCGCGAACCGCGCACCGACCATGACGAGCGCTTCTCCGAACGCCGCCTGTTCCTGGGCCTGATGGCGCTCGCCAGCATTGCCCCGCTGGCTGCGTGCGGCTCGAAAGAGGGCGAGGGCAAATCCGGCGCCATCCAGCCGGCCCCGATCACCCAGGGCACCTCCTGCGAGCTGGACGGCATGCTGCTGGTGGACTACCCCGGCCCCAAGGGCCAGATCCACTATGCCGATGCCAAGGAGCCTGCCTTCTTCTGCGACACCATGGAGCTGCTCAACACACTCATCATCCCCGAGGTGGTGCGCAAGGTGGACGCCGCTTTCGTGCAGGACATGGGTCAGACCGACTGGGACAACCCCAAGGGCGCCTGGATCGACGCGCGCACCGCCATCTACGTGCATGGCAGCAAGCGCAAGGGCTCCATGGGGCCGACCTTTGCCAGCTTCTCGAAGGAAGAGGACGCGCAGAAATTCATCGCCGAATACGGCGGCACCCTGGTGCGCATGGCCGACATCAAGCCCGAGATGGTCGACCTGCGCGGCGGCGTGAACACCGACGACCGGATGTAAGCCCGGAGCCCGTACCGACCAGCAGCGGAGAGTGCCATGTCAGCCATCCTTCCTCCTGATTCTTCCAGCTACCGGCGCCTGTCGCGCCGCCGCCTGCTGTGGTGGGGCGGGGCGGCGCTGGTGGCAGGTGCCGGCGCAGCTGCTGGCCTGTCGCGCAACTACTGGATGTCCCTGCTCGGCGGCGACGAGGAGGAGGACATGCTGCACGTCTGCGTGGTGGCGCCTCCCTATCCCTATGACCCCGCCAGCGGCCTGCCCATGGAAGCGCCGCGCGCCATTCCCAAGGATGCGCGCTGCCCCGTATGCGGCATGTACCCGGAGCGCACGCCGGCCTGGGCGGCGCAGGTCATCTACAAGGACGGCGGCGTGCACTTCTTCGATTCGCCGGTCGATCTGCTGCAGTTCCTGAAGAACGTGCCCGGTTTCAGTCCCGGCTACACGCGGGAAGACATCATCTCGGCCTGGGTCACCTACGGCCGCACCGGCCAGTGGCTGGCGCACGACAAGGCCTGGTACGTGCATGGCTCCGATGCACTCGGCCCCATGCGCATGGGCGATCTGCCGGCCTTTCCCACACGCGAGGCGGCGCAGGAATTTGCCGGCCGGCGCGGCGGCAAGGTGCTGGCCTTTGGCGACATCACGCCCTCCATCCTCAAGAGCCTGTCGAGCGACCGTTCGCACGCCATGCACGAAAACATGTAGTAAACACACAGGAAGTTCATGAAAAAGAAAGTCATCGGGGTCACCATGGCCCCCGCTGCGCGCCAGTTTGGCAATGCCTATGAGGGCCATGTTTTCTTCGGCAGCCAGGGGCTGGGCCGGCAGATCAATCCGGTCGCGCAGGTGGACCATGTGCCGCCCGCCGGACAGCAACTGGCCGGAGGCAGCACCGATGCGCAGGCACTGCGCGGTTGCGAAATCGTCACGCTGGTGACGCGTGGCAGCGTGGAGGCCCGGGATTCTGCCGGCAACCGCGTGCAGCTGCAGCAAGGCGATGCCCAGTGGCTGACGGCGGGCAGCGGCCTGCTGCGCAGCGAAACGGTGCAGGGCGCAGAGCCGGTGGAGCTGACCCATGTGCTGGTCAACCTGCCCGCGCAATTCAAGATGACACCCCCGCACAGCCAGCACCTGGCCAGCGCGGCCATTCCGCAAGTGACGTTGCCTGAAGGCGCCGGAACGCTGCGCGTGATTGCCGGCGAATACGAAGGTCAGCTGGGCCCGGCAGAAACCGTAGGCCCCGTGCAATTGTGGACCATGGATCTGCGCCAGGGCCACAGCGCCACCGTACCGCTTCCCACCGGCTGGTATGCCGTGGTGCTGGTGCTGGATGGCCGGCTCGAGGCCAGCTACTGGCCCCATCCCGTCACCGACCGTCAGCTGGTGGTGATCGACCGCGTGGGGGACGAAGTGCTGCTCACGGCCTGGGAAGACACGCGTCTGATCCTGGTGAGCGCCGAGCCGCTGAACGAGGAAGTGGCGGGGGAAGACGGGCTGATCCTGAACACGGCGGAAGAACTGGCGCAGGCCCGCCTGGACCTTGAGGCAGGCCAGTTCGGCGCGCTGTAAGGCAAGACTGTGCAGGGTGTGGCTGTGCCGCCAAGAGGCGAGCCAACTGCCAAGCCCGTGCTACACGCTTCGTGCTTTGCGCCCCGATCGAATATAAAAAAGGCGCCGCAAGCGGCGCCAAGGGAACACTTCGTCGGTGCCCGTGCCTGTGTGGCGCCGGGCAACTGCCGGCTTACTTGTAGCCGACGCGGTCCAGCATCTGCTGCACCTTCACCTGATTCTTGCCCACCACGGCAACCGGGATGGTCTCGGACTTGAACGCCTTGCCGCCCGTCATGGCCTTGAGCGCGGAGTTGTCGATGACCACGCCATTGGCCACCGGCCATTCGTTGTTGCCATCGGCAAAGTAGCGCTGGGCCTGCGGGCTGGCCAGGTATTCCAGGAATTTCTGGGCCAGATCCTTGTTTCTGGAATGCTTGGCAACTGCACCGCCAGCGATGTTCATGTGCGTACCCCAGCTCGACTGGTTGGGGAACACTACGCCTACTTTCTCGACCACGGCGCGATCGGCCGGGTTGCTGGAGCGCATCAGGCGCGCCAGGTAGTAGGAGTTGGTCAGTGCCACGCCGCATTCGCCGCTTGCCACGGCCTTGATCTGGTCGGTGTCACCGCCCTTGGGTGCCCGCGCCATGTTGCCCACCATGCCCTGCAGCACGGCTTGCGTCTTGTCGGCGCCGATGTGCTCGACCATGGTGCTGAACAGGCTCAGGTTGTAGGGGTGCGAGCCACTGCGCGTGCAGACCTTGCCCTTGTTGTTGGCAGCTGCCAGCTTTTCGTAGCTGTCCACATCGGCCGCCTTGACATTCGCCTTGTTGTACACGATCACGCGGGCACGGGTGGAAAAGCCGAACCAGGTGCTGCCGTTGGCATGCGTGTTGTCACGGTATTGGGCCGGGATGGCTTTCTCCAGCACGGGCGACTTGATCGGGGCAAACAGGCCGTCGGCATCGGCCTTGGCCAGGCGGGAAGCGTCCACCAGCAGGATCACGTCGGCGGGGGAAGCGCTGCCCTCGGCCTTCAGGCGCTGCAGCACGCCGGCATCATCGGTGTCCACGCGGTTGATCTTGACGTTGTTGGCCTTGGCAAAAGCGTCGTACAGGGCCTGGTCGGTCTGGTAGTGGCGGGCGGAGTAGATGTTGAGGACTTTCTGCTGGGCCAGCACGGACGGTGCAGCCAGGGCAGCCGCGAGGGCAGCGGCGCCGATAGAGCCGAGGGCGAGGGTTTTGCGATTCAGAAAACGCTGGGACATGATGCGGAAAAACTCCTGGTTGGTCGTGACGGCTTCTTGCCGCGTGGGTGCCATTATACATAAAAGAATGCGAATCAATATCATTACAGATGCAAGTAGGGAAATTCCTGTTGTGACGGTGCTACTGTGGCAAGTGTGAGGGACTCGTTCGTTGATCTGGGCTTTGAGGCCGCTTCGGCTTGCGCGGGGAATGGGCCCGGGTCCGGCACCGGCTCCGGCTCCGGCTCGCTGCGCTCACGAAATCGCCTGATCCGGACCCGGGCCCATTCCCCGCGCAAGCCAAAGCTGCGGCAGTGGTGCACCCCATACACTCTCTCTGTCATTCGGGGCGGACGGCACCTGCTTCGGTTGGCGTTGGGTGCGGGTTAGGCGATTTCGTGAGCGCAGCGAGCATGAGCCCAACCCGCACCCAACGCCAACCGAAGCGCCCCCCGACACCCGAATCAGCCCCACCCCTGATGCGAAACGGAAATGGAGAGGGGGAGCGGCTCAGAACAGCGGCAAAGTCGTGTCTTCGCGTGACTGTCCCTGCGTCTCGTTGTGATGCAGGGCCTCGTCATTGGGCAGCAGATTGCCCACCCGCACACCCAGCAGGCGGAACGGGCGCGTCAGGTCCACACGCTTGAGGCACTGGCCGGCGGCATGGCGGATCTCGCGGGCGTCGGCCGTGTAATGCCGGATGCTGTGGTCGCGCGTGGCGATGCGAAAATCCGGATAGCGCAGCTTGATGCCGATGGTGCGCCCCATATAGCCCTTGCGCTGCAGGTCGGCCGCTACCTGCTGGCACAGCGCGGTGAAAATCTGCCCCAACTCGGCCTTGTCGTGCACCGCATGCAGATCGCGCTCGAATGTGGTTTCGCGGCTCATGCTGACCGGTTCGCTGTGCGTTTCCACCGGCCGGTCGTCGCGGCCCCAGGCCGCATCGTGCAGCCAGCTGCCGTAGGACTTGCCGAACTGCTCCATCAGCCAGAAGCGGTCGCGCGCGGCCAGTTCGCCGATGGTGCGGATGTCCAGCCGCTCCAGCTTCGCACCCGATTTGGGGCCGATGCCATTGATCTTGCGGCAGGACAGCGGCCAGATCAGGCTCTCCAGGTCGTCCGGCTGGACGATGCTGACCCCGTTCGGCTTGTTGAATTCGCTCGCCATCTTGGCCAGCAGCTTGTTGGGTGCCACGCCCACCGAGCAGGTCAGCTGCGTGGTCTCGAAAATCGCTTGCTGGATGCGCTGCGCCAGCACCCGGCCGCCATCCTCCTGTCCGCCAGGCACCTCGGTGAAATCGATGTACACCTCGTCCACCCCACGGTTTTCCATCACTGGCGCGATGCGTGTGATGACCGATTTGAACATGCGCGAATAATGGCGGTAGCGCTCGAAGTTCACCGGCAGCAGGATGGCCTGCGGGCACAGACGCGCCGCCTTCATCATGCCCATGGCGGAGCCCACGCCATAGGCACGCGCCGGGTAGGTGGCGGTGGTGATCACGCCGCGACCGGTATAGCTGCCGAGGCGGTCGAACGCATCGACGGGAATGTCCGCATGGCGCTCGCCGTACTGTTCGCGCAGTGCGAGGTCGTTGCGGCTCGGACTGCCGCCAATCACCACCGGCAGGCCCTTGAGTTGCGGATAGCGCAGCAGTTCGACCGATGCGAAGAAGGCATCCATGTCGAGGTGCGCGATGCGGCGGGTCAGCGGGGCGGGCTGGCTCATGGGGCAACAAAGCAAGACAGCCACGCGCCGCTGGATGCGGGCACGTGGCTGTGCAGGCGGATCGGGCCGGAATCAGGGAGCGGCGTTGACCACCTCGCTGCCCGTGCCGGTGCGGATGGTGCCGGCAGCGGCGGCGCGTTCCTGGTCGTTGGCGAAGGGGCCGATCAGCACGCGGAAATTGACGCCGCGCGGTGCCACGAAGACCTTGCCGGCCATACTGGGCACCTTGGTGCGGATGTTGTCGGCAGCGCGGTCGGCATTGGCCTGGGAGGAAAAGGTGCCGGCCTGCAGGTGCAGGCCATTCAGCGGAGCACCGGCCAGCGGCTGGCCGGTTACCTGCGAGCTGCCCACGGCACTGGTCGTGGCACCCGGAGCGGGCGTGCCTGCGCCGTCGGGATGGATGCTGGCATCGACCACCGGCACATTGCTATCGGTGCTCGGCGGCAGGTTGATGTTGGTGCAGGCCGCCAGCGACAGGGCGGAGGTGGCCAGCAGCAGGCTGGCAGCGCGCGTGAAAGTCAGGGTCATGTGCATGGATCCGGAAAAAGGATTACATGAAACGCCCGACCGCTGCGGCAGCATCGAAACCGCGCCCAGTCAGGCAACACCTTATTGTGCCCCATTCGCAGCGCCGCCCGCGGGGCGCGCGGGAAAGCAAATGGTATGCGCTTGTGACACGCAGCAGGCCCATCAGGCCACCGGGTAAGTTCCCTGGAGCAGGATGCTGCGATCCACCTGGTTGATGTCGGTATGGCCGCAGAAGGCCATGCTCACATCCAGCTCGTTGTGGATGATCTTGAGCGCCTTGGTCACGCCGGCTTCGCCCATGGCGCCCAGCCCGTACAGGAAGGCACGGCCGATCCAGGCGCTGCGGGCACCCAGTGCCCAGGCCTTGAGCACGTCCTGGCCGCTGCGGATGCCGCCGTCCATGTGCACCTCGATATCCTTGCCCACGGCATCGACGATGGCCGGCAGGGCGTTGATGGAACTGGGTGCGCCATCGAGCTGGCGGCCGCCGTGGTTGCTGACGACAATGGCGTCGGCACCACTTTCCACTGCAAGACGCGCATCTTCCTTGTCCATGATCCCTTTCAGGATGATTTTTTCACCCCAAAGTTTCTTGATTTCCTCGATGTCATTCCAGCTCAGCGCTGGATCGAACTGCTCGGCAGTCCAGGAGGCCAGCGAGGACATGTCGCTCACGCTCTTCGCGTGGCCGACGATGTTGCGGAAGGTGCGGCGCGAGGTGCCCAGCATGCCCAGGCACCAGCGCGGCTTGGTCGCCAGGTTGATCAGGTTGGCAATGGTGGGCTTGGGCGGGGTGGAGAGGCCGTTCTTCAGGTCCTTGTGGCGCTGTCCCAGCACCTGCAGGTCGAGCGTGACCACCAGCGCCGAGCAGTTGGCGGCCTTGGCGCGATCGATCAGGTTGCGCATGAAGTCCTTGTCCTTCATCACATAGAGCTGGAACCAGAACGGATGGCCGCCGGTGGCTTCGCTCACGTCCTCGATGGAGCAGATGCTCATGGTGGACAGGGTGAAGGGAATGCCGAATTGTTTGGCTGCACGCGCGGCCAGCATTTCGCCGTCGGCATGCTGCATGCCGGTCAGGCCGGTGGGGGCGATGGCTACCGGCATCGCCACGCGCTCGCCCAGCATGGTGGTAGCGGTGCTGCGGTTGTCCATGTTCACGGCCACGCGCTGGCGGAATTTGATCGGCTGGAAGTCGGCCTCGTTGGCTCGGTAGGTGGACTCGGTCCAGGAGCCGGCGTCGGCGTAGTCGTAGAACATGCGCGGCACGCGCTTCTCGGCCAGCACGCGCAGGTCTTCAATACAGGTGATGACGGACATGGAATATCTCCTCTATGCAGGCTCCGGCAATGCGGGGATGCTTATTGTTTAACGGGAATGGTCGCACAACGGCGGGTGCGGCACAAGGCGTGTCATGGTAGTGCGATCCCGGAAAAAAAGGCGGTACTTTTGGATGAAATCCGCGAGAGGCGATTGAGGAAATTTTGAGGGCTTGCGGGCTGGTTGCGAGGTGTTCCCGTTTACGTTCCTGGGGCACTTGGCACTTGGCACTTGGCACTTGGCACTCGACATTCATCGCGCATGGGTGCAGCGGCGCAGCGCTGCAGGGGTCCGTCACGGGCGACCGCTTGTACCGTTTGCGCCGGTCCGAACGCCAGCCCCCCGCACTTCGATTCCCACCCGATCCAGCACCTTGCCGTCTCCCTGGCGCAATTCCACGCTATGGCGTCCCGGCCAGGGCAGCCAGCCGACTGCGTTCCCCTGGCCGATGCGCTTGCCGCTGATCCACCATTGCGCGTTGGGGACCCGGGTGCGCAACATCAGGCGCTGGCGCTCGGGCGGGATGTCGGGGTCGAGGGCGAGGATGGTGCCGTCGCTCGGGCTGTCGATGCGGGCGAGGGCGCTGGCGGAGGTGCGCCCGGCCTGTGGGGCGACGGCAAACACGGCCTGTTCGGTACCGGTGATGAACCATTCGGTGCGTGGCGGTTCGCGCAGTGAGGCTCCGGCGCTGGGGGGAACGTCGAAGCGCACCTGGCGGCTGACGACGCCCGGCGGCGGCATTGGAGCCCGGCTGGGCGTGCTGGCGTGCAGGTGCTGCATCAGCGCCGCCCAGATCGGGGCTGCGCCGCTGGTGCCGCTCACGTCCCACATCGCATCGCCACGCGCATTGCCTACCCAGACGCCAATGGTGTAGCGCTGGCTCCAGCCGACCACCCAGTTGTCGCGCATGTCCTTGCTGGTGCCGGTTTTCACGGCAGTCCAGAAGCGCGTGTGCAGCAGGCTGTTGGGGCCGAAGGTGACCAGGCGTGCGTTGTTGTCGGACAGGATCTGGCCGACGATGAAGGCGGCGCGCTCGTCGATGGCCTGGCGGAAGGCGGGGTTGCCTGTTGCAGGCTGTGAGGTGGAGAACCCGCCTGCCCCTGTGGTGGCGGAAGCCGCGTTGCCACCATCCCCTGCGTTGGCAGCCGGTGCGTTGGGGAGCTGCATGCGCACCTCGGCCCAGCGCCCGCCATTGGCCAGCGCGCGATAGGCATTGGTCAGTTGCAGCAGGTTCATCTCCGGGCTGCCGAGCGCCAGGCTGTAGCCGTAGTAGTCACCAGTGCGGGCCAGGGCAATGCCCAGTTGCCGCAGCTGGCGTGCAAACGGATTGACACCCACCATGCCGATGGTGCGCACGGCCGGCACATTCAGCGAGTTGCCCAGTGCGGTGCGCACCGATACCCAGCCCTTGAAGTGGCGGTCGTAGTTCTGCGGAATGTAGAGGCCGCTTTGCGTCGGAATCGCGGCGGGCGAATCGTGCAGCAGCGAGGCTGCGGTCAGCCGGCGTTCGGCAATCGCCTGGGCATAGAGCAGGGGTTTGAGCGTGGAGCCCGGCTGGCGCGGCGCCAGCACGGCATCGACTTCGGGGCTGTGGCTGGTGCGCACCGACGCGCCGACCCAGGCCAGTACGTCCCCACTGGCGGTGTCCAGCACCAGCACGGCGCCGTCCTGCACATTGCGGCCCGCAAGTTCGTGCATCTGGCGCAGCAGTTGCTGCGTGGCAAGGCGTTGCAAGGGGGCGGACAGCGTGCTGCGCAACCGGGTGCCGGCCGGCTGCCCGCTCAGCAACCTGCGTGCCAGATGCGGCGCGTTGCCATCGCTCGGCGCCCAGGCCTTGCGCTGCATCACGCCGGCTGCATACAAGCCCAGGCTGTCGCATAGCACGGCGCTGCGTGGGGTTTTCTGCATGGATGCCAGCACGCCGCAGGCCCGTTGCCCGACGGCATCCGGCCCGGCATTGGGAGCACGCACCAGCGCGGCGGTAATGGCGGCTTCACGCGCATCCAGGCCGTGCGCGGCCTTGCCGAACAGGGTGCGGCTGAGCGCGTCGATGCCGACGATCTCGCCGCGAAACGGCACCAGGTTGAGATAGGCCTCGAGGATCTCGTCCTTGCGCCAGCGCCCATCCAGCATGCGCGCCGAGGCCGCCTGGCCGAACTTCTGCAGCAGCGTACGGCCACCCTGGCCGCGCTTCAGGTCGTCGTCGATCAGGCCGACCAGCTGCATGGTGATGGTGGAAGCGCCGCGCGTGCGGGTGTTCCACAGATTGCCCCAAGCGGCCGCGCCTGCCGCTTGCCAGTCCACGCCGCTGTGTTCGTAGAAGCGCTTGTCTTCGCTCAGCAGCAGGGCGGTGCGCAAGGCGGGTGACACATCGGCCAGCGCCACCCACTGGCCGCGTCGCACCTGGGGATTGGTACGCAGCCGGTGCACGATCTCGCCGTTGCGATCCAGCAGCAGGGATTCGGAGGAGACGAAATCCTGCCGTACTTGGGCAAAGCTGGGCAGCGCGTGGGCTGCGGGGGTATACAGCACCGCACTTCCTGCCAGCAGAGCCGAGCCGAATGCATGAATGCGTGCACGGCCGATCACTTGGAGCAGGATCGCTCCGACGCCTGTGCCAAGCGGTCGTGCGCCGGACTCCGCGCGGCGCAGGGCTGCGCCGCGACCCTGTGCAATCCAGGGCGAATCCGGGCCTTGCAACAAGCGGCGTGCTTTCGCCGCCAGCGATCCTTTCAGACCGTCAGCCAACTCAGCGCGCCTCCACCTTCACCGCCGCATTGGGCGCCACGCCGAACACTTCCGGCGCATAGAGCGCTTCCACGCGCGTGGCGGGCTGGGCAAACTGGCCCACGTTGTTCAGCCGCACCGTGTATTCGATGCTGGTCGTGCCCTGCGGCAGATACTCGTAGTAGGCGCGGTAGGCCTCGAAGCTGCGTTCCACAAAGGCCAGCCAGCCGCGACCACTGGCGCGCTCGCCCTCGGTGGCAATGGCCGAGTCACGGCCCAGGCCGCTGCCCAGCACGGTGGCGCCAGCCGGAATCGGGTCGCTTACTGCCACCCAGGTCATGTCGGTAGCCGCATTGATGTCCAGGCGCACACGCCAGATATCGCCACGGCTGGTCTTGCCGGGTACGGCCTGCTGAACCGGCGTCACCGTCTTCTTCACGCTGTAGCCGGCCGACACGGGCGCCTTCACCGGCACCGCCGCCAGCGCCTGCACCGTGGCCCAGGGCTTGCCGCTGCCTTGCTGCTGCAGGCTCAGCGTCTGGGCTGCCGCGCCGGGCGCGTTCTGCCAGGGCAGGAAGGCAGTGTTGTTGGTGTACATGCGCTCGGTCGCCGGGGCGCCGAACCAGTGACTGCCACGGGCCTGGGCGCTGGCACCCAGGCGCGCGACCTTGCTCCAGTCGATGGTCTGCTCGCTGCCGCCCATGCGCAGCAGCGTCTTGCCACTCACCGGGCCGGCTTCCACCTTGGCGGCAAAACGCTCCAGCGCCAGGCCGCCCCACAGGTTGGCATTGGTAGTCTGCCAGGCACCGTTCTTCTGGCGCGCGATGAAGCCGTTGACCAGCAGCGGCAGCTCGTTCTGCCATTCCGGATCGTTTACCACGGTCAGGATCAGGCGGGCGCTGTTCACGTCGCCGTTCTGCATCAGCCACCACCAGTAGTCATCGCGCTCGGTGCTGAACTGCAGGCGCGTGCCCTGGTAGCTCAGGCGTGCGCGCAGGATCTGGTTGGCTTCGGTCAGCAGCGTATCGCGGTTGGGCACGGACGGCATGCGCTGCAGGATGCTCAGCCAGTCGATCACCGCATGCGTGGGCCACTGGTTGGGCGCGATGGTGATGCTGGTGAGCATGCGCGGCTGCGCCTTGCCATAGCGGGCCAGCGCCTCGATGGCGGCGATCTTTCGCACGTCGCGGTCGTTGCGCGGGCTCCAGAAGTCGCGCTCGATGCGGCCTTCGACGAACCTGGTCAGTCCGCCCAGCATGCTGTCGCGCGCGGCAGGCGACAGCTGCCAGCGTGGATTCAGCGAGCCGGCTTCATGCGAACTGGCCAGCAGGTGAGCGGTGAGCGTATCGCTGCCGCGGGCGCGGCCGCCTTCCTGCGGCGGGAAGTAGCTGGCCAGGCCGTCGGCGTCCAGATAGGTGGGCAACTCATTCAGAATGCCCTGCCACATCGCGTTGTCGCGCAGGCCGATGGCCTTGCTCGCCTTCTGCTCCAGGCAGACGTAGGGATAGTTGGCAAACCAGTCGCGCACGCCCGGCAGGCTTTCGGCCAGCGAGGGCTGCAGCGCGATCTTCACGCCGCCCTGGGCCGCCTTGCCATCGGCCAGGGCCAGGCTTTGCGGGGGCGGCGCCAGGCTGATGCTCTTGTCATCCACCTGCACCAGCATGCCCTGCTGCACCGTCAGTGGCACGGCCGGGATGATGCGCTGGCTCATCTTCAGGGCATCGGCTGCCTTGCTGCCGGCGGTGTCGCGTGCGCTCACTTCCCAGACGATCTCCTGCGTGCGCGTGGCGGTCAGTTGCGGGGGAGCCGTCACGTCCCAGGCAATCTCGTGCGAACCACCGGCGGGAATGGTCACGCTCTGCGGTTTCAGTTCGAGCAGGGTGGCCTTGGGCGTGACCTCGACCTGCATGTCCTTTTTGGTGGTATTGCGCAGCGTAATCTGGGCGCGATATTGGTCGCCCTCGCGCACCAGCGGCGGCAGGCCGCTGATGATCTGCAGATCCTGCGTGGTGCGGATGCTGGCTTCGCCGGTGCCGAACAGGTCCTGGCCGCTGTCGGCCACGGCTACCACTTTGAAGCGGGTCAGGGCGTCATTCAGCGGCACGGTGATGCGGGCCTGGCCGTTGGCATCGAGCTGCACGCGCGGATTCCACAGCAGCAGGGTGTCCAGAAGTTCGCGTGTGGCGGCGCCGTTGCCGCCATCACCGCCAGCCGGCACAGCCTTGCGGCCATAGTGGCGGCGGCCGATGATTTCCATCTGCGCGGTAGCGGTTTCCACGCCCCATGCGCGTTGCTGGAACATGGCATGCAGGAGGTCCCAACTGGTGTTGGGCTTGAGCTCCAGCAGGGCCTGGTCGACCGCGGCCACGGCCACTTCGGCATGGGCGGCCGGCTTGCCATCAGGAGTCTTGGCACTGATCAGCACCTGCGCTTGCTGGCGTACCTGGTAGGCTTCCTTGTCGGGCTGTACGCTCACCTGCAGGGCATGGCCTTCCACACCCACGTTCAGAGCGGCCATGCCCAGGCGGAAGGCGGGCTTGCTCAGGTCGACCAGCGGCGTGGGTGCGACGTATTCCTTGCCGTCATGCCAGAAGGCGCGCCACCATTCGCGTGGTGCCTTGTAGCCCCAGGTGAAGAAGCTGTACCAGGGCACGTCGCGCAGGCGGCCACGCAGGGCGAGCACGCTCACGTATACGTTCGGCCCCCATTCGGGCTGGATCTTCAGTTTGACGGTCGGATCCTTGCCGTTCAGCTCCACCACCTCGCTGTGCAGAATGCCTTCGCGCTCCACGCTGAGCAGGGCAGTGGCATAGCGGAAGGGCATGCGCACCTGCAGCTGGGCGGTTTCGCCGGGCTGGTAGTCGCGTTTTTCGGGCAGCACGTCCATGCGGTCGTGGTCTTCGCCGCCGAACCAGATCTCGCCCTGGCGCGTGACGGTGACGCTGGTGCTGGCCTCGGTGCTGCGGCCTTCGCCGTCGGTGGCGCTGGCGACCAGCTCCACCTCGCCGGGCTCATCGACCCTGGCGTTGCACACCAGCAGGCCGCGGCTGTCGCTCTTGCCGCTGCACAGGATGCCCAGGTCCTTGCTGCTGTCCTGGTTGTCGTAGGTGTAGAAGCCGCCCACCAGACGCTTGCGGCTGGTGACGGTGCTGTGCGCCACGCCGCGCACGGCCAGCTTCACGTCCTTGAGCGGCTTGCCATGCACATCCAGCGCCAGTGCCTGGAACTTCAGGTCCTTGTCCACCGACACCCAGTACTCGGTCTTGATGCCGGCGACTACCGCTGCCGGCCAGATGCGCTGCCGACTCTGCAGGGTCTGGATTTCGCCATTGGGATCGCTGTAGCTGGCTTCCAGCGTCACGTCCTGCGGCTGGCCGCTCTCGGGAATGTTGGGAATCTTCACCTGGCCGGCGCCGTCCTTGCCCAGCGTCAGTGTCAGGCGGTCGGCCAGCAGCTGCGTCTTGCTGGCGGGGGCGTCCTCGTCTTCGCTGTCGTCCTCGGTCTGGCGCGACCAGCGTTCGCTCTTGCTGAAGCTGAAGCCGCCGTAGTCGTCAAACCAGGCATAGGCCGGCTTGATGCTGGCCGACACCTGCACCGGCAGGCCGCTGGCGGCGCCGCCATTCAGGTAGGCCAGCTGCACCTGCACCGGCAGCTCGGTGCTGCCCACCAGGGTGTCCTTCTGCACCGGCGCGATGCTGCCGTGCATGGTGGGCAGGCGGAATTCCTCCACGCGGAATTCGCCGCTGTCGAGTTCATAGGGCTCGCCCTTGCGGTCCTTGCCGATTTGCGCCACACGGTAGTGGCCGAGCTTGGCCGCCTTGGGAGTCTCCCAGGTGGATTCAGCGGTCTGCCCGCCCGTGGCGGTGGTACGCCAGACCAGCGGCAGTTCGATGCTTTCATCGCTGCCAACGTGGGTAATGCGCAGCTGCGTCGGCATCTGTCCCGCGGCGGCCAGCCCGCGCAGGGTTTCGGTGCGCAGGTAGTGCTTCATCGAGACGGTTTCGCCGGCACGCAATAGCGTGCGGTCGAGCACGGTGTGGGCGCGCAGGTCGGGTTTGGGATCGCTGCTGGTGGGCACGTCGAAACGCCAGCTTTCGATGCCGCGGTTCCAGTCGCTCCAGACGAAGGCCATGTCGGTGCCGCCCTTGTCGTCGGCGGCACGGGCGCTGACGAACAGGGCGCTCTCCTGGTCGTACTCGCCACACCTGGGCGCCTCGATGGCCTGCTCATGGCGCCAGATGCCCTTGGCATCGGTCTTGCCGGAGGCCAGCAGCTTGCCATTGCAGCCGCTCACCGCCACGCTGGCGTTGGGGACGGGCTTGCCGTTGTCCAGCCGAGTGACCCAGGCCAGCGAGCCGGCGCGGCCATGCTTGAAGTGCACGCCCAGATTGGTCACCAGTGCGCTGGTGCGTACATACATGGTGCGTTGCTTGAAACGGGGGTCCAGCAGATTCTGGCCAAGGATGGGCGAGGCGATTTCCAGCACATGGAAGCCCGGCTGCAGCGGAATGCCGACCACCTCGAACGGGCGTGGATCGCCGCCTTCGGGCTTGGGCAGCTCGGTGGCCTTGGCGCCGCCGGCCTGGGCCAGCAGCGAGACCATGCGCGCCTGCACCATGCTGGGCGGAATGTCGGTCTGCTCGTCGTCATTGGACTCGGGCAGTGCCGGCGGCAGCGTCTGGATGCCGTCCTTGCGCGCCTTGGTGCGCTCCACCAGCTCGCCGTCATAGTCGCGCACGAGCTGGTACCAGCGAATGATTTCGGCGTCGCTTTCGGGCGTGAGAGTGCGTACCTTACCGCCCGGCTGCAGCGCCTTCACGGCCGGGGCGGCTTCCACCTTGCGCAGCGTGATGGGCAGCAGGGCGGGGCCATCCGGGCCTTCGGCAAAGCGCTCGACCACGCCAAAGGGGGCGGCCGCAAACTTGGCCAGCGGCGGCATGGGGCCGGTACGCACCATGAGCGGGAAGCTGTCGGCATTCTGCAGCGGGCGGCCGGCGTCATCCTTGAGCCCGGCAGGCAGTACCAGTTGTGCCGTGCTCTGCTCGGGCAGGGCGGGCTTGAAACGGATCTCCTCCACGCTGGCCGCCTTGGCTTCATCCGCGCTGAAATCCGGTTGCAGCGTGGTGTTGCCACTGCGCAGCACCACCTGTTTGGCCCAGTTCATGGGCACCGGAGCATTGAACTCGAGCCGTACCGGACGGATCGGCAGGCAGGCCGCCTGTGCATTCGGCCGCTCGCAACTGAAGGTGGCTTCGAAGGGCGGGCGTACCTTGAACTTCCAGTTCTGCGGCTGCGGACTGGTCAGGCCGCCCGGGCTGCGATAGCTGCCCAGGGTGAGGGAGACGGCAGCGCTTTGCGGCAGCGTGCGGTTGCACTGCAGCACCACAAAACGGTCGGGCTGCTTTTCGGCCTCTTTGGCAAACCAGCGCGACTTGAGGATGGCCGCGCGGTCATCGCCGCTGATCACGCGCGTGGGCACTTGTTCGCCGATACCTTCCACTTCGCAATGGCTGGCTGCCTGCACGCTGGCGGCATCGACGGCACCATTGAAACGCAGCACAAAGGCCTGGCTCTCGTCGATACTGCCACCACCGGGGGTGATTGTCTGCACGAAGGGGGCGCCTGTGTGGAACTGCGCCGTGGTGGTTTCCAGCGTTTCGCCGGTGGGTGAGCGGAAACCGGGGCTGCTCTTGGCCGTGCAGCGCACATCGGCGGGCAGATAGTCGTCGAAATCCGCCGCCCATGAGGACGGATTGCGCCAGGCACCGTTGTAGCGCGGGATGGCAATCTGCTTGTTGGTGCTGGTACAGCTGATGCTGAATGGAGCCGGTGCTTCCGGATTGCCGGCGGTGACGGCGGGCTTGTCGAAGGTCACCACGAACTGGCGTACCTTGCTCACTTCGCCTTGCGGCGAGATGCTCAGCGGCTTGAGGGCCAGCGCCGACCCCCCCGCGGCCAGCGCCAGCAGGGGCAGCGCCAGCCGCCAGGCGTTCCTGCCCCGGGATGGGGAAGAAGCATTATTGTCAGCAGCCGCGTCGGGCTGGGGCGATCGGGTTCCGAGGTGCGAAGTCATGTGCCAGGTCTGCCTGTGAGTGTCGTTGGACGATCCCGGAAGGGGTGCAGACGGGAAGCTGTCGCCTTGCGTCCGCAGGTGCCTATCATGCCATGCGTAAGAAAGTATTCGTCGCATTTGGCAAGAAAAAATTGCCACGTGGGAGTGTGGGGGAGGCAGATGGCAGCACCATGAAAAATGCCGGCGCTGGGGCCGGCATTGGACAGTGGAAGTGGGCTCTTATCGCTTCTTGCCGACGGAAGCCAGCTTGAGCCGCTGCACCAGCGCAATGTACTCCCCGACGATGCCGCGCCGGAACAGCATCACGCAGATGACGAAGATGAATCCGATCACCAGGTTGACCTGCTCGCCCAGGCTGTTGAACCAGTTCACCCCGGTCAGGCTGGCCAGGAAGTGCCCGATGTTGCCAAGGCGGTTCTCCAGAATCACCACGATGGTGGCCCCCACCACCGGACCCAGCAAGGTCCCCATGCCGCCAATCAGCGTCATCAGGATCACCAGACCCGACATCGACCAGTGCACATCGGTGAGCGTGGCAAAGCCCAGCACCACCGTCTTGGTCGCACCGGCCAGACCGGCCAGTGCCGCAGACAGGGTAAAGGCCAGCAGCTTGAAGCGGTCCACGTCATAGCCCAGCGAGATGGTACGCGGCTCGTTCTCCTTGATGGCGGTGAGGATCTGGCCGTAGGGCGAATGCACCGTGCGGTAGATCAGCAGGAAAGCAGCCACCACGATGGCCAGCACCACGTAGTACATGACGAAGTCATTGCCCAGATCGAGGATGCCTGCGATCATGCCGCGCGGCACGCCCTGCAGGCCATCCTCGCCGCCGGTGAACTTGGCCTGCAGCGCGATGAAGAAGAACATCTGCGCCAGCGCCAGCGTGATCATGGCGAAGTAGATGCCCTGACGGCGGATGGCGATGTAGCCCATGATGACCCCGATGAGGGTGGCAAAGGCGGTGCCTGCCAGAATGCCGATGACCGGATCGGGAATCACCTGGGTCATGACCCAGCCGGTGATGTAGCCGGCCCCGCCGAGGAAGGCGGCATGGCCGAAGGAGAGCAGGCCGGTGTAGCCCAGCAGCAGGTTGAAGGCGCAGGCAAACAGGATGAAGCACAGCAGCTTCATCATGAAGACGGGATACACCACAAAGGGTGCAGCCAGTGCTGCCAGCAGAAGGATGGCGTAACCGATAGTCTTGTTCATTTTGTTGGATCCCTTTGCGTCACTTCTCTTTGCCGAACAGTCCGGCGGGGCGGAACATCAGCACCAGCACCATGATCACGAACACCACGGTGGTGGACGCCTCGGGATAGAACACCTTGGTCATGCCCTCGATCACGCCCAGGGCCAGGCCGGTGACGATGGAGCCGAGGATGGAGCCCATGCCGCCGATGACGACGACGGCAAAGACGACGATGATGAGGTTGGAGCCCATCAGGGGGCTGACCTGCAGCACGGGGGCGGCGAGCACGCCGGCGACGGCAGCGAGGGCCACACCGAGGCCGTAGGTGAGGGTGACCATGCGGGGTACGTTGATGCCGAAGGCTTCGACCAGCTTGGGATTCTCGGTGCCGGCGCGCAGCAGGGCGCCGAGCTTGGTCTTCTCGATGATGAGCCAGGTGCCCAGGCAGACGGCGAGCGATGCGAAGACGACCCACGCGCGGTAGTTGGGCAGGACCATGAAGCCCAGATCGGTGGAGCCGCGCAGCAGCTCCGGGGGGCTGTAGGACAGGCCGGAGACGCCGTACTGGGTGCGCAGCAGGCCTTCGACGACGAGGGTGATGCCGAAGGTGAGCAGCAGGCCGTAGAGGTGGTCGAGCTTGTAGAGGTGCTTGAGGAAGAGTTTCTCGATGATCAGGCCGATGGCGAAGACGACCAGGGGAGCGAGAAAGAGCATGACCCAATAGCTCAGCCCGAGGTACTGGCCGCCCATCCAGGCGATCATGGCGCCGAGCATGAACATGGCGCCGTGTGCGAAGTTGACGACGTTGAGCAGGCCGAAGATGACAGCCAGCCCGAGGCTGAGCATGGCGTAGAAGGAGCCGTTGACCAGACCGATCAGCAACTGGCTCATGACGCCCGCAAGGGGGATGCCGAAGATTTCCATGGGATTGTTAAGCTAGGTGGGGGCATGAGGCAGGACGCAGCGTCCCTTGTCGGAAGCCGCGTCGAGCGGGAACGGGTGACGACTGCGGTACAGCCGTCACCGCATGGCCATCAGGACTTCTTGAGCAGCGAACACTTGGACTCGGCTGCAGGCGTGAAGGCCTCCTCGCCCGGAATCTCTTTCAGCGTCTTGTACAGATCCCACGGGCTGGTGGATTCTTGCGGAGTCTTCACCTGCACCAGATACATCGGACGCATCAGACGGCCGTCTTCGCGGATCTTGCCGTTCTTGACGTACATGTCATTGATCGGGTTGCTCTTCAGATATTCCATCACCTTGGTGCCATCGGTGGTTCCCACGGCCTTGACGGCATTGAGATACGCGGTGGTTGCCGAATAGTCGCCCGCCTGGACGAAACTGGGCGGACGCTTCATCTTCTCTTCGAAACGCTTGGCAAAGGCCTTGGTTTCATCATTCTGGTTCCAGAACCAGGTTTCGGTCAGCAACAGGCCTTGTGCCTTGTCGATACCCAGCGCGTGCACGTCGTTGATGTAGGCAACCAGTGCCGCGACCTTCATATTCTTGTTGATGCCGAAATCGATGGCCGCACGGACGCTGTTGGTAAAGTCGGCACCGGCATTGGCCAGTGCCAGCACCTGTGCATTGGATTGCTTGGCCTGCAGCAGGAAGGACGAGAAGTCGGAGGCGCCCAGCGGTGCGCGAACAGCACCCAGCACCTTGCCGCCACCGGCTTCCACAACGGCGGTGGTGTCCTTCTCCAGCGAATGGCCGAAGGCATAGTCCGTGGTGAGGAAGTACCAGCTCTTGAGGCCTTGAGCCAGCAGGGCATTGCCGGTCACACGCGCCAGGGCCACAGTGTCAAATCCATAGTGAACGGTGTAGGGGGTGCAGTCTTCATTGGTCAGGCGAGCGGTGGCCGCGCCAATGGAGAAGAACGGAATCTTCTTCTCGGCTGCGAGCTTTGCAGTGGCCAGCGCAACCGCAGAGTTGGTGCCGCTGATCAGCACCGTGGCATTTTGCTGGTCCACCCATTCACGCGCCTTGGACAGGGCGATATCGGCCTTGTTCTGGTGGTCAACACTCACCAGTTCGACCTTCTTGCCCAGCACCGAGCCGCCGAAGTCGTCGATGGCCATCTGGATCGCTTCGGCGCCGGCCTTGCCGTCGGCGTCGGCATAGACGCCGGACATGTCGGTGGTGAAGCCGATGCGGATGACGTTACCACTGGCGGGAGCGGCAGCGGCGGTGCCGCTGGCACCGGAGGCTGCGGCAGGCGCCGAGCTGCTGCCCTGCTTGCCACAGGCCACCAGCATCAGCACGGAGGCGGCCACCGCGGTCAGGCTTGCTGCTTTGTTGAGTTTCATGGTTTGTCTCCTGGTGTGTTCTAGAGGAAGGGTGTGGAAAAAAAGAAAGGAAAGAAAACGAAAGAAAGCGGCTTCAGACGCCCAGCAGCTCGTTGAGCACCGGCATCTTCTCCTGCAACTGACTGGCCGCAAACTGCTCGACAATCTCGCCGTGCTCCATCACATAGAGCCGGTCGGCCAGCGGCGCGGCAAAGTGAAAGTTCTGCTCCACCATCACGATGGTGTAGCCCTTGGCCTTGAGCATGGTGATCATGCGCGCCAGCGCCTGCACGATCACCGGCGCCAGGCCCTCGGAGATCTCGTCGAGCAGCAGCAGGTTGGCCCCGGTGTGCAGGATGCGCGCCACCGCCAGCATCTGCTGCTCGCCGCCGGACAGACGCGTGCCGGGGCTGTGCTTGCGCCGCTCCAGGTTGGGGAACATCTCGTAGATCTCTTTGGTATGCATGGGAGGCTGCGGCTGCTTGCTGCGCACGCGCGGCGGCAGGTACAGGTTCTCCTCGCAGCTCAGGCTGGCGAAGATGCCACGCTCCTCCGGGCAATAGCCCACGCCCATGTGGGCGATGCGGTAGGTGGGCATGCGGATGGTCTCGACGCCATTGATCTTGATGGATCCGCGGCGCTTGCCGGCCATGCCCATGATGGCGCGCAGCGTGGTGGTGCGCCCGGCGCCATTGCGCCCGAGCAGGCTGACCACTTCGCCCTTGTTCACCGTGAGGTTCACCCCGTGCAGGATGTGCGACTCGCCATACCAGGTATGCAGATCGCTGATCTCCAGCACCGGAGTGCCGGTGCTGGCCGCCTGTGTGGCCTGGGGTTCGAGAACGGCATGCATCAGTGGGCTCCTTGCAGTTCGGTGGCATTGGTGCCCATGTAGGCCTCCATCACCTGCGGGTTGCTGGACACCTGGGCATAGTTGCCCTCGGCAAGCACCTCGCCATGCGAGAGCACCGTGATGGTGTCGGCGATGGTGGAGACGACCTTCATGTTGTGCTCGACCATCATGATGGTGCGGCCGGCGGACACCTGCTTGATCAGGTCGGTGACGTGGCCGACATCCTCGTGGCCCATGCCCTGGGTGGGCTCGTCGAGCAGCATCAGCTCGGGCTCCATGGCCAGGGTGGCGGCAATCTCCAGGGCGCGCTTGCGGCCGTAGGGCAGATTCACGGCGAATTCATTGGCGAACTGCTCGAGCTTGACCTCGGAGAGCAGCTGCATGCAGCGCGCGTTGAGCTGGTCGAGCATTGACTCGCTGCGCCAGAAGTGGAAGGAGGCGCCGAGCCTGCGCTGCATGCCCAGGCGCACGTTCTGCAGCACGGTCATGTGGGGGAAGACGGCGGAGATCTGGAACGAGCGCACGATGCCGTTGCGGGCGATGGTGGCGGGCTCGTCGTGGGTGATGTCCTTGCCGTTGAAGAGGATCTGGCCGGAGGTGGGCTTGAGAAACTTGGTAAGCAGGTTGAAACAGGTGGTCTTGCCGGCGCCATTGGGGCCGATCAGGACGTGGATATTGCCGCGCTGGACCTTGAGATTGACGTTGTTGACGGCAACGAATCCCTTGAATTCCTTGGTCAGGTTTTTGGCTTCGAGAATGATGTCACTCATCGCTGGTAATCCTTCTGTTCAGGAGACGGAAAATGGTCGGGAGGGCCGGAGTGCCTGCTCGGGGGTGTGTCATGGCGTCACCCATCGGATATGTTTCTCTGCGCCCATCAGATAGCCCTGATTGGCGTCCGCTACCTTGCGCAGATATTCCCAGAGCACCTTGACGCGGGCCAGTTCCCGGCGGTCTTCCGGTGCAGTCAACCAGAAGGTGCGCGTGACCTGAATGTCATCCGGCAGCACCGGGATCAGGTTCTGTACGGTATTGGCCAGAAAGCAGGGCAGAAATGCCATGCCGACGCCGGCCTGTGCGGCCTGGAACTGGGCGATCACGCTGGTGCTGCAGAAAAATGGCTTGATACCGGGCAGCCAGTCATGCAAGGTGAATTGCTGGTTGGTGAATTTCAGGTCGTCCACATAATCGATCCAGCGTTGCCGCTCCAGATCGCTGACAGTCGTAATCGGAGCATGACGATCCAGATACTCTGCGGTGGCATAGGGCAAGAGCCGGTAGTCGCACAGCTTGGAGGTCACGAATTGATCGTTCGTGGGGCGCTCCAGCGACACCGACGCATCGGCTTCCCGCTTGGAGAGGTTGATATTGCGCGGCATCGGCAACAGCTCGACCGAGATATTCGGATGCCGGGCACAGAATCGCGCCAGGTGCGGAGAAAGAAAATAGCTGCCAAAACCTTCGGTTGCTCCCAGACGGATGTCGCCAGTGAGTGACATGCTGTCGTTGAACACTTCCGATTCAATGGCGGTAATGGAGGTTTCCAGCTTTTCCACATGCTCCAGCAGCCGGTGACCGGCAGCCGTCAGGCGATGCCCCTGGGAATTGCGATCGAACAGGCGTGAGGCAATATCCTTTTCCAGCTGATGCAGGCGACGTGAAATGGTCGATTGGTCAATGCCCAGCAGGACCGAAGCTTCCAAGGCCGATTGCGCGCGCGCTACGGCCAGGAAGATTTTCAGGTTGTCCCAGTTGAAGCTGTTCATCGTCTGCCTGCGTCGATTTTCTGGATCCTGAAATCGTCAATCTGCCTTCTGCAGCATCTGGATAATGCTGGAGAAATCCAGCCCGCCCTTGCCGGACAGGCTGTGCGCCGCGTACAGGCTGCGCGCCATGGCGCCCAGCGGGGTGCTGGCACGCACGTGCATGGCGTTTTCCTGCGCCAGGCCCAGGTCCTTGAGCATCAGGTCGGTGCCGAAGCCACCGGCGTAGCCCTTGCTGGCCGGGGTCGTTTCCATCACGCCGGGCACGGGGTTGTATTTTTCCAGCGCCCAGTTGCCGCCGGAGCTGCGGCGCATGATCTCGGCCAGCGCCTTGGGGTCGAGACCGTTGGCCAGGCCCAGGGCCATGGCTTCGCTGGTGCCGATCATCAGGATGCCGAGCAGCATGTTGTTGCAGATCTTGGCGGTCTGGCCGGCGCCCACGCTGCCTGCGTGGAAGATGTTGGCGCCCATTTTCTCGAGCAGCGGACGGGCACGGCCCAGCGCCGCATCGTCACCGCCGACCATGAAGGTCAGCGTGCCGGCAGCGGCGCCAGCGGTGCCGCCGGACACGGGGGCGTCGATGAAGGCAAAGCCCTTGGCGGCGGCCGCAGCGCCCACCTTCTGCGCGCTGGCGGCGGCGATGGTGGAGCTGTCGATGATCAGTGCGCCGGCCGGCAGCACGTCGAGCAGGCCGGGCTGGCCGTCCTTGCCCAGGTACAGGGCTTCGACGTGGGCGCTGGCGGGCAGCATGCTGACGACGACTTCGGCGTCCCTGGCAGCATCGTTGGCGCTGGCGGCCACCGTCACGCCTTCGGCCTTGACGGTGTCGCAGGCGGCCTGGGACAGGTCGAAGGCCTTGACCGTGTGGCCCGCCTTCTGCAGGTTGATGGCCATGGGGCCGCCCATGTTGCCAATGCCGATGAATGCGATGTTCATGAGGGTGTCTCCTTGTGTGTTGAAGCGAAGGCGAGGGGGCTCGCCTTCGCGGATCAGGCGGTACGCCGCTCAGGACTTGTCGGAAACCGGGTTGAATGCCAGCGAGACAGCAGCAGGGGCTGCAGCAGCATCCGGCCAGCGCTGGGAGACGGTCTTGAACTTGGTGTAGAAGCGCGCTGCATCCGGGCCATACAGATGGCCGTCACCGAATTTCGAGCGGCGCAGTCCGCCAAAGTTGAAATAGGAAACCGGCAGTGGCACCGGTACGTTGACGCCGATCATGCCGGCCTCGACTTCCGACATGAAGCGGTGCGCCGACTTGCCGTCGCGCGTGAAAATCACGGAACCGTTGCCGTAATCGTGGGCGTTGGTGATGGCGATGGCTTCGTCCAGCGTGGCGGCGCGCATGATGCCGCGTGCCGGGCCAAAGATTTCTTCCTTGTAGAAAGTCATGTCCATGGTGACATGGTCGAACAGCGTGGGGCCGATGTAGTAACCGTTGTCATGGCCGGGAATCCGGATGCCGCGGCCGTCCATCACCAGCTCGGCGCCGGCGTCGATCGCCTCGGCGATGGCTTTTTCCACGGCGGCCTTGGACTGGGCGGAAATAACGGCGCCAAAATCGGCCTTGGGGTCGTTGTAGGGGCCGACATGCAGCGCCTTGATTTTCTCGATCACCAGTTCACGCAGCTTGACGGCGGTCTGCTCGCCCACCGGCAGCAGCAGCGAGACGGCCATGCAGCGCTGGCTGGCAGAGCCGAAGCCGGCAGAAACGAAGGCGCCGGCAGCTGCATCCAGATCGGCGTCGGGCATCACCACCATGTGGTTCTTGCCACCGGTGAAGGAAGCCACGCGCTTGTTGTTCGCAGTGCCTTTCTGGTACACATACTCGCCCACGCCGGTCGAGCCGACGAAGCTGACGGCGGCAATGCCGGGGTGCTCCAGCAGGGCATCCACGACGACCTTGTCGCCATGCACGATGTTGAACACGCCTTCGGGCAGACCGGCTTCCTTCAGCAGGCGGGCCAGGATCATGGCTGCGCCAGGCACTTTTTCGGACGGTTTCCAGACAATGGCGTTGCCGACTGCAATGGCCATGCCCATCATGACCATGGGCACCATGATCGGGAAGTTGAACGGGGTGATGCAGCCAACCACGCCAACCGGTACGCGCATGGAGAAAACATCGATGCCGCCACCGACATTGACGGAGAATTCGCCTTTGGTCACATGGGGCTCGTTGGTCGCAAACTCGATGCCTTCGATGGCACGGCCGATTTCACCCTTGGCATCAGCGATGGTCTTGCCGTGTTCGCGGCCGATCACCTCTGCCAGCTCGTCAGTGGCTGCAATCATCAGTTCGCGCAGCTTGTACATCACGGCGATGCGGGTGGCGTGGGAGGTCTGCGACCACTTGCGGGCTGCCTCGGTGGCAGCCTGGACAGCCTGATCCATCGTCGCCTGATCACCATAGGCACAGCGCGCAATTTCCTCACCGGTGGATGGGTTGAAGATAGGACCCGTGCGTCCGCCCTGAGGGACGTGGATTTCGCCTGCAATGTAGTGGCCGATGATGGTGCTCATGATGTCTCCGAAGAAGGGGTGGGAATGCTCTGGTGTTCCGGAAGCGGGGCAAGGTGTCATGCTTCTTGAGTACAAGCCAGGTTCAAAATGTGTCTGCTGCTTGACTCTGTCACCATTCTGAAACAGCGTATCTGCATCCCGATGGAGTCATTTGCATTGTTCAGTTGCGAATTTGCATAGCGAATCGGGGTTTTCCTTGATGTGCTCGGATGGGCTTGTCCGGAAATGCTGATAAAACGCGGGTTATTCCGGATTTTTTGCCTAATATTTATACAAAAATACAAATATCGGCTTTGGCTCAAAACGAGGAGATCAGGGAAAACGATAGGGGTCACGGCTGGGGCTGTTTGTGGCCGTGCGCGGAGGGGCAAACGGCGTTTCCAATTGAAAAAACCCCGCCTGGGCGGGGTTTTGCATCGACTCAAGGGGTTAGGCGGGACGCTTTTTGAATCTTTGTGCGAGTGCGATGTACTCCCCGACGATGCCACGGCGGAACAGCATCACGCAGATGACGAAGATGAATCCGATCACCAGGTTGACCTGCTCGCCCAGGCTGTTGAACCAGTTCACCCCGGTCAGGCTGGCCAGGAAGTGCCCGATGTTGCCAAGGCGGTTCTCCAGAATCACCACGATGGTGGCCCCCACCACCGGACCCAGCAAGGTCCCCATGCCGCCAATCAGCGTCATCAGGATCACCAGACCCGACATCGACCAGTGCACATCGGTGAGCGTGGCAAAGCCCAGCACCACCGTCTTGGTCGCACCGGCCAGACCGGCCAGTGCCGCAGACAGGGTAAAGGCCAGCAGCTTGAAGCGGTCCACGTCATAGCCTAGCGAGATGGTGCGCGGCTCGTTCTCCTTGATGGCCGTGAGGATCTGCCCGTAGGGCGAATGCACCGTGCGGTAGATCAGCAGGAAGGCGGCCACCACGATGGCCAGCACCACGTAGTACATCACGAAGTCATTGCCCAGGTCGAGGATGCCGGCGATCATGCCGCGCGGCACGCCCTGCAGGCCATCTTCGCCGCCGGTGAACTTGGCCTGCAGCGCGATGAAGAAGAACATCTGCGCCAGCGCCAGCGTGATCATGGCGAAGTAGATGCCCTGACGGCGGATGGCGATGTAGCCCATGATGACCCCGATGAGGGTGGCAAAGGCGGTGCCTGCCAGAATGCCGATGACCGGATCGGGAATCACCTGGGTCATGACCCAGCCGGTGATGTAGCCGGCCCCGCCGAGGAAGGCGGCATGGCCGAAGGAGAGCAGGCCGGTGTAGCCCAGCAGCAGGTTGAAGGCGCAGGCAAACAGGATGAAGCACAGCAGCTTCATCATGAAGACGGGATACACCACAAAGGGTGCAGCCAGTGCTGCCAGCAGAAGGATGGCGTAACCGATGGTCTTGTTCATTTTGTTGGATCCCTTTGCGTCACTTCTCTTTGCCGAACAGTCCGGCGGGGCGGAACATCAGCACCAGCACCATGATCACGAACACCACGGTGGTGGACGCCTCGGGATAGAACACCTTGGTCATGCCCTCGATCACGCCCAGGGCCAGGCCGGTGACGATGGAGCCGAGGATGGAGCCCATGCCGCCGATGACGACGACGGCAAAGACGACGATGATGAGGTTGGAGCCCATCAGGGGGCTGACCTGCAGCACGGGGGCGGCGAGCACGCCGGCGACGGCAGCGAGGGCCACACCGAGGCCGTAGGTGAGGGTGACCATGCGGGGTACGTTGATGCCGAAGGCTTCGACCAGCTTGGGATTCTCGGTGCCGGCGCGCAGCAGGGCGCCGAGCTTGGTCTTCTCGATGATGAGCCAGGTGCCCAGGCAGACGGCGAGCGATGCGAAGACGACCCACGCGCGGTAGTTGGGCAGGACCATGAAGCCCAGATCGGTGGAGCCGCGCAGCAGCTCCGGGGGGCTGTAGGACAGGCCGGAGACGCCGTACTGGGTGCGCAGCAGGCCTTCGACGACGAGGGTGATGCCGAAGGTGAGCAGCAGGCCGTAGAGGTGGTCGAGCTTGTAGAGGTGCTTGAGGAAGAGTTTCTCGATGACGATGCCGATGGCGAAGACGACCAGGGGAGCGAGAAAGAGCATGACCCAGTAGCTCAGCCCGAGGTACTGGCCGCCCATCCAGGCGATCATGGCGCCGAGCATGAACATGGCGCCGTGTGCGAAGTTGACGACGTTGAGCAGGCCGAAGATGACAGCCAGCCCGAGGCTGAGCATGGCGTAGAAGGAGCCGTTGACCAGACCGATCAGCAACTGGCTCATGACGCCCGCAAGGGGGATGCCGAAGATTTCCATGGGGGTTCAGGA
Source organism: Brachymonas denitrificans (assembly GCF_907163135.1). NCBI lineage: Bacteria > Pseudomonadati > Pseudomonadota > Betaproteobacteria > Burkholderiales > Comamonadaceae > Allobrachymonas > Allobrachymonas denitrificans. Next base: position 1,319,901 of record NZ_CAJQUA010000001.1, on the reverse strand, counting down.
GTAACAGGTGATGAAAAGCCGGTCACGGCTTGCGCCGGCAGTGGCTGCCCTCCGGGAGGGCAACCACTGCCTCACGGCATCAGGACTTCTTGACGAAGCTGCACTTGGACTCGGACAGCGGGGTGTAGGCCTGGTCGCCCGGCACGGCTTTCACCTGCTGGTAGTAGTCCCAGGGCTCCTTGGACTCGTCAGGCTTCTTCACCTGCATCAGGTACATGGTCTGCGCCAGACGGCCGTCCTCACGCACCTTGCCGTCCTTGACGAACATGTCGTTGATCGGCGTGCTCTTGATGACCTTCATCACGGCATCGCCATCGGTGGTGCCGGCCGCTTTTACGGCATTCAGCCAGGTGGTGGTGGCCGAGTAATCGGCTGCCTGCAGCATGCTCGGCATGCGGTTGAACTTCTCGAAGAAGCGCTTGGCGAACTTGCGGGAATCGTCGTCCTGGTTCCAGTACCAGCTCGTCGTGGCCAGCAGGCCTTGCGCATCCTTCAGACCCAGCGCGTGCACGTCGTTGATGAACACCAGCAGGCCGGCCAGCTTCATGTCCTTGGATAGGCCGAATTCGTTGGCGGCCTTCACGCTGTTGATGAAGTCGCCGCCGGCGTTGGCCAGACCCAGCACCTGGGCCTTGGACTGCTTGGCCTGCAGCAGGAAGGAGGAGAAGTCGGAGTTGCCCAGCGGCACCTTCACCGAGCCCAGCACCTTGCCACCGCCAGCCTCGACGATGGTGGTGGTGTCCTTTTCGAGTGAGTGGCCGAAGGCGTAGTCGGCAGTCAGGAAGTACCAGTTCTTGTCGCCACGTTCGATCAGCGCCTTGCCCGCCACGCGCGCCAGGGCCACGGTGTCATAGGCGTAGTGGACGTTGTAGGGTGTGCAGTCCTCGTTCGTCAGGCGGGCAGAGCCGGCACCGATGACGAAGTAGGGCTTTTTCTTCTCGGCCATGATCTTGGCCGTGGCCAGGGCAGTGGCGGAGTTGGTGCCGCCCACCATCATCTGCACGTTCTGCTGGTCCAGCCACTCGCGTGCCTTGGAGGCAGCGATGTCGGCCTTGTTCTGGTGGTCGGCGCTCACCAGCTCGACCTTCTTGCCCAGCACCGAGCCGCCAAAGTCGTCGATGGCCATCTGGATCGCCTCGGCGCCAGCCTTGCCATCCACGTCGGAGTACACGCCGGACATGTCGGTGGTAAAGCCGATGCGGATTACGTCACCGCCACCGCCAGCGGCAGGAGCAGCGGCGGTGGCGCCGCTGGCGCCAGAGGCCGCAGGCGCCGAGCTGCTGCCCTGCTTGCCACAGGCCACCAGCATTAGCACGGAAGCGGCCACCGCGGTCAGGCTTGCTGCTTTGTTCAGTTTCATCGTTTGTCTCCTGGTTTTTCTCGAGAGGGAAGGGTGTGGGTAAAAGGAATCGGAAGGACTCAGACGCCCAGCAGCTCGTTGAGCACCGGCATCTTCTCCTGCAGCTGGCTGGCCGCAAACTGCTCGACAATCTCGCCGTGCTCCATCACATAGAGCCGGTCTGCCAGCGGCGCGGCAAAGTGGAAGTTCTGCTCCACCATCACGATGGTGTAGCCCTTGGCCTTGAGCATGGTGATCATGCGCGCCAGCGCCTGCACGATCACGGGAGCCAGGCCCTCGGAGATCTCGTCGAGCAGCAGCAGGTTGGCGCCGGTGTGCAGGATGCGCGCCACCGCCAGCATCTGCTGCTCGCCGCCGGACAGGCGCGTGCCCGGGCTGTGCTTGCGCCGCTCCAGGTTGGGGAACATCTCGTAGATCTCTTTGGTATGCATCGGAGGCTGCGGCTGCTTGCTGCGCACGCGCGGGGGCAGGTACAGGTTCTCCTCGCAGCTCAGGCTGGCGAAGATGCCGCGCTCCTCCGGACAATAGCCCACGCCCATGTGGGCGATGCGGTAGGTGGGCATGCGGATGGTCTCCACGCCATTGATCTTGATGGATCCGCGGCGCTTGCCGGCCATACCCATGATGGCGCGCAGCGTGGTGGTGCGCCCGGCGCCATTGCGGCCCAGCAGACTCACCACCTCGCCCTTGTTCACGGTGAGGTTCACGCCATGCAGGATGTGGGATTCGCCATACCAGGTATGCAGATCGCTGATCTCCAGCACCGGAGTGCCGGTGCTGGCCGCCTGTGTGGCCTGGGGTTCGAGAACGGCATGCATCAGTGGGCTCCTTGCAGTTCGGTGGCCGTGGTGCCCATGTAGGCCTCCATCACCTGCGGGTTCTGCGACACCTCGGCGTAGTTGCCCTCGGCGAGCACCTCGCCATGCGAGAGCACCGTGATGGTGTCGGCGATGGTGGAGACCACCTTCATGTTGTGCTCGACCATCATGATGGTGCGGCCGGCAGAGACCTGCTTGATCAGGTCGGTGACGTGACCCACGTCCTCGTGGCCCATGCCCTGGGTAGGTTCGTCAAGCAGCATGAGCTCGGGCTCCATGGCCAGGGTGGCGGCGATCTCCAGGGCGCGCTTGCGGCCGTAGGGCAGGTTGACGGCGAGCTCGTTGGCGAACTGCTCGAGCTTGACCTCGGCGAGCAGCTGCATGCAGCGCGCGTTGAGCTGGTCGAGCATCTTCTCGCTGCGCCAGAAGTGGAAGGACGCGCCGAGCCTGCGCTGCATGCCCAGGCGCACGTTCTGCAGCACGGTCATGTGGGGGAAGACGGCGGAGATCTGGAAGGAGCGCACGATGCCGTTGCGGGCGATGGTGGCGGGCTCGTCATGGGTGATGTCCTTGCCGTTGAAGAGGATCTGGCCGGAGGTGGGCTTGAGAAACTTGGTGAGCAGGTTGAAACAGGTGGTCTTGCCGGCGCCATTGGGGCCGATCAGGACGTGGATATTGCCGCGCTGGACCTTGAGATTGACGTTGTTGACGGCAACGAATCCCTTGAATTCCTTGGTCAGGTTTCTGGCTTCGAGAATAATATCGCTCATGGCTGCTTCGCTTGCGTTGAAGTGATGCAGTCTACGGGCAAAATCCGAACGGTCGGATCAAGGATTACCCTGACAGGTGGCTTGCCTGTTTAAAATCAAATTTATTAATATAAATCAATAAGATAGGTGATTTTTAACAAGTATTTTAGCAGCAGGAAAGGAGCGCTTCCTGACAAAAACGCAGGGCGCTCCAGCCCGCTGGATGCGGGTTGGGAACAATTAAGCCAAAGTGTATTTAAAGGCGCATGAAAGCCATTAATCCGGATATGGAAATATTCCGGGTGGGCCATGTGTGATTAATCACACGCCTGTCATGCGGGATTAATGCAATTGCGCTTGGCAATGACGGGATTATGCGCCGTAAAACCCGCGATACCAGTCCACAAACCGCTGCACCCCTTCAGTGACGGGTGTGGCGGGCTGATAGTCAAATTCCTGCACCAGTTCGCTCACATCGGCAAAGGTGTCGTGCAGGTCGCCGGGTTGCGGCGGCAGCAATTCCATCTCGGCTTTCCTGCCGATCGCCTGCTCCAGTGCGGCGATGTAGTCGAGCAGCACCACCGGCTGGTTGTTGCCGATGTTGTACACGCGCCAGGGCGCGCTGCTGCTGGCCGGGTCGGGATTCCGGCTGTCCCAGGCCGGATCGGGTGGAGCAGGGCGATCCAGCACGCGGATCACGCCTTCGACGATATCGTCGATATAGGTGAAGTCGCGCTTGTGCTGTCCGTAGCCGAATACCTTGATCGGCTCGCCCTGCAGGATGGCGCGCGTGAACTTGAACAGCGCCATGTCCGGCCGGCCCCAGGGACCATACACGGTAAAGAAGCGCAGGCCGGTGGTCGGAATCTGGAACAGGTTGCTGTACACATGCGCCATCAGTTCGTTCGACTTCTTGCTGGCAGCGTACAGGCTGAGCGGGTGGTTCACGCTCTGGTGCACCGAGTACGGCATGTCCGTGTTGGCGCCGTACACGCTGGAGCTGCTGGCATACACCAGATGCTCGCAACCGTGGTTGCGGCAACCCTCCAGAATGTGGGCAAAACCGAGCACATTGCTGTCGATATAGGCGAGCGGGTTGTCGATCGAGTAGCGCACACCGGCTTGCGCGCCCAGATTGGCCACGCGCTGCGGCTTGTGCGTGGCAAACACCTGCTCGACCGCCGCGCGGTCGGCCAGATCGATGCGGTAGTGCGTATAGCCCGGATGATCGGCGAACTGCGCCAGGCGGGCGTCCTTCAGGCGCGGATCATAGTAATCGTTGTGGTTGTCGATACCGACCACGCTGTCGCCACGCGCCAGCAGGCGCTGCGTGAGCGCCGCGCCAATGAATCCGGCCGAGCCGGTGACGAGAATCTTCATCACGCTATCTTAGAGGCAGCGAGCGGGATTTGGCGGTGCAGAGCGCGGCCGCTCCGGAAAAAATCCGCGAGCGGCCGGTTGGGATCAGGAGCGCTCCCTGGCGTCCTTGCGCTCCTTGGCTTCCTGGCGTTCCTGTACGTCCTTGCGTTCCTTGGTGTCCTTGCGTTCCTTGGCGTCCTTGCGCTCCTGCCTGTCCTTGCGGGCATCGCGGTTCTGCACGTCGCTGGCAATCACCTTGCCATCGGTGGCATCGACACGCACCTCGACCACGCTCTTGTCGGGCGTGACCACGTCCACCTCGTAGTACGGCGCATCCTTGCCTTGCTCCAGTTCGGCCTTGATCACGCGGCCGTCCGGGTGCTGCAGTTGCGCCGAAGCGATGGCATGCTGCAGCGTAATTTTGGAGGTGAGCAGTTCGTCGTAGCGATCGCCGGCGCGCTTGCCGTCCTGGCCTGCATAGGCAAATCCGCCTGCGGTGGCGATGGTGGCTGCAGCGATCAGGGCGGCGATGGAAGTGTTGCGTTTCATGATGATGTTCCTTTTCGGGAGTTTGTCGCAGCACGATTGCTGTCGATGCCTCTATCATCGTCACGCAAGCTTAGGAATGCCTTAGCGTTCGCTGATGGAATGCTTAAGGTTCAAGGGGCCGCAGCAGCGGCCCCGCTCTATCGACTTGGTGCGTGTTGCTCAGTCGTTCCCGAACAGGTCGCGCGTGTAGATCTTGTGATTCACATCCGTCAGCTGCGGGCTGCGCCGGTTGGCGATGATCACGTCCGCCTCGCGCTTGAAGGCTTCCAGATCATTGACCACCCGCGAATTGAAGAAGTGCTCGTCGGTCAGCGCCGGCTCGTACACGATCACCTCGATGCCCTTGGCCTTGATGCGCTTCATGATGCCCTGGATGCTGGATGAGCGGAAGTTGTCCGATCCGGCCTTCATGATCAGGCGGAACACGCCGACCACGCGCGGGCGCAGGTTGATGATCTCGTCGGCGATGAAATCCTTGCGCGTGGTGTTCGAATCGACGATGGCGCGGATCAGGTTTTGCGGCACTTCGCGGTAGTTGGCCAGCAACTGCTTGGTGTCCTTGGGCAGGCAGTAACCGCCGTAGCCGAACGAGGGGTTGTTGTAGTGCGTGCCGATGCGCGGATCCAGCCCCACGCCCTCGATGATCTGGCGCGTGTCCAGCCCGTGGATGGCGGCGTAGCTGTCCAGTTCGTTGAAGTAGGCCACGCGCATGGCCAGATAGGTGTTGGAAAACAGCTTGACCGCCTCGGCCTCGGTCGATCCGGTGAACAGCACCGGAATGTCCTGCTTCAACGCCCCTTGCTGCAGCAGTTGCGCAAATACGCGCGCCCGCTCCGACTGCTCGCCCACGATGATGCGCGAAGGGTGCAGGTTGTCGTACAGGGCCTTGCCCTCGCGCAGGAACTCGGGCGAGAAGATCAGGTTGTCGCACTGCATCTCGGCGCGCATGCGCTCGGTATAGCCTACCGGCACGGTGGACTTGATCACCATCACGGCCTGCGGGTTGATGGCCAGTACATCGCGGATGACCGCCTCGACCGAGCGCGTGTCAAAGTAGCTGGTGTCCGGGTCGTAGTCGGTCGGCGTGGCGATGATGACGTAATCCGCCCCTTCATAGGCCTCGCGCTGGTCCAGTGTGGCACGCAGATCGAGCCGCTTGTGCGCGAGATAGTCCTCGATTTCCGCATCGGCAATCGGCGACTTGTGCGCATTGATCATGTCCACCTTGGCGGGAACGATATCCAGGGCGACGACTTCGTTGTGCTGGGCCAGCAGGATGGCGTTGGACAGGCCGACGTAGCCCGTGCCGGCGATTGCGATTTTCATGGAAGGAGCGCGTCAGGTTGCAGGATGAAAACTCGGTGGCACAGGCATGTGCCGTGAAACATCATAAATCCTTACCATTTCAGTTCGTCGGCGGCCTGCGGGCGCGCCAGAAAGGCCCGGGCCGTCGCCGTGGTCATCAGCGCCGCGCTGCCGCCGCGGTAGCGCTGGATCGCCAGCACCGGCACGCCATCGAGCTGGTGCATGTCGCGCGTGTACAGCACGATGTGCGACTGCGGGTGCGCCGCCACCCAGCTGCGCACCGCTTCCAGCCCCTCGATCTGCACCAGCGGCTGCTCCAGCCGTCCGGCAAACTGGTACTGGTTGTGATAGAAGCCCATGTGCCCCACCTGGCCACCGGCATCCTGCACCTGCTTCACGGCACGGGCGACCGGGTGCATGTCGTAGGAGTCGTACTGCGGGCGCAGCACCGCCAGCTGGATGGCACTCGCCAGCGCCACGCCCAGCAGGGCCAGCGGCACCAGCGGCTTGGCGCTGCGGCGGCCCAGCGCATAGATCAGCACCGTCGCCAGCATCAGCGCCACCCCGGGCCAGGCCAGCACGGTGGCTTCATCCAGGTGGATACCCAGCTTCTCGGGCGCCAGCATCACGCCGCCCAGCACAAACACGAGCAACGCCGGCAGCCACAGCCCGCGCGCCTGTTCCACCTCGTCCAGCGCCCGCGCCGTCAGCAGGGCAAAGGCCGGGAAAATCGGGATCAGATAATGCGGCTGCTTGCCGCTGATGAAGGAAAACGCCAGCAGCACCGGCAGGCTCCAGGCAATGCAGAAACGCCCGCCACGGTCCAGCCGCTGGCGCAGATAGGGCAGGGTGGCGCGCCACAGTCCCGTCCAGAGGAACCACGGAAACAGCATCAGCGGCAGCAAGGGCAGATACCACCAGATCGGGCGACGGTGCGCGAACGATTCCACCATGCGGTTGGCCGTCTGGCCCCAGAAAATCGCGTTGCGGTATTCCTCGCCGCCCGAGTAGCCGGCCGGAATCGCCCAGGCCAGCGCAATGGCGGCACCGAGCAGAATCGACAAGCCAATGCCGCCCAGCCAGCGCCCCCAGCGCAGGCCGCGGTTCCACCACGGCGCCAGCAGTGCTGCGGGCAACACCTGCAGCAGGATCACCGGCCCCTTCGCCAGCACCCCCAGGCCAATGGCCAGCCCGAGCACGGCAAAGCCGCGCCGCGCCTGCCCGTCGGCCGCCATCACGATGCCGTGCATGCCGATCAGCGTGCACAACGCCATCAGGATGTCGAACATGGCCATGGTGGAAAAAATCATCCACAGCATGCCGCCCAGCAGCATCAGTACGGCCGGCCCTGCAATCCCGGGGCGCTGCGGCCACAGCCGGCGTGCCAGGCCCCAGGTCAGCAAGAGGCTGGCGGCTGAAGCCAGCGGCGATACCAGCCGCGGCCACCATTCATTCACGCCTCCGCTCAGCGCCCAGCCGAGCTGGAACAGCCACATCATCAGCGGCGGCTTGTGGTCGTAGGGCGCGCCGTTCTTGTAGGGCACCAGAAAGTCGCCGCGCAGCCACATCTCCCAGGCCACGCCCACATAGCGGGTTTCATCCAGCGGGGTGAGCGGACGGCTGAGCACCGCGACCAGCGTGAGCACGGCCAGCAAGGCCAGGGACAGCCACAGCAGGCGTTGCCGGGAGGGCGCCAGGGAACGCGCGGGGTCGGACATTCGGATTCTCCAGAAGACGCTGCCACTTGGCGCGGCGGCGCGGTGTTGCTGCATTGCAGCATGATGCACGCGCAATATACCAGCCGCCATCACCGTAGCAAGTTGAAACCGGCGCATGTCCTGACGGATGGCGGACGCTGGCATAAAATTCTAATCTTGTCTCAAGCATGGGCGCATGCAGCGTCCCCCTCACAATGACCCAAGTTACCGCCAGCCCGGCGCCTCACGCAGGTGTGCGTTTGTCCGTCGTGATTCCTTCCTACAACGAAGAGGAAAACGTCATTCCGCTGGCTGAAGAAGTCATCGCCACCCTGCGCGACCTGCCCGGCGGCTACGAGCTGATCCTGGTGGACGACGCCAGCACCGACAAGACGGCCAGCGTGATCCGCCAGCTCGAGGCGCAATATCCGACGGTGCGCGGCGTGTTCCACCGCGTCAATGCCGGCCAGAGCGCGGCGGTGGCCAGCGGCTTCCAGGCGGCGCGCGGCGAATGGGTCGGCACGCTAGACGGCGACGGCCAGAACGATCCGGCTGACCTGCCCGGCATGCTGGCGCTGGCCGAAAAACAGGGCGTGGACTGCGTCACCGGCGTGCGGGCCAAGCGCCAGGATACCTGGCTGCGCAAGTTCTCCTCGCGCGTGGCCAACGGCTACCGCAACTGGATCACCGGCGACAAGGTGAGCGACAGCGGCTGCGGTGTGCGCGTAGCCAAACGCAGCGCCTTGCGCGAAGTGCCGGTATTCAACGGCCTGCACCGCTTCCTGCCGACGCTGCTGCGCGGCCAGGGCTTTACCGTGATCGAAACCCCGGTGAATCACCGCGAGCGCATGCGGGGCGTATCCAAGTACGGCGTGCACAACCGCCTGTGGCGCGGCATCCGCGACTGCTTCGGCGTGCGCTGGTATCTGGCGCGCGCCGTGCGCTCCAACCGCCTGTAAACTGCGCCATTCATGCGCAACGAACACGAATCAGCCCTGGAAGAGGCGCTGGAGGATGTCCCTCCGGAGGAACTGGAACAGGTTGCCCACAACACCTCGCGCAAGCTGCTCACGCTGGTGGGCATTGGCGTGGTACTGTTCGCGCTGATCCAGTTCACCCCGCTCGGCCAGCAGCTGCGCGACTGGAACACGCTGGCCGGCATGTTCAAGGGCGGCGGCCTGCGCGCGGAGCTCTACTTCGTGCTGCTCAGCGGCTTTCTCATCATGGTGGGCGTGCCGCGCCTGCTGTTCTGTGCGCTGGCGGGATTTGCCTTCGGTTTCTGGCAGGGTCTGCTGTGGTCCACGCTGGGAAGCCTGCTGGGCTCCTTCGTCGCCTTCCGCGCGGCACGCTGGGGCGGGCGCGAGTGGCTGACCGAGCGCTTCGGCAAGAACCGCTTCTTCGGCCGCATCGTGCATGCCAAGCCCACCGTGGCTTCGGTCGTGCTGATCCGCATGCTGCCGGTGAGCAACGGCATCATCAACCTCGGGCTGGCGCTGAGCAAGGTGCGCAACCGCGCCTTCGTCATCGGCTCCGTCATCGGTTTCCTGCCGCAGGGCGTGGTCGCGGTGATCGTGGGCAGCGGCGTGGCGCAGGATGTGCCCTGGGCCGGGGCGGTGCAACTGGGCGTGGCGGCAGTGCTGCTGGCCGGCATCTGGTTCTGGACGTTGCGCAAGCACCGGACGATGGACAAGGACTGAAACGCCGCTCTCAGTCGCTGCGCAGCAGGTAGTCCACTACCTTCGGCACGCCGAGCGCGGCCCGTTCGGGAATCACCGTCAGGTCGTAGGCAGCAGCAGCCTGCAGCGACGGATTGGGGTCGATCAGATAGCCGTCGGCGTGTGGCGGAGCATAGGCGATCAGGCCGGCGGCCGGGTATACCTTGAGCGAGGTGCCCACCACCAGCACCACATCGGCTTCTGCCACCAGTTCCAGCGCCTGCTCGAGCGCAGGCACTTCCTCGCCAAACCAGACGATATGCGGGCGCATTGGTGCGCCCATCGGATCGGCATGGTCGGGCAACTGGTCGTGGTGCCAGTCGATGACGTAACCCGGATCGCGCGTGCTGCGCAGCTTGGTCAGCTCGCCATGCAGATGCAGCACCTGGCTGCTGCCGGCGCGCTCGTGCAGGTTGTCGACGTTCTGGGTGATGATCCGGACACGGTAGCGCCGCTCCAGTTCGGCCAGCGCAAAATGTGCGGCGTTGGGCTTGACCTGCTGCAGCTGGCGACGGCGGGCGTTGTAGAAGTCGAGAACGAGCCGGGGATTGGCCTGAAAGCCTTCAGGCGTCGCCACGTCCTGTACGCGGTGGCCTTCCCACAGGCCGCCGGCGTCGCGGAAGGTTTTCAGACCGCTGTCGGCGCTGATGCCGGCTCCGGTCAGGACCACGCAGGTTTTCATGAGGCAGTTCCATCGGATGCGCTAGGAACACACCAGAGTGGTGTTCTCGCGCCTTGGCGGAAGCGGTGAGATTCGAACTCACGGACCATTGCTGGTCGGCGGTTTTCAAGTAACTCGTAGGCTGATTTTACGCTACTGTGCGCCTCTTGCGTAAGTTTTACGAGTTCCATGAAAACAAGCATTTGCGCCGGATTTACATTTTGTGTAGCTTGTCATAACTTTACCGGAGCTGCTTACGCGGTACTTACCGCACCTTCCGGAGAACAAAAATGGCAAAGCTCACAAAGACCTACATCGACAAAATTACACCCCCGGCAAGCGGGTATGACCTGCATTGGGATAGCGAGGTGAGCGGCTTCGGCATCCGCGTCACTCCCGCAGGCAAGATCACCTACATCGTGCAGGGGCGCGTCAATGGCAAGGAGGCCCGTATCAGCATCGGGCCGCATGGTGTATTCACCGCCGACCAAGCCCGCGAGGTTGCACGCGAACACCTGCGGAGCATGAGGCAGGGGATTGACCCGCGAACCGTTGCCAAGGAACGAGCAGCCGAGACAGTGAGCCTGCGCGACGTAGCGGACGCATACAAGCGCGACCGCCCGCTAAAGGACAGCAGCAAGGCCGAGATCGAGCGCCATGTGACCACAACCTTTGAGGCATGGCTCAAGAAGCCTATGGCGAGCATTACCCGCGAGGCGGTCACAAAGCGGTTCAACGAGATTAAGAATCACGGCCTGCGAGGCGACGGCCCCGCACCAGCGCAAGCCAATCAGGGATTCAGCGTGCTTCGCGCCCTGTTCAATTACGCGATTCGGGAATACCGCAGGCCGGACGGTACAGCGATCATCAAGGACAACCCTGTCGAAGTGCTGCACAAGAAATGGGCACCGATCAAGGCCAAGACGACCCGCATACCCGATAGCAAGGTCGGCGCGGTGTGGTCAGCACTCCAGCAGTGGCGCGAAGTCGCCTACAACCGCGACACCCTTGCAAGCATTGACCTTGTCATGTTCCTGATGCTGACCGGCGCACGCATTGGCGAAGCGTCCGCGCTGACATGGGACAGGGTAAATCTCGACGAGGGCTGGTGGCACATACCCGACCCGAAAAATAGAAATCCCGTCTGGATGCCCCTGTCATCGCAAGCATTGGAACTGCTCAAGACCCGGCAGCGCGTCAAGGGTAGTGACTTCGTTTTCACCAGTTGGGGCAAGGCAGGCCATATCCGCGACCCCCGCGACACCATGAACAAGGTCAGCGAGGTTGCAGGCCTCCACCTATCGCCGCATGATTTGAGGCGCACCTTCACGACGATAGGACTTGCGAATTGCCGCCTCGATCTCTACAGGGTGGAATTGCTGACGAACCATGTACCCAAGACCGTGACCGAGCGTCACTACCTCGAAACGCAGCAGCTTCAATACTTGCGACCGGAAGCACAGCGCATCGCTGACTGGATCGAGGCGCAGGCTGTGGCCGTTAAGGCGCAAGCCGAGGCAGCGCAGCAGCCCGAAGCGGAGCCAGTCGAATAACCATACTTACGAGATAGCTATTTCATTCCGCGCCCGATTTGCGGTCGCGCAGACAGAGGCGTAAAGTTCGATTCACCAGATCGCCTGACGTGCGGATTGCACGTCCTGAATAGTCTGCACCAGCAGGCCGGCATTGACGCTCCACCGTCAGCCGGCCTTTTTGTTTGCGCGGCGGGTGGGCAACCGATACGGAGGCCACATGCCAACCAGCCACTTTGAAAGGATACGCTTTCTGCCCATTGAGCAGATTCAGGAAGTATTTGAAGACTCGTGCGACTCACTGCGCGACTTCAGGGATGCTAATGACATGCTGTCAATTGCCATCGTGAAAGACATTGTCGAGGCGCACCTGTGGGTTCGATTGCAAGAACTCTACGAAAGCGAAAACCCGACGATGCAATGGTGATTCGTTTGATGAAAGTAACGTGCGTCAAATTGCATCATCAAACTTAGGCCGGTAAAGTTGCCGCAAGTGCAGTGCAGTTACTCACAAGTTTCTGCACTTCACCCGATAGCCTCAAGGGTGCAACACCCTTGGGCCGGTTGAAAAACCGGCACGCCGTAACGTCAGTGGCAGGTGACCAGACGAGTTAGTTCTGGAGCCATACCAAAATGACCACAGCACCCAAGCTGCTTACGACTGCCGAAGCCGCCGAACGTATCGGCGTGAAACCCAACACCCTCGAACGCTGGCGCACCTACGGCACCGGCCCCGAGTTCATCAAGATCAATCCGCATTCCTTGCGCTCGCCCATTCGCTACCGCGAATCCGTCCTTGAGGCGTGGCTGGCAGAGCGTACCTGCACCAATACGAGCCAGTACCCGCTGCCCAGCCGCAGCCCGGTGCATGCGACCGTTTAACGACCAGCGTACATCTAAAACGATGGCCTTGAACGATCAAACCCAATGCAGTCGCGGGACTTGCGCGAGTCGGTACGGCACGCAAAAGCCCAGCGTAAGGAATCAGGACAAATCATGAACCGTAATCAAGAAAACAGCGGCGAGGGTCGCAACACCCTGCCGCTGAAAGAGAACCGTCCCCTGAATGGACTAGCAGAAGCTAGTTTAGCGAATGTCTCCGTGCAGGGCTTTGACAGTTTGCAGGCGACACAGCAGGCCTTGCAGTGTGGTCAGCACCCTACTGGCGGCGCAGTGCCGATCGTCGCCCCTGCCGACGCTGTGCAGCCCGCAGCCCGAAAGCTACACAAGGCCAAAGACCTACTTTCCGGCATCTTTGGCGGTGACGGGCAACCAGCCGCACCCGTCTGGGAAAAGCCGGTGCCGTTGCGTGCAGAAATCAAGGCGCTACCGTATCCGCTGGAAGTATTGCCGCCCCTCATCCGCGATGCCATCAAGGAAGTTGAGCAATTCACCCAGGCACCGACCGCATTGATTGCAGCGTCTGCGCTCTCCGCAGTCTCGGCAACGGTGCAAGGACTGGTCAGCGTTGAACGCGGAGCAAGTCTGCGTGGCCCTGCCTCACTGTTCTTTCTCACGCTCGCGGTCAGCGGCGAACGCAAGAGCAGCGCCGACAAGTATTTCACGCAAGCCATTCACGAATGGGAAGCGCAGCAAGCGGAAGCGGCTAAACCGGCGCTGGCTGCATATCGTGCAGCCTCAACCGAATGGCAATGCACCGAGGAAGGCTACAAGCAAGCCATCAAGCAGAGCGCGAAAGGCGGGATGCCTGATAAGTACGTCGCGGAACAGCTCAAGCAGCTTGAACTCAACAGGCCGCTTGAACCGCGCATCCCGACCATTCTCCGAATGGACGACACGCCCGAAGCGTTGGGCGTTGCGCTGACCCGCTGGCCTGTGGCTGCTGTGTTGAGCAACGAGGCGGGGATTATCTTCGGTGCTCACGGCATGAACCCTGAATCGGTCATGCGGAACATGGCAGGCCTGAACGTGTGTTGGGATGGTGGGCACCTCCGACGCGACCGCACCTCTACCCAAAGCATCAACGTCGAGGGGATGCGCCTGACGATGGGCTTGATGGTGCAGCCCGATACGCTGCAATCGTTCCTCAGCAGACAGGGGGCACTGGCGCGGGGCATCGGCTTCTTCGCTCGGTTCTTAGTTGCACATCCAGAATCAACGCAGGGGACGCGGTACTACCGGGAGCAAGCGCCGGGGGAACCCGCGCTGACCGCATTCAATGCGAGGGTCACGCAACTGCTCAACATTCCGGCTCAGGTTGATGCAGATGGCAGGCTGGAAACTACCTACCTGCCCCTATCACCCGAAGCGAAGGAAGTCTGGGTTAGCTTCCACGACGAGGTAGAGGAAGAACTGGGCCGGGGGCGCGAGTATTACGACGTTCAGGACGTAGCCAGCAAAGCCGCCGACAACGCCGCACGCCTCGCGGCCTGCCTTCATGCCTTCTGTGACCACACGCACAGCATTTCATCCATCGGCGTGGAAAGCATGGAAGCCGGGACGGAGTTGATGCGCTGGTACTTGCATGAGGCGCTGCGCTTCTGCCGTCAGTTGGCGGTTCCCGATAGCCTGCGGAAAGCGGAACGGCTTGAGGAATGGCTGATCGGGAAGCTCTACAGCGGCATGGCGCTGGTGCCGACCCGAGAGGTTAAGCAGTTCGCGCCGAACGAACTACGGGGCGCGGCAAGCTCCGAAGCCTTCGCAGTGCTGGAAGACCATAACCGAGCCAAGCTCGTCACCCAAGGCCCGAAGAAGTTCTATTGCTTGAACCCCGAGGTGGCGAATGAGTACCGGCGATAGGTGTAGCCGGTGTAGCGACTGTAGCTGTAGCAGGTGTAGCGAAAACGGTACGGGGGATTCTGAAAGTCCTAAATCTTCTTTATTTTGTACCTGCATTGGGCAACCTGCTACGGCTACACCTGCTACAGCCGCTACACCCCGCAAGGGGCAACGGCCAGCCCTGCAAACCATAGTGACGCAACCCGGATGCAGGGCGGCACAGGCCATGCTCACGCTGTGGTCAATGCAAGGGTGGCACCCTGTACCGGCCAGCGGCAGCAGGTCACAAAAAACCCCGCACGAGGCGGGGTGCTGTATCGAATTGTCATGTTCATCAGTTCGGGGCGGTCGTTCTACTGATGCCCAAGAACTTCCGGCGAGCGTAATACTCACAGCTCACATTGTTTTCGTTCCAGCCGTGGGCAGGTGCAGCGGCCTTCGCTTCCTTGAGCGTAGCAGTCGGGTTCGCGTCCAGCCATGCCCACACAGCAGCGCACGCACCGCCAGCCTTCGGACGCTTGACCCCGTTGCGTTCTTCTTGCTCGACCTTCGGCACCTTGCTTGCTGTGGTCACCTTATTGACGGGTGCCGCGCTCTCCTTCCAGCCGAACCGCACTTCGTCGCCGTTCTTATGCACCGTCAGGGCAACCCGTTCGCTCGGGATGCCAGCGGCGACACCAGCGCGACGGGCATTCACTCGCTTGGTGTAGGTCGTTGTCGATTGCTTCATGTCGTTCTCCTGTGTGTTGTTGATGACAACGCAATTACAGGATGCATCTCCGAGAAGCGGCAAGCGATTAGTCCGGCAACCAAGGAACAGCAAATACCTTATTTGACGGACTGCGCCCGTAAGCGATTGGAACTGTTCCTGATATTCAGCGAGGGCGGCAGCGCGTAAGCCTATTGCACGCAAGCCGCAGGAATCGCCACCAGCGCCAGCACCCCGGCAAAGGACGACGCGACACACTACCCGTAGTGACTTTGACGGAATCAAACACTAGATGTAGTGCTTACCGGGTAAGACCGTCCTACCATGCGCTCATGGCTACCAACGCTCAACACCAAGCAAGCTACCGCGCCCGACACGCATCGGCGGGCAGCTTCCGGCTTGACACCCATATCTCGGCTGACGCTCACGCCGCACTTACAACGCTGGCAGAGCGCGAGGGTGCAAGCGTCAGGGCAGTAGTCGAGACAGCGATTCTCAACCAGCACAAAGGAGCAGCAATGCAAAGCCAATTCCGACGCGACGACCCGGCCACTGACCCTGTCAGTAAGCCGCGCACCGTCAAACCAGTTTCCCAACCAGCAACCCCACGAAAGGACGTATCACCCATGACCACGACGACCGAACCGGCACGCCCGTCTGAAATGACGGTAGCCGAGCATCAAGAACTTGAGCAGTTCAAGGCATCGCTGCCAAACGCAATCATCAACGCAGAACTGGACGCCCGCCATGTGCAGGCCAACGGTGGCGCTGCTGCGATGAGCCAGAAGGAACGCGTCACCGCGATGCTGCAAGCCAACAACCAGCATTTCAAGAAGTAACCAACCACAAGGAACCATCCAAATGAACACCCCTGAAAAACTCCGCGAAGCCCTTGCCGACGTTATTGCCAAGCACACCGAGGCCAGCGGCACTTATGACGTGCTTCATGCCGACTGGCACAGCGCCGCAGCCAAGGGCGACGACGCGAAGGCCGACAAGCTGGAAATTGAGATTGAAAAGACGCGCCGACTGATGCAGCGCCTTGAACTGCGCCGCGCCAGCCTTGAGCAAGAGCTTGGCGATGCTGAAGAAGTGGCACGCGCCGCCGCTGCTGCAAAGCTGAAGGGGACCGCCGATAGTATCCTTGCCCGCGCTGGCAAACGCATTGCAGACATGGAACCGCTGGCCGCTACGCTTGCCAAGCTGGTTGATGAACTGGAAAGCGACTTCAACGACTGGAAAGAAGCGCGGCACTATGCCAAGGCAGCAGGTGCGGCCCCGGAAGATTTCAGCAGCATTGAGAACCAAGCGCAAGTCGGGCGCATTGTTGAATCGTTGGGCATGTCGAAGATCCGCGCTGCCAACATCAGCAAGGAACTGAGCCGAGTATCGGTTTTCATGTAACTGAACACAACGGCGTAACCTGCGGCAGCGCAACGCTCCCGCATAAGTGCCTGTCTCGTTGGAGCAACCAATGACACGAACAGGCAAAGATTCCAGAAACATCACATCAGCACGCGCCGTCCGCGATGCACAGCGACGGGCTGAAATGCTCTCCCTCCGCCTTGAGGGTTTGACGCTGGAACAAATCGGCGAACGCATGGGGGTAGGCAAGCCCACCGTGTCGCGTGTCATTAGCAATGCACTTGCCGCTCATACCCGCGAACCTGCCGAAGAACTGCTTAACCTTGAGCTAGGCCGTTGTGATGTTCTGCTGACCGAGGCAATGCAGACCGTTAAGGCGTTTCACCCGCTGGTGTCCGCTGGTCGTGTGGTCAGCGCACCCATGCTGGACAACACCGGCCAGCCTGTACGCAACCCCGAAAACGGCGACGTACTGACGCGAGTGCTTGAGGACAAAGCGCCGAAGCTGGCAGCGATTGCCACAGCAGTACGGGTCATGGAACGACGCGCCAAGCTGCTAGGCCTCGATGCCGCAACCAAGCTCCAGCAGGAAGTGACCGTCACAACTGACGATCAATCTGGCTACGACCTCCAGAAGCTGGACATGGACGAAATGCATCTCTATGGCTACCTGCTGGAGAAGATGCACAACCCCAACAGCCCCGACCGCGTAGAGCGTCCCAAGCTCCGTGAGGAGGTACGGGCCAAGCTGACACCGGCTGAGATTGGCACCCTGCAAGCGATTTTCAAGAAGCTGGACGTGCCGTACATCGCAGCCGACACCGTGAGCGGTCTGTACGTCCCGCCCGCACTACCCGCCCAATAAGAAGGAGAACGAACCGTGATTACGAGCTACACCGACCACAAGCAGAACATCGTCGTCCATCACGACACCGAGGCAACGGAACCCGCCAAGCGTTTCATCATTTGGATTGAAGGCAGGGACAGGCATGTGGTCGCTCAGGATGGCGAGTTCCCCGGCGCAACGTGGGAGCGCGTCGTGGCATCAGTGCAGGACATGCGCCAATGTCTTACCGAAGCAGAGCGGCGCGACCCCACATGGAAGAACCCCGCATTCATTCGTGGCAACCCCCACAGGCAAGCCCACGTCTATGCAGGCATCGAGCCTACACGGGAACAGGTCGCCACGCACATGAAGCAATGGATCATCTGGACGCTCTGGCAGCTTGCTTGCCCAGAGCGCAACGACAACGCAATGGAACGCATTGCCGCGCTCGGTGCGCTGGCAGAACTGTATGGGCTGCACCAGCCGAAGGCCGTATATGTCACGCTGCCCACGCTGGCGCAGATAGAGGCAGAGATTGCCCGCCGTCAGGTGCAGTAATGAGCGAGGGGCGCGACATCAACGAACCGGCGCAATGGCCGCAGCGCGACGACAGGCGGGAGCCGGTGCTAGACCGGAATTACAACCCGCCCCGCGTCGTGCGATATGTCGGCTGGAGACCCTGTACCTGCTGCGGCCACAAGTTCTTTAGTCGTGACGTGGCGGGCATCCGCCTGTGTGGCCCGTGCAAGGACAGCACGCGCCGAGAAAGCTGGTAGTCCTCAACCAACCCCCTGTCAGACAGAGGCGAGGCATAGCGGTGAGTTCCTCGTTAAACCAACCTCCGCAGCTTGCAGGGTGATTCCTCTGAAACCTGATGCAGCCAAGCCCGCCCAGCCACTCGACTGTGGCGGGTTTGTTTTCGGCACCAACAGACAGCACCAGCCGGGCAGCAGGCCAGCACAGGCGGCGATCACCGCAACGGTGCCGTACTGGTATTGGCATGGGTACTGCGTGGCCTGTAAGCTCTAACCGTAAATCTTCTTGTAGGCCTGACTCGCAAATTCAAGGAGGGCGACGTTGTTCTCTTGGATGCTCTTGCGAATCTCGTCCGGGTCGATAGCCATTACGTCCTTCAAGTGCCTGAGAACCTCGGGATGTTCCCAGTTCCACGTTGGCGACCCGATAACAGCCATGAACGCCTCTATTCTGTCGAAATGCCATGTAAGCACCGCAACCGCCTTCTGGCATTTCGCATAGTCATCGAACTTGAATACCTGCCCCTTCGCCGCCAGCGACCTTAGCTTTACCACTGAAGGCTGGACGGCCTCCAGCACCTCAAGCAGGCGCTTTCCATCGTGCTCCCCGTTCTTCTGGATGTAGGCAATAGCACCTTTGACCGCTATATCTTCCGGCTCTCCGTTTTCCCAAGTTGGCGCATGGCCTTGCATACCGATCTTTGCCATCTCCAAGAGCGTGATGGGCTTGGGCATCTCGGCGATGTAGGTGTGGGCAGCCTCAATTAACGCATCAAGGAATTCCGCTTTACCCTTGGCCTTGTCTTGGTGTCTCCAAGTTTGCAGAGCGCAGAGGGCAATGATGGCTGTGGCCACAGCAGCAAGCGCACTGATCGTTTCAGGCCAGCGTATTGCATCTAAGGACCAGACAAGAACATCACACATCTGAAACTCCTCAAAACAAGAATCTGAACCGCCCCGGGTTTCGAGGAGGCTGGTTGGTTTAAGTGGACACCTCTGCCAAGGTGTTGCTGTCGGCAAGTTGCCTCCAGTAGTTTGCCTCAGCTTCTGCCGGCGGGATACCCCCGATCGGCGTGAGCAGTCGGACGTGGTTGAACCAGTGCACCCATTGCAGGGTCGCCAGTTCCACGGCTTCCCTGGTCTTCCAGGGGCCCCGGCGATGAATCAGTTCGGCCTTGTATAGCCCGTTGATGGTCTCGGCCAGCGCGTTGTCGTAGCTGTCGCCTTTGCTTCCCACTGATGGCTGGATACCTGCCAGGCCCAGCCGCTCGGTGTAACGGATGCTGACGTACTGGCTGCCCCTGTCGCTGTGGTGCGTCAAGGCATGCGCTGCTGGCTGGCGCTCATACAGGGCCTGTTCCAGCGCATCGAGCACAAAGTCCGTGTGCATGCTGCGGCTGACACGCCAGCCCACGATGCGCCGGGCGTACACATCCACCACGAAGGCCACGTACAGCCAGCCCTGCCAGGTGCTGACGTACGTGAAGTCCGACACCCGCAGCTCGTTGGGCCGGCTGGCCTTAAACAGCCGGTTGACATGGTCCAGCGGGCACGGCACTGATGTGTCCGGCGTGGTGGTGCGCATCGTCTTGCCTCTGCGTGCCCCTTGCAAGCCCATGGTACGCATCAGCCGCTCGACTGTGCACCGCGCCACCCGGATGCCCTCGCGGTTCATCTGCAGCCAGACCTTGTCGGCGCCATAGACCTGCCAGTTGGCATGCCACACGCGCTGGATGTCGGCTTTCAAATGGTCGTCATGCTGGGCACGTGCGCTGCGCAGTTGCGGGTTGCGTTGCCGGGCCGCATGGCGCCAGTAACACGACGGGGCCATCTGCAGCACCCGGCAGATGGGCTCGACCCCGTAGTCATCGCGGTGGCGGTCGATATAGGCCTTCACTTCCTGAGCTGGCGGTCGAGCTCGGCCTGCGCGAAAAACGCACTGGCAGTTTTGAGGATCTCATTGGCACGGCGCAGCTCCTTGACTTCGCGCTCCAGTTCCTTGATGCGTCGCGCATCCGAGGTCGTGGTACCCGCACGCAGGCCAGCGTCGATCTCGGCTCTCTTGACCCAATCGTGCAGGGTTTGCGGCGCACAGCCAATCTTCGGCGCAATCGATTCGATAGCTGCCCACAACGAAGGGTACTCGGCTCGATGCTCCTGCACCATGCGCACAGCGCGCTCGCGCACTTCCGGGGAAAACTTGTTGGACTTGTTCATGGCTCCATCTTCTCAAGAGTTGGGGCCTCCTCGAAACCCGGGGCGGTTCACCATGATCGGGATAGGTCAAGCACTTGGTGTTTCGGCAGCGGACTTAGTGCGCGAAACGGAAGATGCGTACTTAAGCCAAGGCAGTTAGGGCAATAAGCCCCGTAGTGGGCCACAGGGGCCACGATCACCGCTAGGTTGCCGCAAGGGTGTTGGCCCAGTTATGCAAGGCCTGTATGGGCAATGCGCATTCAGGCAAACCAAGGTAAAAGTTCCCGTTTGGCATCCTGTGACCTATCATCATGCTTTTGATGAAGGTAGGCGGGAGAAATGCAGGTACAAATTACAGACTTTCAAGGCGCTGGAGCGGCTATTGCAGGACCGTATGCTGCCCAATGGCAGGAGCTTGAGCAGGTTCTTTTGAACATGCCACTACACTTGAAAGCATCGGATCAAGACGGAAAACAAGGCTCGCCAATATTCGATCCGGTTGGAACTAACGAGTATATCGCTGCGGCACTTACTCCACTCGGCTGGGGCGGCGGAATCCCAATCCCACCTGCATTTTCATTCCTTGGGACCGACATTGATTTTGGCAAGAATGGGTTGCTCGCAGAGATTCAGTTCTCGAACTATCCATTTCTGCTCAACAACACCATCCGATCCCAACTGTTTTTCAACGCAGGTACTGTTTTTCATGGTGCGCCAACTGGTCTTGTAGTTATCGTCACCAAGGCAGGAATGTTCCCTTCGTCGAACAGTACCCTGTATTACGAGCAGGCAGTGAATCAACTTAATGCACTCGCTCAAAATGGGGTTTTCACCGTACCAATCAGGCTCGTCGGCTTGTTTGAGTCAGTGGGGCAGGTGAATGCCACTTGGACGGACTACGCTGCGGCACGATACTCTCGGACTGTGGCTGCCCGCTACCAGAGAGCTGTAACTATCACGCAAGGCCGCGCAGGAAGATGCAAGATCGTCTGATGCGGAGTAACGTCAACGGTTTTCTTGCTACTCCCCAAACAGTGGGAGCGGCTGGGGCGGGATAACTTCACGAAGAGGTTTTGCTGATTTGCCGTTCAAGTCTTTGGCCTCCGGTATTTCGCGTCCATTGATTTTCGCCTCAAAAGCATCAGCTTCGTATTGCAAGCGATCTACTAACTCTGCCGCGTGGTACTCCTCAGGGTAAATTTTGGCCTTGCTTCCATCCGACGCGACCTTGCCAATTTGAACGTCAAAGCGATAATTTTCAATCGGTTTTCCTGTTCTCGCCACATATGCTCGCAATGTTTTGAGATTGGGGAACATACCGCTTTCATCCGGCTCGCCATTGAGCCTGCGTAGGGCAACACCGTGGTAACGCTCGTCTAGCTCTGCTCCGATATAGTGCCTGCCATAATCCCGAGCGACTACTGCTGTGGTTCCGGTGCCCATGTAAGGATCTAGCACCACTCCGCCCTCTGGCGTTGTCGCAAGGACGATACGAGCGATCAATCCCTCTGGAAACTGGGCCGGATGTATGGTCTGTTCCTCGTGGTTATGCTTCACGTTTTGGAACACCCACACGTCGCCCGGATTCTTGCCCTCTGGATTGCAAGACAATTCGCCTTTGTTGTCGCCTCGGTGAGATTTCTTGTTCTGCCACTTTTGAGGCACTCGCACAGCGTCAAGATCAAAATAAAATTCTTCCCCCTTGGAGAACCACAGGATGGTTTCGTGTCGGCCGGAGAACTTCTTTGTGGCATGGAGGCCATGCTGACGAACCCACACGATACGGTTGCGCGGCAGCATGCCGAGGTCTTCGAGAATAGGGAAGAATTTCACGTCCAGCGGTACGAGCGTACCTTTGTGCGAGAACGAACCGACCTGCCAGAAGATAGAACCTGTGGGCTTGAGCACGCGGTGGCACTCCCGCAGTACCGCTCGCTGGTCGTCGAGGTAGTGTTCAAGCTCTCGCTTTGCCTCGTACTCTTTACCGATGTTGTAGGGCGGCGACGAAACTACGAGATCAACCGTTTCATCATCCAAGCTGCGCAGTAGCTCAAGGCAATCGCCATTGACAATTTGGTCTAGTGACATCGGTACATCCTTCCGCGACGGTTCCTGCTTATTCATCAATTTCTCGGATCTCGGTTGCTTGCTCTGGCTATGGTACTTGTCTTGCCGAGTTGGGCATAGGAGCCTTGACCTGCCACTACCGCGGCGCACTGTTACGAAACTGCTTTACCGTACGGCAAAAAGCCCCGACTAGCGGGGCCTTGTGTCGCCGCTTGCTGCGGCACTTACGGATTCGCGGTGCACTTACTATCTGCTTACCGCTAGGTTTTGTTCCTGACGCTGATTGGCACCGAATTTGCCCTTGCATGTGGTCAGTTACAAGGCTTTCCTCACTTACTTATCGCCGCGCTTAAATACGCTAACTGATTGTATTAACTGGCGGAAGCTCAGGGATTCGAACCCTGGATACCTTGCGGTATGCCGGTTTTCAAGACCGGTGCAATCGACCACTCTGCCAAGCTTCCTAGTACCTACCTACAACAAATTTCAAGACCGCTGGATTAAACCACTCTCCCACGCTTCCGAACCTGTCATTGTACTGCGGGATTCCGTTTGCCAGACGGCGGGGTGGGTTCGCAGCTCAGGCGCGCAACTGGCCCTCGGTCAGCGAATCCAGCTGGAAACGCCCGCTGCGATCCCACAGCCAGGTGTCCACATAGCGTCCGCCGCCGCTGCCCGGAGGAGGAAAGGGCGAGGCGGCGCGCACCATGGTTTCGATTTCGCGCATCACTTCCGGAACATGGGTCGGCCCGCGCATCCAGCGCACCGAGCGTACCTGGCCATTGGCCGCCAGGTTCACCTCCAGCGTGCCTACGGCATACAGCATGGGTGGCAGCATGCCGCGGTAGATGCGATTGGCATAGCGGCCGTACAGGTGGCGCGCCGACTGGCGGCGAAAGGCCATGTCGGCCGCGCTGCGTGCCGCCGGACGGCCACCGAAACCGCAGCCCGCCAGAATGGCCGTTCCCAGCGCGCCGGCTGCAGCGGCCAGGCGCAACAGCATGCGGCGGGGGGGTGCGGATGCATCAGGAGTTGCAGGGATGTCACTTGGCAGCGGCATGGCGGACCTTTCTGGAGAAGAGGCAGGCAGCAAGACGGCATCGATGTCATTTTGCTGGACGGTCGATTCCTGCATGGTAGTCCGCATGCACAGCACGGCATGCGCGGTTGCACAATGAAACATGCCGGGCCTGAGCCCATGCCCGGCACATCTCGATCAAGGCATCGCCGAGGATGCTCGTGCGGCGGAAAATCTCAGGCGAGTCTGGGCTGGCTGATGCGTCGCTGCGCCATCTCTTCACCCCAGGCGCGCTGCTGCTCCTCGGGCACATCGGCGAACACGCGCGGATAGGCATCGTCTTCCTCGCAGGCAATGTGCGCGCGGTAGGCCTCGAGGAAGGGCGCTGCCACGGCACTGCCCAGCAAGGGGGCTGCATCGCCACCTTCCAGCAGCTCCAGCTCCGCGCGCAGCTTCTGCCACAGCTCCGCCATCGCCAGATGCTGCTGGTGCAAGGTGTCGGCCAGCTCCACCTGGCGGGCATCGCCGCTGGCCAGCATGCGCGGAAACAGGTGGCGCTCTTCGTCTTCGTGATGGTGCGGTCCGGCGATGTCGAAGTAGCGCAGGATGTCGCGCGCAGCCTGGCGCGCCTGCTCGTCGGCGCCATGGGTTGCCGCGTGGGCCTGCAGCCGTTCCAGCAGTGTGCACATGCGCAAAACGCGCTCATGGCAGGCCTGCAGCATGTGCAGTGGTTGTTCGAAGGTGGGGGCCAGCGCGGTGCGGCCCGGTTCAAGAATGGGGACAGTAGCCACGGTGTTTGCAGGTTCTTGCCAAAGATGCCCTATTGTGCGCTGCAGGATGCCAGCCGGGGCCGATGGCAGCACTTGCGGTGCGGGCATGCAGTGCCGAAAACTGCGACACGATCTGTCACAAAGCGTGCGTTTGCACCGACAATAGGCACTTTTCAGCAACCCTGCCTGCAAGGCAGGGAGCCCAGCCCGTCCGCGCAACCCATGCCCGCACCCCGACTGCAGCTTACCGACATCACCAAGCGCTATCCCGGCGTCACTGCCAACGAGTCCGTCTCCCTCACGGTACAGCCGGGCGAAATCCATGCCGTACTCGGCGAAAACGGCGCTGGAAAATCCACGCTGATGAAGATCATCTACGGTGCCGTGCAGGCCGACGAAGGCAGCATCGCCATCGATGGTCAGCCGGTGCGTGTGGAAACGCCGCAACAGGCGCGCGCGCTGGGCATCGCCATGGTGTTTCAGCATTTCAGCCTGTTCGACACCCTTACCGTCGCCGAAAACGTCTGGCTCGGCCTGGACCGCAGCCACAGCCTGGCGCAGGTCAGCGCCATGATCCGCGAGAAGGCCGCGACCTACGGCCTGCCGATCGATCCCGATCGCGCCGTGCACACACTGGGCGTGGGCGAACGCCAGCGCGTCGAGATCATCCGTGCCTTGCTGACCAACCCGCGCCTGCTGATCCTGGACGAGCCCACCTCGGTGCTGACGCCGCAGGCAGTGCAGGGTCTGTTCGAGGTGCTGCGGCGGCTGGCGTCCGAAGGCTGCAGCATTCTCTACATCAGCCACAAGCTGCACGAAATCCGCTCCCTGTGCACGGCCTGCACGGTGCTGCGCGGCGGCCGTGTCAGCGGCGAATGCAATCCGCAGCTGGAGAGCAACGCCTCCCTCAGCCGCATGATGATCGGGGCCGAGCCGCCGGCGCTGCGCAAACGCCCCAGCACGCCGGGCGGGCAGGTGCTGGAGGTCTATGGCCTGAGCCTGCCGAGCAGCCACCAGTTCGGTACCGAGCTGCAGGGTATCTCCTTCGAAGTGCGTGCGGGTGAGGTGGTGGGCATTGCCGGCGTGTCGGGCAACGGCCAGCATGAACTGCTGGCGGCGCTCGATGGCGAGGACCGGCGTGCCGCTCCCGGCATGGTGCGCCTGCACGGACAGGACGTGAGCCAGTGGGGCCCGCGCCGTCGCCGCGCTGCCGGCATGCATGTGGTGCCGGAAGAGCGCCTCGGACGCGGCGCCGTGCCCATGCTCGGGTTGGCACACAACCTGCTGCTGACGCGGCGCGAGGCGGTGGCACCGGGCGGCTGGATCCGCATGGGCCGGCTGCGTGCGCAGGCACAGGGCATCATCGAGCGCTTCGGCGTCAAGGCGGCCGGCGTGGATGTGCCTGCGCGGGCATTGTCCGGCGGCAATCTGCAGAAATACATCGTGGGACGCGAGATCGACGGCGGGCCGCAGCTGCTGATCCTGTCGCAGCCGACCTGGGGCATGGACGTGGGCGCGCAGGCGCAGATCCATGCCGAGATCCTGGCCTTGCGCGACGCTGGCTGCGCGGTTCTGGTCGTGAGTGAGGAACTGGACGAATTGTTTGCATTGAGTGATCGCCTGCTGGTGCTGGCGCGCGGACGGCTGTCGCCGTCGATTCCGGCCAGCGAGGCCACGGTGGAGCAGCTGGGTGCCTGGATGAGCGGCCTGTGGGACGTGTCTCCGCTTGCCGCAGCGATGGAGGTGCCAGCATGAAGGCCTTGCAACTCGTGCCGCGCGCGCGGCCCTCGCGTTTCTGGAGCTACGCTTCGCCCGTGCTGGCGCTGGCCCTGACGGTGCTGATCGGCGTGCTGCTGTTCATCCTGCTGGGCAAGGATCCGGTGCAGGGCCTGAATGTGTTCTTTGTCGAGCCGCTCAAGAACGCCTATGCCATCGGCGAGCTGATGGTCAAGGCCACGCCGCTGCTGATCATCGCACTGGGCCTGGCGGTGTGCTTCCGCTCCAACGTCTGGAACATCGGGGCGGAAGGGCAGTTCATTCTCGGTGCCGTCACGGCCGGTGGCGTGGCGCTGATGGCCGATGCGCAGACCGGCCGCTGGATCGTGCTGGCCGTGCTGGCGGCCGGCGTGCTGGGCGGCATGGCCTGGGCCGGCATCGTGGCGCTGTTGCGCGACCGCTTCCATGCCAACGAAATCCTGGTCAGCCTGATGCTGGTCTACGTGGCCGAGCAGGTGCTGGGCTATCTCGTCTATGGCCCTTGGAAGGATCCCATGGGCTACAACTTCCCGCAGACGCGCATGTTCGAGGCCGTGACTGCGATTCCGCTCCTGATGGAAGGCTCGCGCGTGTCGGCGGGCCTGCTGATTGCGCTGCTGGGCGCCGGGCTGCTGTGGATTTTCCTGTTCCGCACCATTTCCGGCTTTGCCCAGCAGGTCGGCGGACTGGCTCCGGCTGCCGCACGCTTTGCCGGATTTTCCTCGCGTCGCGCGCTGTGGACGGCACTGCTGATTTCCGGCGGTGCCGCCGGCCTGGCCGGTGCCCTGGAAGTGGCCGGGCCGCTCGGCCAGCTGACGCCGCACGTGCCGGCGGGTTACGGTTTTGCCGCCATCATTGTCGCCTTTGTCGGGCGTCTGCATCCCTTCGGCATGGTGCTGTCGGCCATCCTCATGAGCATGTTCTATATCGGCGGAGAATTGGCGCAGTCGCGCCTGGGGCTGCCCAAGTCCATCACCGGCGTGTTCCAGGGGCTGCTGCTGTTCACGCTGCTGGCCTGCGATACCTGGATCCACTACCGCCTGCAGTGGCTGCGCCCGCAGGCTGCCGCGAAAGGAGGGGCGTGATGGAACAGTCCGCACTGCTCGTCGCTTCCATGCTCAGCGCCGGCACCGTGCTGGCACTGGCTTCGCTCGGTCTGCTGATCAATGAAAAGGCCGGGGTGGTCAACCTCGGTGCCGAAGGCATGATGCTGTGCGCCGCGCTGGCGGGCTTTGCCACCGTGGTGCATACCGGCAACGACTGGGTCGGCTTTGCCGCCGGCATGATTGCCGGCGGCCTGCTCGCCGCTGCGCTGGGCTATCTGGTGATCTGGCTCAATACCAACCAGTTTGCTACCGGACTGGCGCTGTCGCTGTTCGGCGCCGGCTTCTCGGCCTTTGCCGGCACCGGCTACGTGCAGGCCAGCCTGCCGGCGCGCGCCCAGCATGCCGTGCCGCTGCTGTCCGATCTGCCCTGGATCGGCACCGCGCTGTTCCGCCAGCATCCGGTGGTGTATCTGTCGGTGGCGCTGGCGTTCGGCCTGCTGTGGTTTTTCTACCGCACGCGCACCGGTCTGGTGGTGCGCAGCGTGGGCGAGGCGCCCGAATCGGCGCACGCACTGGGCTATCCGGTGCGCCGCATCCGCCTGGCTGCCATCGTCGCCGGCGGCATGCTGTGTGGGCTGGCCGGGGCATTCCTGTCGGTCGTCTACACGCCGCTGTGGGTGGAAGGCATGGTCGCCGGCAAGGGCTGGATCGCGCTGGCGCTCACCACCTTCGCCACCTGGCGTCCGCTGCGCGTGCTGCTGGGCGCCTGGCTGTTTGGCGGCGTTACCATGCTGCAGTTCTGGCTGCAGAGCCAGGGCGTGGACATGCCCAGCCAGCTGCTCACCATGTTGCCCTATGTCGCCACCATCGTCGTGCTGGCGCTGATCTCGCGCAATCCGACATGGATTCGCATTAATATGCCGGCAGCACTCGGCAAGCCGTTCCATCCGGGCGGCTGAAGGCCGCACCGCAGGGGCGGCCGCCCCAGAATCACCCACTACGGAGCCTCGCTCATGATCGATTTTTCCAAGCGCACCGCACTGCGCGCCGCTGCGTTCACCGCGGCTGCCTTCACCCTGGCCGCCTGTGGCCAGAAGGACGCACCGGCCACCGGCGCCTCCGCGGCACCGGCCGCCAGCGCGTCCGCCCCGGCAACGGCCGGCAAGGGCCCGCTGAAGATTGCCTTTGCCTACATTGGCCCGGTGGGCGATGGCGGCTGGACCTTCGCGCACGACAATGCCCGCAAGGCCGTCGAGAAGGAATTCGGCGACAAGGTGCAGACCAGCTTCGTCGAGAAAGTGCCCGAATCCTCTGACGCCGAGCGCGTGCTGCGCGACATGGCGTCGCAAGGCAATCAGCTGATTTTCGGCACCACCTTCGGCTACATGGAGTCCATGGTCAAGGTCGCGCGCGACTTCCCGGATGCCAGGTTCGAGCACGCCACCGGCTACAAGACCGCTGCCAACCTCTCCACCTACGACAGCCGCACTTACGAAGGCGCCTACATGGCTGGCGTGATCGCCGGCAAGATGACCCAGAGCAACGTGCTTGGCGTCGTCGCTTCGGTGCCGATCCCCGAAGTGCTGCGCAACATCAACAGCTTCACGCTGGGCGCGCAGAGCGTCAACCCGGCCATCACCACCAAGGTCGTCTGGGTGAACGAATGGTTCAATCCGCCAAAGGAAACCGAGGCGGCCACAGCCCTGATCAACGGCGGCGCCGACATCCTGATGCAGAACACCGACTCGTCCGCCGTGCTGCAGACTGCCGAAAAAATGGGCAAGCGCGGCTTCGGCTGGGATTCCGACATGACGCAATACGGTCCCAAGGCGCACCTGGGCTCGGCCGTGATCAACTGGGGCCCGTACTACATCAAGACCGTGCGCGACGTGCTGGATGGCAAATGGCAGAGCGGTGAATCCTGGTGGGGCGTGAAGGAAGGTGCCATCGACCTGGTCTCGCTGGCCGCCGATGTGCCTGCCGATGCCAAGGCCAAGCTGGACGAAGTGCGCGCCGGCCTGAGGGACGGCAGCTTCCACATCTGGAAAGGCCCTGTGCTGGATCAGTCCGGCAAGGAACTGCTGGCCAAGGACCAGGTCGCCGATGACAAGTTCCTGCGCGGCATCAACTTCTACGTGAAGGGCATCGAAGGCCAGGTGCCGGGTGCCAAGTAAAGCCTGGCCGTGTTTTTCAAATGCCTGCTCCGAGCAGGCATTTTTGTGGTCTGTAGCGCACGCATGCATGTTTGTGCTCCTCCAGCATCCGCCACGGCAGTAAAATCCCGCCCTCTGCAACGGCCTTGCTCCAGCCGGCAGAGTTTTTCTTTTCCGGAGCCATGTAGAGGAACACCATGTATAAAAACCTCGCGGCCACACTGCTGGCCGCTTTGGCCATGTCCGCCGTACCCGGCGTCTCCGCCCAGACCTCCGGGTCTTCTCCCTCCACCCCTGTTCGTGCTGCCTGGATGTACGTCACTCCCGTGACCGATGCCGGCTGGACACGCCAGCATGACGATGCCCGCCTGCAGGTGGAACGCGCGCTGGGCAACAGCGTGCGCACCACCCATGTCGCCAGCGTGGCCGAAGGCCCGGATGCCGAGCGCGTGCTGCGCGATCTGGCGCGCCAGGGCAACCAGATCATCTTCACCACCAGCTTCGGCTACATGGAACCGGCCATGAAAGTGGCGCGCGAATTTCCGCAGGTGAAGTTCGAGGTGCTGACCGGCTACCGCCAGGCGCCCAACATCGCCACGGCCAATGCCCGCTACTACGAGGGCCGCTATCTCGCCGGCATCGCCGCCGGCCGCGTCACCAAGTCGAACCTGGCCGGCTACGTGGTCGGCTTCCCGATTCCCGAGGTGCTGCAGGGCATCAATGCCTTCACGCAGGGCATGCGCTCGGTCAATCCGAAAGCCCAGGTGCGCGTGATCTGGCTCAACGAATGGTTCAACCCCTCGCGCGAGCGCGAAGCTGCCACGCTGTTGATGGACCAGGGCGCCGACGTGCTGGCTTTCCATACCGGCTCCACTGCCGTGCCGGTGGCGGCGCAGCAGCGCGGCCGCTGGGTCATCGGCTACCACTCCGACATGCGCCGCTACGCGCCCGACCATCAGTTGCTGTCCATCTCGCACCTGTGGGGCGACTACGAGGTCTCGCGCATCAAGGCCCTGCAGCAGGGCAGCTGGAAGAGCCAGAACGTCTGGAACGGCGTGCGCCAGGGCGCGATCCGCGTGGGCGATTTCGGCCGCAAGGTGCCTGCTGCCGTACAGCAGGAAGTGCTGCGCCGCCAGCAGGAGCTGGCCGTTGGCAAGCTGCAGCCGTTCGCCGGCCCCATCACCGATCGCGAGGGCAAGCTGCGCGTACCCGCCGGCCAGACGCTGAGCGATGCCCAGGTGCTGTCCATGAACTGGCTGGCACAGGGCGTGCAGGCGCCGCCGCTGGGCAAGTAAGCGGGCGCTGTCTCGCAGCTGCGACACCATGCTGTAACCTTGCGCAAATGCGTGTTTGCCACTCGCGCACGGGGGCGGCAAACCGCTAAGATGCGGTGCAAAAGGCGGCATCCCCTGCGGAACTTTTCTGCGCAGGGCCCGATCCAAACGCACAGGCAGACCGCAAAGGCCTGCAAGATATCCAGCAAAGGAGCTTCCATGAAACTCACCACCATCTCCAGCATCGCTGTCGCAGCGGGCCTGCTGTTCGGCGTGGTTCAGGGCGCCCAGGCGTCCGAGGCGCTGGCACGCTCCAAGAACTGCCTGAGCTGCCACACCGTCGACAAGCGCGTGGTCGGCCCGTCCTACAAGGACATTGCCGCCCGCTACAAGGGCAAGTCGGCCGAGGCCGCCCTGGTGCAGAAAATCCGCGAAGGCGGCTCCGGCAGCTTCGGCGCCGTGCCCATGCCGCCCAACCCCAACGTGAGCGAGGCCGATGCCCGCACACTGGCGAAGTGGATTCTGTCGTTCTGACAGCCTGATCCTGCAAGCAGACCGGCTCCCTGTGAGCCGGTTTTTTTGCGTCTGCCATCCCGCCGGGCGGCTTCCTTGCAGGCCAGCCAGTGGCAAGCCCGTCCGCCCGCGTAGAATCACGCCCATGACAACTGGCAGCACTTTCCGGGGCACAGCATGAGTATCAAGAGCGACAAGTGGATTCGCCGCATGGCCGAACAGCACGGCATGATCGAGCCATTCGAACCGAACCAGGTCCGTTTTTCGCCCGAGGGGCACAAGATCGTCAGCTACGGCACCAGCAGCTACGGCTACGACATCCGCTGCGCCCCCGAGTTCAAGGTGTTCACCAACATCCACAGCACGGTGGTCGACCCCAAGAACTTCGACGAGAAGAGCTTTGTCGACATCCACAGCGATGTCTGCATCATTCCGCCCAACAGCTTCGCGCTGGCGCGCACGGTCGAGTATTTCCGCATTCCGCGCAACGTGCTGACGGTGTGCCTGGGCAAGAGCACCTATGCCCGCTGCGGCATCATCGTCAACGTCACGCCGTTCGAGCCCGAGTGGGAAGGCTACGTGACGCTCGAATTCAGCAACACCACGCCGCTGCCTGCCAAGATCTACGCGGGCGAGGGCTGTGCGCAGGTGCTGTTCTTCGAAAGCGACGAAGTCTGCGAAACCAGCTACAAGGACCGCGGCGGCAAATACCAGGGCCAGGTTGGCGTCACGCTGCCCAAAACCTGATCCCGGGCCGCAGCAGTCTTACTGCGCGGACGCGGCCACGCGCATGGCCAGCCGCGCCGCGGCCAGATCCCATCCGGCCCAGCCGCAGCTCTTGAACAGCACCGGCAGATCCTTCTGTGTGGCACTGCCGCGGCACACCACATCGGTCAGCGTCGGCATGCCGGCCACCTCCAGCCCGGCCTGCAGCAGATCGCCCGCCTCGTGCTCTGCCTCGGGCGTATCCACCACGATGCGTCCGTGCGCGGCAAAATGCTGGCAGAACCCCGGGCTGAGTTCCACCATCGCCGGCGTGAAGGCACCCACGGCGGCAACAAACACATCCTTGCGCGGCGTGGCGTGCAGCACTGCCTGACTCGCCGGCGTGCAGGTCACCACCAGCGGGCACTCGTCGAGCGCGGCGTTCGGGTCCGTCACCACTTCTGCTTCCAGTCCATGCAGGTGCGCATGCGAGGCAAGGGCCTGCGCGCTGGCGGCGGAGCGCGACGCGATGCGGAAGCGGCGGCTGCCCAGTCCCGCGGCAAACGCATCCAGATGCGCCTTGCCCTGCACACCCGCTCCCACGATCAGCACCGGCCCGTCGGGATTGGGTGCCAGGCGCTGCGCTGCCAGCAGCGAGACGGCTGCCGTGCGTCGTGCCGTCACGGTGGGGCCGTCCAGCATCAGCCGGCGTTCGCCCGTTGCCACATCCAGCACCAGCACATCGCCCTGGATGGTGGGCCGCGCCGTACCGACATTGGCCGGCGTGAAGCTGATCACCTTGGTCATGGCCACGCGCGTATCCGATCCCGGCATCACGAACAGCGAACCGCCCCCATGCAGCGGCGCCACGATGCGCGGCGGCACGCTCACGCTGGCATCGGCCAGCAGGACGGCAATTTCGTCGGCGAGGGCGGGGTAGGGGAGTGCGAGTTCGGTATTGTTCATGGGCTGAGCTGTTGTAAAACGGAACTGGCCGGGCGGCCGGCGAGACCCGTGTCACGGTAACGGAAGTTTGGCATCTTTCCTACAGAAAGAGCCGTACGCCGCCAGGGACTCTGGCGCATAATCGTTGTGCATGAGACCCGACCCGCAGGGAGAGCGGAGTCGCAATGGCTGTCCAGACTGTAAAGGAAATATCACAATGAAATGGGAAGGCAATCGACAGTCCGATAACGTGGAAGACCGCCGCGGCCAGGGCGGGGGCGGCTTCGGCGGCATGCTGGGCGGGCGCAGCATCGGCATTGGCACCATTGTGCTGGCGCTGGTCGGCAGCATGATCTTCGGGGTGAATCCGCTCACCATCATCAACGTGCTTTCCGGCATGGGCGGTTCTGCTCCGGTCACCCAGAGCGCACCCGCACCGGCTCCGCCGAAGGAGGATCCGGTTGCCGCCTTCGTCTCCACCGTGCTGGCCGATACCGAAGACGTCTGGACCGACCTGTTCCGCCAGAGCGGCGCCAGCTACGTAAAGCCCAAGCTGGTGCTGTACAGCGGCCGCACCGCCACCGCCTGCGGTACCGGCCAGGCGGCCATGGGCCCGTTCTACTGCCCGGGTGACCAGAAGGTCTACCTGGATCTGGATTTTTTCAACACCCTCAAGCGTGACCTGGGCGCCAGCGGCGAGTTTGCCGAGGCCTACGTGATCGCGCACGAGGTGGGCCACCACGTGCAGAACCTGATGGGCATCACCGACAAGGTCGACTCCATGCGCGGCCGCGTGAGCGAACGCCAGATGAACGCGCTGAGCGTGCGCGTGGAACTGCAGGCCGACTGTCTGGCAGGCGTCTGGGCCAACCATGCCGACCGTGCGCGCCATATTCTGGAGCAGGGCGATATCGAACGCGCGATGGACGCCGCGGCGAAAATCGGCGATGATGCACTGCAAAAGCGCAGCCAGGGTTATGCCGTACCAGACAGTTTCACCCACGGTTCCAGCGCGCAGCGCGTGCGCTGGTTCAATACGGGCCTGCAAACCGGCTCCGTCAAGGCTTGCGATACCTTTAACGCCAGCAACCTGTAACAGGTGCTTCGCAGGCGACTTTGTCTCGCCTGCGCAACAGCCGGATAATGTGTTTTTCCGCCAAGGTGGCTCTGCTGCCTTGGCTTTTGGGCATTTGCCCTCGCTCAGTAAAGAGACTTCTGCTGCATGACAGAAACAGCCAACGTAACCTATGCCCAACTACCTTTGGCCGAGCCGCTGCAACGCGCCGTCGCCGAAATGGGCTATGTGAACACGACCCCGATCCAGGCCCAGTCCATTCCCGTTGTCCTTGCCGGACAGGACGTGATGGGCGCGGCGCAGACGGGTACGGGCAAGACGGCGGCGTTCTCCCTGCCTCTGCTGCAGCGCCTGCTCAAGCACCAGACTACCTCCGTGTCTCCCGCGCGCCACCCGGTGCGTGCGCTGGTGTTGCTGCCCACGCGTGAACTGGCAGACCAGGTCGCACAGCAGATCAAGCAATATGCCAAGTACACCCAGCTGCGCAGCGCCGTAGTGTTTGGCGGCATCGACATGAAGCCGCAGACGGCCCAACTCAAGGCCGGCGTCGAAGTGCTGGTGGCCACCCCCGGCCGCCTGCTGGACCACATCGAAGCACGCAACTGCGTGCTCAACCAGGTCGAGTACGTGGTGCTGGACGAAGCTGACCGCATGCTCGACATCGGCTTCCTCCCCGATCTGGAACGCATCCTGGCCTACCTGCCCAAGCAGCGCACCACGCTGCTGTTTTCGGCCACCTTCTCGCCCGAGATCAAGCGCCTGGCCGGCAGCTATCTGCAGAACCCTGTCACCATCGAGGTGGCGCGTTCCAACGCCACGGCGGCTACCGTCACGCAGCGCTTCGTGCGCGTGGACGACGACGACAAGCGCGCCGCGCTGCAGCAACTGATCCGCGAGAACCAGCTGCGCCAGGCCTTCGTGTTCACCAACAGCAAGCTCGGCTGCGCCCGCCTGGCGCGTCACCTGGAGCGCGAAGGCCTCAAGACGGCTGCGCTGCATGGCGACAAGAGCCAGGACGAGCGCCTGAAGTCGCTCGACGCCTTCAAGGCCGGCGAGGTCGATTTCCTGATCTGCACCGACGTTGCGGCCCGCGGCCTCGACATCAAGGACGTGCCCGCGGTTTTCAACTACGACATCCCCTTCAACGCCGAAGACTACGTGCACCGCATCGGCCGCACCGGTCGTGCCGGCGCCGATGGCCTGGCCATCAGCCTGGTCGGCAATGGCGACGGCAAGCTGGTGGGCGAGATCGAGAAGCTCACGCGCCAGACCATCAAGCCCGAAAGCATCGCGCTCGACAGCCGTGGCGGCCGTCCGGACCGCCGTCCGCCGCCGCGCCGCGAGGAGGGCAACCGTGTGCGCCACGAGCGCGACCGTGGCGATGCCGGCAGCTCGCGCGAACCGACGGGCGACCGTTATCGTCGTGCCCCGCGCATGGCCGATCCCTTCTTCGACAAGCCCTACGAGGCGCAGCAGCGCGACGAAGCCCCGTCCTGGGAGCAGGCGCCGCGCCGCGTTGCCACGCGCCCGGGCCTCAGCGCCAATATCCGTCCCAAGCGCACCGTGGCCGCGCTGTTCCGTCCGGCAGCCTCCGAAAACAACGGCAGCACGGCGGGCAACTGAATCTGCTCAGTATTCGGCGCTGGTGGCGCTGGTAACCTGGATTACCTCGCCCGGCGTGCCTTCCGGCGTGATCTCCACGGCTGTCAGTTCTTCGCCCCAGACGCAGCCCGTGTCCAGCGCGAGCAGGTTGTTCCGCTTGATCAGGCCCAGGGCCGACCAGTGCCCGAATGCCACCAGCGTATCGGCGGTGCGGCGCAAGGGATGCGCAAACCAGGGCACCAGATCATCCGGCGCCTCCTCGATGCTGCGCTTGTGCGAAAAATCCAAGCTCCCGTCCACATGCAGGAAACGGATGCGCGTCAGCGTGTTGATGATCAGGCGCCAACGCGCCATGCCGTGCAGGCTCTCGCGCCACAGTGCCGGCTGGTTGCCAAAGGCCTCGGACAGGAAACCCGTCCACTGGCGGCTGCGCAGGTGTTCGGCCACCTCCGCCGCGCATTCCAGCGTCTGCGCCACATCCCATTGTGGCTGCACACCCGCATGTACCATCAGACAGCGGTTGGCATACAGCGCCAGCGGCTGCCGGCGCAGCCAGTCCAGCAACAGAGACGCGTCGGAGGCAGTCAGCAGTTCGGTCAGCGTATCCCGGCGTCCCATCTGCCGGATGCCCTGCGACACCGCCAGCAGATGGATATCATGATTGCCCAGCAGGCAGAAGGCGCTGCCATCCATTGCCATTAGGCGCCGCAGTACACTGGCCGATTCGGGCCCGCGGTTCACGAGATCGCCCAGTACGTACAGCGTGTCCCGGCTGGGCGAGAAAGCCAGCTTGTCCAGCAAATCTCCCAGTGCGGCGTCACAGCCCTGAATATCCCCGATGCAGTACATTGCCATAATGCGCTGCATTATCCCTTGACTCCATGGACCTTTTACTCATCATTTTCCTGACCCTGCTCAACGGGGTGTTCGCCATGTCGGAAATGGCCATTGCCTCCAGCCGCAAGGCCAGACTGGACGCCATGAGCGCCTCGGGCGATCACGGCGCCACCGCCGCGCTGGGGCTGATCGACAATCCCACGCATTTCCTCTCCACGGTGCAGATCGGCATCACCTCCATCGGCGTGCTCAACGGCATCGTGGGGGAATCCGCATTCAGTCCCATCGTGGCCAGCGCGCTGCAGAACATGGGTATGCCGGAGGGCCCGGCAGGCATCACGGCGACGGCCATCGTGGTGACCATCATCACCTTCACCACCATCATCTTTGGCGAACTGGTGCCCAAGCGCATCGGCCAGCTCTATCCCGAACTGGTGGCGCGCTGGATTTCCCGCCCCATGGCCCGCCTGGCGCGCCTGACCAAGCCCTTCGTGCTGCTGCTGTCGGCCTCCACCACCGCTGTGCTGAAAATGCTGCCGATCGATACCAGCGGCTCGCGCAAGGTAACCGAGGAAGAAATCGCCGCCAGCCTGGAGGAGGGCGTGGACGCCGGACTGATCGAGGAGCAGGAGCACCAGATGGTGCAGAACGTGTTCCTGCTGGATGACCGCGTGCTGTCTTCCATCATGGTGCCGCGCAACGAGATCGACTGGTTCGAATCCCAGACCACCGTGTCCCAGGCCCTGCAGATGCTGCGCGGCTCCATGGAGCAGGCGGCCGAGCACCATATCCACTCCTGGTATCCGGTCTGCCGAGAAACGCTGGATAACGTGATTGGCGTGGTGAACGTGGGCCGCATCATGTTGGCCGAGAATGACGATGCCAGCCAGACGCTGGAATCGATCGCCATGCCGGCGACTTTCGTGCCGGAAACCCTGAGCGGCATGGAATTGCTCGAACAGTTCCGTACCCATGTTGGCCGCATGGTATTTGTGGTGGATGAATATGGCGAAATCCAGGGCATCATGACGCCGCGCGACCTGCTTGAAGCCATTACCGGCGAATTGAAAGTGGATGCCCACGAAGAAGCCTGGGCGCAAGTCATGGACGATGGCGCCTGGCTGCTCGACGGCATGATTCCCGTTGCCGAACTCAAGGCCCGCCTTGAAATCGACGAACTGCCTGACGAGGATAAAGACCATTACAACACCCTGGCCGGACTGTTGATGTACGTTACCGGTGCATTGCCCGAGGAAACCGACCGCATCTTCTGTACCGGCTGGGACTTCGAGGTGGTGGATCTCGACGGCAAACGCATCGACAAGGTGATTGCACGCAAATCGCCGGCAGCATTGGCTTAAGCAGGGATTGCGGTTATTATTCCTCAGTGCATTTTCAGTCCTATAATGCCGTTATTGCATATTCAAACCAACACGAACAGGAGTGCCGATGAATTCCCTGCAAGAACTGCTGAAACAGCGTGAAGAACTCGAAGCCCGCATCCGCCAGGCTCGCCAGGAACAAACGGCCGAGGCTGTGGCTACCTGCCGCCGCCTGATCGCTGAATACGAGTTGACCGAGCAGGATCTGTTCGGCGCCCGTCGTGGCGCACGTGCCGCCTCCACCGGCAGCAAGGTCGCCCCGAAATACCGCAACAACGAAACCGGTGAAACCTGGACTGGCCGCGGCAAGCCGCCGCGCTGGATTCAGGATAAGAACCGCGAGGATTTCCTGATCAAGTAAATCCGACTCACGCCAGGGTAAAAACCCTTGTCGTGCATACAAAAAAGCACCTGCCAGCAGGTGCTTTTTTATTGTCCCGGCTTTTCGCAGCGGGATATTCCCTTCAGCGTGATCAGGTGCCCGGGTTGCTACGCGCGTATTAATCAGAGGCCCAGCGCGAATACCGCCGGCAACCTCGGAGGCAGCTGCAGGGGATTCTTGCGCCATTGCGCCACGCTGGCTTGGCGAATCTGCATCTGCGGCAATGTCAGGCCATGGGCAATGCACAGACGGGTTTCTGGTTTCAGGCACTGCAAAGCGTGATCAAATACCGCCTGATTGCGATAGGGGGTTTCAATCCATATCTGTGTCTGGCCGCTGCGCATGGCCAGAGATTCAAGCGTCTGCAGGCGTTTTGCCCTTTCCGGCAGCTCCTGCGGCAAATAGCCGAAAAAGGCGAAACTCTGCCCATTCAGGCCGCTGGCAGCCAGAGCCAGCAGCAGCGAGCTGGGTCCCACCAGCGGCACCACGCGGATGCCGGCAGCATGGGCCGCGCGCACCACGGAAGAGCCCGGGTCGGCCACGGCCGGAATCCCCGCTTCGCTGGCCAGAGCCAGATCGTGACCGTCCAGCGCCGGTTGCAGCAGGGCCCGTACTGCCTTGGCCTGTTCCGCGCCGGCCTGCTGTGCCGGTACGTGGTCGCCTTTCTTGTGCACTTCGCGCGGCAGGGTGGCGATCTGCAACTCCTGCAGCGGCGCGGCCAGCGGTACCACGGCATTCACCCGCTTGAGCAGTGCGCGCGTGGTCTTGGCGTTCTCGGTGATCCAGTAGCGCAGCCGCGCCATCTGTTCGAGCGTGGCCTGGGGCAGCACATCGGTGACGGGCGGCAGCGGCGGTTCGCAGCCGAAATCCAGCGGTGCCGGCACCAGATAGAGCGTGCCGCTCATGCTGCCGCTCCCGCCAGGATCGGCACCCCCGCAGCGCGCAGCAGGCTGACTGTCCTGATCAGCGGCAGACCCACCAGCGCGGTCGGGTCATCGCTCTGCAGGCGTGCCAGCAGGGCGATGCCCAGCGCCTCGCTCTTGGCGCTGCCGGCACAGTCATAGGGCTTCTCGGCCAGCAGATAGGCCTCGATATCGGCATCGCTCATGCCGGTGTCGCTGTCGCGGAAGGTGACGCTGACCTGCGCCACATCCACCGACTCGAAACCGCTGGCCTGGCACACCACCGCCACCGCGGTATGGAATACCACGGTCTGGCCGCGCATCATGCGCAGCTGGGCCACGGCGCGTTCGTGCGTGACCGGCTTGCCCAGCGGGCGGCCATGCAGATCGGCCACCTGGTCCGAGCCGATGACCACGGCTTCGGGATGCTGTGTGGCCACTGCCTGGGCCTTGGCCAGCGCCAGGCGTCGTGCCACGCTGCGCGGATGTTCGTCGACATGCGGTGTCTCGTCGGTCTCGGGCGCCACCACATCGAACGGCAGGCGCAGGCGCTGCAGCAGTTCGCGGCGGTAGGGGGAGGTGGAAGCGAGAATGAGCTGGCGCGGGGCGGCAGCGGGGGAGGAGAAAGACATGGATTCTCTTACACTCGGGGGTATGGCAAACGACATCAAATCTGGCGGCAAGCGCGCGGCGCAGCCTTTCAATGCACGTCACCTGGACATCGTGGCTTTTGCCGAGGCAGGCGCGAGCCTGTCTGGCGAGGATCCATTGTCGCACTACGCGCGCCTGTCGCGAGAGGACCTTGGCGACGCCAGCGCCGCGACGGTACGCTGGCAGGCGCAGGGCCGCAGCGAGGCGGTGACTGGCGGTGCGCCCGAAATCTGGCTCGACCTGCAGGCCGAAACCCGCCTCGCCATGCAGTGCCAGCGCTGCCTGGAACCGATGCAGCAGCCGCTGCAGTTCGAGCGCGCGTTCCGCTTCGTACGTGACGAGGCCACGGCCGAGCAACTGGACGAGGAGCTGGAAGATGACGTGCTGGTCTGGCGCAAGGATTTCGACCTGCAGGCGCTGATCGAGGACGAACTGCTGATGGATCTGCCCGTGGCGCCGCGCCACGAGGTTTGCCCGAGTGCACCCACGATGCAGGTGCAGACGCCCGATTTCGACGCCGGGGAAGAGGAAAAGCCCAACCCCTTCGCCGCCCTCAAGGCTCTCAAGAAGCAGAACGGCGAATAAGACCGCATAATGGGGGTTCGCGCCACGCGACAGGCAATGTGGTGGATTTTTTGCCGCATCTTCCTTGCAAGCGTGGATGAAAACTGGTTATAATTCCATGCTTTACTGCTTAGGCATTTGGCCTTTGCGGCAATCATCAGCAGGCGGCACAGTCCCCAGGCCCACGGGCATGACGGGGAGCCGGAAGGTATTTTCCGGGTCCTGTGGCTGCAGGCAAAGCCCCGGAACCCATCAACTTTTTTAGAGGAGCGGATCATGGCCGTTCAGCAAAACAAGAAATCTCCTTCCAAGCGCGGCATGCACCGTTCGCACAACGCACTGACTGCCCCGAACGTGGTCGTCGAGCCCACCACTGGTGAGCAGCACCTGCGTCACCACATCAGCCCCAACGGTTTCTACCGTGGCCGTCAGGTGCTGAAGAACAAGTCTGAAGCCTGATCACCCGTGCTGCCAGTCGGGCCCGACGCTCTCGTAGCCTCGGGCTTTTTGTTTTGGCTGGCATTCCCTGATCCGTCAATACCAGGACGCATTCAATGAGCGAACCTTCTGCGCCAGTGACGCTGGCGGTGGATTGCATGGGGGGCGACCATGGCCTGAGCACCACGCTGCCGGCCTGTGCCCGTTTTCTGCAACGGCATGCCGATGTCAACCTGCTGCTGGTCGGCCAGCCCGAGGCGGTCAGCGCCGGCTGGGCCCGCCTCAAGGAGTCGGCAGGCATGGCCGCCGAGCGTGTGCGTATCGTGCCCGCCTCCGAAGTCGTCTCCATGGAGGATCCGGTGGAAGTCGCGCTGCGCAAGAAGAAGGATTCATCCATGCGTGTCGCCATCGCCCAGGTCAAGGAAGGCCAGGCGCAGGCGGCCGTGTCGGCCGGCAACACCGGTGCCCTGATGGCGATTGCGCGCTATGTGCTCAAGACCATCGAAGGCATCGACCGTCCCGCCATCGCCACGCAAATGCCCAACGCCAAGGGTGCGGCCACCACCGTGCTCGATCTGGGCGCCAATGTGGATTGCACGCCCGAGCACCTGCTGCAGTTTGCCATCATGGGTTCGGCTCTGGTGTCCGTGCTCAAGAACGATCCGCGTCCGTCGGTGGGTCTGCTCAATATCGGCGAAGAGGCCATCAAGGGCAGCGAAACTATCAAGAAAGCCGCCGAGTTGCTGTCGGCGGCAGGCGGGCGTGGGGAAATCAACTTCTACGGTAACGTCGAAGGCAACGACATCTTCAAGGGCACCACGGATATCGTGGTGTGTGATGGCTTCGTCGGCAACGTGGCGCTCAAGGCCAGTGAAGGCCTGGCGTCCATGATCGCATCTTTCCTCAAGGAAGAGTTCTCGCGCGGCGTGTTCTCCAAGGTGGCGGCCGTGCTGTCCTACCCGGTGCTGTCCGCGCTCAAGAAGCGCCTGGATCACCGCCGCTACAACGGCGCCGCGCTGCTGGGCCTGCGCGGCCTGGTGTTCAAGAGTCACGGCTCTGCCGATGCGCTGGCCTTCGGCTACGCGCTCGAAAGCGCCTACGAGGCAGCACGCCACCAGCTGCTGGCCCGTGTCGAGCAGCGCATCCAGGCCTGCGTGATGCCGGCTCCCGCGCCTGCTGCCTGATACTGCCTTCATGGCCCCCAGCTGCGCGGCCATGGAGCATAGCGGTTAAAATATATGGCTAACACTAAACCTGTGACAGGGGCATGAC
The DNA here is from genome assembly GCF_907163135.1 of Brachymonas denitrificans. Classification (NCBI taxonomy): domain Bacteria; kingdom Pseudomonadati; phylum Pseudomonadota; class Betaproteobacteria; order Burkholderiales; family Comamonadaceae; genus Allobrachymonas; species Allobrachymonas denitrificans. The sequence continues at coordinate 1,278,215 of NZ_CAJQUA010000001.1, read as the reverse complement.
GCCGCCCGGCGCTGCCCGGTCACCCCAAGAAGAGTCCGTCCATGCCCCAGTATTCCCGCATCACCGGAACCGGCAGCTACCTGCCGCCGCGCCGTGTTACCAACCAGCAACTGGTCGAGCAACTGGCGCAGCGGGGCGTGGAAACCTCCGACCAATGGATCGTCGAGCGCACCGGCATCCAGGCGCGCCACTTCGCCGACGAGGGGGTGTTCAGCAGCGATCTGGCCGTGCATGCCGCACGTCAGGCGCTCGAATCCGCAGCTTGCGCGGCCAGCGAGATCGACCTGATCATCGTGGCCACCTCCACACCTGACATGGTGTTTCCCTCCACGGCCAGCATCGTGCAGCACAAGCTCGGCATCGCAGGCTGCCCGGCGTTCGACGTGCAGGCCGTGTGCACCGGCTTCATCTATGCGCTGACGGTGGCCGACAGCATGATCCGCAGCGGCGCCGCGCGCAAGGCGCTGGTGATCGGCTCCGAGATCTTCTCCCGCATCCTCGATTTCAATGACCGCACCACCTGCGTGCTGTTCGGCGATGGCGCCGGCGCCGTGGTGCTGGAAGCCAGCGACGAACCCGGCATTCTGGCGTGCGATTTGCATGCCGACGGCAGCCACCGCGAAATCCTGCACGTGCCCGGCCATGTCAGTGGGGGCGAGATCAGCGGCAACCCGCTGCTGCAGATGGACGGCCAGGCCGTGTTCAAGCTCGCCGTGGGCCTGCTCGAAAAAACCGCCGCCGCTGCGCTGGAAAAAGCCGGCCTGCAGAAGGAAGACATCGACTGGCTGGTGCCGCACCAGGCCAACATCCGCATCATGCTGAGCACGGCGCGCAAGCTGCGCCTGTCGCCCGAGAAGGTCATCCAGACCGTGCACGAGCACGGCAACACTTCGGCTGCCTCCATCCCGCTTGCGCTCGACGCGGGCGTGCGTGACGGCCAGATCCAGCGCGGCCAGAAGCTGCTGCTGGAGGGCGTCGGCGGCGGCTTCACCTGGGGTTCGGTGCTGCTGCAGTACTGACAGGCGGGCGCTAGCCGGCTCCGCATTTCCTGATTACTCTTTTTCTCTACCATCATGACCCAATTCGCCTTCGTGTTTCCCGGTCAGGGCTCCCAGTCTGTCGGCATGCTTGATGCCTGGGGCGACCATCCCGTTGTCCAGCAAACCCTGCAGGAAGCGTCCGATGCCCTCGGCGAGGACGTCGCCAGGCTGATCCACGAAGGCCCGAAAGAGGCGCTGGCCCTCACCACCAACACCCAGCCCGTGATGCTGGTGGCTGGTGTGGCCGCCTACCGCGCCTGGCTGGCCGAAGGTGGCGCCGAGCCTGCCGTGGTGGCCGGCCACTCGCTGGGTGAGTATTCCGCCCTGGTGGCATCCGGCGTGCTGACCTTGGCGCAGGCGGCACCGCTGGTGCGTTTCCGTGCCCAGGCCATGCAGGAAGCGGTGCCGGTGGGTACCGGCGCCATGGCGGCCATCCTGGGCCTGCCGGCCGACAAGGTGATCGAAGGCTGCGCGGCCGCGATGAACGACATGCCGGGTGAAGTGGCCGAAGCCGTCAACTTCAACGACACCGCACAGACCGTGATCGCCGGTAGCAAGGCTGGCGTCGAGAAGGCCTGCGAAGTGCTGAAGGCCTTGGGCGCCAAGCGCGCGCTGCCGCTGCCCGTGTCGGCGCCGTTCCACTCCAGCCTGATGAAGCCGGCGGCCGAAAAGCTCAAGCACAAGCTGGCCGAAACCCATCTGTCTGCACCGCAGATCCCGGTGGTCAACAACATCGATGTGGCGGTCGAGACCGATCCCGAGCGCATCCGTGATGCCCTGTACCGCCAGGCCTTCGGCCCGGTGCGCTGGGTGGAATGCGTGCAGGCAATTGCGGCCCGCGGCATCACGCACGTGGTAGAGTGCGGCCCGGGCAAGGTGCTGTCCGGCATGAACAAGCGCATCGATCCCGCGCTGGTCAGCGCTGCCGTTTTCGACCCGGCCAGCCTGGCCGATGCCAAGGCCCAACTGGCCTGAACCTGATCAAGGACAAACGATGACGACAAACACGACTCCGCAGGTGGCCCTGGTCACCGGCGCTTCCCGCGGCATTGGTGCCGCGATTGCCCGGCAACTGGCCGAAAACGGCTTCCGCGTGATCGGCACCGCCACCAGCGAAGCCGGCGCAGAGAAGATCAGCCAGGCCCTGTCTGCCTGGGAAGGCTGCAAGGGCGCCTGCGTCAACGTCAATGACCTGCCGGCTGTCGAAGCACTGATGGACGGGATCATCAAGGAACAGGGCGGTCTGCACGTGGTGGTCAACAACGCCGGCATCACGCGCGACATGCTTGCCATGCGCCTCAAGGACGAGGACTGGGATGCCGTGCTGGACACCAACCTCAAGGCCGTGTTCCGCGTCAGCCGCGCCGCCATCAAGCCGATGATGAAGCAGCGCTACGGCCGCATCATCAGCATCACCAGTGTGGTGGGCGCTGCCGGCAACCCCGGCCAGGCCAACTATGCGGCCGCCAAGGCCGGCGTGGCCGGCATGACGCGTGCCCTGGCGCGCGAACTGGGCAGCCGCAACATCACGGTCAACTGCGTGGCACCGGGTTTCATCGCCACCGACATGACGGCCGAACTGGGCGAAGAGCAGCAGAAGGCGCTGCTGGGCCAGATTCCGCTGGGTCATCTGGGCAGCCCGCAGGACATCGCCCATGCGGTCGCCTTCCTCGCCTCGCCGCAGGCAGGTTACATTACGGGGCAGGAGCTGCACGTCAACGGCGGCATGTTCATGGCCTGATAAGATAGCGCCGTGCCGGCGGGGCAGGATGCAGCATCGATATGCAAGCAGTCTGCGAAAACCACCGGCAAACGGCTAGAATCAAACTTTCCTTTCCACTACCAAGATAGAGATAACTATGAGCGACATCGAAGCACGCGTCAAAAAAATCATCGCCGAGCAACTGGGCGTTGAAGAAGCGCAAGTGACCAACGAAAAGGCATTCGTGGCTGACCTGGGCGCCGATTCCCTGGATACCGTCGAACTGGTGATGGCTCTGGAAGACGAATTCGGCATCGAGATCCCGGACGAAGACGCCGAGAAGATCACCACGGTGCAGAACGCCATCGACTACGCCAACGCTCACCAGAAGGCCTGAGCGCGCGTTGTCCGGTGCCGCGGCCTTTCTTTCGGAAGGCCGCAGGCCGGAATCCTGCCGAGCCGGTTCTGCCGGCTATTGGCATATGGGGTGCGCGATGCAAGTCGGCGCCCCTTGTTCCCTTTTCCTGAAATGCAGCATCTGAGCAGACCTCGCAACAAGGCCGGTCGCTCGGGTGCGCGTGTTTGCTGTTTATCTGCTCCTGTCCGTACGCCGCGTGTTGCCCCTGCAGCCGGGTGCGGCCAGTCTACTGATTGAGAATTGCCATGACCCGTCGTCGCGTTGTCGTTACTGGCCTGGGGTGTGTGTCCCCTGTGGGCAATACCGTGAGCGAAGCGTGGGCCAACCTGCTCGCCGGCCGCTCCGGTATTGACAAGATCACCCGCTTCGACGCCTCCGCCATGGCATGCCAGATCGCTGGCGAAGTGAAGGGTTTCGAGCTGGAGAAATACGTCTCCACCAAGGAAGCCCGCACCATGGATACCTTCATCCACTACGGCCTGGCTGCCGCGCAGCAGGCGGTGGAAGACGCCGGCCTGCCGTTCGGCGAGGCGCTGGCGCCCGAGGTGGCCGAGCGCATCGGTTGCGTGATCGGTTCCGGCATCGGCGGCCTGCCGCTGATCGAAAACACCCATGCCGAATACATGGCACGTGGCGCGCGCCGCATCACGCCGTTCTTCGTGCCGGCTTCCATCACCAACATGGTGGCGGGCCATGTGTCCATGCGCTTCGGCTACAAGGGCCCGAACCTGGCCATCGTCACCGCCTGTACCACCGGCCTGCATTCCATCGGCCAGGGCGCCCGCCTGATCGAATACGGCGACGCCGACGTGGTAATTGCCGGTGGCTCCGAGTCCACCGTGTCTCCGCTGGGCATCGGGGGTTTTGCCGCCATGCGCGCACTGTCCACCCGCAACAACGATCCGGCCACCGCCAGCCGTCCCTGGGACAAGGACCGCGACGGTTTCGTCCTGGGCGAGGGTGCCGGCATCATGGTGCTGGAAGAGTACGAGCACGCCAAGGCGCGCGGCGCCAGAATCTATGCTGAAGTGGCAGGTTTCGGCATGAGCGCCGACGCCGGCCACATGACGGCCCCCAACATGGATGGCCCGCGCCGGGCCATGGTGGCCGCTCTGGCCAATGCCGGCCTCAACGCCGATGCGGTGGACTACCTCAATGCACACGGCACCTCCACGCCGCTGGGTGACGTGAACGAATGCAACGCCATCAAGGCAGCGCTGGGCGATCACGCCAAGAACATGGTGGTCAGCTCCACCAAGAGCATGACCGGCCACCTGCTGGGCGGTGCCGGCGGCATCGAGAGCGTGTTCACCGTGCTGGCCCTGCATCACCAGAAGGCTCCGCCGACGATCAACATCTTCGAGCAGGATCCGGACTGCGACCTGGACTTCTGCGCCAACACCGCGCGCGACATGAAGATCGACGTGGCCATGAAGAACAACTTCGGCTTTGGCGGCACCAACGGCACGCTGGTGTTCAAGCGCGTCTGATGCACGTCACTGCTTGCTGGCCGGCATTGCCGGCACAGGCTGACTCATGAGCCAGCACCGACGGCCGCCGGCGGTCCGGTTTCCCCTTGCGGAACACCGGATTCCTGCGGCCGCCTTGTTTCTGGCCTTGCTGGCCGGCGCCGGCATGCTGCTGCTCTGGCGCTGGCAGCAGGATTTCCATTCTCCCTTTCTGAAAGTGACTTGGGGCGTGGCCTGGCTCTGGCTGGCCCTCGCCGCCGTGCTCGGCCGATACTGGTGGCACGCGCTGGCCCGTGGCTGGCTGGTGTGGACGGGTGAGCACTGGCAGTTGCGCCAGGTGGCAGACGGTTTTTCCCCGCACGACGCCCCGCGCTGGCAGTGCACCATCACGCTCGATCTCCAGTCCGCCGTGCTGCTGCACCTGCGGCCGGTTGAAGCCACGGCCGTGGCAGCAGGCACCCCCCGCCGCCCATGCTGGGTATGGGCCCGGCGCTCGGCCAGTCCCGCTGCCTGGCAGGGCCTGCGTCAGGCCCTGGTCTGGGAGCAACAGCAGCAGGGACGGGCATCGGTGCCGTCTCCGGAGTTGTCCGCATGAGCGACAAGCCCGCCGTCCCCGACACCATGCCGGCCGACCGCCAGGTCGACTGGCAGCTGGTGCAGCGCACGCTCGCCGGGGAGCAGAAGGCCTTCGAACTGCTGGTGCTCAAGTACCAGAAGCGGGTGGAGCGCCTGGTGGCACGCATGGTGCGCGACGTGGATGCCGTGCCCGACATCACGCAGGAAACCTTCATCCGTGCCTATCGCGCGCTGCACCAGTTCCGGGGGGACGCGCAGTTCTATACCTGGCTGCACCGCATCGCCATGAACACCGCGCGCAAGGCCCTGCTGGACATGAAGCGCAATCCGACGCTGAGCGATGCGGCGTTGAGTGGCAGCAGCGAAGACGACGACGAAACTTTTCTGCGTCAGAACGAACCAACTACCCAGGAAACCCCCGAGGCGATCTACGCAGCCAAGGAAATCGCCCACGCCGTGAACGAGGCGATCGACGCCTTGCCCGAGGAGTTGCGCCGGGCCATCACCCTGCGCGAGATCGACGGCATGAGCTACGAAGAAATCGCCGAACTGATGCAGTGCCCGATCGGCACGGTGCGTTCGCGCATCTTCCGGGCGCGCGAGGCGGTGGCAGGCAAGCTGCGGCCCATGCTGGAGAACCGTAGCGGCAAGCGCTGGTAACGAGGAATGAACATGACAGCCAGGACAACACAGACCCCTGATCCTGCAGCAATGGCGCAGGCCCTGTCCGCCTGGATGGACGGCGAAACCCTGCCCGACGGGGTGGAAGAAGCGCAACTGCTGGACTGGTTGGACAGCGATGGCGCGGGCCGCATGGCCTGGCAGCACTGGCATCTGGCCGGCGACATGCTGCGCCAGTCGCATGCCGATGAACTGGTGCAGACGGCCCTGCCGGTGGAGACGCCGGCATGGATGGCGGGCTTGCAGCAGGCGCTGGCGCAGACACGCGTGGCCAGCATGAACGAGGAGGTGCTGGCCGAGAGGCCCGGGGCGCAGGAAGTGTCTCCGGCAGAACCGGTGCAGCCGCCCGCAGTGCAACAAGCCCCGGTGCCGCAACGCATCGACCGTTTCGATACGGGCCGCGAGCCGGCCAACGACGGCATCTGGCGCTGGAAGCTGGCAGCCGGTTTCGCCTCCGTGGCGGCGGTGGCCCTGCTGGGGTGGAATGTGCTGACGCTGCAGCACCAGAACGGCAGCATGGCATTGCTGGCACAGCAAACACCTGCGCCAGAGCAGCCGCTGGCACAGGCGGAGCTGCCGGTCCAGGCAGTTGTTGCGGACGCAGGATCGCTGCCCGAGACGCAACTGGAGGAAATGCTGGCCGCTCATGCGCAGGTCGGCGGCCAGTCGCTGTTGCCGGAACTGACCGTGGCTTCGCTCGATGTGCGTTAAGCCCATGGATGGAGAGATGAAATTGACAGGCCGGATACGTCGTGGATTGCTGCGCGTGGCGATGGGCGCTGCCGCGTTGGGCGCGGGCCTGCTGGTGTGGACCCTGCCGGCCGCAACCGGGTTTCAGCCGGCACAGGCCGCCAATGAGCAGGCAGTGGCAAGCCGCTCGGCGCAGCAGTGGCTGCAGCGCTGGCAGCAGGCTGCGCGGCAGCAGTCCTATGCCGGCACGCTGGCGCTGTCCGGCGAGCGCGGCAATCTGCGCAGTGCACGGGTCTGGCATGCGGTGCGTGATGGCCGGCAGATCGAGCGCGTCGACAATCTGTCGGGCACGCCGCGCAGCATTTTCCGGACCGACTATGCGGTGCACATCTTCCTGCGCGATCGCAAGGAAGTGCGCATCCGCACCAACATGCCGCGCCAGACCACGCTGTTCCCGGGCATGATGCCACTGGCGGAGAACCAGCTGGCAGAAGCCGCGCGTCACTATCGCGCCAGCTCTCTGGGTCAGGAGCGGGTCGCCAACCATCTGGCCGACGTGGTGGCCTTCGTTCCGGTGGATGGACTGCGTTATGCCTACCGTTTCTGGAGTGACCAGAAGACCGGCCTGCTGCTGAAATGGCAGATGCTGCCGGCCGGCGCCCAGCCTGCACAGGCCGAGGTGCTGCGGGAGGTGGCATTTTCCGACCTGCAGATTCAGGCGCCGCTGTCCTATGCGCTGCTGGAAGGCATGATGAAGGAAACCGCGGGCTACCGCGTGCAGCAGGCCGCCTTGCGCACCACCAGCCTGCAGCAGCAGGGCTGGAGCTTGCGCAAGCCCTTGCCCGGGTATTTTGTAACGCATTGCTATGCGCGTCGCGCTGGCGGCCTGGGGCCGGTGGTGGATGCCGATCCTGCAGCGCGCAGCGGTGCCGCCTCCAATCAGACCGCCGCGACCGTGACGCAATGCGTGCTGTCCGACGGACTCAGCAGCATCTCGCTGTTCCTGTGGGAGGGCGCCGCAGCAGGGCCGCCGGCCGTACACAGCAAGGGCGCCACCAGCATCCGCAGCCAGGCCATCGCCGGGCAGCAGGTCACGGCGGTGGGCGAAGTGCCTCCCGCAGCATTGCAACAGCTGCTGGACAACCTGCAACGCAGCCCGCGCTGAGCCGGAGGGCCACAGCACGTGCTTACATCTTGATTGCGTGCCCTCGTGGCACCATATGCTGCGATGCGACAGATGGCCGTGCATGCGGCTCTGCGTGCAGCAGTCCCTGATCCGACCTGAGGTTTCCGCCATGTTCTCCCGTTTCCGTTCTCCTGATTCCGAAGCCCCTGCAGCAGCGCGTGCCGGCCGTGCCCCCTGGCGCCTGACGGCAGCCGCCACCGTGGCCGTGATGCTGGCTGCGGGTGTGGCAGGTTGCAAGCCGGCGGCAGACGGAAAACCTGCGGCTCCGGCAGCCAGTGCCTCGCAGCCGCTGGCCACGCCACCCATTGCCATCAACCAGTCCGCCACACCGGCGGCCCCGCTGGTTACCGGCCTGCCTGATTTCACGCCGCTGGTGGAGCGCGTCGGACCGTCCGTGGTCAACATCCGCACCATGGAAAAGGTGCGTACCTCGCGTCTGGGTGGTGGCGGCACCCCCGAAGAGCAGATGGAAGAGCTGCTGCGCAAGTTCTTCGGCGTGCCGCTGCCGGATGGCCATCCGCGTCGCGGCACTCCGGCGCCCGATGGGGGCGAGGAGCGTCCCACCGGCGTGGGCTCGGGCTTCATCCTGTCGGCAGACGGCTACATCATGACCAACGCCCATGTGGTGGATGGTGCCGATGACCTGCTCGTGACCCTGCCCGACAAGCGCGAATTCCGCGCCAAGGTTGTGGGCAAGGACGTGCGCACCGATGTGGCGGTGGTCAAGATCGACGGCAAGGACCTGCCTGCCGTGCGCATCGGCAAGGTCGACACGCTCAAGGTGGGCCAGTGGGTGATGGCCATCGGTTCGCCCTTCGGCCTGGAAAACACCGTCACCGCCGGCATCGTCAGTGCCATGCAGCGCGACACCGGAGACTACCTGCCCTTCATCCAGACCGACGTGGCGATCAACCCCGGCAACTCCGGCGGCCCGCTGATCAACATGCAGGGCGAGGTGGTTGGCATCAACAGCCAGATCTACTCGCGCTCGGGCGGCTTCATGGGCATCTCCTTCTCGATCCCGATCGACGAGGCGGTGCGGATTGCCGACCAGCTGCGCGCCACCGGCACCGTGACGCGCGGCCGTATCGGCGTGCAGATCGGCGCCGTGGGCAAGGATGTGGCCGAATCCATGGGTCTGGACAAGGAAGCGGGCGCGCTGGTGCGTGGCGTGGAAGCGGGTTCGCCCGCCGAGAAGGCGGGTGTGCAGCCGGGCGACATCATCACCAGATTCAACGGCAACACCATCGCACGCACCTCCGATCTGCCGCGCCTGGTGGGCGAGACCAAGCCGGGGACCGCGGCCACCATCACCGTGCTGCGCAACGGCAGTAGCAAGGACTTGAGCATCACCATCGCCAAGGCCGAGGATGACGCCACCCCGCGCAGCCTGCTGGGTCAGAACGGCGAGAAGCTGCCTGGCGCCGCGGCCATCAAGTCGCTGGGCCTGAACGTGGCCGAGATTTCGGCGCAACAGCGCCAGCAGTTGCGTGGCAAGGGCGGCGTGCTGGTGCAGGAGGTGGAGCAGGGCAGCCCGGCCGAGCGTGCCGGCCTGCAGCAGGGCGACATCATCATGGCGATCGGCAACCAGCAGGTGGACAATGTGCCGAGCTTTGCCGCTGCCGTGGGCAAGCTGCCACCCAATCGCGCATCCAGCCTGCTGTTCCAGCGCGGCGAATTTGCCCAGTTCACCATGATCCGGCCGGCAGCGCGCTGATGGGGCGGCATGCGCCAGCGCAGCGGGTTTGCCCATCGGGCAGGCAAACCGGCTAAAATACCGGGTTGCAAAAAGAAGGCGCATGTCCGGCCCTGTCGCGCCGCAGGCCGGAGCCTTCCCTGTTTTCCCTTCAATGCTTTGCCCGCGCCGGCGCCCGTACAGGCACCGGTGCAGGCCGGGGTGTGGCTCCCCCGACGTATCCTGCCCCCTGGGCCTGCCATTCACTGTTCATGAACCACATCCGCAATTTTTCCATCATCGCGCACATCGACCACGGCAAGTCGACGCTGGCCGACCGCCTGATTTCGCGCTGCGGCGGCCTGTCCGATCGCGAAATGAGCGAGCAGGTGCTTGACTCGATGGATATCGAGAAGGAGCGCGGCATCACCATCAAGGCGCAGACCGCCGCGCTGCAGTACAAGGCGCAGGATGGCAAGGTCTACAACCTGAACCTGATCGACACTCCCGGCCACGTCGACTTTTCCTACGAGGTGAGCCGTTCCCTGTCCGCCTGTGAGGGTGCATTGCTGGTGGTCGATGCCAGCCAGGGCGTGGAGGCGCAAACCGTGGCGAACTGCTACACCGCGCTCGACCTGGGCGTGGAAGTGCTGCCGGTGCTCAACAAGATGGACCTGCCGCAGGCCGATCCCGAAAACGCCAAGGCCGAGATCGAGGACGTGATCGGCATCGACGCCAGCGACGCCATTCCCTGTTCAGCCAAATCCGGCATGGGCATCGACGAGATCCTGGAGATGATCGTCGCCAAGGTGCCGGCACCGCGCGGCAACCCCGATGCACCGCTGCGTGCCATGATCATCGACAGCTGGTTCGACAGCTACGTCGGCGTGGTGATGCTGGTGCGTGTGGTCGATGGCCGCCTGCAGAAGGGCGAGCGCTTCAAGATGATGGCTTCGGGCGCTGCCTATGATGCCAACAACATCGGCGTGTTCACGCCGGCCAACGAGCCGCGGGATGTGCTGAATGCCGGTGAGGTGGGCTACATCATTGCGGGCATCAAGGAGCTGAAGGCCGCCAAGGTGGGTGACACCATCACGCTCGAGAAGAAGCTGCCCAACAACCTCGGCCCGGCCGAGAAGGCTCTGCCCGGCTTCAAGGAGGTGCAGCCGCAGGTGTTTGCCGGCCTGTACCCGACCGAGGCCAACCAGTACGACGCGCTGCGCGACAGCCTGGAAAAACTGCAACTCAACGATGCCTCGCTGCATTTCGAGCCCGAAGTGTCGCAGGCGCTGGGCTTCGGCTTCCGCTGCGGCTTCCTGGGCCTGCTGCACATGGAGATCGTGCAGGAGCGTCTGGAGCGCGAATTCGACATGGACCTGATTACCACCGCGCCCAGCGTGGTGTACGAGGTGGTCAAGGGCGACGGCGAGGTCATCATGGTGGAAAACCCCTCCAAGATGCCCGATGTCGGCCGCATCCAGGAAGTGCGCGAACCCATCGTGACGGTGCACCTGTACATGCCGCAGGATTACGTCGGCCCGGTGATGACGCTGGCCAACCAGAAGCGCGGCGTGCAGATGAACATGCAGTACCACGGCCGCCAGGTCATGCTGACCTACGAGCTGCCGCTGGGCGAGATCGTGCTCGACTTCTTCGACAAGCTCAAGAGCGTGTCACGTGGTTATGCCAGCATGGACTACGAGTTCAAGGAGTACCGTGCATCCGATGTGGTCAAGGTCGACATCCTGCTCAACGGCGACAAGGTCGATGCGCTGTCCATCATCGTGCACCGCACGCAGGCACAGTATCGCGGCCGCGCCGTGGTGGCCAAGATGCGCGAGATCATCAGCCGCCAGCAGTTCGATGTGGCGATCCAGGCCGCCATCGGCGCCAACATCATCGCGCGCGAAACCGTCAAGGCGCTGCGCAAGAACGTGCTGGCCAAGTGCTACGGCGGAGACATCACGCGCAAGCGCAAGCTGCTCGAAAAGCAGAAGGCGGGCAAGAAGCGCATGAAACAGATTGGTTCGGTCGAGGTTCCGCAAGAAGCGTTCCTGGCCATTTTGCAAGTGGAAGACTGAACGCATGCCTTTTCTGACTGCATTGGTTCTCGGCGGCTTCGTCGCCTACATGGCGGGCTGGTACTTCGGTGCCATCGAGGGCAATATGGCGCTGCTGCTGTTCATGGCAGTGTGCGTGACCGGCGTCTACTGGATCGCCGAGAAATTCTGGTTCCAGCCGCACCGCCGCAAGGCCGCGGCCGATTTCGAGATTGCACAGAGCCAGCGCGAAGCCAGCCTGGCCGCCAAGGGCGTGACGGGCGACAACGTCAATGTGGCCCAGACCAGGGAGCGCCTGCTGGCCCAGCCCTGGTGGCTGGACTGGACGGCCGGCCTGTTCCCAGTGATCCTGGCGGTGTTCCTGCTGCGCTCGTTCGCCTACGAGCCGTTCAAGATTCCCTCGGGCTCCATGATTCCCTCGCTGCTGATCGGCGACCTGATCCTGGTGAACAAGTACGAGTGGGGCCTGCGCCTGCCGGTGCTGAACAAGAAGATCACCCAGGGCGAGCCGGTGCAGCGCGGCGAGGTGATGGTGTTCCGCTATCCGCCCAAGCCCACGGTGGACTACATCAAGCGCGTGGTCGGCCTGCCCGGCGATACGGTGAGCTATATCGACAAGAAGCTCATGGTGAACGGCAAGGAAATCGACCACACGCCGCTGCCGGACTATCTCGACCAGAGCACCATGCAGTACTACCAGCAGTTCCAGGAACAGCTGGGTACGCACACGCACCGCATCCTGATCGATGCCAACCGTCCCGCCGGTATTCCGGTGCTCGAGAATTTCCCGCAGAGCGAAAGCTGCCGCTACAGTATCGAGGGCGTTACCTGCAAGGTGCCTGCCGGCCATTATTTCGTGATGGGCGACAACCGCGACAACTCGGCCGACTCCCGCTTCTGGGGCTTCGTGCCGGATGACCATATCGTCGGCAAGGCCGTGGCAGTCTGGTTGAACCTGGGCGATCTCAAGCGCATCGGCCGCATCGAATGACGCCACGGGCCGGCGGCTGCTGCATTGCGGCCACCCGGCGAATGGTGTATTGTTTCCCGCACACGGATTGTCCTTCTTGACGAGTTCTACCTCCTTGCCTGGCACACCCGCATCCTCCCAGCCGCTGGACCAGCTTGCGCAACGCATCGGCCATGCGTTTGCCAACCCGGCCCTGCTGCAGCGTGCACTGACGCACCGCAGCTTCTCGGCAGACCACAATGAGCGGCTCGAATTCCTGGGCGATTCGGTGCTCGGTCTGGCCATCTCCAGCCTGCTCTACAGCCGGCTGGAACAGGCCCCCGAAGGCGATCTGTCCCGCATCCGCGCCAATCTGGTCAAGCAGGACAGCCTGCACCGCATTGCACTCAAGCTCGATCTGGCTGCCAGCCTGCGTCTGGGTGAGGGCGAACTGCGTTCCGGCGGCCTCAAGCGTCCCTCCATTCTGGCTGACGCCTTCGAGGCGGTCGTCGGCGCCGTCTATCTCGATGCCGGTTTCGCGCCGGCCCAGGCCCTGGTGCACCGCCTGTTTGCCGACGTGGACATCAACAGCAGCATGTCTGCCGCCGGCAAGGATCCCAAGACCGCGTTGCAGGAATGGCTGCAGGGCCGCAAGATGGCACTGCCGAGCTACCAGGTAGCCGATATCGAAGGCGCCGCACACCAGCAGACCTTTGTGGTCGACTGCCTGATCGAGGCGCTGCAACTGCGCGAGCGTGGCAGCGGTCCTTCCCGCCGCGCCGCCGAGCAAGACGCGGCCAGCAAGATGCTGCAACGTCTGCAGCAGGCCTATCCGCAGGGCAAGCCGGTTGCCCGCACCCTTACCATCCGCTCCCGCAACGCGGGGCAACGCAAGGCGCCATGAACCAAGATCCCGTTTTTCCCGATTCCCGCTCCGATGACAAAGGCGAGCTGGCTCCTGATGTGGCCAAGCAGCTGGAGAAAATTCTGGGCCGTGCACCGGCCACCGGCGGGGCGCCGGCTGACGCTGCATCCAGCGAAGCGGCTGGCGCGCCGCATTGCGGCCTGGTCGCCATCGTCGGCAAGCCCAACGTGGGCAAGTCCACGCTGCTGAACGCGCTGGTGGGCCAGAAGGTCAGTATCACTTCGCGCAAGGCACAGACCACGCGCCACCGCATCACCGGCATCCGTAGCGAAGGCGTGAACCAGTTCGTGTTCGTCGATACGCCCGGCTTCCAGACGCGCCACGGCAATGCCCTGAACAAGTCGCTCAACAAGGCCGTGACCGGCGCCGTCGCCGATGTGCACGTGGTGCTGTTTGTGGTGGAGGCAGGGCATTTCAGCCTGGCCGATGCCAAGGTGCTTTCGTTGCTGCCGGCCGACGTTCCGGTGCTGCTGATTGCTAACAAGCTCGATACGGTGCATCGCCGTGCCGAAATTGCCCCGTGGCTGCGCGATATGCAGCAACGCCATCCCTTTGCCGAGTTCGTGCCGATGTCGGCCAAGAACGCCAAGGACATCCAGCGCCTGCTGGAAATTACCGCCAAGTACCTGCCCGAACAGGACTGGTGGTATGGCGCCGACGAGCTGACCGACAAGAGCGAAAAGTTCCTGGCCAGCGAGATTGTGCGCGAGAAGCTGTTCCGCCTGACCGGTGACGAGCTGCCTTATACCTCTACCGTGGTGATCGACAAGTACGAGGAAGAGCCGGGCAAGAAGGTCTCGCGCATGGTGCGCATTGCCGCCACCATCGTGGTCGAGCGCGATGGCCACAAGGCCATGGTGATCGGCGACAAGGGCGAGCGCATCAAGCGCATCGGCATGGAAGCGCGCCAGGAACTGGAAAAGCTGATGGACGCCAAGGTGTTCCTGGAACTCTGGGTCAAGGTGCGCTCCGGCTGGGCCGATGACGAAGCGCGCGTGCGCTCGTTCGGTTACGAATAAGCCGTGACCTTCGCATTGCGGAGGGTGCCGTGGCACTGAAGCGCATCACGCACGAACCGGCGTTCGTGCTGCACCGCTATGACTGGAGCGAGAGCAGCCTGATTCTGGAGGTCTTCACGCGCCACCACGGGCGTACCGCGCTGGTGGCCAAGGGCGCCAAGCGTCCCAGTTCCAATTTCCGGCCGGTGTTGCTGCCCCTGCAGCCCTTGCAAGTCACCTACAGCAGCGATGGGGAGATCGGCACGCTCAAGTCGGCCGAATGGGTGGGCGGCCATGTGATGCCGACCGGCGAAGCGCTGCTCTCCGGCTACTACCTCAACGAACTGCTGATGCGCCTGCTGGCGCGTGACGATCCGCATGCAGCGCTGTTCGACGGCTACACCACTGCCGTGGCGCTGCTGGCGCAGGAGTCTGCCGCGACCACCGAGGTGCTGGAGGCCGTGCTGCGCGCCTTCGAGCTGACGCTGTTGCGCGAAGTGGGCGTGCTGCCCGTGTTCGATGTGCAGACGCTGACCCATATGCCGGTGCAGCCGGGCGATCGCTATGTATTGCTGCCTGAAAGCGGCCTGCGCCAGGCGCAGCCCTCCGAGGCACGTCAGGCCCTGGCCGGCCAGCATTGGCTGTCCCTGCAACAGGCCATGGACGATGCCGCGCCCCTGCATGCGCTGCTGCGCCTGTGCCTGGAGCGGCGCGAGCTGGCGCAAGCCCTCAAGCAGCAATTGCGCGGCGTGCTGCATTACCATTGCGGCGTCGAGACGCTGCGTACGCGTCAAATGATGATGGAGCTACAGAAACTATGAGTCAGCCGGGCAAGACCAGCCTCTCGGTCAATGTGAACAAGGTTGCGCTGCTGCGCAACACGCGCCACCTGGGTATTCCAAGTGTCACGCGCGCGGCCACGCTATGCCTGGAGGCGGGCGCCGACGGCATCACCATACACCCGCGTCCGGACGAGCGCCATATCCGCGCCAGCGACGTGGCCGAACTGGCCGCGCTGATGCGCGACTGGCCCGAGCGCGAATTCAACATCGAGGGCAACCCGACGCAGAACCTGATGGGCTTCATCCGCGACATGCGCCCGCACCAGGCCACCTTTGTGCCCGACAGCGAAGACCAGTTCACCAGCGACCATGGCTGGGATCTGACCGACCCGGCCGTGTGCGCACGCCTGCGCCCGCTGATCGACGAGTGCCACCAGCTCGGTGTGCGCGTGAGCCTGTTCATGGATGCCGATGCCGCAGCCATGGCCGCCGCCCGCGAAGTGGGCGCCGACCGTGTCGAGCTCTACACCGAACCCTATGCCGCAGCCTGGGGCACGGCAGAGCAGGGCGCGCAACTTCAGCGCTTTGCCGCCGCCGCACAGGCCGCACTCGATGCCGGCCTGCAGGTCAACGCCGGCCACGACCTGAACCGCGACAATCTGGCCGCCTTCGTGCGCGAGGTGCCGGGGGTGAGCGAAGTGTCCATCGGCCATGCGCTCGTCGCCGATGCGCTGGAACTGGGCTACGCCGCCACCGTGCGCGACTATCTGCGCTGCCTGCGCGAAGGCGGGCGCTGAGACTGGCGAAGAGGGCAGGGGCATGATCTACGGCATCGGCAACGACATCTGCGACATCCGCCGCCTGCGCGCCACGCTGGAGCGGCGCGGCGAGCGCTTTGCCGAGACCGTGCTGGGCCCGTCAGAACTGCAGGTCTATCACCAGCGCCAGGCGCGCTGGCCGGACCGCGGCGTGCGCTACCTGGCGACGCGTTTTTCCGCCAAGGAAGCCTTCAGCAAGGCCATCTGCATGGGCATGCACATGCCCATGACATGGCGCCGCTGCGAAATCCTCAACCGGCCCAGCGGCCAGCCCTACATCGTGCTGCATGGCCAGTTGCAGCAATGGTTCGAGGCACAGGGATTGCAGGCCCATGTCAGCATCACGGACGAATCCGAGTACGCCGCCAGCTTTGTCGTCGTCGAAAAAACCGCGCCTGACAATCCCCCGGCGCGGTGATTTCTTCTGCCTTGCGCCACAATAGGCGCAAGTCCGATTACCAGAGAGTCAGCCAGACATGCACCACGCCCCCCTGATCATCGATATCGCCGGTACCCGCCTGACCGCCGTGGATCGCAAGCGCCTGCAACATCCGCTGGTGGGCGGTGTGATCTATTTCGGCCGCAACTGGCAGGACCGCGAGCAGATCACTGCGCTGAGCAGCGAGATCAAGGCGCTGCGGCCCGACCTGCTGATCGCCATCGACCATGAAGGCGGCCGCGTGCAGCGTTTCCGCACCGACGGCTTCACGCCGCTGCCGCCGATGCGCGCCCTGGGCCAGTTGTGGCGCAATGGCAAGGACGGCAGGGCACGCCTGGGCAAGCATGCGCTGGCGGCCCAGCGTGCGGCCACCGCCTGCGGCTATGTGCTGGCCTCCGAGCTGCGTGCCTGCGGCATCGATTTCAGCTTCACCCCCGTGCTCGATCTGGACTACGGCAAGAGCAGCGTGATTGGCGATCGCGCGCTGGACAGTGATCCGCGCGTGGTGGCTTCGCTCGCGCGCAGTTTGATGCTGGGCCTGCTGCAGGCCGGCATGGGCAACTGCGGCAAGCATTTCCCCGGCCATGGCTACGTCAAGGCCGATTCGCATGTGGCGATTCCCGTCGACAAGCGCGGTCTCAAGGCCATCGTCAAGGACGATGCGCTGCCCTATGGCTGGCTCGACAACGCCCTGACGGCCGTGATGCCGGCCCATGTGATCTATCCCAGGGTGGACGACGTGCCCGCCGGCTTCAGCAGCCGCTGGATCAACGACATCCTGCGCGGCCAGTTCGGCTTCGATGGCGCCGTCATCAGCGACGACTTGAGCATGCAGGGCGCACGCCAGATCCGCGGTCAGTCGCTCACCCATGCCGAGGCGGTGCTGGCGGCCCTGCGCGCCGGCTGCGATCTGGCCCTGCTGTGCAACCAGAGCCTCGACGGCGGCAAGGTGCTGGACCAGGTGCTCGACAGCGTGAGCGAAGCGGTGGTGAAAGGCCAGTGGGAGCTCAACGACGTGAGCGAGGAGCGCCGCCGCGCCTTGCTGCCGCAGTCGCCCGCACTGCCGTGGGAAGTGCTGATGCGCACGCCGGCCTATATTGCTGCGCTCGAAACCCTTTCGTCCCTGCACGCGGACTGAGCGTTGGCGACTGACCCGTCCTTGCCTGCGATGAGTTGCTCCATGTCCGATTCTGCCTCCCTGTCGTCCGGCTCCGCCGTCTTCCCGTCGCTGTTCATATCGCACGGCTCTCCGATGTTTGCACTGGAACCGGGACAGGCCGGTGCCGCGTTGCGCACGCTGGGGCAGACACTGCCGCGCCCGCGCGCGGTGCTGGTGCTGTCGCCGCACTGGATGACGCGCAACCTGCAGGCCGGCAGCCATCCTGCGCCGTCCACCATCCATGATTTCGGCGGTTTTCCTGAGGCGCTCTACCAGTTGCAGTATCCGGCGCCGGGCGCGCCGAAAGAATTGCTGGACCATCTGGTCGGTATGCTGGCGGCGCACCAGGTGCCGCTGCAACTGGAACCCGAGGCCGGCCTGGATCATGGCGTTTGGGTGCCGCTGATGCACCTGTACCCCGAGGCCGATGTGCCGGTGCTGCACCTGTCCTTCCCCAGCCACCTGACGCCCGAAAAGGCCGATGCGCTCGGCCGCATGCTGGCGTCGCTGCGCGAACAGGGCGTGTTCATCATCGGTTCCGGCAGCCTGACGCACAATCTGCGCGATTTCTTCGGCGGCAGCGACGATACCGGCTATGTGGCCGCGTTCGTCCAGTGGATGACCGACACACTGGAGCAGGGCGACACCGCCGCCCTGATCGATTACCGGGCACGGGCACCTTCCGCGGAACGCAGCCATCCCACCGATGAGCACCTGCTGCCGCTGATGTTCGCCTGGGGTGCTGCCGAAGGTGATGGGCCGGGCCAGTCCCTGCGCCTGCCGGGTGAACAGATCGGCTCGCTGCAGATGGACAGCTATCTGTTCGGCGCGCCCGAGGCGCTGCGCAAGGCGCTGGGCGAAGCCATCCGCTGAATCAGGCGGCAGCCGTTTCCGCCTGCAGCCACTGCGCATAGGCCGGATCGACGGCATGCAGCCGTTCCACATGCAGCTCGGGCACGTCGTAGCTGTGCAGCGCGCGGATCGCCTCCTGCAGTCGCCTGCACAAGGCCCCGCGCGTCTTGCAACTCAGTCGCCATTCCTGTCCGGCCACCACCGCGCCGTCCCATCGGTACACGCTTTCGATGGTGCTGATCTGCACGCAGGCCGCAAGACGCCGCTCCACCAGCGCGCGTGCCATCGCACGGGCCTGCTCCCCATCGTCAATGGTGGTGATGACGGCCACGGCTTGGCCAGGAGCGAAATCCGCGGCATCAGGACAGGAGGGGGCGGTGTGGGGCATGGCAGTTCTTGCGTCAGATCAGAAAGGGGGCAATCCGCAGCCAGACGCCCGCCCGGGAATCAGCCGGGGGCATTCCGCGGCACTGCAGGGCATGAGAAAATAGCAAGTTATGCATCCCAAAGCCCTTCTGGACCATTGTGCCGCATTGCTGGCTCAGGTCCTGCGATTCGACCATCCTGCCGACGCCATCGTGTCGCGCTATTTCCGTGAAAACCGCCAGCTTGGCCAGCGCGAGCGCGGCACTCTGGCAGAAACCGTCTTCGCCGTGCTGCGGTACAAGGCCCGCTTCGAAATGCTGGCCCGCAGCGGCAGCGGCCCGAAGGAGCGGCGCCTCGCCATCCTCGGCTTTGCCGCCGACCGTGACCTGCTCGCCGGCGCCCTGAGCGCGCAGGAAAAGGACTGGCTCAAGGCCTGCGACGCCGTGCAGGACAGCGAACTGCTGCCGGTGCACCGGCACAACCTGCCGCAATGGCTGGCTACCGAACTGGAAGCCCAGCTGGGCGAGCGTTTCATGGCCGTGGCCGAGAGCTTTTTGCAGCCGGCCCCGCTGGACCTGCGCGTGAACACCCTGAAGGCCAAGCGTGCCGATGTGCAGAAGGCGCTCAATGCCGAGGGCCTCGCGAGCCAGTCAACGCCCTGGACCCCCTGGGGCCTGCGCCTGCAGGGCAAGCCGGCGCTCACGCGTCTGGAGCTGTTTAAGCAGGGTGCCATCGAGATTCAGGACGAAGGCTCGCAGCTGCTGGCTCTGCTGCTGGACGCCCGTCGCGGCGAAATGGTGGTCGATTTCTGCGCCGGTGCCGGCGGCAAGACGCTGGCGATCGGTGCCAGCATGCGCAACACCGGCCGCCTCTATGCCTTCGACGTCTCCGCCCATCGCCTGGAAAACCTCAAGCCGCGCCTCGCGCGCAGCGGCCTGAGCAATGTGCACCCGGCGGCCATTGCGCACGAGCGTGACGAGCGCATCAAGCGTCTGGCCGGCAAGATCGACCGCGTGCTGGTCGATGCTCCCTGTTCGGGGCTGGGCACGCTGCGTCGCAACCCGGCACTCAAGTGGCGCCAGGATCCTGATACCGTGCGCGAGTTTGCCCTCAAACAGACGGCTATCCTCGCCAGCGCCGCGCGCCTGCTCAAGCCGGGCGGCCGTCTGGTCTATGCCACCTGCAGCGTCCTGCCGATGGAGAACGAGGTGATCGCCGATGCCTTTGGCGTGGCCAACCCGGCTTTCCGTCCGCTCAATGTGGCCGAACTGCTCACGCAGCTCAAGGTGCCGGACGCAGCCACACTGTGCAGCCCGGCCAGCGGCGCGGTCGAGGCGGGGCGCTACCTGCGCATGTGGCCCGACCTGCATGGCACCGACGGCTTCTTCGCCGCCGTCTGGCAGAAGACCTGAGGCTTGCGCAAAGGGGCAGCCGCGCAAGCGACTGCCCCCCGTTTCTTCCTGCGTTGCAAAGCCGCAGGGCATAAAAAACCGCCGGGCGATTGCCAGGCGGTTTTTGTGCAGGGAAGGGGCCGAATTACTTCAGCTTGACTTCCTTGTATTCCACATGCTTGCGAGCCTTGGGGTCGAACTTCATGATCGACATTTTCTCGGGCATGGTTTTCTTGTTCTTGCTGGTGGTGTAGAAGTGGCCCGTGCCGGCCGTGGATTCCAGCTTGATTTTTTCGCGTCCGCCTTTGGATGCCATGGTGAATTCCTTTCAGTCAGTAATGGAGTGGATCAGGCCTGGCCGCGGGCGCGCATGTCGGCGAGCACGGATTCGATGCCATTCTTGTCGATCAGGCGCAGGGCAGCGCTGGAAACACGCAGGCGCACCCAGCGGTTCTCGCTCTCGATCCAGAAGCGGCGGGACTGCAGGTTGGGCAGGAAACGACGCTTGGTCTTGTTGTTGGCGTGGGACACATGGTTGCCCACCTGCGGGCCCTTGCCCGTAACTTCACATTTGCGTGCCATGAAGAGCACTCCTTTACTGGTTTGTTGGAATCAACAGCCCCGACAACGCTGGCCGAAGCTGCACCTCGCCTGCGGAGCATGCCGGTCAAGAAAACCTGCATGCACGCTATTGCAGACGGTCGATTGCTTTTTTTGCCGGGCCTGCTGCAAGGAGCAGATTCAGCAAAGCCTTGGATTATATGGGATTTCTGGCTCGCAGAAAAGACCGTGCGGTGAAAAACCGCCGGTGCCTGCAGCGTCGTGGCCACATCGGTGCCAGCGCGGGGCCAGGCTTCGGATCTGCACCCGCATTGGCCGGATGAAAATCAGGCGTGCTCTTCCAGGAAGCGCTGCGCATCCAGCGCCGCCATGCAGCCGGTGCCGGCACTCGTAATGGCCTGGCGGTAGATGTAGTCCTGCACGTCGCCGGCTGCAAACACGCCCGGCACGCTGGTCTGCGTGGCAAAGCCGTTCTGTCCGCCCTTGGTGCGCAGGTAGCCGTTCTCCATGTCGAGCTGGCCGTTGAAAATCTCGGTGTTGGGCGCATGGCCAATGGCGATGAAGCAGCCCATCACCGGAATGTCCTCCGTGCTGCCATCCCTGGTGCTCCTGATGCGCACGGCGTTCACGCCTTTTGCGTCGCCCAGCACTTCGTCCAGGGTGGCAAACAGCTTGAGTTCGATCTTGCCGGACTGGACCTTTTCCATCAGCTTGTCGACCATGATGGGTTCGGCGCGGAAGCTGTCGCGGCGGTGGATCAGGGTGACCTTGCGCGCGATGTTGCTCAGGTAGAGCGCCTCCTCCACGGCGGTGTTGCCGCCGCCCACCACGCATACGTCCTGGTCGCGGTAGAAGAAGCCGTCGCAGGTGGCGCAGGCGCTCACGCCCTTGCCCATGAAGGCTTCTTCGGAGGGCAGGCCCAGGTACTTGGCCGAGGCGCCGGTGGCAATGATCAGCGCATCACAGGTATAGGTGCCGCTGTCGCCGGTCAGTGTGAACGGACGCTGCGTCAGTTCGACCTTGTTGATATGGTCGAACACGATCTGCGTGTTGAAGCGCTCGGCATGGGCCTGGAAGCGCTGCATCAGTTCAGGGCCCTGCACGCCGTCCACATCGGCCGGCCAGTTGTCGACTTCGGTGGTGGTCATCAGCTGGCCACCCTGGGCCATGCCGGTGATCAGCAGAGGCTTCAGGTTGGCACGGGCAGCATAGACGGCGGCCGAATAGCCGGCAGGGCCGGAACCGAGAATCAGGACTTTGGCGTGTTGGGTGGTGCTCATGGTGATGGATCGGTAGTGACTTTGACAGGCTGACTAATATAGCAGCGTCCCCTTGTCTGCGCCTTGCACCGGAGATCACGGGGCTGGCGCACGAGGCAGGCGATTGCGGCAGGGTGCGACAGGCGCGCGTTTTGCGAGATAGAAAAATCATCCGGTTACGCCTTCTTATTAGTGCAGAATATGGGAATCCGGCCAGTCGCTATTCGCAAGGAGGTGCAGCTATGGCTATTGTGTCCAATCTGGACCTGATTCGGCGTGTGCCGCTGTTCAGCGATCTGACCGCTGGCCAGTCGAGCATTCTGTACGCCAGCGTCGACAAGAAGCGCTTCAAGCGCGGTGAAAACATCGTGGAGCAGGGCAAGATTTCCGGCACCCTGTTCATGATCCTGTCCGGCAAGGTCCGCGTGCTGTCGCAGGATGCGCGCGGCCGCGAAGTCATCATGGCCACGCTCGAGGTGGGCGACTGCATCGGCGAGATGAGCCTGATCGACGGCGAACCCCATTCCGCCACCGTGCGTGCCGAAGTGCAGACCGACGTGCTCACGCTCAACCGCGAAACCTTCCTGCGCTGCCTGCACGAGAACGCCTCCATGGCCGATGCCGTGATGCGCGGCCTGGTGCGCCGCCTGCGCCGCGCCGACAAGCAGATCGAGTCGCTGGCCCTGATGGATGTCTATGGCCGCGTGCATACGGTGCTGCTCGAAATGGCCCAGCCCGATGCCGAGGGTCAGCTCATTCTCAGGCAAAAGGTGTCGCGCCAGGACGTCGCCAAGATGGTCGGCGCCTCGCGCGAGATGGTGAGCCGGGTGATGAAGCATTTCGAGGATGACGGCACCGTGGTGGATCGCGGTGACGGCACCTTCCTGCTGACCACGCAGGCCCATACGGTTGAATGAGTTTTCCGAGTGACATGTCCTATCTGATCCGCAATTCCCAGACTCCCGCGCCGGCTCCCGTCGAGAAGCCGCTGGTGCCGGCCCTGTTCCGTCGCTTCAGCCAGGAAAGTGCGCTGTTCGTGGGAATGCTTCTGCTGCTGTTCTGGCTGGCGGCCATGATCAGCCATGATGTGGCCGATCCTGCCTGGAGCACCACCGGCACCCGCGACTACACCGATAACTGGCTGGGTCCGGTTGGAGCCTGGGTGTCCGACATCAGCTACTTCCTGTTCGGCCGCAGCGTGTGGATGCTGTTTGCCGCGTTTGCCGGCGTCTGGCTGCGCCTGCTGCGCTCCTGGATGCGGGGCGAGGTGCCCCGGCAGGCGATGGCCGCCCAGGGGCAGGCTGCACCGGGCTGGCGTGCGCGCTGGTTCGGCTGGATGGATGGACGCCTGCTCTGGTGGCTGTCGCTGTTCGTGCTGATGGCCGTATGTACCGGCCTGGAGTGGTCGCGCCTGTACGGCTCGGCGGCCAGTCTCCCGGGCGGTGCCGGCGGCATGCTGGGGGCGTTCACCGGTCCGGCTTCCATGCTGGCGCTGGGCTTTCTCGGCTCCGGAGTGGTCGGCATCGTGTTGCTGTTGTTGTCGCTGTCCTGGGTCTTCCGCTTTTCCTGGGGCCGTGTGGCGCAGTCGGTGGGTGCCTTCATCGACCAGCGCATGAGCGCGGCCCGCGAACGCCGTGAAGTGGCCGCCGATGTGGCAGCAGGGCAGGAGGCGGCGCGCCAGCGCGAGGAGCAGGTCGAGCAGGAGCGCGTGCACACGCAGGAAAAGCACCCGATTCCGCTGGTGGTGGAGCCGCCGGCCCGGCCGACCTCCGTCGAGCCCAGCGTGCGTGTGGCCAAGGAGCGCCAGAAGCCGCTGTTCACCGACATGCCCGATAGCCATCTGCCGCAGATCAGCCTGCTGGACGAGGCGCCGGCCAGCCGCGAATCGATCCCGCACGAAACGCTGGAAATGACCAGCCGCCTGATCGAGAAGAAGCTCAAGGACTTCGGCGTGGAAGTGCGTGTGGTCGCCGCCAAGCCCGGCCCGGTCGTCACGCGCTACGAGATCGAGCCGGCCACCGGCGTCAAGGGCGTGCAGATCGTCAACCTGGCCAAGGATCTGTCGCGTTCGCTCAGCCTGGCGTCGATCCGCGTGATCGAGAACATTCCCGGCAAGAACCTGATGGCGCTGGAACTGCCCAACGCGCGCCGCCAGACCATCCACCTGAGCGAGGTGCTGGGTTCCAACGCCTATCATGAAGGCAAGTCGCTGCTGACCATGGGGCTGGGCAAGGACATCGTCGGCAACCCGGTGGTGGCCGATCTGGCCAAGATGCCCCACGTGATGGTGGCCGGTACCACCGGTTCGGGCAAGTCGGTCGGGATCAACGCCATGATCCTGAGCCTGCTCTACAAGGCTTCGCCCGAACAGGTGCGCCTGCTCATGATCGACCCCAAGATGCTGGAGATGTCGGTCTACGAGGGCATCCCGCACCTGATCGCACCGGTCGTGACCGACATGCGCCAGGCGGCCCATGGCCTGAACTGGTGCGTGGGCGAGATGGAGCGCCGCTATAAGCTGATGAGCAAGGTGGGGGTGCGCAACCTGGCCGGCTTCAACGCCAAGATCGAGGATGCGCGTGCCCGCGAGGAACTGATCCCCAACCCGTTCAGCCTCACGCCCGAATCGCCCGAGCCGCTGGAGAAACTGCCGCACATCGTGGTGGTGATCGACGAACTGGCCGACCTGATGATGGTGGTGGGCAAGAAGATCGAGGAACTGATTGCCCGCCTGGCGCAGAAGGCGCGTGCGGCCGGCATTCACCTGATCCTGGCGACCCAGCGTCCCAGCGTGGACGTGATCACCGGTCTGATCAAGGCCAACATTCCGACGCGTATCGCCTTCCAGGTTTCCAGCAAGGTGGACAGCCGTACCATTCTCGACCAGATGGGCGCCGAAAGCCTGCTGGGCCTGGGCGACATGCTGTACCTGCCTGCCGGCCACGGCACGCCCACACGCGTGCATGGCGCCTTCGTCAGCGATGACGAGGTGCATCGCGTGGTGACCTTCCTGAAGGAAAAGGGCGGCCCCAACTACATCGAGGGCGTGCTCGAAGGTGGCACCGTCGATGGCGACGATGATGCCGGCGGCGAGGGCGGCGGCAACGAGCAGGACCCCATGTACGACCAGGCGGTCGAGGTGGTGCTCAAGAAGCGCAAGGCCAGTATTTCGCTGGTGCAGCGCGAACTGCGCATCGGCTACAACCGTGCCGCGCGCCTGCTGGAGGACATGGAGCGCGCGGGCCTGGTCAGCAGCCTGTCCACCAGCGGCCAGCGTGACATTCTGGTGCCGAACCGCGAGGAATGACCGGCTCGTGCCGCATCGCACCGGCAGATGCGGCACGGTCAACAAGAGCCTGCTGGCGCAGGGTTGTTGTCAGTTTGCTGCAATTCTTGTGTAACAACTTTCGGGGTTTGCACGGTCTTCAGAGGGTGGCGGGCCGCGTCTGTTACATTTTTCGGGGCTGGTAGCAAATTCGGTCGCCAAGGATACGGTACGGCTGCCACCACCCCCTACACTGGCCTTGTCGCAGCGAGCCATGGCCGATCCGTTCAGGGCCTGGCAGGCAGGCCGAAACAGGCTGCACAGCTGCTGAACCCTTATCGCAAGGAGCAGAAATGACAACTTCCGTGTCCCGTATTCCGCATCGCAAGACTCTGGCGGCCAATGCCGCTTCGGTACTGGCCGTGAGCCTGCTGGCCTTCTCCGGCGCTGCCCATGCCGACAGCCTGGCCACGCTGGACAGCTACATCAAGAGTACGCGTGCCGGTTACGCCGACTTCACCCAGGTGGTGAGCAATGCCAACAAGCCGGGTGCCGGCAAGCAGAGCACCGGCACGTTCGCCTTCAAGCGACCGAACCAGTTCCGTTTCGACTACAGCCGTCCCTTCAAACAGACCATCGTCGCCGACGGCAAGACGCTGTGGATGTACGATGCCGACCTGAACCAGGTGACGCAGCGCAGCCAGTCCAAGGTGCTGGATTCCACTCCGGCCGCGCTGGTGGCCTCGGCTACCAGCATCGAATCGCTGAAGCAGCGCTTCACGCTGGAGGCCGTGCCGGTCAAGGACAAGCTGGAGTGGGTCAAGGCCACGCCCAAGGACAAGGACGGACAGCTGCAGAACGTGATGATCGGCTTTGACGGCAAGCAACTGCGCAAGCTGGAAATCCTGGACAGCTTCGGCCAGCGTTCGGTGATGACCTTCGGCAACTTCGTGTCCACCGTGCCGTCTAAGGTGAGTTTCAAGTTCAAGGTGCCGGCTGGTGCCGATGTGCTGAAGCAATAAGCCCTGCAATCACGGGTACCGGCCGCCGCAAGTCGGCCTTTTTGCGTCCTGAGGGCGGAATTGGCCGGGTGCATTGGGTAATATGCAGGCCATGAGTGACCTGTTCGGCGATCTGCCGCTTCCCGCGTCGGGCGACCAGCCCGACTCCCGGCGCACCGCTCCGGGCGCCCCCCTGGCCGAACTGCTGCGCCCCCAGTCGCTGCAGGAAGTGGTGGGCCAGCAGCATCTGCTCGGCCCGGGCAAGCCGCTGCAACTGGCCTTTGCCTCCGGCAAACCCCATTCCATGATCCTGTGGGGCCCGCCGGGTGTGGGAAAGACGACGCTGGCGCGTCTAACGGCAAATGCCTTCGATTACGATTTCATCGCGCTTTCGGCGGTGTTCAGCGGCGTGAAGGATATCCGCGCCGCCATTGAGCGTGCCGAGCGCAACGTGGCGCTGGGGCGCAAGACCATTCTGTTCGTGGACGAGATCCACCGGTTCAACAAGAGCCAGCAGGATGCCTTGCTGCCTTTCGTGGAATCGGGGCTGGTGGTCTTTATTGGCGCCACCACCGAAAACCCGTCCTTCGAAGTGAATTCGGCGCTGCTCTCGCGTGCCCAGGTCTATGTGCTGCAGGCCCTGAATGCGGATGAACTGCGCGAACTGGCGCACCGGGCCCAGGCGGCACTGCCGGGGCTGGAGCTGGAGGAGGGTGCCATCGAGGTGCTGGCCGGCTACGCCGACGGCGATGCCCGCCGGATGCTGAACCTGCTGGAGCAGACGCATACCGCGGCACAGGCCAGCGGCATCCACAAGGTCGACACCGCCTTTCTGCAGCAGACGCTGGCGCTCAACGCCCGCCGTTTCGACAAGGGTGGTGACCAGTTCTACGACCAGATCTCCGCCATGCACAAGTCGGTGCGTGGCTCCGATCCGGATGCCTCGCTCTACTGGTTCTGCCGCATGCTTGACGGCGGGGCGGATGCCCGCTACCTGGCGCGTCGCATCGTGCGCATGGCCTGGGAAGACATCGGCCTGGCCGACCCGCGCGCCATGCAGCTGGCCAACGAGGCAGCCGCCACCTACGAGCGGCTCGGCTCGCCGGAAGGCGAACTGGCGCTCGCCCAGGCCCTGATCTACCTGGCCGTGGCGCCCAAGAGCAACGCCGGCTACCAGGCCTACAACACGGCGCGCGCCTTCGTGCGCCAGCACGGCTCCGATCCGGTGCCGGTGCATTTGCGCAACGCCCCCACGCGCCTGATGAAGGAACTGGGCTATGGCAAGGCCTACCGCTATGCGCACGACGAGCCGGAGGCCTACGCGGCCGGGGAAACCTATTTTCCCGATGCGCTCGACCCAAACCCAGGCTGGTACCAGCCCACGCCGCGCGGACTGGAGGCGAAAATCGCGGCCAAACTGGCGGATTTGCGTGATCTGGACCAGGCCTGGCAAGCAGGGCAGGGTGAAACCCGGTGAATGCCAATGTGTGAGAAGTGCCGCATTCCGTTGTGAAAAGTGTGTGACCGTCCTATTTTTCTAGGGCAAACCCTTGAAATTCAATTGGTTGCATTTCGTGTCCAGTCGCTACAATCGCCCCACCGGAACAGAGGGGTTAACAAACTGCCATATCGGTGAATTTGCCGTCTCCTGTTTCAGCAGGACGGCGCCGTCCCACAAGGCAGGCGCATGCCACAATCAATAGCAGTCTTCCAGGGCTACAGCCAGGGACAGACACGGAGTCACAACGTATGGAAATCTTGCTGCAGCAGATCATCAACGGTCTCGTCCTCGGCAGCATGTATGCCCTGGTAGCCCTTGGCTACACCATGGTGTACGGCATCATCAACCTCATCAATTTTGCGCACGGCGAAGTGCTGATGATCGGCGCTCTCACCAGCTGGACCATCATCGGACTGATGCAGGGCAGCATGCCCGATACACCCGGCTGGCTGATCCTGCTCATCTCGATGGTCATCGCCTGCATCGTGGCGGCGGTGCTCAACTTCACGATCGAGAAAGTTGCCTACCGGCCGTTGCGCAACAGTCCGCGCCTGGCTCCGCTGATCACCGCCATCGGCATGAGCATCCTGCTGCAGACGCTGGCCATGATCATCTGGAAGCCGAACTACAAGGCCTATCCCACGCTGCTGTCCTCCACGCCGTTCCAGGTGGGGGGCGCCGTGATCACCGTGACGCAGATCGCGGCACTGGCGGTAACGGCCATCTCGCTGGCTGCGCTGATGTATCTGGTCAATGCAACCAAGCTGGGCCGGGCCATGCGCGCCACGGCCGAGAACCCGCGTGTGGCCTCGCTGATGGGCGTGAAGCCCGATACGGTGATTTCCGCCACCTTCATCATCGGTGCCGTGCTGGCAGCCATTGCCGGCGTGATGTACGCGGCCAACTATGGCACCGTGCAGCACACCATGGGCTTCCTGCCGGGTCTGAAGGCCTTCACGGCAGCCGTTTTCGGCGGCATCGGCAACCTGGCTGGCGCTGTGATCGGCGGCATGCTGCTGGGCCTGATCGAATCGATCGGCTCCGGCTATCTGGGCGCGCTCACCGGTGGCGTGCTGGGCAGCAACTACACCGACATCCTGGCCTTCATCGTGCTGATCGTGATCCTGACGCTGCGCCCCTCCGGCCTGCTGGGTGAGCGTGTGGCGGACCGCGCCTGATCACGAAGGAGAGCACCATGGCATCTTCCAAGAACAAACTGGTTGTTTTCCTGCTGGCGGCGCTGGGCATGCTCGTGCTGCCGCTGGTCCTGCAGTATTTCGGCAACGCCTGGGTACGCATTGCCGACCTCGCGCTGCTGTACATCATGCTGGCGCTGGGCCTGAACATCGTGGTCGGCTACGCCGGCCTGCTGGACCTGGGCTATGTCGCTTTCTATGCGGTAGGGGCCTATCTGTTCGGCCTGCTCGCTTCGCCGCACCTGATCGAGACCTTCCCGGCCATTGCGGCGAGCTTTCCCAACGGCATGCATCTGCCGCTCTGGGCGGTGATTCCGATCGCGGCTGCGCTGGCCGGTCTGGTCGGCGTGCTGCTGGGTTACCCGCTGCTCAAGCTGCGCGGTGACTATCTGGCCATCGTGACGCTGGGCTTCGGCGAGATCATCCGCATTTTCATGAACAACCTGGATGCACCGGTCAATATCACCAATGGTCCCAAGGGCATCGGCCAGATCGACCCCGTGACGGTGTTCGGCTATCCGCTGTCCAAGTCGCTCAAGATCGGCGGCTTCACCATCGAGTCGGTCTCGCTGTACTACTACCTGTTCCTGATCCTGGTGGTATTTACCGTTATCATCTGCTATCGCCTGCAGGACTCCCGTATCGGCCGCGCCTGGATGGCCATCCGTGAAGACCAGACAGCGGCGCAGGCCATGGGCTTGAATACGCGCAACCTGAAGCTGCTGGCCTTCGGCATGGGCGCCACCTTCGGCGGTATTTCCGGTGCCATGTTTGCCAGCTTCCAGGGTTTCGTGTCGCCCGAATCCTTCAGCCTGATGGAGTCGGTGATGATCGTGGCCATGGTGGTGCTGGGCGGCCTGGGCCATCTGCCGGGCGTGATTCTGGGTGCCGTGCTGCTGTCCGCATTGCCCGAAGTGCTGCGCTACGTGGCGCACCCGCTGCAGGCCATGACCGATGGCCGACTCGACCCCGCCATCCTGCGCCAGCTGCTGATTGCGCTTGCCATGATCTCCGTGATGCTGCTGCGCCCGCGTGGCCTGTGGCCCTCGCCCGAACACGGCCAGGGCAAGTCGCAGGCCGACAGTCAGGCTGACCACATTCGCCCCGACACGGCCCAGCAGAACCCGCCCGGCGTGGATTCACCCTCGGATGCGATTCCCGGCACCATCGAAGTCCGCCAGGACACCGTCAACCCCTGAAGCCGGAGCGCAGCATTCATCATGGGTACTACCATTCTCAACGTCAAGAACGTTTCCAAGCGCTTCGGCGGCCTGCAGGCACTGAGCGATGTGCACATGCACATCGAGCAGGGCCAGGTCTACGGTCTGATCGGTCCCAACGGTGCCGGAAAGACCACTTTCTTCAACGTGCTGACGGGGCTGTACACGCCTGACAGCGGCAGCTTCGAGCTCGGCGGCAAGCCCTACGAGCCGACGGCCGTGCACAAGGTGGCGCAGGCGGGCATCGCGCGCACCTTCCAGAACATCCGCCTGTTTGCCGAAATGACGGCACTCGAGAACGTGATGGTCGGGCGCCACATCCGTACACGCTCGGGCGTGATCGGCGCCATCTTCAAGACGCCCGCCTTCAAGGCCGAGGAGGCCGCCATCCGCCAGCGTGCGCAGGAGCTGCTCGACTATGTCGGCATCGGCAAATATGCCAATTTCCGCGCCCGAACCCTGAGCTACGGCGACCAGCGCCGCCTCGAGATCGCACGCGCCCTGGCCACCGAACCCAAGCTGATCGCGCTGGACGAACCGGCGGCCGGCATGAACGCCACCGAAAAGGTGCAACTGCGCGAGCTGATCGACCGCATCCGCAAGGACAACCGCACCATCCTGCTGATCGAGCATGACGTCAAGCTGGTGATGGGCCTGTGCGACCGTGTGACGGTGCTGGATTACGGCAAGCCGATTGCCGAGGGCACCCCTGCCGAAGTGCAGAAGAACGAAAAAGTGATCGAGGCATACCTGGGCACAGGCCACCACTGAGGCAAGCAAGATGGCAAATGTATTGTTGAAAGTAAGCGGCCTGGAAGTGGCCTACGGTGGCATCAACGCCGTCAAGGGCGTGGATTTCGAGGTGCGCGAGGGCGAGCTGGTTTCGCTGATCGGCTCCAACGGTGCCGGCAAGACCACCACGATGAAGGCGATCACCGGCCTGCTGCCGATCAAAGCCGGGGACATTGCCTTTCTCGGCAAGAGCATCAAGGGCCGGGGCGCCTGGGACATGGTCAGGGAAGGCCTGGTGATGATTCCGGAAGGCCGTGGCATCTTCACGCGCATGACCATCGTCGAGAACCTGCAGATGGGCGCCTTCATCCGCGACGACAAGGCAGGCATCGCGCAGGACATCGAGCGCATGTTCGCGCTGTTTCCGCGCCTGAAGGAGCGTCGCTCGCAACTGGCAGGCACCATGTCAGGGGGCGAACAGCAGATGCTGGCCATGGCGCGCGGCCTGATGGCGCAACCCAAGCTGCTGCTGCTCGATGAACCCTCCATGGGCCTGTCGCCCATCATGGTCGACAAGATCTTCGAGGTGGTGGAAGAAGTCTACAAGCAGGGCGTGACCATGATGCTGGTGGAGCAGAATGCCAGCCGCGCGCTCGGTATTGCCGACCGCGGCTATGTAATGGAGTCCGGCATTCTGACCATGGCGGGCGACGCACAGCAGATGCTGAACGACCCGCGCGTGCGTGCTGCGTATCTCGGCGAGTAAGACGGCGCAATTCGCTGAACGGCAACGTCAGGCAGCATGCGTTTGCATGTATGTTGCATAGTTCACGCTTTGTGAGCGTGGCACGAGCGCAAGCCCTCATTTCTTGGGGGCTTGGGCCTAAACTGTGCATGCACAGGACAGGTCATGCTCGCCCAATATATCTGCACCACCAATATCGAACAGTCGATCGACTTCTACACGAACGTCGTCGGACTGCGGTATGTGCCGCGGCAAGCGGACCAGGAGGAGTCCGTGCGGTCGCGGGAGGGTGGGGTCGCCAGGTCCTGCGATGTGCTGCTGATCAGGGATGAAACCATCAGCATGGCCTCTTCCCGGGAGGCCGGCCGTATCCGTCGCACCCGGTTGCGTCGTGTTCCGGGAACGCTGGCGCAGGACCTGTATTTTCTTTCGCGCTATCCGCTGGACTATGTCCGGGCGCGCATACAGGCAGCCGGCCGTTCTCCGGTAGAGGGCCCGGTGATCCGCAAGGGCAGCATGCATATGTTGCGCATGCTCTACCTGCTTGACCCGGATGGCAACCGCATCCGGCTGGTGGAGCTATCGGCATGACGCGCGCCGCGTAAACGGCGGCGGCGCGCCCGTTCGTCATCAGGCCGATGTGGCAGTTTGTGCCGTCTTGTCTTTCAGCGAGGTGAAAGCGTCAGCGAAGAAGGAGTCTTCCGGCAGCTGCGCCTTGCCCACGCACTGCGCATGGGCCGCATGCACCATGGCGGGCACGCCACAGGCGTAGAGCTGGTAGCTGCTCATGTCGGGGTGATCCTGCAGCATCTGGTTCAGCGCGAGGCCGCGCTTGCCTTCCCACACGTCTTCCGGCAGTGCGTCGGACACCACCGGCACGTAGCTGACGTTGGGGTGTGCCGCGCAGTAGTCCAGCATCCACTGGTGCATGTAGATGTCCACCGGGCGACGGGCACCCCAGTAGAGGAACACCTTGCGCTGGTTGCCGGTGTGGGTCATGTGCTCGAGAATGGCCTTGATGGGTGCAAAACCCGTGCCCGAGGCCAGGAACAGCACCGGGCCGGCGCTGTTGTCGCGCAGGAAGAAGCTGCCGAACGGGCCTTCGACGCGCAGGATTTCCTTTTCCTTCATGGCCGAGAACACGTGATCGGTGAACTTGCCGCCCGGCATGTGGCGCACGTGCAGTTCCACCTGCGGCTTGTTCGGGTCGACCTGGTGTGGTGCCGTTGCCATCGAGTAGCTGCGGCGCTGGCCGTCGGCCAGCAGAAAATCCAGATACTGGCCGGCATGGAACTGCATCGGTGCATTGGCCGGCAGTTGCAGCGTCAGACGCATCACGTCGCTCGAGAGCTGTTCCATGCCCAGCACGCGCACCGGCATCTTGCGTACCGGATAGGCGCCTTCGGAAGTGACCTGGCGCGATTCCAGCACCAGATCGCTGCCCGGAACCGCGCGGCAGGTCAGCACGAAACCCTGTGCAGCCTCATCCTCGCTCAGTGCGCTCGGCTGGTAGGGCTTGTGCTCCACGTTGCCACTGATCTTCTTGCACTTGCATGAGCCGCAGGCGCCGTCCTTGCAGCCGTAGGGCAGGCCGATTCCCTGGCGGATGCCCGCCTCGAGCACTGTTTCGCCATCCAGCACCTCAAACTGCCGACCGCTCGGCTGCACATTGACCTGATAACCCATGAAAATCGCTCTCCTGCAATCCTGAAACAATTGCCGGTATTATCTCCCGGACTGATGACTCCACGCTTAACGTCTGCGCCGCCAGCCCATGGCCAGCAGGGTTTCCAGGGCCTGTTTCATGATCTTCCGAGTCCGTTCCCGCGCCTTGCCGGCGCGCTTTCGCCGCCATCGTCTGCTGATCGTCGGCTGTGGCGATGTGGGCATGCGCGTGGTGCGCAAGCTGGACACGCAGCGCATGCAGGTGCTGGCCCTGAACAGCACCCCGGAGCGTGCTGCCATGCTGCGCGCCGCCGGCATCCGCGTGCTGTCCGGCAACCTGGATGCGCCGGCCACGCTGCACCGCCTGGCCGGTCTCGCACACAGCCTGCTGCACCTGGCGCCCCCCGGCGCGGAGTCGCCCGATGCCGACCCGCGCACGCGCGCGCTGATTGGCGCATTGCGACGCGGACGCCTGCCACGACGCGTGATCTACGGCAGCACCAGTGGTGTCTACGGCAATCGTGGCGGGCAATGGACGGATGAAACGGCTCCCTGTGCTCCCCTCACGGCGCGCGCCCGGCGCCGCGTGGATGCCGAGCAGGCCTTGCGCCAGTGGGGCTGCGCCGGCATGGGCCTGCCGGCGGTGTGCATCCTGCGCATCCCCGGCATCTACGCGCCCGACCGCGAAGGAGGCACGCCGCGCGAGCGCCTGTTGCGCGGCACCCCGGTGCTGGTGCAGCAGGACGATGTATTCACCAATCACATCCACGCCGATGACCTGGCACGCGCCTGTCTGCGCGCCTTGTGGAAGGGAGCCCCCCAGCGCGTCTACAACGCCAACGACGACTCCTGCAGCCGCATGGGCGATTATTTCGACCTGGCTGCCGACCTGTACGGCCTGCCGCGCCCGCCGCGTCTGCCGCTGGAGCAGGCCCGAGAGCAACTGCCGGCCACACTGCTGAGCTTCATGCAGGAATCGCGCCGCCTGCACAACCGCCGCCTCAAGCGCGAACTGGGTCTGGTGCTGCGCTATCCCACACCGGCGCAGGGCCTGCAGGCCGCTACGCCAAAAGCTGCCGCTACAATCGACGCATGTTAGCCAAACGCATCATTCCCTGTCTGGACGTTACCGGTGGCCGCGTGGTCAAGGGCGTCAATTTCGTTGAACTGCGCGATGCCGGCGATCCAGTGGAAATTGCCGCGCGCTACAACGAGCAGGGCGCTGATGAGCTCACGTTTCTCGACATCACCGCTACCAGCGATGGCCGCGACCTGATCCTGCACATCATCGAGGACGTGGCCAGCCAGGTCTTCATTCCGCTGACGGTGGGCGGCGGCGTGCGCACGGTGGACGATGTGCGCCGCCTGCTCAACGCCGGCGCCGACAAGACCAGCTTCAACTCGGCCGCCATTGCCAATCCGGACGTCATCCGCGAAACCTCCGGCCGCTACGGTTCCCAGTGCATCGTGGTGGCGATCGATGCCAAGCGCCGCGTTGCTCCCGAAGACATCGCCGCGCGCGGCCAGGGCTGGGACGTCTACAGCCATGGCGGTCGCAAGAACACCGATCTGGATGCCGTCACCTGGGCGCGCCAGATGGCCGACTACGGTGCCGGCGAAATCCTGCTCACCAGCATGGACCGCGACGGCACCAAGAGCGGTTTCGACCTGGAACTGACACGCGCGGTCAGCGATGCCGTCAACGTGCCGGTGATCGCCTCGGGCGGTGTGGGCAACCTCGACCATCTGGCCGACGGCGTGCAGCAGGGCGGTGCCGATGCCGTGCTGGCTGCCAGTATCTTCCACTACGGCGAATACACCGTGCAGCAGGCCAAGGAGCATCTGCGGGCACGCGGCATTCCCGTGCGCCTCTGATTCTCCGCAGGGGCAACGCCCCGGCGCCGGCCCGCCAGACGGAGCCGGATCCTGCCGATTTCACAAAGGATTTCTTCGATGACAAACCCGATCGACTGGCTGGACGCCGTGCAATGGGACGCCAGCGGCCTGGTGCCGGTGATTGCCCAGGAAGCCTCGAGTGGCGACGTGATGATGTTCGCCTGGATGAACCGCGAAGCGCTGCAGAAAACGGCCGAGCTGGGCCGCGCGGTGTATTTCAGCCGCTCGCGCAACAAGCTCTGGTTCAAGGGCGAAGAGAGCGGCCACGTGCAGACCGTGCACGCCATCCGCCTCGATTGCGACAACGACGTGGTGCTGCTCAAGATCACGCAGACCGGGCACGAGCCCGGCATTGCCTGCCACACCGGCCGCCACAGCTGCTTTTACCAGAGCTTGCAAAATGGCCAGTGGCAGGCCGTCGATCCGGTCTTGAAAGACCCGGAAACCATCTACAAGTAAGGGGCAGAGATGATGATCTCCACCGAAATCCTCGCACGCGTGGCCGATGTGCTGGAATCGCGCCTGCCATCCAGCGGTGGGAATCCCGAAACCAGCTACGTGGCCAGGCTGTTGCACAAGGGGCCCGATGCCTTTCTCAAGAAGATCGGCGAGGAGGCCACCGAAACGGTGATGGCAGCCAAGGACGTGGATGCCGGCGCGGACAAGTCCAAGCTGGTGTACGAAGTGGCCGACCTGTGGTTTCACACCATGGTCGCACTCACGCACTATGGTCTGAGGCCGGAAGATGTCGTCGCGGAACTTGCACGCCGCGAGGGGATCAGTGGCATTGAAGAGAAGGCCAGCCGTCCGGCTGGCTAGCCCGCACGGTTGCGGGCGCAACAGGCGGAGCAATCCGCACGGAGGCGCGAGATGAATGATGTGATCGACGTGAAAGCCCGCGAAACCCGCCAGCAGCTGCCCAACGGCACCGGCTTCGGCTCGGCCGCGGCCCAGGCCGACAGCGCCGCGCTGCAGCGTGCCGAAGGTCTGAAGACCGTGGGCTGGATCAGCTACCTGCTGCACCTGATCGTGGCCGTGGCGGCCGTGGTGCCGGGTTTCCAGGTCAGTATCGCGCTGCTGATCGTGGCGTTCGTGATCGATCTGGTCAAGAAGGATGATGCCGCGGGCACCTGGCAGGAAAGCCATTTCTCCTGGCGCATCCGTTCCGTGGTGTGGGCCGGTGTGCTGTACGTGGTGACCAGCCCGCTGTTCCTGCTGTTGTTGCTGCCGGGCATGCTGGCCTGGGCGATCGTGTCCATCTGGTTCCTGTACCGCATCGTGCGCGGCATGGTCGCCATGAACGACAACCGCCCGGTGGGTGTGTGAATGCTGCGATACAGGTTTGTGACAACTTGTCATGAACCTGTCCGATAATGCGCGGATGACAGACACTCAGAAAATCCCCATGGACAAGCATCCGGATTGCATCTTCTGCAAGATCGCCGCTGGCGAAATTTCTTCCCGCAAGGTGTACGAGGATGACGAACTGTTTGCTTTCCACGACATTTCGCCGTGGGCGCCCGTGCATTTCCTGATCATCCCCAAGCGCCACATTCCCTCCATGGCCTCGCTCACCGAGGCCGACGCCGGCCTGATGGGCCGCATCATGACGCTGGCGCCCAAGCTGGCGCTGGAACAGGGTTGCGAGCCCTATCCGCAAGGGGGCTACCGCATCGTCATCAACACCGGCGAGCAGGGCGGGCAGGAGGTGCACCACCTGCACGTTCATGTCATCGGCGGGCCGCGCCCCTGGCTCAAGGGCTGATGGCAAAGGCCTGACGCCGGCCAAGGTTCTGCAACAACGGCGGCCGGCACGGCACGCGCGGCACACGTACAATCGCATTTACTGAAACAGGAGATTCATCATGGGTTCTTTTTCCATCTGGCACTGGCTGATCGTGCTGCTGATCGTGGTCATGATCTTTGGTACCAAGAAGCTGAAGAACATCGGTTCCGACCTGGGCGGCGCCGTCAAGGGCTTCAAGGACGGCATGAAGGACGGCAGCGAGCCGGAAACCCCCGCTGGCGAACAGCCCAAGGTGGCCAACAAGACGTCCGGTGCGCAGGACAGCGCCATCGACGTGGAAGCCAAGACCAAGTCCTGATGCGTGAGGAGCAGGGCGCGTCGTGATTGACCTCGGCATTTCCAAGCTGGCCTTGATCGGCACGGTGGCGTTGATCGTCATCGGGCCGGAAAAGCTCCCGCGTGTGGCACGTACCGTCGGCACCTTGCTGGGCAAGGCGCAACGCTACGTCAACGACGTCAAGGCCGAGGTCAGCCGCTCCATGGAGCTGGACGAGTTGCGCAAGATGAAGGATTCGGTCGAAAGCGCTGCCCGCGACGTGGAGCAGAGCTTCGAGAAAACCGCCAGTACCGTGCGCAGCGACCTCGAAGGCGCCATGCCGTCCGAGAGCGACTTCACCTCCGCCGACCCCGAAGCCGATGCCGACCGCAGCTGGTTTTCGCCGCGTCCCGCCGTCTACACGCCGCCGCGCAAGAACTGGCGTGTCAAGCGTGGTGCGATGCCGCGCTGGTACAAGATGCAGAACGGCGTGCGCACGCATGTGCAATCGGGTGCGGCACGCGTGGCGCGCCATCGCCCGAAAAAGCGCTTCTGATCCCCCCATGCCCGAACCGGCAGCCCGGCAGCTGCGCCCCTGGCGCAAAGCACTGCCAGAACGATTTCACTGACCCACCATGGCCGACCCCAATTCCAAGGACGATGAACTGGCTGGCACCGAACAGCCCTTCGTCGAGCACCTGATCGAGCTGCGCGACCGCTTGTTGTATGCCATCTATGGTATTGCTGCCGTCGCACTGGTTCTGGCCTTTTTCCCGGGTCCCGACGGCCTGCTCAATTTCGTTGCCCAGCCCATCCGTGCCCACATGCCGCCCGATGCCAAGCTGATTGCGGTGGACGTGTTCTCGCCCTTCTTCATCCCGCTCAAGGTGCTGATGATGGTGGCGGTGCTGGGCGCCTTGCCCTGGATCATGTACCAGATGTGGGCCTTCGTGGCGCCGGGCCTGTACACGCACGAAAAACGCTTTGCGCTGCCGCTGATCATATTCGGCAGCCTGCTCGCCTACTGCGGCATTGCCTTCGTGCAGTTCTTCGTGCTGGACAAGATGTTCAACTTCATCCAGCACTTCACGCCGGCTTCTGTGGCCGCCACGCCGGATGTTGCTTCCTATGTGCAGGCCATCCTGTCGCTCTATCTGGCGTTTGCGCTGGCGTTCCAGGTGCCCATCGTGGTGATGCTGCTGGTGCGTTTCGAGATGGTCACCATCGAGAAACTCAAGTCCTTCCGCGGCTACTTCATCGTGCTGGCCTTCGTGGTGGCGGCCATTGTCACG
The DNA here is from genome assembly GCF_907163135.1 of Brachymonas denitrificans. Lineage (NCBI taxonomy): Bacteria > Pseudomonadati > Pseudomonadota > Betaproteobacteria > Burkholderiales > Comamonadaceae > Allobrachymonas > Allobrachymonas denitrificans. The sequence goes on along the minus strand of NZ_CAJQUA010000001.1, from coordinate 1,239,643 downwards.
CCGCCGGACGTGCTGTCGCAACTGGCGTTGGCCATTCCCATGTGCCTGCTGTACGAAGTCGGCATTCTGGGCTCGCGCTGGTTCGTGCGCATCAGCAAGGCGCCGGAAGAGGGCGAGCAGGAAGCACCCTGATAGCCAGGCCTGCTGTCGCTGATGCTGACTGTATCCGGGCCGGTCTGCCGTCACTGCTGATCCGGAAACAATGAAGCCAGCTGGGAAGCTGGCTTTGTCGTTTGGGGCTGAGCCTGGCACAGCGGCTGCCAGCCTGCCTTACTCGCGCCAGTGCTCATCCACCCACAGCGCGGGCTTGATGAAGCGGAAGCGGCGGTTGCGGCGGCCGGCGAGGGCATCCGGCGGATTGCATTCGCCGTGGAAAATCACCACGCGCGCATCCTTGGGCACGAAGGGCGGATTCCAGAAGTTGGTGGGCCAGTTCGGAATGCAGTGGTACTTGAAGCTCGGGCACCAGGCCTTGGGCCAGTAGCTCAGCTTGCCCTGCTTGTGCAGCACGTCGGACAGGTAGGCCTGTTCGTTGCGGTATTGCTTGCGGATTTCGGCAAAGTGCTTGCGGAAATAATCCAGCACGTCCGGATGCGCACCGACCTTGAAGCGATACACCGAGGAGTTGCCGGTGATGCGCCACGGACGCTTGTAGTCGTGGATGATCACGAATTCGCCCGGATAGGTGAAGAATTCGTCCAGCGAGCCGGTGATGACCACGTCCACGTCCAGGAACAGGGCAGTGCCCTGCAGCCCGTGCAGGTCGGCCGTGAAGGTGGTCAGCTTGTTCCAGCCACGCTCCGGAATGCCGGGAGGCAGGTCCAGCGGGGGAATCGGGTAGCATTCCACCTCGGAGCGTATGCCTTGGCCGTCATCGGTCAGGCAGACGAAACGGAAATCGCCCGTCAGGTGGCGGCGCACCATGGCATACAGGCGGTTGACGTACTCGGGGCCGTACTTCTTGCCCCATTTCATGCACAGGATGAGGCGCTGCTGCTCGCTCATCAGTCGCCCTGGCGTTTCTTGACGGAAGTCTGGCGCGGCTTGGCGCGCTTGATCTTGCCGCCGGGTGTCAGGCGCTCATTGCCCAGAACGCGTACCATGCGCACTTCGGGACGCTGTCCGCCGCGCTTGCTGTTCTTGATCACCTTGATCTCGCGCGGGCCGGGCATGCGGTCCTCGTCGACCTCGCGCTCCTTCTCGGGCTGCGGGCGCCACAGCACCAGCAGCTTGCCGATGTGCTGGATCGGCGCGGCGTTGAGTTCGTCTGCCAGTTGCTGGTACATGGCGTCGCGTGCGGCGCGGTCGTCGCCCAGCACACGGATCTTGATCAGGCCATGGGCGTTGAGGGCGGCGTCGGTCTCCTTCAGCACGGCCGGGGTGAGGCCATCGGCGCCGATCATCACGACGGGCGACAGGTGATGGGCTTCTGCACGGTGCGCCTTGCGCTCCTGCACGGTCAATACAATTTGCGGCATGGGGGTATTATCCTCAAAACAGTGAATCGGCGGTTGCGCCGGAAAATCCGATGAAAGTCAAAACCAAGAGCAAGAAAGTCAACAAGGCATGGCTCAACGACCATGTCAACGACCCGTACGTGAAACTGGCGCAGAAGGAGGGCTACCGTGCCCGTGCTGCCTACAAGCTGAAGGAAATCGACGAATCCCTGCACCTGATCAAGCCAGGTGACCTGGTGGTGGATCTGGGCTCGGCGCCGGGCGCCTGGAGCCAGTATGTGCGGCGCAAGCTGTCACCCGACGGGGCGGCAGTCGGCGCACTCAATGGCAGGATTATCGCACTCGACATCCTGCCCATGCAGCCGATCGAGGGCGTGGAGTTCCTGCAGGGCGATTTTCGGGAGGAAGATGTGCTGCAGCAGCTACAGTCCACGCTGCAGGGACGCAAGGTGGACGTGGTAGTGTCCGACATGGCGCCCAACCTGTCCGGCGTGGAATCGGCCGATTCGGCGCGTGTGGCGCACCTGATCGAGCTGGCCATCGAGTTCTCGCAGGGCCACCTCAAGCCCGAGGGCGCACTGGTAACCAAGGTGTTCCATGGCAGTGGCTACAGCCAGCTGGTCAAGCTGTTCAAGGAGCATTTCCAGGTGGTCAAGCCGGTCAAGCCCAAGGCATCGCGCGACAAGTCTTCGGAGACTTTCATCGTCGGCATGCGGCTGAAGCAGCCTGCTGCAGCCTGAAACCGGGACAATACCGCACGGATTGAGGGGTTACGCGCACAAAATGGTACAGGCGATCCGCCTTGAAAGTCCTAAAATGCCCCCATATGGGCACTGTCGGCATGACTGTGCCCAGTTTTGCATTGGTATTGGAGTCTGGTTTTGAACAAGCAATGGTTTTCCAAGATAGCTGTATGGATGGTGGTGGCCATGGTGCTGTTCACCGTCTTCAAGCAGTTCGATGCGCGCGGACCGGCCGGCTCCAGCAACGTGGCCTATTCGGATTTCATTGCCGACGTGCATAACCGCAAGATCAAGAGCGCCACCATTCAGGAAGGTTCTGGCGGCACTACCGAGATCGTGGCCGTCACCAACGAGGATCGCCGCATTCGCACCACGGCCACCTATCTGGATCGTGGCCTGATCGGTGATCTGCTGAATGCCGGCGTCAAGTTCGACGTGAAGCAGCGCGAGGAAGGCTCGCTGCTGGGCAGCCTGCTGATCAGCTGGGGCCCGATGCTGCTGCTGATTGCCGTGTGGGTGTACTTCATGCGCCAGATGCAGGGCGGTGGCAAGGGCGGTGCCTTCAGCTTCGGCAAGAGCAAGGCGCGCATGCTCGACGAGAACAACAACTCTGTCACCTTTGCCGATGTGGCCGGCTGTGACGAGGCCAAGGAAGAAGTGAAGGAAGTGGTCGACTTCCTGAAGGATCCGCAGAAATTCCAGAAGCTCGGCGGCCGCATTCCGCGTGGCCTGCTGCTGGTCGGTCCGCCCGGTACCGGCAAGACGCTGCTGGCCAAGTCCATCGCGGGTGAAGCCAAGGTGCCGTTCTTCAGCATCTCCGGCTCCGACTTCGTCGAGATGTTCGTCGGCGTGGGTGCTGCCCGCGTGCGCGACATGTTCGAGAATGCCAAGAAAAATGCCCCCTGCATCATCTTCATCGACGAGATCGACGCCGTCGGCCGCCAGCGTGGCGCCGGCTTGGGCGGCGGCAACGACGAACGCGAGCAGACCCTCAACCAGATGCTGGTCGAGATGGATGGTTTCGAGACCAACCTCGGCGTGATCGTGGTGGCTGCCACCAACCGTCCCGACATCCTGGACGCCGCTCTGCTGCGCCCGGGCCGTTTCGACCGCCAGGTCTATGTGTCGCTGCCCGACATCCGCGGCCGCGAACAGATCCTGAACGTGCATATGCGCAAGATTCCGGTTGGCCCGGACGTGAATGCTGCCGTCATTGCCCGTGGTACGCCCGGCATGAGCGGTGCGGATCTGGCCAACCTGTGCAACGAGGCTGCCCTGATGGCCGCCCGCCGCAGCGCCCGTCTGGTCGAGATGCAGGACTTCGAGAAGGCCAAGGACAAGATCCTGATGGGTCCCGAGCGCAAGAGCATGGTCATGCCCGAGGAGGAGCGCCGCAACACGGCCTACCATGAGTCCGGCCATGCCCTGATCGGCCGTCTGCTGCCCAAGTGCGATCCGGTGCACAAGGTCACCATCATCCCGCGCGGCCGTGCGCTGGGCGTGACCATGAGCCTGCCCGAGCAGGACCGCTACAGCTACGATCGCGAATACATGCTGAACCAGATCAGCATGCTGTTCGGCGGCCGCATCGCCGAGGAAGTCTTCATGCACCAGATGACCACGGGTGCCAGCAACGACTTCGAGCGCGCCACCAACCTGGCCCGCGACATGGTGATGAAGTACGGCATGAGCGAGCGCCTGGGCCCCATGGTGTATGCCGAGAACGAGGGCGAGGTGTTCCTGGGCCGCAGCGTCACCAAGACCACGCACATGAGTGAAGAGACCATGCGCAAGGTGGACGAGGAAGTGCGCCGCATCATCGACGAACAGTACGATCTGGCGCGCCGCCTGATCGAGGAGCACAGCGACAAGATGCACGCCATGGCCAAGGCCCTGCTCGAGTGGGAAACCATCGACAGCGAGCAGCTCGATGCCATCATGGAAGGCCGTCAGCCGCAGCCGCCCAAGGACTGGGCGCCGCGTGTTCCCCCGCGTGGCGACGGTGGCTCCGGCGGCGGTACCGCCCCGGCAACCGTGCCGGCGCCGCCCGCTCCCGAGGTGAAGCCCACGCCCAATCCCACCACCCGCGTGTAAGCGCAGCACACGCACCCAGCGGAGCCCCGGCTCCGCTTTTTTGTTTTCCGGAGATCCTTTCCATGACCGAACAAACCCTGTGGCAGGCTGGCGATTACTGCCTGGACCTGCAGCGCCCGCACATCATGGGCATCGTCAACGTGACGCCCGATTCCTTTTCGGATGGCGGCCAGCATGCCGACACGGGCAGTGCCTTGCTGCATGCCGAGTCGCTGCTGTATCAGGGCGCGACGATCCTGGATTTCGGCGGCGAGTCCACCCGTCCCGGTTCGCCGGCCGTACCGCTTGAACTGGAGCTGGAGCGCGTGCTGCCGGTGGTGAAAGCCGCCGTGGCCTACAAGGTGCCGATTTCGGTCGACACCTACAAGCCGGAGGTGATGCGCGCGGTGCTGGACGCGGGGGCATCGATCATCAATGACATCTGGGCGCTGCGCTGGAAATCCGGCCCGGATGGCCTGGATGGTGAGCAGGTGGTCGCCCAGCACGGCAAGTGCGGCATCTGCCTGATGCACATGCATCGCGATCCGCAAAGCATGCAGGTGCAGCCCATGCAGGGCACGGTGGAGGAAGTGGTGCGCGAGGTGGCCGAATTCCTGCAGAAACGTTCCAGCGTGCTGCGCAGCCTGGGCGTGAGCAAGGATCGCATCGTGCTGGATCCGGGCATCGGCTTCGGCAAGACGGTGCCGCAGAACCTGGCGCTGCTGGCGCAGCAGGCGGTGCTGCAGGAGGGCGGCCATGCCGTGCTGGCGGGCTGGTCGCGCAAGTCCAGCCTGGGCGCGGTGCTGGAGCTGCTGCCACCCGGCATCACCGATGTGGATCACCGCTGCAGTCTGCTGCCGCATGAACGCAGCCTGGCCAGCGTCGCTGCTGCCTTGCTGGCCGTGGAGAAGGGTGCACGCATCGTGCGCGTGCACGACGTGGCTGCCACACGCCAGGCGCTTGCGGTATGGGAAGCCATGACGCGGGTGTCGGCCGCCTGACGCACGGCCGGCTCATCTGGTGTTCGCTCCCGGCACGGTGCGAATGCGATAATCGACAGATTAACCAAAAAAATCCAGGAAAGATTCGATGAGCCAGGCACGCAAGTATTTCGGCACCGACGGCATTCGTGGTCCGGTCGGCACTTCCCCCCTGACGGCGGATTTCGTCATGAAGCTGGCCAATGCCGTGGGCCGGGTGCTGCAGCGCGAGAGCCCGCAGCGGTCGACCGTCATCATCGGCAAGGACACCCGCATTTCCGGCTACATGCTGGAAAGCGCGCTGGAGTCCGGCTTCAACTCTGCCGGTGTGGACGTGATCCTGCTCGGCCCGATCCCGACCCCGGCTGTGGCCTACCTCACGCGTGCACAGCGCGCCTCGCTCGGCGTGGTCATCAGCGCCAGCCACAATGCCTTTGCCGACAACGGCATCAAGTTCTTCAGTTCCCAGGGCACCAAGCTGCCCGACAGCTGGGAGCAGGCCGTGGAGGCCGAACTCGAGCAGCCCATGGTCTGTGTCGAGCCCGAGAAGCTGGGCAAGACCTGGCGCCTGAAGGACGCTGCCGGCCGCTACGTCGAATTCTGCAAGGGCAGCTTTGCCAATGACCTGAGCCTGCATGGCCTGCGCATCGTGGTGGATGCCGCCCATGGTGCGGCTTACCAGATTGCGCCCATGGTGTTCCATGAACTGGGTGCGGAAGTGATTTCCATTGGCTGCCAGCCCGATGGCCTGAACATCAACAAGGGCTGTGGTGCCACGCATCCGGAGGCACTGGTCGAAGCCGTCAAGCAGCATCGTGCCGACTACGGTGTGGCACTCGACGGCGATGCCGACCGCCTGCAGATGGTGGACGCCAGCGGACGCCTGTTCAATGGCGACGAACTGGTCTACCTGCTGGCCATGGACCGCGTGGCCCAGGGCCGCGTGGTGGAAGGCGTGGTCGGCACGCTGATGACCAACATGGCGATCGAGCAGGCGCTCAATGAGAAGGGCGTGGATCTGGTGCGCGCCAAGGTGGGCGACCGCTACGTGCTGGAAGAGCTGCAGAAGCGCGGCTGGCTGATCGGCGGCGAAAGCTCCGGCCACATTCTGGTGCTGGATGAGCACAGCACCGGTGACGGTCTGGTCAGTGCGCTGCAGGTGCTGCAGGCGGTGGCCCGCAGCCGCCAGACCATGGCCGAGTTGCTGCAGGATGCCAGCCTGTTCCCGCAGACCATGATCAACGTGCGCATGGCGCCCGGCACGCCGTGGCAGCACAGCGCTTCGCTGCAGCAGGCCATCAACGATGCCGAAACGGCACTGGGCAGCGACGGTCGTGTACTGATCCGCGCCAGCGGCACCGAGCCGGTGCTGCGCGTGATGGTGGAGGCCCGCGAGAAGGCGCTGGCCGATAGCTGGGCGAAATTGATTGCCGACACGGTGCCTGCGGCATGACGCTGGAACGGGATTCGGCTGCGTCCCCGGCCTTCTCGGCGGAGCGCGGCGGCGCTGCAAGACAGGAGCCGGCATTTTGGGTGGCGCTGGCCGACTACGGGAACCCGGTCCATGCCCAGGCCGTGGTCGATGTGCTGGATGCCTACGCGCGCGATCCCGCAGGCGGCGGCAAAGGGCTGACGGAAACGGTCAAGCAAGGCCTGGTCGCTGCCATGGCCCGCCGTCCTGATGCCTTCAGCGTGCTGGCCTGGGATGCGTCGGCAGCAGGCAGCCCGCGTGCCATCGGCCTGATCAACTGTTTCGAGGGCTTCTCCACCTTCGCCGCGCGTCCGCTGGTCAATGTGCACGATGTGGCGGTGCTGCAGGCGTATCGTGGCCAGGGTGTGGCCCAGTCCATGCTCGCCCTGGTGGAGCAGGAAGCGCGCCGGCGCGGGGCCTGCAAGCTCACGCTCGAAGTGCTCGAGGGCAACCGGCCGGCCATGCGCCTGTACCAGCGTGAGGGCTTTGCCCCCTATGCGCTCGACCCCGCCTGGGGCACGGCCGTGATGATGCAGAAAAAGCTGTGAAGCATTGCCGGCGGCATCAGCCGGCCGGCTTGCGATCGGGCGGAAAATCCTTCACCGAAAAATCCATGGTGTGCACGTCGAAGACACCGCGCCGGCGGTCCTCGAAATAGGCCTGCAGCATGTGGCGCACCGTGAGAAAGGCAATCTCGTCCCAGGGGATTTCCTCTTCGGCAAATAGGCGCGCTTCCATGGTTTCGGTGCCGGGTTCGAACCGGTCGTGGTGCAGCTGGCACAGGTAGAAAACATGCACCTGGCCCACGCGCGGTACGTTCATCACGCCGAACAGTGCGCCCATGTCGAATTCCGCGCCGGCTTCCTCCACCGTCTCGCGCCCGGCGCCTTCCGCGGTGGTCTCGTTGAGCTCCATGAAACCGGCCGGCAGCGTCCACTTGCCCTTGCGTGGCTCGATGTTGCGCTTGCACAGCAACACCTTGTCGCCCAGGAAGGGCACCGTACCCACCACGACCAGCGGGTTCACGTAATGGATGGTTCCGCAGGCCGGACACACGCTGCGCGCCGTGATGTCGTCCGGCGGCACGCGCTCCTCGGTGGCATGGCCGCAGTGGCGGCAGTACAGGGTCTGGGTGCGGGGTGGCTGATGGGTCGGAGTGAACACGGCAGGTGATCCGGAAAGGGTCAGGCAACGCGCAGGTGGACCGGGGGCAGGCCGTCGATGCGGGCTTCCAGCACGTCGCCGCGCACCACGGCGCCCACGCCTTCCGGTGTGCCGGTGTAGATCAGATCGCCGGGCTGCAAGGCCCAGGCGCGGCTCAGGTGCTCGATCGTTTCGGCAATGCTCCAGATCAGCTTGCCGACCGTGCTGTTCTGGCGCGTTTCGCCATTCACCGTGAGGCTGATGCCGGCTTGCGCCACGTTGCCAGCCTCGGCAGCAGGAACAATCGCACCGATCGGGGCGGAGGCGTCGAAGCCCTTGCCGATGCACCACGGACGGCCGTCCTTCTTCATTGCGTTCTGCAGGTCGCGCCGCGTCATGTCCAGGCCGACGGCGTAGCCATACACATGTTTCATGGCTTCGGCGGCGGGGATGTTGCTGCCGCCCTTGCCGATGGCCACCACCAGTTCCACTTCATGATGCAGGTTCTCCGTGAGCGTGGGATAGGGCAGGGGCGTGGGTGTATCGCCGCTGGCCACCAGCACGGCATCGGCAGGCTTCATGAAGAAGAATGGCGGTTCGCGTCCGGTAAACCCCATTTCCTTCGCGTGGTCCTCGTAGTTGCGTCCTACGCAGTAGATGCGGTGCACCGGAAAGGCCTGGGTGCTGCCGGCGATGGGAACCAGCGGGGCGGACGGGGGCGGGAACAGCGGGGTGGTCATGGCGTCTTGTTTTCGTATGTCTCTGGACGGACTAATTTACCACGCGAGCATGGCTCCCCGCGCGCAGCCGGCGAGGATCAGGTACATTGCCGGCATGACAACAAGCCCTGCCATTCCCGCCGACTGGATCCAGCCGCAATGGCCTGCACCGCTAGGCGTGCAGGCGCTGTTCACCACCCGCGCCGGTGGCGTTTCGCAGCCGCCGTTCGACAGCTGCAATCTGGGCGATCACGTGCAGGACGATCCGGCTGCGGTAGCGCTCAACCGCGACCGTCTGGCGCAGGCGGGGGGCATGCATCCGGTGTTCCTGCAGCAGGTGCACGGCTGCGAGGCATTGCGGCTGGATGCGGCCTCTGCCGACGGCCAGGTGGCGGATGCCTGCTTCAGCACCGTGCCTGGCGTCGCTTGTACCGTGATGGTGGCAGACTGCCTGCCGGTACTGTTCAGCCACCGCACGGTGCCTCTGGTCGGCGCGGCGCACGCGGGCTGGCGCGGCCTTGCAAGAACGGGAGGCTCGGGCGTGCTCGAAGCACTGCTGCAGGCGATGAATACGCAGCTGCGGCACAGGCATCCGGACGCAGGCCCGGACTGGCTGGCCTGGCTGGGGCCATGCATCGGGCAGGCGGCGTTCGAAGTGGGGGACGAAGTGCGCGATGCCTTCGTCGCGCATGATGCATTGTCGGCGCAGCTTTTCATGCCGGGGGTGCGGGAGGGCAAGTGGCAGGCCGATCTGGCTGGTCTGGCACGCCGGCGCCTGATGGCGCAGGGCGTGGAGGTGCACGGCAATGATGGCAGCGCGGCGTGGTGCACTTTCAGCCAGCCCGGGCGTTTTTACTCCTACCGGCGTGCACCGCGCACCGGGCGCATGGCGGCGGCCGTCTGGCTGGCCGACTGAGTACGCGGCCTCTTCGGGAGGCAGTCTGGTGCGGTGCATGGGGCGCGGAGCAAAACGAACGGATGCATTAGATCCGGACCGGGTCAACCGCCCTGATTGCGATTCTCCGGCGGGCGGTTTTGGTGCGGCGGTTCCGTGTCCTGCAACGAGCCCTGCGCGGTTTGTGCAGCATGCTCTGACGCGGTAGCGGCTGCACCGGCATCGGCACCGGCATCGGCATCGGCATCGGCATCGGCATCGGCATCGGCATCGGCATCGGCATCGGCATCGGCATCGGCACTTTCGGCAAGCCGCCGTTTGCGCCGGCGTGCGCCATGGCCGAGGATGTAGTACGCCAGTCCCATGGGGAGCACCCCGAAGAACAGGAAGACCAGCACCGCCTCAAGCACGCTGCCCCGGGGGTGGGTGGCGGTGGTCAGCGCAACCATTCCGACCACATAAAGCCATCCCAACATGATCAAGTACATTCGTTTGCCTTCAAATTATCAAAATTGTGTCTTACTATGGTTGTCTTCGTGGAGCCGATCTGACGCAGCATATTTTGCCAGCGCCTGTGAACTGGTGTATGCGGCGGGACGATTCCCGGCACACTGGAGTACTCCCCGGAGCACCATATTGTCAGTTAGCTGTGGGCGTCTGCAGCTATGATGTGGGCAGGAGTTCCTGCCAACCGAATCAAGGAGACGAGCCGATGAGTACGACCCCCAAGAACCCCTGGGAAGCCATTGCCCAGCCCATGCAGACCATGTGGGCCAATGCCATGCATCAAATGGGCCAGCCCATGCCGTTCGGCATGCCGGGTGCCATGCCCATGACCGACATGATGGGCACTTTCGCCAAGATGGTGCCCTCGGTTCCGGGCGCACCCCAGGTCAGCTTCGATCCGACCAAGCTGCAGGCGCTTCAGCAGGCCTACATGAAGGATCTGACCGAACTGTGGATGCAGGGCATGGTTCCCCCCAGCATCGCGACCGACCGCCGCTTCGCCAGCGAAGAATGGCAGAAGCAGCCCGTGTCCGGCTTTGCCGCTGCCCTGCACCTGATCAACACCCGCATGCTCATGGGCCTGGCCGATGCCATGCAGGGCGATGCCAAGACCAAGGCACGCGTGCTGTTCGCCGTGGAGCAGTGGGCTGCCGCTGCCGCACCGAGCAACTTCCTGGTGTTCAACGCCGATGCGCAGAAGAAGGCGATCGAGACCAAGGGCGAGAGCATTGCCAAGGGCATGCAGAACATGCTGCACGACATGCGCCAGGGCCACGTCTCCATGACGGACGAGAGCAAGTTCGAGGTGGGCCGCAACGTCGCCACGACCGAAGGCGCCGTGGTGTTCGAGAACGAGCTGTTCCAGCTGATCGAATACAAGCCGCTCACCGAAAAAGTGCATGAGCGACCCTTCCTGTTCATCCCGCCCTGCATCAATAAGTTCTACATCCTCGACCTGCAGCCCGACAACTCCGTCGTGCGCTACCTGATCGAGCAGGGCCACCACGCCTTCATGCTGAGCTGGCGCAACCCCGATGCCAGCATGGCCCAGACCACCTGGGACGACTACATCGAGAAGGGTGCCATCACCGCCATCAAGACGGTGCAGGACCTGACCAGGAAACCGGACATCAACGCGCTGGGCTTCTGCGTGGGCGGCACCATCCTCAGCAATGCGCTGGCTGTGCTGGCTGCACGTGGCGAAAAGCCGGTGCACAGCGCCACTTTCCTGACGGCGCTGCTCGACTTCACCCACACCGGCGTGCTCGACCTGTTCATCGACGAGGGTTTCGTGCGCATGCGCGAACTGCAGTTCGGCCAGGGTGGCCTGATGCCGGCAAGCGACCTGTCGACCACCTTCAGCTTCCTGCGTCCGAACGATCTGGTGTGGAACTACGTGGTGGGCAACTACCTCAAGGGCGAAACCCCGCCCCCGTTCGACTTGCTGTACTGGAACAGCGACTCGACCAACCTGCCCGGCCCGATGTACGCCTGGTACCTGCGCAACACCTACCTCGAGAACAAGTTGATCACCCCCGGCGCGGTCGAGGTGTGCGGCGAGAAGATCGACTTCAACAAGGTCGACATTCCCGTCTATATCTACGGTTCGCGCGAAGACCACATCGTGCCGATCGAAGGTGCATATGCCAGCACCCAGGTGCTGCCGGGCGAGAAGCGTTTCGTGATGGGGGCTTCCGGCCACATCGCCGGCGTGATCAACCCGGTCAAGAAGAACAAGCGCAGCTACTGGACCAACGACGAGCTGCCCGCCAGCCACGAAGACTGGCTGGCTGGTGCGACCGAGCATCCCGGCAGCTGGTGGGCTGACTGGTCGGGCTGGCTGGAGCAGCAGGGTGGCAAGCTGGTGTTGGCGCCCAAGCGCTACGGTTCCACCAAGTACAAGGAAATCGAGCCGGCTCCGGGTCGCTACGTGAAGGCCAAGGCCAGCCTGATGTGATTTCCTGCGGCAACCCTGGGTGGGAAGGACACTCAGGGTAAGCCATAGGCGTATTTTTACGGAGAGGTGCCGGAAGTCCGTGGGCACCGCTTCTAAACTGGAACGCAACGGATTTTTTTACCAGAGGAGACGACAATGACTCAAAAAGTAGCGTACGTAACGGGTGGCATGGGCGGCATTGGTACCGCGATCTGCCAGCGTCTGCACAAGGATGGTTTCAAGGTCATCGCCGGCTGCGGCCCGACCCGTGACTACCAGAAATGGCTGGACGAGCAGAAGGCAGAGGGCTACACCTTCTACGCTTCCGTGGGCAACGTGGGCGACTGGGATTCCACCGTTGAAGCCTTTGCCAAGGCCAAGGCCGAGCATGGCCCGATCGACGTGCTGGTGAACAACGCCGGCATCACGCGCGACCGCATGTTCGTCAAGATGACGCCCGAAGACTGGAAGGCCGTGATCGAGACCAACTTGAACTCCATGTTCAACGTGACCAAGCAGGTCGTGCCGGACATGGTGGAGCGTGGTTTCGGCCGCATCATCAACATCTCCTCCGTGAATGGCGCCAAGGGTCAGGCTGGCCAGACCAACTACTCCGCGGCCAAGGCCGGCATGCACGGCTTCTCCATGGCCCTGGCCCAGGAACTGGCCAACAAGGGCGTGACGGTCAACACCGTGAGCCCGGGCTACATCGGTACCGACATGGTTCGTGCCATCCGTGAAGACGTGCTGGAGAAGATCGTGGCGACCATCCCGGTCAAGCGTCTGGGCACCCCGGAAGAAATCGGCTCCATCGTCAGCTGGCTGGCTGGCCCGGATTCCGGTTTCACTACCGGCGCCGAGTTCGCCTGCAACGGCGGTCTGCACATGAGCTGATCGGCTTCTGACGCCTTGCGTCAGTGCCTGGAAGTCCCGCTTCGGCGGGACTTTCTTTTTTCGGCGGCCGGATGTCACGAAAATGTCGCGTGACTGGAAAACCGCGAAAAGCTGGTATATAATTTCAGTCTCTGTTCCTCAATAGCTCAGTCGGTAGAGCGCCGGACTGTTAATCCGTAGGTCCCTGGTTCGAGCCCAGGTTGAGGAGCCAGAACAATTTGATGTGTTGCCTTGTGCAGCATGCCGACATTCCTCAATAGCTCAGTCGGTAGAGCGCCGGACTGTTAATCCGTAGGTCCCTGGTTCGAGCCCAGGTTGAGGAGCCAGACAAAGCCCCGCAGCAGCTGTTGCGGGGCTTTTTCCATGGGCGTTCCGGCTTTCGTCGACGGGTTCATGGCGTATGCTTGCAGCGTTCAACACTCATGATGGAGTTGTGCCATGCAGGCCCCCGATTTCGATTTCAGCTACATCCATGTGCTCAGCATTGCCGGTTCCGACAGTGGAGGCGGTGCCGGCATCCAGGCCGACCTGAAGACCTGTGCGGCGCTTGGGGTGTATGGCATGACCGCCATCACGGCGATCACGGCGCAGAACACGCAAGGAGTGAGGGCCATCCATTCCGTGCCGCCGGAAGTGATTGCGGCGCAGATCGATGCGGTGGCAGGCGACATCGGCGTGGAGGCGGTCAAGATCGGCATGCTGCATGCGCCCGAGGTGGCCGAAGCGGTGGCAGCGGCGCTGGAGCGCCATGCATTCGCACAGGTGGTGCTGGATCCGGTGATGGTGGCGACCAGCGGCTCGGTACTGATGGAAGACAGCACCGTGAGCGTGCTGGTGAAGCGCCTGTTTCCGCTGGCCAGCGTGATCACGCCGAACCTGGATGAGGCGGCGCTGCTGCTGGGGCGTAAGCTGGAAACGGTGGAGCAGATGCGCAGCGCGGCATATGAGCTGCAGGCCATGGGCGCGCGTGCAGTATTGCTGAAGGGCGGGCATCTGCCGGGCGAGCGTGTGGCCGATGTGCTGCTGCTGGAAAACGGCGAGGAGTTGGTGATGGATGACGCACGCATCGCCACGCGCAATACGCATGGAACGGGGTGTACCTTGTCGTCGGCGATAGCAAGCTATCTGGCGCTGGGCGAGGACTTGCCCGATGCCGTGCGCATGGCGCGCGAGTTTGTGCGCAAGGCGCTGGAGGCGGGAGCCAATGTGCGCACCGGCGGTGTCGGCAACGGTCCCCTGAATCACGGTTTTGCGCCACGTGTGATGCGCATGGATCGCCTGTAGGCACTGTTACACGAGTTTCCTGATCTCACGTGCGATCGGGATCGCTGTTGGTAGGCTGGGAGGACTGCGTTTGAAGCGAGGAGAATTCCCATGCAGCAGCTATGGCCTGGAGTGATCCTGGCGGCCGCCGCCGTGCTGGCCGGATGTTCGGACCGGAGCGACAAGGCGGCAGAGGGGGCGGCATCTGGCGTGCCCGAAGCAGGGGCGTCGGCGCCCACTCCGGATACTGCGCCTTCTGACACAAGCGGGGGGATGGCGGGAACATCGTCCGCTTCTTCGCCTGCTTCGGCAGAGGCATCGGGCACTGGCACTGGCACTGGCACTGGCACTGGCACTGGCACTGGCACTGGCACTGGCCCGACGCCATCCATCATGGCATCGGCATCAGGCACAAGTACCGTTACGCCTGATCCAGTATTTCCCCCCGAAGAGCTGGCCGCTGCCGAGAAACGCGCCTGGCTGGAGTCCCCGCTGTATGGCGGCGACAATGCGATGGCCCGGGCACGGCGGGTGACGATTACCCCCAAAGCAGGCGCTGCGGGTTACCGCGTTCATATCGCCAATCAGTTTTCCTTCGAATGCGACCTGAGCTTCAACAGCAAGGGCCAGCCGTCGCGCATGAGCGACTGTGCTCCCAGGCTGCCGGAAAACAGCGAGTGGAAGGTGGCGCAGAAGGAGATTCGCCTGCGGTGTTCGACGCTCGCCACCGAAGTGGTCTGCAGCGGCGATTACGACCTCGGCATGCCGGCCGGAGACGTGTATCCCGGCCGCATGACGATTGCGCGCCGGCGCTGAAGCTGCACCTGGCGGGCGCAGGCAGGGCGTAACGGCTCAGTCGAAGTTGGGCGATTCCACGCCCAGCACCTTGTGCAGCTTGGGACTGGTGGTGGTGTACTGCAGAAAGACCTTCTTCTCGGGGAAGATGTAGTCCATGGCGCCGAAGGCGGCCAGGGCACATTCGTGGAAGCCGGAGAGTATAAGCTTCTTCTTGCCGGGGTAGGTGTTGATGTCGCCTACGGCGAAAATGCCGGGCTCGCTGGTGGAGAACTTTTCCGTGTCCACGACCAGCTGCTTGCGCTCGATCTGCAGGCCCCATTCGGCGATCGGCCCGAGCTTGGGCGACAGGCCGAAGAAGACCATCAGCACGTCCAGTGGCACGGAGCGCGTGACGCCGTCGCCGCCGGTGACCTTGACGGCGGTGAGCTTGCCGCCGGTTTCCTCGTAGCCGGTGATCTGGCCGACCAGGAACTGCATTTTGTGCTGTTCGCACAGGGCCTTCATCTTCTGCACGCTGGCAGGCGCCGCGCGGAAGCCGTCGCGGCGGTGCACCAGGATGACGCTTTCGGCCTTGTGGGCGGTGTCGGCCGTGAAGTCGAGGGTCCAGTCCAGCGCGGAGTCGCCGCCACCGACGATCACCAGGTTCTTGCCGGCAAAGTCTTCCGGGCGTTTGACGCGGTAGAACAACTGGCTGCCCTCGAACTGCTCCAGTCCCTCGACCTTGAGCTTGCGCGGCTGGAAGGCTCCTACGCCGGCGGCAATGAAGATCGTCTTGGTGAGGAATTCGGTGCCCTTGCTGGTGCAGACGTGGAAGCGGCCATCGGGCTGGCGCTCGACTTCGGTCACTTCCTGGCCCAGATGGAAGGTGGCGCCGAAGGGCTCGATCTGCTTCATCAGCGCGTCGGTCAGCTCCTTGCCGGTGCAGACCGGGATGGCGGGAATGTCGTAGATGGGCTTGTCCGGATACAGTTCGACCGGCTGGCCGCCGGGGTAGGCCAGGGCATCGATGATGTGGGCCTTGACCTCGAGCAGGCCGAGTTCGAAGACCTGGAACAGGCCGACCGGCCCCGCACCGACGATGACGGCATCTGTCTCGATCGCGTTGGGAAAAGTGCGTTCTGTAGTCATGATGAAGTCAAAAAGGCAGCTTGCGCTGCCGTGGGTGGGTGTGCCGGGGCGCAGGCGCGCCGGCGCGACGGAAGGGAACGCTTCAGCGGACCAGCTCTTTCAGCTTGCCGGTCTTGTCCTTCCACTCCTCGGCATCGGGCAGCGCGTCCTTGCGCTTGGTGATGCTCTTCCAGCTGGGCAGGCGGGCCAGTTCGGCATTGAGCTTGATCATGTGCTGCTCGTTGGCGGGAACGTCTTCTTCGGCGTAGATGGCACCGACCGGGCACTCGGGAATGCAGACTGCGCAGTCGATGCACTCATCGGGATCGATGGTCAGGAAGTTGGGGCCTTCGCGGAAGCAGTCCACCGGGCACACATCGACGCAGTCGGTGTACTTGCAACGGATACAGGCTTCGGTGACGACGTGGGTCATGGTGGCTTCTCTTCTGGAACTGAATTACGACAGGAATGATGGGTAACCCTGGAATTTTAGCCGCTGCGGCGGGCCGTGGCTGGTTTAAGGGAAATGTAAACCGTCCAAACGGGTTCCGTCTTGCGTCAGGTCAAGCTTGGTGCTGCATTCTGTATCGTCCATGCGAACGATACGCCCAAGCGGGTCTGCCTTGGGCGATCAGGGTTATTTTTTGTCAAAGAACCATGGCGGCGGCGGCCGTGGCGTGGGTGGCCGTATCGACCAGGATCAGGGCGCCGAGCTGGCGGTTCTGCGCATAGGGCTGCAGCGGCAGGGGGGCCTGGAATTCGAGCTCGACCTGGCCGATGGCATTGGCGCCGAGCTGTTCGGCCGGGCCCTGCTGCAGGCTGTGGATGTCGAGCTGGTGTTCCACGCGGCGCACGCGCGCCTTGACCCAGCGGTGGCCGTGCAACGCCCAGTACTGGCGACCCGGCACCAGGGCATCGTTATCGAGCCAGGTGAGGGTGGCGGAGCACTGGCGCCGGGTTCGCAGGGGGTGGTCTGCGGCGATGATCCAGTCGCCGCGTGTGATGTCGAGTTCACGGTCGAGGATCAGGCCGAGGGAGCGCTGTTCCTTGCCGTCAGCCGGGCGGCGGGCATGGTCGAGGACCTGGGCGACGGTGGCCTGCTGGCCGCTCGGAAAAACCTGCACTGTATCGCCCGCCTGCACCGAACCGCTGGCCACGCGTCCCCAGAGCGTGCGGCGGCCCTGTTCGGTCCGGGCACTGCCGGCGCTGGATTCGATCCATTGCACGGGCAGGGCAAAGGCCTGGCGGGGAGCGGCGGCGATGGGCAGCTGTTCCAGGATATCGAGCAGGGTGGGCCCATGGTAGCCGCACCAGCCTGCGTGCGCATCGACCACATTCCAGCCCTTGAGAGCCGAGAGTGGCAGGATGGCGGCCGGGGTGATGCCGGCGGCTTGCGTGAAGCTGGTGAGAGCTTCGGAGATGCGCGCACAGGCCAGAGCGGGGTTGCTCACGGCGTCGAGCTTGTTGATGGCGAACACGCAGTGTGGCACGCGTAACAGTTGGGCGAGCAGGGCGTGGCGGCGGGTTTGCGGCAGCAGCTGCGCGGGAGCGTCGGGGGTGACGGCCCAGGGCAGCTTGGTGGCATCGACCAGCACCACGGCGCAGTCGGCCTGGCTGGCGGCGGTGACCATGTTGCGCGTGTACTGCTCATGGCCGGGGGCATCGCCGATGATGAATTTGCGACGCGTGCTGGAAAAATAGCGCCAGGCCACGTCGATGGTGATGCCCTGGGCGCGTTCGGCCTGCAGGCCATCGGTGAGACGGGCAAGGACGGCCGCGTCCACTTCGCCGGTGGCTTGGTGGGTGATGTGGGCGAGCTGGTCCTGCAGCACGGACCGGCTGTCGAGCAGCAGGCGGCCGATCAGGGTGCTCTTGCCATCGTCCACGCTGCCGCAGGTGATGAAGCGCAGGGCGGGGGCAAGGGCCTGGGCGGGGTGGTTGTTCAGGGCGATGTCCATCAGAAATATCCTTCGAGCTTGCGTTGTTCCATGCTGGCATCGCTGGTCTGGTCGTCCATGCGGGTGGCGCCGCGTTCGCTGGTGCTGGCGCCCAGGGTTTCGCGCACGATGTCATGGGCGCTGGCGGCGCTGCTTTCGACCGGGCAGGTGCAGGTGATGTCGCCCAGGGTGCGGAAGCGTACGTTCAGGGTCTGCACCTGTTCGCCTTCCCTTGGCGGGGTCAGCGGGGTGACGGGGACCAGCAGGCCGCGGCGCTGCACCACCTCGCGCGGGTGGGCGTAGTAGAGGCTGGGCAGTTGCAGCTGTTCGCGGGCGATGTATTGCCAGACGTCCAGCTCTGTCCAGTTGCTGATGGGGAAGACGCGGAAGTGCTCGCCGGGGTGCAGGCGGGTGTTGAACAGCGTCCACAGCTCGGGGCGCTGCTGGCGTGGCTGCCACTGGCCGAAGCTGTCGCGGTGGCTGAACAGGCGTTCCTTGGCGCGGGCTTTTTCCTCGTCGCGGCGGGCGCCGCCAATGAGGGCGTCGAAGCGGAATTCCTCGATTGCTTCCAGCAGGGTGACGGACTGGTGGGCGTTGCGGCTCTCGTCAGGCCGGGACAGGCGCACGGTGCCGCGTGCCATCGAATCTTCGACGCTGCGCACGATTAGCCTGGCCTGCAGCTCGGCCGCACGCTGGTCGCGGAAGGCAGTGACTTCGGGGAAGTTGTGGCCGGTGTCGATCATCAGCAGCGGGAACGGGATGCGGCCACGGCCGAAAGCCTTTTCGGCGCAGGCGAGCAGCACCAGCGAGTCCTTGCCGCCCGAGAATAGCAGGGCGGGGCGTTCGAAACTGGCGGCGACTTCGCGCAGCAGGAAGATGGTTTCCTCTTCCAGTGCGTCCAGGTGGGAGAGCGCGCCGGTGGCCGGGGCATGCAGGGGCGAGCGGGTAGCCGCAGACAGTGTGTGCAAGTGTGGGAGGAGGTTGGCAGGCAGGGCTTGCGTAGCGGGAGGGGAGGCATTCATGCTTGTTGCTCCTGGAGGACGGAGGCCGGGCTGGTTTCGGATGCAGTTGCGGAGGTAAGGTGGAGGCCGCATTCGCGCGCCTGATCCTGCTCCCACCACCAGCGGCCGGAGCGTAAGTCCTCGCCCAGGGTGACTGCGCGCGTGCAGGGAGCGCAGCCGATGCTGGGGTAGAACTGGTCGTGCAGCGGGTTGTAGGGCACCTGATGGGTGGCGATGTAGTGCCAGACGTCGCCCCAGGTCCAGTTGGCGAGCGGGTTGAACTTGGTCGGACGGCCTGCCGCCTGCTCGCTGTCGTCGCGCAGGGGGACTGTGGCACGGTTGCCGGACTGTTCACGGCGCAGGCCGGTAAGCCAGGCCGACTTGCCTTGCAGGGCGCGCTCCAGCGGTTCGAGCTTGCGGATGTGGCAGCAGCGCTTGCGCAGGGCCAGGCTGCGGTACATGGCTTCTTCGCCTTCGGCCGCGACAAAGGCCTGCACGCTGGCCGGGTTGGGGCGGTAGATGGCGACCGATTCCGGGCGGCGCTGTTGCGTGGCTTGCAGCAGCACCTGCGTTTCGGGGTGCAGCTTGCCGGTATCGAGCACGAAAAGGGGGATGCCCAGGCCGTTGGATTCGATCAGATGACTCAGTACAACGTCCTCGGCGCCGAGGCTGCTGGCCTGTACGAGGGTGCTGGAGCCGAATTCGGCAATGGCTGTGCGCAGGGTGGCGATTGCTTCCGCCACATGGGCGTCGTAGGCCGGGGAAGGGCGGCCATGCAGCGAGGGGGCCGACGAGGTGTTCATGCTGTGCTCTCCTTGCTGGCCGGGGCGGTCGCGGTGCGTTGCTCCGCAGCAGGCGCGACCGGGAGCGTGGCGGCATCGCTACCTTCTCCGGAAAAGCGCGGCTGGGGATGCAGTGCGTCGCCCTGGTAGTAGCCTTGCGCGAACAGCGCCAGCAGGCGTTGGCCATGTGCGGCGTTCTGGTCGGCGCGCAGCACGGCCTGGTCGAAGCCGCAGCGCTGCATCTGCGGCAACTGGTCGATTAGGACTTCGCCGGTGGCGCGGAGCGTGCCGGCAAAGCCGCGTCGGCGGCGCAGCAACTGGGCCTGGCTGTAGGCGCGGCCATCGGTGTGGGCGGGGAACTGCAGTTCCACCACGGAGATGCCGGCAAGGTCCGCCTGCAACGCGTCCTGGTCGTTGTTCAGGATCAGACGACCGGCTGTTTCCGGCTGGTAGTTCTGTGCGCGGATGAGGGAAAGAGGGGCTGGGGTGTGCATGGTTTCAGGCGGTGGCAAGATCGGCCGTCCTGGCAGGAGCGGCGGCAGGGTGGCGCGCCGCATTGGCGGCCTGCTTGAACGGTTCCAGGCCAGTGCGGCGCAGGGTCTGGATCAGGGTTTCGCGTTCGTGACGCTGGCGGCGATAGCAGTCGAGAATGGCCTCGATCACGTCCGGCACTTCGGCTGCGCTGAAGGACGGGCCCACAACCTTGCCCGGCATGGCCGGCCCGGAAAGGGCCGATCCGTCGGCGCCGCCCAATGTGATCTGGTACCACTCCTTGCCGTCCTTGTCGACGCCCAGGATGCCGATGTGTCCGCTGTGATGGTGGCCGCAGGAGTTGATGCAGCCGCTCATGTGCAGATCGATCTCGCCCAGATCCCAGAGCTCGTCCAGGTCCTGGTAGCGCTCCGCCAGCGCTTCGGCGATCGGGATGGAGCGGGCATTGGCCAGGGCGCAGAAATCGCCGCCGGGGCAGGCGATCATGTCGGTCAGCAGGCCGATGTTGGGGCGCGCCAGGCCGAGTGCACGCGCATGCTCGTACAGCGCGGGCAAGTCGCTGGCATGTACCCAGGGCAGCACCATGTTCTGTTCGTGCGTCAGGCGCGCCTCGCTGGCGCTGAAGCGCTCGGCCAGCTCGGCCACTGCGTCCAGCACGTCGCCATCCGCATCGCCCGGGGCAAGGCCCGGACGCTTGAACGACAGCGCCACCACGCGCAGCTGCGGCAGGCGATGCGCACGCACGTTGCGCTCCAGCCAGCGCTGGTAGGCGGTGCTGCTGGTGTCGGTGGCGTGAGGCAAGTTGGCAGCCTGCAGTTCCGGTTGCACGAAGCAGGCCGCAACGCGCTCGTATTCGGCCTGGGTGATGGTGTGGCGGCCGCCGTCCTCGTGCAGGATCTGGGCATACTCGGCCTCCACCGCGTCGGTGAAGCGCTGGCCTTCGGCTTTGACCAGCACCTTGATGCGCGCCTTCCACAGGTTGTCGCGCCGGCCGTACTGGTTGTACACGCGCAGCACGGCCTCCAGGTAGTTGAGCATCTGCTGCCATGGCAGGAATTCGCGGATCACCGGACTCACGATCGGCGTGCGGCCCATGCCGCCACCCACGCTCACGACAAAGCCCAGATCACCCGCGTCATTGCGCGTGAGCTTCAGGCCCACGTCATACCAGTGCGTGGCGGCGCGGTCTTCCACGCCGCCCGTCAGCGAAATCTTGAACTTGCGCGGCAGATAGGCAAACTCGGGGTGCAGCGTGCTCCACTGGCGCAGGATTTCGGCAAAGGGGCGGGGATCGGCGATCTCGTCCGGGGCGATGCCGGCCAGGGCATCGGCATTGAGGTTGCGGATGCAGTTGCCGCTGGTCTGGATGCCGTGCATCTGCACGCTGGCCAGCAGGTCCATCACGTCCGCGCTCTTTTCGAGCGGAATCCAGTTGAACTGCACATTGGTACGCGTGGTGAGATGCCCGTAGCCATAGCGCAGGGGCGGCGCTGTCAGCGTGCCGGGCTGGGCCGCCTGCAGCGCATCCTGCAGGCCCTGTGCATGACGCAGCAGTTCGGGTGCGGGCTGATCGTATTCGCGGGCGATGCGAGCCAGCACGCGCAACTGGCGGCTGGCAATCTCGCCGTAGGGCACGGCGATGCGCAGCATGGGTGCATGGCGCTGGATATACCCGCCGTTCTGCAGACGCAGCGGCTTGAATTCGGTGTCGGAAAGCTGGCCGGCCAGGTGCCGCTGCAGCTGGTCGCGGTACTGGGCCGCGCGCTGTTCGATGAACTGCTGATCGAAAGAGGTGTACTGGTACATGAATCCGTCCGCCTGCTTCCGGCAAGCGCGCACCATGCGCACGTTACCGGTCAGGAACGGACGAACTGTACCGACTCTTTATATCTTTCGGAACGATTTTATGATGATGTATATATATCCAAAGAATATATACGTCCGGCGCTTATTGTTTGCGCACGACCAGACTGCCGATCGAGTAGCCGGCACCAAACGAGCAGATCACGCCGACGTCGCCTGCCTGCAGATCCTGGCTATGGCGATGGAAGGCGATGATGGAGCCGGCCGATGCCGTATTGGCAAACTCGTCCAGAATCACCGGGGCTTCGTCAAAGCTCGGCTCATGGCCCAGCAGGCGCTTGCCGATCAGCTGGTTCATGCTCAGGTTGGCCTGGTGCAGCCAGAAACGGCGCACCTGGGCCGGCGTCAGGCCGAGGGTTTCGAGCTGGTTCGCGATATGCTCGGCGGCCATCGGGCACACTTCCTTGAACACCTTGCGCCCTTCCTGCATGAACAGTTGGTCGCGGTCTTCGGGATTGCGGTCCTCGCTGCGGCTCATGAATCCGGCATTGTTGCGAATGTTGTTGGAGAACTGGGTGGCCAGGCGCGTGCCCAGCACTTCCCAGCGGTTCGCCGAGGTCGCCAGATCGGCGCGCTCGATGACCAGCGCGGTGCACACGTCGCCGAAAATGAAGTGACAGTCGCGGTCCATCCACGCATGGTGGGCCGAGGTGATTTCGGGGTTGATTACCAGCGCAGCCTTGACCTGGCCGGTGCGTACGGCATTCACCGCCTGCTCCAGCCCGAAAGTGGCCGACGAGCAGGCCACGTTCATGTCGAAGCCGTAGCCTTTTGCGCCGATGGCGTTCTGCACCTCGATCGCCATGGCGGGGTACTGGCGCTGCATGTTGGAGGCGGCACAGACCACCATCTCGATATCCTCGCCCTTGCGGCCAGCGTTTTCCAGCGCCTGCGTTGCAGCGGCCACGGCGATTTCGGCCATCAGCGAAAGCTGGTCGTCCGGGCGTGGCGTCAGGCGCGGACGCATGCGGGTCGGATCCAGAATGCCTTCCTTCTCGATCACGTAGCGCTGCTTGATGCCTGAAGCCTTGACGATGAATTCCTCGCTCGATTCCGGCAGGGCCTTGCGCTCACCCGCGGCAATCGCCTCGGCATGCTTCTCGTTTTCCTGGTGCACATAGGCGTTGTAGGCGGTGACGAGTTCGGCGTTGCTGATGGTGTGCGGAGCGACCCACAGGCCGGTTCCGCTGATGGCGGCTTGATACATGGCGTGCATATCTGATGAGAGAATAATCGAACGATTGTACGCTTTGGTGCGCAGGCCGGGCAAGCAAGCGCCTGTGTACAAGTCGGAGGATTTCCCCTGGGGAGCGGGATGGTTCGGCGATGCTTGTGCACGCTCCGCACACAGCTTGTCCACAGGCTTGTGCACAACGCGCCGGCCCCAAACGCATTACGATGCAGGGTTGACGGGCATTGAACCAGGAACAGCTGTGACAGACCACGAGGATTACGGGCAATACGATTTCGAGCAACCGGTGGACCGGGAGGTGGCACAGCTGCGCGTGCCGCCGCATTCCATCGAGTCCGAATCCAGCGTGCTGGGCGGCCTGCTGCTCGACAACAATGCCTGGGACCGCGTGGCCGACCTGCTGATCGCCAGCGACTTCTACCGGCACGAGCACCAGCTGGTGTTCGAGGCGATCGGCAAGCTGATCAACGCCTCCAAGCCGGCCGACGTGATCACCGTATTCGAGGCTCTGCAGAGCCTGGGCAAGGCAGAGGAGGTGGGCGGCCTTGTCTACCTGAACGCCTTGGCGCAGTTCGTGCCCAGCGCTGCCAACATCCGGCGCTATGCCGAGATCGTGCGCGAGCGCTCCATTCTGCGCAAACTGGTCACTGCCAGCGATGAAATCGCCACCAAGGCCTTCAACCCGCAGGGCACGCCGGTCGAAAAAATCCTCGACGAAGCCGAGCAGAAGATCTTCAAGATCGGCGAGGAAGGCTCGCGCATGAAGGAGGGCTTCCAGCCGATGGAATCGCTGGTGGTCGACCTGCTGGACCGCGTGCAGGAAATGGCGGACAACCCGAACGACATTACCGGGGTGCCCAGCGGCTTCTACGATCTGGACCGCATGACCAGCGGCATGCAGGCGGGGGATCTGATCATTCTGGCGGCTCGACCGTCGATGGGGAAAACGGCCTTCGCAATCAACATCGCCGAGCACGTGGCGCTGGCCGAAGGGCTGCCGGTGGCGGTGTTCTCGATGGAAATGGGCGCTGCGCAGCTGGCCGTGCGTATCGTGGGTTCCATCGGCCGCATCGACCAGGGTCGCCTGCGTACCGGCAAGCTGCACGACGAGGAGTGGCCGCGCCTGACCGAGGCGATCGAGAAGCTGCGCACCGTATCCATGCACATCGACGAAACGCCGGGCCTTACGCCGAGCGAACTGCGTGCCAACGCGCGGCGACTGGCGCGCCAGCAGGGCAAGCTGGGCCTGATCGTGGTGGACTACCTGCAGCTGATGAGCGGCAGTGGCAGCGCAGCGGCGGAGAACCGCGCGACCGAGCTGAGCGAAATCTCCCGTGGCCTGAAGATGCTGGCCAAGGAACTGCAATGCCCGCTGATTGCGCTGTCCCAGCTCAACCGCAGCGTCGAGCAGCGTACCGACAAGCGGCCGATGATGAGCGACCTGCGAGAATCGGGCGCGATTGAACAGGACGCAGACGTGATCATGTTCATCTACCGCGACGACTACTACAACAAGGAAAGTCGCGAACCCGGCGTGGCCGAGATCATCATCGGCAAGCAGCGTAACGGGCCAACGGGAACGGTGAAGCTCGCATTTATCAAGCCGCTAACCAAGTTCGAAAGTTTGGCGAGCATGGCAGATGAATATTGATTCCTGATCGGGGTTTTATTGAGTTGAAAAGCCTGATCATCATTTTTCATGGCGGCATGGCGGCGAAGGGTTGTTTCCAGCATATGCCACCGGGAACGAGGCCTGCGGAACGTTTGTTCAGCTGGACTGCAGACTGACAGCGACCCAGCTCCGCACGCTGTTGATGAACCACAGGCGGTCGCCAGGCTCTGGTGTAAAAAGGCGCTGCAGCGGAATCGGCCTCTCCTCGATCAACCGGCGGTTCAGCAGGGCTTCCCTCAAGGTGCCCGGAAGCAGCCCGTGGGTCAGCGGAGGCGTGATGCAATGTCCATCCGCCATCTGCAGCACGAGATTGCCGCGCGTGCACTCCGTGGCATGGCCACCCGGGGTGTGCAGCAGCACATCCCAGGCATGCGCGTGCTGGGCGGTTTCGCGCTCATAGTGGCTGCGTTGTGTCGTCTTGTGGCGTAGCCATGGGGTGTCGGCTTCGGCATTGGGTGCGCTGGCCAGTGCAATCTGCTGGAGGGTGCCGAGCTCCGAACCAATGCGGGGAGCGCGCAGCCAGGAAGCAGGGGCGAGGCCGGTAGTATCCCAATTGCGAAGATCGTCAGAACGGGCGCTTTCCAGTTGCACTCCTTCGACCCGCAACTCTCCCTCTGCCGATCGCAACAGGCGCACGCGCCACACGCCGGCAGCATGCGCGCACGCATACGTCTTCAGTTCCCGCTGCAGCGCTGCCGGCGACAGCGGCCGGAATCCCAGGGCAATCGCGGACGCCGTCATCCGGTCCAGATGCAAAGGCAGCAACGCATAGCGCCCGTCGACCAGCAGCAGCGTTTCCAGCAGCTCCGGCTCTGCGGCAGCCACCGGGGCCGTCTGCAGAAATCGCGCCTTCAGCTGCGCCTCGGCATATTCCGCTTCCGCATCCGACGACCAGGTGATGCCGCCTCCAACGCCGCCACGCAAATGTCCGTCATGGGCAAACACCGTCCGGATCGCCACATTGAAGGTTGCCCGATAAGGGCTGACAATGCCCAGCGCCCCGCAATACACGCCGCGCGGGCTTCCTTCCAGCGCCGCTATGGCCTCCATCGCCTTGCGCTTGGGCGCCCCGGTGATCGAGCCGCAGGGAAACAGCGCCTGCATCAGCGTTCCAAGGCCAATTTCCGGCCGCGTGATGGCCTGCACCGTGCTCGTCATCTGCCACAGCGTGGGGTAGGGCTCGGTCTCGAACAGCTTGGGTGTCTGCACGCTGCCCGTGACCGCGATCCGGCCCAGGTCATTGCGCAGCAGATCCACGATCATCACGTTCTCGGCGCGCTCCTTGGGGCTGGAGCGCAAGGCCTGCGCAGCCGCCAGATCCGCTTCCGGCGTGGCGCCACGCGGAGCGGTGCCCTTCATCGGGCGCGTGCTGATCTGCCCGGTTGCGCGGTTCCAGGTGAAGAACAGCTCGGGCGACAGCGACAGCACCTGCCAGTCGCCCCAATCGAGAAAGGCGCAATAGTCGGCCTGCTGGCGCTGCCGCAAGGCCTCGTAGTAATGCCAGAGCGGATAGCCATCCGGCACCTGTGCCAGCGAGCGCAGTGTGTGATTCACCTGGTAATAGTCGCCCGCGGCAATGGCCTGGCGAATCTGTTCCACCGCTGCGGCGTGGGTCGCGCCATCTTCGCTCAGTTGCCACGATGGCATCGGCGCCGGCGCTGCCATCTGCGCATGGGGGCCGGCAGCATGGCACTGGCTGCCCAGTGCAAACTCCGGCTCGCCATCCGGATGATCGAACAGCGCAAAGGCCAGCAACGGTTCTTCCGGCGCCGCCGTGCTCTGCGCCAGCTTCGCATCCAGCCCGGCAGCCGCCTCGTAGGCCAGATAGCCCACCGCCCACAAGCCGGCCACCGTCGCCTGCTCGAGCCGCGCCAGCACAGGCAACACCTCGTCAGGCTGCCAGGCCAGCAGCAACTCACGCGGACGACTGAAGCGCAGCCGCTGCACGCCGCCGCGGCTGTGCGGAAAATCGGTAACGAAAACCAGCCGTTCCGGATCGGGAATCAAGCGCGCCAAGATTTACAGCACTTCACTCGCAAAATCCGCCAGGCGCGACCGCTCGCCGCGGGCCAGCATGATGTGCCCGCTATGCGGCCAGCCCTTGAACTTGTCCACCACCGCGGTCAGCCCGGAAGAGCCTTCGGTCAGATACGGCGTATCGATCTGCGCCAGATTGCCCATGCAGATGATCTTGGTGCCCGGGCCCGCGCGCGTGATCAGCGTCTTCATCTGCTTGGGCGTCAGGTTCTGTGCCTCGTCGATGATGACGTACTTGTTCATGAAGGTGCGGCCGCGCATGAAGTTCATGCTCTTGATCTTGATGCGGCTGCGCACCAGCTCCTGCGTGGCGGCACGGCCCCATTCACCGGCACCGCTGGAGGTGTCGCCGCCCTTGGTCAGGAACTCGAGGTTGTCGTCCAGCGCGCCCATCCAGGGGCCCATCTTCTCTTCCTCGGTGCCGGGCAGAAAACCGATGTCCTCGCCCACGCTTACGGTGGCACGTGTCATGATGATCTCGGTATAGCGGCGTTCGTCCAGCACCTGCGTCAGGCCGCAGGCCAAGGCCAGCAGTGTCTTGCCGGTACCGGCAGTGCCGGTCAGCGTGACGAAGTCGATCTCGGGGTCGAGCAGCAGGTTCATGGCGAAGTTCTGCTCGCGGTTGCGTGCCGTCACGCCCCAGGCGGCCTGTTTGGGATGGGTGCAGTCGCGCAGCGTCTTGAGCACCGCGGTGTTGCCGCGAATCTCGACCACGCGCGTGTACAGGCTGGGCTCGCCGGGCTGCTCGAAATACACGAACTGGTTGATCAGCATCTGCTGCGCCAGTGGCCCATGCACGCGATAGAAGGTATGCGCGCCTTCGTTCCAGCTCTCGATTTCGTCGCCTTGCGTTTCCCAGAAGTCGGCCGGCAGGGCGAGGGCGCCGTTGTACAGCAACTCGTCGTCGTCCAGCGTCTTGTCGTTCTGGTAGTCCTCGGCCGGCAGGCCCAGTGCGCGCGCCTTCACGCGCATGTTGATGTCCTTGGACACCAGCACCACCTCGCGGCCCGGATGCGCCTGCTGCAGCGCGGAGACCACGCCCAGGATCTGGTTGTCCGCCTTGCCTTGCGGCAGCGTGTTGGGCAGCGTGTAATTCAGCGTTTCGGTCTGGAAGAACAGGCAGCCGCGCGCTTCCTTGTGGCCGGTCGCATCCAGCGGCATGCCGTCGGCCAGATCCTGCTTGGGCACGGTGGCCACCAGCGCGTCCAGCGTACGGCTGGTCTGGCGCACGTTGCGTGCCACCTCGGTCACGCCTTTCTTGTGGCTGTCCAGTTCTTCCAGCACGATCAATGCCAGGAAGATGTCATGTTCCTCGAAACGGAACAGGCACATCGGATCGTGCATCAGCACATTGGTATCCAGCACGAACAGCTTGGCCGGTTCGTCCGTGGCCTTGCGCGCCTTGCTGCGGGCGGCGGCAGGCTTCTTCGCACTGGCAGCCGACCGGGTGGCCGCCGGAGCCTTGGCAGCCACCGGGGACTCTGCCACCTCGGTGGCCGCGGCCTTGGCCGTGGCGCCGCTCTTGCGCCGTGCCGCCGGTGCGGGCTGGGAAGCAGCAACCGCCGCTACCGGCAGCCTTGCCACGGAGCCGGTCGCGGCTTCCCCGGTATCCAGCACTTCTGCCACGCTGGCTTCGCCGGCATGGGCGGCCAGCACGGTATCACTCTTGCGCGGTGCGCGGGTGCGGCGGCTGGTTGCGGGAGCGGCAGCGGCTTCGGGGATTTCTTCGGCGGCAGGGCGCTGGGTGTGGGCGCCGGAAGCCAGGGTTGCAGGAGTGGTGGCGGGCAGAAGCTTGGGATCCAGCAGACTGGCACGCTTCTTGGGTGCGGGGGGCAAAGGCATGTAGGTAGGGCTCTCGCAAGTCTATGGAACACATGCACAGCTGGCATGCCGGAAGAATGCGCCGGGTTCTCGGCCATTCATACACCTGCAATATACATCGTTGCCGCGGCCCTCTGTCACCGGCTTGTCACAAGGCGCAAGCGCGCACAAAAAAGCCGCTCACACGGAGCGGCTTGCTGACGGGCCGAGCTCGGCGCTTACTCGGCCTGTTCGGCCGTAGCGGGAGCGGCAGCAGTCTTCTTCAGGGCCTTGACGGCCTTGAGCACTTCGGCCACGTGGCCGGCGACCTTGATGCCGCGCCATTCCTGGCGCAGGATGCCGTCGGGGCCGATCAGGAAGGTGCTGCGCTCGATGCCCTTGACCTTCTTGCCGTACATGATCTTGTTCTTGACCACGCCGAACATGTGGCACATCTTCTCTTCGGTATCGGCGATCAGCTCGTAGGGCAGCTCAAGCTTGGCCTTGAAGCCGTCGTGCGAGGTCATGTTGTCGCGCGAGACGCCGAAGACGGCGGCGCCGGCCTTTTCGAAGTCCTTGTACTTGTCACGGAACTCCATCGCCTCGGTGGTGCAGCCGGGGGTATTGTCCTTCGGGTAGAAAAACAGCACAACGATCTGGCCGAGGTGGGAGGTGTTGCTGACCTTTACACCGTTGGTAGCGTTGGCGTCGAACTCGGGAATCAGCTTGTCTACGACGATTGCCATGTGTGTATCAATCTCTCTTTTGTAAGGGAAGACGGGGGCAGGATCGGGGGGTGAAACGCCATCGCCCTGAACGGAGGTGGCGCAGTTTGTACGCTGGGCGCAGACCCGTCTTCAAACGACAGCAGGCCGGGTGCCAAGTGCTGTCCAAACCCCTATTTTAAACCAAATTGCCAAAACGTGCCTCTGTGTAATCCCCATGTCAGGCGGAGGGCTCGACCAGCAGCGCTGCCAGTACCTTGCGTCCTTCACCGGCCAGCACGTTGTAGGTGCGGCAGGCCGCCGCGGTATCCATGGTTTCGATCCCGATGCGGCGTTGCAGCAGCGCGGCTGTCCATTGTGGATGCACGAAGCGCAGGCGGTTGCCGCTGCCGAAGATCACCAGTTCGCAGTCGTGCTCGGCCAGCGCGCCGAAATGCTCGGGGCCGAGATCCTCGAAACGGTCGCAATTCCAGCGCTGCAGATAGCCGTCGGAACTGAGCACCAGGCTCTCCTTGAACTGGCGGTGATCGACGGCCACCCAGCCCGGTCCGTGGGCAGTGATGGCCTGTACATCCATGCGGTCGGGCTGGATTTTCATGAGGGTCCTTTGTTGGGGCGCAACTGCTGCGCTGCACCAGAACGGCAAATTGTGGTCAAATTATGACTTGACCACACCAACAAAGGTGTGTTCCATCTTTGCCAGCCGGGCCAGCATACGGGCCTTTGCTGCGCTGTCTTTCTCGCCTTCGGCGGTCGCAATGGCCTGCCAGTATAGGGCGTTTTCTCCCAATTCTTCAGCAAGGCAGAACGCAATTGCCGGGCTGACCTGTCCGCGATTCCGCGCTGCATGGAGAGCCGTCCGGCTGATTCCTAAGCGTCGCCCCCACTCGGCACCACTGGCGATGTCGAGCGCCTTGTTAACTAAATCTACTGCTTTTGGCATTTCTCGGGCCTTTTTTGCTCGTGACATGAGGTTGTCATGTTTCCATGACGTAAACAATGCTATCATCGTATCCGTTTACACGGTGTAAACATTTTCCGACTTAATCATGACTTTCGTTCTTCGTACTTGTCCTTCTTGCCACGATCGTGACATGCACTTTGTGACTGGTTTCCATGATCGCGGGCAGCGCCTGATCGAGTGCAGCTGCTGCGGCCATGAGTGGGTTGGTCGCTTCATGCGTTCGGACATGGCGCGTATCGCTGCGGCTGCGGCGGGAGAGGGGCCCCAGCGGGGAGTGGCTGCCGCTGCGGCCGCACCGCTCTGCGGCTTCCCCCTTGGTAATCACGGGGAGAACAATAACGGGGGCCTGCTATGACCCGGAAAAATGCTCTTGCGTTCGATGGGCGCGAAGTTCGTTCCCTGCTGGAAGCCGAACGGGCACACTCTGGCCCGGTGCATGTGGATTGGCTGCGCTTCACGGCTCGCCTGCGCAACGCTGGCACTCCTTCCGCTGACATGCTCTTTCCGGCACCGGTGGACCAGCATTACAACATCTGGGAGCCTGAATACAGGACTGCGTTGATCAATCACTTGATCCGGCAGGTTCCCGACTGCGACCAGACGCCAGCCATGCAAGCGCATGAACTGGCGCAACGAGTGGCAGAACTGCTCGGGCAGGGCTTCACGGTTCATGAGGGCATCAACAAGGGCCATGACTTTTATAAGGCGCGTTGGTCCATCCATCGGAACGGGCAGGAATGCGGCTGGGTTGGCTTCGGTGCCAGCAGCGACAGCCCACGCCAGAAGGCGCAAGCGGACACCCTGCACTGCAACCTGTACGGCGCTGCCTGTACCTATGCGGCGTCCGGCTGGCGGGAACGTGTGGCCGATCTGATCGACGAATACCGGGCAAGCATCACCCGAATCGATTACGCGCTGGACTTCTTCGGCGGCATCGCCGGGGGCATGGCTCGGGTCCAGCAGGACTACATGACTGGCCTGTGTGACAGCAGGGGCAAGCGCCCTAAATGCAATCAGGTCGGCGACTGGTGCAATGGCGCGGAACGCTCCTTCTACATCGGCAGCAAAGAGGCCGGCAAGCAGACCAACGTTTACGAAAAGGGCCATCAGCTTTTCGGGCGTGAGAGCGGCGACAAATGGCAGCGCATCGAACTGCGCTACGGCAACAAGCTGCGCGATCTGCCCTCAGACATGCTGCGCCGTCCGGCTGACTTCTTCGCCGGGGCCAGCGATTGGCACGCCTCGATGCTGAGCGAATTTAACTCTCAGCTCACGGAAATTTCGCCCGAACCTGTCCAGTGCCGGGAACGTCTGCAAGACAAGACCGCAGACGCTGCAGTCTCGCGCGTGTGGCGCTGGCTGAACAACACGGCGGCGGCAAGCATCGCCACGGCCTTTGATCTGGCCGGGGAATCCTTCCTCGATCTGGTCACAACGTCGAAGCTGCCGAAGCGCCTACAGCAATTCTCGGTTGCCGAACGTCGCGCAGCTTTCGATCGAATCCTGAACAACCACCCGGCGCAGGCTTGCCCAGCCTGACCACGCCATTTTTCAACCTGGGCGAAAAGAGGAAACAGACATGCAATTCAATACTACGGCCATCGTTCACGGCATCAAGGAAAGCAAAGGCCAGATTGAGGGCCGCGCCTACAGCAGCACCACGTTTCATATCGAAGTGGATCTGCAGGAAAACAGCAGTGGCCGCAGCATCGGCACCGTAACGCGCCCCTTCAAGCTCGGCAGCGCGGAAGAGTTCGACAAGTGGGCGCACCTCTCCAAGTCCTTCCCGATCAAGGCTGATGCCACGTTCGAACTCGGCGCGGGCCGTGAAGACAGTACCAGTTTGAAGCTCGTCGCTCTCAAGCCCACAGCGCAAGCCACGAAAGCACAGTAATGCGGCTCCTGATCCATTCCCTCAAGCGGCGTGCCTTCCTCGTCCCAGACGCGGACGGGCAGCCGGAATGGGTCGAGTCTCTCCGGGATGCAGGTGCAGGGGTTCTCCGGGATCCCGAGCAGGCACAACAGACGCTGGAGGACTGGACGGATTGGGATGACAGGGCCGTCATCGTAGACCTTGACCGGCTCGGTACTGTTGACGATTACATGGGTTGATATGTACTACTTCAATTGCTCGGTACAGGGCGCATCGGTGTGCGCGGAATCGGATCAGTCGGGCTATGAGTTTGATCCGGCGGCGCTTAATCCTGATCAAACCATTTTGATCTGTTCGGGCCACTCGTCGCCGTGTGCGCTTGAACTGCAAATGCCCTATACGTCCCCAGCTGATAACTCGGATCATCCTGTTTCTGACACCGGGTCCACTGCATCGCAAATGGTGACGGTTGAGGACTTTGCGGCTGTTGGCATCACGCATGAAACAACAGGTCAGGCGGTAGCGTTTGGCTTTGGTGTCGTGGTGTTCTTTGCGGTGTTCGGCTATGTCGTCGGCCTTGCTGTAAGGATGATTCGCAAAATATGAGATTACAGGGGCAAGGCTGGTGCTTTGCCGGTGTAATTTCGCACCGATTATTAAAGAGGATTTTTCCAATGTCTTTCATCAACAAAAAAGTTGCCGCCTTCTCCGCTCTGACGCTGGGTGCCGTTTCTTCGGCCATGGCAAACACTCAACTGGATACCGTTTTTGGTGCCATCGACCTGTCGGGCCTTGAAACTAAGGTGGGCGCTCTGGCGGTGGCAATCGTCGGCATCGCTCTTGTGATGAAGGGCCCGGATATCGCCAAGCGCATTATCTCCAAGGTCTAATAGCGGCCTTCTGATGATGTGATCGCCGCACCTGTAAAAAATGGGTGCGGCTTTTTTGTTTTGGGGGTTTTATGCTGGCGGCTCTGGTGGCTCTTTACTACGCAATATTTTTCTTGATTGGTGCTTTGGCCGGTTTTGCTTTCATGCGGGGTGCTGATATATGAGAATGAGTCGCGTTTTATTTGCCTTCGTTGCGCTGGTATTCTCCGGTTCTGCGCTGGCAGATTATTTTTATATCAATCTTCCGCCAAATCGCTATGAAAAATGCACTGGAACATGGGCCAGTTGTATTTCGCAGGCAAAAACACTGTTCCAGCAAAGTGATTATGGTCCGGTTTATCCGTATGTAGATATGGAGCAGTGGATTAAAGAGAATGAACGTTGGGCAATTCAGTTTGTTAATAGTACTACGGCGCCGATTTATGAAAGAAGCACGACGCATGCTTATGTGATTTTCCAGCATGCAGCGTGCCCAAACGGCTATGATTATAATTATTCGTCAGGTGAGTGTGCTGCGATTCCTAATCAGTGCGCGCAGAATCAGCGTAAAGTGCAGTCGTTGTATGGTGGCTGGTCTAGGGTTGATACTAGCACCTCTCCGGCTACTCAATTGGAATACCGGGGTTATACATATGAGGAAGTTTATAACTCTGTTACCACTATTTGCGATAATAAGTGCGAATATATCCCTGAAGATCAGGTAAACGCATCAATGGCGCTTTATAACACTCAGCCGAATGAGCAGGGATGGTATGCAACTTATTATGAAGTAAACAGCGTTTCCACCGGGGGGGCATGCACGACGAATACCACAGAACTGACCCAACCTAAGTTGGCATCACCTGCGGCTGTTAGTGGAGATACGGGGTCGGGTGGTGATGGTACGGGCACGGGGTCGGGCGGTGACGGTACGGGTACGGGGTCTGGCGATGATGCGGGTACAGGCGATGGCACGGGCACAGGCGATGGCACGGGTACAGGCGATGGCACGGGCACAGGCGATGGCACGGGTACAGGCGATGGCACGGGCACAGGTACAGGCGATGGCACAGGCACAGGCAATGGCACGGGCACAGGCGATGGCACGGGCACAGGCGATGACACGGGCACCGGCGAAGTCGGCACGTCGGATGTGAATGCAGGCGGTCCGTTGCGTTCGATTGGCAGGCTATATGAACCTTATTACCCCGATGGACTTTTAGGCGTTTGGCAACAGAAGTCGGCAGAACTACAGGGAACATCGTTGGGCTCTTTGGCAGCTTCCATGATGCCGAGTTATTCCGGGGGGAGTATTCCGCGTTTTCAGTTGGATATGAATCTCGGAGGGTTTGCGAATTTCGGAACTGTGGACCTTGCACCTCCTGAATGGCTATGGGGTGTTTTGAGGGCGATATTAATGGTTACGGCGTTGGTTGCTGCTCGTCGTATCGTGTTTGGGGGGTAATATGCTGGATTGGTTGAAGTCTAGAATTATTGAGTTTGCAAGCTGGCTTTATGATTTGGTTATTGAAGTCATTTATGCCTTTTTGGATATGCTGGGGGACCTTGCGTCTTGGTTATTTGAAGGGATGTTGGACATTGCAATTTCGGCTCTCTCGCAGCTTGATCTGTCCGGTTTGCAGGGGGTGGCGGCATGGGGTGATTTGCCATCCGAGATTATTAATGTCCTTGGATTGCTGGGCGTTGGTGAAGCTGGCGCCATTATTGTGTCTGCAATTGGTATTCGCTTGCTGCTCCAGCTGGTGCCATTCACTCGTTTGGGGAGTTAACGGTCGTGATTAATATTATCTTGGGCGCTCCGGGTGGTGGAAAAAGCTATGAGGCCGTTTCCTTTCATGTGCTTCCTGCCTTGGAAGCTGGGCGCAAGGTGATTACAAATCTTCCGTTGAACGTGGAGCATTTGGAAGCTGTGGTGCCCGGTGCTGCAAAGCTGATTGATATTCGGGAGAAGACATTAGCGCAAAAGCCAGAACCTAAAATTGCGTTTACCGGTTTCGGTGTCCGTGATGTAAGCGGGTCCAATGCTTTCGTGGATCGTCCATTTGCAAATCTGGCGGATTATCAGGATTCGTGGCGCGATGAAAACGGGCGTGGTCCGCTCTATGTAATTGACGAATGTCACTTTTGCCTGCCCGCAAAAGGTACGTCTAAAGATGTTGAAGAGTGGTATTCGATGCATCGCCATTACAACGTCGATGTGCTTCTAATCACGCAAAGCCACAGCAAGGTAAGCAAGCCGATTATTGATCTGGTGCAGGTTTGCTACAAGGTGCGGAAAGCTACGGCGCTTGGAAAGTCTGACGGCTATATCAGAAAAGTGCATGACGGCGTGCGCGGCGGTGAAGTTTCGACGCAGCAGCGAAAATACCAGTCTCGTTATTTCAAGCTGTACAAGTCGCACACGCAGGGCACGGCGTTGCAGGAGTCCGGGGCGGCTGATGTGTCGTCGTTTCTCGTCAAGTTCAACCGGTTCAAATGGGTATGGGTGGCGTTCTCGGTGGTGTTCGTCGCTTGGGCGTTCTGGCCGAAGAATGAGAAAGCTGCAGATCAAGCAGCGGGCGGCGCGGTGGTTCAGGTGTCCCAGTCGGGCAAGGCTGCTAGGGCGGGGTCCTTGCCATCGTCTGCGCCTGTAGGGGGTCGGCCAGCAGTGCAGGGGGTGCCAGAACCGTTACGGGGCAAGGGCATCCATCTGCAGGCGCATGTGAAGTTTGGGGATCGTGACATATCGGTGTTCAGCGTCACCGAGGCCGGAAAACGCCTGTTCACTCTCAACGCGGAAGATCTGGCTAAGTTGGGTTACAGGTGGACGTCGATATCTCACTGCGTCGGCTCTCTTTACTTCCATGGCTCGGTAAGAACGGTGGTCTGCGATGCACCTATTCCCGCTGCAGTGGAGGGGGGGACCGAAAAACGAATGGCGGCTGGTGAGGTCCAGAGGGTGCCGTCGCCTACTTCTTGATAAGCAATGGGACCCGCCCGCAAGGGTGGGGGTCAACGCTCGCGTAATCACGTGCCCGTCATTTCTTCAGGGTATTGGTTCTAATTAATTTATCAAAACTGATACAATAATTGCAATGATTTACGGTTATGCAAGAGTTAGTACAAACGAACAGGACACCGCCTTACAGCTTGATGCCTTGCGTAAGGCTGGAGCAGAAGTCATCTATGAAGAAAAAAAGAGTGGCGCGGATCGGGACCGGAAAGAGCTTGCTAAGTTGTTGGCCTCGGTGGGTAGCGGTGATGTGCTGGTGGTCTACAAGTTGGACCGTCTCGGTCGTAGCGTGCGGCACATCATGGAAATGCTCGATTTTTTGGCCGAAAAGGGGTGTGGCTTTAAGAGCTTGACGGAGCCTTTTGATACCACATCTGCACTTGGTGAATTCTTTCTGGCTGTGATGGCTGCTTTTGCACAGTTTGAACGTTCGTTGATTCGGGAGCGTTGCGCTTCGGGGATCGCTGCGGCAAGGGCGCGGGGTGTTCGGTTTGGACGGCCTGAGCGGCTGACGGATGATCAGAAAGCGGAAGTGTTGAGGCTCTATCGGTCGGGCGTTACGCGCTCTGCCATATGTCGTAAGTTTTCGGTAAGTCCTGATGTGGTGTTACGTATTGTTGACCCGAAACACAAGAGATTTTCCCAGAGGCGCGAACGTGTGTAAAAATGATAGTTTTCCCATCAAAAAACCCTGCAGGAGCCGGTGTGAAACCTATCCAGAAGTCCTCCAAGCTTGCCAATGTGCTGTACGACGTGCGTGGTCCGATCGTCGACGCGGCACGCCAGATGGAGGACGAGGGGCTCAAGATCATCAAGCTCAACATCGGCAACCTGGCGCCGTTCGGCTTCGAGCCACCCGAGGAAATCGTCGAGGACATGGTGCGCAACCTGCCCAATTCGGCCGGCTATTCCGACAGCAAGGGCATCTTCGCTGCGCGCAAGGCGGTCATGCACTACACGCAGCAGCAGGGCGTGCAGGGCGTCACGCTCGATGACATCTACATCGGCAACGGCGCCAGCGACCTGATCATCACGGCCACCACCGCGCTGCTCAACGAAGGCGACGAGTTGCTGGTGCCTGCGCCCGACTATCCGCTGTGGACGGCGGCCACCAGCCTGGCGGGCGGCAAGCCGGTGCACTACATCTGCGACGAGAACAATGGCTGGATGCCCGACCTGGACGACATCCGCAGCAAGATCACGCCGCGCACCAAGGGTATCGTGGTGATCAACCCGAACAACCCGACCGGCGCACTCTACAGCAACGAACTGCTGCTGGGCATCATCGAAATCGCCCGCGACCACGGCCTGATCATCATGGCTGACGAGGTGTACGACAAGGTGCTGTATGACGGCGTCAAGCACACGGCCATGGCCAGCCTGTCCACCGACGTGCTCACGCTCACCTTCAACTCGCTGTCCAAGGCCTACCGCGCCTGCGGCTACCGCGCGGGCTGGATGTACATCTCGGGCGACAAGTCGATCGCCAGGGACTACATCGAGGGCCTGAACATGCTGGCCAACATCAAGCTCGGTTCCAACGTGCCCGGCCAGTGGGCGGTGCAGACCGCGCTGGGCGGCTACCAGAGCATCAACGATCTCGTGAAGGAGGGCGGCCGCCTGCGCCGCCAGCGCGATTTGGCGCACGAGCTGATCTCGAAGATTCCGGGCGTCAGCTGCGTCAAGCCGCAGGCCGCGCTGTACATGTTCCCGCGCCTCGATCCGGCCGTGTACCCGATCGCCGACGACCGCGAATTCTTCCTGGAAGTGCTCAAGGCCACCCGTGTCATGCTGGTGCAGGGTTCGGGCTTCAATTTCCCCGACAATCAGCATTTCCGCATCGTCTTCCTGCCGCAGGAGGATGACTTGCGCGAGGCCATCAACCGCCTGGCCAAATTCCTCGAGGGCTACCGCAAGCGCCATGCTGCCACCGCTGCAATTGCCGCTGCCGCCGCCTGAGACCTCTTTCCCGTATCACGACAAACAGAAAACGAACGCGACATGAATCCGATCAAAGTTGGCCTGCTGGGCATTGGCACCGTTGGCAGCGGTGTGTTCACCGTGCTGGAACGCAACCAGACCGAAATCAAGGGCCGTGCCGGCCGTGGCATCGAGATTGCCGTGGTGGCCGACCGTGACACCGGGCGCGCCCGCTCCATCGTGGGGGACCGTGCCGAAGTGGTGGAGGATGCGTTCGCCGTGGTCAAGCGCCCGGACATCGACATCGTGATCGAACTGATCGGTGGCTACACCATTGCCAAGGACCTGGTGATGCAGGCCATCGAGAATGGCAAGCACGTAGTCACTGCCAACAAGGCGCTGCTGGCCGTGCATGGCACCGAAATCTTTGCCGCCGCCCAGAAGAAGGGCGTGATGGTGGCCTTCGAGGCAGCCGTCGCCGGCGGTATCCCGATCATCAAGGCGCTGCGCGAGGGCCTGACGGCCAACCGCATCCAGTGGGTGGCCGGCATCATCAACGGCACCACCAACTTCATCCTGTCCGAGATGCGCGACAAGGGCCTGGACTTCGACGTGGTGCTGAAGGAAGCCCAGCGACTGGGCTACGCCGAAGCCGATCCCACCTTCGACATCGAAGGCGTGGACGCTGCGCACAAGGTCACGCTGATGAGCGCCATCGCCTTCGGCGTGGACGTGCAGTTCGACAAGGCCTATGTGGAAGGCATCACCAAGCTGTCGTCCGCCGACATCCGCTACGCCGAGCAACTGGGCTACCGCATCAAGCTGCTGGGCATCACCAAGCGCACCGACAAGGGCGTGGAACTGCGCGTGCACCCCACACTGATCCCGGCCAAGCGCCTGATCGCCAACGTAGAGGGTG
This sequence comes from Brachymonas denitrificans, assembly GCF_907163135.1. Classification (NCBI taxonomy): domain Bacteria; kingdom Pseudomonadati; phylum Pseudomonadota; class Betaproteobacteria; order Burkholderiales; family Comamonadaceae; genus Allobrachymonas; species Allobrachymonas denitrificans. The sequence goes on along the minus strand of NZ_CAJQUA010000001.1, from coordinate 1,200,598 downwards.
CCATGAACGCCGTGGTGGTGCATGGCGATGCCGTGGGGACCACGCTGTACTACGGCAAGGGCGCCGGCAGCGAGCCGACTGCCAGTGCCGTGATTGCCGACCTGGTCGATGTGACGCGCATGCACACTTCCGACCCGGCCAACCGCGTGCCGCATCTGGCATTCCAGCCGGATTCCATGCAGAGCCATATCCAGATCCTGCCCATGGGCGAGGTCGTTACCAGCTATTACCTGCGTCTGCGCGTGGCCGACGAGACCGGTGTGCTGGCACGCATCGCCAGCATCCTGGCCGAGCGTGGCATCAGCATCGATGCCATCATCCAGCGCGAGGCGGATGAAGTGGCCGGTGAGGGCGCCGAGCAGACCGATGTCATCATCCTGACGCACGAGTGCCCCGAGGCGGCCATGGATGCCGCCATCGCCACCATGCAGGCTGCGCCCACGGTGCTGCAGCCCATCGTCCGTATCCGCAAGGAAGAGCTGAACTGATGCATTACCTGTCCACCCGTGGCGATGCCACTCCGCGCAAGTTCTGCGACATCCTGCTCGAGGGCCTGGCTCCCGATGGCGGCCTGTACATGCCGGTGCGTTATCCGCAGGTCAACGGCCCCACGCTGGCGAAGTGGCGCAAGCTCTACGCCGAGCAGGGCTATGCGGCGCTGGCCTTTGCCATCCTCTCGCTCTACATCGACGACATTCCGGCGGCCGACCTGAAGGCCATCTGCGACAAGACCTACACCGAGGAGGTGTTCGGCACGCCGCAGATCACGCCGGTGCGTGCGCTCGAGGGTGGCCTGAATATCGAGGGCCTGTCCAACGGCCCGACGATCGCCTTCAAGGATATGGCCATGCAGCTGCTGGGCAACCTGTTCGAATACGAACTGGGCCGCCGCGGCGAACAGCTCAACATCCTGGGTGCCACCAGCGGCGACACCGGCAGCGCGGCCGAGTACGCCATGCGCGGCAAGCAGGGCGTGCGTGTGTTCATGCTCAGCCCGCACGGTCGCATGAGCGCCTTCCAGCAGGCACAGATGTTCAGCCTGCAGGACGAGAATATCCACAACCTGGCCGTGGAAGGCGTGTTCGACGACTGCCAGGACATCGTCAAGGCCGTCAGCAACGATCTGGAATTCAAGCGCCAGTACAAGATCGGCACCGTCAACTCCATCAACTGGGCGCGCCTGCTGGCGCAGGTGGTGTACTACTTTGCCGGCTATTTCCAGGCCACGCAGTCGGATGACCAGCAGGTGAGCTTCACCGTGCCCAGCGGCAACTTCGGCAACATTTGCGCCGGCCATGTGGCGCGCATGATGGGCCTGCCGGTTGCGCATCTGGTGGTGGCCACCAACGAGAACGACGTGCTGGACGAATTCTTCCGCACCGGTGTCTACCGCGTGCGTGCCAGCGCCGACACTTACGAAACCTCCAGCCCGTCCATGGACATCAGCAAGGCCAGCAACTTCGAGCGCTTCGTGTTCGATCTTCTGGGCCGCAATGCCAAGCGCACGGCGGAGCTGTTCGGCAAGCAGCTGGGCAGCCAGGGCTTCTTCGACCTGAGCCAGGATCCGGTGTTCCCGCTGGCAGCCAACCGCTACGGCTTCGTCAGCGGCAAGAGCACCCACGCCGACCGCCTGGACACCATCCGCGATTGCTACAACCGCCTCGGCACCATGATCGACACCCACACCGCCGACGGCGTGAAGGTGGCGCGCGAGCACGTGCAGGCCGGCGTGCCGATGATCGTGCTGGAAACGGCGCTGCCGATCAAGTTTGCCGATACCATCACCGAGGCGCTGGGCCGCCAGCCGGAAGTGCCGGCCAAATTTGCCGGCATCGAGGATCTGCCCAAGCGTGTGCAGGTTGTCAAGGCGGATGCCGACGGCATCAAGAAGATCATCCGCCAGGCCTGCGTGTAAGACGCGAGCGCAATTGTGTGTCAGGGTGTCGCGCGTCGGCGTCCTGGTCACAATACCATCCGCAACGCCTTGTTAGAATCGGAGCCGGTTTGCAAGCGAGGAGAACAACGATGGCAGCGACGACGAAAAATTCGCGCAAGGGAGCCTGGCGTATGGCCATGGCTGCCACTCTGGTGGCAGGCATGCTCGCCGGTTGCTCGACGGTGGACGGTGTCCTCGGCGCGGTAGGCCTGCAGCGCGTTCCCTCCACGGGCCCCGCCCCGGTCATCAAGGTGGATCGCGTTCCGCCGGCTTCCTCCGCTGCTGCGAGCTGGACCGGCACCTACCGCGGCATGCTGCCGTGCCCCGACTGCGAGGGTCTGCGCATCAGCCTGTCGCTGTTCAAGGATGCCACCTACGAACTGCAGACGGAGCAGATCGGCTCCGACAAGCGTTTCGAGCGCCGTGGTTCCTTCACCTTCAACGGGGACGAAACGCGCATCACGCTGGATGCGAATGGCCAGAACCGCAGTTTCGACATCCTGCCCCCCAACCGCCTGCGCATGCTGGGCAAGGACGCGGCCCCGATTACCGGCCCCGATGCCGAGAAGTTCATCCTGCGCAAATGATGCAGGCTGGCCCGTGCGCCTGATGCGAGGGCTTCCCCGGACAGGCCGGACAGGCATTGCCGGGGATTGCACCGCAATGCGCAAGGATTTCACTGTTTTCTGTCGCTATCCTGCACCGCAGGGGGCTGCATCCGGCCGCAAGACCCCGCATCAGGTGGTCGTGGCCACTACAATAACTGCATTCAAAAAGCGGCGGGCCATCGGGCCCGCCGGCTTTTGGCATTTGCCGCACAACCAGAACAAGCAAACAGGCAAGGCCGCACCGGTTTAACTTTTGGAGCATGCAATGTCTGCACTTTTCAATGCGACCGATCTGGTCGTTCCTTTCGAGAAACTCCGCATGGCGGACGTCGACACCGTCGGCGGTAAGAACGCCAGCCTGGGCGAGATGATCTCCCAGCTGCCTGAGGGCGTTCGCGTCCCCACGGGTTTTGCCACCACCGCCCACGCCTTCCGCGAGTTCCTCAAGCATGACGGCCTGGATGCGCGCATCAATGCCAAGCTCGATGCGCTTGACGTCGATGACGTCAACGCCCTGGCCGCCACTGGCGCCGAGATCCGCGCCATGGTCGAGAACCAGCCTTTCCCGGCCGACCTGGAGCAGGGCATCCGCGCAGCCTTCGCCACCCTGAGCGGCGGTAACGACCAGGCCAGCTTTGCCGTGCGTTCTTCCGCCACCGCCGAAGACCTACCCGACGCGTCCTTTGCCGGCCAGCAGGAAACCTTCCTGAACGTGGTGGGCATCGAGACCGTGCTGCACAAGATCAAGGAAGTGTTTGCCAGCCTGTACAACGACCGCGCCATCAGCTACCGCGTGCACAAGGGCTTCACCCACGCCGAGGTGGCACTGTCCGCCGGCGTGCAGCGCATGGTGCGCTCCGACCTGGGCGCCGCCGGTGTCATGTTCACCATGGACACCGAATCCGGCTTCCGCGACGTGGTGTTCATCACCTCCAGCTATGGCCTGGGCGAAACCGTGGTGCAGGGCGCCGTCAACCCCGACGAGTTCTACGTGCACAAGCCCATGCTGCAGGCCGGCAACAAGGCGCTGATCCGCCGCAACCTGGGCAGCAAGCTGATCCAGATGGTGTTTGCCACGCCTGAAGAGAAGGCCGCCAGCGGCAAGCTGGTGCGCACCGAAGACGTGCCGGCCGAACTGCGCAACCGCTACTCCCTGACCGACGCCGAAGTCGAGCAGCTGGCCCGCTATGCCATGGTGATCGAGCAGCACTATGGCCGCCCGATGGACATCGAGTGGGGCAAGGACGGCACCGACGGCCAGCTCTACATCCTGCAGGCCCGTCCCGAGACGGTGAAGAGCCAGAGCGAAGGCCAGGTCGAGCACCGCTACAAGCTCAAGGGCAAGGGCACCGTGCTGGCCGAAGGCCGCGCCATTGGCCAGAAAATCGGTACCGGCCCGGTGCGTCTGGTGAACGATCCCAGCGAAATGGATACCGTGCAACCCGGCGACGTGCTGGTCACCGACATGACCGACCCCAACTGGGAGCCGGTGATGAAGCGTGCCAGCGCCATCGTGACCAACCGTGGCGGCCGTACCTGCCACGCCGCCATCATTGCGCGCGAGCTGGGTATTCCGGCCGTGGTCGGCTGCCATGACGCCACCGAAACGCTGAAGGATGGCACGCTGGTGACCGTGAGCTGCGCCGAAGGCGACACCGGCCACATCTACGACGGCCTGCTGGAAATGGAAGTGACCGAAGTGGAACGCGGCACCATGCCCGAGATTGCCACCAAGATCATGATGAACGTGGGCAACCCCCAGTTGGCCTTCGACTTCTGCCAGCTGCCCAACAGCGGCGTGGGTCTGGCCCGCCTGGAGTTCATCATCAACAACAACATCGGCGTGCATCCCAAGGCCATCATCGACTACCCGAACATCGATGCCGATCTGAAGAAGGCGGTCGAGTCGGTGGCGCGCGGCCATGCCTCTCCGCGTGCCTTCTACGTGGACAAGGTCGCCGAAGGCGTGGCCACCATCGGCGCGGCCTTCTGGCCCAAGCCGGTGATCGTGCGCATGTCCGACTTCAAGAGCAACGAGTACCGCAAGCTTATCGGCGGCAGCCGCTACGAGCCGGAAGAAGAAAACCCGATGCTGGGCTTCCGTGGTGCCGCGCGCTACGTGAGCGAGGACTTCGCCGAAGCGTTCGCCATGGAATGCGAGGCGCTCAAGCGCGTGCGCAATGAAATGGGCCTGACCAACGTCGAGATCATGATCCCGTTCGTGCGTACCCTGGGTCAGGCCAAGAAGGTGACCGAGCTGCTGGCAGAGCATGGTCTCAAGCGCGGCGAAAACGGCCTGCGCCTGATCATGATGTGCGAGATTCCGAGCAACGCCATTCTGGCCGAGCAGTTCCTCGAGTACTTCGACGGCTTCAGCATCGGCTCCAACGACCTGACGCAGCTCAGCCTGGGTCTGGACCGCGACTCCGGCATGGAGCTGCTGGCCATCGACTTCGACGAGCGTGATCCGGCCGTGCAGTTCCTGATCGCCCGTTCCATCGCGGCGTGCAAGGCGCAGGGCAAGTACATCGGCATCTGTGGCCAGGGCCCCAGCGACCACCCGGATTTTGCCCAGTGGCTGGCAAAAGAGGGTATCGTATCCATCTCGCTGAACCCGGATACCGTGATCGACACCTGGAAGAAGCTGGCAGCCTGACCGGCCTCAAGCGGAAGGGACTGCCCCGGGGCAGTCCCTTTTTTTATTTCCATTGCAGCGTTCCACCGGCATGCAGAGCAACGAGCACCCGCACGATATCCCGCTGGCCGACTCCGAACCGGTCGGCTGGGGCTGGCGTGGCTTTCTGCTGGCGCTGTGGGTGGGGGGCAGCTTTGGCGGCATGTATTTCGTGCGGCAACTGGAGCAGATCACGGTGCTGGGCTGGCCGCTGGGTTACTGGCTGGCGGCGCAGGGCCTGATCATCGGCTACGTCTGTATCGTGGCCTTCTATGCCTGGCTGGCCAACCGGCGCGAGCGGCGCCGGCGCATCCCGCTGGCCGGGCCGGACGGGGAGGGCGTCTGATGGACTGGCAGTCGCCCCAGCGCGTGCACCTGATCTTTGTGGCCTATGTGGTGGGCACCATGCTGTTCGTGGTGGCCATGGGCTTTGCCGAACAGATCGGGCTGTCGCGCGAATGGCTGGGCGGCATCTGCCTGATGGCCTCCATCCTGAGCTACGCGCTGATCGGCATCTACTGCCGCACCACCCAGATCAGCGAATACTATGTGGCGGGGCGCCGCATCAGCGGCTTCTACAACGGCATGGCCAGCGCGGCCGACTGGATGAGTGCCGCCACCTTCATCAGCCTGGCGGGAGGGCTGTATCTGCAGGGCTTTTCGGGCAGCGCGACCAAGGCGGGCGGGTTTGCCTATCTGCTGGGCTGGACTGGCGGCTTCTGCCTGGTGGCACTGCTGGCGGCGCCATACCTGCGGCGCATGAATCTCTATACGCTGCCCGGCTTCTTCGAGCAGCGCTACGGCGGCGACTGGCCACGCCGCATCGCCATGCTGGCCACCGTGGTCTGCACTTTCATCTACATGGTGGCGCAGATCTACGGGGTGGGGCTGATTGCCTCGCGCCTGTCCGGGGTGCGCTTCGAGATCGGCATGCTGCTGGGCCTGAGCGGGGTGCTGGTCTGCTCCTTCCTGGGGGGCATGCGCGCTGTGACCTGGACGCAGGTGGCGCAGTACGTGATCCTGCTGCTGGCGTTTCTGGTGCCGGTGTCGCTGCTGGCCTACAAGCAGCTGGGCACGCCCTGGGCGCCGGCCGCCTACAGCGAGCAGCTGGCCCGCGTCAATTCGCTGGAATATGCGCTGCTCGCGTCGCCCAAGGAGGCGGAGGTCGGGCAGATCTACTGGCAGCGTGCCATGCACGACGCCCAGCGTCTGCAGGACGTGAAAACCTCCATGTACCAGGATCGCATGGAGTTGCTGCAGCGACTGCAGGAACTGAAGAACGAGCAGACCGATACGTCCACCATTTTTGCCATGAGCCGTGCGCTGTCGCAGCTGCCGCGTACCGAGGAGGAGGCGCGGGCGCTCTGGAGCCGCTCGCTGGCCAGCAACCAGGCGCGCAGCCAGCCCTTGTCGGGCATGCCGCTGTCGGCGCAGGCCTATGCGGGCGACCCGGATGGGCCGCAGGAGCAGCGTGCGCTGCATGATCTGTCGCGGCGCAACTTCCTGGCGCTGATGTTCTGCCTGATGGCAGGCACGCTGGGGCTGCCGCACCTGCTGACGCGCTACCTGACCACGCCAAGCGTGGCGCAGACACGGTCGTCGGTGGCCTGGACGCTGTTCTTCATCGCCTTGCTCTATGTCAGCATCCCGGCACTGGCCATCATGGTCAAGTACGAAGTCATGCACAACCTGGTGGGCATGCGCTTCGACGCCTTGCCGCAGTGGATCTGGCAGTGGTCGCGGGTGGACCCAGACCTGCTCTCGGCGCAGGACGTGAACGGCGACGGGCTGCTGCAGTTTGCCGAGCTGCATCTGGATGCCGATCTGATCATGCTGGCGATGCCGGAGATTGCGGGCCTGCCTTACGTGGTGTCGGCGCTGGTGGCGGCGGGCGGGCTGGCCGCGGCGCTGTCCACGGCGGATGGCCTGCTGCTGACCATGGGTACCACGATCGCGCATGACGGCTACTACCGGGAGATCAATCGCAACGCGCCCGAGATCCGTCGTGTGATGCTGTCCAAGTTCGTGCTGCTGGTGATGGCGCTGGCGGCAGCCTACGTCGCGGCACAGAAACCGGGCGACATTCTGGCCATGGTGGCGGCCTCGTTCTCGATTGCCGCCGCCACCTTCGTGCCGGCCATGGTGCTGGGGATATTCTGGCGCCGGGCCACCCGGGCCGGTGCGGTGGCGGGCATGATGGCTGGCCTGCTGCTGACGGTGGGCTATCTGGTGGCATTCTCCCCGCAGACGCGGGAAGCCTGGCCGGCGCTGAAGGAGCTGCAGCCCTGGTGGGGCATCCAGCCAGTCGCGGCCGGCGTGTTCGGGGTGCCCTTCGGCGCCCTGGTGCTGGTGCTGGCCAGCCTGTTGACGCAGCACACCAGTGCGCACGAAATACGACGCGACACCTTGCCAATCTGATGCGCGTGTGGCTATAATCTTTGGTTTCCCTTGCCGTACTGCGCTTTGACGCTGCGGGCGGCATTCCATTCCACAAGGAGCATCAATGCGTCATTACGAGATCATTCTGCTGATCCACCCGGATCAGAGCGAGCAGGTTCCCGCCATGCTGGACCGCTACAAGGGCATGGTTACGGCCGGCAACGGCCTGATTCACCGTGTTGAAGACTGGGGCCGCCGCCAACTGGCCTACCAGATCAACAAGCTGAACAAGGCCCACTACCTGTGCATCAACATCGAAGCCGACCAGGCTGTGATGGCCGAACTGGAACACGCGTTCAAGTTCAACGATGCCGTGCTGCGCCACATGACTGTGCAGAAGAAGAAAGCCGACACCGCTCCCTCGACCATGATGAAGTCCGTCGAGCGCGAAGAGGCCCGCAAGTCCGCACAGGCGAGCGAGGCTGACGCATCCTGATCGGATGCAGGTGGAAACAGCGTCCGTGCCAGCACTGAACCGGCTGGAACTGACCGCCAGACTGGTCGACCGCGCACCCCTGCGTCTGACACCCGCCGGCATCCCGGTTCTGGATTGCGTGCTTGAGCACCAGTCGGAACAGGTTGAAGCAGGCAGCAGACGCCAGGTGAATGCCCAGATCCGCACCTTGGCTGTAGGCCCCCTGGCCGAACAGCTCGAGCGCATGGAGATGGGACGCGAGGCCCGGTTTGCCGGTTTCCTGGCCACTCCGGCCAGGCGCGGCGGGGTCGTCAAGACGCCCAGGCTGGTTTTTCACCTCCAGGCTTTCCAGACCACAGTCACCCCTTAAACACAGAATTTTCAGGAGTCCATCATGGCCTTCAAGAGCAACAAAGACAAGCGCCCGAAGCGCAATACCCAATCCCTGCTGTTCAAGCGCAAGCGTTTCTGCCGCTTCACCGTCGCCAAGGTCGAAGAGATCGACTACAAGGACGTTGACACCCTGCGCGATTTCATCTCCGAAAACGGCAAGATCATCCCCGCTCGCCTGACCGGCACCCGCGCGATCTACCAGCGCCAGCTGAACACCGCCATCAAGCGCGCGCGTTTCCTGGCCCTGCTGCCGTACACCGACCAGCACAAGATCTAAGCCAAGGAGCACATACCATGCAAATCATTCTGCTCGACAAAGTAGTGAACCTGGGCAATCTGGGTGAAATCGTCAAGGTCAAGGATGGCTACGCCCGTAACTTCCTGATCCCCTCCGGCCGTGCCCGCCGCGCTACCGCTGCAGCCCTGGCCGAGTTCGAAGCCAAGCGCGCCGAACTGGAAAAGCAGGCTGCCGAGAAGCTGGCTGCTGCCGAAGAACAAGGCAAGAAGCTGGAAGGCGCCGTGGTCAAGCTGACCCAGAAGGCTGGCGTTGACGGCCGTCTGTTCGGTTCCGTCACTAACGGCGACATCGCCGAAGAACTGGGCAAGATGGGCTTCCCGGTCCACAAGTCCCAGATCCGCATGCCCAACGGCCAGATCAAGACCGTGAGCGACAACACCGTTCAGGTGGCCCTGCACACCGACGTGGTGGTGGACGTGACCGTGACCGTGTACGGCGAAACCGCCTAAGCGATCCGGGTCAACCGACCGCATTCAAGGCCGTCAGGGCAACCTGGCGGCCTTTTCTGTTGGTGAGGGGCGTGGAACAGCTGGCAGCGGTGTTGTATGCTAAACGGTTTTCCGCGATTCCCATTGCTGTCCATCCATGTCCTCTTCCTCTCTTGAATCCCTGATTTCCCGAGCCGAATCACTGCTCCAGCGTCTGGAGCAGGTGCTGCCGCAACCGTTGCAGCAGCCGGACTGGAATGCTTCCATCGCCTTCCGCTACCGCAAGCGTTCCAGCGGTTTCGCCGGCCAGACCGGTGTGCTGGAGCCGGTGCGTCACGTTGCCGAAATGCGGCTGGAAGATCTGCAGGAGATCGACGGCCAGAAGGAGCGCCTGGTGCGCAATACCGAGCAGTTCGTGAGCGGACGCACCGCCAACAACGTGCTGCTGACCGGTTCGCGCGGCACCGGAAAGTCCTCGCTGATCAAGGCCTGCCTGCATGCCTACGCGCCGCAGGGCCTGCGCCTGATCGAGGTGGACAAGGGCGATCTGGTCGATCTGCCGGACATTGCCGAGCTGGTCGCAGGCCGGCCGGAGAAGTTCATCATCTTCTGCGACGACCTGAGCTTTGATGAAGGGGAACTGGGCTACAAGGCGCTCAAGTCCATGCTGGATGGTTCGGTGGCCGCGAGCACGCCGAACGTGCTCATCTATGCCACCAGCAACCGGCGCCATCTGCTGCCGGAATACATGAAGGAAAACCTGAGCTACACGCACACGCCGGATGGTGAGGTGCATCCGGGCGAGGTGGTTGAGGAGAAGATTTCGCTGTCCGAGCGCTTCGGTCTGTGGATCAGCTTCTATCCATTCAGCCAGGACGAGTATCTGGCCATCGTGCACCAGTGGCTGCGCAGCCTGGAGGTGCCCGAAGGCGAGATTGCCGCGGCCGATCCGCAGGCGCTGGTGTGGGCGCTGGAGCGCGGCTCGCGCAGCGGGCGCGTGGCCTGGCAGTTTGCGCGCGACTATGCCGGCCGCAGGGGGCAGGCATGAGCCACACGGCAGAACGGCCGCTGGTGGCGGATGGCGACCGTCCGCGCGCGGATGCGACGGACGGCACGCCGCGCAAGCTGGTGCAGGTGGCGGTGGGAGTGCTGCTGCAGCCGGATGGCAGCTTTCTGCTCACCAGTCGTCCCGATGGCAAGGTGTACGCGGGCTACTGGGAGTTTCCCGGCGGCAAGCTGGAGCAGGGCGAGTCGGTGGAGCAGGCGCTGCGGCGCGAGTTGCGCGAGGAAATCGGCGTCGTGATCGGCACGGCACAGCCGTGGCGCGATACGGTGGTGGATTATCCGCATGCCTTGGTGCAACTGCATTTCTGCAAGGTCACCGAATGGACGGGCGAGCTGCACATGCACGAAGGGCAGCAGTTCAGCTGGCAGCAACTGCCGGTGCAGGTGCAGCCGGTGTTGCCAGGCACGTTGCCGGTGCTCGAATGGCTGGCCGCGGAGCGCGGCGGCAGCCCGACGCGAACAGCCTGAAGATACTCAGCTTCCCAGCAGGTCCTTGAGCTGTTCGGCCGGGATAAGGTGCTGCAGGCTTTCTGCCGGCACATGCGATACCATGAATTCCAGCGTGGCGGCTTCCTGGCCGTCGACCTCGGCCGTGGCGCTGGCCAGCACTGCCTTTTCGCCCATGCGGCGGCATTTGAGGGTGAAGAGCACCCGCTCGTTCGGCAACACGGGGCGCTTGAACCAGGATTTGCGTACCCCCGTGAGCATGCCGAGGTGGCCGGGTGCGATGGCGCGTGCGATCGGGTCTCCGGCCAGCAGGCCAGCACCAGCCAGCTGGGCCGCCGCTTCCAGCAGCAGCGCGCCGGGAACGATGGCGCAACCCGGGAAGTGCCCGGCCAGCACCGGATCGTCGGCGCTCCAGCAGGCTTCACCGGTGTAGTGGTCGTGGGCCAGCACCTCCACCCGCTGCAGCAGCTGCAGGGGTGCACGGTGCGGCAGCAGGGCGGCGATGGCGGCCTGGTCGAGATCGATCGGATAGTGCAGTTCTTCGGTCATGGTTCCAGCGGAGACGTGATGGGTTTGCGGAGTGGCAGGCCCTTGCGCCAGCGTGTGGCCAGCACGGCAATGCTGCCGGCGGACAGGCCCAGCACGATGCCCGCCAGCACATCCCACCATACATGCTGCTTGGTGGCCAGCGTCGAAAAGCCGATGGCCATGCACCAGAGCAGGCTCAGGATGTGCAGCCAGCGCGGGGCGCGCACTTCATGCAGCTCATGACGGATCCAGGCCCAGGCAAACAGCGCATAGGCCACATGCATGGACGGGAAGGCATTGCCCGGCGCGTCCACGCTCTGCAGAATTTGTCCGAGTGGCTGGCTGCTCCAGTACACCCTGGGCTGCATGAAAGTCGTAGGGTACCAGTAATAGAAGGCCAGGCCCGCGGCACACATCAGCAAGGCGCTGGCGCCATGCCAGAGCAGCCCCCTCAGGTCGCGTTGCAGGGCACCAGGCAGTGATACATATACCCAGAGCGAAAAATAGATGATGACCCAGTCCGGCGAAAAGGTGACGGCACGATCGATCCAGGTATCAGGCATGACCGTGATCGGGTAGCGCGGATGGTGCAGCAGTTCGAAATAGAACAGGAAGAACACCCACATGAATGCGGTGGTCCCCAGGGCCTTGAGCCACCACAGGGTGGTCACGCGCTGTCCGATCTGGCGCTGCCAGCTGGCGATAGGGGCCGGACCGGTGGCGGGCGGTACAGGCGGCTGCGCCATCAGTCGTAGATGCCGATCAGCGCCACGCCGCCGGTGACGTAGCGCTTCTGCGCCACCAGCGGGCTGTCGGCGAATTTGGCGCCATGCAGGCTGTCGTAGCGGATGTAGGATCCGAACCAGAGGTTGCGATATTTCCGGCTGAGCGAGAACAGCAGTTGCGAGCCGCTGTAGCCGGCGCCCGCCTGGTAGGCCGGGCGGCTGGTGCTGGCGTATTCGGGCGCTACGTCATAGAAGTAGGCGTGCTGCTTGCGGCTGGCGAAGATCGGTCCGGTCACCATGCCCAGGTTCCATTGGCCCAGCGGCACATCCAGGTTGAGGTTGGGCGAGAACACCACGCCGGCATTCTTCGGAGAGCGTTCGACCGTGAATGCTTGGCGCACCGGCAGCCGCAGGCGCAGGTTGACGGGATGCGTCTTGCCGTCGATCAGCGTGAAATCCAGCTGCGGGCCCAGTTCGACCGTGGGCTTGAGGTTGGGCATGCCGATGCGCTCGGGCACGTCGCCCCGGGTGGGCGGCGAGAGCGAGGCGCTGATGGACAGCTCGATGCGGTCGTTGTTGAACAGTTCACCGCGCATGCCGTACTTGTCGGACTTGAAGAAGTCGCCTTCGTAGTGCAGGTAGGGTACCGGCAGCACCATGGTCTGGGTCGTCCTGGCACCGCGGTAAGCGGGAAAATGCACCACTCCGGCGCCCAGTCCGATGGCTTCCAGTCCCTCGATGCCGAACAGGCGGCGCGAGGTGCTGCTGCTGTCGGCCGGGGTGGCGCCCGCATCCTTGGCGGGCAGGGCGGTCTGTGCCTGCGCCGGCAGGCCGATGGCCAGAGCGGCGAGCAGCAGTCCGGCGGAGGAGAGGCGGAGGCGGGCAGGCAGCATGCGTGATCCTTGCGGGCGGCTCAGTATTCGGTCTGGTTGGGCAGCAGGCCCGGAATGGCGACGATGTCATTCCTGCGCTTTTTCCAGGCACGGTAGGTGCGCTTGTAGTTGAGCGTGGAGAGCAGGTAGTACGCGCCCTTGAGGATGCGGATGGAGCTCCAGATCGGGGTCTTGCCGTAGATGTCGCCGGCCAGCATGGAGAGCAGCGCTTCCTTCATGCGGTATTTGTCGGACGGGGACATGAACATGTCGCGCATGGTCGGGTTGGTGACGCGGTAGATGAACCAGGAGAACTCGCGCGGGCCGTGGCGCATCTGGCGGTCGAACTTGCGCAAGGCTGCGGCACGGCGGGCGGGTTGTGCCAGCAAGGTGTCGATGGCTTCTGCGGCAAATACGCCCCCCTTCATTGCCAGCCAGACGCCGGACGAGAATACCGGATCGATGAAGGCGTAGGCATCTCCCAGCATCACATAGTTGCGGCCGTGGTTGCGCTCGGACACGTAGGAGAAGTTGCCCGTGGCCGTCACATGCGCATGGATCTGCGCCTGTTCCAGCCGTTTGGCCAGCGGCGGGCAGGTGGCGATGGTATCGAGCAGGAACTGCTCCAGGCTGCGGCCGCCGCGGGTCTTGAGATAGTGCGGCCAGGTCACCATCCCGACGCTGGTGACGCCGTCCTGCAGCGGGATGAACCAGAACCAGCCGTAGTCGAACCAGAAGATGGTGATGTTGCCTTCAGCCTTGCCCTCATGGCGCCGGGCTCCGGTGAAATGCGCATAAACCGCCGTGCTGTTGTGCTTCTTGTTCGGGTGCTTGATCCTGAATTTGTTCGACAGGAAGGTATCGCGGCCGGAGGCATCGACCAGAAAGCGCGCCTGCCATTGGCTGGTGCTGCCGTCGTCATGCCTGGCCTGGACCGTCACACGCTCCGGATCACTGTCCAGATCCACGGCAGTGACCTTGCAGCCTTCCACGGTGTGCACGCCCTTGCGCGTGGCGTTGCGGAACAGGATTTCGTCAAACTCCGAGCGCAGCACCTGGAAGGCCGAGGGCATGCTCTTGTCCCAGGCATCGGCAAACTGGAAGGTCTGGCTGCCGGCTTCGTGCCAGGGCGAGACGAATTCGGCGCCATGCTTGGGTACGCCGATGGCGCGGATCTCGTCGCCGACGCCGAGCTCGTCGAGCAGCGGCAGGTTAGCCGGCAACAGCGATTCGCCGATATGGAAGCGCGGGTGATGCGATTTTTCGAGCAGCGCAACCTTGTAGCCCTTTTGCGCCAGCAGCGGGGCCACGGTGCTGCCGCCGGGGCCGCCGCCGATCACCAGCACGTCATAGAGGGTATCGGGCACAGCTGTTGCCGGCGGAGAGGATTCTGGGGTCATGGGGCTTCCTTTTGGCGGCGGCTGCGAAGGTCAGGCGGCAGCCAGCGGCCGGTATCTGCGCGCGAGCAGAGAGACGTTGCTGCCCCCGAACGCAAACGAGTTGGACAGCGCATACTCTAGCGCAAGCCCGTGACGGGCTTGTAGCGGAACGTAATCGAGCGGGCAGGCCGGGTCGGGCTGTTGCAGATTGGCCGTGGGCGGGATGGAGCCGGTGTGCAGGCTCAGAAGGGTGCTGGCGAATTCAACTGCACCGGCAGCGCCGATCAGATGGCCGTGCATGGACTTGCTGGCACTGACCGGAATCTGCGCGGCGTGCGGGCCGAACACGTCCTGGATCGATTGCGATTCGGTGGCGTCGCCAACCTGGGTGGCGGTGCCGTGGGCGTTGATGTAACCGACCTGTTCGGGCGTGATATGGGCCTCGTGCAGGGCCTGGCGCATGGCGCGGGCCTGACCGTCGGCCGAGGGTGCCGTGAGATGTGCGGCATCGCTGCTGCTGCCGTAGCCGCACAGCACGCCGTAGATGGGAGCCCCGCGGGCTTCGGCGGTGCTGCGGGTTTCGAGCACCAGCGCGGCTGCGCCTTCGCCCAGCACAAAGCCGTTGCGGCGGGCGTCGAAAGGCTTGCAGCTTTGGGCGATGTCATCGGTGTCGGGCGTGGCGAGCACGCGCAGGGCGTTCCAGCCGAGGTAGGCGCCGGTGGTGAGCTGGGCCTCGGTGCCGATCACCAGCATGGTGTCGGCATGGCCGGCCAGAATGGCGCGCCACGCTTCGCCGATGGCAACCGCCGACGAGGCGCAGGCCACGCTATAGGTGTGCGAGGCGCCCTTGAGGCCGTAGCGCATGGAGGCCGCTGCGGCCGTGGCGTTGGCCATCAGGCGCGGTACGGTCAGCGGGTGCAGCACCGTGGGGTTACGGTGGCCGTTGCCTTCGGGATCGTACAGGCGCTGGTAGAAGGTGGAATAGAGCGCTTCCAGCGTTTCGGCGCCGGCCAGGCCCACACCAACGTAGACACCGGCGCGATCGGTATTGACGGTGTCGCGCGAGAAGCGGGCATCGTGCAGGGCTTCGGCAGCGGCCACCATGCCGAGCTGGGTGGCGCGGTCCAGGCCCTGGTCGGCGCGGTCGAGGCGGGCGTCCAGTCCGGGCGGCAGCGGGGCGGCCAGGGCGTTGGGCAGCCAGCGGCGCACGGCTTCGGGTGCTTGGGTGACGGCGCTGCGGCCTTCGAGCCAGGCGGCGAAGCTGGCATCGCGCGTCAGCCCCGAGGGGGTGATCAGCCCGATGCCGGAGACGACGACTTCACGCATGGCCGGCAGGGCCTGCCTGGGCCGGGAGCTCGGGCATCTCGCCGTTGTTGCGGGCGCGGATGGTCTGCTCCAGGTCAGCGACCACTTCGTCCAGCGTCATGCTGCCGTAGCGCATCGGCTCCTCGATCTGGAAGCCGTACTTGTCCTCGATCTCGAACAGCATTTCGACCAGGCCCAGGGAATCGAGGCCGAGTTCGCCCATCCTGGCTGCGGGATCGGCGAGCTTGTCGACCGGAACGTCGGGTTGCTGGCGAAGATAGTCGAGGATCAGTTGTTTCAGCATGGGTGCAAACCGGGCTGTCAGGGCCTGGGCAGTAAGAAGTCGAAAGGCAGTGCCGGCTGCCGGCTTTCACGCGATACGTTTGCAATGAACAGCAACAGATGCAAGGCAGGGCAAGGACTGGCTCGGCGCCGGCGAATCCTATAATTCTAACTTTGTAGCACACAGGAACCGCCATGAGCGACGTACAACACACCCCTGACGCCGCCGCCGTTGACGCGCTGCTGCCCGAACTGGCAGAGCTGGTCGTCGAGGCAGTCAACCTAGATATTCCCGCAGCCGAGATCGAACCGGATACTCCGCTGTACCGTGACGGCCTGGGCCTGGATTCCATCGACATCCTCGAGATCGCGCTGGTGGTCTCCAAGCGCTATGGCCTGCAGATCAAGGCTGGCGATGCCGACAATGCCAAGGTGTTTGCCTCGCTGCGTGCGCTGGCCGGCCATATCGTGATGCACCGCACCGCCTGAGGCGTGTTGCCCCGTGTCCGGCGGGGCGGTTTTCCATGCCTGCTTCCTACATGCTTTCCTCTCCGGCGGAATTGCCGCGCCCGTCCCTGCCGGCCCTGTTGAAGGGGCTGGCCGTACTGGCGTATGCCGCGCTGGTGTTCTGGGCCTGCGTGCAGCGTGAGCCGCGCTGGTGGTCGCTGCTGCCCATGCTGGCGCCGCTGGCGGTGTGGGGCGGGGTGCTTGCAGGGTCCCGCCTGGGGGGACGGATCTGGCAATTCGCGCTGGCTGCGGGCTTGCTGGCGACACTGTCTGCAGGCCTCGCCTGGCTGGTGCCTGCGGGTCACGATGGCCTGGTGCAGCCACAGCAGGTGCGCCTGTACTATTTCCTGCAGGAAACCCTGCTGCTGGGGCTGGTGTTCTGGGCCTTTGCGCATACGCTGCGAGCCGGCCATACCCCGCTGTGCACGGCGATGGCGGGCATGGTGCATCCGGTGCTGTCGCTGGCCCAGTTGCGCTACACCCGCGCCATCACCTGGCTGTGGGCGCTCACGATTGCATTGGTATGGCTGGTGTCTGCCGGGTTGTTCGTGTTCGGGACGCCGACGGCCTGGGCGTTTTATTCGTCGGTGCTGTCTCCGGCGTTGATGGTGGCGCTGTTCGTGCTGGAAGTGCTGGCGCGCCGCTGGCTGCTGCCGCCGGCAGACCGCAGCGGATTGCGGGACACACTGCGGGCCATGCGTTCGGTGGACTGGCGCACCTTTTCCGCCAGCCCGTCGCAGACGGTGCAAGCCAGGGGTGAGGAGCGCCAGCAATGAATGCACGTTCCTTCTGGCCCCTGTGCGGCCATGCGCAGCCTGATGCGGTGCTGGCACGCGATGCCGACGGGCCGATCACGGTCCGGCAGTGGCTGCATGACGTGCACGCGCTGGCGGCAGGGTTGCCGGCGGACTGCACCCACGTCCTCAACGTCTGTCGCAACCGCTACCTGTTTCTGGTCGGTTTCGGCGCCGGCATCGTAAGCGGACGTGTCAGTCTGCAACCCTCGTCGCTTGCGCCGGAGGCGGTGCGTCACCTGCTGCAGCACGCCCCCCGGCCGGTCTGCCTGCATGACGGGGAGAGCGAAGGGCTGGAGGCACTGATGCCCTTGCTGCCGGTCGTGCGGCAACTGGTTCCGTCGAAGGCACAGGATGTGGAGATTCCGCAGATTCCCGCGGAACAGGTGGTGTCGCTGGTATTCACCTCGGGCTCGACCGGCCAGCCGGTGCCGCATGCCAAGACCTGGGGCAAGCTGCATCTCAATGCATTGGCCGAAGCGCAAATGCTGGGGCTGGATCAGGGGTCGCAGACCTGCATCGTGGGGACGGTGCCCTCCCAGCACATGTATGGCTTTGAATCGTTAATGCTGCTGGCCTTGCTGGCCGGTTGCAGCCTCTGGACGGGGAGGCCGTTCTACCCGGCAGACGTGGCGCAGGCGCTGGCATCCGTGCCGCAGCCGCGCATGCTAGTGACCACGCCGGTGCATCTGCGCGTGCTGGTGGATGCCGGTTTGGACTATCCGCCGGTGGACCAGTTGCTCTGCGCCACGGCGCCGCTGGCGCCTGCACTCGCCGGGCAGGCCGAGGCACACTTTGGCGCTCCGCTGCGCGAAATCTACGGCAGCACCGAAACCAGTCAGCTGGCCGTGCGCCGGCCGCTGGAGGGCCCGGCCTGGCGCCTGTTTCCGGGCGTGCGGCTGGAGCAACAAGGGGATACGACCTTTGCCAGTGGCGGCCATGTGGAGGGGCGGGTGCCCATGTCGGATGTGATCGAGCTGGTGGGAGAGGATGGCTTCATCCTGCACGGCCGCAAGACCGACATGGTGAATATCGCGGGGCGCCGCTCGTCACTGGCCTATCTGAATCATCAGTTGGCACAGATTCCTGGCATTCAGGATGGTGCCTTTTTTCTCCCCAAGCCGGTGGATGTTCCGGGTGGCCATGCGCCGCTGGTGCCGGAGGTGGAACGGCTGTGTCTGGTGGCCCAGGCGCCGGGCATGAGCGCGCGTGACATCCTGGATGCGCTGCACCCCTATGTGGAGGCGGTGTTCCTGCCGCGTCCACTGATTCTGGTGGAGCGCATGCCGCGCAACGAGACGAGCAAGCTGCCGCAGCAGGCTCTGCAGGGGCTGTATGCCGAGCACCAGTTGCGGCAGCATGCGGCTGCGCACAAGCCCGATTTGCGCTGGCAGGTGCCGGTGGATCATCCAGTGTTCGCCGGCCATTTCCCGGGCCAGCCGGTGGTGCCGGGGGCCCTGCTGCTGCAGCGCTGTGTGGATGCGTGGCGCGCGCTGCCGCAAGCACGCGGACAGGCCTGCAGCGTGCAGCAGGCCAAGTTCCTGCTGCCCTGCGGGCCGGGTGATGTTCTCGACATCCGGCTGGAGCCTGTGGAAGCGCCTGGCAAGCCGTTTGCGGCCAGCTTCAGGGTGCTTCGCGGCGAGGAGACCGTGGCCAGCGGCACCTTGCGGGCATTGTCTGCGCCAGCGCAGGAAAACGCATGAGTAGCCAGGGCGAAGCCAGTGCCGAATGGGCCACGCGCCGCGAGCGCAGCCAGGTGCCGGTGGTGCGCTTCATGGTCTGGCTGTCGCTATTGCTGGGGCGGCCGCTGAGCCGCTTGGTGCTGCGCGGCATCGCCCTGTATTTCCTGCTGTTCTCGCCGGGCGCGCGCAAGGCGCTGCAGCAGTTCTACCGGCACCTGTGGCAGCGGCCGGCCGGCTGGGGGCAGCTCTATCGCCACTTCCTGAGCTTTGCCACCACCATTCATGACCGCGTGTTCGTGCTCAACGGCCAGATGGAACTGTTCGACATCCGTCTGGAGGGACGCGAGGCGCTGGAGGCCACGCTGTCGCGGGGGCGCGGGCTGATCATCATGGGAGCGCACTTCGGCAGCTTTGCCATGCTCAAGGCCTTTGGCGATGCGCACCAGCGGCGTGCCCACATGCTGATGTACGAAGAAAACGCCAGCAAGATCAACAGCATTCTGGCCGCCATCAATCCGGATGCGCCGCGCCACATTATTGCGCTCAACCGGGTCGATTCCATGCTGCTGGCGCGCGAAAAGCTGGAGCAGGGCGACATGCTGGGGCTGCTGGCGGATCGCGGGCTGGATGACGATGACGTGGTTCGCCTGCCATTTCTGGGCGAGGAAGCGTCGTTTCCCGCCGGCCCCTTGCGGCTGGCGGCCATGCTGCGCTGTCCGGTGTTCTTTCTGGCCGGCGTGTACGAGGAAGGCAACCGCTATCGCGTGCATGCCGTGCCGCTGGCCGATTTTTCCGATTGCCCGCGCGCGGAGCGTGGGCAGCGGCTGCAGGCGGCCCAGCAGGCCTATGTGGCCGAGCTGGAGGCGCAGTGCCGGGCTGCTCCGCACAACTGGTTCAATTTTTTCGATTTCTGGAAACCTTCGCCCCCGAAGCCTGTCCAATCCGTGCCGGGCGTGACGGCGCCTGATCCCCGTTCCTGATTTTTCCGAGGTTTTTCGCATGCAAGCACAAGGTCTTTTTTCCCGTTTTCTGCGCCGCACCGCGCTGCTGGCTGCCGGTGTTGCACTGTCGGCTCCCGCCTGGGCGTTGGACATGGGACAGCTGATGCAGAACATGGGCCAGTACAAGGAGCGCACCGGCCGCTTCGTCGAGACCAGGCACATGAAGGTGCTGGACAAGCCGCTGCGCAGCAGTGGCGAGGTGCGCTATGTGGCGCCGCAGCTGTTCGAGAAGAAAACAGTCGAGCCGGCGGCCGAACTGCTGCGCGTGGATGGCGATGCATTGCGCGTGGAGCGCGGTGGCAAGACCTACAACGTGCGCCTGTCGAGCCAGCCACAGGCGGCGGCCTTCGTGGATGTGATCGTCGGCCTGCTGACGGGCGATGCCGGCAAGCTGGAGCGCAGCTACGACTATGAGCTCAAGGGCACGGCGAAGAAGTGGACGCTGGCCATGGTGCCCAAGGATGCCAGAATGAAGGCCATCATCAGCAAGGTGATTGCCAGCGGCGACAAGGAGCAGGTGCGCACCATCGAGTACCAGCAGGCCGACGGCGACCGTTCGGTGATGGTGATCGAGCCGCTGGCCAAGCGCTGAGGAGGCATCGATGGCTGCCGTGCTTGAGGCGATCCAGGCCTACATCACCACGCTGCCGGTGGATGCCATCGTCAATGCTGCGAACAACAGCCTGCTGGGGGGAGGCGGGGTGGACGGTGCCATCCACCGCGCCGCCGGGCCGGAGTTGCTGGCGGAATGCCGCATGCTGCATGGCTGTCCGACCGGTGAGGCCAGAATCACGGCGGGCTACCGGCTGCCGGCGCGGCATGTGATCCATACCGTGGGTCCGGTCTGGCATGGGGGCGCTCAGGGCGAGGCCGGCCTGCTGGCCTCCTGCTACCGCAACGCGCTGCTGCTGGCCCAGGCCAACGGGGTACGCAGCATCGCGTTTCCCGGCATCAGCACCGGGGTGTATGGCTATCCGCACGCCGATGCCGCCGCGATTGCGGTGCAAACCGTGCGCGCCACGCTGACGCAGGCGCCCGGCGTGGAGCACGTACTGTTCTGCTGCTTCTCCTCGGGCGATTTGCAGACTTACGAGCGTCTGCTGGCAGCCTGAGCGATGGCTGCCGCGCGGCATTCCGGCAGTCGTGCAGGCTTTGGTAGCGCTTTCTCTGTGACAATGTGGGCTTTTCGGCGCACAAGGCGGGAAGGGCTTCATGGGTTTCTGGCGTAGCAGGGTAGTCTGGATCTGGATGCTGGCACTGGTGGTCGGCCTGCTGGTCATTGTCCGCAGCACCTTCACCACCGACATGTCGGCCTTTCTGCCGCAAAGCCCGAGCAAGCAGCAGCAATTGCTGGTGGACCAGATCACCGTGGGCAGCGTCTCGCGCATGCTGCTGGTGGGGCTGGAAGGCGGTACGCAGGAGCAGCGCGAGGCGGCATCGCAGGCTCTCGCGGGGCAGATGCGCGCCAGCGACCGCTTCTCCATCGTGGCCAATGGTTCGGCAGAGGCCTTCGAGAAGGACCGCGTGTTCCTGTTCGAGAACCGCTATCTGCTCAGCCCGGCTGTAAGCGAAGGGCATTTCAGCGTGGAGGGGCTGCGCCAGTCCGTCACGCACTCCGTCGACATGCTGGGCTCGCCTGCGGGCATGCTGCTCAAGGAGATTTTCCCCCGTGATCCCACGGGCGAGTTGCTGGCGCTGGTGGATGAGCTTGACAGTGCGGATCGTCCGGCGGGAGCCAATGTGTGGCTGTCGAAGGATGGCCGGCGGGCCATCCTGATGGCACAGACGCGTGCCGCAGGCTCGGATACGGATGCACAGGAGCAGGCGCTGGCCAGCGTGCGGCAGGCGTTTGCCGAGGTGCAGGCGAAGGACGCTTCATTGCAGCCGGTCAGGCTGCTGCTGTCCGGTGCACCGGTGTTTTCGGTGGATGCGCGCAACACCATCCGCAGCGAGGCCATGCGGCTGTCGGTGGCGGGCTTTCTGGCGGTGCTGACGCTGCTGTTGCTGGTGTATCGCTCGCCGCTGACGGTCGGCATGAGCCTGGTGCCGGTGTTCACGGCAGTGGTGATGGGCATTGCCGCGGTCAGCCTGGTGTTTGGCGTGGTGCATGGCATCACGGTGGGGTTCGGTACCACGCTGATCGGCGAGGCGGTGGATTACAGCATCTACTATTTCGTGCAGTCCGGGAAAACGGGTTCTGGCGGGGCGGCGGGCAGTGCCTCGTGGGCGAAACGTTTCTGGCCCACCATCCGGCTGGGAGTGCTGACTTCCGTTTTCGGGTTTGCCGCGCTGGTGTTTGCGGGCTTTCCCGGCCTGGCGCAGCTGGGACTGTATTCGATTACCGGCCTTTGCACGGCGGCGCTGGTCACGCGCTATGTGCTGCCGGAGCTGCCTGCCCGGCCTGTCAATCTGGGGCCGGCACGCCGTCTGGGGCAGTGGCTGACGCGGCGTGTGGCGGCCCTGCGCCGCCTGCGGCCGCTGGTCTTGCTGGTGGCGCTGCTTGCAGCGGGCGTGCTGGTCTGGACCTCGCTGCATGGCAGTATCTGGAACCGTGCTCTGTCCGGCCTGAGTCCGGTATCGCAGGAGGCGCAGGATCTGGATGAGTCGCTGCGGCGCGACCTGGGGCAGCCGGACTTGCGCTATCTGGTGGTGGTGTCTGCGCCGGATCAGGAGACGCTGTTGCGTCGCACCGAGCAGGTGAGCAGCAGCCTGCTGCAACTGGTGGACGACAAGACCATTTCCGGCTTTGAAACGCCGACGCGCTACCTGCCCAGTGCCGCCACGCAGAATGCCCGCCGTGCCGCCATGCCCGATCCTGCAGAACTGCAGGCCCGCCTGGAGCAGGCGCTGGAGCCCTTGCCGGTGCGTGCCGACACCCTGCAGCCTTTTGCGCAGGATCTGGAGCGCGCGCGCCAGCAACCGCTGATCACGCCGGAGAGCCTCAAGGGCACGGCGCTGGCGCTGACGCTCGAAGCCATGCTGGTGCAGCGCGAGAACGGCTGGTCGGCCTTGCTGCCCTTGCGCTCGCCGGTGGATGCGCAGGGCAAGTCGCAGGAGATCGATGGAGCTGCGGTGCAGCGGGTGCTGGATGCGGGTGCTTCCCCGCTGCCCGGCACGGAGGTGCTGTTCCTGGACATCACCACCGAAACGCGCGACCTGTATTCCCGCTATTTCAATGAGGCACTGCTGCTGTCGCTGGCCGGCCTGCTGGCCATCGTGGTGCTGCTGGCCTGGTCACTCAAGAGCGGCCAGCGCCTGCTGCGCGTGCTGACGCCCATCCTGCTGGCCGAGATCGTCGTGGTCGCAGGGCTGGTGTTGCTGGGCGAACGCCTGACGCTGCTGCACCTGATCGGCCTGCTGCTGGTGGTGGCCGTGGGCTCCAACTACACGCTGTTCTTCGACCGCTACGATCTGGAAAATGAGAGCGAATCCATCACCATGGTGTCGCTGCTGGTTGCCAACCTGGCTGCCGTATTCGGCTTTGGCGTGCTGGCGTTTTCGCAGGTGCCGGTGCTCCGGGCCATTGGCGCCACGGTCGGGCCAGGGGCGGTAATTGCGCTGTTGTTCGCGGCGATCCTGACGCGCAAGACGGGGGCAGCGGCGTCCAGCGGGGAGGCGCAGGCATGAGTGCCGTGCCCGAGCTTCGAGCGGCCAATCGTGGCGTGGCACCGGAAATCCGTGCTGAACCAGGGGCGCCGGAGTCCGCCTCAGCCGCCGTTGCCCCGGCGGCGCGCTGGCGTCCTGTCCCTTTGGTATGGGTCAGCGTGGCCTGGCACAGTCTCTGCCTGCTTGGCCTGATCCGTCAACCGGCTGCATGGCCCTGGTGGCTGGGCCTGGCTGCGCTCAATCATCTGTTGCTGACGGCGCTGGTCTTTCTCCCGCGCAATGCCTGGATCGGGCGCAACCTCACGCGCCTGCCGGCCGAGGCCACAGCGCGTGCGCAGGTGGCGCTCACTTTTGATGATGGTCCCGACCCGGAAGTCACCCCGCAGGTGCTTGATCTGCTCGATCGCCATGGCGCGCGTGCCAGCTTCTTCTGCATTGGCCGACATGTGCGCCAGCACCCGGAACTGGTGCGCGAGATTGTCGCGCGTGGCCATACTGTCGAAAACCACGGCGATGCCCATTCGCCCGTATTTGCCCTGTGGGGCATGGCGCGCATGCGGCGCGATCTGCTTGCCATGCAGCAAGCGCTGCAGGAGGCCGGCGTGGCTCCGGCGCGATTTTTCCGGCCCACGGCGGGCTTCCGCAATCCCTTGCTCGATCCCGTGCTGGCGCGCATGGGCCTGCGTTTGGCGATGTGGTCGCGTCGCAGTTTTGACACGCGCGACGGCAATGCTTCGCGCGTGCTGGCACGGCTGACGCGCGGGCTGACAGCGGGCGACATTCTGCTGCTGCACGACGGCAACAGCGCCCGAACGCCTGCAGGGCGGCCAGTCGTGCTGGAAGTCCTGCCACAATTGCTGCAGCAACTGGAAGCCGCCGGGCTGCAGCCGGTGCATTTGCGCCAGGCATTCGCCGCGCAGCCCCTTGCGCTACCCATGAGCCCGGCACAACCCCTGCACGCACACCTTTCACCTCAAGATCCGTGAACCCGATCCTTCTCACCCATTACACGGCCACCACCTGCCTGGGCGTCGGCAATGCAGCGCTGCTGCAGGCCCTGCGCGACATGCGCAGCGGGCTGGCGCCGTGCGATTTCGATACGGTCAATTTTCCGACCTGGGCCGGCACCGTCGCCAGCTTGGACGAAGTGGCCTTGCCGCAAGCCCTGCAGCACTACGATTGCCGCAACAACCGGCTGGCCCAGCTCGGTTTGCAGGCAGACGGCTTTGCCGACGCCGTGCGCCAGGCCATGCAGCGCCATGGCGCCGATCGGGTGGCGGTGGTTCTGGGCACCAGCACCGCCGGCATCTATTCGACGGAGCTGGCCTACCGTGAGCGCGACGCACAGACCGGGGTCCTGCCTTTACATTTCCATTACGCCGAAACCCACAACACCTATTCGGTCGGCGCCTTCGTCAAGGACTGGTTCAGCCTGCAGGGGCCGGCCGAGGTGGTTTCCACGGCTTGTTCCTCGTCGGCCAAGGTGTTTGCCAGTGCGGCCCGCCTGTTGCAGGCCGGGCTGATCGATGCCGTGGTGGTGGGGGGCGTGGACACCCTGTGCCTCACAACGCTGTATGGCTTCCGCTCGCTGGGCCTGACCTCCGCAAACGCCTGCCGTCCCTATGACGGCGCGCGTGACGGCCTCTCGATTGGCGAAGCGGCGGCCTTTGCGCTGGTGGAGCGTGCACCGGAAGACCGGCAGGCATTGCCGGCAGGCAGCATTCTGCTCACCGGCTATGGCGAAACCAGCGATGCCCATCACATGTCGGCGCCGCATCCAGAAGGGGCAGGTGCCCAGGCCGCGATGCAGGCCGCTCTGCAGATGGCCGGGCTGCAGCCGCAGGATATCGGCTACATCAACCTGCACGGCACCGCCACGCCGAGCAACGACCTGGCCGAGGGCAAGGCGGTGCGCGCAGTGTTTGGCGCGGAGACGCCCTGCAGCTCGACCAAGGGTTTTACCGGCCATACGCTGGGTGCCGCGGGCGGCGTCGAGGCGGTGGTGTGTGCGCTGGCGCTCACGCACGGCTTGGGGCCGGGGAGTGCCGGTACGCAGGCGCTGGATTCGGCCATTGCGCCGTTGAACTATCTGCTGCAGCCACGAACGCTGCCGCTGCAGCATGCACTGAGCAACTCCTTCGGCTTTGGCGGCAGCAACTGCAGTCTGGTGTTCAGCCGCGTGGGAGGTAGCGCATGACCACATCGTCTCTGCAATTGTGGGTGCATGGCCTTGCCGTACTGGGACCGGGGCTGGCCAATTGGCCGCAGGCACAGGCGGTTCTGTCGGGGCAGGAGGCTTATGTCCCCGCTGCCACCGTGCTGCCGGTCCCCGAGATGCTGCCCCCGGCCGAACGCCGTCGTTCCAGCCGCGTCATCAAGCTCGTGATGGCCTTGGGCACCGAGGCCTGTGCGCAAGCCGGCATGGCTCCCTCCGCGCTGGCATCGGTGTTCAGCTCGTCCACCGGCGATGGCCACAACTACCATGCCATTTGCGAGGTGCTGGCCAGCGACCAGCGCGACGTATCGCCCACCCGTTTCCACAACTCGGTGCACAACACCGCAGCCGGCTACTGGTGCATTGCCGCGCAGGCAACCGGCCCGTGCCAGGTGCTGGCGGCCTACGATGCCAGCTTTGCCGCCGGCCTGCTGGAGGCAGCCGTGCAGGGTGTTTGCGAAGCGCGCGACATGCTGCTGGTGGCCTATGACGCTGACTATCCCGAACCCCTGCGTGCAACGCGTCCGGTGCCCGACGCGGCCGGTCTCGCCATGGTGCTGCGCCCGCAGCCGCATGCCGGGGCGCTGGCGCGCCTGGATATCCGCTGGCTGGGAAGCGATGCCGCGGCGCAGGCGGCGAGCGTGAACGGCCAGAGCCTGCCCGACCCCGCGCTGGAGCAACTGCGCACCAGCATTCCCGCCATGCGCGCCTTGCCGCTGCTGCAGCAACTGGCCAGCGGCCAGGCGGGCAGGGTGCTGCTGCCGTCGTTGCCCGGCCAGTGGCTGCAGGTGGATGTCACGCCATGCTGATGAGCCAGAGCGAGATCGCCGCACGCATCCCGCACCAGGGCAGCATGTGCCTGCTGCAGGAAGTGCGTGAGCTGGATGAGCAGCACATCGTCTGCACCACCCGCACCCATCTGGATGCCGCCAACCCCATGCGCGAGAACGGCCGCATGGGCGCTGCGCTGGGCATCGAGTATGCAGCGCAGGCCATGGCCCTGCATTGCGCCCTGCAACAGCAACAGGGCGAGCGCCCGCGTGGCGGCTACCTGACCAGCGTGCGCGACGTGCAACTGCATGCCGAAACGCTGGATGCCAGCTCCGAACCCCTGACCGTGCGCGCCGAGCGCATCGCCGCCAGCGAACAGACGGCCATGTACCAGTTCAGCCTGCATGCCGGCGAGAGCCTGCTGGTGCAGGGGCGCATTGCCGCCATGCTGGATGTGGCGGCTCCCTTACAGACCTGAACTTTTCCCGCAATGTCCTCTTCCTCTTCCCGTCAGCGCCATGCGCTCGTGACCGGCGCCAGCGGCGATCTCGGTTCCGCCATCGCCCGCCGTCTGTCCCAGGCCGGCTGCCATGTCTGGGTGCATGCCAGCAGCCAGCCGGCCCGTGCAGATGCCGTGGTGCAGGCGATCCGCGCGGCAGGCGGCAGTGCCGATCCCGTCGTGTTCGACGTGACCGATGCGGCTGCCGTACAGCAGGCGCTCGCCACCCTGCTGGAGCAGCACCCCATCGACATCCTCGTCAACAACGCCGGCGTGCATGACGACGCCGCCTTCCCCGGCATGACGGCCGCGCAGTGGCAGCGCGTGCTGCAGGTGAATCTGGATGGTTTCTTCCATGTCACACAGCCGCTGACCATGCCCATGGTGCGCCAGCGCTGGGGGCGCATCATCAATATTTCCTCGGTGGCGGCGCTGGCCGGCAACCGTGGGCAGGTGAACTATGCCGCTGCCAAGGGCGGGCTGCAGGCAGCCACCCGCGCGCTGTCGCTGGAACTGGCCAGCCGCAACATCACGGTCAATGCCGTGGCGCCCGGCATCATCGCCGGCAGCATGACCGAAGGCGTGTTCGACGACAAGCTGATCAAGGACATGGTGCCCGCCAAACGCGCCGGCAAGCCGGAAGAGGTGGCTGAACTGGTCGCCTTCCTCGCATCGGACGCAGCTGCCTACATCACCGGCCAGACCATTTCCATCAACGGGGGCCTGTACGCATGAGCGTCGCCAGCGAAGCCCTGTCCGGGGTGCACAAGAGCGAACTGCTGCTGTTCTTCACGCTGCTGCAGCTGTGCGTGATCGTGCTGGCCGGCCGCATTGGTGCCAACCTGGCCTTGCGCTGGGGACAGTCTGCCGCCGTGGGCGAGATCATCATCGGCATTGTTCTCGGCCCGACGCTGTTCGGCTGGCTGTGGCCGGATGCCTTCAATTTCGTGTTCCGCTCCACGCCGGGCGACGCGATGCAGATTCTTTCACAGATAGGGTTAATTCTGCTGATGTTCCAGATCGGGATGGAATTTGAATTCTCCCACCTCGCTGAAAAGGAACATCGGCGCAGCGTGACGCGCATCGCCGTGGCCAGCATGGTGGTGCCGTTCGGCTTCGGCTATGCGCTGGGCTACTGGATGACGCCCATCCTCACGCCACAGGCCAATCCCACGGCAGCGGCTTTGTTCGTGGGCACGGCATTCTCGATCACGGCACTGCCGATCCTGGGGCGCATGCTGATCGAGTTCGACATTGCGCGCAAGCCGCTGGGGGTGATTGCCATCAGCGCGGCCGCCATCAATGACGTGGTGGGCTGGCTGCTGCTGGCGCTGGTGACCATGCTGGCGGTGTCCGGTTTCGATGCCGCGCAATTCGGCTCCACCCTGGCGCTGCTGGTGCTGTACGTGGCAGTGTGCTGGTGGGGCGTGCGGCCCTTGCTGCGCTGGTGTGTGCGCCACCTGGGCGGGGGCGAAGACTGGAGCAACAACCTGCTGGGCGTGATTCTGGTGCTGGTGTTCCTCAGTGCCATCGTGACCTACAAGCTGGGCATTTTTGCCATCTTCGGCGGCTTCATGCTGGGGGTGCTGCTGCACGACCAGCCGCAATTCGTGGAAGCCTGGCGGCGTCACATCGGGCAGTTCGTCAACGTGTTCTTTCTGCCGATTTTTTTCACCTACACCGGGCTGCGCACCGACATCGGCGGGCTGGACAGTCTGGGCCTGTGGGGCTGGTGTGCCATCGTGGTGCTGGCCGCCTGCATCGGCAAGTATCTGCCGTCCTACCTGGCCGCGCGTTCAGCCGGCATGTCGCACGGGGAGTCGCAGATCGTCGGCGTGATGATGAACACGCGCGCACTGATGGAGCTGATCGTGATCAACATCGGCTACGACCTGGGCGTGATCTCGAAGAACGTGTTCACCATGCTGGTCATCATGGCGATCGTGAGCACGGTGATCACCACGCCGGTGTTGCGGCATTACCTGCCGAAGCTGGGCTACCGGCAGGTGAAGACCCATGTGCCGGAGGAAGTGACGGCGGACTAGCGCTCAACGCGCCAGCTTGCGCCAGATCAGCAGCGGCAGCCGCAGCACAAACCCCAGGAACAGCCGCGTGTGCATCCAGGTGAGCAGGGTGTTGTCGCGCAAATACTTGAAGTGCGACACGCCGCCTTCGCTGGCCTGGAAGTAGCGCACCGGTGCATCGATATTCAGCGCAGGCACGCCGCTCCACGACAGGCGCACCACCGCCTCCGGGTCGAAATCGAAGCGGCGCATCCAGCGCTGCCGCTGCATGATGCGTGCCAGCGGGGCAATCGGATAGACGCGAAAGCCGTATAGCGAGTCGCCGATGCCGTTCCACAGCGTTTCCAGGTTGGCCCAGAAATTGGACACCTTGCGCCCGTTCACGCGCAGGCGCGGCGCGCCGGCATCGAACACCGGCTTGCCCAGCACCATGGCCTCCGGCTGTTGCTGCGACTGCTGCATGAATGCCGGAATCAGGTGCGCAGGGTGCTGGCCGTCCGAATCCATGGTCAGCGCATGGGTGAAGCCTTCCTGGGCCGCGCGGCGCAGGCCGTGCAGCACGGCAGAGCCCTTGCCGCTGTTCTGCGGCAGCACCAGCACCTTCAGCCCGCTGTCCTCGTCCGCCATGCGCTGCAGCAGGGCGGCGCTGCCATCGGTGCTGCCATCCACCACCACCCAGACCGGATTCCACTGCGCACGCGCGCCCAGCACGGTTTCGCGCACTTTCGGCCCGGGGTTGTAGCTCGGGATCAGCACCAGATGGGTGCGTGAAGGCAGGGGCGCGCCGGCAGCGCTCGGGGTATCAGACATGGCTGGAACTGGAAGGGGCTGCGAAATGTTCGCGCATGTCCTGCTCGAACTGGCGGGCGATGTCGGCCGCCACCTGCTCGCCCGGCGCCTCGATGCGCTGGCCCAGCCGCATAGTGACGACCAGCGGCAGCACCGGCGGCTTGAACAGCGGCCAGCCCTTGCCCAGGTACGGCGTGCTCATCTCGATGAATACCTGCTGCATGGGCGCAGGCGCGCGCTGCGCCATGATGGCGCTGGCCGGGCTGCAGGGGTTGATCGGCCACTGCGAGGTGCGCGTGCCTTCGGGAAAGATCACCAGATGCGCATCGCGCCGCAACTCGTCGCAGGCCTGGCGGACCATCTGCATTGGCGAGGCGTTGCTGACGTAATGCGCCAGCCGCGTGGCGGCGCCGAACAGGATGTTCTGCTGCAACGAGGCCTTCATCACGCACACCGTATTGGGCAGCTGCGACATGAACAGGATGGCGTCGAGCAGGGAAGGGTGGTTGGCCACGACGACCAGCGCGCGCTCCTGCCGCAGCTGTTGCAGCGCGCTCAGGTCCAGCCGCACAAAGCAGAGGCTGCGCAGGATCCAGGTGTAGAGGCGTGTGCCGGCAAAGATCGCGCCGCGGCCGATGCGGCGACGCAGCGTGCCCGGCAGCGGCAACAGGCCCACCAGCATGGCAAACGGATACCAGGTGAGGCAGATCGCCGCCAGCGAGACGAGGCCGATCACCATGGCCACCGGCGCATACAGGCGCAGCAGGGGATTTCCGGCACTGGCAGGGGCTGAAGCGGAGCGGTGCGGGGGATGGTCGGGCTGCTGCGGCGCGGACATGCAAGAAGGAGGAAAAAATCCGTGCAAGTGATCACGGAACAGTGCTGCGAGGCATTGTAATGCGTCCTTTCGACCAAACCTGTTCTCTTCCGGCACAGGCTTTCTGCGTCACAATAGCGCACCACGCACGTTGCCGGAGCAACTGTTGCCGGAACACATCGAGAGACCAGAGACAAGCCATGACCGCTTCCACGCCCATTCCCATCAGCAAGGAGTTTGACTACCCGTTGCAGAACGCAGAAGGCGTCACATGCACCGCCCACGCCTGGGCCAAGGTGCCGCCGCAGCTGAACAAGGCCGAGCGCGATGCGCTGATGCAGAAAAGCGCCGAGCTGCTGAAGGCGCGCAATGCCGTGCTGGTGGCGCACTACTACGTGGATGGCGATTTGCAGGATCTGGCGCTGGCCACGGGCGGCTGTGTATCCGATTCGCTCGAAATGGCGCGCTTCGGCCGCGACCATGAGGCACAGACGCTGGTCGTGGCCGGCGTGCGCTTCATGGGCGAGAGTGCCAAGATCCTGAGCCCGGAAAAAACCGTGCTGATGCCAGATCTGGACGCGACCTGTTCGCTCGATCTGGGCTGCCCGATCGACGAATTCAGCGCCTTCTGTGATGCCCACCCGGATCGCAAGGTGGTGGTTTATGCCAACACCAGCGCGGCGGTGAAGGCGCGTGCCGACTGGATGGTGACCAGCTCCTGTGCGCTCGCCATCGTCAACCACCTGAAGGACAAGGGCGAGAAAATCCTGTGGGCGCCCGATCGCCATTTGGGCAAGTACATCCAGCAGCAGACCGGCGCGGACATGCTGATGTGGCAGGGTGCCTGCATCGTGCACGACGAATTCAAGGGCCTGGAGCTGGATCTGCTGCGCAAGCAGTATCCGGGCGCCAAAATCCTGGTACATCCCGAATCGCCCACCAGCGTGGTGCAGCAGGCTGACGTGGTTGGTTCCACCTCGCAGCTGCTCAAGGCCGTGATCGACGGTGCCGAGGGCGAAACCTTCATCGTTGCCACCGACAACGGCATCATGCACCGCATGCGCCAGCTGGCACCCGGCAAGACGCTGATCGAGGCGCCTACCGCCGGCAACAGCGCTACCTGCAAGAGCTGCGCGCACTGCCCCTGGATGGCCATGAACGCGCTGCAGGGCGTGGTCGATTGCCTGGAGCAGGGCAGCGGCGAGGTATTTGTCGACCCCGAGGTGGGCCGCAAGGCAGCGGGCTGCATTACGCGCATGCTGGATTTTGTCAAGGAGCACCCTGAGGCGCTGGTCGTCAAGGACGGCGGACGTCTGGCGGGCATGACGCCCGGCATCGGCGCCGCCTGATTTTCTACCTGATCTGCTGTAGCCCATCATGTTTGAATTCAACGAATCCCTCGACGAAGCCCGCATCCGCAATATCCGCGATGCCCTCACGGAAGACATCGGTGTCTGCGACTGGACCGGCCAGCTGGTTCCGGTTCCCAAGCCGGTGACAGCTCGCGTGCTGGTGCGGGAAGAGGCCGTGCTGTGCGGCCGTGCCTGGTTCGAGGGCTGCATGCGCGGGGTCGATCCGGACCTGACGCTGGAGTGGCACTACGAGGAAGGCGACCGGATGGCCGCCAACACCGATGTCTGCCACATCCGCGGCGAGGCGCGTTCCATCTTTACCGCCGAGCGCGCGGCGCTCAACTTCCTGCAACTGCTCAGTGGTACCGCGACGCTCACGCGCCGCTATGTGGATGCGATTGCCGGCGTGTCGGAGAAGGGCTGTGCCGTGCTGGACACGCGCAAGACCATTCCCGGCCTGCGCCAGGCGCAGAAATACGCCGTGCGTGTCGGTGGCGGCCAGAACCAGCGTATGGCGCTGTGGCATGGCATCCTGATCAAGGAGAACCACATCGCCGCCGCTGGAGGCATTCCGCAGGTGCTGGACAACGCCCGCGCGCTCGATGCCGGCGTGGAGATCCAGATCGAGGTCGAAAACCTCGACCAGCTGCAGCAGGCGCTGGAGGCCGGTGCCACCAGTGTGCTGCTGGACAACTTCACCCTGCAGGCCATGCGCGACGCCGTGGCGCTGACGGCCGGCCGCGCTCTGCTGGAAGCCTCGGGTGGCGTGCAGCTGGATACCATGCGCGAGATCGCCGCGACCGGTGTTGACCGCATTTCCATCGGCAAGCTGACCAAGGACGTGGTGGCCACCGATTACTCTCTGCGTATCGTCGGCTGACGGCAGGAGCGCCCTGCAACGTTTAGGCGTTTTCCCTGAGTGGTGGCGTGCGAGCCACAGCCGCCTGTGCCGGCTGCAAGAAAATTTGTCAGTTTCGTTAAAGGTTTCCCCTAAAATTGCCGCTTCTCCGGTCAGGCCCCCATCCGGCCCGGCTGGCATAACGACCGATGGCGTCCCGTGATCCGGCCGCCATCCAGGGAGGCTTTCTGATGATGGATTCGATCAAGCATTTCATCCGGCATGGTTCGCTGGTGACGCAAATTTTCATGGGCCTGATGGTGGGCATTGCGCTCGCCATCCTGTGGCCCGATGCAGCCCGGGCCACGATTCTGTTCGGCACGCTGTTCGTGGGGGCGCTCAAGGCTGTGGCACCGCTGCTGGTATTTGTGCTGGTGATGTCCTCCATCGCCAACCATGAAAAAGGCGTGCAGACCAATATGCGCACCGTGCTGGTCCTGTATGCAGTCGGCACCTTTGCCGCCGCCCTGGTCGCGGCCGGCGGCAGCTTCCTGTTCCCGATGGAGCTGACCTTCAAGCCTGTCACCGAAGAGCTCTCGCCCCCGGGCAACGTGATCCAGGTGTTGAAGAACCTGGTGCTGAGCATGGTCGACAACCCGTTCAAGGCCCTGATGAATGCCAACTACATCGGTGTGCTGACCTGGGCCATCGTGCTCGGCCTGGGCCTGCGCCATGCCGATCGCGCCACGCACAGAATCCTGGTCGACGTCTCCGATGCCGTCTCTTGGGTGGTGCGTCTGGTGATCCGCTTCGCGCCGTTCGGCGTGATGGGTCTGGTGGCCGACTCCGTGCTGACTTCCGGCTGGGATGTGCTGGTGCATTATCTGACCCTGCTGGGGCTGCTGATCGGCTGCATGCTGGTGGTGGCGCTGGTGGTGAACCCCATCATCGTTGCCGTCATGACGCGCCGCAATCCCTTCCCGCTGGTCTTCACGTGCCTGCGCGAGAGCGGCGTGACGGCCTTCTTCACGCGCAGCTCGGCGGCCAACATTCCGGTAAACATGGAGCTGGCCAAGCGTCTGGGCCTGAACCGCGACACCTACGCCATTTCGCTGCCGCTGGGCGCCACCATCAACATGGCCGGAGCGGCAGTTACCATCAACGTGCTGACACTGGCAGCCGTGCATACCCTGGGCATCCCGGTGGATTTCGGCACCACGTTGCTGCTGTGCGTGGTGGCGTCCATCGCTGCCTGCGGTGTCTCCGGTGTGGCGGGCGGCTCGTTGCTGCTGATCCCGATGGCGTGCAGCCTGTTCGGCATTCCCAACGACATTTCCATGCAGGTCGTTGGTGTCGGCTTCGTGATCGGCGTGCTGCAGGATGCGTTTGAGACGGCGCTGAACTCCTCGACCGACGTGCTGTTCACGGCCGCTGCCGATCCGGTGATGCGCGCCCGCTGAGCGCCTAGCGCTGCGACACCAGCAGCTTGAGTGCCAACCCGGCAAACACCACGCTGGCGCTCCGATTGAGCCAGGTCTGCGCGCTGGCGGAGCGTTGCAGCTTGCGCCCGATGCTCCCGGCCAGCAGGGCCAGCGTGGAAAAGGTCAGTCCGGCCGCGAGGATGAAGATCAATCCCAGCAGAAAGGTCTGAACGGCCACGCTGCCACGCGCGGGATTGCTGAACTGCGGCAGGAAGGCCAGGAAGAACAGAATCACCTTGGGGTTGGTCAGGTTCATGATGACACCGCGCAGCCAGGCCTGCATCGGTGTCATGTCCGGCACCGACGGGCCGCCGCTATCGTCCACCACGCTGGCTGGCGCGTTCCAGGCACCCCAGGCTAGATACAGCAGATAGGCGGCGCCGAGCAGCTTGAGCACCGTAAACGCCGTGGCCGAGGCGGCGAACAAGGCGGCCACGCCCCAGGCCACCGCCAGCGTATGCACGATCAGCCCGCTGCACAGCCCCAGCACCACCCACAGCCCCGCACGCACGCCGCGCAGGGCCGAGAGGGTGATCACGAACAGATTGTCCGGGCCGGGCGAAAGTGCCAGCAGGACGGCGATGCCGAAGAACCCTATGGCGACGTCAGGAGACAGCAGCATGTCCATGCTCAACGCAGCTTCTTGGCCTTCTTGCCGCCGCGCTTGTTCACGTTCTTGAACAGGATGGTCGGGAAGCTGGCCGGCAGCAGATCAGGATAGTCGCGCACATAGTGCAGCCCGCGGCTTTCGTGGCGGCTCATGGCGCTGCGCACGATCAGGTCGGCGCAGTCGACCAGGTTGCGCAGTTCCAGCAGGTCGCGATTGACCTTGAAGTTGGCGTAATAGTCGTCGATCTCGGCTTTCAGCATGTTGATGCGATGTTGTGCACGCTCCAGACGGCGCGTGGTGCGCATGATGCCCACATAGTTCCACATCACCAGGCGCAACTCGTCCCAGTTGTGGGCGATGACCACCTGTTCATCGGCATCCTCCACCTGACTCTCATCCCATTCGGGAAGCTTCGGCTGGCTGGGAATGGCCTTCTGCATGATCATTTCGGCGCAACTCTTGCCCAGCACCACGCATTCGAGCAGCGAGTTGCTGGCCAGACGGTTGGCGCCGTGCAGGCCGGTGTAGGTGGTCTCGCCCACGGCATAAAGGCCGTGCAGATCGCTCTGGCCGTTCAGGTCGGTGACCACGCCGCCGCAGGTATAGTGTGCGGCCGGCACGACCGGGATCGGATCCTTGGCAATATCGATGCCCAGCTCCATGCAGCGCTGGTAGATGGTGGGGAAGTGTTCCTTCAGGAAAGCCTCGCCCAGATGGGTGGCATCCAGCAGCACATGGTCCAGGCCGTGCTTCTTGATCTCGAAGTCGATGGCGCGGGCCACGATGTCGCGCGGTGCCAGCTCGGCGCGCGGGTCGTGCGCCGGCATGAAGCGCTCGGTGTGGATGTTGCCATCCGCATCCTTGAGCGGCAGCTTGAGCAGGCCGCCTTCGCCGCGCAGTGCCTCGGTGATCAGGAAATTGCGCTCCAGCGGGTGATACAGGCAGGTCGGGTGGAACTGGATGAACTCCATGTTGCCGATGCGGCAACCGG
This sequence comes from Brachymonas denitrificans, assembly GCF_907163135.1. NCBI lineage: Bacteria > Pseudomonadati > Pseudomonadota > Betaproteobacteria > Burkholderiales > Comamonadaceae > Allobrachymonas > Allobrachymonas denitrificans. The sequence goes on along the minus strand of NZ_CAJQUA010000001.1, from coordinate 1,164,827 downwards.
CGCGCCAGGCCATGGCGATGCCGTCGCCGGTGGAGGTTTCCGGGTTGGTGGTGTAGCGGTAGACCTTCCCCACGCCGCCGCTGGCCAGCACCACGGCACGCCCGGGAATCGTCAGCACCTTGCCTTCGTCGATGTTGAGCACATACACGCCGTAGCAGTTCTTGATCGGGTGCTGGCCGGCATCGCCCAGGTGCTTGTCCGTAATCACGTCGATCGCCATCCAGCGCTCGTGCAGAGTGATGTTGGGGTGCTTGCGCACGGCATCGAGCAGCGCTTCGTGGATGGCCTTGCCGGTGGCATCGGCCGCGTGGGCGATGCGGCGCACGGTGTGGCCGCCTTCACGCGTCAGGTGCAGACCGAGCGGGCCGCTCGGGTCGTGGGTGAACGGAACGCCTTGCTGTACCAGCCATTCAATGGCCTCGGCACTGTTTTCGGCAATGAAGCGGGCCGTGTCTTCATCCACGATGCCGGCGCCGGCTTCCTGGGTGTCGTGCACATGGCTTTCGATGCTGTCATCGGCGCCGAGTACGCCGACGATACCGCCCTGGGCGCGCGTGGTGGCGGATTCCTCCACCTTGCGCTTGGCAATCATGATGACGGGAACGCTGGGCGCCAGATGCAGGGCCACGGCCAGGCCCGCAAGCCCGGCGCCCACGATGACGACGGGGAGGGCAGATTGATCGCCGGTGGAGGAGATGGAAATTTCAGGGGAGGACATGGGGCAAATCAGGAAAGCGGACAGTGGCCGCACTCCTTGCGGGAGCCATGGCCGCCTGTCCGGAAAACTCAGGAATCAGGCGGCTCGTAGCCTTCCTCTTCGGTGCCGGGCTTTTGCTCCATGCGGTAGCTTTCGCTGGCCCAGGCACCCAGGTCGATTTTCTTGCACCGTTCGCTGCAGAACGGGCGGTAGGGGTTGGAAGGCGCATAGACGCTGTCGCCGCCGCATTGCGGGCAGACGACGATCTTGGCCGGCGCGACTTCCTGGGGTGGGGTCGATGCAGCCATGGCGACTTCAGGCGCAGAGGGTGAGCTGGAAATCGATGTCGGCCGGATGCAGGGCCAGATGGCCTTCGGCATCCTCGCGCATCATGCGCACGGCCACCATCAGGTGGTTGGCGCTGATCTCGGGCACGACGCGGCGGTTCGGGTCGATGCTCAGGCGCAGCAGCTGGAAGTTGCGGTTCTGCGGCAGGTTCTGCTGGAACTGGCCGTTCGATGCGCTGACCTTCTGCGTATGGCCGCTGTTGCGCAGCAGCGAGAGCAGCATGCGCACGCTGTCTTCCACCGCCTTGAAGGCGCCGATCCAGCCCTTGAGCGCGTACTGGCGCTGGCTCTCGGGCAGATGCAGCCAGGCGTGGTAGGCCGGCAGGTCGAATTCGCAGGTGCCGCCGGGAATCGCCGCGCGGCTGCGGATGGTCATCAGCCAGTCGTTGTCGGTGAGCGGCTGGCCGATCTTGCCGGTCATCTGCTCCAGCCGCTGGAAGCAGTCTTCCGCGGTGCGGATCATCTGGTTCAGCATGGATTCTTCCACCGCCGGATTGCCGCGGTAGCCGGCCAGGTGCTGCTTCTGGCGATCCAGATCGCGCATGATCTCGCCTTTCAGGTCGGAGCGGCTGGAGACTTCCAGCAACTCGAACAGCGTGATCAGGGCAAAGTGGTGGTCGATGGCCGTGGTGCGGGCGGCGAGTTCGTTGAACCGGTCGAGCAGGCGCTCCATCCGCAGATAGGTGCGAATGCGTTCATTGAAGGGGTATTCGAACAAGATCACGCGGCGTTTCCTTTGGGGCCAATGATAAGGTGGAAATGGCGCGCCAGGGCCTGCACCTGTGCGCGCAAACGCTCCAGCGTGATGTTGCTGCCGTTCTGCACCACGGCATCGGCGATGGCGTGGCGCTGCTGCCGCGTGGCCTGGCTGGCGATGATGCCTTCCACCGCCTCGCGCGCGAGCTGGTTGCGGCGCATCACGCGGGCGATCTGCGTGTCGGTGTCGCAATCGACCACGATCACCTGCTGCAGGCGCTTGCGCCAGTGGCTGGATTCGGTAAGCAGCGGGATGTCATAGAGCACCACGCGCGCCTGCTGGTGGATGGCTTGCGCCGCGCTGTCCTGGATCTGCTGCAGCACCAGCGGGTGCACGATGGCCTCGAGCTGGCGCTTGGCATCGGGCTGGGCAAACACCAGTTCACGCATGGCGTTGCGGTCCAGCGCGCCGTCGGGCTGGATGAAGCGGTCGCCAAAGGTCTGGCGTATGGGCGTAATGGCGGCGCCTCCCGCGGCGGTGGTGGCGCGCGAAATGGCGTCGGCGTCGATAAGGAACGCCCCATGGTGCTGGAACAGCTCGGCCACCGTGCTCTTGCCGCTGCCGATGCCACCGGTCAGGCCGATATGCCAGGTGTGCATGTGTCGTGTCTCCCGCGTCTGCGGATGGTTCTTGTGCGGGCCGTCCTGCTGCGGGCGGCGCATGCTGCAAATATAACTGCTAGCGGGCCTGTGCCAGCAATTGCAGCAGCCAGTTGCTGCCCATAATCCATCCGAGTGCGCCGCCCAAGGCCAGAAAGGGGCCAAACGGCAGCTGTCCCTGTTCGCCCAAGCGACCGTAGAATTTCAGCATCAGACCGACGACGAGGCCGCTGACCGAGGCCACCAGCAACACGGGAAGCAGGGCAGGCCAGCCCAGCCAGGCGCCGATGGCTGCATACAGCTTGAAATCGCCGTGGCCCATGCCTTCCCTGCCGGTGAGGTGCAGGAAGATCTCGTACACAAGACGCAAGCTGGCATAGCCGATGGCGGCTCCCCAGACGGCTTGCGGCAAGGGGGTGCCCGTGAGCCCTGTTGCTGCGGCCAGCAGGCCGGCCCAGAGCAGGGGAAGGGTCAGGCTGTCGGGCAGGTAAGTGGTGGCCCAATCGATCAGTGCCAGGCTGAGCAGGATGGCGCCAAAGAAGAACCAGGCCAGCGCCGGCCATGTCAGGCCGTAGCGCCACGCGCAGTAAGCCGCCAGTGCGGCAGAGGACAGTTCCACCAGCGGATAGCGGGGCGAAATCCTTGCCTGGCAATGCGCACAGCGACCGCGCAGCCACAGGTAGCCGAGCAGGGGGATGTTCTCGAACCAGCGCAGCGGGGTGTTGCAGGCAGGGCAGTGCGAGGCGGGCAGCCAGAGGTCGAAGCGCTGTGCAGTCTGGTGAGTTGCACGATGCCCTGGCACATCCTGCTGTGCAAGCAGCCATGCGGCATGATCCGCCTCCCAGGCCACTTCCAGCATGCGCGGCAGGCGGTGGATCAGCACATTGAGGAAGCTGCCGACGATCAGTCCCAGCAGGACTGCCAGCAGCCATTGGGGCCAGCCCAGCGGCATCACAGCGCCTGCCCCAGGCTGAATACCGGCAGGTACATCGCCAATATCACGCCGCCCACCAGCAGGCCCAGCACCACCATCAAGACCGGTTCCAGCAAACTGGAAAGACCACGCAGGCCTTCGTCGAGTTCGCTGCCTTCGTAATCGGCCACCTTGGCCAGCATGGTGTCCAGTGCGCCTGATTCCTCGCCGACAGCCGCCATCTGCACCACCAGAAGGGCAAACAGCTGCTGTTCCTCCAGCGCCTGCGAAAAGCTGCGCCCGCCGAGCAGCGCTTGGCGGATACGCAAACTGGCCTGTGCAAACACCAGGTTGCCCGAAGCGCCGGCAACGGCAGGCAGTGCCTCGGCCAGCGGAATGCCGGCAGCAAACAGCGTGGCGAGCGTGCGCGCCCAGCGCGCAGTCACGGCCTTGCGCGCCAGGGGGCCAAGCAGCGGGAGATGCAGCAGCAGACGATCCATGGTGTGCTGCATTGTGGCATGGCGGCGCAGCCCTGCACGAAACGCGAGCACGCTGCCAGCCAAAGCCAGCAGCAGCCAGCCACCCTGCGCCTGCACCCAGCGGCTGGCCTCGATCACCAGCAGGGTGGGCCAGGGCAAGGCGGCGCCGAGCGAGGCAAAGGTCTGTTCGAAGGAGGGAATCACCCACAGCATCAGCGCAGTGACGACAGCGATGGCGACCAGCAGCACGGTGAACGGGTAGAGCAGGGCAGATCGCACTCGGGCACGCAGGGCACAAGCCTGTTCCAGATCCTGGGCCAGGCGTGCCAGCACGGCATCCAGCGTTCCGGAGAGCTCGCCGGCCTCCACCAGGCTGCAGTACAGCGCATCGAAATGGCGTGGGTGCTGGCGCAGCACGCGGTGCAGCGGCTGACCATGTTCCACGCCCTCGCGCACGGTCTGCAGCACACCGGCGAGGGCGGGCGGGCTGCTGCGGCCGGCCAGATCAAGACATTGCAGCAGGGGCACACCGGCACGGTGCATGGTGGCCAGCTGGCGCGTGAAGCGGGCCAGCTCTGCAGCGCTGCTCCGCTGCCTGGCCCAGAATGGCGCGGGACGGATGCGGATCTGCTGCATGCCCTGCCGCAGCAGCCGGGTACGCAGTTCGGCGGGGGAGGCGGCCTGCCAGAGGCCGCGCTGGCGCTGTCCACGCCGGTCTAGCGCCTGCCAGCGGAAGTTGCGCAAGGCAGGCGCAGCATGAAGGGAAACAGCCAGCTTATCCATGTGTGGCAGTGAGCACTTCGGCCAGCGAGGTTGCGCCCTGCAGAACCTTGTCCAGCCCGGCCTGACGCAGCGAACGCAGTCCTTCGGCGCGTGCCTGCGTCTCCAGGGCAGTCAGCGGGGCATCGGCCAGCATCAGGGTGCGCAGCGCATCGCTCACCGGCATCACCTGGAAAATGCCGGTGCGCCCGCGGTAGCCATTGCTGCACGCCGGGCAGCCCACCGGGCGATAAGCCAGGCGGGGCCCGTCAACCGCCTCCGGTGCAAATCCCGCCGCCAGCATCTGTTCCGGTGACAGCTGCACCGGTTTACGGCATTGCTCGCAAAGGCGCCGTACCAGCCGCTGCGCGCTGACCAGGCTCAGGCTGGCAGCCAGATGGTAGGCCGCCACGCCCATGTGCCGCAGCCGGGTCATGGCGGAGGGGGCATCGTTGGTATGCAGCGTGGATAGCACCAGATGCCCTGTCTGCGCCGCCTTCAGCGCGATATCGGCCGTTTCCAGGTCGCGGATTTCCCCTACCATCAGCACGTCGGGGTCCTGTCGCAGAAAGGCGCGCAGGGCGCTGGCATAGCCCAGCCCGGCTTTCTCGTGCACATTGACCTGGTTGATGCCGGGCAGCGGGATCTCGCAGGGATCCTCCACGCTGGCGATGTTCACGCCGGGCTGGTTGAGCCGTTGCAGGCAAGCGTACAGCGAGAGTGTCTTGCCCGAGCCGGTGGGGCCGGTCACCAGCACCATGCCGTGCGGGCGTGCAATCGCTTCTTCCATCAGGGCCTGGTCGTGCGCCGGATAGCCAAGTTCCTCCAGGGTCAGGCCGACATGCGCGGCATCGAGCACCCGGATCACCACTTTCTCGCCGAACAGTGTCGGCAGCGTGCTCACGCGCAGGTCGACCATGCGCTCCGGTCCCAGGCGGAACTTGATGCGCCCGTCCTGCGGCAAGCGGCGCTCGGAAATGTCGAGCCGGGCCAGTACCTTGATGCGCGCGGCCAGCCGCTCGCGCAGCGCCAGCGGCGGCGCCATGCGTTCCTGCAGTACGCCATCGATGCGGAAACGCACGCGGTAGCGGTCCTCGTAAGGCTCGAAATGCAGGTCGGAACTGCGCAGGGCAATGGCCTGTTCGAGCAAGTCGTGCAGCAGCGTGACGACCGAGGCTTCGTCGGAGTCGGAAGCGGCTGCAGGCACGATGGACGGTCCCGGGGCGCTGCGATGGGGAAACAGGGGCTGGGCTTGCATGATACCCAATAAATATACTATAAAAGTAGTAATATTTTAACAAAAACAACCATCCACACCGTCACAAAACCCTGACAAATCTTTGTCATCGCCTCCCGTAGAATCAAGGCATGCTTGAAGTGATCCTGATCCGTCACGGTGAAACCGATGCCAACCGTTCCTTGCGCTTCCAAGGGCATGCGGATATCCCGCTCAATGCCACCGGCCTGCTGCAATCCGGCCGGCTGGCACAGGCTTTTCGCAACAACGGCATCCTGCACCGGGTGGCCGCCAGTTACAGCAGCGACCTGCAACGCGCCGTGCAGACTGCCCAGACTTCGCTGCAGCAGACGCCGCATGCCGCTCCCATGCTGCAACCGGCCCTGCGCGAGCAGAGCTTCGGCGTGCTGGAAGGGCTGACTTTCGAAGAGGCCAGGGCAGCCTATCCCGATGACGTGGAAAGCTGGATGCAATTCAGCGCCGACTACGCGCTGCCGTCCGGCGAAAGCACCCGCCAGTTTCACGAGCGCGTGATGGGCGCCCTCAACGACATTGCCTTGGCGCATCACCAGAAAGCCCCCGAAAACAGCTGCGTGCTGGTGTTCTCGCACGGCGGCGTGGTGGATATGGCCTGGCGCCACCTGACCGGACAGACGCTGTCCGGCCCGCGCACCTGCGAGATTCCCAACGTGGGGCTCAACCACATGCGCTGGGATGGCCGGCGTTTCCATCTGCACGACTGGGCCGATGCCCGCCATGTGGCCGATCTGCCGGAGCAGCCGCGCTACGACCAGCGCAAATTGCGGGGGCGTTGAAGCCCTGCCACACCAGGCATTCACCGCAACGGGGCACCGGGCCTGTGGATCGTGCAATAAGTCACATCGCCCCCGCAATCCGCATTTCGGGCTTCCCGGGCGGCATAGCAGTGGTATAAAACCCTCAAACGCTGCAGTGCAGCATGCATGCCCGCATGGCGGGCCATTGGGAGAATCGGAATGGATCGTCGATCAGTACTGCTTTCGGGTCTTGCCTGGACGGTGGGCGCGGGTGCGCTCAGCCTGCAGGCGGGCTGTGCCAAGGAGCGCAAGAGCGACCTGACGTTGGGCATGGTGCTTGAGCCGCCGGGGCTGGATCCCACGGCCGGCGCGGCCTCGGCCATTTCCGAGATCACGCTCTACAACATCTTCGAAACGCTCACCAAGATCCAGCCCGACGGTTCGGTGCAGCCCTTGCTGGCGGAAAAGTGGGAGTCGGCCGACCAGAAGACCTGGACCTTCCATCTGCGCAAGGATGCGAGGTTCCACAACGGCGAGCCCTTCAATGCCGAAACCGTCAAGTTCTCCTTCGAGCGCGCAGCCGGTGAGAAGAGCACCAACAAGGACAAGCGCCTGTTTGCCAGCTTCAGCGGCATCAGCACGCCCGACGCATACACCGTGGTGCTGCAGGGCACCGAGCCCAATCCGGATCTGCCTTTCCTGCTGGGGCAGGGCACGGCCATCATCGTCGAACCCAAGAGCGTGGCCAGCAACGCCACGGCTCCGGTGGGCACCGGCCCGTACCTGCTGGACCAGTGGCGCAAGGGCGCATCGCTGTCGCTGAAGAAATGGCCCGAATACCGTGCGGCCGACAAGATTGCCATCCAGGCCGCAACCTTCCGCTTCATCTCCGACACCGCGGCGCAGGCTGCGGCGCTGCTGTCCGGCGACGTGGATCTGTTCTCGCGCGTGCAGGTGGCGCGCAGCCTGGACCAGTTCAAGACCGACAAGCGCTTCCAGGTACTGGTGGGTGCCTCGCGTGCCAAGACCATCCTGGCCATTAACAACGCGCGCAAGCCCCTGGACGATGTGCGCGTGCGCCGCGCCATTTCCGCGGCCATCGACCGCAAGGGCGTGATCGACGGTGCGGCAGACGGCTTTGGCGTGCCGATCGGCAGCTACTATGTGCCGGGCGCGCTGGGCTACGTGGACACCACCGGCGTCAACCCCTACGATCCCGAAAAGGCCAGGCTGCTGCTGCAGGAAGCTGGCGTGAAGGACCTCAAAATCACCATCAAGCTGCCCCCGCCGCCCTACGCGCGCCAGGGCGGCGAGGTGATCGCTGCCATGCTGGCCAAGGTCGGCATCACGGCCAGGCTCGAAAACATCGAGTGGGCCCAGTGGCTGAGCAACGTCTATGGCCAGAAGGACTACGACATGACCATCATCAGCCATGTCGAACCTTTCGATTTCGGCAACTTCGCCAAGCCGGACTACTACTGGAACTACCAGTCCGAGGCCTTCAACGCGCTGTTTGCCAGCATCAACCAGACGGCCGATCCCGAGCAGCGCGCGCGCCAGCTCGCCGAGGCGCAGCGCCTCGTGGCGTCGGATGCCGTCAGCGCCTACCTGTACCAGCCGCAGTGGATCACCGTGGGCAGCAGCAAGCTCAAGGGCGTGTGGAAGGACATGCCGGTGTTTGTCAACGACCTGTCGGCGCTGTCGTGGGGCTGATGGCTTGCCGGAGCGCCCGCCTGTAGCGGTGACGCTTTTTGACATTGCGTGAACAGGCGCCCACTTCTTGTGGGTGCCTCTCCGTTTCCGAAACCCGGCCTTACAGCAGTGGTGCGGCGGCCAGCAACTGGCGCGTATAGGGATGCTGCGGTTCGGCAAACAACTGCTCGGTCGGCGCATATTCCACCACCTTGCCCTGATACAGCACCGCGATCTGGTCGCACACATGGTGTACCACGGCCAGATCGTGGCTGATCAGCATGAAGCTGATGCCGTGTTCGGTCTGCAGCCGCCGGATCAGGTTCAGCACCTGCGCCTGCACCGACACATCCAGCGCGCTCACCGGCTCGTCCGCCACGATCAGCTTGGGACTGCTGATCAGCGCGCGTGCGATGGCGATACGCTGGCGTTGGCCGCCCGAAAACTCGTGCGGATACTTGTCCAGGTCGGCTTCCTGCAGGCCCACGGCATGCAGGGCGTCGATGGCCTGGGCGCGCAGCGCCTCGGTTCCTGCGCCGTAGGTGTGCAGCGGCTCGGTCACGATGCGCTCGATATCCTGGCGCGGATCGAGCGAGGCATAGGGATCCTGGAACACCATCTGGAAATCCCGTCGGGCCTGTTGCAGCTCACGCGGCGGCAGCGCATGCACCTTGCGCCCGAGAATCTCCACCGTGCCGCTGGTCGGCTGGTCCAGCGCCATCACCAGCCGGGCCAGCGTGCTCTTGCCGCTGCCCGATTCGCCCACGATGCCAAGGCTCTGGCCGGCCTGCAGGCTGAGCGTCACGCCATCCAGCGCCCGCGTGATGCGCGGCGGCACGAACAGGCTCTGCCGGCGCTGCCGGTAGTGGCGCTTGAGATCGGTAACCTGGAGCAGCGGAGTCGTCATGGCGTGAGCTGCATGTGATAACAACGCGCCAGATGAGGGACAGACGGTGTCTGGCGCCCTGTGTCTACCGCTATGGCCGCCTGCGCTGACAATATCTCTGGTGTGCCGCCGTGTATTGCTTGCGGGGTTGCATGGACGGGTACCGCGAACAGCGGCGGCTCCTGCCCACGGCAATCGTCCTGCACGAAGCTGCAGCGGCCGGCGAAGCGGCATCCGGGCGGTGGCGTGAACATGTCCGGCACGCGACCCGGAATGGTCTGCAAGGGCGCACCGCGTGGCGCACCAATGCGCGGGCGTGCCGCCAGCAGCGCACGGGTATAGGGGTGCGCCATGCGCGCAAAGACTTCGCTCGTGCTGCCCGATTCGGCCACGGCACCTGCGTACAGCACCATCATGCGCTGCACATTGCGCGCAATCACGGCCAGGTCATGGCTGATCAGGATCAGCGCCATGCCGCGTTCGGCCACCAGGTCGCGCAACAGGTTCAGGATCTGCGCCTGCACTGTCACGTCCAGCGCCGTGGTTGGCTCGTCGGCGATCAGCACATCCGGGTCACAGGCCAGCGCGGCCGCGATCATGATGCGCTGGCGCTGTCCGCCGGAAAACTGGTGCGGATAGTCGTTCAGCCGCTCACGTGCATCGGGAATGCCGACCCGGTCCAGCAGTTCGACCGCATGGGCCAACGCTGCCCGCCGGTCCATGGCGCGGTGCTGGCGCAGCGGCTCGGCCACCTGGTCGCCGATGCGCTGCAGTGGATCCAGTGCCGTCATGGGCTCTTGGAACACCATCCCCAAATCATCGCCACGCAGGGCGCACAATGTCTTTTCGCTGGCTCCTACCAGCTCCTGCCCATTGAACACGATGCTGCCTTCTGCCCAGGCGTTGCGCGGCAGCAGGCCCATCAGGGCCAGCATGGCCAGCGTCTTGCCGCTGCCCGATTCGCCGATCACGCCCAGGGTTTCGCCGCGCTCCAGCGTGAAGCGCATGTTGCGCACGGCGGCTGCCACACCCCGATGGGTGCGCACCATCACGTTCAGGTCGCGGACTTCCAGCAATGCCATCAGCGGCCTCCCTCGCTGATCTTGGGGTCGAGCAGGTCACGCAGGGCGTCGCCCAGGAAGTTCAGCCCCAGCACCGCCAGCGCAATCGCCACCCCCGGATACACCGCCAGCATGGGATGGCTGAACATCAGCGTCTGTGCATCGGCCAGCATGCGGCCCCAGCTCGGTTGCGGCGGCTGCGTGCCCAGGCCCAGGTAGGACAGCGCGGCCTCGGCCAGGATGGCAATGGCAAACTGGATGCTGGCCTGCACGATCAGGATGGCCAGGATGTTGGGCAGGATGTGCTCCCAGGTAATGCGCCAGCGGTTCTTGCCGCAGGCGCGCGCCGCCAGCACGAACTCGCGCGTCCACAACGCATTGGCGCCGGCGCGCGTCACCCGGATGAAGGTCGGGATGTTGAAGATGCCAATGGCGATCATGGCGTTGACCATGCCCGGTCCCCATACGGCGGCCAGCATGATGGCGGTGAGGATGGCCGGAAATGCGAAGGTGACGTCGGTCATGCGCAGGATCAGTTCTTCGACCCAGCCACGCCGCGCGGCGGCCAGCAGGCCCAGAGCCGTGCCGATGACCAGACCGATACCCACGGCAATCACCCCCACGAAGATCGAGCTGCGCGCGCCTACCAGCAGCTGCGACACCACGTCGCGCCCCATCACGTCTGTGCCAAGCCAGTGACTGGCGCTGGGCGGCAGCAGCTTGCGTTCCAGGTGCATCTCCAGCGGCGGCCAAGGGGTCCAGACGTAGGAGAGCAGGGCGGCCAACACCAGCAGCAGCGTCAGCCCGCCACCGATCCACAGGCCCGGATGGCGCCAGGCACGGGCACGCAGGCGGTTCACGCGCGGTGCACTGGTCACGGTGGTCGCGGCGGGTGTCATGGCATGGGAGCCGGAAACCTTGGCTGGCGTGTTCACTGGCTGCTCCCCCCCCGGTGGCGCAGGCGCGGATCAATCGCCGCATACAGCACATCCACCACGAAGTTCACCACGATCACCATCGCGGCCAGCAGCATCACGCAGTTGCGCACCACCACCAGATCCCGGTTGGCAATGCTCTGGAAAATCAGCCGCCCGAGCCCAGGCAGGAAAAACACGTTCTCCACCACGATGGTGCCCGCCAGCAGGTTGGCAAACTGCAGCCCCATCACCGTCAGCACCGGAATCATGGCGTTGCGCAGCACATGGCGCCACAGTGTCGCGCGCTCGCTCAGGCCGCGCGCGCGTGCCGTGCGCACGAAATCCTCCTGCATCACCTCCAGCACCGACGAGCGCGTGATGCGCGCCAGAATCGCTGTCTGCACCACCGCCAGCGCAATCGCCGGCAGCAACAGGCTCTGCAAGCCGCTCCAGAAGCCTGCGCGCCAGCCATCGAAGCCGCCGGCGCTGAACCACTGCAGCTGCACCGAAAACACCAGGATCAGCACGATCGCAAACCAGAAATTGGGCACCGCCATGCCGATCTGGCTGATTCCCATCACCGCGATATCGGCCGGCTTGTTGTGGCGAGAAGCCGCATAGATGCCGATCACCAGTGCCAGCACGCTGGTGATGAGCATGGCAAACACGGCCAGCGGGATGGTGAGTGCGAGCCGCTCGGCAATCAGCGGCCAGACCGGGCTGCTGTAGGCATGGCTGATGCCCATGTCGCCCTGCAGCAGGCCGCCGGCCCAGGCCAGGTAGCGCGTATGCACTGGCAGATGCAGCCCCAGCTGGCGCGAGAGCTCGGCCACGGCTTCGGGGCTGGCGTCCGGCCCCAGCATCACCTGGGCGGCATTGCCGGGCAGCACTTCCAGCACGCCAAACACCACCACCGATGTGAACAGCAGGGTCAGCAGCAGGCTGAGCAGGCGTTTGGCAAGATACAGACCCATGAGGCAGAAGTGGATACGGACAGCAAATGGCGGCAAGGCGCCGCCGCACTTGCGATAATAGCGGCGTTTTGTCCTTCGACCGAGGGACCCCCTGAAAGGAAGGACTGGCTACTGTGGCACTGATCATCACCGACGACTGCATCAACTGCGATGTATGCGAACCCGAGTGCCCGAACGAAGCCATCTATCTGGGCGAGCACATCTACGAGATCAATCCGGACAAGTGCACCGAATGCGTCGGCCACTTCGATGAGCCGCAGTGCGTGCAACTGTGCCCGGTGGCCTGCATCCCGGTCGACCCGCAGCATGTGGAAAGCCGCGAGCAGCTCATGCAGAAATACGAGCGCCTGCAGCAGGAAACCCTGAAGAGCCGCGGCTGATTTCGGCCGGGCGACTCCCGGCGTACAGGGCGCCGCTCGCCTGACGCAGGCAGGCGCCACGCCATCGGTGCGCGGCAGCCGTCGTCAAGGCGCCGTATGGATGTCCTTGGTCGCCTTCACCATGTCGCCCGCCAGCAGGTCGGGCAGGGCGCGCAGGCTGTGGTCGATGGCCTGCTCGATGGCAATGCGGTGATCGAGCGAGGGCTTCTTCAGCACCCAGTTCACCACTTCGGACTTCACGCCAGGATGGCCGATGCCCAGGCGCAGGCGCCAGTAGTCCGGCGTACCCAGTTGCGCATGGATGTCGCGCAGCCCGTTATGGCCGGCATGCCCGCCGCCTTTTTTCAGCTTGACCTGGCCGGGCTCCAGGTCCAGTTCGTCATGCACCACCAGGATGTTCTCGGACGGAATCTTGAAGAAGCGCGCCAGCGCACCCACAGCCTGGCCTGAACGGTTCATGAAGGTCTGCGGCAGCATCACCCACACCGGATGGCCGGCGACGTTGGTGCGGCCCACCTGGGCGAAATAGCTGCGCTCCTGGTTGAGCGTGATGCCCAGCTTGCGCGCTGCTGCTTCGGCCCACCAGAAACCGGCATTGTGGCGGGTGGCTTCGTATTCCGGGCCCGGGTTGCCCAGGCCGACGATCAATTGAATCATGGCGAGATAGTGTAAGTGCAGGGCATGAAAAAGCCCACCGAAGTGGGCTTCTTGCTGACGATGCAGGCCGGAATTACTCGGCTGCGGGCTCTTCGCCTTCGGCAGCTTCTTCGTCGGCACCGGGGCCTTTCGGGGCCACAACGCTGGCCAGCACCGGGTCTTCTTCGCCGTGGGCGATGGCTTCCACGCCCTTGGGCAGCTGGATCTGGCTCAGCTTGACCACGTCGCCCTTGACGACCTTGGTCAGGTCCACTTCGATGAACTCGGGCAGGTCGGCCGGCAGGCAGCTGACTTCCAGTTCGGTCACGATGTAGGCGACCATGCACTGCTCCAGCTTGACGGCCGGGGAGTCGTTTTCACCCAGGAAGTGCAGCGGCACCTTGAACTGCAGTTTTTCGGTAGCGGACACGCGCTGGAAATCCACGTGCAGCACTTGCTGCTTGTAGGGGTGGTACTGCACGTCTCGCAGCACGACCTGGCTGGTCTTGCCGGCAACTTCCAGATCCAGGATGGAAGAGTGGAATGCTTCCTTCTTCAGGGCGTGCCACAGGGCGTTGTGATCCAGCTCGATCAGCTGGGGTTCGGCGGTGCCACCGTAGATGATACCGGGGGCCTTGCCAGCATTGCGCAGGCGGCGGCTCGCACCCGTACCTTGCTTGGCGCGCTCAAAAGCGACGACTTTCATGGGTTTTCTCCATTGGGGGTACCACCGCGACCAGTGTGTACCCAGGTTGTAAAAGTGCACCGGATATCCGGTGCACCCGATTGGTTCCGGAGTGGAATTACTCCGAGAACATGCTCATGACCGACTCGCCGTGGGCAATGCGCGTGATCGTCTCGGCGATCAGCGGAGCCACGGAGAGCTGGCGAATGCGTTTGCACTGCTGCGCCTGCGGCGACAGCGGAATGGTGTTGGTCACGACGACCTCGTCCAGCGCCGTGCCCTGGACGATACGTTCGATGGCGGGGCCGCTGAACACGGGGTGCGTGCAATAGGCGTATACGCTCTTGGCGCCACGCTCCTTGAGCACCTCGGCAGCCTTCACGAGTGTGCCGGCGGTGTCGATCATGTCGTCCATCACCACGCAGTTGCGACCGTCGATGTCACCGATGATGTTCATCACTTCGCTGACGTTGGCCTTGGGACGGCGCTTGTCGATGATGGCCAGATCGCAGCCCAGCTGCTTGGCCAGGGCGCGTGCGCGCACCACGCCGCCCACGTCGGGCGAGACCACGATCAGGTCTTCGTAGTTCTTCTGGCGCAGGTCGCTCAGCAGCACCGGGGAGGCGTAGATGTTGTCCACCGGAATGTCGAAGAAGCCCTGGATCTGGTCGGCGTGCAGGTCCATGGTGAGTACGCGGTGCACGCCCACGGTCTGCAGCAGGTTGGCCACGACCTTGGCGGAAATCGGCACGCGGGTGGAACGCGGGCGGCGATCCTGGCGGGCGTAGCCGTAGTAGGGAATGACTGCCGTGATGCGCTCGGCCGATGCACGCTTGAGCGCGTCGACCATGATGAGCAGTTCCATCAGGTTTTCGTTGGTGGGGGCGCAGGTGGGCTGGACGATGAATACGTCGCGGGCGCGCACGTTCTGCTTGATCTCGACGGTGACTTCGCCATCGGAGAAGCGGCCGACCTGAACCTCACCCAGGGAGGTGCCGAGCGATTTGACGATTTCTTCCGCCAGACTGGGGTTGGCGTTACCGGTGAAGACGAGGAAATCGGAATCGAAGTTTTGCATGTCAGCTTCCGGCAATACAAAAGGCCATCAACAGTGGAAACACGATGATGGCCGATTTACTTTGGGTGATGAGAACAAGGTGTGTGGCAGGGGAGGAAGGATTCGAACCCTCGCATGCCGGAATCAAAATCCGGTGCCTTAACCGACTTGGCTACTCCCCTACACACGCCAGCTGCTGCAAGCAACCAGCGTTTGTGCGTTTCGTTAAGCTCTCCATTGTAGCAGAGGATGGAGGCTCAAATTGCTGCAGACTCTGATTTTCCAGTTTTTTTCTGGGGCCGACTGTTGCAATTTGTCGGCATCAAACCCTGCGGGCAATTGTGCAAACACTGCACTGCCTGAACCGGTCATGCGTGCCTGCAGTCCTTGCTGATCGAGCCAGGCGATGGCCTGGGTGATCGGCGGGCAAAGCCTTTCGGCGACCGGTTGCAGGTCGTTGTGTCCGTAATGAAACGGGTCAGCGTCTGCAACGAAAGCCGAGAGTGTAGCAGGTTTTGTGTCGCGTTTCAGGTCGGGTGAAGAAAAAATGGGTCCGGTCGGCACGCCCTGGTCAGGCTTGGCCACGATCCACCGGGAAGCAGGCAGTTCCACCGGCTGCAGCTTCTCGCCGATGCCCTCGGCCCAGGCGTTGCGCCCGAACAGGAAGAAGGGCACATCTGCGCCCAGCTCCACGCCGATGGCGGCCAGCTGTTCGGGCGAGAGCTGGAGGTTCCAGAGGCGATTCAGCGCCATCAGGCAGGTGGCGGCGTCGGATGAGCCGCCGCCCATGCCCGCTTCGGCGGGAATCTGCTTGCGCAGGTGGATATGGGCGCCCAGCGTGCAGCCCGTGGCCTGCTGCAGCTTGCGCGCGGCGCGCACGCAGAGGTCTTCGGCCGGCAGCGGTAGTTCGCTTTCTTCGGTGCGGGTGATGGTGCCGCCGGCTTGCAGCGTGAAGTCGAGCGAGTCCTGCCAGTCGATCAGCATGAAGACCGACTGCAGCAGGTGGTAGCCGTTGTCCTGCCGGCCCACCACGTGCAGGAACAGGTTGAGCTTGGCAGGAGCGGGGAGCTTGTGAAAGGCGGTTTCGGCCATGGAACGCCCTGTCAGGCCGGGTTCTGGTCCAGCACGACCTGCAGGCGCGCCGTGGGCAGCGGTTGCAGGCGGCGCGCGCTGATGCGGCCTTCGGGCTGGCGGCTCAGGTCGGGTTGCCAGCCGGGCACGCTGGTGTTGCGGCCGGCGAGCCAGTCGAACAGGGCGGGCACCGGCACGTTGGCACCGGTCAAGTCGATGATCAGGTCATCGAGCGAGGGATATTCGCGTGCCATCTTGCCCTGTTGGGCGATGGCCTCGGTGGGTGACCAGCGCACCTGGGCGACGGTGCTGCCCAGCGGGCTGTAGAGGTCCAGCGTGCCTTGGCGCGGTGTGCCCTTGAGCAGGAAGCTGGCGAAGAAGGACTGCGGCGGCTCCTGGTCCACCGTGAGCGACAGGCGGCCGCTCCAGGTGGAGGCAGCAACATCGGGCGTGGCAGGGCGGGGCGGCGTGGCGCAGCCGGCCAGCGTGGCGCCGATCAGCGAAACAGTCAGCAGGCTGGCAGCCTGGCGGCGGTTGAGGCCTGGGAAATCGTTCATGGGAAAAATCAGTGATTAAACAGGGGGCAGGGCGGTTTCATGGTGCCGGCTTCACGCCGAACTCCTGCATGGTGCGCAGCAGCACCTCGTCCTTGGCGTCGAGCTTTAGGCCTTCCTGCCAGATGGCGCGCGCCTTGGTCTGGTCGCCCAGCTTCCAGAGCACTTCGCCCAGGTGGGCGGCGATTTCGGCATTGGGCTCGTTGTCGAAGGCCTTTTCCAGCCAGCGGCGGGCTTCCTTCAGGCGGCCGAGCTTGTATTCGGCCCAGCCCATGCTGTCCTGGACGGCACCGCTGTTGGGCATCAGTTCCAGTGCGCGTGCAATCAGCGTGCGTGCTTCTTCCAGCCGCTCGCCACGTTCGACCAGAGAATAGCCGAGGGCGTTGTAGGCGGCCGGGGTATCCGGGCTCAGGGTGATGACCTTGCGCAGGTCGGCTTCGGCGCCGGCCCGGTTGCCCAGGCGCTCGCGGATCATGCCGCGGGCATAGAGCAGTTCTGCGTTGTCGGCATCTTCGGCCAGGGCGGTGCCCAGAACCTTTTCCGCGGGAGCCAGCTTGTCGGCAGTCTCGAGGATCTGCACTTGCACCAGCGCCTTGAGCGAGCGTTCCTTCACGCTGTCGCCCGGCAGGGCGTTGACCAGTTGCAGGGCCTGCTCTGGCTTGCCCTGGTTGTTGAGTGCTTCGGCGCGCTGCAGGATGGCGGCGTTGCGTGCAGCGGGAGACTGGATGCGCTTGAGCCAGTTGGCTGCGGCAGCTGCGTCGTTGCGCTGGTCGGCGATTTCGGCCAGCATCAGATAGGCCTGCACGTCGCTGCCGGCAGAGGCCATGCCCAGCAGCGAGGGGGTTTCGCCGTGCGGCTGAATGCTGTCATCCACCCTGCGCAGGGTGAGGTAGCGCTGCAGCGAGCTTTCGGCTGCCTTGTATTGCCTGGTCTGCAGCTGGACGCCGCCTTGCAGCAGCCAGCCCATGGCGTAGCCGGGATGCTTGCGCAGCAGCTCCTTCAGCTGGGTGAGGCTGTCATCGTAGCGGCGAGACTCGATCAGCACCTTGGCGTAGCTGATGCGCAGTTCCTGTGACACATCGGCCTGACGCACGGCCTGGCGTACGAATTCTTCCGCGTGGCTGGCGGCGTAGGGGGTGGTGGTGCGCGAGAGGCGCATCACATCGAGCGCCACCAGGGCAGGCAACTCGTGGTTGGGGAGCACGGTGCCCAGCCGCTCGGCAGGAACCTGGGCGGCGCGCGCCTTCTCCAGCGAATCCATGGCCTGTGCATACTGGCGCGCGGTCAGTTGCATGCGCGCCAGGCTGATGTTGGTGACAAAGGCCGTGGCAGGCTGTTCGGCCCAGGTCTGCAGCACCGGCTCCACGGTGCGCAATACCAGTTCCTGGTTGTGGATTTCGCCGTACAGCACCGGGGTGGCGTGGATCAGCTTGAGGCGCCGCTCGGGTGGGGCATTGTTCAGGGCCTGGGCCAGCGGACCGGCGCTTTCCTCGATACGGCCGAGCAGCAGCAGGATCTGCAACTGGTAGTTGCTGGCTTCGGAATCGGAGGGCTTGAGCTTTTGCCAGGCCTGCACGGCACGCAGCGCGGCATCCGGCGAGCGTGCCTGGATGGCGACCTCGGCAGCGCGTGCATAGAGCCGGGTATCGCCGCTGCGGCGCGCTGCCTCCATCAGGTAGGCGTAGGACTTGCCAGGCTCGCGGCTCTGGTAATACAGCTCGCCAACCAGTGCATCGTAGAGCGCGGTGGAATTGAGGATGATGGTGTCGAGTGCCGCATCCTGCCGAATCCGGCGGTCGGCGTCGACCTGCGTGTTGGTGCGCTCGGGCGACAGGGCGGCAGGCCGTGCCGGGGCTGCGACCACCGGCTGGCTGGAAAGCGTTGCCAGGCCAAGGGCCAGGCTGAGGGCAATGGGCGAGAGGCGCAAGGTGTTGTCCTGAAAGTAAGCTCTGCCGCTTGCCCCTGCAGGGCAAGGCGGACGACCGTCCCATGGATAATAAAGGAACTTGGACGCAAGGCCTGCGCAGTGGGGGATGCGTCCGTATGCAGTTGCAACCGTGGGGCCGCCGTGCCGAGGAGTTTTCTTGCCTGAATTGCCCGAAGTCGAAGTCACGCGACGCAGTTTCGTCGACCGCATCCGAGGGGCGCGCGTTGCCGGCGTGCACATGGGCAAGCCCTTGCGCTGGCCGCTGGGCGCCGAGCCGGAAGTGCTGCTCGGCCAGGAGGTGCAGGATGTGCGCCGCCGCGGCAAGTACCTGCTGCTGGATCTGAGTGGCGGATTGCTGATGGTGCATCTGGGCATGTCGGGCAGTCTGCGCTTCGATACGCTGTTGCCGCCGCCAGGCGTGCATGACCATTTCGAGATGGATACCAGCCTGGGCCTGCTGCGGCTGAATGATCCGCGTCGTTTCGGTGCCGTGATGTACATGCAGGCCGAGAGCGATCCGCGCGCGCAGAAGCTGCTGGCACACCTGGGGGCCGAGCCCCTGGACGATGCCTTCGACCTGCCGTACTTTGCCGCCCGGCTCAAGGTGCGCAGCGCGCCGATCAAGCAGGTGCTGCTGGCGGGGGATGTGGTGGTTGGCGTGGGCAATATCTATGCGTCCGAAGCGC
Source organism: Brachymonas denitrificans (assembly GCF_907163135.1). NCBI lineage: Bacteria > Pseudomonadati > Pseudomonadota > Betaproteobacteria > Burkholderiales > Comamonadaceae > Allobrachymonas > Allobrachymonas denitrificans. Next base: position 1,145,737 of record NZ_CAJQUA010000001.1, on the reverse strand, counting down.
TGTTTAGGGCGCGTATCGATCCGACCACGCCCGCGCGTGCGCTGACGCGGCCGCAGGTGGAGCGACTCTGGGCAGCGATCCGCTACATCATCGAGTGGGCGATCGACGAGGGCGGCAGTACCTTGCGCGACTTTTCCAGCGCGGAAGGGCGCAACGGCTATTTCCAGCTGCAGGCCATGGTGTACGACCGGGCCGGCCAGCCCTGCCGCGAATGCGGCACGCCGATCCGCATGCTGCGCCAGGGACAGCGTTCCACCTACGTCTGTCCGCGCTGCCAGAAGATGCCGGCCTCGCGCTTCAAGGGGGCGTGAGATGGCGGAATCCTTGGGGGGTGTGTTCTTCGAGCGGCTGGTGCAATGGCAGCGCCGCCACGGCCGCCACGGCTTGCCCTGGCAGCAGACGCGCGACCCCTATCGGGTCTGGCTGTCGGAAGTGATGCTGCAGCAGACCCAGGTGGTGACGGTACTGGGCTATTACGAGCGTTTCCTGCAGGCCTTTCCGGATGTGCAGGCGCTGGCGCAGGCACATCAGGACGAGGTGCTGGCCTTGTGGAGCGGGCTGGGCTACTACAGCCGGGCGCGCAACCTGTTGCGCTGTGCGCAGGAGGTGTGCGGCACGCATGGGGGCGAGTTTCCGCGCAGCAGTGCGGAGCTGGCGACGCTGCCGGGCATCGGGCCTTCCACGGCGGCTGCGATTGCAGCGTTCTGTTTTGGCGAGCGCAGTTCCATCCTGGATGCCAATGTGCAGCGCGTGCTCAGCCGCGTGCTTGGGTTTGGCGAGGATTTGTCCGGCGTAAGGGCGGTGCGCGCCTTGTGGCAGCGGGCCAACGCGCTGATTCCGGGTGATGCGGGGCCGGATGCGATGTCTGCCTACACCCAGGGCCTGATGGATCTGGGCGCTACCATCTGCGCGCCGCGCCAGCCGGCCTGCGCCGCCTGTCCGATGCAGGACATCTGCGTGGCGGCGGGGCAGGGCACGCAGCTGGTTTATCCGGTGCGCAGCAGCAAGCTCAAGCGCTCTGCCGAGAACTGGTGGATGCTGGTGCTGCACTCACCGCAGGGCATCTGGCTGCAGCGCAGGCCGCTTCAGGGCATCTGGGCCGGCCTGCATTGCGTGCCGCTGTTCGCGGACGAGTCGGCATTGCAACAGGCGGTGGCAGGGAGCGCGGCAAGGCTGCAGCATCTGCCGGCATTCAAGCATGTGCTGACGCACAAGGATCTCTATCTGCACCCCGTCGTGCTGGAATTGCAGGGCAACGTGGTGGCAGAGCCTGCGCCAGCCGTTCCCTTTGCTGGACTGGAGGGCCGCTGGATTGCCGATTGGGAGACGGTGGGCCTGCCGGCACCATTGCGCAAATGGCTGAAGGCACAGCAGGAGGCAACAGCGCCCGGCACCCGCGAGCTATGGGATTGAGCGTATAGCCTGGTCGAGTGGCCTGAACGCAGGGTGCCTGTCTTTCGGCAGGCAGCTTCGCGTCAGACCGCCTCCATCTCCCGGTGCCGCTTGATGCACACCCACTCGTCCTTGAAGTCGTTGTAGAGCTGCTCCACCAGATAGACCGAGCGGTGCTGGCCGCCGGTACAGCCCACCGCGACCGTCACATAGCTGCGATGGTCGTTGGACAGCTCGGGCAGCCAGTGCTGCAGGAATTCGCGGATGTGCTGGCGCATCAGCGTGACCGCGGGCTGCTGCTGCAGGAAGTCGATCACGGGCGCATCCCGGCCGGTCAGGTCGCGCATGCCGGGCTCGTAATGCGGGTTGGGCAGCATGCGCACGTCAAACACATAGTCGGCATCGGTTGGCACACCGCGCTTGAAGGCGAAGGATTCGAACACCAGCGTGAGCTGGCTGTGCTGCACGGCCAGCAGACTCTTGATCTGGCTGCGCAGCTGCGAGGCGCGCGTCATGGTGGTGTCGATCACCTCGGCCTGTTCGCGGTAGGCGGCGAGCAGCAGGCGTTCCTGGGCGATGGCGTCGCGCAGGTCGTGCACCTGATCGTGCGTGCTGACCTTGGTGAGCGGATGCTTGCGGCGTGTTTCGGAGAAGCGGCGCACCAGGGTTTCGTCGCTCGCGTCCAGGAACAGCGGCGTCACGTGGATGCCGCTGTGGCGCAAGGCGTTGATCTGTACCGGAATCAGTGGCAGCGAGGTGGCGCTGCGCGCGTCCATGGCGATGGCGATCTTGTTGCCGTCCTTGGTTTTCTCGACCTCGATGAATGGCAGCAGCAACTCCGGAGGCAGGTTGTCGACGCAGTAGAAACCGGCATCTTCCAGTGCGTGCAGCGCAATCGACTTGCCGGAGCCGGACATGCCGCTGATGATGACCAGATGGATATCGGTCTGCGGCTCGGGGGCGATCAGGGCGGAGGTCTCGGTCATGTCGCTTCCAGTGATCGGATGCATTACGCGGGCGTGCGGGATCGGGCCTTGAGCAGCATTTCGCCGGCGTGGGCCAAGGTGGTGGACGATTCGGCGTCACCGCCCAGCATGCGGGCGATTTCGTGCAGGCGTTCGTTTTCGGCCAGCATTTCGGCGCTGCTGACGGTGGCGGGCTGCGTGCCGCCCGCGGTCTTGAACACGCGCAGATGGTGGTTGGCACACGCGGCTACCTGCGGCAGGTGGGTGACGGCCAGTACTTGCCGGTCCTGCCCCAGTTGCTGCATCAGCTGGCCTACGGTGTGCGCGACCTTGCCGCCCACGCCGGCATCCACTTCATCGAAGATCAGCGTGGGCGCCGTGCCCAGCTGGCTGGTGGTGACGGCAATGGCCAGTGCGATGCGGGACAGTTCGCCGCCGGAGGCCACCTTGGCGATGGGCCGCGGCGTGCTGCCCGCATGGCCGGCCACCAGGAAATCGATGGCATCGGCGCCGCTGCTGCCGGCTTGCGCAGCCGGGGCAACGTCCACCACAAAGCGGCCGCCCTGCATGCCGAGCTGCTGCATGGCACTGGTGATGCTTTCGCCCAACTGGTCTGCCGCCTGCTTGCGCAGGCCGGTCAGGCGTGTGGCTTCCTTCCGATAGGCGGCGCTGGCCCCCTGTTCGGCTTGCTGCAGGGCCTCCAGATCCTCGGCGGCATCCAGCGCCTGCAGCTGCTGCTGCCAGCCGGTCCAGGTGGCGGCCAGTTCTTCTGGTTGCACGCGGAAACGCCGTGCCAGCGAGATCCAGCCGGACATGCGCTGGTCCAGCTGGGCCAGGCGGTCCGGGTCGAGTTCGGTGCGGTGCAGATAGGCGTGCAGGCCACGCTGGGCCTCTTCCAGCTGGGTCTGGCTGCTGGCGAGCAGGGCAGTCCATTCGGCAAAGGCCGGCTCGATATGCTCCTGCTCCTGCAGTGCGTGCACGGCGGTGTGCAGGGTGTCGAGCAGACCGTGCTGTTCACCTTCCAGTGCCTGCAGGGCGGTGCCTGCGGCATCCAGCAACTGCTGGGCATGGGCCAGGCGCTGGTGTTCGCTGTTGAGTTCGGGCCATTCATCGGCCTGGGGGCCGAGCTTGTCGACTTCGGCGACCTGCCACTGCAGGCGCTCGCGTTCCTGCTGGCGCTGTTCCTGGCCCTGGGTGGCCTGCTCCAGCTGCTCGCGGGCAGTTTGCCATTGCTGCCAGAGCGTGCGGATGGCCGTGGTGTCAATGCGGCCGTAGCCGTCGAGCAGGGCGCGTGTGCTTGCCGGCTGCATCAGGCTTTGCCAGGCGTGCTGGCCGTGGATGTCCACCAGCAGGGTGCCCAGCGCACGCAACTGCGTGGCGGTGGCGGGCGTGCCGTTGATCCAGCCGCGGCTCTTGCCCTGGCTGTCAACCACGCGGCGCAGCAGCAGGCCTTCTTCGGCATCCGCCTCGATGCCGTATTCGTCCAGCAGAGGTGCCAGCGCAGGGGTGATGTCGAAATGTGCAGTGATGTCGGTGCGATTGCAGCCTTCGCGCACGAAGCCGGCATCGGCACGGGCGCCCATCACCAGTTGCAGGGCGTCCACCAGAATGGATTTGCCCGCGCCGGTCTCGCCTGTGAGCGCGGTAAAGCCGTTGTGAACGTCCAGATCCAGAGCCTGCACGATCACGAAATCCTGCAGGGCAATACGCCGTAGCGCCATGGTCAGTTGCTCCCGCTGTTCCAGTGCAGCTTTTCGCGCAGGGTGTCGAAATAGTTCCAGCCACGCGGGTGCAGGAACAGAGCTTCGTGATCCGAGCGGCGCACCACCACGCGATCGCCGGATTGCAGCGAGGAAAGCGATTGCGTGTCGAAGTTGGCGCTGGCCTTGCGGCCGGAGACCACCTCGATGCTGATTTCGCTCGAATCACTGAGCACAATGGGGCGGTTGGAGAGGGTGTGCGGGGCAATCGGCACCAGCACCCATCCGGCCACCGACGGGTGCAGCAGCGGACCACCGGCCGACAGCGAATAGGCCGTGGAGCCGGTGGAGGTGGACACGATCAGACCGTCGGCGCGCTGGTTGGACACGAAATGCCCGTCGACCTCGATGCGCAGTTCCACCATGCCCGCCGTGCTGCCGCGGTTGATCACCACGTCATTGAAGGCAATCGCCTCGAACACGGTGCTTTCGCCACGCTTGACCTGGCCCAGCATCATGCTGCGGTGGTCTTCGATGTATTCGCCGCGCAGCATGGGGGGCAGGGTTTCACAGATGCGGCCCAGGGGAATGTCAGTAATAAAGCCTAGGCGTCCTTGGTTGATGCCAATGAGCGGCACCTTGGCAGGAGCCAGCGTGCGCGCAGCGCCGAGCATGGTACCGTCGCCGCCCACCACCACGGCCAGATCGCACTGTTCGCCGATCTCGACCATCTCCAGCGAGGGGTAGCGGGCATTGAGGCCGGTCATCTCGGCCGCGCGGAATTCCATGGCCACCTGGCAGCCGTTGCGTTCCAGACATTCGGCCACGGCCAGCATGATTTCGGGGGGAGTGCCTTCGGAATGAGAAGCCTGCTGCAGGTTATTGCTTTGCAGGAATTTTCCAATCAGTCCGACGTGGTGAAATTGGGGCTTCATACTTACATTAGATCATTAAAATGTGACGCCATGCTCGACGATCGTGCCAAGTTGCTGCTCAAGACCCTGGTCGACCGCTACATCGCGGACGGCCAGCCCGTGGGTTCCCGTACGCTCTCGCAAACCGCGGGGCTGGAACTGTCGCCGGCCACCATCCGCAACGTGATGGCGGACCTTGAAAACCTGGGCCTGATCGCCAGCCCCCATACCTCCGCAGGGCGCATCCCGACGGCGCGCGGCTACCGGCTGTTTGTGGACACCATGCTCACGGCCGATCCGGCGCATCTGTCCGTTTCCATGCCCACGCTCGCCCTGCCGCCCGAGCAGCCGCAGAAGGTCATCGCCAATGCTGCCAACATGCTGTCGAGCCTGTCGCAGTTCGTGGGCGTGGTGATGAGCCCGCGGCGCGGGTCCGTCTTTCGGCATATCGAATTCCTGCGCCTGTCGGAAAAACGGGTGCTGGTGATCATCGTCTCGCCGGAAGGGGATGTGCAGAATCGCGTCCTGTTTACCGAAACCGATTTCGACCAGAGCCAGCTGGTGGAAGCCGCCAATTATCTGAACGCACATTACAGCGGGCTTGCACTGGAGCAGGTGAGCGTGCGCCTGAAGGACGAGGTGGAAACCCTGCGTGGTGAAATTGCCGCGCTGATGCAGGCCGCCATCGCGGCCAGCACCGAGGCCATGCAGGAGCATGAGCAGGATGTGGTGATTGCAGGGGAGCGCAACCTGCTGTCTGTGAGCGATTTTTCCAGCGACATGTCGCAGTTGCGCCGCGCGTTTGACCTGTTCGAGCAGAAGACCACACTGATGCGTCTGCTGGACGAATCGAGCCAGGCGGCGGGCGTGCATATCTACATCGGCGGCGAGAGCCAGGTGGTGCCGGTGGAGGAGCTCTCGGTGGTGAGTGCGCCTTACAGCGTGGATGGCACGGTGGTGGGCACGCTGGGAGTGATCGGGCCGGTGCGCATGCCGTATCAGCGCATGGTGGAGATTGTGGACATCGCTTCACGGCTGGTGAGCAATGCGCTGAGCCAGCGCTGAGCGGAAAAAACAAAAACGCCTTGCATTGCTGCAAGGCGTTTCTGAACTTTCTGGCGCGACTGGCAGGATTCGAACCCACGACCCCTTGGTTCGTAGCCAAGTACTCTAATCCAACTGAGCTACAGTCGCTGAAAGGAAAACAAAACGCCTGGATAGGCGTTCTGCAATGTTGGCGCGGCTGGCAGGATTCGAACCCACGACCCCTTGGTTCGTAGCCAAGTACTCTAATCCAACTGAGCTACAGCCGCTGAAGCATCGAAGTATAGCGTAGTTTTTGCGGTGGAGCCAGGATTTTTTAAAAAAACCACGCATAGAACGAACAGTTGGAAGGGCGTGGTTCCTCATGGCAAGACAGTTATGATCCCGACGCGGGCATACGGCTTGCAATCATCAGACAGGCTGCCGTCTTTGATCCGGCGGCCATCGCAGTTATCAGTCATGAGGTGTCCAGTTGGATCTGCATTCATCTCCCCCCCGGCGTGGAATAACGCCTTTCAAGCTTGCGCGCTACGGAAGCGCAAGTGTTCATATCGCGACCTTGCTGCTGGGCCTGGCGCCGGCTGCTGTGGTGATGGCGCAGCAACAGCCGCATTTGTCGTCCATGGCGGTTGCGGCAGCCACCTGTGCCAACTGTCATGGCACGGATGGCCGTTCGCCCGGAATCATCCCCTCCATCGCCGGTCAGCCGAAAGACAGGCTGTTGCAGCGTTTGCAGGATTTCAAGGCCGGCATTGATCCGCGTGCCACGGTGATGACGCGCCTGATGAAAGGCTACAGCGAGGACGAGTTGAGAGATCTCGCCGGATATTTTTCGGAGGTGCCCCGATGAAACCACATGACAACAGCATCTCCCGCCGCCAGGTTCTGGGCGGCATGGCGGCCGGTGGCATGCTGCTGGGCGCTCCTGCGCTGGTGCAGGCGCGCCAGGCATCTGCCCACGTGGTGGTGGTCGGAGGAGGCTTTGGCGGGGCAACGGCAGCGCGCTATCTGCGCCGCTACCATCCGGATGTGCAGATCACTCTGGTCGAGCCGGCGCAGCGCTTTTACACCTGCCCGTTTTCCAATCTGTACCTGGCGGGATTGCGCGAGTGGGACAGTCTCGGCCATGGCTTTGATGGCTTGCGCAAGCAGGGCATCGAGGTGGTGCACGCGAGCGCAGAGCAGCTTGATGCCAGGGGCAGGACGGTGAAGTTGTCCAACGGCAGTAGCCTGCGCTGGGACAAGCTGGTGCTGTCCCCCGGCGTGGACATGCAATGGAACAAGCTGCAGGGCTATGACCAGGCAGCCGCCGAGCATGCGCCACACGCCTGGAAGGCCGGTGCGCAGACGCAGTTGCTCAAGCGCCAATTGCAGGCCATGAAGGATGGTGGCACCTTCATCATGACGATTCCGGAGAATCCGTTCCGCTGCCCGCCCGGCCCGTATGAGCGTGCGGCCATGGTGGCGCACTATTTCAGGCAGCACAAGCCGAAGTCCAAGATCCTCCTGCTCGATGCCAAGACGGCGTTCTCCAAGCAGGCACTGTTCATGCAGGGCTGGAAGGCGCTGTACGGCAACATGATCGAATGGGTGGGGCAGGTGGACGATGGCGAGGTTGTGCGCGTGGATGCACGCCGGCGCGAGGTCGAGACGGCCTTTGGCCAGAAGCACCGGGCCGATGTGCTCAACGTCATTCCGCCGCAGAAGGCGGGCCTGATCGCAGAACGCGCCGGCGTGACCAACGCAAGCGGCTGGGTGCCGGTGCATGGAGGCACCTTCGAATCCAGCCAGGTGCAGGACGTGTTCGTAGTGGGCGATGCGAGCATTGCCGCTCCCATGCCGAAGTCGGGCTTTGCGGCCAATACGCAGGGCAAGCTGGTGGCAGCCGTGATTGCGGCGCAGCTGCGCGGCCAGGCGTTGCCACAGGCATCGTTTTCCAATACCTGCTACAGCCTGATCGGGCCGGATTACGGCATCTCCGTTGCCGGTGTCTACAAGGCCGAAGGAAGCCGGGTGGTCGAGGCACCGGATTCGGGGGGTGTGAGTCCGCTGGATGCAGACGCCCGTTTCCGCCGCATGGAGGCGCTGTACGGCCAAGGCTGGTACAGCGCCATTACCGGCGATATCTGGGGCGGATGATATCGAACCAAGGGTAAGTCCCTGATTTTTCAGGGTGCCAGGCCCGGGAGCCGGCTTCAATCTGGCTATGATCGGGGGCGACGAGCTTGCTGGCGGGGACTTGCCCTGTCGCCTTGTCACCCTTTTGTTGCATACACCTTCATTCTTTACTATGAAACGCAGAACCTTCATGGCTGCGCCGCCGGCTATTGCGCTGGGCGCCGCAGCGAGCACACCCTTGTCCGCACTGGCGGCTCCCGCCGTCCTGACTCCTGATACCCGCTTGCTGCCTCGCCATGCCAAGGGGCCGCGCATCGTCGTCTGTGGCGGCGGCTGGGGTGGGCTCACCGCTGCACGCTACCTGCGCCAGTGGGTTCCCAATGCCGATGTCGTGGTGCTGGAGCGCAACCCGACGTTCTGGTCCGGCCCCATGAGCAACAAGTGGCTGGTGGACATTGTCAACACCGATTTCGTGCACCACGACATGTCGCACGCGGCGAACAAGTATGGCTATCGCCTGATTCAGACCGAGGTCAGCGGCTTTGATCGCGCCAAGCGTATCGTGCGTACGGCGCATGGCCAGCTGGACTATGACTACCTGATCCTGGCCGGCGGTATCCGCGACAACTTCGAGGGCTGGCTGGGTGAAGACCGGGAAGCTATCGCCTATACCAGCCAGCGCTTCAACAGCGCCTACATCCCCAACGCCCGCATGCTGGCGCTGAAGAGCAGGGTGAAGAACTTCAAGCGCGGCACGCTGGTGATGACGTTGCCGCCGCCGCCGCACCGCTGCCCGCCGTCCCCCTACGAACGTGCCTGCCTGATTGCATGGCATATCAAGAAGAACAAAATTCCGGGCAAGATCGTGATTCTGGATCCCAAGCCCAAGATCGGACCGATCGGGGAGGGCTACCGCCAGGCGTTCGAGGAGTTGTATCCGGAGATCATCACGCATGTGCCGAATGCCGGCGTGAAGAGCCTGGATCCGTACAAGAAGCGCATTGTCACTGCGGCTGGCGAATATGACTTCGACGAGGCCATCCTGATGCCACAGCACCAGGCGGCCGACATGGTCTGGCATGCCGGCCTGATCGGCAAGACCGAGCAGGGCAAGCCGACAGGTTGGGCGGACATGGATCCGCGTTTCTACACGGCCCGCTCCGACGACCGCGTTTATTTCGTGGGCGACCTGATGGGTGCCATTTCGCCGCAGTTCGGCTACTACCCCAAGAGCGGGCACGTGGCCAACGCCATCGGCAAGATCGTGGCGCGTAACATCTCGGAGCGTGTGGCTGGCAAGGAAGTGGTGGCAAGGCTGCCGGACAACCTCTGCTACATGATGGTGAACGGCGATCCGCAGGAAGAAATTGCGGTCAAGTTCGAGTATGAGGTGGACAAGGCCAGCGGCCACGTGCACCAGACGCAGGTCGACATCGATGTGCGGACCACGGAGATGGTGAAGGAAGACTTTGCCTGGATCAAGGGGCGGTTTGATGACTTCCTGTTCTGAGCGCGGGCTGGCGATGCCGATGCGTCGCCAGCTGATGAAGGGCGCTGCGGCAGGGGCGGGGCTGGGCGTGCTGTCGCCGGTGTTGCTGGCGCAGAATGCGGATGCACCGGTGAGCCCGGCAGTGACTGCACTGGTGAATGACTTTCTCAAGGGCGGAAAGCCGCTGGGCGAAGGCCTGAAGCTGGGCCTTCCGGTGCTGGGCGACAACCCGTCCTCGGTGCCGATCAAGGTGAGCTTGACCTTGCCGATCGACGCAAGGAACTGGTGCGAGGAGCTGATACTGATTGCCGAGAGCAATCCGGTGCCGCTGGCGAGCCGCTTCCGGTTTTTCCCGGCCATGGGGACGGCTGAGGCGGCGGTTCGCCTGCGTCTGATTGCCTCGCAGAATATCCGCGCCCTGGCACGCATGAATGATGGCCGCGTGCTGATGGTGCGGCAGTTCATCCAGGTGGCACCCGGCAGCTGCGGGCTGTGAGAGAGGAGCAAGCATGATCAAACCCCCACGTATCTGGATCAGCAATGCGACCCCGGCCAAGGGCGAACGTGTGCGCGTGCGAGCGCAGGTGACGCATCGCATGGAAACGGGCCTGCGCAACGACGATGGCGGCAAGGCCATTCTGCGCAACATCGTGAACCGGTTCGAGGCATCGCTCGGTGGTCAGCCGCTGTTCGAATGGAACCCGCAGATCTCGGTGGCGATCGATCCCTACATCGAGTTCGTGTTCGTGGCGGACAAGTCCGGCACGCTGAACATGGTGTGGACCGATGACGCAGGCACTAAGCAGACCGCTGCGCGTGATGTGACAGTGGCTGGCTGAGGCGGCTGGCAGGTACAATATGCGGCTGCCTTGCGCTGCGGGCCGTTAGCTCAGTTGGTTAGAGCAGGGGACTCATAATCCCTTGGTCGCAGGTTCAAGTCCTGCACGGCCTACCAGATTCACACGCTATCTTGCAGGGTGGTGCGCGTCACCATCACCTGGTCAATCCGGTAGCTGTCCACGTCCATCACTTCGAACGTGAAATTCCCCACCGTCACCGTATCGGTCCGCTTGGGGATGCGGCGCAGCATCACCATCAGGAAGCCGGCCAGGGTTTCGTAGCTGTCGTCTTCCGGCAGGGTGTCGATGCCCAGGGCGCGCTGCACGTCGCCAATGGGTGTGATGCCGTCGATCAGCCAGGAACTGTCATCCCGGCGCACGATCATTTCCTCTTCGTCCATGGCCACCAGATCGCCCATCACCGTGCTCATCACGTCGTTGAGGGTGACCACGCCGACAACCATGCTGTATTCGTTGACCACCACGGCAAAGTCCTCGTGCACCTGGCGGAACTGTTCCAGCACTTCGGCCAGGGTCAGCTGCGCGGGCACCACCAGCACCTTGTGCAGCAGGGCGGGGTCGTGCAGGTCGATGGCTTCGTTCTTGAGGGCACGCTGGAACAGGTCCTTGGCATCCACATAGCCGATCACGTGGTCCAGGTCATCCTGCACCACGGGGTAGGTGGAGTAGGGCTCTTCGGTGATGCGGACGCGGATGATGGTGTCGGAGTCGTCGACATTGAACCAGGCGATGCGGTCGCGCGTGGTCATGGCGCTGGCCACGGTGATGCTGTCCAGTTCGAACACGTTTTCGATCACGCGCTGCTCGTTGCGCGCGAGCAGGCCCGATTGTGCGCCGGCTTCGGCCAGCGAGAGGATGTCGTCGGGCGTGACGCGGTCATCGCGCTGTGCCGGCATGCCCGATACGCGCAGCACCAGATCGGTGATGCGGCTATAGAACCACACGATGGGCTTGAGCAGCGCAACGCAGGCCTGCATGGGGCGGATCAGGCGCACGGCAAATTTTTCCGGCTGGCTCATGCCAATGCGCTTGGGCAGCAGGTCGGACAGCAGGATGAAGGCCGAGATGATCGCGATGAAGGAGAGGGCGGCGCTCAGGTGGCGCAGCACGACGGGATTGTTGATCCAGTACAGCGCATCGGCGATATAGGGGGAAAGACTGCCTTCCCCCACGATGCCGCCCAGGATGGCGACGGCGTTCTGCCCGATCTGGACGGCGGTGAAGTAATACCCAGGCTGTTCCTGCACATGCATGACAGTGTCTGCGCGGGGGTCTCCGTCATCGGCCATTTGCCGCAGGCGGACGCGGCGCGAAGCAGCCAGCGAGATTTCCGCCATGGAAAAGAAGGAGGAGGCCGCGATCAGGGCCAGCAGGATGACAAGACTCTGGGTAAAACTCATAAAGGTCCCGTTGGGTCGGACACCGGTGACCGCGGCGATGCGCCTGTGCCATCGCTCACTCCCTGCGGTCACCACGAAGCCGGGCAAGCGGCCCGGCAGGGGCAGATCAGCCCTGCAGCAGCTGTTGCAGCTCGCCGCTTTCGTACATCTCCATCATGATGTCGGAGCCGCCGATGAACTCGCCCTTGACGTAGAGCTGGGGAATGGTCGGCCAGTTGCTGTAGTCCTTGATGCCCTGGCGGATTTCGTCGTCTTCCAGCACGTTCACGGTCTGCACCGCCTTGGGGTCGACGCCGCAGGCCTTCAGGATCTGGATGGCACGGCCGGAGAAGCCGCACATGGGGAAGCTGGCGTTGCCCTTCATGAACAGCACGATGGGGCTGCCTTTGACCAGGGTGTCGATGCGTTGTTGGGTTTCGTTCATGGTGTATTCGCTGGGAAATCAGATGTTCGGAGATGGGCACAGCCAAGCATGGGCTGGCCCGAGTCGGTCAATTATCAGGGATATTGTGGCAATCTCCCCGTCTGCGAGGGGCAGACCTTGCTTGTTGCGGGGCTTCAGACGATGCTGGCCTGCTCTGGATCAAGCTGCGGGCTTGATGCAGCCCAGCGACCGCCGGTGCAGCGGGCAATACTGGCCAGATCCTGGCGTGATTGCACGGCTGCAAATCCTTGCTGGCGCAACAATGCCTGTACAGCTTCCGACTGGTCGTAGCCATGTTCGAGCAGCAGCCAGCCGCCCGGCTTGAGCCAGGCCGGGGCCTGCGCGATGATGGCGCGGATATCGTCCAGCCCGTCGATGCCGCTGGCCAGGGCAGACAGGGGTTCGTGCATCAGTGCCTGCAGATGCGGATCGTCAGCGCGGATGTAGGGCGGGTTGCTCACGATGAGGTCGAAGCGCGGAGTGGCTGGCGCGAAGGCCTGCAGCCAGCAGCCATGGGCAAACTGCACGGGAAGCTGCAGCTGTTCCGCATTGCTGCGGGCCACCGCCAGGGCATCGTCGCTGGCATCGCAGGCGAAAACCTGTGCGCCGGGGGCATGCGCGGCTATGGCGCAGGCAATGGCGCCGCTGCCGGTGCCCAGATCGGCAATGGCGGGGCTGGAGGCCAGGGAAGGCAGCAGCTCCAGCGCCCACTCCACCAGAATTTCCGTATCCGGACGCGGGTCGAGCACGCGGGCGTCCACCTGCAGCTCCAGGCCAAAGAACTCGCGCTGGCCGAGCAAATAGGCCATGGGCTCTCCGGCCAGGCGGCGCAGGCACAGGGCCTCCCAGCGCGCCTGCGTGGCCGTATCCAGCAGATCGTCGTCATGCGCCAGCAGCCAGGCGCGATCGCGGGGCGACTGTCCGAGCACATGCAGCAGCAGCATCTGGGCATCCAGGCGGGGCAATTGCTGCAGTTGCGCCTGGCGCAGGGCGTCGGCGATGGAAAGAGGGGGCTGGCTCATGGGCGGTAAAGCGGATGCTGGAACGAGGACACTATCTTAGTGTCAGTGCCCGCCATCGCCACCGCCGTGCTTGGCGCTGAAGGGAGGCTTGGTCATCCAGACCAGCGGAATCAGCAGCAGGAACAGCCAGCCAAGCACATGGAACAGCTCGTTGAACGAGATCTGGTAGGCCTGCTGGGTGATCAGTTGGTTGATCAGGGCGAGGCCGGGGGCGGGGTCGCCGCCGTTGGCCTGGCTCAGCTGTTCGAGGGTCTGCATGGCTTGCGGATTGGACGGGGAAATGTGCTCGGCCAGATGTGCATGATGCACCACTGCGCGTTTTTCCCAGACGTAAGTCGTGATGCTGGCCGAGAAACTGCCGCCCAGCGTGCGCAGGAAGGTGGACAGGCCGGAGCCGGCCGGAATTTCCTTCAGCGTGAGGTCGGACAGCAGGATCGTCATCATCGGCATGAAGAACAGTGCCACTCCCAGGCCCAGCAGGAATTGCGCCGCCGCGATGTGGAAGAAGTCGATCCCGATGAAGAAGCCCGAGCGGATGAAGGAGGTTACCGACATCACGATGAAGGCGCCGGTGGCGAGCAGACGCAGGTCGGTCTTGACGGCATATTTGCCGATGAAGGGCGTCAGCAGGATGGGCAGAATGCCGATCGGCGCTGCCGCCATGCCCGCCCAGATGCTGGTATAGCCGACAGTGCGCTGCAGCCACAGCGGCACCAGCAGGCCGATCGAAAAGAAGGCGGCATAGGCCACTACCAGCGCCGCCGTGCCGTTGCGGAAGTTGCGGTGGCGGAACAGGCGCAGATCCACGATGGGATCATCCTGCGTCAGCTCCCAGATCAGGAACACGAGCAGGCTGACTACCGACAAGGCGGTGAGCCAGATGATGGTGCCCGAGGCAAACCAGTCGTGCTCATTGCCGAGATCGAGCACCAGCTGCAGCGCGCCCACGCCCAGCACCAGCGTGAGCAGCCCGACATAGTCGATCTTCGGGCGCTCGGTGCTGGCTGCACGGGATCGCATTTGCCAGGCAACCACAAAACTGGAAAAAATACCAATCGGAACGTTGATGATGAAAATCCATTCCCAGGAATAGCTTTCCGTGATCCAGCCGCCCAGCAGCGGCCCGGCAATGGGTGCCACCACGGTCACCATCGCCAGGATGGCCATGGCCATGCCGCGTTTGGAGGGCGGGAACAGCGAGTACAGCAGCGATTGCGTGATGGGGTACATCGGCCCGGCTACTGCGCCCTGCAGCGCACGGAAGATGATCAGCTCCGTCATGTGGGTGGCAATGCCGCACAGGAAGGACGCGAGCGAAAACAGCAGGGTGGCCCAAATGAACAGGCGCACCTCGCCAAAGCGGCGTGTGAGAAAGCCCGTCAGCGGCAGGAAGATGGCATTGGAGACGGCAAACGAGGTAATCACCCAGGTACCCTGACTCATGCTCACCCCCAGGTTGCCGGCAATGGTCGGCAACGAGACGTTGGCAATGGTGGTGTCGAGCACCTGCATGAAGGTGGCCAGGCACAGCGCGAACACCGTCAGGCCGAAGTTGCGCGGCACGAAGGCGGGCGCATCGCCCCGGGCTGCCGCGGATAGGGCTGCCGGCTGTGCGGGCGGCGATGTGCCCTTCCCGGGCAGGGTGGTGGCTTCCGGCACGGATCAGCCTTTTTTGCCGGCGGTGCCGGGGCGGTTCTCCTGAATCACCTGGGCGATCAGGGCGTCGGCCTGCGCGTTGTAGCGGGCGTAAACGTCGGTGGTCTGGACCGCGCCGGGGGCGGGCTGCTGTGCCAGCAGCGGGCCGCTCTGGTTGTGAATGTCCACCTCCACCGTGGTGGACATGCCGAGCCGCAGCGGGTGTTGCTCCAGCTGCTGCGGCTGGTCCAGCGTGATGCGCACGGGGATGCGCTGCACGATCTTGATCCAGTTGCCGGTGGCATTCTGCGCCGGCAGCAGGGCGAAAACGCTGCCGGTGCCCACGCCCAGGCTGGCGACCTTGCCGGTGTAGCGCACCTTGCTGCCGTACAGGTCGGTTTCGATGGTGGCAGGCTGGCCGATGCGCATCTTGCGCAGTTGGGTTTCCTTGAAGTTGGCGTCGATCCACACATCCTGCAGCGGCACGATGGTCATCATTGCCTGGCCCGGCTGCACGCGCTGGCCGACCTGGGCCGTGCGGCGCGCCACATAGCCGTCGAGCGGACTCAGGATGGCGTTGCGCCGGCTGTTGAGGTAGGCGGCGCGCAGCTGTGCGGCGGCAACTTCCACGGCCGGCTGGGTGCTCAGCTCGGTGCCGGCCACCAGCACACGGCGGGCGTCATATTGCTGGCGGGCTGCGTTGTAGGCGGCCTGAGCGGCTGCCAGGGACTGGCGGGCGTGGTCCACTTCCTCGCTGGAAACGGCGCCGGTCCTGGCCAGCGTCACGCGGCGTTCATAGTCGCTGCGCGCCGTCGACAGGGCCTGTGCGCGTGCGGCGAGGTCGCTCTGTGCGCTGTTGGCCTGGTTGAACAGCCCGTGCGATTGCCGCACGGCATTGGCCAGGGCAGACTTGGCCTGCGCCAGCGCCACGGCGGTGTCGGTGGGGTCCAGTTCGGCCAGCACGTCGCCCGCCTGCACCTTATCGCCATCGCGCACCTTCACGCTCACCAGCGTGCCGGGGATCTGGCTATTGATCTGTGCCATGTCGCCGGCGACATAGGCGTCATCCGTGCTTTCGTTCCACTCGCCCACCAGCAGATACCAGGCGATGGCCGCACCTGCGGCCAGCAGCACGAACAGCGTGAGCAGCGTCAACGCGCGGCGGCGCTTCTGCTCGCGCGAGAGTCTGGTTCCGGGCGGCTTGTGGTCGGGGTCGAGATGGATGTGTCGCGGTGATGCTGCGGCATCGGGAATGGTCGCTGCGGAAGCGGCGCTGGAAGAGTGGGTCATGATAAGACGGGGAAAAGGGACAAGGGCGGTACTGCCTGAGGGCCTTGCATGCACTGCCGCCCGGCAGAAGGCGCGCCCGGGCGGCGTTTCACGGCGGCATCTCAGCCTGAACTGGGCGGGTGCGCCTGCAAGCCCTGCAGCATGCGCTGCAGGAAGTCCATCACCCGGTAGCGTTCATCCTCGTCAAAGTCCTGCAACATGCGCTCCATCACCTGCATGCGCAGGCCGTAGAGCATGCGATAGGTGTCGCGGCCCCGTGCAGTCAGGGCGATCCGAAGCGCGCGGCGGTCCGTCTCATGCGGATGGCGCTCCACCAGCTGTTTTTTCACCAACTGGTCCACCAGACGCGTCAGGGCGCCGGGGTCGTGGCCGATGGCACGTGCAAGCTCTCCGGCAGTCAGGCTGTCGTGATTGCCCAGGCGCAACAGCACCTGCACCTGGCTCATGCGCAAGCCGGAGTCGCCGCGTGCCAGCTCCCTCTCTATCGCTTCGGACAGGCCGTTGCGCAGCAGGAACAGGGTGCTGCCCAGCAATTCGGCCTGCTGGGGAGAAACGGGTTGGCGCCGCGCGGGGGAAGAAGGCTGCATTTGTTGCTGATTCAATAATTGCTTTGGCAAGTATTGTTGCGGCAAACACAAGCGCACGTCAACAGGGATTTGCATGCCTGATTCGGGGGCAAGGGGGCTGGCTTGCCGGCGCAGGGCGGCTGGTCAGCCGTTGACTTCCAGCTCCGCCAGCTGCTCCGCATCGCGCGCATGGCGCAGCGCCTGCAGCACTTCCGACAGGTCGCCCTCCATGATGTAGCCCAGCTTGTACAGCGTCAGGTTGATGCGGTGATCCGTCAGCCGGCCCTGGGGGAAGTTGTAGGTGCGGATGCGGTCGCTGCGGTCACCGCTGCCGACCAGTCCCTTGCGCATGGCGGCTTCCCTGGCGGCGCGTTCGCTGCGCTCCTTCTCCTGGATGCGCGCCTGCAGTACCTGCAGGGCCTTGGCCTTGTTGCTGTGCTGGCTGCGGCCGTCCTGGCATTCGGCCACGATGCCGGTCGGCAGGTGCACCACGCGCACGGCCGAGTCGGTCTTGTTGATGTGCTGGCCGCCGGCACCGCTGGCGCGGAAGGTGTCGATGCGCAGGTCGGCCGGATTGATCGTGATGGCCTGCGCGGGATCGGGCTCCGGCATCACGGCCACCGTGCAGGCGCTGGTATGGATGCGGCCCTGCGATTCGGTCACCGGAACCCGCTGTACGCGATGGCCTCCGGATTCGAACATCAGCGTGCCGTAGACGCCCTGGTGCGTATCGCTGCTGTCCGGACCCTCCATGCGCAGCACGATTTCCTTGTAGCCGCCCAGTTCGGCCGGCGATTCGCTCATGGTTTCCACACGCCAGCCCTGCGATTCGGCATAGCGCGTGTACATGCGCGCCAGATCGCCGGCAAACAGGGCGGATTCGTCGCCGCCGGTGCCGGCGCGGATTTCCACATAGGCCGGTCGGTCGGCATCGGGGTCCTTGGGCAGCAGCAGGCGCTGCAGCTCGTCTTCCAGCTTTGCCAGCTCGGCTTCACCACCGCTGATTTCCTCCTCGGCCATCTCGGCCATGTCCGGGTCGTCCAGCATGTCGCGCGCGGCGGCCATATCCGCCTCCACCTGGCGGTAACGCGTGAAACGGCCGGCGATCTGCCCGATCTCGTTGTGCTCGCGCGAGAGCGCGAGAAACTGTGCCATGTCCTGCATGATGTCTTCGCGGCTGAGCAGGAAATCCAGCTCGTGCAGGCGTTCGGCGTAGCGGGCGAGCTGGTTGCGGAGAAACGGTTTCATGCGGATGGGGCTGGGCGGGAAGGGGGCGAACGGGCGCGCTGCGCCGGAATCGGAGGGAGGAGCGTTGCGGCGGGCGTGGCCGCAACGCCTGCGGTGAGCCACGCACCTGCGAAGGCTCACCAGGCGCGACCGCAGCTAGCGCTGCTTGTTCAGGAACAGGC
Organism: Brachymonas denitrificans; assembly: GCF_907163135.1. NCBI lineage: Bacteria > Pseudomonadati > Pseudomonadota > Betaproteobacteria > Burkholderiales > Comamonadaceae > Allobrachymonas > Allobrachymonas denitrificans. The sequence goes on along the minus strand of NZ_CAJQUA010000001.1, from coordinate 1,127,509 downwards.
GCTGCACCGTTTCCGCCGCCTGGATCTGGCGCGACATTTCGGTGCTCTGCAGCTCTTTCATGGTGCCGTGCAGCATCTTCTGCGTGAGGCCGCGCGACAGCGCCTCGAGCACGGCTTCCACATCATCACCCTTGGCCAGACGTTTGCGCGCCTTGGCGATTTCTGCCTCGCGCCATTCGTCGGCACGCTGGTGTACCTGACGGATCAGCGACACGGCCCCGTAGTTGGGATCGCGCTGCTGCAGCCAGTGCATGAAGTTGCGCACGCCTTCATCGATGATGGCTTCGGCCTGCGCCACGGCAGCCTGGCGGTTGGCCTGGCCGGTCTGCACCACGGTGGCCAGATCGTCCACCGTGTAGAGATAGGCGTCATTGAGCGCCTTCACCTCGGGCTCGATATCGCGCGGAACGGCCAGATCGACCATGAACATGGGGCGATGGCGGCGTTTCTTGAGCGCGCGTTCCACAGCTCCCAGACCAATGATGGGCAGGGTGCTCGCGGTGCAGCTCACCACGGCATCGAACTCATGCAGGCGTTCGGGAATATCGGCCAGCTTCATCACGCTGGCGCCGAAGCGCTTGGCCAGCGCCTCGCCGCGCTCCATGGTGCGGTTGGCAATCACCATCTGCTTCGGGTTGCGCGCGGCAAAGTGCGTGCTCGCCAGCTCGATCATCTCGCCGGCACCCACGAACAGGATGCGGATCTGGCTCAGATCCTCGAACAGCTGCGAGGCCAGACGCACCGCGGCAGCAGCCATGCTGATGCTGTGCGCGCCGATCTCGGTGCTGCTGCGCACCAGCTTGGCCACGGAAAAACTGCGCTGGAACAGCTGGTTGAGCGTGGTGCCCAGGCTGCCGGCTGCCTCGGCGGCGCGCACGGCATCCTTCATCTGGCCGAGGATCTGCGCCTCGCCCAGCACCATGCTGTCGAGCCCACTGGCGACGCGGAAGGCGTGGCGCGCGGCCGTATCGTTCTGCAGGGTATAGGTGTAGTCGCGCAGGGCGTGCTCGGGCACGTTGCCGGCACGGGCCAGCCAGGCCAGGGTATGGTCGATATCGACGCGGTCGCTGGCGCAGTACACCTCCGTGCGGTTGCAGGTGGAGATGATGGCTGCTTCGGGATGGTGCGCAAAGGCCTGGCGCAGGCCGTGCAGCGCAGGGCCCATCTGGTCGACCGCAAACGAGAAGCGGCCGCGCAAATCCAGCGGTGCGGTGTGGTGGTTGATGCCTAGAGCCCAGACTGACATGGCAGGGATTATAAAATCGAAGATGGCCGCCTGTCTTGACGACGCTCTAGACTCTGGCGGGACCTGTGTCATATCGTGCTCCCGTTTGCGCGAAAATGCTGTTCCATGGGACTGTTTGCTCTCCTCAACCACCTGCTCAACTTCGTGCTTCCGGCCCTCTGGCTGGCCAGCCTGTTGCTGATTACCCACCGCGTGCTGGCACGCCGGCGCGACGTGACGCTGCGCTGGCAGCGCGAATGGCTGTGGCTTTTCGGCTGTGGCGTGCTGATCCTGCTGCTCGGCCTGCTGCTGCAGCAGCACGATGGCGCCATGCTGACCTATGTAGCGCTGGCCCTGGGCATGGGCGGCATGCAACAATGGCTGTTGCGCCACTTCCGCCGCAGTGACGAACCGCAGGCCGGAACGGGTGAAATCCCTGTTGCCTCCTGGCACCAGGGAGATGCCCCGCGGCATTAACACCACAGTGCTGCCGCACGCCATGCCTTGAACGCATCGCATGTCCCTGACGGCGTAGGGACAGTCCCTACTGGACTAAAATTCGTACTCGTGCTCCTTCCACCACGCGCCCGGGCCTGTTCCCTGACGCGCCGACGAGGCTTTACCTGCCCATGAACGCTCCCGTACTGCACAAGAACGTGCTGGCTCTTCAGCACGCTGCCCAGCGTATTCGCGAAATTCCGTACAACTACACCAGCTTCTCCGACGCCGAGATCGTCGAGCGCCTGCTTGGCCGCCACGGCTGGGAACTGCTGAACATGCTGCGCGGCGAGCGCGAAACCGGCCGATCCGCGCGCATGCTGTACGAGGTGCTGGGCGACATGTGGGTGATCAAGCGCAACCCCTACGTGCAGGATGACCTGCTCGACAACCCCAAGCGCCGCGCACAGCTGATCGAGGCCATGCGCCACCGCCTGGGTGAAATCCAGAAACGCCGCACCGCTGCCCAGGACAAGGAGCGTGACGACGCGGTGGGCGAGGTGCTGGCCCTGGCGCATGAGGCCGTCAACAGTTTCGAGCGCTCGTTCGGCGTGACGATCGAGCTGCGCCAGCAGGTGCTGCGCCGCCTGCGCAAGCTCACGCAGAAGGACAACATCAAGTTCGACGGCCTCAGCCGCGTCAGCCACGTGACCGACGCCACCGACTGGCGCGTGGAATACCCCTTCGTCGTGCTCACGCCCGATACCGAGGCCGAAATGGCCGATCTGGTAAAGGGCTGTGTGGACCTGGGCCTGACCATCGTGCCGCGAGGTGGTGGTACCGGTTACACGGGGGGTGCCATTCCGCTGACCTGGAAGAGCGCCGTCATCAACACCGAAAAGCTCGACAGCGTGACCGAAGTCGAGATGGTGCAACTGCCCGGCGTGGCCGAGCCCGTTCCCACCGTGTGGAGTGGCGCCGGCGTGGTCACCATTCGCGTGGCCGAGGCGGCCGAGCGTGCCGGTTTCGTGTTCGCGGTCGATCCGACCTCCATCGAGGCCTCCTGCATCGGCGGCAACATTGCCATGAACGCCGGCGGCAAAAAGGCCGTGCTGTGGGGCACTGCGCTGGACAACCTGGCCAGCTGGCGCATGGTCACGCCCGATGCGCAATGGCTGGAAGTGCATCGACTCAATCACAACCTGGGCAAGATCCACGATGTGGACGTGGCCAGCTTCGAGCTGCGCTATTTCGAGGCCGACGGCAAGACGCCGATCCGCACCGAACGCCTGGACATTCCCGGCGCCACCTTCCGCAAGGAAGGCCTGGGCAAGGACGTGACTGACAAGTTCCTGAGCGGCCTGCCCGGCATCCAGAAGGAGGGCTGCGACGGCCTGATCACCAGCGCGCGCTGGATCGTGCACCGCATGCCGGCGCACAGCCGCACCGTCTGCCTGGAATTCTTCGGCAGCGCCAAGCTGGCCGTGCCCAGCATCGTCGAGATCCGCGACTACATGTTCGAGGAGCAAAAGCGCAGCGGCGTGCTGCTGGCCGGCCTGGAACACCTGGACGACCGCTACCTCAAGGCCGTGGGCTATGCCACCAAGAGCAAGCGTGGCGCCACCGGCGAGCTGGGCGGCAATGGCCTGCCCAAAATGGTGCTGATTGGCGACATCGTGGGCGATGATCCCGATGCCGTGGCCCGCGCCACCAGTGAAGTGGTGCGCATTGCCAACAGCCGCAGCGGTGAAGGCTTCATTGCCACCACGCGCGAGGCCGCCAAGAAATTCTGGGCCGACCGCAAGCGCACCGCCGCCATCAGCCGCCACACCAACGCCTTCAAGATCAACGAGGACGTGGTGATTCCGCTGCCGCGCATGGCCGAGTACACCGACGGCATCGAGCGCATCAACATCGAGCTGAGCCTGCGCAACAAGATCCGCCTTGCGGACGAGTTGCTGGAATTCTTCGAGCAGCCGCACCTGCCGCTGGGCAAATTCGATGCCGAGACGGCTGCCATGGAGCCGGGCGATCCGGCCGACCTGCTGGCCACGCGCGTGCGCGAGGCGCGTGCGCTGATCATCGGCGTGCGTGCGCTATGGCAGGGCTGGCTGGACAATATCGACCAGCATTTCGAGGCCCTGCAGGACCACAGCCTGCGCGCCAGCTGGAAGCTGCAGATCCGCAACCCGCTGCATACGCTGTTCAGCGGCGAGGTGTTCAAGCCGCTGCTGGAGGCGCTGGATGCCGTGCACCAGCGCGTGCTCAAGGGCCGCGTCTGGGTGGCGCTGCACATGCACGCGGGCGACGGCAACGTGCACACCAACATCCCGGTCAACAGCGATGACTACGACATGCTGCAACTGGCGCACGAGGCAGTCAAGCGCATCATGGCGCTGGCGCGTTCGCTGGACGGCGTGATTTCGGGCGAGCACGGCATCGGCATCACCAAGCTCGAATTCCTGACGGACGAGGAACTGGCGCCGTTTGCCGACTACAAGGCGCGCATCGACCCCGAGGGCCGCTTCAACAAGGGCAAGCTGCTGCGCCCGGTAGTAATGAGCGAGACGCAGCGTGCCGTCTATGCCGGCACCACGGCGCTGGCCGACCTGACCAACGCTTACACGCCCAGCTTCGGGCTGATGGGGCATGAATCCATCATCATGCAGCAGAGCGACATCGGCTCGATTGCCGACAGCGTGAAGGACTGCCTGCGCTGCGGCAAGTGCAAACCGGTGTGCGCCACCCATGTGCCGCGCGCCAACCTGCTGTACAGCCCGCGCAACAAGATTCTGTCGACTTCGCTGCTGGTCGAGGCCTTCCTGTATGAAGAGCAGACGCGTCGCGGCATCAGCGTCAAGCACTGGAGCGAGTTCGAGGACGTGGCCGAGCATTGCACGGTGTGCCACAAGTGCTTTGCACCGTGCCCGGTGGATATCGACTTTGGCGATGTCTCCATGAACATGCGCAACCTGCTGCGCAAGATGGGGCAGCAGAGCACGCGTCCGGGCAAGTCGGCCGCCATGCTGATGCTGAACGCGACCGAGCCGTCCACCATCAACCTGCTGCGCGCGGGCATGGTGAACGTGGGTTTCAAGGCGCAACGCGCGGCGGTGGACTTCTTCAAGGTGGCAGGGCGCCACCAGACAGCGCGCCCGCCGGCCACGGTGGGCACGGCTCCGGTCAAGGAGCAGGTCATCCACTTCGTCAACAAGAAGCTGCCGGGCGGTTTGCCCACGCGTACCGCACGTGCGCTGCTGGACATCCAGGACCGCCAGTACGTGCCGGTGATCCGCGATCCGCAGAACACCTCGGTCGACAGCGAGGCAGTGTTCTACTTCCCCGGCTGCGGTTCGGAGCGCCTGTTCAGCCAGGTGGGCCTGGCTACCCAAGCCATGCTGTGGCATGCCGGCGTGCAGACCGTGCTGCCGCCGGGCTATGTGTGCTGCGGCTATCCGCAACGCGGAGCCGGCCAGTTCGACGTGGCCGAGAAGATGATCACCGACAACCGCGTGCTGTTCCACCGCGTGGCCACTACGCTCAACTATCTGGATATCAAAACGGTAGTGGTGAGCTGCGGCACGTGCTACGACCAGCTGCAGGATTACCAGTTCGAGAAGATCTTCCCCGGCTGCCGCATCATCGACATCCACGAATTCCTGCTGGAAAAGGGCATCACGCTGCCCAAACCGGAAGGCTATCTGTACCACGATCCCTGCCACACGCCGCTCAAGCTGCAGGACCCGATGAAGACGGTGAAAGGTCTGTTGGGCGATGCTGTGGTCAAAAGCGACCGTTGCTGCGGCGAGTCGGGCACGCTGGGCGTGAGCCGTCCGGACATCTCCACTCAGGTGCGCTTCCGCAAGACCGAGGAGATCCGCAAGAACGCGGTCGAGCTGGCCAGGCTGCAGGAAGAGCATGGCCTGAAGGCGCCCACGCTGCGCAACGGCGATCCGAAGGTGAAGATGCTCACCAGCTGCCCGAGCTGCTTCCAGGGCCTGAGCCGCTACGGCGAAGACCTGCCGAACGGCCTGATGGAAGCCGACTACATCGTCGTGGAAATGGCGCGCCAGATCCTCGGGGAGGACTGGATGAAGGGCTATGTGGATGCCGCCAACGCTGGCGGTATCGAGCGCGTGCTGGTGTAAGCACACAGGCCTTGCTGAAAACAAAGGCTGGAGAAGCAGGGAGCTTCTTCAGCCTTTTTCCTTTTTTGGGCCCGGACGAGGCGAGGAAGAGGGCAGTCTTATGCCGCGATCTTGCGGCCGATCCAGCGCGTGACCCAGGCCGGCCCCTGGTGGCCGGGACCCTCGTCCAGCGTGGCCGGGCCTTCCTCGGCCATGAGTTCTTCCATCCCTTCGCCAAAGTCGGAGCGCAGCATGTCCAGCGTGTAGAGCATGGCCTCGTCCTTCGGGCCGCCACTGCTGTAGCCAAGCTGTTTCGGATGGAAGGTTTCCAGCAGCAGCAGGCCGCCCGGCTTGAGTGCCTGGACCAGCTTGGCATGCACGGCGGGGCGCAGGGCGGGCGGCAGGTGCAGGTAAATCAGCACTACGGCATCGACGCTGGCAGGCTCGGGCTGCCAGCTGGCCAGATCGGCTTGCACGGTGTCCAGGTTCACGCCGCGGCGCTGTGCCAGTTCACGCGCACGCGCCAGTCCCACGGCAGAACTGTCCACGGACTGCACGGCATGGCCCTGTTCAGCCAGCCACACGCCATTGCGGCCCTCGCCATCGCCCGGAACCAGAATGCGGGAGCCGGCTTCCAGCCGGGCTGCCTGCTCGCGCAAAAAGGCATTGGGCGCCTCGCCGTACTTGTAGCCATCAACGGCGCTGTAGCTCTGGTCCCAGAAACTCATGGGTACTCCTGCAAAAGAAAAGGGTTCATGGAAAAGCGGGCTTGTGCCCGCCTCTGGCATGCAGTCCGGCCACGGCCGGTGCAGCACCTTCCATTATTTCTTCGGTACCAGAAGCACGTCGACACCATTACGTTTGACCGTAATTGTTGTCGGGGTGTATTTGTACTTGCTGGCCTTTTCCAGGTCGGATGCGGTGAACTTGTACAGCGTGTAATCCTGGAACATCTGCTCGCCAACCATCGCCAGTGCGTTGTTGGCGCGGCTGTTGCCCTGGCCTTTTTCGTCCTTCAGGTCGACCGACTTGACCTCCACATTGGTCATGCGCACGCTGTTGTCGCTGGGTTCGAAGCGCAGGCCGTAGGCCAGGTCCACATTGCCCTTCATGGCCGGCATCAGGCCGAACACGGCGGGCGTGGCCAGCGTCAGGCGCGTACCCAGCTTGTTGGCCGCAGGGTCGAAGCTCAGGCGCGGGTTGCTCACCGTGACGTCGAACATGCCGAGCAGGCGCTTGTCGACCGGAAAACGCGTGTCCAGCTTCTGCTGCAGCTTGCTGCCATCGATGAAGACGGTTTGCTCGCCGGAGAACATGCCGGAACAGCCGGTGACGCTGAGCATGCCGGCAGCGGCGACGGCGGCGGGAAGCAGATGGCGGCGGGAGGAGGAAACAGAAAAGCGCATTCTTGTTGGTGCAGGGAGTGTCAATCTTTGCTGCCGGCAGGAAAGGGCAGCCTTGCTGCGCATATTAAGATAGGAAAGCGTCAGGCGCACACCATGGGGTGTTGCGTCTGCATCCATTTGTACGAACGGAGCAGAACGATGCATGCGAGCCAGACAGGGCAGTGTCCCTTGTGCAACGAAGACGGTGGCCGGGTGGTGTGGCGCTCGGAGGGATGGCGGCTGGTGCATGCAGGCGAAGCGGCGTTTCCGGCGTTCTACCGCCTGATCTGCAACCGGCATGTGGCCGAGTGGAGCGATCTGCCCGCATCCGAACGTGCCCTGGCCATGGAGGCGGTAACGCTCGTGGAGTGCCTCCTGCGGGAGCATCTGCAACCGGACAAGATCAATCTGGCCACATTGGGCAACGTGGTGCCGCATTTGCACTGGCACGTGATTGCGCGCTTCGGCTGGGACAGCCATTTTCCGAATCCGGTCTGGGGTGCGGAATTGCGCCTGTCGCCCCAGCCGGAAATCGCTGCAGTGGTGCAGGCACTGCCTGCGCTGGAGCAGGCGCTGGCCAGCCGGCTCGACGCCCATTTTTCCGAAGGAGGGACGCATGGCTGATGGTTTCACCTGGGCCTATGGCATGGTGCTCGTGGCTTCGCTGCTGCCGATCGTCAGCGCCGGCATCGCCAAGAAGCTGGGTGCACGCGAGAGCGGCGGCTTCGACAACCGCGATCCACGCGCCTGGCTGGAGCGGCAGAGGGGGGCATCCGCCCGTGCCAATGCGGCCCAGCAGAACGGATTCGAGGTGCTGCCCTTCTTCATCGGCGCGGTCATCATCGCGCACCAGTTGCAGGCCAGCCAGCCCTGGCTGGACCTGCTCGCCGCAGCGTTCGTACTGCTGCGCGTGGTGTATGTGTGGGCCTATGTCGCAGACAAGGCCACGCTGCGCAGCCTGGTGTGGACGGCCGCTTTTGCCGTGAACGTGGCCATCCTGCTGCTCGGGGCGTTCTGAGGCGCGGTGGGGCTTACTTGCCCTTGCGTGCCTTGTCCTTGTTGTCGGCCTTGCTGTCCTTGCCCCCTTTGGCAGTCTTGGGGGTTTCCTTGCCCTTGGCAGGCTTTTCTTCCTTGCCGGCTACCGTGTTGCGACCTCTGCCGGGAGCCGCCTCGGCGTCCTTGGCGCGACGGCTGGCTGGCTTGTCGGCTGCCTGGTTCCTGTTGTTGCGCTCCGGCTTGTCCTCGGGCGCATTCCGGCGCTTGTCGCGGCTGTCCTCGCGTGCGGCCTTGCCCTTGGCTGCACGGGGATCCTCATCCTGGGCCGGTTTGCCACGACGATTGCTGCGCTCCTCGTCCCGTGCCGCCTTGGCATTGCGCGCATTCCGTTCGTCGTCGCGTGCAGACCTGGCGTTGCGCGGGCTGCGTTCCTCCTCGCGTGCGGCCTTGGCGCTGCGGCCGGAGCGCTCTTCGTTGCGCGTGGATTTCGTCTGGGCAACTGCATTGCGCTTGTTGCCAGCGCTCTTGCGATCTGCAGTCTCTTCCTGATCAGGATCGTTGTCACGGTTGCGGCTTGCCGCCTTGCGTGCAGATACGCGGACAATGGATTCCTCACGCTGACGCTGGCGTTCCGCCAGGCGCTGGGTGCGCGCTGCCAGTGCTTCTTCGGCGCGCTGCTGGTTGAGCAGGCGGGTGGCCTGCTGCTGCGGCAGGTTGAGCACGACAGACTGTTCTTCCGCCAGCGATGCGTTGGCAGACAGGTTGTTCCAGTTCGCCACATCCTGCACCGGCACGCCATGACGCGAGGCGAAGCTGGCAAGCGTGTCGCCGTCCTGCGCCTTGAGCGTGATGCGGCGCAGTACCACCTCGGGTGCGAAGCTGATGCTGCTGCTGCGGGCCACGGCACTGGAGATTTCGGTGTTGTGCCAGTCCGGGCGCGGCACCATCAGGGCAGAGCCGGCGCGTACCATCATGCGCGGCGGTATGCGGTTGATTTCACGCAGCTGGTCTTCGGTGGCTCCGGTTTGCTCGGCCGCCTGCGCCACCGTCATGGTCGTGGGGGCAGTCCACAGCGTCCAGCTGGCCAGGCGGTTGTTGCCCAGGCGCGCCAGATTCTCGCGGAAGCGCGGGGCAGCCTCCCAGGGCAGCAGGATGCGCGGCGTAAGCGAGGCAATCACCATCGGCTTGTTGAGCGAGGGGTTGAGTGCCTTGAAGTCATCCACGCTGATCTCGGCCAGGCGCGCAGCCATGGCCACGTCGATGTCGCGCGAGATTTTCACCTGGTCGAAGTAGGGATGGTTGGCCACGTTGGGCAGCGCGGTATTGAAGGTGGCCGGGTTGCGGATGATGTTCTTGATGGCCTGCAGCTTGGGCACGTACTGGCGCGTTTCCTGCGGCATGGTCAGCTCTTCGTAACTGGTGCCCCGGCCGGCCGCGATGTTGCGGTTGATGGCGCGCTGCACGTTGCCCTCGCCCCAGTTGTAGGCGGCCAGGGCCAGGTGCCAGTCGCCGAACATGGTGTAGAGCCGCTGCAGGTAGTCGAGCGCTGCGCGGGTGGAACGCAGCACGTCGCGGCGGTCATCGAGGAAGCGGTTCTGCGCCAGCTCGTACTGCTTGCCGGTGCTGGGGATGAACTGCCACATGCCCGCCGCCTTGGCGCTGCTCACCGCCTGCGGGTTGAAGGCGCTTTCCACGAAGGGCAGCAGGGCCAGCTCGGTCGGCATGTTGCGACGCTCCAGCTCTTCGACGACGTGGAACAGGTACTTGTCGGAGCGGCCCAGCATGCGGCTGATGCTGTTCGGGTTGCGCGTGTACCAGGCTTCGCGGTCGCGCACCACGGCGTTGTCCAGGTCGGGCATGGAGAAGCCGCGCTGCACGCGTTCCCACATGTCGTTGGGGCTGCTCAGGCCGAAGCGGCTGGAGCTCTTGCCGCTGAAGACATTGCCGTCCACGTCGGACATGCGGATGCCGACGGAGCCGGCATTCTGGCCGCCGCCGGTGGCACAGCCTGCCAGCACGGCGATGGCGCAAAGGCTCATCACATAACGGAAAAACATGAAGGGGAATCTCGGGATCGGGCCGGTGTGCGCTCAGAAACGGTTTTTCCACTCGCGCAGCACGGCGAAGACCTGCACCGGGTCGGTGGCGGCGGTGTCGTGCTGCCGGGCAGCCTGTTGCACCGCAGGCTCACACACCCGCAGGAAGGGATTGATGGCTAGTTCCTGGCCGATGGTGGAAGGAACCGTCGGGAGCCCCTGCGCGCGCAAGGCTTCGCAGTGGCGGGTGTAGGCCTGCATGTCGGTATTGCCGGTTTCGACGGCGGCCGCAAAACGCAGGTTGGACAGAGTGTACTCGTGTGCGCAGCACACGCGCGTCTGCGGCGGCAGGGCGGCCAGCCGGGACAGTGCGTCGTGCATTTGCGCCGGCGTGCCCTCGAAGATGCGGCCGCAGCCGCCGGAGAAGAGGGTGTCGCCGCAGAAAAGCAAAGGCTCCTGACCTGCAGGAGCCGCAGCAAAATAGGCAATGTGACCGGCGGTATGGCCGGGCACATCCATTACCTGGAACTCCACACCCAGCACGGAGACCGTGTCGTCGCCGCTGCACCAGTGCATGGCGGCTGCAGGCACGGAGGGGAACTGTGTCACCGCCAGACCGTCGCCGGCAGGCAGGAAGACTTGCGTGCCTGCATGGCCGCAGGCCTGATACAGGCCATCCAGCCCGCCGACATGATCGGCATGGTGGTGCGTGATCAGGATGGCATCGAGTTTCAGGCCGTGCTGCTGCAGCGCTGCCGCCACAGGTTCGGATACTGCCGGATCGACCACCAGGGCTGCTTCACCGTTGTGCAGGATCCAGATATAGTTGTCATTCAGTACGGGCAGCGCAACCAGATGCATGGGGTGGGTCCGGAGGAAGATTCAATCAAGTCAGGGCATGTCGGAGCAGATTATAGATTTGGCACAATGGTTCCATACCCCCGCTGGCCGCTATTTGCGCGAGTGGGAGCTGCGGCATTGCGATCAGGCGGTGGCCGACTGCTTTGGTTACCATGCGTTGCAAATTGGTGGCGAGACGCTGCCCCTGCTGCGCAACAGCCGCGTCAAGCGGCGCTGGCTGGCCGGTATCGAGACGCCCGAGCCGGCGCTGGCTGCCGATCACGGCTTGCCGGTCGAGGTGCCACAGGCGGTGGATGCCACGCTGGCAGAGGAGCTGGAGGGCCAGGCCTGCATGGGCGACCTGGCGCACGAGGGGCAGATACCGCTCAGCCTGGTGGTCGAGCCGACGGCGCTGCCATTTGCCGAGAGCAGCCTGGATCTGGTGGTGCTGCCGCATACGCTGGAGGCCAGCGCCGATCCGCATGCCACCCTGCGCGAAGTAGCGCGGGTGCTGGTGCCGGAGGGACGGCTGATCGTGATCGGCTTCAATCCCTCCAGCCTGTGGGGCACACAGCAGTGGCACAGCCGCTGGGCCCAGCGCATGGGCAGTGCGGCGCCGCCGTTCATTCCGGACATCGACGACCTCATTGGCCACCGACGCCTGCGCGACTGGCTGCGTCTGCTCAACCTGGAGGTGGACGGCGGACGCTTTGGCGGCTACCGCCCGGGGTTGCGCAGCGCCCGCTGGTACGAGCGCCTGAGCTGGATGGAGCATGCGGGTGACCGCTGGTGGCCGATCCTGGGCGGGGTGTACTTCATCGAGGCGGTGAAGCGGGTACGCGGCGTGCGCATGATCCAGCCGCGCTGGAAACAGGCCAAGCAGGCGCGCGGAACAGTGCCGCTGGCTCAGGGCGAACGCCAGGCCACGCATTGCCGTCCGCCGGCGCGTGACTCCAATCCCCGGTCATAATCTGCGCCTTTGCCGTGCTGCCATTCAGGCCCCGGCATCCAGGACGAACAAAGAGAACAGGTGCAATGGATAACGTGACCATCTATACCGATGGGGCCTGCAAGGGCAACCCGGGGCCGGGCGGCTGGGGCGTGTGGCTGCAGTCGGGGCCGCACAGCAAGGAAATGTTCGGCGGCGAGGCCGAAACTACCAACAACCGCATGGAACTGATGGCGGTGATCCGCGGCCTGCAGGCGCTCAAGCGCCCGTGCCGCGTGGCGCTGTACCTCGACAGCCAGTACGTGCGCCAGGGCATTACCGAGTGGATTCACGGCTGGAAGAAGAAGGGCTGGATCACTGCCAGCAAGCAGCCGGTGAAGAACGCCGAGCTCTGGAAGGAACTCGATGCGCTGGTGCACGGCGGCAAGCACAGGATTGAATGGCACTGGGTGCGTGGCCATGCCGGCGACCCCGGCAACGAAAAAGCCGATGCGCTGGCCAACAAGGGCGTGGACCAGGTTCTGGGGCGCTAGCCGCCTCGGGGTATCATCTGCGCATGACTTTCGTGGTTCCGAACATGACATCAGCTGCTACCAAGACCGTGGTCGTGCTCAACGGCCCCAACCTCAACCTGCTGGGAACGCGCGAGCCGGCCGTGTACGGTTCGGCCACCCTGGCCGACGTGGAACAGCTGTGCCGCAGCGCCTGCGAGCGACACGGCTGGGCGCTGGATTTTCGCCAGAGCAACCACGAGGGCGATCTGGTGGATGCCATCCATGAGGCGGGCCGGCTGCACGCTGCAGGGCAACTGGCAGGCGTGGTGCTCAATGCCGGGGCCTATACGCATACCAGCATTGCGCTGATGGATGCCATCAAGGGCGCCGGCGTGCCGCTGGTGGAGCTGCACATCAGCAATGTGTTTGCACGCGAGGCATTCCGCCATCATTCGTATATTTCCCCTGTCGCCAGGGCCGTGATGTGCGGCTGGGGCGTGCAGGGCTATGCGCTGGCCATCGAGGGCCTGCAGCAGTGGCAGGCTTGAGCGAGGACGCCATGGACACCATTACTCCCGTTGTGCTGGGCGCTGCCCAGAGCGAACTGAACGGCCGCCATGTGCTGCTGGGGCTGACCGGCGGCGTGGCCTGCTACAAATCGGCCGAGCTGTGCCGCCTGCTGATCAAGAGCGGCGCTACCGTGCAGGTGATGATGACCGAGGCAGCCTGCCAGTTCATCACGCCGGTCACCATGCAGGCGCTGTCCGGCCGGCCGGTGGTGCTGAGCCAGTGGGACGCGCGCAGCCCGGACAACATGCCGCATATCCGGATGGGCCGCGAGGCTGACATGATCGTGCTGGCCCCCTGCAGTGCCGATTTCATTGCCCGGCTGGCGCAGGGCAGGGCGGACGAACTGGTGAGCCTGACCTGTCTGGCGCGCCCGGCAGGCAAGCCGCTGCTGGTGGCGCCGGCCATGAATCGCGAGATGTGGGCGCATCCGGCCACGCAGCGCAATCTGGCGCAGATCATGCAGGATGGCGCGCAGGTGCTGGGCGTGGGCCATGGCGAGCAGGCCTGTGGCGAGGTGGGCGATGGCCGCATGCTCGAGCCGCAGCAACTGCACGACCTCATCGTGGCCAGCTTTGCGCCCAAGGTGCTGGCGGGGCAAAACGTTCTGGTCACTGCGGGTCCGACCTTCGAGGCGATTGATCCGGTGCGCGGCATTACCAACCATTCCAGCGGCAAGATGGGCTTTGCCATTGCGCGTGCCGCACAGGAGGCGGGTGCCAAGGTCACGCTGGTGGCCGGGCCGGTGCATCTGCCGACGCCGCAGGGCGTGATCCGCATCGACGTGCAGTCGGCCCAGCAGATGCTGGAGGCGGTGCAGCGTGTGTTGCCGGAATATGGCGTGTTTGTCGCAACCGCAGCGGTGGCCGACTGGCGCACGGCCAATGTGTCGGAGCAGAAGCTCAAGAAGGACGGCAGCGGCCAGCCGCCGGCCCTGCAATTTGTCGAAAACCCCGACATCCTGGCGACAGTGGCACGCACCCCGCAGGCGCAGGCCGGCACGCTGTACTGCGTGGGCTTTGCGGCCGAAAGCCACGATCTGGAGGCCAATGCCCAGGCCAAGCGCCTGCGCAAGCAGGTGCCGCTGCTGGTGGGCAATATCGGGCCTGCCACTTTCGGCAAGGATGACAATGCCTTGCTGCTGGTGGATGAGCAGGGCACAACCGAACTGCCGCATGCCAGCAAGCGCGTGCTGGCGCAGCAACTGGTGGCGGAGATCGCGCGCCGCCTGCCGGATACCATGCGGGCTTGAGCAAGCCCGCTGGAAGAGCATCTGACTTCTGCGTGGCTGGCTTATGGCGATGCCGTGCCTGTAAGCGGCATAGCGTGGGCCTTGCCAGCCAGTGACAGCACTTGACTCACCAGATCGTCCTGCTCCATCAGGCGTGTGCGTGCGGCCTGCACGCAGGATTGCCAATCCCGAAGACGCGCCGGAACGAGCACCGGCAACGGCCCCTCGGTGATGCCGTTCCAAATCCGGTGAAACTCGCGGAGATCGTCCGGCGCCTGCAGCCAGTCCAGAAACGCTTCGAGCTTGGCATGGTGCGCATCGTCGTCCTGCGGGTAGATGTGCCAGACAAAGGGCTGGCCCGCCCACAGCGCGCGCACCAGCGAGTCTTCGCCGCGGACGCAGTTGACATGGCTGCTCCATAGCACTTCGTCAAATCCGCTCTGGTCCAGCCAGGGCAGGGGAGCGAGCCGGCACTGGCCATGGTGTTCGGGCAGGGTGCTGGTTCCCAGGATGCGCAGCAGTTCCTGATGGCCACGGCCCTGGAATACCAGCAATGTGCTCGGGCGCTCGGCAAGCTGTGCGAGCAGCGCCGGCAAGGGCTGGGGCTCGTAGCAGAACAGGCTGACGACCAGAGGCTCGGCTTCGGCTCCCGGCTTCGTGGCGGCCGCCGGATCATGAGCGACAGGCGTGGCACTTTCACCGTTCAAGGCATCGAGAAACCGGGAGGCCGGGAACCGCTGCTGTCGCTGCGGCAGGGCCATTTCGCGCAACAAGCCGCCTGTGTCAGCGGTAAAGCCGGGGTAGAAGAATTGCTTGACCAAACCCGCAGCGGGCCCCTGCATGACGGGTGAAGGCAGGCCATGGCAGCGTGCCACGTAGGCCTCTGCCGAGAGGTATTCCAGATTCAGCCACAGCCCTGTTCGCGCAGGGCCGGATGGATCGTGCGAGGCGGCCCACCAGGCCTGGACGCTGTCCTCCAGTGTGCAGCCAAAGGCCTCGATCAGCACGTCGCCTGCCCTGTCCGGCAGCTCTTGGGCGTTCAGCGGCGCTTGCCAGCGACGTATGTCCACGCCGGCTGCCCCTTGCGGCGCCATCCAATGCAGGCACTCCGGCTGGTCGATCCACAGGCGCACGCGTTGCCCGCGCTCCGCCAGCCCGGCCGCCAGCCGCCAGCAGACGCCGGCGTCGCCGTAGTTGTCGATCACGGTGCAGAAAATGTCCCATTGCCAGGACCGAAAATCCGCACACTCTCGGATGCAGGACGGTAGGGGAATGAAAGCGGGAAATCGCATGCTCTGCATTGTCCCTGATTGCATCGTCGGTGCCGCCGCCTTCTACAATGCGGAACATGCCGCGACGATCCTCTGCACCGCCCTCCGAAGCTCCCGAATTGCCTGCGCCGAACCGCGTGCCGCAAGTCGAAGAGGTGTTGACGGGCGCATCCGAAGGAGCGCATGGAGCGGATCAGGTGCAGGAGCAAGAACAGGCGCCGGCCCCCTCCCGCCACTCCGCCGAACTGCTCGCCCAGGTCGCCGCCTTGCCGTCGCTGCCCGGCGTGTACCGTTACTTCGATGCCGATGACCAGGTGCTCTATGTCGGCAAGGCCGTGCATCTCAAACGGCGCGTGTCCAGCTACTTCCAGAAGGACCATGGCGGCACGCGCATCGGCTTCATGGTCGGCAAGATTGCCCGGCTGGAAGTGACCGTGGTGCGCTCCGAAGCCGAGGCCCTCATCCTCGAGAACAACCTGATCAAGACGCTCAAGCCGCGCTACAACATCCTGTTCCGCGACGACAAGAGCTATCCCTACCTGAAACTCACGGCCGTCACTGCCACGCCGCGCGCCGACGACTCCCCGCAGCCCGGCGACTACCCGCGCATGGCCTACTACCGCGGCGCCACTGACCGCAAGCACAGCTACTTCGGCCCGTACCCGAACGCCTGGGCGGTGAAGGAAACCATCCAGCTGATGCAGAAGGTGTTCCGCCTGCGTACCTGCGAGGACTCGGTGTTTGCCAACCGCACGCGGCCCTGCCTGCTGTACCAGATCAAGCGCTGCAGCGGCCCCTGCGTGGGCCTGATCACGCCGGAAGACTACGCCCAGGACGTGGCCCATGCGCGCGATTTTCTCGACGGCGCCACCGACAGCGTGATGAAGAAGCTGCAGAAGCGGATGATGGCCCATTCCGAACGGCTGGAATTCGAGCAGGCCGGCGAAGTGCGCGACCAGCTGGCGGCGCTCAGCCGCATCCTGCACCAGCAGGCGGTGGAGTCCACCTCGTCCGACAAGGATGTGGACGTGCTGGCGATTCGCCTGCAGGGCGGCAAGGCCTGTGTCAACCTGGCCATGGTGCGAGGCGGGCGTCATCTGGGCGACAAGCCGCATTTTCCGTCACAGCTCGATGACGCCGCCAAGCTGGTGGAACTGGAAGCGCAGGAGGGCGCCCAACAGCCCGAGCACCGGCTGGAGCAGGCCGTGCTGGAGGCCTTCGTTGCGCAGCACTACCTGGGGGCCGACATGCCGCCGGTGCTGGTCACGAACGTCCCTTTGTCGCCGGCACTGGTCGAGGCCCTGGCAACACAGGCCGGCCACAAGGTTACCGCCATCCACCAGCCACGCGAGCATCGCCGCGTCTGGCTGCAGATGGCCGAACAGAACGCGGCGCTGCAACTGGCCCGCCTGCTGGCCGAAGAAGGCTCGCAGAAGGCGCGAACCCGGGCTTTGGCCGACGCGCTGGGACTGGAGACCGAGCAACTGGACACGTTGCGCATCGAATGCTTCGATATTTCGCATACGGCGGGCGAGGCAACGCAGGCTTCGTGCGTGGTGTTCGAGCAGCACGCCATGCAGTCCGGCCAGTACCGTCGCTTCACCATCCAGGGCATCACGCCAGGCGACGATTACGCTGCCATGCGCCAAGTGCTGCTGCGCCGCTATGGCAAGCTGGCCGAGCAGATGCGGGAGCTGGGCGGGCAGGAGCAATTGCCTTCAGACGGAGAAGTCGCTGCAGACAATGTGGGCGCAGAGATTGCGCTGGATTCAGCTGCAAGTCCGGAAACGGCGGCAGCGGCCCCTGCAAATGCCGGGGCCGGTAGTACGTCCCGCTCTGCGCTGCGCTGGCCCGACATCGTGCTGATCGACGGTGGCAAAGGCCAGGTGGCGGTTGCGCGCGAGGTGTTCCAGGAACTGGGCATCGAACTGTCCCGCATTGTCGGTGTGGAAAAGGGGGAGGGACGCAAGGTAGGCCTGGAAGAACTGGTGTTTGCCGATGGCCGCGACAAGGTCTGGCTGGGCAAGGACTCGGCCGCGCTGATGCTCGTGGCGCAGATACGGGATGAAGCGCACCGGTTTGCCATTACCGGCATGCGTGCCCGCCGGGCCAAGGTACGCACGGGTGGCAGCCGGCTGGAAGACATTCCCGGTATCGGCCCCAAGCGCCGTGCACGCCTGCTGCAGCGCTTTGGCGGTGTGGCGGGGGTGGCGCGAGCCTCCGAGGCAGATCTGGCGAGCGTCGAGGGGATTTCCGAGGAGCTGGCAGGTCAGATTTACCGGGCATTGCATTGAGGGGAGCCGGCTGGACGTGGTCGGCGCGGCGGCGTTGGCGATCGGATTTAGCCAAAACGGCAAAGCAGGGCGGCCGGCCGCCCGGATTCAAGCCATCCTGAAAAAGAAAAAGCCTTGCAACTCATTGAATTGCAAGGCTTTTTTATCTGGGGTGGCTGATGGGGCTCGAACCCACGACAACAGGAATCACAATCCTGGACTCTACCAACTGAGCTACAGCCACCAGAAAGAGAGAATTATAGCCTGATTTTTACCAGTTTCCAAAATTTTTGCGATCAGGCAGCAGATGCTGCACTTGCCGGTTTGGCGGCAGGCTTCTGCACCTTGTATTCCACCTTGAGCAGCTTCTTCAGCGACTCGTAGTAGGCCAGCAGTTCCACTTCGTTCTGGGCCTGGGCCACCTGCGGGTATTGTTGCTTCTGCAGCTCGGCCATGCCGCCCTCCGGTGCCAGCACCTTGTTCACACGCACCACAGCGTAGCCCTGCTTGCCCAGGTCAGCTCCTTCGAATCCGGGCAGCTTGGCGCGGTCTGCACGCAGGGCGGCTGTTACCACGGCAGACGGCTGGTTGGTGGTCATCACGCGGGCGACGGTCAGCGTTTCGCCGCCGGCAGCAGCCTGCGCCGGATTGGCGCGCCATTCCTTCAGCTTTGCTTCGCCAGCGGCCTTGGCCAGTTCGGCAGACCTGGTCTGCACAAAGGCCTGGGTGACCTGCGGCTTGATCTCTGTCAGCGGCTTGGTCTGTGCCGGTGCATAGCTCAGGATGCGGCCCACGGCCATCTGGTTGGGGCCGATCTCGATGGCGTTGGTATTGTTCTTCTTGCTCAGGGACTCGGGCGCGAACACGGCCTGCAGGAAGCGCGTGTTGGCCAGTGCGCCCTCGGCGCCGGCAGCGGGAGCGCGGCCAATGCCGGAAGCGGTGTGCACCTGCAGGCCCAGCTTGTCGGCAATGGGCTTGAGTGCCTGCGGATCCTTGAACACGCCGTCGGACAGTTCTTCGGCGGCTTCGGCGAACTTCTGCTGTGCCTGCTGCTTGCGCAGTTCGGCTTCGATTTCGGCCTTGTGGCTTTCGAAATCACCTGCCGCACCGCCCTGGATGCCGGTCAGCTGGATGATGTGGTAGCCAAAGTCGGATTCCACCACACCGCTGATCTCTCCCTGCTTGAGGGCGAAGACGGCGTCGGAGAAGGGCTTGACCATGGCCTGGCGATCGAAGAAACCCAGGTCGCCACCGTTCACAGCGGAACCGGTGTCCTGCGAGTATTTCTTCGCCAGTTCGGCAAATGCTGCGGGATTCTTGCGCACTTCGGCCAGCACTTCCTCGGCCTTCTTGCGTGCGGCGGCACGGGCTGCCGGGTCGACAGCCGCATTGGCTTCGATCAGGATGTGGCTGGCACGGCGCTGTTCGGCCTGGCCCAGGCGATCCTTGTTCTGTTCGTAATAGGTGCGCAGGTCGCCTTCGGCAATGGTCATGCGCTTTTCGACGGCGGGCAGGTCGAGCACCACGTATTCGATGCTGGCCTGTTCGGCCGTCTTGAACTGCGCCGCATGCTGCGTGTAGTAGGCTTGCAGGGCGGCATCATCCACTTTCACCTGTGCGGCAAAGTCGGCCGGGTTGAAGCGCGTTACCTGGATCTCGCGGCGCTCGAAGAATGGGCGCATCACCAGATCGGCAGAAGCCGCCGGAATCCAGCCACCGGCGTTGACGGCGCCCAGCACCACCTGGCGCTGCGCCAGTTGCGCACGCGTCATCGCTTCGTAGCCCTGCGGGGTCATGCCCTGGCGCTCCAGCAGTTCCTTGTAGCGGGCATCATCCAGCTTGCCATCGGGGCCACGCAGCGCAGCGATGGCGGGATCGGCCATCAATTCCTTGGCCAGGCGCTGGTCGCTCACGTAGAGCTTGAGCTTGTTGGCGGCGCCGGCCAGCACGCGCTGCTGGATCATGCGTTCAAGCGTGGCGAACTTGGCTTCGGGCGAATCCAGCAGGGCTGGGTCGATGCCGGGGTTGGCGGCACGCAGCTGCTCGGCCTCGCGGCGGTGCTGTTCGTCCCATTCGCCCTGGGTGATCTTGTTGCCATCGACCAATGCCACGGCGGCATGGCTGGCATCGTTCATGCGCTGGTAGTTTTCGATGCCGAAGAACACGAAGGAGGGAATGATGAGCGCGAACAGCAGGATCATCATCCACTTGTTGTGCTTGCGAATCGTTTCAAACATGCATTGAATCCTGCGTTTTGGGTGTGTGGGGCAATAAAAAAGGCGAACCGATGTTCGCCTTTTTTACATTCAGATGGATGGTGGGTGCTGACGGGGTCGAACCGCCGACCTACGCCTTGTAAGGGCGCCGCTCTACCAACTGAGCTAAGCACCCCATCTGAAAACCGATCAATTCAGGGCGTCTTTCAGGCCTTTACCGGGACGGAATTTCGGAATTCTAGCAGCTTTAATGTTGATTTCTTCGCCGGTGCGAGGATTGCGACCCGTACGAGCAGCGCGCTTGCCGACGGCAAACGTGCCAAAGCCCACCAGCGACACTGTGCCGCCCTTTTTCAGGGTGGTGGTCACTGCGCCGATGGCAGCGTCCAGCGCGCGCGTGGCAGCAGCCTTGGAGATGTCGGCATTTTTGGCAATGTGCTCGATCAGTTCGGTCTTGTTCACAAAAATCCCCTTGTGTTCTTTGTTGCCCGTCGGGTGCTTCCGGCAAGGGAGGCACCGCGGGAAAGTCGGCTAGTATAGCAACGAAACCGGTACTTCCGAGGGCGCGTTGCGCACAGGCACGGGCGGCTGGGCGAACCGCTTGCCGGCTTGTGCCAGCGCTCGGCAGTATGACGCATTGTAGCCGGCTTTCTGCCCCTCTCCGGGCAGGGCTGGCAGGGCGTTGCGACATGCCTGTGACAAACGCACGGACAGCTTGACGCAAGTCAATCTTGCGCTCCCGATAAACCGTCTTCAGCCACGCTCCAGCTGTTCCGCGATGCTGCGCCCCAGGTCGCCGGTACGGGCATTGCCGCCCAGATCAGGCGTGCGTGGCGCCCCGCTGTCCGGCTGCAGCACCGCTTCGATGGCGCGCACGATGGCATCGTGTGCAGCGCGATAGCCGAGGAAATCCAGCATCATCGCCCCGGCCCAGATCTGGCCGATTGGATTGGCGATGCCGCGCCCTGCAATGTCCGGCGCCGAGCCGTGCACCGGCTCGAACAGCGAGGGAAGGCGCCGCGTGGGATTGACGTTGGCGCTCGGTGCAATGCCGATGGTACCGGTGCAGGCCGGGCCCAGGTCACTCAGGATGTCGCCGAACAGGTTGCTTGCCACCACCACGTCGAAATAGTCCGGCCGCTGCACGAAGTGGGCGGTCAGGATGTCGATGTGGAACTTGTCCACCACCACTTCCGGATACTGCTTCGCCATGGCCGCCACGCGCTCGTCCCAGTAGGGCATGGTGATGGCAATGCCGTTGGACTTGGTGGCGCTGGTGAGGTGCTTCTTGGGGCGCGAGCGCGCCAGCTCGAAGGCGAAGCGCAGCACCCGGTCCACCCCCACACGCGTCATGACAGTTTCCTGCATCACCAGTTCGCGTTCGCTGCCCTCGAACATGCGCCCGCCGATGGCGGAATATTCCCCTTCGGTGTTTTCGCGCACGATCAGCATGTCGATCTCGCCGGGCTGGCGCGGGCTTCCATCCTTGCGCACCACGGGGGCGATCACGCCCGGCATCAGGCGGGCAGGGCGCAGGTTGATGTACTGGTCGAACTCCCGGCGGAACAGCAGCAGTGATTCCCACAGCGAGATGTGGTCCGGAATCTTCTCCGGCCAGCCAACAGCGCCAAAGAAGATCGCGTCATGCCGGCCGATCTGCTCCTTCCAGTCGTCCGGCAGCATGCGGCCGTGACGCTCGTAGTAATCCCAGCAGGCAAAGTCGAAATGGTCGAACGCCAGCGGGATGTCGAAACGGCGTGCTGCCACCTGCAGCACACGCAGGCCCTCGGGCATCACTTCCTGGCCGATGCCGTCGCCGGGAATCACGGCAATGCGGTGTGCCTTGCTCATGCGGAAGTCTCCAGAAAGAATGCGAGGGCTTCGTCCAGCAGGGGCTGCGGTGCCTCTTCGGGAATGTAGTGGCCGCTGGGCAGCGTGCCGTAGCTGACGTTTTCGGCGCGCTGCTGCCAGAGCGCCAGCACGTCGAAGCTGGGATGCACCACGCCTTGCGCACCGCACAGCACGCGCAGGGTTTGCGTGAGCTTGCGCCCTGCGGCCACGTCTTCGCGGTCATGCTCCAGGTCGATGCTGGCGGCGGCGCGGTAGTCTTCGCACATGGCGTGCACAAAGCCTTCCTGCAAGGCACAGCGCTCGTATTCGCGCAGGGCTTCGGGCGCAAAACCCTCCATGCCCGCGTGGCGACTGCCCATCACGCTGTGCAGATAGGCCACCGGATCGGCGCCGATCAGTGTTTCGGGCAAGGGCGCAGGCTGGATCAGGAAGAACCAGTGCCAGTAGGCACGCGCAAAGGCCTCTGTTGTGCCCTGGTACATGGCAAGCGTGGGCGCAATGTCCAGCAGCATCATGCGTTCGACTGCATGGGGGTGATCCACGCCCAGGCGATGCGCCACGCGTGCGCCGCGGTCGTGCGCCAGCACATGAAAGCGTCCGAAGCCGTGGTGCAGCATTACGGCCAGTACATCGAGCGCCATTTCGCGCTTGCTGTAGGGCAGGTGCTGGGCATCGGATGGCGGCTTGTCCGAATCGCCATAGCCGCGCAGGTCCATCAGCACCACGTGGAAATGCTGTGCCAGCGGAGCTGCGATCCGGTGCCAGATCGCATGGGTCTGCGGGTGGCCGTGCAGCAGTACCAGCGCGGGCGCATGGTCATCGCTGTGGCGGCGGATGCGGCTGTGCAGCCGCACGCCGCGGCGTGTCACATCAAAGCGGGTGAATCCTTCGAACATCTCCCCCTCCCGATGCGGCGGGACGGGTCCGGCCGCTGCAACTGGACGACGCGCCCGGCAGCGCGCCGCTTATTTCACCTTGGCGCGGATTTCGGGCAGCGCCTTCTGCAGGTAGTAGCCCATGGACCACACCGTGAGAATCACCGCAGCCCACAGCAGCCAGTAGCCCCACAGGCGCGTGTCGATCCTCTCGAGCAGCACGCCGTCGTACAGCAGGAACGGAATGGCCACCATCTGCACCGTGGTCTTGAGCTTGCCGATCATGTGCACGGCCACGCTGCGCGAAGCGCCGATCTGCGCCATCCATTCACGCAGCGCGGAGATGGCGATTTCGCGGCCGATAATGATGAGGGCGGCAAAGACGTCGGCACGGCCCAGGTGCACCAGGATCAGCATGCTTGCGCAGACTAGAAACTTGTCGGCGACCGGATCGAGAAAGGCACCGAAGGCCGACGTCTGGTTCAGGCGGCGGGCCAGAAAGCCGTCGAACCAGTCGGTGACGGCAGCCGCAATGAACAGGCCGGCGGCCAGCACGTTCTGTGCGCCCGGCGACAGAGGCAGATAGAACACCGCAACTAGCAGCGGTATGGCAACAATGCGCGCCCAGGTCAGGCTGGTGGGAAGATTGAGGAACATGCGGTATCAGGGTGGGGCAATGCAGACTGCCGTACTAGTTGCCGATTGTGTCACGGATTTGCGTGCGCCCCGGATGCACGGCAGCATTTGTCCCTTCGGCTCTTACACCGTCTGCCAGTCGCTGGCCGCCGGCAAGGCCAGATCCCCCACGTGCACCGTGCGCGCACTGCGCAGAGCCACCTGCACTGCTCGCTGAGTGGCTTCGGCGGCCATGGCGCCCAGGGTGATCATGTCGGGCGCCTGCTCCGCACCGGCAGCGCCGGTGGACAGAGCGAACAGGGTGTCCCCGTCCAGCATCGTATGCACCGGCGTGATGCAGCGCGCCAGGCCGTCATGCCCGGCCAGCGCCAGGCGTTGCAGTTGCGCCTTGTCCAGGCGTGCATCGGTGGCAATCACGCCGATGGTGGTATTGGTGCCGGGCAAGGCAAACTGCGGATGCTCTCCCTCCAGCAGGCTGCGCGTAGTGTCGCGCAGGGCACTGCCATCGGCCGTACGCGCGCCGGCCAGGATGCTGCCGTCCGGTGCCAGCACGTCGCCCACGGCGTTGACCGCCACCAGGGCGCCCACCGTCACGCCATGCACCGTCACACTGGCGGAGCCGATGCCGCCCTTCATGGCGCAACCATGGCCGAACAGCTTGCCCACCGTGGCACCGGCACCGGCGCCGACGTTGCCGGTCGCGCAGGGCGTGTTTCCGGCTGCCTGGCAGGCGGCACGCCCGGCTGCAGCGTCCGGCCGGATTGCCGCATCGCCCACGGTAAGGTCGAACAGCACTGCCGCCGGCACGATGGGGACACGGCCAACGCCGACATCCAGGCCGTAGCCCTGTTCTTCCAGCCATTCGGCCACTCCGGTGGCGGCTGCCAGTCCCCAGGCGCTGCCGCCGCTGAGCACGACGGCGTGCACCTGTTCCACCAGATTGCCGG
This sequence comes from Brachymonas denitrificans, assembly GCF_907163135.1. Classification (NCBI taxonomy): domain Bacteria; kingdom Pseudomonadati; phylum Pseudomonadota; class Betaproteobacteria; order Burkholderiales; family Comamonadaceae; genus Allobrachymonas; species Allobrachymonas denitrificans. Next base: position 1,103,152 of record NZ_CAJQUA010000001.1, on the reverse strand, counting down.
GGCGCAGCAGATCGGTTTCGCGCGTGCCGGGCGCGGCGCCGCGCACATCCACGGCGGCGACCGCTCCTTGCGGCGTCAGCACCACGCTGCAACCCGTCGGGCGCAGATCCGAAGTGAAGTGCCCCACCTGCAATCCCCGCACCCGGGTGATGCAGCCAGTGTCAGGGAGGGTGGAGGCAGTGTGTGTCATTTGTGCAGATAGAGGTTGTCGGACCAGGTGGCCAGCCACTGGGGGCGGAAAGCAACGAAGATGGCACTGAACATGCCGGTCATGAAGGCTTCGCCCCAGGCCATCATCCAGTGCGCGGTAGTGACCAGGCCGGGCTCTATATTGGGGAGATCGGCACCCGCCCATTCGCCCAGCAGACTGGCGCCAAAAGTGCTCACTGCCGTCACGATGAAGCCGCGGCCCAGCGTATACACGAATACATGCGGGCCGATATAGCGCCGCAGCAGGGCTCCCAGCCACAGCGCAATGGTGGCGGGAAGCACGCCGATCCAGAAGGCGTTGGCGATCAGCGCTTCAACCGGAGCCGGGGCTACCAGGCCGGACAAGGCGGCAATCAGGCAGATCACCGGCACGGCCAGCGGCCAGCCCAGCATCAGCAGGATCAGGCAGGAGCCCGACAGGATCAGGGGGATCGGCATGCTGTGCATGCGCGGCAGCGCCCACAGCCACGGAAAGAACACCAGGCTGGCCAGCAGCGGAGTGGCCAGATTGCCTCCGCTCAGCATGCGCCAAGGACGCAGGCTGAAAGCCAGCGCCAAGGCCGCCAGCAGAGGCAGCCATTCCCAGTTGAGTTCCATCATGGCGTGGATGATACAGCGCGGCGCAGGCACGCAGCCTGCGCATCAGGGGCACAGCAATCTGGCCGGCAGGCGGCGGCGGGTCAGGCGCTGGCAGGAGTGGGGGCCGTGTCTGCGGCAGGCACGTTTTCGTCGGAACAGGTTTCGCCGCCGCAGCCATGGATCAGCTCGCCGGGCAACAGCTCGGGGTGGGCGATGCTGCCGCTGACCGGGTCGTAGCCCACGCGCTTGAGGTGCCAGGCCAGCGCGGCGTCCATGCTGTCGGCATGCTGCGGGAACCAGGTGGTCAGTTCGGCGGCCATCTGGCGCACGATGTTGCGGTGGCCTTGCTGGCCATAGCGCAGGCCGTCGCGCATCACGTCGAGCACCGCCTTGTGGTGCGTGGTGTGGCAGTTGCCGGCGGCAAAACGGGTTTCCACCATCCAGCGGTTTTCGTTGTCGAAGTGCACCTGGGTGTGATCGATCAGTTCTGCCCACTTGGCCAGCAGGGTGTCGTCGGGGGCCTGCTGCACCTCGGCCAGCAGATCCACGAATTCGATGTGGGTCTGGTCCATGGCGCCTACGCCCAGCGCCAGATCATCGCTCCATTGCAGTGTGCTCACATGCTTCTCCCTATGCATTCCGGATGTCAGTCGATAGTGTAATCACAGCGTTGTGCACGTCGCTTGATGCCGGTCAGGAACAGGGGGACGGCTGCGGTTACACTAGGCACAGAAACAACGCATTGGCTGGCTCTGTGCGCAGCCCTTCAACTATAGAGAGGAGTCAACATGTTCAAGCACATTCTTCTGCCGGTCGATGGTTCCAGCACTGCATCGCTGGCCGTTACCAAGGCTCTTGCCATGGCCAAGGCCTTCGGCAGCAAGGTGACGGCGCTCTACGTGCTCGATCCGTATCCCTTCGCCAGCGCAGGCCCCGACTTTGCCTTCGGCCAGGCCCAGTACCTGTCCGCAGTCAATACCGAAGCCGAGCAGGCCCTGAAGGAAGTGGCAGAAGCATTCGCAGCCGAAGGCGTGACGGTCGACACCGTGACGGTGGATGCCTACGCCGTGTGGAAGGGCATCATCGACACCTCCGACGAAGTCGGCGCCGACGTGATCGTGATGGGCTCGCATGGTCGCCGCGGCGTCGAGAAGCTGATGCTGGGCAGCGTGGCACAGCGCGTGGTTTCGCACGCCCACAACTCCGTGCTGATCGTTCACCACGGCGCCAAGGCCGCCGCCTGAGATTTTTCCGGAATTTTTTGCCTTGCTTGCAAAAATCGAAAAAATCAGCATACAATAGCGGCTTCCGCGGGAATAGCTCAGTTGGTAGAGCGCAACCTTGCCAAGGTTGAGGTCGCGAGTTCGAGCCTCGTTTCCCGCTCCATACAAGAAAAGCCAGTGCAAGCAATTGCACTGGCTTTTTGCTTTGTGCTCGGCAACAAAGGTGTTCAGAGCGCCTTGCGGAAGGTCAGGTTGAGCCGGCGCGCGCCGGTTTGCGGGTGCGGCTCGCCCCGCACGGCCAGCACGCCGTGGTAGCGCAGCCGGTCTGCGCCTCCCCACACCACCACATCGCCATGGTGCAGCAGCACGCGCTGCACGGGATCGCTGCGTCGCAGGCCGCCAAACTGGAAAGTGGCGCTCATGCCCAGCGAGACGGACACGATGGGCGCCTGCAGGTCGCGTTCGTCACGATCCTGGTGCAGGCCCATGCGCGCGCCCATCGGGTATTCGTTGATCAGGCAGACGTCGGGTTCGTAACCGGCAAAGCCGGCTGCCTGTGCGGCGGATTGCGCCAGCACTTTCCAGCTCTCAGGCAGCGCCGGCCAGGGATTGCCGCTGGCGGGATCGGTGGCGGTATACCGATAGCCGCGCGTGTCCGATGTCCAGCCTGCGGCGCCCGCGTTACTGATGCCGACGGACATGGTTTTTCCTCCTGGAACCTGCATGCAGCGCGGAGGCGTTTGGGCATGCAGGCGGGCGATATCCCGCAGCAGTTGCTCGGCCTGCGGCAGCGCGAAGCCACGCAGCAGCACGGCCTGGGCCGCAAGCGGAATGCGCTCGGCAGCGTCGGCGGGCTCGAAAAGGTCGGCAGTGAAGGACATGGACGGAGAGCTGTCACCGGACTGAAACATGGAGTGGTTACTGTATGTAACCATTCCCGAACTTCATCCAGCAAAGAGGTCATTTCAATGCAAGTACGCTCCATTGTCCAGGCGTTTTCCATCAGCGTGTTGTCTGCTGCAGCTCTTGTTGCCTGTGGCGGGGGAGGAGGTGTCGGTCCGGTCAAGCCGGCCGAGGAGGCAACGCCGGTCTCTTTCACGCTGGAGAAAATCGGTGGCTTCGAAACTGGGGTGTTCGGCAAGAGTGCGGCGGAAATTCCTGCCTATGATGCCGCCTCCAGGCGCGCGTTCGTGGTCAATGCGCAGTCCGGCAAGGTGGATGTGCTGGACCTGAGCGACCCTGCCAAGCCGAAGAAAGTGGGTGAACTGGCATCCGCAGCGGTACTGGCTGATTCCGAAATCAACAGCGTTGCGGTGCATGGCGGCATTGTCGCCGTAGCCATCCAGGCGCAGCCCAAGACGGAAGGCGGCCGCGTTGCGTTTTTCCGTGCTTCCGACCTGACGCTGCTCAGCCATGTTGCCGTTGGCGCGCAGCCCGACATGATCACATTTACGCCGGATGGACGTCGCGTACTCACGGCCAACGAAGCCGAACCCAGCAACGATTACCAGACCGATCCGGAAGGCTCGGTCAGCATCATCCATATCGACAACGTCCGGAATCCGGTCGTGCGCACCGCCGACTTCACTGCCTACAACGGGCGTGAAGATGAGCTGCGCGCCAAGGGTATCCGCATCTTCGGTCCTGGCGCCAATGCCGCCAGCGATTTCGAGCCCGAGTACATCGCCGTCTCCGCAGACGGCAAGACGGCCTGGGCCACCTTGCAGGAAAACAATGCCCTGGCCATCATCGACATCGATGCCGCCAAGGTGCGCGATGTGGTGCCGTTTGGCTACAAGGACCATGGTGCCGAGGGCAAGGGCCTGGATGCATCGGATGCCGACCTGAAGGCCGATATCCGCACCTGGCCGGGCGTGCTGGGCATGTATCTGCCCGATGCCATTGCCTCCTACAGTGCAGGTGGCAAGACCTATCTGGTGACTGCCAACGAAGGGGATGCCCGCGCCTGGGGCGAAGACGACGACGCCTACTGGACAGGGGATGCCGGCAAGGGGTTTGTGGAAGAATTCCGCGTCAAGCACCTGATCAATGCCAAGGGCTGGAGCGGCCGTGCCGGAGACGATTTGCCGCCGCAGCTCAATGCGCTGGCCAAGGGTGGTTTGCTCAATCCGGCTGTCTTCGGTTATTGCGGCGCCATCGCCGGCAATCCGGGTGCCTGCCGTGATGATGGCAACCTCGGCCGCCTGACGGTTACCTGGATCCAGGGTTACCAGAGGGGTGCCGATGGCAAGCCGGTGTATTACAACGCCAAAGGAGTGCAGGATCCGGCTGGCGATCGCCTGATGTACGACAAGCTGTACGCCTACGGTGCGCGCTCCTTCTCGATCTGGAATGACAAGGGCGAGCTCGTCTGGGATTCGGGCGACGCCATCGAGAAGTTCTTTGCCAGCGATGCCTGCAAGCTGGGGGCGGGGCGTACCGTCGCCTGCAAGGACTTTTTCAACTCCAACCACGAAGCAGGCAGTTCGATGGACAACCGCAGCGACAACAAGGGTCCGGAACCCGAGGGCGTGGTGGTTGGCAAGATCGGCACCAAGACCTTTGCCTTTGTCGGCCTCGAGCGCATGGGGGGTGTGCTGGCCTATGACATCACCAATCCGTCCGCGCCGACGTTTGTCGACTACCTGAATACGCGCGAGGACTGGACGACCAAGGATCCATCCACCGTGGCGGCAGGCGATCTGGGCCCGGAGGGCCTGGCATTCATCCCGGCAAAGCAGTCGCCCAATGGCAAGCCGCTGCTGCTGGTGGGCAATGAAGTGAGCGGCAGCACTACGGTGATGCAGCTCAACCTCAAGTATTGATGTTCTGATTGCGGGGGCGTGGGCGTTACGCCCTTGCTTCCGCGCTCTCGGGGTGCAGGGCGCTTCGTCTGCGAGGCCTGATGCTGATCAGTCAGGCTTCGGCCAGCGAGCGGTACAGCCTGGCCAGCTTGCCCGCCATGGCGCTGTCCGACCAGGCATTGGCATAGGCGTGTGCCTGCTGACGCAGCCGGTCCAGGCGCTGTGGCTTGGTGAACAGCTCGCCCAGTTGCTGGCCGAAAGCGGCGGGATCCGCCGGTGGAACGATAGCGCAGGGGGCAGCATCCAGAATGTCGGCGGTGCCCATTTCTGCCAGGGCGATCACGGGCGTGCCCGCGGCCATGGCCTCCAGCAGCACCAGACCCTGCGTCTCGGTGAGCGAGGCAAAGGCAAACACGTCGGCGGCGGCATAGCAGGCAGGCAGTTCGCGCTCGCGCTCCAGATAGCCGATAAACTGCACGGAATCCTGCAGCTGCATCCGTGCCACCTGCTGCTGCAGTTTGGTGCGTGCCGGGCCTTCGCCGGCAATCACGAGCAGCAGATCCGGGCGGAGGGGCAGGGCGTGCTGAAGCGCCTGCAACAGGAAGCCGATATTTTTCTCGTGCGCCACACGGCCGATGAACAGCGCCACGGGCCGCGTTGCCGCAATGCCGTGCCTGGCACGAAACGCGGTACCGTCGGCATTGGCGAAGTTCTGCACCGGTATGCCCGTGGGCAACACATGCATGGCGCTGGTCACGCCGTATTCCTGCAGGCGCGCACGCATGGCGGAGGAGGGCACCACGACGGCATCGAGCGCATTGCACTGCCGGCGCGACCAGGCGCGCGCCTGTCCGCGCAGCCAGCGTGCAGGGAGCATGGGCGCATAGTGGTGCAGATATTCCTCGAACAGCGTGTGGTAGGTGGCAATGACAGGCTTGTTCAGGGCGCGTGCCGCCTTCAGGCCTGCATAGTGGGCCACGAAGGGGGTCTGGATATGGATCAGATCGCAATCCCCGGCGGCAAGCAGCACGGCGCGATGCATGGCACGCCAGTGCAGCAGACGGTCTTCGGGATCGCCGGGCACCTGCCAGCCGCGGACCCGTTCGATGTCTGCGGTGTCGGCTTCGTTGCCGTAGCGCGGAGCCACCATGTGCACCTGCACGCCATGCCTGGGCAGGCTGGTGCGGAAGGTTTCTATCGAGGTGGAGACGCCGTTGACACGCGGAAAATAGACATCCGATACCATCAGGACCCGCATTCAGGCCTCGACCGCAGCACCCATGGGAGTTGCGGGCGTGCGCGAGGTTTCGCGGTCATCCCAGGTAATCTGTTCCAGACGGCCGTCCAGATGCTCCACGATGGCGGTGCAGGAGTCCACCCAGTCGCCGCAATTGACGTACTGCAGGCCGTCGATTTCGCGGATGGTAGCCCAGTGGATGTGGCCGCAGATCACGCCATCCAGATTGCGCTCGCGCGCGTGATAGGTGGCGGACTCCTCGAAATCGAAGATGAAGTTGAGCGCCGTCTTGACCTTGCGCTTGGCGTAGCCGGCCAGGGACCAGTAGCCAGAAATGCCCAGCTTGCGGCGCACCCACGACAACCAGGTATTGAGGTTGACCAGGGCTTCATAGGCCTTGTCGCCAAGCACGGCGACCCACTTGTGGTGCTGCGTTACCTGATCGAACTGGTCGCCGTGGATCAGCAGGTAGCGCTTGCCATCGACCGTCTGGTGGACCAGTTCGCGCTGCACGTCGATCTCGAGGAACACGGTCTGGCAGTATTCGCGCAGGATTTCGTCGTGGTTGCCGGGAATGAGCACTACGCGGGTGCCGGCGCGGGCGCGCTGCAGCAGTTTTTGGACGACGTGGTTCTGCGTTTGTGTCCAGTAGATGCTGCGGCTCATGGCCCAGAAGTCCACCACATCGCCAATCAGGAAGATGTTTTCCGCGTGGTGCTCCTGCAGGAAATCCAGCAGGCGATCGGCCTGGCAGGCACGCGTGCCCAGATGAATGTCGGAGATGAAGATGGACTGGACTTGTTGCATGTCCGGTAAGTTACCGGCGTGGTATTAAATCGGGGTGACGCTTCTGTGGCAGAACTGTGAAGCGTGGTGGCGATGCTGCAATGCAATATCAATTCGGATTGCATTGATCCGCCACGTGGGAGCTTTCGAGCGGCGAGGCGAGCCATTGCCAAAATAAAAAACCCTCACAAATCAATGATTTGCAAGGGTTTTCGTGTTCTGGCGGAGAGGGCGGGATTCGAACCCGCGGTAGGCTATTAACCTACACACGCTTTCCAGGCGTGCGACTTAAACCGCTCATCCACCTCTCCAGAAGACCGCTATTCTAGCAGGGAAAAACCCTGCTTGTCACCGGCCGCGCAAGTTTTCTGAAAAAAGACACTCACTGTGGCCGCTGCGCCTGCACCATCTTCATGGCGGAGGCAATCAGGGTCGACACTTCCGTCATGTTGCCGGGCACCACCAGCGTGGTGGTCGCGTCCGCCGCCACGCGGCTGTAGGCTTCCACGGCCTTTTCGGCTACCTTCAGCTGCACGGCCTGCTCGCCACCCGGCTGACGGATTGCTGCAGCCACGCGTTCGATCGCCTGGGCCGTGGCATCTGCCACCGCCGTGATGGAAGCCGCCTCACCCATTGCGTTGTTGATCACAGCCTGCTTCTCGCCCTCGGAGCGGGCAATGAAGGCCTCGCGCTCACCGGTGGCGATGTTGATCTGCTCCTGGCGACGTCCTTCGGACGCGGCAATCAGGGCGCGCTTTTCGCGCTCCGCCGTGATCTGCGCCTGCATGGCACGCAGGATCTCTGCCGGCGGCGTCAGGTCCTTGATCTCGTAGCGCAGCACCTTCACGCCCCAGTTCAGCGCGGCTTCGTCGATCGCATTGACCACCTGCGCGTTGATCATCTCGCGCTCCTCGAAGGTCTTGTCCAGTTCCAGCTTGCCGATCACGCTGCGCAGCGAGGTCTGCGCCAGTTGCGTCACGGCCATGATGTAGTTGCTCGAGCCATAGCTGGCGCGCATGGCGTCGGTCACCTGGAAGTAGAGGATGCCGTCCACGGTCAGCTGCGTGTTGTCGCGCGTGATGCAGACCTGGCTGGGCACGTCCAGCGGAATTTCCTTCAGGTTGTGCTTGTAGGCCACGCGGTCGATGAAGGGCAGCAGGAAGTTGAGGCCGGGGTTGAGCGTGGCATGGTATTTGCCGAGGCGCTCCACCACCCAGGCATTTTGCTGGGGCACGACCTTGAGCGTCTGTGCGATGAAGATGACGGCGACGGCGAGCAGGACGATGGCGTATTCCATCTGCAAATCTCCGGTTTGGAAACAGGAACGCCGTTCACAAGGACGGCACAAGGCTTGCACTATAGCCTACGCACGTGACAAGCCTCGTCACACGGGCCCGGCAGGCGCAATTGGCTCGACCACCAGCCGGTTGTTCACAATGTCGACCACCCGGTGCTGGCCGGGCTGCCCACCGGCGTCGGCATGGGCGGCAACTGCCGTCCACGGTGCACCGCGGTAGAAGACCTGCGCCGTAGCATCGGGCAGCCATTGCTCCACCATCACCGTGCCGCCTATATCCAGCTTGTTGCGCGTTGCGTTGGCACGCGTTGGTGCAGGCGTTCCCTTGCGCCGGCTGCGCAACACAAACCAGATCACCACGGCCAGGCTGCTGACGATGGCTGCACTGGCAATCTGCCCCGACAGCGGCAGCCCGAGATAGGAGAGCAGGGCGGCCATCACGGCGCCCAGCGAAATCATCAGCAGGAAAAAGGTTCCGGTCAGCAGCTCCGCACCAACCAGCAGTGCGGCAGTGATCCACCAGAGAGTCGCGTTGTCCATGCAGGCTCCTTGTCCACGGAAAAAGGCCACTGCGGCCGCGCATCCGGCCGCCATGGTGGCATGCTTGCTGCAACCCGGGGCGTTTACCACTGCCCGAGGGTACGAAATTGCAGTTTGCGGCGCTGCAACACGGTGCACGCACGTATCATTCTGCCTTATCGTCTAATTGCTGTTTTCCAGAACTGGAGTCTGTCCGTGAAATTCCGCTTTCCCATCGTGATCATCGACGAGGATTACCGCGCCGAGAACATTTCCGGCCTGGGCATCCGCGCCCTGGCAGAGGCCATCGAGAGCGAGGGATTCGAGGTGCTGGGTGTGACCAGCTACGGCGACCTGAGCCAGTTCGCCCAGCAGCAGAGCCGCGCCAGCGCCTTCATCCTGTCGATCGACGACGAGGAGTTCTCCACCGGCCCTGATCTAGATCCCGCCGTGCTCAACCTGCGCACCTTCATCGAGGAAGTGCGCCGCAAGAACGAGGACGTGCCGATCTACGTCTACGGCGAAACCAAGACCAGCCGCCACCTGCCCAACGATGTGCTGCGCGAGCTGCACGGCTTCATCCACATGTTCGAGGACACGCCCGAATTCGTGGCGCGCCACATCATCCGCGAAGCCAAGGCCTATCTGGAAAGCATCCAGCCGCCATTCTTCCGCGCGCTGCTGGACTATGCCGAAGACGGCTCCTACTCCTGGCACTGCCCGGGTCACTCCGGTGGCGTGGCTTTCCTGAAGTCGCCCATCGGCCAGATGTACCACCAGTTCTATGGCGAGAACATGCTGCGTGCTGACGTCTGCAACGCGGTGGAAGAGCTGGGCCAGCTGCTGGACCACAACGGCGCCATTGGCGAGAGCGAGCGCAACGCCGCGCGCATCTTCAATGCCGACCACTGCTTCTTCGTCACCAACGGCACTTCCACCTCCAACAAGATGGTATGGCACCACACTGTGGCTGCCGGCGACGTGGTGGTGGTGGACCGCAACTGCCACAAGAGCAACCTGCACGCCATCATCATGACGGGTGCGATCCCGGTGTTCCTGCGCCCCACGCGCAACCACTACGGCATCATCGGCCCGATCCCGCAGAGCGAGTTCGAGCCCGAGGCCATCATGGCCAAGATCAAGGCCAACCCGCTGCTCAAGGATGTCGATCCCAAGAAGGTCAAGCCCCGCATCCTGACGCTGACGCAGTCCACCTACGATGGTGTGCTCTACAACACCGAAACCATCAAGAACCTGGTGGACGGTTACGTGGAGAACCTGCACTTCGACGAAGCCTGGCTGCCGCACGCTTCCTTCCACCCGTTCTACGGCACCTTCCATGCCATGGGCCGCAAGCGCGAGCGTCCGCAGAAGACCATGGTGTACTCCACGCAGTCCATCCACAAGCTGCTGGCCGGTATCAGCCAGGCCAGCCATGTGCTGGTGCAGGATTCGCAGGAACGCAAGCTGGACACCTACCTGTTCAACGAAGCCTACCTGATGCACACGTCCACCTCGCCGCAGTACAGCATCATTGCGAGTTGCGACGTCGCTGCCGCCATGATGGAGCCGCCTGGCGGCACCGCGCTGGTGGAAGAGAGCATCGTCGAGGCGCTGGACTTCCGCCGTGCCATGCGCAAGGTCGAGGAAGAGTTCGGCAAGAACGATTGGTGGTTCCAGGTCTGGGGTCCGGACGAGCTGGCCGACGAAGGCATTGGCCGTGCCGATGACTGGGTGATTCATTCCAAGGGCAAGGGCAAGAAGTCGCAGCAATGGCACGGCTTCGGCGAACTGGCCGATGGTTTCAACATGCTGGACCCGATCAAGTCCACCATCGTGACGCCCGGCCTCAAGCTGGATGGCACATTCGAGCAGAACGGCATCCCGGCCAGCATCGTCACCAAGTACCTGGCCGAGCACGGCGTGGTGGTGGAAAAGACCGGCCTGTACAGCTTCTTCATCATGTTCACCATCGGCATCACCAAGGGCCGTTGGAACACGCTGCTCACCGCGCTGCAGCAGTTCAAGGACGATTACGAGAAGAACCAGCCGATGTGGCGCATCCTGCCGGAGTTCTGCCAGCAGCACCGCCGCTACGAGCGCATGGGCCTGCGAGACATGTGCCAGTACGTGCACGAGATGTACGCCAAGTACGACATTGCCCGCCTGACGACCGACATGTACCTGTCCGAGCTGACGCCGGCCATGACGCCTTCGGACGCCTACGACCATATCGCCCGTCGCCAGACCGAGCGTGTGGAGATCGACCATCTGGAAGGCCGCGTGACTGTGGGACTGGTCACACCGTACCCGCCTGGCATTCCGCTGCTCATTCCGGGCGAGGTGTTCAACAGCCAGATCGTCGACTACCTCAAGTTTGCGCGTGAGTTCGCCAAGCAGTGCCCCGGCTTCGAGACCGATATCCACGGTCTGGTCAAGCAGCTGGACGAGAAGGGCGAAGTGCGCTTCTATGCCGACTGTGTGATGGAAGAGCCGGTGCCGGGCCGCCGTCGTTCGCGCTCCAAGGCCGCGCGCCCGCTGACCATGGACGACATGATCGCCGCGCAGCAGCACACGCCGTTCACCAGCCAGTTCTGACGAACGGTTTGGCCAAGCAAAAGCGCCTGGTGTCTTGGGACACCAGGCGCTTTTTGTTGGGGCGGAGAGTTGAATCGCAGCGTCTTCAGTGAAGGTTACGCGAATCACTCTCACCGAGAGGCGTGGCCCAGCCAAAAGGCCGGATTGCCAGGACGCCTCGGCATCCTGACCGGTCGCTTCGCTTACTCGTAGTCGGAGCTCAGGCCGGCCGTCTGGCTGAAGCCGCAGTCCACATAGCTGATCTCGGCCGTCATGCCGGAAGCCAGGTCCGACAGCAGGAAGGCGGCGACGTTGCCCACTTCCTCGATGGTGACGTTGCGGCGCAGCGGGGCGTTGGTGGCCATGAAGGCCAGCAGCTTGCCGAAGTCCTTGATGCCGCTGGCAGCCAGCGTCTTGATCGGGCCGGCGCTGATGCCGTTCACGCGGATGGAGCGGCCATCCTCGGTGCGGCCCACGGCTTCGGCCAGGTAACGCACGGATGCTTCCAGCGAGGCCTTGGCCAGGCCCATGGTGTTGTAGTTGGGGATGGTACGCATGGCGCCCAGATAGGTCAGCGTCAGCATGGACGACTTGTCGTTCAGGTAGGGCAGGGCTGCCTTGGCCATGGCCGGGAAGCTGTAGGCGCTGATCTCGTGGGCGATCTTGAAGGCATCGCGGCTCAGGCCGTCCAGGAAGTTGCCAGCAATCGCTTCGCGGGGTGCAAAACTGATGCTGTGCACGAAGCCGTCGAACTTGGGCCATACTTGCGACAGGTCGGCAAACAGCTTCTCGATCTGGGCATCGTCGCCGACATCACAGTCGAACACCAGGCTGGAGCCGAAGTCTGCGGCAAATTCGGTGATGCGGTCCTTGAAGCGCTCGCCCACGTAGCTGAAGGCCAGCTCGGCGCCTTGCTCATGACAGGCCTTGGCAATGCCGTAGGCAATCGAGCGGTTGGAGAGCACGCCGGTAATCAGCAGTTTCTTGCCGGACAGGAAACCCATGGAATTCTTCCTCTTGTAATGTCTGAATGGGAAAATAGCGGTAATCGGGCAGCACCAATGCCAGCCGAAGACAGCATCTGCCTCCGTGCGCGGGTCTGCAAAGTGTGCATTGTAGCATGGCCGATAGGGCTATCGGAAGTCTCGGGACATGCGTTCGGGGTGGCAGGGCACCAAAAGCATGGCGTCGCCACAACGCACAGACGTGCAGGCTCCCTTGTACAGAGGGCGCGCCTCGGCTATAATTTCGTCCATCACCACCAAGCGTGCACGCAAAATGGGCCGGTTTTTACCCGCCCATTTTTTTTGTTCATGCTCGGAAATGGGGGCTTGGCGGCCTGAAGTTTGTTTGCAGAATCAACAGGTTGCCGTAATTTTCTAAACACGGGAACATAAAGGCAAGGCGTGTCGCTACAAAGTCTGGTCGAGCAAACAGTACAAGGATTGGGCCTGGATCTGGTCGAGATTGAACGCTCGGCAGGCGGATTGCTGCGCATCACCATTGATTTGCCCTGGATGCCCGAGCACGCGGCCCTGCCCGAGCAGTTCGTCACCATCGAGGATTGCGAGAAAGTCACCCGCCAGTTGCAGTACGCACTGGAAGTGGACGGCATCGATTACAACCGCCTCGAAGTGTCCTCGCCCGGCATTGATCGCCTGCTGCGCCACGGCAACGATTTCCTGCGTTTCGTCGGCGAGGAAGTCGACATCACGCTGAAAGAGCCGATCGGCCCGAACGAATCCAGCATCGCAGCCAACCGCAAGAAGTTCCGCGGCACGCTGGAGCAGACCGACAGCGGCTGGCAGATCGTGTGGAGCGATGCGCCGCCGGTCAAGCCGGGTCAGCGCGTCAGCAAGAAGAAGGCGCCGCCGCCGCTACAGGCTCTGGGTTTCGTGCTCGATGAGGTGCGCGAGGCCCGTCTGGCTCCCGTGGTCGATTTCAAGGGCCGCCGCAAGCCGGCCGCTGCCAACCCCGCGCAAGAACAACCCCGTCCCGAGAACGACGCACAAGATACGGAGTAAACCACAATGAATCGCGAACTGTTGATGCTGGTCGAGGCGATTGCCCGCGAAAAGAACGTCGAGCGTGACGTGGTGTTCGGCGCCATCGAAATGGCGCTGGCCCAGGCCACCAAGAAGCTGTACAACGGCGAGGTTGACATCCGTGTCGCCATCGACCGCGAGAGCGGCGAATACGAAACCTTCCGCCGCTGGCTGGTCGTGCCCAACGAGGCCGGCCTGCAGAACCCCGATGCCGAAGAACTGCTGATGGATGCGGAAGACCGCATCGCCGATATCGCCGTGGGCGATTTCATCGAAGAGCAGGTCGAGTCCGTGCCGATCGGCCGTATCGGCGCCATGACGGCCAAGCAGGTCGTGCTGCAGCGCATCCGTGATGCCGAGCGCGAAATGCTGCTGCGCGAATTCATGGAGCGTGGCGAGAAGATCTTCACCGGTACCGTCAAGCGCATGGACAAGGGCGACCTGATCGTCGAGAGCGGCCGCGTGGAAGGCCGCCTGCGCCGCAGCGAAACCATCCCGAAGGAAAACTTCCGCACCGGCGACCGCATCCGCGCCATGATCATGGAAGTGGACACCACGCTGCGTGGCGCGCCCATCCTGCTGTCGCGTTCCGCGCCCGAATTCATGGTCGAGCTGTTCCGCCAGGAAGTGCCCGAAATCGAACAGGGTCTGCTGGAGATCAAATCCTGCGCCCGTGACCCCGGCAGCCGTGCCAAGATCGCCGTGGTCGCCCATGACCAGCGCATCGACCCGATCGGCACCTGCGTCGGCGTGCGCGGCAGCCGCGTGACGGCCGTGACCAACGAGCTGGCCGGCGAGCGCGTGGACATCGTGCTGTGGAGTGAAGATCCTGCGCAATTCGTGATTGGCGCGCTGGCTCCGGCCAACGTGCAGTCCATCGTCGTGGACGAAGAAAAGCATGCTATGGATGTGGTGGTGGACGAGGAAAACCTCGCCGTGGCCATCGGCCGTGGCGGCCAGAACGTGCGTCTGGCCTCCGACCTGACCGGTTGGAAAATCAACATCATGGACGCGGCCGAGTCTGCCGAGAAGCAGGCCAACGAGCAGCACGAGCTGCGCACGCTGTTCATGAGCAAGCTGGATGTGGACGAAGAAATCGCCGACATCCTGATCGAAGAGGGCTTTACCAGCCTGGAAGAAGTCGCCTACGTTCCGCTGCAGGAAATGCTGGAAATCGAGGCGTTCGACGAGGACACCGTCAACGAGCTGCGTGCCCGTGCCAAGGATGCCCTGCTGACCATGGAAATCGCCCAGGAGGAGAGCGTGGAAGACGCTGCACTCGACCTGCGCGACCTGGAAGGCATGACGCCCGAACTGCTGGCCAAGCTGGCCGAAGGCAACGTGCATACGCGTGACGAGCTGGCCGATCTGGCGACTGATGAACTGGTCGAGATGACCGGCCAAACTGAGGATGAGGCGACTGCGCTCATCATGAAAGCCCGCGAGCACTGGTTCGACCAGGATCAGGCGTAAGGAAAGGGGTGAGCAACCATATGACAAATACAACCGTCGCCGAATTTGCAGCAGAACTGAACAAGACGCCGCAGGCCCTGCTGGACCAGCTCCAGAGCGCCGGCGTGAACAAGAACGCCGCCTCCGATACCCTGAGCGAGTCCGACAAGCTGAAGCTGCGTGATTACCTGCGTGCCGCCCACGGAACGGGCGCCGAGCGCAAGAAGATCGTGCTGACCAAGAAGTCCACCAGCGAGATCAAGCAGGCCGACGCAACCGGCCGTGCCCGCACCATCCAGGTGGAAGTGCGCAAGAAGCGCACGCTGATCAAGCGTGACGAATACGAGGCCGAAGTTACCGAGGCTGCTGCACCCGCCGCTCCTGCCGTGGATACGGAAGAGCTGCTGCGCCGCGAGGAAGAAGCCCGCCGCCAGGCCGAGCTGATCCGCCGCCAGGAGGAAGAGCTGGCCGAGCGCCGCCGCCAGCGCGAAGAGCAGGAAGCGCGCGAAGCCGAGGAGCGTGCCCGTGCCGAAGCCGAGGCTGCTGCCCAGGCGCGCGCCGCTGCCGAGGCTGAAGCGGCCCGCAAGGCCGCCGAGCCGGTGGATCCGGAAAAGGCCCGTGCCGAAGCCCGCGCCCGCGCCGAGGCCGAAGTGGCTGCCATCCAGAGTGCACGTGCTGCCAGCGCCGAGCGTGAAGCGGCTGCGCGTGAGGCTGCCGAAGCACGCCAGCGCGCTGCTGCCGATGCCAAGGCCCAGGCGGAAGCTGCCGTGGCCGAAGCCAAGGCCAAGGCCGAGGCCGAGCGCCAGGCACGCGTGGACGAGGAAGCCAAGCGCGCCAAGGAACTGGAAGAGCGTCGCCGCAAGGCCCTGGCCGAGGCAGAAGCCATCCGTGCCATGATGAATGCGCCGGCCAAGGTGCTGACGGCCAAGAAGCCGGAAGAACCCAAGCCTGCCAAGGGCACGCTGCACAAGCCGGCTGCCAAGGCCGATGCCAAGCCCGCCCCCAAGGCGGGTGCCACAGCCGCTCCCGCCGCTGGCGCAGGCGCCAAGGAAGTCAAATCCGCCAAGCTTTCCTCCAGCTGGGCCGGCGACGGCGACAGCAAGAAGAAGGGCGAAATCAAGACCCGTGGCGACACCTCTGCCGGCAACCGTGGCGGTGGCAACTGGCGCTCCGGCCCGCGTGGCGGCGGTCGCCGCAACGACCGTGGCCGTGACGAGCGTCGCGAGCCGCAGGCACCGGCCGAGTTCAAGCAGCTCGAGATCCACGTGCCCGAGACCATCACCGTGGCCGAACTGGCACACAAGATGGCCATCAAGGCCTCCGAAGTGATCAAGGTGCTGATGAAGCTGGGCCAGATGGTCACCATCAACCAGCCGCTGGACCAGGACACCGCCATGATCGTGGTGGAAGAAATGGGCCATGTGGCGGTGCAGGCGGCGCTGGACGATCCGGAAGCTTTCACCCAAGAAGAGGTGGAAGCACAAAATGCCGAACTGCTGCCGCGCGCCCCGGTCGTGACCGTGATGGGACACGTTGACCACGGCAAGACCTCGCTGCTGGACTACATCCGCCGCGCCAAGGTTGCGGCCGCAGAAGCTGGCGGCATCACGCAGCACATTGGTGCCTACCACGTCAAGACCGAGCGTGGCATCGTCACCTTCCTGGATACTCCCGGCCACGAGGCGTTTACTGCCATGCGTGCCCGCGGTGCCCAGGCAACCGACATCGTGATTCTGGTCTGTGCGTCCGACGACGGCGTGATGCCGCAGACGCGTGAAGCCATCAAACACGCCAAGGCGGCCGGTGTGCCGATCGTGGTCGCACTGACCAAGGCAGACAAGCCCGAAGCAAACCCCGAGCGCGTCAAGGGCGAACTGGTGGCCGAAGAAGTGGTGCCGGAAGAATTCGGTGGCGACTCGCCGTTCGTTGCCGTGTCCAGCAAGACCGGCATGGGCATCGACGAGCTGCTCGAGAACGTGCTGCTGCAGGCTGAAGTGCTGGAACTGAAGGCGCCGATCGATGCCATGGCCAAGGGCCTGGTGGTGGAAGCCCAGCTCGACAAGGGCCGCGGTCCGGTCGCCACCGTGCTGGTGCAGTCCGGTACGCTCAAGACCGGCGACGTGGTGCTGGCTGGGCAGACCTGGGGCCGTGTGCGGGCCATGAACGACGAAAACGGCAAGCCGACCAAGTCGGCCGGCCCGTCCATCCCGGTGGAAATCCAGGGCCTGACCGAAGTGCCGCAGGCCGGCGACGAATTCCAGGTGCTGGCCGACGAGCGCCGTGCGCGCGAAATCGCCACCTACCGTTCCGGCAAGTTCCGCGATACCAAGCTGGCCAAGCAACAGGCCGCCAAGCTGGAAAACATGTTCGCCAACATGGAGGCGGGCGAGGTCAAGACCCTGCCCATCATCATCAAGGCCGACGTGCAGGGTTCGCAGGAAGCGCTGGCATCCTCGCTCATCAAGCTGTCCACCGACGAAGTCAAGGTGCAGGTGGTGTACGCGGCCGTGGGTGGTATCAGCGAAAGCGATATCAACCTGGCCATCGCTTCCAACGCGGTGGTGATCGGCTTCAACACGCGTGCCGACGCCAACGCCCGCAAGGCGGCCGAAGGCAACGGCATCGACATCCGCTACTACAACATCATCTACGACGCCGTGGATGACGTGAAGGCGGCCATGAGCGGCATGCTGACGCCGGACAAGAAGGAAGAGATCATTGGTCACGCCGAGATTCGTACCGTGTTCGTGGCGTCCAAGATCGGTACCGTGGCGGGCTGTATGGTCACCTCCGGCCATGTCACGCGCAGCGCGAACTTCCGCCTGCTGCGCGACAACGTGGTGATCTATACCGGCGAGCTGGACTCCCTCAAGCGCATGAAGGACGATGTGCGCGAGGTCAAGGAAGGCTTCGAGTGCGGTATCAAGCTCAAGAACTACAACGACATCAAGGAAGGCGACCAGCTCGAATTCTTCGAAGTCAAGGAAGTGGCGCGTACGCTGTAAATGGCACAGAAGAAATCCCCGACCAACCGCAGCTACAAGGTTTCCGACCAGATCCAGCGCGATCTGGCGGAACTGATCGCGCGCGAGCTCAAGGATCCCCGCGTCGGCATGATCACGCTGCAGGGCGTGGAAGTCACGCCTGACTACGCCCATGCCAAGGTGTACTTCAGCGTGCTCACCGGCGACCCGGTGCAGACCGAGGAAGCCCTCAACCACGCGGCCGGCCATCTGCGCAACGGCCTGTTCAAGCGCCTGCACATCCATACCGTGCCGACGCTGCACTTCATCTACGACCGCACGCAGGAGCGCGCGGCCGACATGAACGCACTGATTGCCAAGGCAGTCTCTTCCCGTTCCAAAGACGAGGAATAAACCATGACTGCTGCTCCACGTACCAGGGTGCAGCGCCGCCCTGTGCATGGGGTGGTGTTGCTCGACAAACCGCTCGGACTGTCCAGCAACCAGGCCTTGCAGAAGGTCAAGTGGCTGCTGCGCGCCGAGAAGGCCGGCCATACCGGCACGCTCGATCCGCTGGCCACCGGCGTGCTGCCGCTGTGCTTTGGCGCGGCGACCAAGTTCAGCCAGATGCATCTCGATGCCGACAAAGCCTACGAGGCGACGCTGCGTCTGGGCATTACCACGACCACCGGCGATGCCGAGGGCGAGGTGTTGCAGGAGCAGCCGGTTGCCGTGAGCGATGCCGATATCGCTGCCGTGCTTGAGCGTTTCACGGGCGCGCAGCAGCAGGTGCCACCCATGCATTCGGCCCTCAAGAAGGACGGCAAGGCGCTGTACGAATACGCGCGTGCCGGCGAGACGGTGGAACGACCGGCACGCTCTATCACCGTGTTCCGCCTGGAGCGCCAGGCAGTGCCGGAGAACATCCTGCAGGCTCATCCCGAGGGCACCGTCATCAAGCTGTATGCCGCCGTCAGCAAGGGCACCTACATCCGCACGCTGGCCGAAGACATCGGCGCCGCACTTGGCTGTGGCGCCCACCTGATCGGCCTGCGCCGCGTGCAGACCGGCGTGTTCGGTCTGGAGGGCTGCGTCACGCTGGAAGCGCTCGAAGCCATGAACGAGGCGGAGCGCCTGCAGGCGTTGCAGCCGGTGGACATTCTGCTCACCGGCCATGCTCCTGTCATGCTCGCTGCAGATGATGCAGCACGCTTTCTGACCGGCCTGCGCCGTCGCGGCACATGGCCGGATGCCGACCACCTTGCTGTGTACGGACCGCCGCCTGCGCCCGGTGTTGCCGTGGAGCGTGTGTTGCTGGGCACCGCCCATGCCCACGCCGGCCAGCTGATTCCGACTCGGCTGCTGAGCCCGCTCGAAATCACCCAGGCCTTGGCGCAGCACCCTCCCGACTTGCCGGCCTGAGCCACCCTATAACAAACAAATCTCCCATCTTCCAAAAAGCATTGTTTCCATGAGTACCCAAATCCGCAATATCGCCATCATCGCCCACGTCGACCATGGCAAGACCACGATGGTCGACCAGCTCCTGCGCCAGTCCGGCACCTTTGCCGATCACGAAAAAGTCGTCGACACCGTGATGGACAACAACGCCATCGAGCGCGAGCGTGGCATCACCATCCTGGCCAAGAACTGCGCCGTGAGCTGGGAAGGCACCCACATCAACGTGATCGACACCCCCGGCCACGCGGACTTCGGTGGCGAGGTGGAGCGCGCGCTGTCCATGGTGGACGGCGTGGTGCTGCTGATCGACGCCCAGGAAGGCCCGATGCCGCAGACACGCTTCGTGACCAAGAAGGCGCTGGCGCTGGGCCTAAAGCCCATCGTGGTGGTGAACAAGGTCGACAAGCCGGGCGCCGATCCGGACAAGGTGATCAACGCCGCTTTCGACCTGTTCGACAAGCTGGGCGCGACTGATGAGCAGCTGGACTTCCCGGTGGTGTACGCTTCCGGCATCAACGGCTGGTCGTCGCTGGAAGAGGGCGTGCCGGGCGAGCAGTGGGGCAAGGATATGTCGGCCCTGTTCAACACCATCCTGAAGCATGTGCCGTCGCACGAAGGGGATGCCAGCGAGCCGCTGCAGCTGCAGATTTCTGCCATCGATTTCTCGACCTTCGTGGGCCGCATCGGCGTGGGCCGTGTCAACTCCGGCACCGTGCGCCCCGGCATGGATGTGCTGGTGATGGAAGGCCCGGACGGCAAGCAGACCAAGGGCCGCATCAACCAGGTGCTGACCTTCGAGGGTCTGGACCGCGTGCAGGTCAAGGAAGCCCGTCCCGGCGACATCGTGCTGATCAACGGGATCGACGAGATCGGCATCGGCGTGACCGTGACCGACGTCAACGATCCGCGCCCGCTGCCCATGCTGAAGGTCGACGAGCCGACGCTGACCATGAACTTCTGCGTCAACACCAGCCCGCTGGCCGGCCGCGAAGGCAAGTTCGTGACCAGCCGCCAGATCTGGGACCGTCTGCAGAAGGAACTGCAGGCCAACATGGCGCTGCGCGTGAAGGAAACCAACGAGGACGGCATTTTCGAAGTGTCCGGCCGTGGTGAACTGCACCTGACCATCCTGCTGGAAAACATGCGCCGCGAAGGCTACGAGCTGGCCGTGTCCAAGCCGCGCGTGGTGTTCCGCGAAATTGACGGCGTGCTGTGCGAGCCGATCGAGCTGGTCACCGCCGACATCGAGGAAGGCCACCAGGGCGGCGTGATGCAGGCCCTGGGCGAGCGCAAGGGCGAACTGGTGAACATGGAGCCGGACGGCCGTGGCCGTGTGCGCCTCGAATACCGCATTCCGGCGCGCGGCCTGATCGGCTTCACCAACGAATTCCTGAACCTGACGCGCGGTTCCGGCCTGATCGCCAACATCTTTGACGGCTACGAGGAGCACCGTGGCGAGATCGGCAGCCGCAAGAACGGCGTGCTGATTTCCATGGATGATGGCGAAATCTTCACCTACGCGCTGGGCAAGCTGGACGACCGCGGCCGCATGTTCGTGAAGGCCGGCGACCCGGTGTATGAAGGCATGATCGTCGGCATCCACAGCCGCGACAACGACCTGGTGGTGAACGCCACGCGCACCAAGCAGCTGACCAACTTCCGCGTGAGCGGCAAGGAAGACGCGATCAAGATCACGCCGCCGATCGAGCTGACGCTGGAATACGGCGTGGAGTTCATCGAGGACGACGAGCTGGTGGAGATCACGCCCAAGAGCATCCGCCTGCGCAAGCGTCATCTGAAAGAGCACGAACGCAAGCGCGCCAGTCGCGAGAGCGCCGTCTGATCCCGACCGGGAGGATTCCCGGTTTCCTGAATCTGCGGAGCCTCGGCTCCGCTTTTTTCCGTCTGGTGTGCGATGTTGTTGCGTTCCCTGTTGCCTGCCGCCATGAGCCACCGGCGCGCGGTTGTCGTGATGACGCTGGCCACGCTGCTGTGGGCTACGGCGGGGGTGTTCACGCGCCAGATCACGGGGGCACAGGGTTTCGAGATCACCTTCTGGCGCAGCGTGCTGGCGCTGGCTTCCATGCTGCTGTTGCTTCGCTGGTGGCGCGGGCCGGGATTTTTCGGCCGCATTCCATGGCGCGAACCGGTGCTGTGGCTGTCCGGTTTGTGCTGGGCCACCATGTTTACCGCCTTCATGATGGCGCTGAGTTTTACCACCGTGGCCAACGTGCTGGTGCTTTCGGCGCTCGGGCCGGTATTCACGGCGCTGGTGAACCGCTTCGTACTCGGCAACCCCTTGCCGCGCCGCACCTGGATGGCCATTGCGACGGCAGGAGCTGGAATTTTCTACATCTACGCCGCGCAGCTTACCTTGGGGCACGATCGCAAGCTGATCGGTTCGCTGATTGCGCTGTTGGTTCCGGTGGGCGCTTCCGCGCAATGGATCCTGATGCAGCGCGAGCAGCAGCGCGTTCGTAGACTGACGCCACAGCGGCTTACGACCGAATTGCTGATCGAGCAGGGCGTTATGCCGGATCAAGGGAGCAAGGCGCAAGTGCTACCAACAGAAGACGTCCTGCCTCAACAGATGCCCGCTCCGGCCATCCGCGACATGGTTCCTGCACTGCTGATCGGCGCCGCGCTTTCGGCACTGATATGTCTGCCATTTGCCATTCCCTTTCAGGCCACTCTTGCGGACATGGGCTGGCTCGCGTTGCTCGGCATGGTGCAGTTGGCCATTCCTTGCAGCATGGCGGTGGTGGCTTCGCGCGTATTGCATGCACCGGAACTGTCGCTTCTGGCTTTGCTCGAGATAATTTTTGGCATACTTCTGACTTGGTGGGGTGCGGGCGAAATTCCTGGCCCCAACGTAGCCATCGGCGGCGCGCTGGTCATAGTCGCGCTCGCCCTCAATGAAATCCTCGGATGGAGACAATCGGAATGACGCAAGCGAGACAATGGGCCACCACGGACGTGCTGGAAGAAGTACGAGGTGGTGTCGGTTTCATCACCCTCAACCGTTCGAAGGCGCTCAATGCCTTGTCGCTCGCCATGGTGCGCGCCATGTACGAGATCCTGCTGGACTGGAAGGACAACCCGGCAGTCAAGGCCATCGCGATCCGCGGCAGCAACAAGGAAGGCCCCTTCGGCGCCTTCTGTGCCGGTGGCGACATCCGCTTTTTCCATGAGCAGGCCGAGCATGGCAACCCCGAGATCGAGGACTTCTTCACCGAGGAATACACCCTCAACAATCTGATCCCGAACCTGGGCAAGCCCTATATCGCCTTCATGGACGGCATTGTGATGGGTGGCGGCATGGGCATCAGCCAGGGCGGTACCGACCGCATCCTGACAGAGCGCACGCGCATGGCCATGCCCGAGACCCTGATCGGCCTGTTCCCCGATGTGGGTGGCGGCTATTTCCTGAGCCGTTGCCCGGGCCACACAGGAGAGTGGCTGGGTCTGGCTGGCGACCACGTGATGGGCGGCGACGGTCTGAGCATCGGCTGGGGTGACCATTTCCTTTCCAGCAGCCGCCAGGCTGAAGTGTGGCAGGCGCTGGGCGAGCAGGACTTTTCGTCCGGTGAGGCGGCCCGGCAATGGCTGCGCGGCCAGTGCGAACCGGCTCCCGCCGTGAGCGAGGCTTTTACCAAGGCGCGCGAGGAGGCCGAGCAATTCTTCGGTGCCGGCGATTTCAACGCCATCCTGAAGGCTCTGGAGGCCGCTACCGACAACGCATGGGCACAGAAAACCGCCCAGGCACTGCGCAAGCGTTCGCCGCTGATGCTGCATGTGGTGTTCGAGCAGATCCGCCGCGCCCGCGGCATGACGCTGGCCGAAGACCTGCGCATGGAGCGTGATCTGGTGCGCCACTGCTTCTTCCCGCAGCACATGGGCCGCAAGGCGGTGAGCAGCGAAATCATCGAGGGCATCCGCGCCCTGGTGGTGGACAAGGACAACAACCCGCAGTGGGATCCCCCGCGCGTCGAGGACGTCACGCCCGAGATGATCGAGGCCTTTTTCGAGAGCCCCTGGCCGGCCAGCGTGCACCCGCTCGCATCCCTGAAGTAAACGCCGGAACCGGGAGCCACAGCGCTCCCGGTTGCGTCCTTGCGCCGATTTTGAAAGTTCCCCATGAGCAAGCAAACCAAGTACGTGCTCGACGAAGAGCAGATTCCCAAGTTCTGGTACAACATCCAGGCCGACCTGCCAGTGCCGCTGCCGCCCGTGCTGCACCCCGGCACCATGCAGCCGGTGGGTCCGGATGACCTGTCGCCGCTGTTCCCCATGTCGCTGATCCAGCAGGAAGTCAGCACCGAGCGCGAGATCGAGATTCCCGAACCCGTGCGTGACGTGTTCCGCCTGTGGCGTCCGGCGCCGCTCTACCGTGCCCACGGACTGGAAAAGGCGCTGGATACGCCCGCCAAGATCTTCTACAAGTACGAGGGCGTGAGCCCGGCTGGCAGCCACAAGCCGAACTCTGCCATTCCGCAGGCCTTCTACAACAAGGAAGCCGGCGTGAAGCGCCTGACCACCGAAACCGGTGCTGGCCAGTGGGGCACCTCGTTGGCATTTGCCGGTTCGCTCTATGGCCTGGACGTGGAAATCTTCCAGGTGCGCGTGTCGTACGACCAGAAGCCGTACCGCCGCGCCGTGATGGAAACCTACGGTGCGCGCTGCATCGCCTCGCCTTCCAACGAGACGGAATACGGCCGCAAGGTGCTGGCCGAGAACCCGAACCACACCGGCAGCCTGGGCATCGCCATCAGCGAGGCAGTGGAAATTGCCGCACAACGCGACGACACCAAATACGCCTTGGGCTCCGTGCTCAACCACGTGCTGCTGCATCAGACCATCATCGGCCAGGAAGCCATGCTGCAGATGGAGATGGCCGATGCCTATCCGGACGTGGTGCTAAGCTGCACCGGCGGCGGCTCCAACTTTGCCGGCATTGCCTTCCCGTTCATGGGCCAGGCGCTGCGTGGCGGGCCGAAGCCGCGCATCGTGGCGGTCGAGCCCACGGCCTGCCCGTCGCTCACGCGTGGCAAGTACGCCTACGACTTTGGTGATACCGGCCACATGACGCCCATCACCAAGATGCATACGCTGGGCTCCACCTTCACGCCGCCGGGCTTCCACGCTGGTGGTCTGCGCTACCACGGCATGGCGCCGCTGGTGTCGCATGTGAAGGAACTGGGCCTGATGGAAGCGGTGGCTTACGGCCAGCGCGAGTGTTTCGAGGCCGGCGTACTGTTCGCTCGCCACGAAGGCATCGTGCCGGCGCCTGAATCCAACCACGCCATCAAGGGCGCGATCGAGGAAGCGCTGCGCTGCAAGCGTGAAGGCAAGGCCGAGACGATCCTGTTCTGCCTGAGCGGCCACGGCCACTTCGACATGGCGGCCTACACCCGCTACTTCGAAGGCGATCTGCAGAACGAGGTGTACGCGGAAGAGGCGATGGCCGAGGCCATGGCGCATCTGCCGGAAGTGCCCGAGAACGTCTGACGCTGAAGCCCGGTCAAGAAAGCCCCGCAAGCAATTTGCTGCGGGGCTTTTTCATGGTGAACGGCTGGGCCGGTCGTCCTGCGGCGCAGGACGCGTTTTCAGCGGTTGCGGCTCTTCATCGCGCGTTCCACCTCGCGCTTGCCCTCGCGTTCCTTGATGGTGTCGCGCTTGTCGTGCTCGGCCTTCCCCTTGGCGAGGGCGATTTCGCATTTGACGCGGCCGTTCTTCCAGTGCAGGTTGAGTGGCACCAGCGTGTAGCCTTTCTGCTCGACCTTGCCGATCAGGCGCTCGATCTCGTTCTTGTGCATCAGCAGCTTCTTGGTGCGAACGGCATCCGGCGTGACGTGGGTGGACGCCGATTTGAGCGGGTTGATCTGGCAGCCGATCACGAACAGTTCACCATCGCGCACCACCACGTAGCCGTCGGTGAGCTGCACCTTGCCTTCGCGCACGGCTTTCACTTCCCAGCCCTGCAGCACCATGCCTGCCTCGTATTTCTCCTCGAAGAAATAGTTGAAGGCAGCTTTCTTGTTCTCTGCAATGCGGGTTTGCGGGGGGGCTTTTTTCTTGGTGGCCATGACGGATGCGCGAATCTTGTTGTTCTGGTCTGCCGCGCCGGAAACGTGGAGCGGGTGCTTCTGTGGCAGGTGGGGGCTATGTGCCGAGGATCAAGCCGACTGCACCGGTCCGGGAGGACACAGGTCACGGCCGCCCGAGCCACAGGGAAAGCCGGCCATACTACCTGTCATATGCCGTGTTTACAATGGCATAAAGCAGCATTCTATGAAAACAGTCCACAAATCCGTTCTCATCTGGTACAGCCCGGCGGAAATGTACCAGCTCGTCATCAAGTGCGAAGACTATCCGCAGTTTCTGCCGTGGTGCGATTTCGGCCGTGTGCTCGAGCATACGCCCGATGGCATGGTGGCGGAAATCGGCATTGCCATGGCGGGCCTGAAGCAGAGCTTCGTCACGCGCAATGTGCACGTTCCCGACCGCGAGGTGGAACTGAATCTGGTGCGCGGCCCGTTCTCGCACCTGAAGGGGCGCTGGCGCTTCGAGCCGGTGGGTGATGGTACGCAGCGCGCCTGCCGCGTCCATTTCGATATCGAATACGATTTCTCCAGCCGCACCCTGGCCATGCTGGTGGGGCCGATCTTCGAGAAGATTACCAGCACCTTTGTCGACGCCTTTATCCAGCGCGCCAAGAAGGTCTATGGCTGAGACTGGCTGCATTCCGGTGGAACTGGCCTATGCGCCGGCGCCGCGCTCGGTGATCAGCCAGCATGCCGATCTGCCTGCGGGCAGCACGGTGCGGGAGGCACTGGCGCTGTGGCAGCATGCTGAAGTCCAGGCTTGGCTGGCTGCCGATGGTGCGGATGAAACGCTGCAATGCGGCATCTGGGGCCGCAAGGTGGCGCTGGACCATGTCCTACGTGCGCAGGATCGCGTAGAGTTGTATCGTATGCTCCAGGTGGACCCCAAGGTGGCGCGGCGCGAGCGCTTTGCCAGCCAGGGCGCCCGCACGGCTGGCCTGTTTGCCCGCCGCAGGGCAGGGGCCAAGCCCGGATACTGACAAACCCGGCGTGCCTGCACGCAGAAAAGGACTGTTCATGCTGCATCCCTTCGCTTTTCGCAAGAGTCTCGCCCTGTCTACGCTTGCCGCTGTCGCCTTGCTCGCGGGCTGTGCCAGCACCCTGCCGGGCCAGGGCCCTGTGCCTGCGGCTGCCGAAACCTGGACCAAGCCCGGTGCCACGCTGCAGGATACGCAACAGGCGCTGCAGGCCTGCGGCTACGTCGACCGCTTCAGCATCGGCACCAAGGCCATCGCCAGCCAGTTTGCCTGCATGAACGACAAGGGCTACACCTTCAACGTCAACCGCCAGCTCAGGCGCGAGCACTGCGTCGCCCCGGAAATGCCGGCCGGCTGCGCGGTCTACTGGCATACGCTGAACCGATGAAAGGTGCATTGCATCGCCGGTAAACCGGCCCGTGGTTGACCGCCTGCAACACCCCGGCAGGCGCTAAAGCCTCCGTTGTTACAGGGACAGACGCCTGCGAGTACAATCTTGCTTTTGGAGGAATCCCCATGCGCCTGCTCGGCAAAGCACTCACGTTCGACGACATTCTCCTGGTGCCCGCATACTCCGAAGTCCTGCCCAAGGACACCTCGCTGCGCACCCAGTTCACCCGCAACATCCAACTCAACCTCCCGCTCGTGTCGGCCGCCATGGATACGGTCACCGAGGCACGCCTGGCCATCGCCATGGCGCAGGAGGGTGGCATCGGCATCATCCACAAGAACATGACGGCGCAGGACCAGGCCGCGCATGTGTCCAAGGTCAAGCGCCACGAAAGCGGCATTCTGCGCGACCCGGTGGTGATCACACCGACCACGACCGTGCTGGAAGTCAAGCGCCTGTCCGAGGAGCTGGGCGTGTCCGGCTTCCCGGTGCTGGATGGCGGCAAGGTGGTGGGTATCGTCACCAACCGCGACATCCGCTTCGAAACACGCCTGGATGTGCAGGTCAAGGACATCATGACCCCGCGCGAGCGCCTGGTCACCGCGCCTGAAGGCATTTCGCTGGAAGATGCCAAGGCCAAGCTGCACGAGCACAAGCTGGAGCGCCTGCTGCTGGTGAACGATGCCTTCGAACTGAAGGGTCTCATCCTGGTCAAGGACATCAACAAGCAGACCAATTTCCCCAATGCCGCCCGTGACGACAACGGCCGCCTGCTGGTAGGCGCGGCGCTGGGAGTGGGCCCGGGCACCGAAGAGCGCATCGAGGCGCTGTCTGCCGCTGGCGTGGACGCCGTGGTGGTCGATACGGCCCATGGCCACAGCGCCGGCGTGATTGACCGCGTGCGCTGGGTCAAGCAGAACTATCCGCATATTCAGGTCATCGGCGGCAACATTGCCACCGGTGCTGCTGCCAAGGCACTGGTCGAGGCGGGCGCAGACGCCGTCAAGGTCGGTATCGGCCCCGGCTCCATCTGCACCACGCGCATCGTGGCCGGCGTGGGCGTGCCGCAAATCATGGCGGTAGACAGCGTCGCCACCGCGCTCAAGGGCACGGGCGTGCCGCTGATCGCCGACGGCGGCATCCGCTTCAGCGGCGACATCGCCAAGGCCATTGCTGCCGGAGCCAACACCGTGATGATGGGTGGCATGTTCGCCGGCACCGAAGAGGCACCGGGCGAAGTGATCCTGTTCCAGGGCCGCAGCTACAAGAGCTACCGCGGCATGGGTTCCATCGGCGCCATGCAGCAGGGCAGTGCCGACCGCTACTTCCAGGAAGCGACCAGCGGCAACCCGAACACCGAGAAGCTGGTGCCCGAAGGTATCGAAGGTCGCGTGCCCTACAAGGGCTCGGTGCTCAACATCATCTACCAGATGGCCGGCGGCCTGCGTGCATCCATGGGCTACTGTGGTTGCGCCACCATCGACGAGATGCGCGAAAAGGCCGAGTTCGTGGAGATCACCGCAGCCGGTATCCGCGAGAGCCACGTGCACGACGTGCAGATCACCAAGGAAGCGCCGAACTATCGCGCGGACTGAGTCGCCATGCGGCGTCAACACGGGCTGGGACGCACCTGAAATGGTGGCTCAGCCCTTTTTGGTTTAACGGACATTCCCATGCAACACGACAAAATCCTCATTCTCGATTTCGGCTCCCAGGTGACGCAGCTGATTGCCCGCCGCGTGCGCGAGGCGCATGTGTATTGCGAGGTCCATCCCTGCGACGTGAGCAGCGACTGGGTGCGCGAGTTTGCCGCCGACGGCAAGCTCAAGGGCGTGATCCTGTCCGGCAGCCATGCCAGCGCGTATGAGGAAAGCACCGACAAGGCACCCGACGCCGTGTTCGAACTGGGTGTGCCGGTGCTGGGCATCTGCTACGGCATGCAGACCATGGCGCTGCAATTGGGCGGCAAGGTGGAAAGCGGGCACCAGCGCGAGTTCGGCTACGCCGAAGTGCGCGCCCATGGCCACACCGCATTGCTGAAGGACATCGCCGACTTCACCACGCCCGAAGGCCACGGCATGCTCAAGGTGTGGATGAGCCATGGCGACAAGGTGACCGTGCTGCCGGAGGGCTTCAAGCTGATGGCGTCCACGCCGAGCTGCCCGATTGCCGGCATGGCTGACGAGGCGCGCGGCTACTACGCCGTGCAGTTCCACCCCGAGGTGACGCACACGGTGCAGGGCAGGGCGATGCTGGATCGCTTCGTGCTGGACATCTGCAAGACCAATCCCGACTGGATCATGCGCGACCATATCGAGGAGGCCGTCAAGGCCATCCGCGAGCAGGTGGGCGACGAGGAAGTGATTCTGGGCCTGTCCGGCGGCGTGGATTCTTCCGTCGCGGCGGCGCTGATCCACCGCGCCATTGGCGACCAGCTCACCTGCGTGTTCGTGGATCATGGCCTGCTGCGTTTGAACGAAGGCGACATGGTGATGGAGATGTTCGAGGGCAAGCTGCACGCCAAGGTGGTGCGCGTGGATGCCAGCGAACTGTTCCTGGGCGAACTGGCCGGCGTGAGCGATCCGGAGCAGAAGCGCAAGATCATCGGCCGCCTGTTCGTGGATGTGTTCAAGGCCGAGGCGGAGAAGCTGAAGGCGGGCGATGGCGGCCACAAGGGTGCCACCTTCCTGGCGCAGGGCACGATCTATCCGGACGTGATCGAATCGGGCGGCGCCAAGAGCAAGAAGGCCGTGGTCATCAAGAGCCACCACAACGTGGGCGGCCTGCCCGAGCAGCTGGGCCTGAAGCTGCTGGAGCCGCTGCGTGACCTGTTCAAGGATGAAGTGCGCGAACTGGGCGTGGCGCTGGGCCTGCCGCACGACATGGTGTACCGCCATCCCTTCCCCGGCCCGGGCCTGGGTGTACGCATTCTGGGCGAAGTGAAAAAGGAATACGCCGATCTGCTGCGCCGTGCGGATGCGATCTTCATCGAAGAACTGCGCTCCACCATCGAACCGAACAGCGGCAAGAGCTGGTATGACCTGACTTCGCAGGCATTTACCGTGTTCCTGCCCGTGAAGAGCGTGGGCGTGATGGGCGATGGCCGCACGTATGACTACGTGGTGGCGCTGCGTGCGGTGCAGACGAGCGACTTCATGACGGCGGACTGGGCGGAGCTGCCGTACAGCCTGCTGAAGCGGGTGAGCGGGCGGATCATCAATGAGGTGCGGGGGATTAACCGCGTTACGTACGATGTGAGTTCCAAGCCGCCGGCGACGATTGAGTGGGAGTGAATTTAGGTCCTTCAAGGATTGGCGAAGCTTGACAGCGGGCGCTGGGGGCTGTGAACGCATCGTAGTTGAATTTCAGATATTTGACATATATTTGTTTTTCGGATATCTTGCATTTATTTGCATCTCGGGTATTGGCCATGCCGCCGACGTCACATCCGCTGGTCACTACAGGTCAACTTGGGTCGATGCTGCAGGCTGCGCGCAAGGCTCAGGGGCTGACCCAGTCGGCGCTGGCCAGTCGTATCGGTCTGAGCCAGTCACGGGTCTCTCATCTGGAGCTCAACGCCCACGAACTGAGTGTGGAGCAGCTTCTGGCATGGTGCGCAGCGTTGGACCTGGAATTGGCAATCGGGACCCGGGGTAGCGCAGCAGTGTCGCCAATACCGACCACGGATTGGTGACATGGGACGTCGATCGCACAGCCGCAGCCTGTCTATCTGGACCAACGGTGTTCGCGTGGGGCGGTGGACGATCCCCGCCCGCGGTGAGATGGAGCTGCAGTACGACTCGGGCTGGACGGGGGCTGATATCGGCCGACCGCTGTCGTTGTCGCTGCCGTTCAATCTCCAGAATCTGCCGGTCAAGGGCCAGAAGGTTGCCAACTACTTCGACAACCTGCTTCCGGACAGCGACACGATCCGCCGCCGTGTGGCCGAGCGATTCCGGACGGGCTCGACCGACCCGTTCGATTTGTTGAAGGCCATCGGGCGCGATTGCGTGGGCGCCGTCCAAATCCTGGATGAGGACGAGGTGCCCGCCGACTTCGATCGCATAGAGGGCGTGCCATTGTCCGAGGACGATATCGAGCGGCACCTGATCGAAACCGTTTCGCCGCAGGCCTTCGCTGCGGGCCAGGACCCGGATGCCGATTTCCGTATCTCTCTGGCCGGAGCGCAGGAGAAGACGGCCTTTCTGTGGTGGGGCGGGCAATGGCTCGTGCCGCGTGGTGCCACGCCAACGAGCCACATCTTCAAACTCCCGCTCGGCCTGATGGGCGGGCGGCGGGCGGACTTCAACACGTCCGTGGACAACGAATGGCTGTGCCTGCGACTGCTGAAAGCCTATGGATTGCCCGTGGCTGACGCCCGCATTGCGACCTTTGGCCGACAGCGTGTGCTGGTGGTGGAGCGTTTCGACCGGCGGGTCGCGCCCAATGGGCAGTGGCTCATGCGTCTGCCACAGGAAGACTTTTGCCAGGTCCAGGGCTGCTCGCCATTGCGCAAGTACGAGAACGAGGGCGGTCCGGGGCTCAAGGTCTTGTTCGGCACGCTGCGGCAATCGGTGAACGCCGAGGCCGACATGAAAACGCTGATGGCGGCGCAGGTGCTGTTCTGGTTGCTGCGAGCGCCCGACGGCCATGCCAAGAACTTCAGCATCCAGCTCCTGCCACGCGGGCGTTTCCAGTTGACTCCGCTGTATGACGTGATGTCGGTCTACCCCGTGTTGGGCGATGGCCCCAACCAGTGGTCTCAGTATGAGATCAAGTTGGCCATGGCGCTGCTCGGCAAAAACCGGCACTACGACATGCACGGTATCCAACGCAGGCACTTCAATGGCACTGCACAGAAAGTTGGCTATGCCGCGACTGCCGAGCCGATCATCGAAGAGCTTCTCGCCCTGACTCCAGCGGTCATTGCTGAAGTGCAAGCCGAAATGCCACCGGACTTCTCACCGCGTGTCGGCGATGCCATCCTGGGCGGGCTTGAGCAGGCGGCGAGAACGCTCGGTGCGATGCCGCCGTAAGCAGGCGGCGAGCAGTATGTTCCAAGGCAAGTTCGAGGGCGTCAAGACTCAGCGGGCTTTGTGCTTTCAGTGAGATTTGCTCTGTAGTCATCCCGCACGATCAGGCGGGCAAGTTCAAGGCGCCATCAATAGCCTCACGCAAGCGCAACAACTCGTCGGTGGAAAGAATGCCGCTGAAGCGCACCCGGTGGTCGGCCCAGCAAGCGGAAGGCACAAACGACGAAATCAGCAGATGGTGTTGATCTCCGTCGATACGCTTGACGATGGCGTCGAGCTGACAGGCCGGGGTGGTTTGGGTGTTTGCCATGAGGTGCTCCGTGGATCCCCGCGAGCCTTGATTCAGGAGGCATGCGAGGCGGGGAGGAGCTCGGCGTGCGACCTTTAGGCGTTGGTGACGCGGCGCCAAGTAGTGCAATAAAGCCCGCGATCAGCTGAAAACTGATGGGGCCAGTGTAGCATTTGGCAGAAGGCAATGCGAAAACGCAGGATGAAATCCTCTCACAGCATGGTTGACGCAGTCTTTGGCCGCGAGGGCGAATTTGGCGCGTTGGCAGTCGGTTGAGTGAACCAAGTTGCGATAGAGTCATGCCATGTCCAGCAGGCAAACTTCCTTGACCCTGAGCCACATGCAAGAGGCGCTGGCCCAGGCACGCCAGGCCGCTGCCGAAGGCGAAATCCCCGTAGGTGCTGTCGTCGTTGCTCCTGACGGAGAAATCATTCTGGGCAAGGGACACAACCGTTGCATTGCCGATCATGATCCGTCTGCCCACGCCGAGATCCAGGCACTGCGTGAAGCAGCGCGCACACTGGGCAACTACCGGCTCGACGGCTGCACCCTCTACGTGACGCTCGAGCCTTGTGCCATGTGCAGTGGGGCCATGCTGCACGCGCGTCTGGAGCATGTCATCTACGCCGTGCCTGATCCGCGTACGGGCGCTGCAGGGTCTGTGCTTGACCTGTTCGCTCCATCTGGCATCAATCATCAGACCACGGCCAGCTTGCTGTCAGACACTGAGGGCGGCTTGCAACTCAGGCAGCAATGCGCCGATCTGCTCACCGGCTTTTTCCGCGCGCGCCGCCAGCAGCAGGCGCAGCAGCGTCAGCACGCAGCCAGTGCGCCGCTGCGGGAAGATGCGCTTCGCCCATCGGCCAAGTCGCTGAAAGAAGAGGGCGTTCTGCAGCCCGGGTCGCGATGGACGCTGGTACCAGACCCCGGTACCCCGACAACTGCTGCCTGGCGCGTGCATCACCTGGAGCAGGGCGATCCTGCTGCACCCACTGTGGTGGTGCTGCATGGCTACGCCGGCCACGCCGGACTCTGGCAGGAGCTCAGTGATGAACTGGCCCACGCCGGTTGGCGCACGCTGGCTCCTGATCTGCCCGGCCATGGCCTCAGTGACAAGCCACGCCAACCGGCCTTGCATAGTCTGCCGTGGCATCAGGCGATGCTGCAGACGTGGCTGGAGCACCAGAATTTGCCGACAGGCTGGTTGCTGGTCACTCTTGATCAGGCCGCCTTGCTTGTACCCGGGGATCTTCCCCCCAGCCGTGTCCTGGCACTCGAATCGGGGGAGGCACCCATTGCGTGGCCAGACGACCCAATCCTGGCTTCTTCTGACCACACGACGGGTCGGGCAGCCGCCCAGGACTGGCGCCTGCGCTGCCAACGCAGCCCGCGCTTCGATCTGCCGCAGCACTGGGCGCTCGACGATCAGCCTGCGCTGGAAGTTCTGTGTCAAGCATGCTATCCCGACCCGGGCCACCGTGGCGCGCTGCGCTGGCAGCTGTTTGCTGGCCAGCCTCCGAGCGCGGATGATTTCGATTGGTGGCAGCACCACGGCCGACGCCTTCCCGTGCAGCCGCTGGAGCCGGCCCCGGTCAAGCTCCCGCAACCCGGCGCTCGCATCCGCGCCGCCCTGCGGCACAATACTCCCCAGATCCTTCAATGGCTGGAGCAGCACCGCGCTGCCCGGTCCGCATCCTGACCATGGCCCACATCTACATCTATTCCCCCTCCGGCGCAGTGCGCGACAAGACGGCATTCCGCCGTGGCATCAGGCGCCTGCAGGCGCTGGGGCACGAGGTGGAGGTGGATCCTGATGCGCTCACCAGCTTCCAGCGCTTCGCCGGCGACGATGCCACGCGCCTCGCTGCCATTGGCCGGGCTGCCGCCAGTGGCGCCGATGTGGCGCTGACCACGCGCGGCGGCTATGGCCTCACGCGCATCCTGCCCGACATTCCCTACCAGCAGCTAGCCAAGGCCATTGACAAGGGGACCCGCTTCGTCGGTCTGAGCGATTTCACGGCGCTGCAACTGGCGCTGCTGGCGCAAGTCGGCAACGAGGCCGTCACCTGGGCCGGCAATCTGCTGATCGACGACTGGGGCAAGACCGAAGAGCCGGACGAAATCACGCAGGCCTGTTTCGAGGAGATGCTGGACGGCAGCAGCGAAGGCGCAGGATGGTACGTGACGAAGCGCGAAGAGCCGGATGCCGAACTGGTGACCCTGCCCGAGCCAATCGACAACGCCACGCTGTGGGGCGGCAATCTGTGCGTGCTGACCAGCCTGCTGGGCACGCCTTATTTCCCGCAGGTGGAA
The DNA here is from genome assembly GCF_907163135.1 of Brachymonas denitrificans. Classification (NCBI taxonomy): domain Bacteria; kingdom Pseudomonadati; phylum Pseudomonadota; class Betaproteobacteria; order Burkholderiales; family Comamonadaceae; genus Allobrachymonas; species Allobrachymonas denitrificans. Next base: position 1,068,892 of record NZ_CAJQUA010000001.1, on the reverse strand, counting down.
CAGGGCGTGCTGTTTCTGGAGGATGTGGCCGAGCATCCCTACCGCGTCGAGCGCATGCTCACGCAACTGCTGCTGGCCGGTGTGCTGGACAGGCAGCAGGCCATCGTGCTGGGCCAGTTCAGCGATTACAAGCTGATTCCGCATGACAAGGGCTTCGGCATGAAGGCCGTGGTGCAGTGGCTGCGCACGCGCACCAAAACTCCTGTCTTTACCGGCCTGCCGCATGGCCATGTGCCGACCAAGGTGCTGCTGCCTGTGGGCGCCAAGGTGGAGATGGCCGCCGAGGGCCGTGATCGCTTGCTGGTGTGGGGCCACCAGTAAGGGCAGCCAGGCATCCGCGGGCCGCACAAAGCAAAGAGCCGGGCAGGGCCGGCTCTTGCGTTCATGCAGGGCTGAACCGCCTGCTTACTTGCCCGCCGTCAGCATCCGCTCCACATAGCGCGCAATCAGGTCAATTTCCAGATTCACCCGGCTGCCGGCTTTCAGCACATGCAGCGCCGTGTTCTGCACCGTATGCGGAATCAGGTTGATGCTGATCTCGCAACCAAAGCCGTCCGTATCCACCGGCATGTCCTCCACACGGTTCACGGTCAGGCTCACGCCATTGACGGTAATCGAACCCTTGTAGGCCAGGAAGCGCGCCAGCGCAGCCGGTACGCGGATGCGCAGTTCCATGCTTTCGCCCACCGGCTCGAAACTGGCCACTTCGCCAATGCCGTCCACATGGCCGCTCACGATATGTCCGCCCAGGCGGTCATGCGAGCGCAGTGCCTTTTCCAGATTGACCGGCCCTGTCACGGACAGTCCGGCCGTCTTGTCCAGCGATTCCGCCGAGATGTCGATGCTGAAGCGGTTGGCCGCCGCGTCGAATGCCACCACCGTCATGCAGGCGCCGTTGAGCGCAATGCTGTCGCCCAGCGCCACGTCGTCCAGATAGCCGGCAGGCGTATCGATGGCCAGGCGCTTGCCGTGGGCGCTGCTTGCGCCCAGATTCTGCACATCCACGATTTTTCCAACTCCGGTAATAATGCCTGTAAACATGGTGCTCGCTGTCCGATGAAAGAGGGCTTTCATTGTATGCCGGGCGCCCCCATTTAACGGAACCATGCCTGTTCAACCCTCCGCCGCCATGCCCCCGCTCGCCGACGACATCACGCGGCTGGAGGTGTGTTCGCAATGCGATAGCGTGGTGGGCCTGAGCGCGCTGCAGAAGGGCGAAACCGCCTGCTGCGGCCGTTGCGGACACGAACTGGAGCGTTTCCACGGCTGGAGCCCGCGCCAGTTGCTCGCCGTGTGCCTCACCGCCTGGATCATGCTGGTGCACGTTCTGGCCTATCCGCTGGTCACGCTCGACGTGCGCGGCAATCTGCAGTCCACCTCGATCTGGGAGAGCATCCTGTTCGCCTGGGAAAGCGGCAACATGGTGGTGGGCTGGATGACCTTCCTCACGGCCGTATTGCTGCCGGTGTCGGAACTGGCAGTAATTACCAGTGCACTCTGGTGCATCAGCGCGCGCGCCTACCCGCGCGTGCTGGTTTGGGCGCTGCGTGCGGTGGAGGTGGCACGCAACTGGAACATGCTGGCGGTGTTCCTGCTCGGGGTGCTGGTGGCGCTGATCAAGCTGACCACGATCGGTTCTCTGGATATCGGCTTGGGCTTGGTGTCGATGTCCGTGCTGGTCGTGCTGCTGGCCGTGCTGGCACGCGTGGATGCACATACCCTGTGGCGCATGGCAGAAGAAAACGGCCTGGTGCCGCAAAGCCATCTCCCGCTCGATCTGGACACCAGCGATCCGCGCTGGCATCGCAGGTACCTGATCTGCCACAGTTGCGGCATGGTGCACAGCGCCCCGCAGGAGGATCTGCAGGAGCAGGGCAAGATGCCCGCCTGCATGCGTTGCGGCGCCACGCTGCGCCACCGCAAGAAGCACAGTCTGGCGCGTTGCTGGGCCTTGCTGCTCACTGCCCTGGTGTTCTACATCCCGGCCAACCTGCTGCCCATCATGGCCACCGGCACGCTTAACGAGCCGCCTACCGAGCACACCATCCTCTCCGGCGTGGTCGACCTCTATCGCTCCGGATCCTGGGGCATTGCCATCGTGGTGTTCGTGGCGAGCCTGGCGGTGCCGGTGATCAAGTTCCTGGTGCTTGGCTGGCTGCTGCTCTCCATCCAGTTCAAGTGGTTGGGCAATGTGTCGCAGAATGCCGTGCTGTTTCGTGCCATGGAGCTGATCGGGCAATGGTCGATGCTGGACGTGTTCGTCGTGGTGCTGCTGGCCGCACTGGTGCACTTCGACGGACTGATGGAAGTCAGGATCGGTGCCGCGGCCTGGTCTTTCGGCACCATGGTGGTGTTCACCATGCTCGCAGCCCAGCATTTCGATCCGCGCCTGTTGTGGGATGCCTACGACGAGGCCTGCGCCGACGCGCAGAACGGCGACTCTCGCGGCACAATGGACCGTTCGCATCCGGCTTCGGATATGCATGAAAGGGCATGAAGCCTGCGCTTCGAGCCCGCTGATCTGCCGACATGGACCCACGTCAAGATTCTTCCACCCCGAACGATGCACCGCAGCCAGCCAGTGCAGCGCCGGCCCGGACCGTGCCAGGCCCGCAGGCAGCACAGCAGGGCACGGATGCCGCCAGCTGCAGCATCGACGGACAGCGCAATGGCGAGCACGACACGGTGCTGCCGCCGCAACCCGTCATCCGCGCCCAGACGCGTCGTCCGCGTTTCTCGCTGATCTGGCTGCTGCCGCTCGTTGCCGTGCTGATCGCACTGTCGATGGCCGTGCACAACTGGTTGCAGACCGGGCCGGTCATTTCCATCCACTTCCAGACGGCCGAAGGGCTGGTGGCCGGCAAGAGCCAGGTGCGCTACAAGGAGGTAGTGATCGGCACCGTGCGCGCCATTTCCTTGGCGGAGCGGGGCGATGGCGTGGTGGTGCAGGTGCAGCTGGAAGGCACGGCGGCCAAGGTGGCCAACTCCGGAACGCGCTTCTGGGTGGTGCGCCCGCAACTGGGCCTGGGCGGCGTGACCGGGCTGAGCACCTTGCTGTCCGGCTCCTATATTGGGACGGACGCAGGCGACTATGCCAATCCCAGACAGACCGAATTCACCGGGCTGGAGCAGCCCCCCGCCGTCACGCGTGACAGCAAGGGCAAGCGCTACTACCTGATGACCAACACCTTGGGCTCCCTGGGCATCGGTTCGCCCGTGTTCTACCGCCGTGTGCAGGTCGGCCGTGTCACGTCCTACGCCCTGGCAAAGGATGGCAAGGGTCTCGGGGTCGAAATTTTCATCGATCAGCCCTACGATGCCTACGTGACGCCGCGCACGCGTTTCTGGAATGCCTCGGGGATCGACTTCTCGGTTGGCTCAGATGGCGTCAAGGTCAATACGGAATCGCTGGCCGCCATCGTGGCAGGCGGTGTGGCGTTTGGCGAGCCGCCCGAGCCCGCGGTGCCGGTCGCTGCCGAACAGGCTGCCCGGGCGCAGGCCGACACCGCGCCGGAAGGCACGCGCTTCCAGCTGTATGACAATCCCAAGATTGCCATGACCAGCCGTGCCGAAGCCCCGGTGGTGGTGCGCATGCGCTATGACCAGTCGGTGCGCGGCCTGACCATTGGCGCTCCGGTCGAGTTGGGCGGCAAGCCCATCGGCGAAGTGCTCGAAACCAGTCTGGACTTCGATCAGGAGCGCAAGAATTTCTTCGTCTGGGTCGATGCGCTGCTGTACCCGCGCCAGATGGGCGATGCCTTCCTGCGCCTGATCGAGGAGGCGGGTGCGAAAAGCCAGGATGCCAGGTCCCAGGACCGTGCCTTCATCCGCTATCTGGTGGAGCACGGCTATCGTGCCAAGCTCAAGACCGGCAACCTGCTGACCGGCCAGCTCTATGTGAATATCGAGCGCGTGCCCAAAGCGCCTGTGTTCGCCGGCCGCTATGACGTGCTGCCGGTGCCATTCCCGACGGTGCAGGGCGCAAACATGGAGCAATTGCAGACGCAACTCTCCAACATCGCCAACCGTCTGGAAAAGGTCAAGTTCGACGAGATCGGCAGCGATCTGCAGAACAGCCTCAAGTCGGCCAGCCGTGCGCTCGATACGGCCAACCGCTCGCTCAACAACCTCACGCCCGAGGCGCGAGTGATGTTGCTCAATGCGCAGAAGGCGCTCAAGTCGGCCGAATCCACCATGGTTGCCGTGCAACCCGCCATGGGCCCAGGCGGCGTTCCGGATCAGGCCAACGAAGCACTGCTCGAGGTGCGCAAGGCCGCACAATCACTGCGCAGCCTGACCGACTATCTCAAGACCCATCCGGACGCGCTGCTGCGTGGACGCAGCGGCTCGGCTCCTGCGCCGGCGCCTGTTCCGATGAACAATGCCCCGCAAGGCGGCGAGTAAGGAGTCGCCATGCGAATACACGAAACCGCAGAACAGCAAGTGGGCACAAGGGCTGCATGTGCCGGGCGCCGCTGCGTTCAGGGGGCGGCCGCGCAAGGTCTGACGCGCTCTCCGCTGCTGGCAGTGGTGGCCTGCATGGCCGTGCTGGCGCTGGTGGCCTGTGCCGGTGGCAAGGAGCCCAGTTTCTACACCCTGCAATCGCCCGCGGAGGCGACCATGACCCCTGCCGTGCGCGCCGCCAGTGTGCTGGTGATTCCGGGCCCGGTGCGTGTTCCGGATGCCCTGGACAAGCCCGAAGTGGTGGTGCTGAGCGGTGCCCAGCAGGTGATTCCCCTGCCGACCGATCTCTGGCGCAGCCAGTTCGGCGAAGAAGTTAGGACGGCCGTAATGGGAGCCGTCCTGGCCGATGGCCGCATCGCCCAGGCGCCAGCGGCCGGCTATGCACAGGGCAGCGCCATCCCCCAATACGCGCTGCATCTGGGTGTGGACCGCATGGATCTGGCTCTGGGCCAGTACGCGCGGCTGGACGCCACCTGGAGCCTGCAGCGCCTGCCTGCCGGAATGTCGGGTGCACCTGTCGTTTGCCGTGCAAGCTGGCAGCGCCCGTTGTCCGGCAACACCGTGCAGGATGCAGTGGCGGCCCAGCAGCAACTCATGCAGGATTGGGGATCACGCATCCGCCGCCAGCTGCTGGGGCAAGCCGGCCTGGCTGGTGGCGTCAGCGGATGTGGGAGCTGAGCACGGCCCGGTCAGCCGCGCGCATGAAGGGTGCTGAACGGCGCTGACGCGCCGGCTCAATGTGCTCCCAGCCGGAGCCCCAGCCACTCCCGGAGCACGCGCCGGCTCGCTGCCAGGCCATGGCCGCTGGGCAGAGCATCCAGCAGCGGGCGCTCATACGGGCCGGTAAACCCCATCGGAGCCGGCACCACGTCCAGCCCCTTGCCCGCAAAGGCCGCCATGCTGCGCGGCATATGCCATGCGTGGGTGACCAGGGCGATCCGGGTGATGCCGCGCTCGCGCAGCAGTTGCGCCATGTTCTCGCCATTCTCCCGCGTGTCGCGCGAACGGGCGTCGGCAAACGCCACCGAAATGCCATAGGTCTGCGGCGCAGCCTGTTCGGCCAGCGTTGCTTCTGCCAGGGGCGCCGTGAGCGTACCTGCGCTCGTCTTGTCGGCATTGCCCCAGCCCACACCGCCTGCGTAGCCCAGTGGCAGCTTCAGCGCACGTGCCAGCAGCGCGCCGTAGCGCAGGCGCTCCATGCTCATGGCGTTGAGTTGCGGACCGGCATGTTCGGGAGTATCCACCGATATGCCGCCTCCGAGTACCACCACGGCCTGTATCTGCCGCTGCTGCAAGTGCGCCGCGGTTTGCGCCGGATATTGCGGCAGCAGGGTGCGGTCCAGCCACACCGCCACGCTCTGGCACGACAGCAGCCACAGCGCGGCAAATCCGGTGAACACCAGCAGACGCCCTGGCCAGTACACCAGAGGCCGTGCACGCCACAGCAGCCAGAAGCCCGCGAGCAGCACCAGCAGGGGCAGTGTGGGAGGCAGGACAAGCGCTGTCAGCACCGGCTTCCAGGCGCCCAGCGAGAGCAGCAAGGCGCCTGCGTCCGGCAGCTGGAAGCCCGGCAGCAGCGAAGCGCCTGCATCACTCACTGCGCGGCACCCAGAGCCCGCGCCCTGGCGGCGGAAGCGGCCAGGGCGTCACGCTCCTGCTCCCTTGCAAGTGCGTTGCCCTGCAGCGTCTCCCAGCCTGCCAGATGCTGCACGCTGATCGCGCCCAGCGCCTCTATCCAGTCGGCATCGGCATTCAGGCAGGGGATGTAGCCAAAGCGCTCGCCACCCGCCCCGGTAAAGGCATGGCGTACTTCCATGTTGATCTCTTCCAGCGTTTCCAGACAATCGGCAGTAAATCCGGGGCACATCACGTCGATATGGCGCACGCCTTGCTGTGCCAGCGCAATCAAGGAAGGTTCGGTATAGGGCTCCAGCCACCTGGCTTTGCCGAAGCGCGACTGGAACGTCATCAGCACGCGTTCGGACGGCAGGCCGAGCGCTTCCTGCAGCAGCCGCGCCGTCTTGCGGCACTCGCAGTGGTAGGGATCGCCGAGCACGTGGGTGCGTTCGGGCACGCCATGAAAACTCAGCACCAGGCGCTCGCCCTGGCCGTTCGCTTCCCAATGCCGGCGCACGCTGTTGGCAAGCGCCTGGATATACAGGGGATGGTCGTGGTAGCGGTTGACGAAGCGCCACTCCGGCACCGAGCGTGCCTGTGCGCTCCACTGGAATACCTTGTCCAGCACGCTGGCCGTGGTCGTGCCCGAATACTGCGGGTAGGCCGGCAGCACGAGGATGCGCTGCACCCCTTCGGCCTTGAGCGCATCCAGCGTGGCATCGAGCCCGGGCTGCCCGTAGCGCATGGCTGCGCGCACCGTCACCGCGTGGTTGCGTGCCTGCAGCCATTCCTGCAGCAGCTGCGCTTGCCGCTGTGTCCAGACCAGCAATGGAGAACCCTCCGGCATCCACACCGATTCGTATTTCTTTGCAGAAACGGCCGGGCGGGTGCGCAGGATCACCCCGTGCAGAATGGGCTTCCAGATCGCGGCAGGGATTTCCACCACGCGCGGATCGCCGAGGAATTCGGCCAGATAGCGGCGCACTGCCGCGGGCGTGGGGGCATCGGGCGTGCCCAGGTTGCAGAGCACAATGGCCGTTCCGGCCTTGCGGCCGTGTTGGTAGGCAGGTTCAGCGCGAAAAGTCATGCAGAGGGAGGCGATAAGAATGGAGGCCGGACGGCGCCGGCAGAAGAGGCCTATTGTCGCAGACGGGCAAATCACCCACCGACACGCCGCATTCGCAGCCTGTTGCACAAAAAGTGGGACTATCTGCTTGCAGCGCAGGCAATTGTCCCCAGCTATGTTATCGTGTGCCTCTTTCCACAATAAACAAACACGGAGAATATCGTGAGTAATAAAGGTCAATTGCTGCAGGATCCCTTTTTGAATACCCTGCGTCGCGAGCACGTGCCGGTGTCCATCTACCTGGTCAACGGCATCAAGCTGCAAGGTCAGATCGAGTCCTTCGACCAGTATGTCGTGTTGCTGCGCAACACGGTCACGCAAATGGTCTACAAGCACGCCATTTCCACCATCGTTCCGGGTCGCGCGGTCAATTTTTCCGTCGCGCCCGAGGCCAGCGAATCTGCCGGTTCCGCTGCTGCGTGATTTTCAGCCCCGGCCGCGTTCGCGCGGCGGGCTCCACCTTCCTCCTGGTGCCCTGATTCCCTGATGCAAGACAAGAATGCCGCCCCTCTCGCCGTTCTGGTGGGGGTGGATTTTGGCCTTCCGCATTTCGATGCGGAACTCGAAGAACTCGGCCTGCTGGCCCAGACTGCCGGCCTCGAACCGGTCGCGCGGGTCACCTGCAAGCGCCGCGCGCCCGATCCAGCCCTGTTCGTGGGCAGCGGCAAGGCCGACGAGATCAAGCTGCTCGCCGAGCAGACCGGCGCCTCCGAAATCCTGTTCGACCAGGCGCTCAGCCCCGCGCAGCAGCGCAACCTCGAGCGCGCGCTCGGCATGCCGGTCAACGACCGAACCATGCTCATCCTCGAAATCTTCGCGCAGCGTGCGCGCAGCCACGAGGGCAAGCTGCAGGTCGAACTGGCGCGGCTGCAATACCTGAGCACGCGCCTCGTGCGTCGCTGGAGCCACCTGGAGCGCCAGCAGGGCGGCACCGGCACACGCGGCGGCCCTGGCGAAACCCAGATCGAGCTGGACCGCCGCATGATCTCCGAATCGATCAAGCGCATCAAGGAGCGGCTCGAAAAGGTCAAGCGCCAGCGTGCCACGCAGCGCCGCCAGCGCCAGCGCACCGACACCTTTGCCGTCTCGCTGGTCGGCTACACCAACGCGGGCAAGTCGACGCTGTTCAATGCCCTGGTCAAGGCGCGCAGTTATGCGGCCGACCAGCTGTTTGCCACGCTCGACACCACCACGCGCCAGCTGTTCCTGCCGCAGATCGGCCGCAGCATCTCGCTGTCCGACACGGTGGGCTTCATTCGCGATCTGCCGCACGGCCTGGTCGAGGCCTTCGAGGCCACGCTGCAGGAAGCCGTCGATGCCGACCTGCTGCTGCATGTGGTGGATGCCTCCAGCCCGGAATGGGTGGAACAGATCAACGAGGTGCAGCGCGTGCTGGCCGAAATCGGCGCCGACAAGATCCCGCAGCTGCTGGTGTTCAACAAGCTCGATGCCCTCACGGCCGACCGTGCGCCGGTATTGCTGGCAGACACCTATGCCATCGACGGCGTGCAGGTGCCGCGCCTGTACCTCAGCGCCTGGAAGGGCGTCGGGCTGGATGCGCTGCGCGACCGGATGGCCGAGGCGGCCCAGGCCAAATGGGAACAGGCCTGGCCGGGGCAGGGCGATGGCGATGGCGATGGCGATGGCGATGGCGATGGCGATGGCGATGGCGATGGCGATGGCCGCGCGAATCCTCCGGCGCCCTGATCCCTGCGCAGAATTTGTCTTTTCCCTGCTGGTATAGTCTTTAGTTCCGGCGGATCGGCCCCATATCCCTTCGCATACCGGTGCATGGCACCGGCCGTGCTGGAGCGTCCTGCTTCGCGCGAAACATGCGCACCTGCCTGCCAGCTCCTGAGAAGTCGCCCCAGACACCATGGATTCAATGAACGAGACCACTTACTCTTCCTCTGGTCGCGCCAAACCTGGCGCTTCCGGGCTGCGCCGTCTGGCGCTGGCCCTGCCGCCCGCATTCCAGCGCATGTTCAACCTGAACGATCCCCGCTGGGGGCGCAACGAGGATGATGCGGACGACCGCCCGGCTGCCGCGCACGAACCGCGCAACCAGCAGGACGACGACCGCCCGCAGCAGCATCCCGGCAAGCGCCCCGAGCAGGGCCCGCCCGATCTGGACGAGTTGTGGCAGGACCTGAACCGCAAGCTGGGCAACCTGTTCGGCGGCCGTGGCGGCCAGGGTGGTAGCGGCGGCGGTGGCGGTGGCGGTGGCGATCCGCGCTGGAACCCGTTTGCCGGTGGCCAGCCTCCAAGCGGCAAGGGCGCCGGCATCGGCATCGGCATGATTGCCGGCGCGGCGCTGGTAATCTGGCTGCTGAGCGGCTTCTTCATCGTGCAGGAAGGGCAGCAGGCCGTGGTCACGCGCTTCGGCAAGTACCAGTCCACCGTGGGCGCCGGCATCAACTGGATCCTGCCGTATCCCATCGAGCGCCACGAAACCGTCAACGTCACGCAGATCCGCTCCGTCGACATCGGCGGCGATGCCGTGATCAAGAGCACCGGCCTGCGCGACTCTGCCATGCTTACCGCCGACGAGAACATCGTCGAGGTGAAGTTCGCCGTGCAATACCGCCTGAGCAATGCGCGCGACTATCTGTTTGCCAGCCGCAACCCCGACCAGGCCGTGGTGCAGGCCGCCGAAACCGCCATCCGCGAAGTGATCGGCAGCATGCGCATGGACGCCGCCCTGGCCGAAGAGCGCGACCAGATCGCCCCGCGCGTGCGCAAGCTGATGCAGGTCATCCTCGACCGCTACAAGCTGGGCGTGGACGTGGTCGGCGTGAACCTGCAGCAGGGCGGTGTGCGTCCGCCCGAACAGGTGCAGGCCGCGTTTGACGACGTGCTGAAAGCCGGCCAGGAGCGCGAACGCGCCAAGAACGAGGCGCAGGCCTATGCCAACCGCGTGATTCCGCTGGCCGTCGGTACTGCTTCGCGCCTGAAGGCCGAGGCCGAGGGTTACAAGGCCCAGGTGGTGGCACAGGCCGAGGGTGATGCCTCGCGCTTCTCCGCCATCCTGCCCGAATACCAGAAGGCGCCGCAGGCCACGCGCGACCGCATGTACAACGACACCATGAAGGACGTCTACAGCAAGGTCACCAAGATCCTGGTGGATGCCAAGCAAGGCAGCATGCTCTATCTGCCGCTGGACAAGATCCTGCAGAACCAGGCCGCGGCATCCGGCTCCACGCCGGCGCCCAAGCCCGCAGCCCCGGCGGCTGAAACGCCGGCTCCGGCCCCTGCCGCAGCGCCCGCAGCCGACGCCCGCGCGCGCGACTCCGACCGCTCGCGCGAACGCTGAGCCATGGCCTCGACAACCGCATTCCGCTGAAAGAGACACTGTCCGATGAATAAACTCATTACTGCCGGCCTGGCCCTCGTGATTGCCCTGTTGGCCGCCAGCTCCGTCCTGTTCGTGGTCGACCAGCGCCAGTTCGGCGTGGTCTATGCCCTGGGCCAGATCAAGCGCGTGGTCACCGAACCCGGCCTCTACGTGAAGATGCCGCCGCCGTTCCAGAACGTGCGCTTCGTCGACAAGCGCCTGCTCATGCTCGACAGCCAGGACAACGAGACCATGCTGACGGCCGAGAAGCAGCGCGTGGTGATCGACTGGTACGTGCGCTGGCGCATTTCCGATCCCCAGGCCTACATCCGCAACGTGGGCACGGACGAAACCGCGGGCGCCAACCAGTTGCTGCGCGTGGTGCGCAACGCCTTCCAGGAAGAAATCAACAAGTACACCGTGCGCGAGCTGCTCTCCGGCAAGCGCGAGGCCCTGATGCAGAACGTCAAGGCCGAAGTGGTGCAGGCCGTAACGACCGGCGGCAAGACCTGGGGCGTGGAAATCGTCGACGTGCGCATCACCCGTGCCGACTATGCCGAGGCGATTACTGAATCCGTCTATCGACGCATGCAGGCCGAGCGTGAGCGCGTGGCCAACGAGCTGCGTTCCACCGGTACCGCCGAAGGCGAAAAAATCCGTGCCGATGCCGACCGCCAGCGCGACATCACCGTGGCCGAAGCCTACCGTGACGCCCAGCGCGTGAAAGGCGAGGGCGATGCAGAGGCTACCCGCGTCTACGGCGAGTCCTTCGGCAAGAGCCCGCAGTTCGCCAACTTCTACCGCGGCCTGGAAGCCTATCGCAAGAGCTTCGAGAACAAGAACGACGTGATGGTGGTCGACCCGGCCAGCAATGACTTCTTCAAGTCGCTGCGCCAGGGTGGCGCCTCTGTGGGCGGCGGCAACTGATCAGGCCACATGCAGGACGATGTGCTGTGGCTGGCATTGGCCTTCATGCTGATGTTCGAAGGCCTGTTCCCGCTGCTGATGCCGGCACGCTGGCGCGAAGTGTTCAGCGAACTCACGCGCCTGCCGGACCAGCGCATCCGCCTGTTCGGCTTCCTGAGTGTGGTCGGCGGGCTGCTGCTGTACTGGATCATCAGCAACTGAACTCGGGCATCGGGTGACGGTTTGTGTCAACCTGATGGATTGCTTGTAAAATCCGGTTTTTTAACAGACCTGATATTTCCAATGTCCGCCTGGGTACTTCCCGACCATATCGCTGATGTGCTGCCTGCGCAGGCACGACTGATTGAAGACTACCGGCGTACCCTGCTGGACACTGCGCGCAGCTATGGCTACGAGCTGGTGGTGCCGCCGCTGGTCGAGCATATCGATTCCCTGCTGTCCGGCACCGGCGAGGCGCTGGATCTGCAGACCTTCAAGATGGTCGATCTACTGTCCGGCCGCACGCTCGGCGTCCGTGCCGACACCACGCAGCAGGTCGCCCGCATCGATGCGCACCTGCTCAACCGCGAAGGTGTGGCCCGCCTGTGTTATTGCGGCCCGGTGCTGCATACCCGCCCCGAACAACCCCATGCCAGCCGCGAGCCGCTCCAGTTCGGCGCGGAAATCTACGGCTGCAGTGGCTCCGGGGCCGAGCTTGAAATCCTGTCCCTGGCGCTCGATTCGCTCAAGAGCGTGCACACGCCCACCGAGCGCGGCCTGGTGGCTGACCTGACCGATGCGCGCATCGTGCCGGCCCTGCTGCAGCAGGCCCCGGAAGTGGTGGTCGACATCGACCGCCTGCAGAATGCCCTGATTTCCAAGAACGCCGATGCGCTGGAGCTGGCGGCCCAGGCGCTGCCGTCCGCGGTGCGCCAGCAGCTGCATGCCTTGCTCGGCCTGTACGGCGATGTGTCCGTGATCGGCAAGGCGCGCAAGGCCCTGCCGGCATTGCCGCAGATCGGCGAAGCGCTGGACCAGCTCGAATGGCTGTGCGAGCATATCCAGCGCACCCATCCGGATATCACCCTGCTGATCGACCTGGCGGATGCCGCCGGCTATGCCTACTACAGCGGCCCGCGGTTCGCGCTCTACCTGCGAGGTTGCAGCGAAGCGCTGGTGCGGGGCGGCCGTTATGACGAGGTGGGCGCCGTGTTCGGCCGCAATCGTCCGGCGGTCGGTTTCAGCCTGGACGTAAAGGCGCTGGCGCGCATGTCCACGCCACCGGCACGCCCGGCCGCCATCCGCGCCGAGTGGCGCGAGGCGCTGGACTGGCGCCAGACCGTGCGCGCGCTGCGTGCCGCAGGTGAAACCGTGATCGTCACTTTCCCGGGGCAGGGCGTCGAGGAAGACACTGCCTGCTGCGACCGTACGCTGGTCGAGCAAGGCGGACAATGGGTGGTGCAGCCCATGTCCGCCGCCTGAGCGGATCGCTGTTCGCGCGATCCCCATAACCCTTTGTTTTGATTGAAGGAACATGCAATGAGCAACAATCTGGCTGGCCAGGCCGCCAAGGGCCGCAACGTCGTGGTGGTCGGCACCCAGTGGGGTGACGAGGGCAAGGGCAAGCTGGTCGACTGGCTGACCGAAAGCGCCAATGGCGTCGTCCGCTTCCAGGGGGGGCACAATGCCGGCCACACGCTCGTCATCAACGGCGTGAAAACCGCGCTGCACCTGATCCCGAGCGGCATCATGCGTCCGGGCGTGAAGTGCTACATCGGCAACGGCGTGGTGCTGTCCGTGACCAAGCTGCTGGAAGAAATCGCCGGCCTGGAAAAAGCCGGCGTCGAGGTGCGTTCGCGTCTGCGCGTGAGCGAGGCATGCCCGCTGATCCTGCCGTTCCACGCTGTGCTCGATATTGCCCGCGAAGCTGCCAAGACGCGCGCCGGCGCCGAGAAGATCGGCACCACCGGCCGCGGCATCGGCCCCGCCTACGAGGACAAGATCGCCCGCCGTGCCCTGCGCGTGCAGGACCTGAAGCATCCCGAGCGCTTTGCCGCCAAGCTGCGCGAACTGATCGAGCTGTACAACCACATCCTGTCCAGCTGGCTGCACGCCGCCGACGTGGACTTTGGCGAGGCGCTCAAGCCCTATCTGGTCAACGGCCAGGTGCAGTACGACGCCGTGTATGCCGAAGCCATGCAGCAGGCCGAGCAGGTCAAGCCGATGATTGCCGACGTCTCGCGCGAGCTGAACGAGGTGCACAAGGAGGGCGGCAATCTGCTGTTCGAAGGCGCCCAAGGCACGCTGCTGGACATCGACCACGGCACCTATCCCTTCGTGACCTCCAGCAACTGCGTGGCGGGCAACGCCGCCGCCGGCGCTGGCGTTGGCCCGGGAATGCTGCACTATGTGCTGGGCATCACCAAGGCCTACTGCACGCGCGTGGGCGGCGGTCCGTTCCCCACCGAGCTGGACTGGGAAACCGAAGGCACGCCCGGCTGGCACATGGCCACCGTGGGTGCGGAGAAGGGCGTGACCACCGGTCGCAGCCGCCGTTGCGGCTGGTTCGATGCCGCGCTGCTCAAGCGCAGCGCCCAGGTCAACGGCCTGAGCGGCCTGTGCATCACCAAGCTGGACGTGCTGGACGGCCTGCCCGAACTGCAACTGTGCGTCGGCTACGAGCTGGACGGCGAACAGGTCGACATCCTGCCGCTGGGTGCCGATGACATCGCCCGCTGCAAGCCGGTGTACGAAACCCTGCCGGGCTGGACCGACACCACCGTGGGCGTGACCGAATACGACAAGCTGCCGGAACAGGCACGCAAGTACCTGCAGCGCATCGAGGAAACCACCGGCGTGCCGGTGCACGTGATCTCGACCAGCCCCGATCGCGATCACACCATCATGATGCAGCATCCGTTTGCAGCTCCTGCATCCGGCTGCTGATAACAAAAACACACCGGCCCACAAGGCCGGTTCTTCACTGGGAGGTCCGGCCATGTTGACGGAAGACGGCAAGCATCTGTATATCACCAACGACGAATACCACCGCCTGATCGAGCGCCTGGCGCTGATGGTGCACGAATCGGGCTGGGAGTTCGATACCATCCTGTGCCTGGCGCGTGGCGGCATGCGCCCGGGTGATGTGCTGAGCCGTATCTTCGAAGTGCCGCTGGCCATCATGTCCACCAGTTCCTACCGCGAGAACGACGGCAAGACCCAGGGCACGCTGGACATTGCCCACTACATTACCACCCCGCGCGGCCAGATTGCCGGGCGCGTGCTGCTGGTGGATGACCTGGCCGACAGCGGCGTGACGCTGCAGGCCGTGGTGCAGAACCTGCGCGAGAAATACCCCGCAATCGTCGAGCTGCGCTCTGCCGTGCTGTGGACCAAGGGCGTTTCGGCCTACCAGCCCGATTACTCCGTCGAACACCTGCCCACCAGCCCGTGGATCCACCAGCCGTTCGAGAACTACGACTCGATCCGGCCCCATGTGCTGGCCTCCAGGCTGGCCTCATAGCCTGCAGTGAAAACGACGCGACCATGAGCTTCTTCCGCCGCTGGATCCCCGATCAGGAAACGCTGGAGCGCAGCCGCTGGCTGGCCTGGCTGGCTCCCTGGCTGGGGCAGCCTGCCTTGTGGGTCTGGTCGCGTCATGGTGTGGCGCTGGGCGTTTCCATCGGCATCTTCTTCGGCATGCTGGTGCCGGTGGCACAGATTCCGGCCTCGGCGGTGGCGGCCATCGTGCTGCGTGCCAACCTGCCGGCAGCAGCAGCCAGCACGCTGGTGAGCAACCCGGTCACCTTTGCGCCGGTGTATTACCTGGCCTATCGCCTGGGCAACATGGTGCTGGAGCCCACTGCCCCCAAGAGCGCTTCGGAAAAAGACAGCGAAGCCGAACAAAAGGCCACCGAGTTGCACCAGACTATCCACGGCTCCGAGAAGGTCGGCTTCTGGCAAGGCATCAAGATGATGGGCAAGCCGCTGATGGTCGGCCTGGCGATACTTGCCGTCAGCGGCGGGCTGCTCGCCTATGTGCTGATCAGCCTGATCTGGTCTGCGCATCAGTGGTACAAGATGCGCTCCGGCAAGGAATAGCCAGTTGCATGCCTGACGCTCTAGGGAGTTGCTGTAGCGTGACAGAGGTCTCGGCGGCTGACACCAGTTGCGCGCTATCATGCCGGCATGAAACGCCACGCCAGCACTGACCTCATCCATCACGACTACCAGCCTCCTGCAGAATTCGAGGCGCCGCAACCGCCGGTCTGCAAGGCCTCCACGGTGTTCTTTCCGAACGTGGCCGCCATGCGCGAGCGCACCTGGCTCGACAAGAGCGGCTACACCTATGGCTTGCATGGCACGCCCACCAGCTACACGCTGGAAGAGCGTCTGTGTGCGCTGGAAGGCGGGCGCCACGCGGTGCTGGTGCCCAGCGGGCTGGCAGCCATCGCCTGCGTGAACATGGCCCTGCTGCACAGCGGGGACGAAGTGCTGCTGCCGGACAATGCCTATGGACCCAGCAGAACGCTGGCCGACGGCGAGCTGGACCACTGGGGCATTGCCTACCGCACCTACGACCCCATGGACGTGAACGATCTGGCGGACAAGATCGGCCCCAACACGCGTCTGGTGTGGCTGGAAGCGGCCGGCTCGGTTACGTTGGAGTTTCCCGATCTGCTGGCGCAGGTGCGCACCTGCCGTGAACTGGGCGTGCTGACTGCGCTGGACAACACCTGGGGCGCCGGCCTGGCCTTCCAGCCTTTCGATCTGCTGCGCAGTGGCGATGAGGAGGCAATCGGTGTGGACATCAGCATTCACGCGCTGACCAAGTATCCCAGCGGCGGCGGCGACGTATTGATGGGCAGCGTGATCACGCGCGACCCGGCGCTGCACAAGCGCATCCTGCTCAGCCATATGCGTCTCGGCTTTGGCGTGGGCATGAACGACGTGGAAGCGGTGCTGCGCAGCCTGCCGAGCATGGCCTTGCGCTACCAGGCGGCCGACCGCTCGGCGCGTCACGTGGCGCAATGGTGTACCGGGCAGCCGCAGTTTGCGCAGGTATTGCACCCCAGCCTGCCTGATGCGCCCGGACACGACTACTGGAAAGCGTTGTGCGTCACGCCCGAGCAGCCGCATGGCGCGGCCGCCGGGCTGGTGAGCGTGGTGTTCGAGCCGCACTATACCCAGGACGAAATCGATGCCTTCTGCGACAGCCTGCGCCTGTTCCGCATCGGCTACAGCTGGGGCGGACCGGTCAGCCTGGTGATGCCGTACGAACTGGAAACCATGCGTGATGCCTGGCCGGAGCATATTGCGCGCGGCACGCTGGTGCGCCTGTGCATCGGGCTGGAAGACCCGCGCGACCTGGAGGCGGATCTGGCACAGGCGCTGCTGACCTTGCCGGTCTGAGGCAACAGGTTCTAGCGGCCCCCCGGGACCGAAGCCATTGTCCGGAGCGGACCGGCGTTGCAAGGAGATCGAGGGGGGCGACGCGGCCCTGCGCAGGGCAGATTGCGTGCCAGCTTACTTCAGCAGCAGTTTCTTCAGCTCGGGCAGCACATTGCCGGCAATTCGGGCTTGTGCCTTCGCATTCGGGTGAATGCGGTCGGACTGGAAGTATTGCAGTGCATCGGGCGCATCGGCCACGCCCTTGAGCAGGAACGGCAGCACGGCTGCCTTCTGCGCCTTGCCCACGTCGGCAAATACCTGGGCGAACTGGCGCGTGTAGCTGGCGCCGTAGTTGGGCGGCACCTGCATGCCCAGCAGCAGTACCTTGGCGCCGGATTGCTGTGCCAGTTGCGTCATGGCCGTCAGATTGGCCTGGGTTTGCGCCAGCGGCAGGCCGCGCAGGGCATCGTTGGCACCCAGCTCTAGCAAAAGCACCTTGGGTTGATGCGTCTTGAGCAGTTGCGGCAGGCGCGCGCGGCCGCCTGCGGTGGTGTCGCCGCTGATGCTGGCATTGACGAGGCGGGCCGGAATCCTGCCTGCGTCGAGCTGATTCTGCAACAGGGCGACCCAACCGGTGCCGCGGGGCAGGCCGTATTCGGCGCTGATGGAGTCGCCAACGACAAGGACCGTTGCCTGACTGGAGGCATGGGCCGGTGCGCTCAACGCGCTTGCCAGCACGGCAAGTGAAATGAGCAGACCATTGCGGCGCGAAAGGCGGGGGGAGGTAGATTGCGACATGATTCTTGGAGTAGCGACAGGTTTTCGAGTTCCCTTGCGGTTGTGCAGCCACGGCACAGGCAGGTACAGGGTTACCATGGACGCAATATCAGCAAATACAAGTGAAAATTGTCATGAAACAATCTCCCGGCAATAGTATTCTCAGTGTGAGAGATGTGTCCAAGAGTGTGACGCAAGCCGATGGCACGCTGCACATTCTGCGCAACATCAGTTTTGAACTGGAGCGTGGAAGCGTGACGGCGATTGTCGGCGCATCCGGATCGGGCAAGAGCAGCCTGCTGGCCATCATGGCTGGTCTGGATACGCCAAGTTCGGGTACGGTTTTTCTGGGCGGAAAGGACATGTTTGCGCTGGACGAGGACGGACGCGCAGCCCTGCGGGCGCAGACCATGGGGTTTGTCTTTCAGAATTTCCAGTTGATGCCCAACCTGACAGCGCTGGAAAATACCATGCTCCCCCTGGAGCTTGCAGGAAAACGGGATGCCAGGGAAAGGGCGCTTGCCATGCTGGACCGTGTCGGGCTGGCTGCACGGGTGCAAAGCTATCCGCGGGTGTTGTCGGGAGGAGAGCAGCAGCGTGTGGCGCTGGCCCGGGCGTTTGTACAGCGTCCGCAAATTCTGCTGGCGGATGAGCCTACCGGAAGTCTGGATGGCGCAACGGGGGAAAGGATTCTGGAATTGCTGCTTGAACTGAATGTGGAGCAGGGGGCCACGCTGGTGCTGGTGACGCACGACGAGGCGCTGGCAAGCCGTTGTGGCAGGCGCCTGCGGATTCATGAGGGTAACGTGGGGGATTGCGAGGATTGACCTGATGCGGCGCCGGTACGCAGCTATCAGTACATATACGCGAGCGCGTATGCAATAGATATCTTGCACACGTGGCAGATACAACTGGTTTCGTCGCAACGAGAACTGTTATGATGGAATTGTAAATGTATGTTAGTGCTCGGCAAGCAGCCTTGGCGCGCATATGTCCTTCGGTTTGAATTTGTTAAGGAGGAGATCATGAAAACCCGTTCTATCGCAAAGAAATCTCGAAACGTACTGCGCATTGCTCCGATCGTCTGTGGCGTCATGCTGTTGGCCGGGCCTACGGGAGCGATGGCTGCTGATGAATGTACATTTACCTGGGACGGCAACGCGTCGCTGAAAATCAGCGTAATAAAAGGCGCGACGGCTGCGGAACAACAAGCCTGCGTTAATGCCCTGCTGGGCGATGGCACCAGCACCGGCTGGAATTTGACAACGACGACCGGTGAGACTACCACTGGGCCGTCCACCATCATGCCGAATGACACGGTTAATCTGACTGCCGGCACCAACATGGAAATTACCCAGACTACGAGCACCGATGGAAAGACGACTACGGTGACTATCGGCACCAAAAAGGACCTGGTTGCTGACAGCCTGACCATCACAAATGGCCCCATCCTTAATGGGGATGGCATCAATATGAACGGTGACAAGATTACCAATCTGGCGGATGGTGTCAAAGATAGTGATGCGGTCAATCTGGGGCAACTGAAAGACTACACGAATGACTTGACTAAGAAGGGCATGGACTTTGCCGGCAATGACGGAGACACGGTGCACCGTAACCTCGGCCAGACATTGACGATCAAGGGAGAGGCTACCACTGCGGGTACTTACAGTGGCGCCAACCTGAAGACGGTGACCGATCCCCGGACCGGAACGATCAATCTTCAAATGGCGGATTCGCCCAAATTTGGTGAGGTCACCATCAACGATGGAGGCAGCGGCAAGATTACCGGTGTTGCGCCCGGAGAGGTGTCTCCCACCAGCAAGGAAGCCATCAACGGCTCGCAGCTGTACCAGACCAACCAGGCCATCAACAACCTGAACCAGCGCTATGACACCCTCGACAAGGAAGCACGCGCAGGTACCGCCAGTGCCATGGCCGCAGCGGGTCTGCCCCAGGCCTACCTGCCCGGCAAGAGCATGGTAGCCATGAGTGGTGCCACCTACCGTGGCGCCACCGGTTTCGCGCTGGGTGTGTCCACCATTACCGACAACGGCAAATGGGTGCTCAAGGGCAGCGTCAACAGCAACAACAAGGGCCATGTCGGCGCCACCGTGGGTGCCGGATACCAGTGGTAATTGCCTGATTCCTGTCCCGGCCTGTGCCGGGGCAGGATGCCGGATATTCTTTGAATCAACACATTGAAGGGATTTGTGATGAAAAAGCACACAAGCATCAAATGGGTTGCCACTGGCATGGCACTGGCTGCACTGGGTCTGGTGGGCTGCACCTCCACGGTGAGCAAGGGAGTGAACGACCAGGGCCAGGCGCAGGAAGTGGTCTTCCCTGATCTGGACAAGACTTCCGGCGTGCCGGAAGGCATCTTCCCCAACGTGGAGAACATGCGCAAGATCGGCCCCGGCGTTACCAAGGATGACCTGTACTACCTGATCGGTCGCCCGCATTTCCGCGAGATGAAGGGCGCCCGCGAGTGGGACTACGTCATGAAGTTCCGCGAGTCGGTCAACGGCCCGGTGACGGTGTGCCAGTACAAGGTCATCTTCGATGGCAACATGAAGGGCCAGTCCTTCCACTGGAAGCCCTCCGAGTGCGCACGCTTTATCGGTGGCGTTCCGGTTGCTCCCCGCGTGATCAGCCTGAAGGCCGATGCCCTGTTTGCGTTTGATCGCTACAGCCTTGCCGACATGCGTCCCGAAGGCCGTGCCGAACTGGACAAATTGGCTGGGCAGTTGAAGGAACTGGGGCAGGATGCCCGCATGAACATCGTCGGTCACACGGACCGCCTGGGCAGCGATGCCTACAACCAGCGCCTGTCGCAACTGCGTGCGAACACTGTGCGTGAGTACCTGATCGCACAGGGCCTGCCGGCCGGCAATATGCGTGCCGCCGGCATGGGCGAAAGCCAGCCGGTGGTGCAATGCTCGCAGCGCAACCGCACCGAGCTGATTGCCTGCCTGGCACCCAACCGTCGCGTCGACGTGGAAGTGTCCGGCATCCAGCAATAAGCACCGCGTTTGAGCTCCCGTCAGGGTGGGGGAACCACCCTGGAGCGGTTCATTCCGCATGCAGATCCTTGGATCGCATGCGGTTTTTTATTGCCCCAGCGGCGATAATTCCAGCATGTCCTCATCCCACAAGATTGTTTTCGGCTTCCACGCCGTCGGCGTGCGCCTGAAGATGGCGCCCGAGTCGGTGCTGGAGGTGTTTGTAGACCCCAGCCGGCGCGATGCGCGCATGCGCCAGTTCATCGAGCGTGCCAAGGAGGCCAGGGTGCAGCTGGTGGAGGCCGATGGCCTGCGCCTGTCGCGCCTGAGCGGCAGCCACGGTCATCAGGGCGTGGTGGCGCGCGTGAGCGAGATCCAGCTCAAGCAGTCGCTGGACGACCTGCTCGACAGCCTCGACGAACCGCCGCTGTTGTTGGTGCTCGACGGCGTGACCGATCCGCACAACCTGGGCGCCTGCCTGCGCGTGGCCGATGGCGCCGGTGCGCATGCAGTGATTGCGCCCAAGGACCATGCCGCCGGCATCAATGCCACGGTGGCCAAGGTGGCCAGCGGGGCGGCGGATACGGTGCCGTATTTCATGGTGACCAACCTGGCGCGCACGCTCAACGAGCTCAAGGAGCGCAATATCTGGATCATCGGCACCAGCGGCGATGCTGACAAGATGCTGTACCAGGTCGATATGCGCACGCCCACGGCCCTGGTGCTGGGTGCCGAAGGCCCCGGCATGCGCCAGCTCACGCGCAAGACCTGTGATGAACTGGTCAGCATCCCCATGCAGGGCGCAGTGGAGAGCCTGAACGTGTCGGTGGCCAGCGGCGTCTGTCTGTACGAAGCCCTGCGCCAGCGTTCGTTGCCCTGAGCCACCCGGAGTAGTAAAAGGAGAGCCCCATGCCCTTGCAGGAAAAAATGCAGAAGGTGCGCGGCTGGATCCAGTCGGCCCAGCGCGTCGTGGCGTTGACTGGCGCCGGCATCAGCGCCGAATCCGGCGTGCCGACTTTTCGTGATGCGCAGACCGGTCTGTGGGCGCGCTACAAGCCCGAGGATCTGGCGACGGAGGCGGCCTTCCGCCACGATCCACAGCGCGTCTGGGATTGGTATGCCTGGCGTCGCGAGCTGGTCGCCAACGTGAGCCCGAACGCGGCGCACCATGCGCTGGCCGAGTTTGGCAGGCAGCATCCCGGCCGGCTGACGCTGGTTACCCAGAACGTTGACGGCCTGCACCAGCAGGCGGGCAGCGAGGATGTGCTGGCCCTGCATGGCAATATCCGGCAGGACCGCTGGCTGCGTCCCTGTCCGCGAGAGCGTTTCTCCGAGCGCGATTGCGAGCCGGCCACCGCCACGGAAGGGCGCCCGCCCAAATGCGATGTGTGCGGCAACCAGTTGCGTCCGGCCGTCGTCTGGTTTGGCGAGGCGCTGCCCGAGATTTCGCTGTTCCGTGCCGACGAGGCGGCGGGCAATTGCGACCTGATGCTGGTAATCGGCACCTCGGGTCTGGTGTATCCGGCGGCCGGCCTGGCCGATGTGGCGCGCCGCGCCGGTGCGCGCGTGGTCATCATCAACACCGGCCCGACCGAGCTGGATGACCTGGCAGACTGCGGGATCCGCTGCAAGGCAGCCGAATGCCTGCCTGAGTTGCTGCTGGGTGAGACACGGATGGGCGTGACAGCAGAGGAGGGCGTATGACATTGCGACAGGTGTGCCTGGCGACGTGCGTGGCTGCGCTGGCCCTGGCTGGCGGATGCACGCAGGAACAGCAGAACAAGATCAGCCGCGACATCCAGAACTGGACGGGCACCAATGGCGTGCTCGAGATCTACGCGGGAGACAAGCTGGTGCGCCGCTTTCTCAAGATCGACAAGATGAGCACCGCCATGGGCACGGATGATAGCCGCGCGCGTAACTACCGCTTCGGTTACGGTGTGCTGGATGAAAACCTGAATTTCGTGGCCGACCCGAACGAACGCAAGGTGTATTTCGAGATCAGCGATTACACCAACATGGTGTTTTTCGAGAATCCGCGCTAGGGGCTGCAGGGGCCGTGAGGAGTACGGGTGGTGTAGCAAAACCGCTGCGCATGGCCGTGCCCGCGCAAGGGCGTTGCCTGCTGCAGCTGGCGCCAAAACCCGCCACAAACTAGAATGCGCGCATGATTGCTACCAGCGCCCGCAGTATTTCGCGCGCCTCTTCTTCCCGTTCGTCAGCCAAACCCCTCACCAGCTACAAGCCCTTCTGGGCCAGGCGTTTCGGCACCGCTCCTTTCCTGCCCATGAGCCGTGCCGAGATGGAGCAGCTGGGCTGGGACAGTTGCGACATCGTCCTGGTGACTGGCGACGCCTATGTCGACCATCCGAGTTTCGGCATGGCCGTGATCGGCCGTGTGCTGGAGGCGCAGGGCTTTCGCGTCGGCATCATCGCGCAGCCGGACTGGCAGAGTGCCGAGCCGTTCAAGGCGCTGGGCAAGCCCAACCTGTTCTGGGGCGTGACGGCCGGCAACATGGACAGCATGATCAACCGCTACACGGCTGATCGCAAGATTCGCAGCGACGATGCCTACACGCCAGGCGGAGCCGCGGGAAAGCGCCCGGATCGCGCGGCCATCGTCTACAGCCAGCGCTGCCGCGAAGCGTACAAGGACGTGCCCATCGTGCTGGGCGGCATCGAAGGCAGCCTGCGCCGCATCGCGCATTACGACTACTGGAGCGACAAGGTCCGCCGCAGCATGGTGGTGGACAGCAAGTGCGATCTGCTGCTGTACGGCAATGCCGAGCGCGCGCTGGTGGAAGTGGCGCATCGCCTGGCGCAACGCGAGCCGGTGGAGAGCATTACCGACGTGCGCGGCACGGCTTTCGTGATGCGCAGCAGCCCGGAAGGCTGGCAGGAAATCGATTCCACCGAGGTGGACCAGCCGGGCAGGGTGGATGCGCATGTGCATCCCTACCAGACCACGGGCGAGCGTGCGCAGGAGCAGGCTTGCGCTTCGTCGCAGCAGGCAGGCGAGCAGGTGGTGCGCGTCGTGCGCCGCAAGAATGCCAAAGGCCTGAACGCGGATGCTCCGTCGGCAGAACCCATGCCCATGCAGACAGCTGCAGACCAGAATGCGTATCGTCCTGCGGTGCAACTGCAGCCAGGCGCGGTTGCTTCCAGCGCCACACCATCAGGAGCAGATCAACCGCATCGCGTAGCCCCGCCTCCGCGCGAGCGCAGCGTGATCCGTCTGCCGAGCTACGAACAGGTCAAGGCCGATCCGGTTCTGTACGCGCACGCCAACCGTGTGCTGCACCTGGAAACCAACCCCGGCAACGCCCGCGCGCTGGTGCAGGCGCACGGCGAAGGCCACACCGCACGCGACGTCTGGCTCAACCCGCCGCCCATCCCGCTCACCACCGAAGAGATGGACTGGGTGTTCGATCTGCCGTACGCGCGCAGCCCGCATCCGGTCTATGCCGATGAAAACGGCCGCCACGACGGCGCCACCAAGATCCCGGCCTGGGAGATGATCCGCTTCTCGGTCAACATCATGCGTGGCTGCTTCGGCGGCTGTACCTTCTGCTCGATTACCGAGCACGAAGGCCGTATCATCCAGAGCCGCAGCGAAGACTCCATCATTCGCGAGGTGGAGGAGATGCGCGACAAGGTGCAGGGCTTCACCGGCGTGGTGAGTGATCTGGGCGGTCCCACGGCGAACATGTACCGCCTAGGCTGCAAGAGCAAGGAAATCGAGGCCGCCTGCCGCAAGCCGAGCTGCGTCTACCCCGGCATCTGCCAGAACCTGACCACCAACCACGATCCACTGATCGCGATCTACAAGCGCGCGCGCAAGCTGCCGGGCATCAAGAAGGTGCTGATCGGTTCCGGGCTGCGTTACGACCTGGCGGTGAAGTCGCCGGAGTACGTGAAGGAACTGGTGCAGCACCACGTGGGGGGCTACCTCAAGATTGCGCCCGAGCATACCGAGCAGGGGCCGCTGTCCAAGATGATGAAGCCGGGCATCGGCACTTATGACCGCTTCAAGCAGATGTTCGAGAAGTACAGCAAGGAAGCGCACAAGGAACAGTTCCTGATTCCGTATTTCATTGCTGCGCATCCGGGCACCAGCGACGAGGACATGATGAATCTTGCGCTCTGGCTCAAGCGCAACGGCTTCCGTGCCGATCAGGTGCAGACCTTTTACCCGAGCCCGATGGCCACTGCCACGGCCATGTACCATTCGCGCTTGAACCCGCTCAAGGGCATTCACCGCCCGGATGGCCCGAATGCCGACCGGGCCGAGGAGGTGGATGTGGTGAAGGGCGAGCGTCGCCGCCGCTTGCACAAGGCCTTTCTGCGCTATCACGATCCGAACAACTGGCCCTTGCTGCGCGAGGCGCTCAAGAGCATGGGGCGTGCCGACCTGATCGGCAATGGCAAGCAGCATCTGATTCCGACCTGGCAGCCGCTGGGAGACGGGGGCTACCAAAGCCCGCGACGCACCAACTCGACGACGGGGACAATGCCCGGAAAAAGGGCGACTGTGGCCACTCCGGCCGGGGGCGCCACGACGCCCAAGCGCGCCAGCGTTGCCGGCAAGCCTGCCAAGGGAACGCTGCTGACCCAGCATACGGGCCTGCCGCCACGCGAACTGGGAGCGAAGGCGCCCGCTCGGCAGGGTCGGGCTGGCCAGACCGCACGCACGCCGGATGCGCGTACGCGCCTCGACGCCAAGCGCGGCAGTCCTGTCGGGCGTGGCAAGCGCGGATAAGCCGAAGCGCAGGCCTGCTGCGCGCTCCATTGGTCCAAAGGATTGCTGCTTGATGCGCAGCCCGCAACGAAGCGGCCTGTCACAGCAAGGCTAACCGCTCAAGTTCATCCATCAGGCGCCAGAAAAGCTGGCGCCTGACTGGTGCGAACCCTCAGTCCTCGTCCTGCACCTTGTACTCGGACACCAGTTGCTGCTGCACGTTCGGCGGCACGATCTCGTAGTGCGACAGCGAGACCGAGTAGGTGCCCTGACCGGCCGTCATGGCATGCAGGCGTGCCTGGTAGCCGGCAATCTCGGCCAGCGGCACCTGTGCCTGCACCACCATATTGCCCAGATTGGCACCGTCGGTGCCGGTCACCATGCCCCGGCGCGTCGACAGGTCGCCCGTGATGGCGCCCACGGCGCTTTCAGGCGCAGTGACCTGCATCTTCGCGATCGGCTCTAGCACCACGGCGCGGGCGGCGCGCATGGCTTCCAGGAAGGCCTTGCGGCCGGCCGTGACGAAGGCGATTTCCTTGCTGTCCACCGGGTGGTGCTTGCCATCATGCACCACCACGCGCACGTCGACCACCGGGTAGCCGGCAATGGCGCCGGTTGCCAGCGCTTCGCGCACGCCTTTTTCCACGGCGGGAATGAACTGGTAGGGAATCGCACCGCCCTTGACTTCGTCGGCAAACTCGAAGCCGGCGCCACGCGGCAGCGGTTCGATGCGCAGATGCACCTCGCCGAACTGGCCGGCGCCGCCGGTCTGCTTCTTGTGGCGGTACTGGGCCTGCGCGCCCTGGGTAATGGTTTCGCGGTAGGCGATGCGCGGCGGCTTGGTATCGACCTCGAACTTGTACACCTCGCGCATGCGGTCGAACATGACGCGCATGTGCAATTCGCTCAGGCCGTAGATGATGGTCTCGTTGGTGGTAGCCACATGCTCGATGCGCAGACACGGGTCTTCGGCCACCAGCTTGCCCATGATTTCCCACATGCGCTGCTCGTCGCCACGGCGCTTGGGCGAAATGGCCACGCCATACACCGGCACCGGGAAGGGCAGCGGGGCAAGGCGCAAATGCGCGTCTTCGGCGGCATCATGCAGCACCGCATCGTAGTGCAGTTCGTCTACCTTGCCGATGGCGCACAGGTCGCCGGGGCCGGCCTGGGGCACCTCAATATGCTCCTTGCCCTGCACCAGGAACAGGTGTCCCACCTTGAACGGCTTGCGGCCATCACCGATGAACAGCTGGCTGTCGCGGCGGATGGTGCCCTGGTGCACGCGCAGCATGGCGAGCTTGCCCACGTAGGGGTCGATGCTGATCTTGAACACCTGGGCCAGCACATGGGCGGCCGGGTCGGGCGTGGCGTGCTCGGGCACGGCATCGTCGCCTTCGCCGCGCAGGAAATCGGGCGGGTTGCCTTCGGAGGGGTTGGGCAGCATCTTCACGATGATGTCCAGCAGTTCGGCCACGCCGGCTCCGGTGCGGGCGGAGACGAAGCACACCGGAATCAGGTGGCCTTCGCGCATGGCCTGTTCCAGCGGAGCATGCAGTTCGGAGGCGTCCACATCACCTTCGTTCAGGTAGCGTTCGACGAAGTCGCCATCCACTTCCACCACCTGTTCCACCAGGTTCTGGTGGGCATCGGCCACCGCACCAAAGTCGCTGTGGCCTTCGCGGTTGAAGAAGCAGTCCACTACCTTGCTGGCACCGGCGTCGGGCAGGTTCAGCGGCAGGCACTCCTTGCCGAAAGTCTGCTGGATCTGCTGCAGCAGGGCGGGCAGGTCGGCATCGGGGGCGTCGATCTTGTTGACGATGATGATGCGGTCGAGCTTGCAGCCGGCGGCGTACTGCATCAGGCGCTGCGTCATCGGCTCGATGCCCTTGGCGGCGTCGATCACGATGGCGGCGGTTTCCACCGCCTCGAGTGCGGGCAGGATCTGGCCGGCAAAGTCGGGCAGGCCGGGGGTGTCGATCATGTGGATGCGGGTGTCGCCGCATTGCATGTGCATCAGGGACGACTGCAGCGAATGCTGCGCCTTGATTTCCAGCGAGTCATGGTCGCTGACGGTGCTGCCGCGCTCCACGTTGCCGGCGGAGGCGATGGCGCCGGCTTGCACCAGCAGGGCTTCGGCGAGCGTGGTCTTGCCACTGCCCACAGCACCGGTCAGCGCCAGGGTGCGGATGTTGTCAGGGGCGATGGAAAATGCGTTACTGGAAAGTGTCGTCATAGTGCTTTGCTCCTTATAATTGCAGCATAGCACCGGCGCAGCGCCTTCCCGAGGAGAAGGCACAGGATTTGTTGATGCAGAGTGACTCCTGCACGGCGAGTCACCTCAAAAACTCTGCTGGTAATACAGCACGCCAAAATTCACGCCTGGATTAGGCTTTTTGATGCTGGCGTTCGAAATATGCTGATAGCGTAATCCGACGGTGTGCCGTGCGTTCTGCCCCCACTGATAGCCCACGCCGATCATGTCCGAAAACTGGAATGCCGTGGATACCGTCTTGTCGGCCGTTACCTGCGTGCGCGACAGCAGGCGCAGGCCGATGGAGGTTTCGGCGAAGAAGCGCCCCTGCTCTGGCGGCGTGTTGCGGTACAGGCGCAGCACTGGCGAATAGCCGACCTCGAACACATCTTTGTGCTGCTTGACCAGCCACTGCGAGGCGGTCACTTCGTGGCGCAGGTCGAGATGCCAGTTGCGGCCTTGCCAGAGCGGTTCGGCGGAGTGGTCCCAGCCCAGCACCAGCCCGACCTTGGCCACATCGTCATCTACTGCGGAGCCGGCGACCAGGCCAGCATCCAAGGCATGGGCCTGAGAGGCCATCCCGGATGCGCCCAGCAGGAACAGCGTACAGAAAAAAATGTTTTTGGATCGCGTAAACCTGAACGTTGCGTGCATACGGGATTCCTTTCCATGTGGCAAGAATTATAGGCCTGTCACTTTGCGCACAACGCAAGCGTCCGATGTGCCAACAAACAACGTCGAGAAAAATACTTGGTGAAAACACCAATCTGAACGATAATCCCATCTCTTTGGCGAGCACGGTGCAAAATGCCCGCGCCATTCGCAGTACATCTCCCATCTAGCACCTCAGGCCACTTGGCCTTCTCCCACATCTTTCGTGGTGAATGCTGTCAGACGGTTGATGCACTTTTTCAACCCTGACACACGCAGCCCGCAACGGGTTTTTTGCGTGCGTGCGAGTAAAAAAAATGACTCAAAACCAGACCACTGGGGCTGCCGCATTGGCGCAGTCCGAATCTTCCATGGCCGATGCCGCGCTGCAGGCCATTTCCGAGACCAACAATTCCATTCCGGATCCGCATCTGCATGCGCCGCTGGCGGCTGACGCCCTGGCGCCGGTAGCCGACGGCGACAATGGCTTCGTCAAGCTGGGCCTGGCCGAGCCGCTGGTACAGGCTTGTCTGGACCTGGGCTACACCCAGCCGACCGTGGTGCAGAACACCGCCATCCCGCTGGCCTTGGCCGAGCAGGATGCCGAGGGCCACAACTATGTGGACCTGATGGTGTCCAGCCAGACCGGTTCCGGCAAGACGGCGGCGTTCCTGCTGCCCGTGCTGCACACGCTGCTGGAGCAGCAACAGGCAGCCATCGCCGCCGAGAAGGCCGAGTGGCAGCGCAAGATCGACGAGGCCATCGCCAACGGCGAAGAGCCGCCGAAGAGGCCGCGCCGCAAGAACCCGACCGACCGCCGCCATTTCAAGGCGGCCACGCCGGGCGCGCTGGTGCTGTGCCCCACGCGCGAGCTGGCGCAACAGGTGGCGCATGATGCTATCGACCTGGTCAAGCATTGCAAGGGCCTGCGCATTGCGCACGTGGTGGGCGGCATGCCCTACGCCGTGCAGGTGGCGCGTCTGCAGAACGCCGATCTGGTGGTGGCCACGCCCGGCCGTCTGCTGGACCTGCAGCGCTCCATGCAGATCAAGCTGGACAAGGTGCAGTTTCTGGTGGTGGACGAGGCCGATCGCATGCTGGATCTGGGCTTCCAGGAAGACCTGGCCGAGATTCACCAGCTGACGGCCGACCGCCGCCAGACCATGATGTTCAGCGCCACGTTCGCGCCGCGCATCCAGCAACTGGCTGCGCGCGTGATGCGTAGCCCGCAGAAGGTGCAGATCGATTCCCCGCAGGAGAAGCACGCCTCGATCGAGCAGAAGCTTTACTGGGCCGACAACTTCGCGCACAAGCGCGCCATGCTGGACCACTGGCTGCGTGATCCTTCCATTGAGCAGGCCATCGTGTTCGCCAGCACGCAGATCGAGTGCGACGGCCTGGCCGAAGACCTGCAGCAGGCCGGCTTTGTTGCCGTGGCGCTGCATGGGGCCCTGAGCCAAGGCCTGCGCAACCGCCGCCTGATGGCGCTGCGCCAGGGCAAGGTGCAATTCCTGGTGGCTACCGATGTGGCGGCGCGCGGTATCGATGTGCCCAGCATTTCGCACGTGTTCAACTTCGGCCTGCCGATGAAGGCAGAGGATTACACGCACCGCATCGGCCGCACCGGCCGTGCCGGCCGCAGCGGCATCGCCGTGACCTTTGCCGAGTTCCGCGACCGCAACCGCGTGTGGGACATCGAGGACTATACGAAGCAGCCGTTCATGACGGCCGTGGTGCCGGGTCTGGAGCCCGAGCAGCGCACGCCGACGCGCCATCCGCCCAAGGGCAAGGGCCGCGCCGGTTTTGGCGGTGAAGGCCGTGGCGGCCGCGGCAAAGGTGGTTTTGGTGGCAACGGTCCGCGCAAGGGCTTCAGCCAGGGTCGTGTGGCCGGTTTCGGCGGCTTTGGCGAAGCGCCGGCTCCGCGCAAGCCTCGCGCCGGTGCCGAGGGTGGTGGCAGCTGGGGCCGTCCGCAACGCGAGGCGGCACACCATGCCGGTCGCCGTCCGGAGCGCCAGGAGTTTGGCGGCAGCGGCCGTCCATCCTTCGGCGGCAACGGCCCGCGTCGTGAAGGCGGTGGCATGCGCGGCGGTGCCATGGCAGCTGGCCACCATTCGGGCAAGCGCGGCCGCTGACAGGTGTCGGGTCGCGCAGGTTCGTGGCCCAGGCAATCGATCACGGGTTGGCCGCCGCAGTTGCCAACCCGGCCAAAAACGAAGTCCTGCTGATTGAACTGCACCCCAAAAGTTGGACACCAACTTTGGGGTGTTTTTCATGGTGTGGTCGAAGCGGCAGAGCCCGGTGCAGCTCAGTTCTGCATGGCCTCGATTTCCATCAGCAGGTTGGAGCGGCAGATGTCGGCCACGAAATAGGCCACCTGCGCCTGTGGGGGCAGTCGCTCGATGCAGATCCGGCGGACCTGTTCCAGGTCACGCGCATGACGCACGTAGACCTTGTACAGCGTCAGCTGCTCCAGACTGGAGCCGGCATTGCGCGCCACGAGGGCGATGTTATCGATGGCGGTGCGAGTTTGCGCCGCAATGTCGCCGATATGCACGGTCTGGTGACCGATGATGCTGGCGGTGCCCGAGACGAAGAAGGGCCGACCGCCCGGCAGCCGCGCAGTGCTGGCGCGGGCAAAGCAGGGCGGCCGCGGGCCGTGATCGGACGGGTAGCGGTAGGCGGCAACCTGGCGCGGATTCTCGACATGCGTGCCGGGGTTGCGGCCTGCGAGGAAATACATGCGGATGCTGTCTCCGTCGCAGCCGATGCCCGTTGCTGCCGGCATATGGCGCGTGGCCCAGGGCATCTGGACCAGATCCTGGTCGTAGGCAGCGGCGAAGGCCTGCGCCCGGCCGGAGTTGAAATCGCGGTACACCTCCAGCCCCTCGCTGTTGGGCTGGTTGATGCGCGGAATGTAGTTCCATATACGCCAGAGGTGCGGGAAGCCGCTGTCCTGCAGCAGCCGGAACAGCTCCATGTAGGCGGCCGCGACTGCAGGCGCACATGCACCCTGTTCGGGCATGACGATGGAGGTGCAGCCCCACAGCACTTCGGTGTTGTGGCGGCAGGCGTAATTTCCGTACTGCAGGGGGTGGACGGGTGTCTGGCTCAGCCAGGTTTCATGCCATTCGCAGCCGTCCGGTTCGGCAGCCATCGGAATGGAAAATCGGCTGGGTGAGTTTGATTCTGGGTTATTTCCATAGACTCCGTTACCGAGAATAAAGCCCTGATCAGGAACAAATACGGAATTGGTTGAATATGTTCCCGATCTATCCACGGAAGGTGTGCCAAGCGGCATGGCGCGATATGCCGCAAGACGGCACGTTAGCAACAAAGGTTGATGGCGCAGATCGGTCATTGATTCATTCCACCCCATTGCGATGCGCCAGTTCCACGAACAGGCCGGAATGGTCGAGTTCGGCCAGCCCGTGGGCAATGGCTTCGCCATACAGTTGCTCCACCAGCGACGCGATGGGCAGCGTGCAGTCCAGCTCTGCTGCCGTGCTCATGGCGTTGCGCATGTCCTTGAGTTGCACATCCATGCGGGCGCGTTTGGCGAAATCGCGCTGCACCATGCGCTCGCCGTGCAGGGTCAGGATGCGGCTGTCGGCAAAACCGCCCATCAGGGCCTCGCGCACCTTGCCCATGTCGGCGCCGCCCTTGGCGCACAGGATGAGGGCCTCGGCAACGGCGCCGATGGTGGTGCCGACGATCATCTGGTTGGCCACTTTCGCAAGCTGGCCGCTGCCAGCCGGGCCTACGTGCGTGGATCGGCCGAGGGGGGCGAACACGATTTGGGCTTCGGCAAAATCAGCTGCAGACCCTCCTGCCATGATGGACAGCGTGCCCTGTTCGGCTCCAATCGTGCCTCCTGACACTGGCGCGTCCAGTGCACGTAAGCCAAGGACTGCCAACTGCTGTGCATGTTCCCTCGCTTCCGTGGGGGCGATGCTGGCCATGTCGATCCACAGGGCGCCGGGACGCATGGCATCGGCCACGCCCTGGTTGAATAGCACTTCGCGCACGACCTGGCCGTTTTCCAGCATGCTGATGAGGATATGAGCCCGCGCGGCGGCTTCGGCAGCGGTGGGGTGGACGATGGCGCCATATTCGGTCAGGCCGTTGGCCTTGCTGGCCGTGCGGTTCCAGACGTGGACGGCAAAGCCGGCCTGGCACAGGCGGCGGGCCATGGGAAAGCCCATGGCACCCGTGCCAAGCAGGGCCAGCACAGGATGATCGGAAGGGGAATCAGTCATGAACAGGAGAAGCGGGGCGCCGCAGGGCGGCGAATGCGGCAATGATAGCGGCTGGATCCGTACGCGTCAGCGCTCGTCGCGTCGCAAGCCCAGCGCCTTGCGCAATTGTCCGAACTCCTCGGACTGGTTCAGCAGGTCTGCCCCCGCGCGCTTGAGCTTTTCCACGGTCGGCCCCGGCAGGTAGAGCGAGGTTGGCACATTCAGCATTTCCTCGCGCAATGCGGAGTCGGCCAGATCCTTCAGTGTGAGGCTGATGAAGTACAACTCGATCGGCTCGCCGCCTTGCAGCTGCACGCGCCGTTCCTCGTCCTTGCGCCAGTTGTCGGCCAGGCGGCGGAACTGGCGCACGCTTTCCTGTGAGTTGCGGTCGATCGGGATGTTGATCAGGGCCTGTACCACCTCGCGCAGGCGCGGCACGTCGGCACTACGGTCGATGGTGGTGTCCATGCGGTTCTGCGCATTGACGTTGATGACCACGATCTTGCGTGTATTGTGCACCGTGAACTGGTCATACAGCTGCTTGTTGCTGTAGAGCTGCGTCATGTCCAGCAGGCTGCGCATGCCGAGGTTGTCCACCAGGCCGCCATCGAGGAGGTGGATATAGGGACGTTTCTCGCGGTTGCCGTAGCTCAGCACATTGTCGAGCAGTTCGCGGCGGGTGGTGGTTTGCAGGGCGTTCGGGTCGGCGTAGAACACGGCCTGCTCCATCTCGCCAGGCACGGCGTAGCCGCAATGCCCGCCGTTGTTGTTGAGCGTGAGGGGCGAAAATACCAGCGGTACAGCGCTGGAGGCCGCCACGGCCCGCGCCAGCGGCAGGGCAGAGAGATCCAGGCAGAGCGGATCGAAGGCCTCCTGCGTGAAATCCAGCCGCGTGCCCGAGGCCATGTCGGTACTGCCGATAACGGTGAACGGGCCTTTGCGCCTGTGCGCCAGATCGCCAAAAGTGGCGTGACGGAACAGGGCCAGGTTCAGCTGTTCCTCCAGCAGGTCACCGCGCCCGAACTGGGGCGAGGTCAGGCGCGACCAATTGGTAATGGTGAAAGCCTTGCGCGCGATATTGCCCTGCAGGTTCTGCTTGAGAAAATCCCGCTCGAAATCGCCGAACATGTCTTCGCCATGCAGCGCGTAGTAGGCAGACAGGATGGATCCGCCGGAAACCCCGAAGGTCAGATCCACCTGGTCGAACAGCCGGTGCGTCTTGCCATTCCATTCGAACTGCTGCCTGCGGAGTTCGTCCAGCACGCCATAGCCCAGCGCCGCCGCGCGCGAACCCCCCCCGGAGAACATCACCACCATGAAGATGTCGTCCGCATTGCCCGGCAACTGCTGGCGCGTAATGGCCTGGCGCAGGCGGTAGCCTTCCTGAGGGGCTATGCGGTCGATGGTTGCCAGCGGCTGGTACTGGACGGAGGCGCAGGCCTGCAGCAGCAGGACCAGCAGCAGGGCGGCAAGCAGTTTGAAGGAGCGGTGCATCAATTACATCAGCAGGTGTTCGGCATTATTGTCGCCGCCCAGTATGACGTAATTTACCTTGCGGATATCCATCAAGGCACGTCCGCCCGAATAGCTGATGGAGCTTTGCAGATCCTGCTGCATTTCCAGCAGGGTGTCGGCCAGCTTGCCCGTGATGGGCTCCAGAATGCGCTTGCCCTCCACATGGCGATATTCGCCCTTGTTGAAATCGCTGGCCGAGCCGTAGTATTCCTTGAACAGCTCGCCGTCCACTTCCACCGTGCGGCCGGGGGATTCCTCATGGCCGGCAAACAGCGAACCGACCATCACCATGGTGGCGCCGAAGCGGATGGATTTGGCAATATCGCCATGGCTGCGAATGCCGCCATCGGCAATCAGCGGCTTGGTAGCCACGCGTGCGCACCATTTCACCGCGCTGAGCTGCCACCCGCCGGTACCGAAGCCGGTCTTGAGCTTGGTGATGCACACCTTGCCCGGACCGATGCCGACCTTGGTGGCGTCAGCGCCCCAGTTCTCCATATCGATCACCGCCTCGGGCGTACCGACGTTGCCGGCAATCACGAAACTCTGCGGCAGCCTGTCCTTGATGTGGCCGATCATGTGCTTGACCGAATCGGCATGGCCGTGGGCGATGTCGATGGTGATGTATTCGGGCACCAGACCCTCCCGAGCCAAGGTGTCGACGGTGGCGCGGTCCTCCTCCTTGATGCCCAGCGAGATGCTGGCATACAGCCCCAGTTCGTGCATGCGGCGCACGAAGGCGACCGAATCCAGGTCGAAACGGTGCATCACGTAGAAATAGCCATTCTGTGCCAGCCAGATGCACAGCGGCTCGTCCACCACGGTTTTCATGTTGGCGGGCACGGCGGGGAGCTTGAAGCTGCGCGGGCCGAACTGCACGCTGGTGTCGCACTGACTGCGGCTTTCGACGCGGCATTTGCGCGGCAGCAGGAGTACGTGGTCGTAGTCGAAGATTTCCATGGAATTCCAAGTCCTTTGCTTGCGACGAAACAGACAAAAAGAAAGGCACTTGGATTGCACCGCGGTCCCCGGTCATGCCTGTGAAGCAGGCACAAAAAACCGGGCGCAAATACTTGGGCCCGGTAGTTGATTCTAGCCTTGATCGGCACATCGTGCATGGGGCGCTCAGCTTTCTACAATAGCACCATGTCTTCCCTATTCGACGATGATTTCTTTGCGCCCGCCGCCCCCATGGCAGGCGCCGGCGATGCCCTGCTGCGCGGCCTGAACGACGAGCAGATGCGGGCCGTCACGCTCCCCGACGAGCATGCCCTGATTCTGGCCGGTGCCGGCTCCGGCAAGACGCGCGTGCTGACCACACGCATTGCATGGCTATTGCAGCAGCAGCGCGTATCGCCCGGCGGCATCATGGCCGTGACGTTTACCAACAAGGCGGCCAAAGAGATGGCGGCGCGCCTGTCGGCCATGCTGCCCATCAACGTGCGCGGCATGTGGATCGGCACCTTCCACGGTCTGTGCAACCGCTTTCTGCGTGTGCACTACAAGGTGGCGAACCTGCCGCAGGGCTTCCAGATCCTGGACACGCAGGACCAGCTCTCGGCCATCAAGCGCCTGTACAAGCAGTTCAACATCAATGATGACCAATTCCCCGCCAAGCAGATGCAGTGGTTCATCGGCGGCTGCAAGGAAGAGGGCATGCGCCCGGGCGACGTGCCGGTGCGTGATGCCGAAAGCCGCAAGAAGGTAGAGATCTATCAGCTCTACGAGGAGCAGTGCCAGCGCGAAGGCGTGGTGGACTTTGGCGAACTGATGCTGCGCAGCTACGAAATCCTCCGTGACTATCCGCTGGTGCGCCAGCATTACCAGCGCCGCTTCCGCCACATTCTCGTGGACGAGTTCCAGGATACCAACCGCCTGCAGTACCTCTGGCTCAAGCAGTTCGTGCCCGAGGCGGGCAGTCCGGTGCCGCGCAATGCCATCTTCGCGGTGGGCGACGATGACCAGAGCATCTACGCCTTCCGCGGTGCGCGCGTGGGCAACATGAACGATTTCGTCACCGAACTGAAAGTGCAGCACCAGATCAAGCTGGAACAGAACTACCGCAGCTACAGCAACATTCTGGACAGTGCGAACGCACTGATCAGTCATAACACGCGCCGCCTGGGCAAGAACCTGCGTACCGACCAGGGCTGCGGCGAGCCGGTCCGCGTGGTGGAGCTGCCTGGCGATCTGGCCGAGGCACAGTGGATCGTCGACGAGATCAAGCAACTGGTGCGCGACGGCAGTGCGCGCAAGGAAGTCGCCATTCTCTACCGCAGCAACGCGCAGAGCCGGGTGATCGAATCGACGCTGTTCAACCATGCGATTCCCTACCGCGTGTATGGCGGCCTGCGCTTTTTCGAGCGAGCTGAGATCAAGCACGCGCTGGCCTACCTGCGCCTGCTGGACAATTCGCGCGATGACACTTCCTTCCTGCGCGTGGTGAACTTTCCGCCGCGCGGCATCGGGGCACGCACGCTGGAGCAGTTGCAGGATGCCGCCCGCGGCGGCAATACCGCGCTGGTGGATGCGGTGCAGCAGGTGCCCGGCAAGGCCGGGGCCAATCTGGCCTCGTTCGTGGCCAAAATCGATGCCATGCGCGAGCAGGCAGACCAGATCACGCTGAAGGAAATCGTCGAGCTGGTGCTGGAAAACAGCGGTCTGCTGGAGCATTACCGCAACGAGCGCGACGGCGCCGACCGGGTGGAAAACCTGCAGGAACTGGTCAACGCCGCCGAAAGCTTTGTCAGTTTGGAAGGCTTTGGCAAGGAAAGCGCCGGCATGCACCAGCTCGATACCAGCGCAGCACCCGCCTGGCCCGGCGAGAGCGAGGCCGCCGCGCAGGATGCGGCGATCACGGCCAGTGCGGCCGACGTGCTGCCCGATGGCGAAACCCTGTCTCCGCTGGCCGCCTTCCTCACCCATGCGGCTCTGGAGGCCGGAGACAACCAGGCTCAGGCTGGCCAGGACGCCGTGCAGCTGATGACCGTGCACGCCGCAAAGGGCCTGGAATTCAACAACGTGTTCATCAGCGGCCTGGAAGAGGGTTTGTTCCCGCACGAGAACTCCCTCAACGACTACGACGGTCTGGAAGAAGAGCGCCGCCTGATGTATGTGGCCATCACCCGCGCACGCCAGCGCCTCTACCTGAGCCACGCGCAGACGCGCCTGCTGCACGGCCAGACGCGCTACAACATCCGCAGCCGCTTCTTCGACGAACTGCCCGAGGAATGCCTCAAGTGGATCACCCCCAAGCGCGCCGGCTTTGCCGATGCCATGCCGGGCTACGAAGGCCGCTGGGGCGGCAGCCAGGGCGATAGCTGGAACCGCGACGTGCGCCAGGCCGTGGGGCAGGGCGCAGCCGAAGTGGTGCGCAAGACCGAACCGGCGCATGGCCTGAAGAAAGGCATGCGCGTGTTCCACACCAAGTTCGGCGAAGGCACGGTGCAGATGCTGGAAGGCAGCGGCGCCGATGCCAAGGCGCAGATCAACTTCAGCCGCCACGGCGTGAAGTGGCTGGCCTTGAGCGTCGCCAAGCTCACGCCGATCGACTGAACCCGTTCCGGCACCGGCCCGTCCGCGCGATGCACAATAGGGCCGATGCACGAATCAGACTGACCAGGAGAGATTCCCCATGCGAGCCCTGTCCCGCACCTTGCAAATGACCCTGACACTGGCCGGAGCCGCCTGGCTGGCCGGCTGCGCCACCGTGTCGCTCGACAATCCGGGCTGGCCGCCGGTCGATGGCCGCCGCTCCGCGCCCATTGAAACCCGCAGTACTGCTCCATCCCGCATCCCAGCGCCCGTTCCGCCGCCGCCCTCCGTGCAGGACCAGCTGGAAGATGCCGGCGTCGTCGTCACGCCGGTGCAGGATGCTTCTTTGCCGCGCGTTCCGGTCGCATCCGAGCCGGAGGCCCAGGCGCAGGACCTGTCCTGGGTCGGCCACTACGACGGCATGCTGCCCTGTGGCGATTGCGAGGGCATCCGCACGCTACTGTCGCTGTACGAGAACCACACCTATATCCTCAGCATGAAACGCGAAGGCAGCAACAGCCTGCCCAGCATCATGCGGGGAGCCTTCAGTTGGAATGCCGATCACACCGTGGTGCAGCTGGACCAGAATGCCCAGAACCGCCGCTACCAGGTGCTGGGCGGCTCGGCCCGCCTGCTGAACAAGGACGGCAGCCTGATCACCGGCGTGCTGGCGGATCGCTATATCCTGAAGCAGCGGCAGGACTGAGCCGCTGACCGGCCGGGGGCGCCCGCGCTTTAACGCTTCAACGCTTTCGCCACCTCATGCACCAGCGCCGGCCCGCGATAGATCAGGCCGGTGTAGATCTGCACCAGATCCGCTCCTGCAGCCAGCTTGCTGCGCGCATCCTCGCCGCTCAGCACACCGCCCACGCCGATGATCGGGAAGTCCTTGCCCAGCTTCGCACGCAGCTCGCGGATGACGTGGTTGCTCTTTTCCAGCACGGGTGCGCCGCTCAGGCCGCCGGTTTCCTCCGCGTGGGGCAGGCCCTGCACAGCCTCGCGCCCGATGGTGGTGTTGGTGGCAATCACGCCCAGCTTGCCGGCATGGCTGCCATCGGCATTGCAGCCATAGCGGCGCAGCGTGGTGGCAATCAACTCGATCTGGTCCTGCTCCAGATCCGGGGCGATCTTGATGAACAGCGGCTTGTCCTTGCCATGCTGTTGCGCCAGCGCGGCGCGGCGCTGCATCAGGGTGTCCAGCAGGGCATCCAGCGCCTCGTCGCTCTGCAGCGCACGCAGGTTCTTGGTGTTGGGGCTGCTGATGTTCACCGTCACGTAATCGGCCCAGGGATAGACGCCATCCAGGCAGATGAGGTAGTCGTCCGCCGCCTGCTCGATCGGCGTGCTCGCGTTCTTGCCGATGTTCAGGCCCAGCAGGCTGCGGCTATTGGCTGGCCGTGTGCGCTGCACATTGCGCACAAAGGCCTCCAGCCCCTCGTTGTTGAAGCCCAGCCGGTTGATCAACGCGTTGGCCTTGGGCAGCCGGAAAATACGTGGCTTGGGGTTGCCCGGCTGGCCCTTGGGCGTGACGGTGCCCACCTCGATCGAGCCAAACCCCATCGCCTCCCAGGCCGCAATGCAGCGCGCGTTCTTGTCCAGACCGGCGGCCAGGCCCACGCGGTTGGGAAAACGCAGCCCGCACAGCATCACCGGATCGTCCACGAAGGGCTGCGTATAGGCGCGGCGCAGCAGCGAGGAGTGCTGGGTCTTTGCCAGCATGTCGATGGTGGTTTCGTGGGCGGTTTCCGCATCCAGGCGGAACAGCACGGAGCGGGACAGGGAGTAGGGGATCAGGGACATATTGCTGTGTTCTAGTTGTTGGTGTGCCTGCTGCAGCGGGCACAATATGCGTATTGTCCCAAATCCTTTGCAGGAAAAGCAGCCCATGACCCAAGACGAACTCAAAACCCTGGTCGGCCAGGCCGCCCTCAACTACGTCACCCCCGGCACCATCGTCGGCGTGGGGA
Source organism: Brachymonas denitrificans (assembly GCF_907163135.1). NCBI lineage: Bacteria > Pseudomonadati > Pseudomonadota > Betaproteobacteria > Burkholderiales > Comamonadaceae > Allobrachymonas > Allobrachymonas denitrificans. Next base: position 1,029,378 of record NZ_CAJQUA010000001.1, on the reverse strand, counting down.
CGGGTTCCACCGTCAACAAGTTCATTGATGCGCTGGGCACCATGAAGGACCAGATCCAGGGCGCGGTGAGCAGTTCGGTGGCTTCCACCGAGCGTCTGCAGGCGCTGGGCATTCCGGTGTTCCCTGCGGAAGAGGTGGAATGGCTGGATGTGTATATCGACGGCGCTGACGAGATTGACGGCCACGGCTACATGATCAAGGGCGGCGGCGCGGCGCTGACGCGCGAGAAGATCGTTGCCGCGCAAAGCCGCCGTTTCGTCTGTATTGTCGATGCCAGCAAGCGCGTGGAGGCGCTCGGCGCTTTCCCGCTGCCGGTCGAGATCATCCCCATGGCCGCCGGCCGGATCATGCGCCAGTTCGAGGAAATGGGCGGACAGGCCAGCGTCCGCCTCAAGGACGGCGTGCCGCTGGTGACTGACAACGGCCAGCATATCCTCGATGTGCACGGCCTGCGCATCACCGATCCGCTTGCCTTCGAGAATCTGGTCAACCAGTGGCCAGGGGTGGTCACCGTGGGCGTGTTTGCGCACCAGAAGGCGCATGTGTGCCTTCTGGGCACGGAGCAGGGCGTCGAGACACTGCTCTACTGATCGCCCGATTAACCCATGAAAAAACCCGGTCGGTGCAAACCTTCCGGGTTTTTTCTTTTGTCAGCCCTCCGTGAAGGAGGGCAGCAGCCGCATCAGGCAATCAGCAAACGCCTTGGGCCAGCATGGCATCGGCCACTTTGACGAAGCCGGCGATGTTGGCACCGTCCACGTAGTTGACGCGGCCCTTGCCGTCCTTGCTGCCGTAAGCCACGCAGTTGCTGTGGATGTCGGTCATGATGTTCAGCAGCTTGGCGTCGACTTCCTGGCTGCTCCAGTACAGGCGCTGGGCGCCCTGGGCCATTTCCAGGCCGGACACGGCCACACCGCCGGCGTTGCTGGCCTTGCCAGGTGCGTACAGCACTTTTTCGTTGGCCAGGAACACTTCCACGGCTTCCAGCGTGCTGGGCATGTTGGCACCTTCGGCCACGCAGATCACGCCGTTCTTCACCAGGGTCTTGGCGTCTTCCTCGTTGAGTTCGTTCTGGGTGGCGCAGGGCAGGGCAATGTCCACCGGGATGTGCCACGGGGTTTTGCCTTCTTCGTACTGCAGGCCGAACTGCTCGGCAAACTCGCTCATGCGGCCGCGCTTCTCGTTCTTCAGGTCCATCAGGGCCAGCAGCTTCTCCTTCGTGAAGCCGTTGGCGTCATACACGGTACCATTGGAGTCGGAAGCGGTCACCACCTTGGCGCCGAATTCCATGGCCTTCTCGATGGCGTACTGGGCCACGTTGCCGGAGCCGGACACGGAGACGGTTTTGCCTTCCATGGAGTTGCCGGCATGCTGCAGCATGGCCTGGGCAAAGTACACGGTGCCGTAGCCGGTGGCTTCGGGGCGGATCAGGCTGCCGCCGTAGGTCAGGCCGCGGCCGGTGAAGACGGTGCCGGTGTTGTTCGACAGCTTCTTCATCATGCCGTTCATGAAGCCCACTTCACGCGCGCCCACGCCGATGTCGCCAGCAGGCACGTCGGTGTCGGGGCCGATGTGGCGGTACAGCTCGGTCATCAAGGCCTGGCAGAAGCGCATCACTTCGTTGTCGCTCTTGCCCTTGGGGTCGAAATCGGAGCCGCCCTTGCCGCCGCCCATGGGCAGCGTGGTCAGTGCGTTCTTGAAGGTCTGCTCGAAAGCCAGGAACTTCAGGATGGACAGGTTGACGGAGGGGTGAAAGCGCATGCCGCCCTTGAACGGGCCGATGGCATTGCTGTGCTGGATGCGGAAAGCGCGGTTGACGTGGGTCTGGCCCTTGTCATCCTGCCAGCTCACGCGGAACTGGATCACGCGCTCGGGTTCGCACAGACGCTCGAGCAGGGCTTGCTGGGCGTAGCGCGGATTCTGCTGCACGAACGGCCACAGGCTCGACAACACTTCCTTGACCGCCTGCAGGAATTCGGGTTGATTGGGGTCGCGCTTGATCAGCGTGGCCAGGAAAGAGTCGAGGGAGGTGTTTTGTAGCATCTTGTCGTGCCCGTATCGTGAGGAGATATAAACCCCCGGAGAGGCGCACCGTCCCGCACACACACGACACAATCCTGCGCTCTTTCCGGATCAGGGCAGGTATTAACCTGCCACAAAGGCCGTCAGAACTTCGTCCGCATCACACTTTGCAGGTGAATTTTACAGACGTCGAAAGCATCCATGGACACTTTTGGGCCACGAATTGATGCAGCGCACCATTGTTACGGATGCGTCAAGCCAAAATGTTGCCGTGACGATACGCTGAAGCGCGCGTGGAAGCCTCCACGCGCGCTCGGGATTGCATGATGTATTACGGCGACCGGGGTGAGATTCAGTCAATGCCCTGGGTCACGCCAGGCTGACGAAACCGCTCAGGCCGGCTCGGCCATGCCCTGATGCCGCAGCAGCGCCTCGATGCTGGGCGTGCGGCCGCGGAAGGCCTTGAAGGACTCCATGGCCGGACGGCTGCCGCCGCGCTCCAGGATTTCCTCGCGGAAGCGGCGGGCCGTGGCCGGGTCGGGTGTGCCGTCGAAGGCGGCGGTTTCCTCGAAGGCGGCGTAGGCATCGGCGCTCAGCACCTCGGCCCACTTGTAGCTGTAGTATCCCGCCGAGTAGCCGCCGGCAAAGATATGGCTGAAAGTGTGCGCCATGCGGTTCCACTCGGGCGGCAGGATCACGGCTACTTCCTGGCGCACGGCGTGCAGCAGCGGCATCACGTCGGTCGGCGCCGGATTCTGGCTGTGCAGCAGCATGTCGAACAGGGCGAATTCCACCTGACGCAGCGTTTGCATGCCGCTCTGGAAGTTGCGTGCGGCCAGCATGCGCTCGTACAGTTCGCGCGGCAGCGGCTCGCCGGTATCCACATGGGCCGTCATGTCGCGCAGCACGCTCCATTCCCAGCAGAAGTTTTCCATGAACTGGCTGGGCAGTTCCACAGCATCCCATTCCACGCCGCTGATGCCGGAAACATCGTGCTCGTTCACCTGCGTCAGCATGTGGTGCAGGCCGTGGCCGGTTTCGTGGAACAGCGTGATCACGTCATCGTGTGTCAGCAGCGGCGGCTTGCCGCCCACGCCTTCGGCAAAGTTGCAGACCAGATGGGCGACCGGGGTCTGCAGGCTGCCGTCGTCCGGGCGCACCCAGCGGGCGCGCACGTCGTCCATCCAGGCGCCGCCGCGCTTGCCCTGGCGTGCGGGCGGATCGAGGTAGAACTGGCCCACCAGCACACCGTTGCGTTCCAGACGGTAGAACTCCACGCTGTCGTGCCAGACCGGCGCATGGTCGCGCCGGATGCTGACGTCGAACAGGTTTTCGACGATCTTGAACAGGCCGGCCAGCACCTTGGGTGCCGGAAAGTACTGCTTCACTTCCTGCTCGCTGAAGGCATAGCGCGCTTCCTTGAGCTTTTCGCTGATGTAGGGCCAGTCCCAGGGCTGGGGATCGTGCAGCTTAAGTTCCGTGGCGGCAAACTCGCGCAGGTCGGCGACGTCCTTTTCGGCATAGGGGCGGGCCTTGGAGGCCAGATCGCGCAGGAAGCCGATGACTTCGTCCGGCCGGTCGGCCATCTTGGGCACCAGCGAGACCTCGGCAAAGCTGGTGAAGCCCAGCAGCGCGGCTTCTTCCTGGCGCAGGGCCAGAATCTCGGCCATGACGGCGCTGTTGTCGTACTTCACGGCATCGCCTTCGGCCTGCTCCGAGGCGCGCGTGTTGTAGGCGCGATAGAGCTTCTGGCGCAGGGCGCTGCTGTCGGCAAACTGCATCACGGGCAGGTAGCTCGGGATCTTGAGGGTCAGCTTGTAGCCCTGCTTGCCGTCGGTTTCGGCGGCTGCGCGTGCTGCGTCGATCACATCCTGCGGCACACCCCGCAGCTCTTCCAGCCTAGCGTAATAGGCCCAGGTGTCGGTCGCATCGAGGGCGTTTTCGCTGAACTTCTGCGTCAGCTCGGCCATGCGTTCCTGGATGGCGGCGTAGCGCTCGCGGGCGGCGCCCTGCAGTTCGGCACCGCTCAGAACGAAACCGCGCAAGGCGTTCTTCAGGGCTTGCTGCTGTTCGGCGTTCAGGCTGCTGGCGTCAATCGCCTTGTATTTGGCGTAGAGGCGTTCATCGGCACCCAGGCGCGTCCAGAAATCGGACACGGCCGGCAGCATGGCGTTGTAGGCAGCACGCAGTTCGGGGGTATCGCATACGCTCTTGAGATGGCCGACCGCACCCCAGGCACGCCCCAGTTTTTCGGTGGCAACGTCCAGCGTGGCAGCCAGTTGCTGCCAGTTGGCGGGAAACTCCGGCGCCGTGACGGTGCTCAGTGCCTGATCGGCATCCGCCAGCAGTTGGGTGATGGCGGGCGCGACGTTTTCAGGCCGGATCTGGTCGAACAGCGGCAGGGCGCCGAAGTCGAGCAGGGGGTTGGAGGAAGGGCTGGGAGAGGCAGGAGTGGATGCAGTCATCCTGCCCATGTAAGGCTGAACGCCGGCCCTTCAAGGGTAGAGAGCCGCCCGCGTTCATGAGCGCTGATTCAGCGCGCAGCCGCCTCGCGCTCGGCCGCCTCGATGGTGTTGACCAGCAGCATGGTGATGGTCATCGGGCCGACTCCGCCCGGCACCGGCGTGATGTAGCCGGCCACGTCCTTCACGCCCTCAAAGTCGACGTCGCCGCAGAGCTTGCCTTCGTCGTTGCGGTTCATGCCCACGTCCAGCACCACGGCACCGGGCTTGACCATGTCGGCCGTCAGCACGTTGCGCTTGCCCACGGCGGCGACGATCACATCGGCCTGCAGGGTCTGCGCCTTCAGGTCGGCGGTGCGGCTGTGGCAGATGGTGACGGTGGCATCCTTGGCCAGCAGCATCAGTGCCATCGGCTTGCCCACGATGTTGCTGCGGCCGATCACCACGGCGTGCTTGCCTTTCAGGTCGTAGCCGATGCTTTCCAGCATCTTCATGCAGCCGTAGGGCGTGCAGGGCCAGAAGCCGGGCATGCCGGTCATCAGGGCGCCTGCGCTGGCGATATGGAAGCCGTCCACGTCCTTGGCCGGGCTGATGGCCTCGATCACTTTCTGGGCATCGATGTGTGCAGGCAGCGGCAGTTGCACCAGAATGCCGTGGATGGACGGGTCGTTGTTCAGGGCGTCCACGCGGGCCAGCAGCTCGGCTTCGGTCATTGAGGCGTCGTATTTTTCGAGCACGGAGTGCAGGCCGTTGTCTTCGCAGGCCTTGACCTTGTTGCGCACGTAGACCTGGCTGGCCGGATTGTCGCCCACCAGCACCACGGCCAAGCCGGGCGTGATGCCCCTGGCCTTGAGCGCAGCGGCGCGCTCGGCCACTTCGCCGCGCAGTTTCCGGGAGAGTTCGTTACCGTTGATGAGTTGGGCTGTCATGGGAGATCCTGGAAAAATGGATTGATCAAAAAAACATTCCCGCTCGGGCGGGAATGCTGGTGCAGGGTGGGGCGTGCTCAGGACTTGGGGGCGTTGGAACCCAGTGCCACCTTGAGCAGGTCGGCCACCGTATTGGCGTTTAGTTTTTCCATGATATTGGCGCGGTGCGCCTCCACCGTCTTGATGCTGATGTTCAGGTCATCGGCAATCTGCTTGTTCAGGCGGCCGGCCACGATGCGCTCCAGCACCTGGGCTTCGCGGTTGGTGAGCTTGCCCAGCAGCGATTCGCGTGTGCTGGCCTGCTGGTGTTCGGCAAATGCGGCGCGCGCACGATCCAGCATCTTCTCGACCAGGGCTTCCAGGTCTTCCTCGCGGAAAGGCTTCTGAATGAAGTCGAGCGCGCCTTTTTTCATGGTCTCGACCGCCATGGGCACGTCGCCATGGCCAGTGATGAACACGATGGGCAGCGGCGATTTGCGCTCGATCAGGCGATCCTGCAGATCCAGGCCGCTCATGCCATCCATGCGGATATCCACGAACATGCAGGCGACCTCGCGCGGGTCGTAGCGGCTGAGAAAGGTCTCGGCGGAGTCGAAGCAGCGCACGCGGTAGCCCTTGCCCTCAAGCAGCCACTGCAGCGAGTCGCGTACGGCCTCGTCATCATCCACGACGTAAATGGTGCCTTTTTCTGGAATCAAGCTCATGATGTGATCGTCTGTGAGTCGCTGGGAACAGGGGTGGTGGGGATGGGCAGCCAGAAAGTGAATCGGCACCCAGTCACCATATTGTCATTGTAGATGTTCTCGGCCATCAATCGGCCCTGGTGCGATTCAACAATGCTGCGGCACAGGTTCAGGCCGATGCCCATGCCCTCGGCCTTGGTGGTGTAGAACGCCTCGAACAGGTGGTCCAGCGTTTCCTGCGACAAGCCGGTGCCCTGGTCCTGGATGCTGAATTCCACCACCGGGCGGTCTTCGCGCACGGTGCTGCAAACCTCCAGGCGTACGTGGCGGCGGTCGGCCAGCATGCCTGCCTGGTCGATGGCCTCGGCAGCGTTCTTGAGCAGGTTGATCAGCACCTGTTCCACCAGGATTTTGTCCACGCGCAGGATGGGCAGGCCGCGCTCCACGCTGTACTGCAGGCGCACATTGCGGCGGCGCATCTCGATTTCGGCCAGTTCCACGGCCTCGACCACCATGGTCTCGACGTCGGCATCCGAATAGTTGGGTGTGCTGCGCTTCACGAAGGTGCGGATGCGCTGGATGATCTGTCCGGCGCGCTGGGCCTGGCGCGAGGTCTTGTCCAGTGCGCCCAGCAGTGCCTCCTGGTCGATCTGTCCGTTGCGCAGGCGGCTGATCATGCCGTTGCAGTAGTTGTTGATGGCGGTGAGCGGCTGGTTGAGCTCGTGCGCCACGCTGGAGGCCATTTCCCCCATGGTGACCAGACGGCTCGCGGCCTGGGCGCGCGCCTCGTGCTGGGCACTTTGCTCCTCGGCCTGGCGGCGAGCGGTGATGTCGGTGGCGACCACCAGCTGTGCCAGCCGGCCGTCCACCCATTCCAGATAGCGCGAACGCACCTCGATCCACTTGTCGAGCTGCGACAGGTAGATTTCCGTGTTGTTGCTGGCATCGTGCAGCGCGGCGGTCGGCAGTCCGGCGAGCGGGTCTTCGCCGCTGCGGGGGGTGCCGGTCGCGTCGCCACCGGGGCTGCCAGCCTTGGTCAGCATGCGCATGTGGCCTGCCGCGTTGTCGTCGCTGAACCAATGGCGGTAGGCCTGGTTGGCAAACAGCAGTTCGTTGCTGCCGAGCGGCGCAACGGAAATGCTCACGTCCAGCGCATCCAGCACGCGGGTGAAGCGTTCGTAGGCGTTCGTGAGCTGGCGTTTGATGCGGTTCGGTTCGGTGATGTCCGTCATGGACGACATCCAGCCCGTCTGCCGGCCATCCACGCCGATCAGCGGCGACATGTAGATGCGCGCCTCGAAGGTGGTGCCGTTCTTGCGCTGCACACGCATGATGTAGCCGCCCTGCGGGATCTGGTCCTGCAGGGTCTTGCTCAGGATGCGGTGGTGGCGTGTATGGTCATCCTCATGCCAGAAGGAGTAGGGCGGGCGCTGCCCGATCAGTTCTTCCGCGCTCCAGCCGGTCATCTGGCAGAAGGCCGCGTTCACGTAGCTGATGCGTCCGTCCAGATCCAGTGCGCGCATGCCGATGACCAGCGAGTTTTCCATGGCGCGGCGAAAGCTGGTTTCGGACAGCAGTTCCTGCTGCGAACGCTGGCGACGGCGCAGGTGACGCCAGTTGGCGATCAGCATCCAGGCAGTGAGTGCACTCAGGGCCAGCACCAGCAGGAACAGGCCGCGGTTGGTCATGCTGCTGCTGGCACGGTAGGCGCGCAAATGCAGGGTCAGCACGTTATCCACTGTTGCCAGCGGGGCGTTGTACACGCTGTTGTGCATGGAAGACCAGAGCTGCCACCAGGCCACTTTTTCATCGGGATCGACGTTCTGGCCGGCTACCACGCGCTTGTGCGCATCCATCAGCGAGACGGCGTACTGGGCGAACACGTCCGAAGGGATGGCGTAATACAGCAGCGATGACAGGTTGTAGCGCGCGTACAGATAGCCATTCGGTGCGTCGCGCTGCCCCAGTGGCAGCATGAAAGCGAGGAATGCGTCCTCGCCTTCGTGGCGTGTGATGAGCACATAGCGCGCCTGCCGTGCTTCGCGCACGGCCTCGAGCAGGCTGCGCTCCTGGGGCAGAGGCAGGGTGGCGCCCGGACGGGCCAGGGTGTAGGCCCCGGAATCATGCATTTCCCGCGAGGCGCGCGTGTTGCCGTCGGCGTCCAGCCAGGTCATGTCCAGCACCTCGGGGTTGTCGAGCGCCATACGGCTTACCTGCTGGGTGAACATCCCGGTTGAAACCCGGGCGGGATCCAGTTCGCGCCCGAACTTCTGCAATTGCTCCTGGCGCTCGGACAGGCGCAAGTTGACGCGCTGGCGCGAATGCTCGCCATCGCGTTGCACCGATTGCTGCTCGGCCTGCATCTCTTCCATGCGCAGATAGCTGATGGCGGCCACCACCGCCATCACGAACAGCAGCACCGCCAGCACCGGAAACAGGCCCATGAAACGGTCCTGCCGGTGCGCGGGAAGGTCGCGCCACCACTGCAGCGAAGTCAGGGGCTTGCCCCGCCGGGATCTGGTGCTGTTGCCCATGAAAACGATGATTGACCTTGTGCGACGACGGTTTGAAGAGAACTCAGCCGCCCATCATGCCAGCCCAGCTTTGTATGGGCCTTACAGAATGTGATCGATTGGTCATATTTTTATAATATAAAAACAATCATCATATTTTGAAATAGGGGTTTCCTTGTGAGATACTGCCTGTGCATTTATGCACAATCCCTTGAGAACCACAAACACAGGAGACAACCATGCCAGACGCACAGATGCCGGTGGACGGTCACATCATTCCGGATACCGACAGGGAAGAAACCCGGGAATGGGTAGACGCCCTGGCTGCGGTGATCGCCAACGAGGGCAGGGAACGCGCCCATTTCCTGCTGGAGCACCTGCTGGAAACGGCCCGCCAGCACAGCATGGACATGCCGTTTTCCGCCCATACGGCCTATGTCAACACGCTGGAGCCCGAGCAGGAAGCCCGCAACCCCGGCAACGTCACCATCGAAAAGCGCCTGCGTTCCTTCATGCGCTGGAACGCCATGGCCATGGTGGTGCGCGCCAACCGCCTCAACCCCGCTGACGGCGGCGATCTGGGTGGCCACATCGGCTCCTTCGCCTCGCTGGCCAGCATGCTGGGGGCCGGCTTCAACCACTTCTGGCACGCCGAAAGCGAAAACCACGGCGGCGACTGCCTCTACATCCAGGGTCACAGCGCGCCCGGCATCTATGCCCGCGCCTACCTGGAAGGCCGTCTGACCGAAGAGCAACTCGACAACTTCCGTCAGGAAGTCGGCGGCAAGGGCCTGTCCAGCTACCCGCACCCCAAGCTGATGCCCGACTTCTGGCAGTTCCCCACGGTGTCCATGGGTCTGGGCCCGCTGATGGCCATCTACCAGGCGCGCTTCCTGAAGTACCTGCACGCCCGCGGCATTGCCAATACCGAAAACCGCAAGGTCTGGGTGTTTCTGGGCGACGGCGAGATGGACGAGGTGGAAAGCCTGGGCGCCATCAGCCTGGCCTCGCGCGAGAAGCTGGACAACCTGATTTTCGTGATCAACTGCAACCTGCAGCGCCTGGACGGTCCGGTGCGCGGCAACGGCAAGATCGTGCAGGAACTGGAAGGCGAATTCCGTGGTTCCGGCTGGAACGTGATCAAGCTGCTGTGGGGCAGCAACTGGGATCCGCTGCTGGCCCGCGACAAGGACGGCAAGCTGCGCCAGCTGATGATGGAGGTGCTGGACGGCGACTACCAGTCCTTCAAGGCCAACGACGGCGCCTACGTGCGCAAGCACTTCTTCGGCCGCTACCCCGAAACGGCCAAGCTGGTCGAGCACATGAGCGACGACGAGATCTGGGAACTGCGCCGTGGTGGCCATGATCCGCAGAAGGTCTATGCCGCGTTCCATGCTGCCAACGAGCACAAGGGCCAGCCCACCGTGCTGCTGGTCAAGACCATCAAGGGCTTCGGCATGGGCAAGGCCGGTGAAGGCAAGAACACCGTGCACCAGACCAAGAAGCTGAGCGATGACGATATCCGCTACATCCGCGACCGCTTCAACATCCCGATCCCGGACAGCGAGCTGCCCAGCATTCCGTATTACAAGCCGGCGGATGACACGCCCGAGATGCAGTACCTGCACGCCCGCCGCAAGGAACTGGGGGGCTATCTGCCGCACCGCCGCGCGAAGAGCGACGAGAGCTTCACCGTGCCTTCGCTGGAAACCTTCAAGGCCGTGCTCGAGCCCACTGCCGAAGGCCGTGAGATCAGCACCACGCAGGCCTATGTGCGCTTCCTGACGCAGCTGCTGCGCGACCAGGCCCTGGGCCCGCGCGTGGTGCCCATCCTGGTGGACGAGGCCCGTACCTTCGGCATGGAAGGCCTGTTCCGCCAGATCGGCATCTACAACCCCGCTGGCCAGAACTACACCCCGGTCGACCGCGACCAGGTGATGTACTACAAGGAGCAGACCGACGGCCAGATCCTGCAGGAAGGCATCAACGAAGCCGGCGGCATGTCCAGCTGGATTGCCGCTGCCACCAGCTACTCCACGTCGAACCGGATCATGATCCCGTTCTACGTCTATTACTCCATGTTCGGCTTCCAGCGCGTGGGCGATCTGGCCTGGGCGGCTGGCGACATGCAGGCGCGCGGTTTCCTGCTGGGTGGCACCTCCGGCCGTACCACGCTCAACGGCGAAGGCCTGCAGCACGAGGACGGCCACAGCCACATCCTGGCCGGCACCATCCCGAACTGCGTCACTTACGACCCGACCTTCGCGCATGAAGTGGCCATCATCCTGCACCACGGCCTCAAGCGCATGGTCGAGAAGCAGGACAACGTGTTCTTCTACCTCACGCTGCTGAACGAGAACTACGCCATGCCTGGCCTGACGCCCGGTACGGAAGAGCAGATCATCAAGGGCATGTACCTGTGCAAGCCCGGCGCCGAAGGCGTGCAGCAGCGCGTGCAGCTGCTGGGCTCCGGCTCCATTCTGCGCGAGAGCATCGCAGCGCAGGCCCTGCTGGCGCAGGACTGGGGCATTGCCGCAGACGTCTGGAGCTGCCCGAGCTTCAACGAGCTGGGTCGCGACGGCCAAGACGCCGAGCGCTGGAACCTGCTGCACCCGCTGGAGACGCCGCGCAAGTCCTTTGTGCAGCAGCAACTGGAAGGCAGCACCGGCCCGGTGATTGCCTCCACCGACTACATCAAGGCCTACGCCGAGCAGATCCGTCCGTTCATCCCGGCCGGTCGCAGCTACCGCGTGCTGGGCACAGACGGCTTCGGCCGCAGCGATTTCCGCTACCGCCTGCGCGAGCACTTCGAGATCGACCGCCACTACATCGTGCTGGCCGCGCTCCGCTCGCTGGCCGACGAGGGCAAGCTGCCGGTGGCCAAGGTGGCAGAAGCCATCGCCAAATACGGCATCGACGCCGACAAGATCAACCCGCTGTACGCCTGATCCGGCGCGAAAGGAGACAGACTATGGCAACGATCGAAGTCAAGGTGCCGGATATCGGTGATTTTTCCGATGTGGCAGTGATCGAGGTGCTGGTCAAGGCCGGTGACACCGTCAAGGTGGAGCAGAGCCTGATCACGGTGGAGAGCGACAAGGCCTCCATGGAAATTCCCTCCAGCCATGCTGGTGTGGTGAAGGAAGTCAAGGTCAGCCTGGGCGACAAGGTGCGCGAAGGCTCCGTGGTGCTGCTGCTGGAAGCCTCCGATGCAGACGCAGGGCAGGGGGCGGCCGCGCCTTCCCCGGCCAATGCCGAGCCGCCGGTGGGGGGCAGCGAAGTGGTTCCGGGGGCGAGCGAAGCATCTGCCGCAGCACGCGCCGCCGACACGGCCGGCGCCGGCGTGCTGCAACAGCAGGCGCATGCCGCCCCGGGCGGCAGCGTCGAAGTGCGCGTGCCCGATATTGGTGATTTCAAGGATGTCGCCGTCATTGAGCTGTTCGTCAAGCCCGGCGATACCGTCAAGGTCGAGCAGAGCCTGCTCACCGTGGAGAGCGACAAGGCATCGATGGAGATCCCGTCCAGCCACGCTGGTACCGTCAAGGAAGTCAAGGTCAACCTGGGCGACAAGATCAACCAGGGCGACCTGATCGTGATTCTGGGGGCTGCCGCTGGCGCATCCGCGCCGGCTCCGGCCGCTGCACATTCAGAGAGTGCTGCAGCCCCGATGCAAGCCGCAGCCGCTCCTGCACAGGCAGCAGCGCCCTCGGTGCAGACAGCAACGCAGGACGCAGCCCCCAAGGCAGCCGCCCCGGCCGCAGCACATAACCCTGCTGCAGCACCCGCAAGCGGCAAGCTGCCACATGCATCGCCCTCCGTACGCAAGTTCGCGCGCCTGCTGGGCGTGCCGATTGCCGAGGTCAAGGGCACTGGTCCCAAGGGCCGCATCACGCAGGAAGACGTCCAGTCCTTCACCAAGGCCGTCATGTCCGGTGCGCTGCAGACGCAGGCGCAGGCGGCCAAGGCTCCGGCCGGCGGCGGCGTGACCGGTGGCGGCGAACTCAACCTGCTGCCCTGGCCCAAGGTCGATTTCGCCAAGTTCGGCGAAATCGAAACGCAGCCGCTGTCGCGCATCAAGAAGATTTCCGCACAGAACCTGTCGCGCAACTGGGTGATGATCCCCGCGGTTACTTACCACGAGGATGCCGATATCACCGAACTGGAAGCCTTCCGCGTCCAGCTCAACAAAGAGAACGAGAAGGCCGGCATCAAGGTCACCATGCTCGCCTTCCTGATCAAGGCCTGCGTCAAGGCGCTGCAGAAGTTCCCCGAGTTCAACAGCTCGCTGGATGGCGACAACCTGGTGCTGAAGAAGTACTTCAACATCGCCTTTGCCGCCGATACCCCGAATGGTCTGGTGGTACCGGTCATCAAGAACGCCGACCGGAAGTCTGTGTTCGAGATTGCCCAGGAATCCGGCGAACTGGCGAAGAAGGCGCGCGACGGCAAGCTGGGCCCGGCCGACATGCAGGGTGCCTGCTTCACTATCTCCAGCCTGGGCGGCATTGGAGGCACCTACTTTGCGCCCATCGTCAATGCTCCCGAGGTGGCGATTCTGGGCGTCAACAAGAGCGCCATGAAACCGGTGTGGGACGGCAAGCAGTTCGTGCCGCGCCTGACGCTGCCGCTCTCGCTCACGGCCGACCATCGCGTCATCGACGGTGCACTGGCTACCCGTTTCAACGTCTACCTGGCGCAGCTGCTGGCTGATTTCCGCCGCGTGGCACTCTAAGGAGCTGAAGATGAGCGAAGTGCAAGTCAAGGTTCCCGATATCGGCGATTTCGCCGAAGTGGCCGTGATCGAGGTGTTGGTCAAGCCCGGCGACACCATCAAGGTGGAGCAGAGCCTGGTCACTGTCGAAAGCGACAAGGCCTCGATGGAAATCCCGTCCAGCCATGCCGGCGTGGTCAAGTCACTGGCGGTGCAACTGGGCGACAAGGTCAGCGAAGGCTCCGTGCTGCTGACGCTGGAGGTGCAGGAGCAGGGTGCGGCCGCTGCTCCGGCGGCTGGACAGACAGCGGCAGCCACGGCCAGTGCCGTCCCTGCCCAGGCAGGCGGGGCCGCCGGCTCTGCTGCCGCGTCCACGCCAGACGCATCTGCGCCAGCGCCCGCAGCTTCCAGCTACACCGGCCAGGTCGACCAGCAATGCGACGTGCTGGTGCTGGGCGGCGGCCCCGGTGGCTACAGCGCCGCTTTCCGCGCCGCCGATCTGGGCCTGAATGTGGTGCTTGTCGAGCGCTATGCCACCCTGGGCGGCGTCTGCCTGAACGTGGGCTGCATCCCGTCCAAGGCACTGCTGCACGTGGCAGCCGTCATGGACGAAGTCAGCCACATGGCCGACCTCGGCGTGGAATTCGGCAAACCGGTCGTCAACATCGACAAGCTGCGTGGCCACAAGGAAAAAGTCATCGGCAAGCTCACTGGCGGCCTCGCCGCCATGGCCAAGATGCGCAAGGTCACCGTGGTACGCGGCTACGGCGCCTTCGTCAGCCCCAACCATGTGCAGGTCGAGGAAACCACCGGCACCAGCCAGGAAAAGACGGGCAAGATCACCACCATCGGCTTCCAGAAGTGCATCATTGCCGCTGGCAGCCAGGCCGTGCGCCTGCCCTTCATGCCCGAAGATCCGCGCGTGGTCGACAGCACCGGTGCGCTGGCGCTCAAGGAAGTGCCCAAGCGCATGCTGATCCTCGGCGGCGGCATCATCGGCCTGGAAATGGGTACGGTGTACAGCACGCTGGGCGCGCGTCTGGACGTGGTCGAGATGCTGGACGGCCTGATGCAGGGCGCCGACCGCGATCTGGTCAAGGTCTGGCAGAAGATGAACGCCCACCGTTTCGACAACATCATGCTCAAGACCAGGACGGTGGCTGCCAAGGCGACCGAAGCGGGCATCGAGGTGACGTTTGCACCAGCGGAAGAGGGCGGCCAGGCTCCGGCTCCGCAAACCTACGATTTGGTGCTGCAGGCCGTGGGCCGCAGTCCCAACGGCAAGAAGATCGCTGCCGACAAGGCGGGCGTGTCCGTCAGCGACCGCGGCTTCATCTCGGTCGACGTGCAGATGCGCACCAACGTGCCGCATATCTTCGCCATCGGCGACATCGTCGGCCAGCCCATGCTGGCGCACAAGGCGGTGCATGAAGCCCATGTGGCAGCCGAAGTCATTGCAGGGGAACTCAAGGGTGACAAGGATCTGGCAGCCGCCGCCTTCGATGCCCGCGTGATTCCCAGCGTGGCCTACACCGATCCCGAAGTGGCCTGGGTCGGCCTCACCGAGGAGCAGGCCAAGGCACAGGGCATCAAGGTCAGCAAGGGCCTGTTCCCGTGGTCGGCCTCCGGCCGCGCTATCGCCAATGGCCGCGACGAAGGCTTCACCAAGCTGCTGTTCGACGAGGAAACGCACCGCATCGTCGGTGGCGGTATCGTCGGCACGCATGCGGGCGACATGATAGGCGAAATCGCACTGGCGATCGAGATGGGGGCCGATGCGGTCGACATTGGCAAGACCATCCATCCGCATCCCACGCTGGGCGAAAGCATCGGCATGGCAGCGGAAGCCGCGCATGGCAGCTGTACCGACTTGCCGCCGCAGAGGCGCAAGTAAGTACGGAAAGACCTGACAGAAGAAACGCCGGTCGCCCCAGGGCTGCCGGCGTTTTTCATGTCCTGCCGCTCCAGAAACAGGAAAGCGACCACCAGGGTCGCTTTCGTGTGAAGAAACTGTGAAGCCGCCGGGCGATCAGTTGCCCATCTGCGAGGCAATATCGAATGCCGTCTTCGTGGTGATGGTGCCGGCCACGCCTTCGCTGCCCGGAACGCGACGGGCGCCGTTGAAGCGGGAAGACCAATAGCTGCCATCCATGCTTTCCACGCGTACGCGGGCGCCGGAGCGGGGCGCGTGGATGAACTTGCCGTCGCCCACGTAGATGCCCACATGGCTGAAGGCGCGACGCATGGTATTGAAGAACACCAGGTCACCCGGACGCAGCTCGGAGCGGGAGATGCTCTGGGTGGCCGCGGCCTGATCGGCAGCACGACGGGGCAGCACCTGACCCAGCGTCTTTTCATAGGTGGCGCGAACAAAGCCGCTGCAGTCGAAGCCGGATTCGGCCGAGGTGCCGCCATATCGGTACGGCACACCGATGAAGCCCATGGCCGTGCTGACCAGGTCGGACGCGGTATTGCGTACGTTCTGTCCTACGTTCTGGATCTGGGAGCTGATCCTGCGTTCCTGGAGGAAGCTGTCAAGTTCATCGGAGGGGGAAGCATGGGCCACGGAAGCGAACAGACCCACGAACAGGAGGACAGGCAATTTCTTCATGGGAGCGTAGTTTATCGGACATGTAGGTGAAATCCGACACGGATACACAGAGATAACCGACTTTTACCCGCTTTTTTGTATCAAAAGACCATTTTTTCCTGAAACAAGCCTGACAGTACCCTTTTTCGTCAATCCCTTGTCAGGATTTGTGATATATGCCTGCGCTCAAAGTGCGTAGGGGATATCCGCTAGGCCGCATCGGGACGGGCAGGGGAAAAGCAGCCCATAATCCCATGGATACCCCGAATGAACCAGAACAGAAGGACACGCCCATGCTGCTCAACGTCGAAGAATCCCAGCTCGTCCTGGTCGATTACCAGGAACGCCTCATGCCTTTCATCCACGAAGGCGACATGGTGGTGCGCAACGCCGTCCGCCTCGGCAAGATCGCCCGCATGCTGCAAGTCCCCGTCTGGGGCACCGAAGAGAACCCCTCGCGCCTGGGCCCGAATGCGCCCGAGGTGCGCGAGCTGTGCGACAAGACCCTGTCCAAGATGTACTTCAATGCCTGCGAGGATGGCCTGTCCGACGCACTGCGTCCGCCGGCACGGCCGGTTTCGGGCAATGCACGCAGCCTGCCGCGCCACCTGCAGAAGAACATCGACAAGCCGGCCGAGCGCAACACCATCGTGATCGCCGGCTGCGAGGCACATGTCTGCCTGATGCAGACCGCCCTGGGCCTGCTGGAGGACGAGTTCGACGTCTGGGTCGTGACCGACGCCTGCAGTTCCCGCACCGAGCGCAACCGCGATGCCGGCTTCGATCGCCTGGCCACCGCCGGCGCCGAACTGGTGACCACCGAGATGGTGGCCTTCGAATGGATGCGCACTGCCGAGCATCCGCAATTCCGCGATGTGCTGGCCCTCATCAAGTAAGCATTCGGCCGGGTCTAAGGACTAACCCGGTTTCTGCTTTTGCGCGCCCACGAAAGCAGCATTTCTCCTCTGGAGTGTCAGCCGCGCGCAAGAAAAGATGTCACATAATGCTGCAGATAAAAATACGGACACAAGGAGCCCTCATGCAGAGTTACGCAGACTTCCATCAACAGTCTCTGGACAACCGCGACGCCTTCTGGGCAGAGCAGGCCAAGCGCATTGACTGGGAAACCCCGCCCCAGCAGATCTGCGACTACAGCAACCCGCCGTTTGCCCGCTGGTTCGTCGGCGGCAAGACCAACATCTGCCACAACGCGGTGGATCGCCACGCTGCCAAGCGCCCCAACGATGCCGCCCTGATCGCGGTTTCCACCGAAACCAATACCGAAAAGACCTATAGCTTCTCCGAGCTGCAGCGTGAAGTCGAGCGCATGGCCGCCACGCTGCTGGATCTGGGCGTGCAGCAGGGCGATCGCGTGCTGATCTACATGCCGATGATCGCCGAGGCCTGCTTTGCCATGCTGGCCTGCACCCGTATCGGCGCCATTCACTCGGTCGTGTTCGGAGGCTTTGCTTCCGGCTCCCTGTCCACCCGCATCGACGATGCGCAGCCCAAGGTCATCGTGAGTGCAGACGGGGGTTCCCGCGGCGCCAAGCCCGTGCCCTACAAGCCTCTGCTGGACGAAGCCATCAACCTGGCGCAGCACAAGCCGGCCGCCGTGCTGCTCGTCGATCGTGGCCTGACCCCCATGAATCTGGTCGAAGGCCGCGACGTATTGTGGGGTGATCTGCGTGCCAGACACATGGACGCACAGGTGCCTTGCGTCTGGCTCGACTCCACCGCTCCGAGCTACACCCTGTACACCAGCGGCACCACCGGCAAGCCCAAGGGCGTGCAGCGGGACACGGGCGGCTACGCCGTGGCGCTGGCAACCAGCATTCCCTACATCTACGGCGGCCAGCCCGGCGAAACCTTCTTCTCCACCAGCGACATCGGCTGGGTGGTGGGTCACAGCTACATCATCTATGGCCCGCTGCTGGGCGGCATGGCCACCATCATGTACGAAGGCCTGCCCACGCAGGGCTTTGATCACCAGCCCGACGGCGGCATCTGGTGGCGCCTGGTCGACAAGTACAAGGTCAGCGTCATGTTCAGCGCGCCTACGGCCATCCGCGTGCTCAAGAAGCAGGACCCCGCGCACCTCACCAAGCACGATCTCTCCAGCCTCAAGGCCCTGTTCCTGGCCGGTGAGCCGCTGGATGAGCCCACGGCCAAGTGGATTTCCGATGGCCTGAATGGCAAGCCGATCATCGACAACTACTGGCAGACCGAAACCGGCTGGCCTATTCTGGGCATCTCCAACGGCATTGACGGCGTCGAGAAAAACCAGCCGCGCTTCGGCAGCCCGGGCTTTCCCACCTATGGCTACAACGTGCGCCTGGTGGATGAGGCAACCGGCCTGGCCGTCGAGGGCGATGATGCCAAGGGCGTGCTGGTGGTCGAGGGCCCGCTGCCTCCCGGCTGCCTGCAAACCGTGTGGGGCGACGACAAGCGTTTCGTCAGCACCTACTGGAACAAGATGGAAGACGCCGCCACGGGCGAAGGCCGCTGGGTGTACAGCACCTATGACTGGGCGCGCCGTGATGCCGATGGCTACTACTTCATCCTGGGCCGCACCGACGACGTGATCAACGTTGCCGGCCACCGTCTGGGCACGCGCGAGATCGAGGAGAGCATTGCCGCTCACCCCAACGTGGCCGAAGCGGCCGTGGTGGGGGTGGCCGACGACGTCAAGGGCCAGGTGGCTCTCGCCTTCGTCACGGCCAAGTCTTCCGAAGGTCTGGACACGCCCGAAGGCGTCAAGAAAATGGAGCAGGAAATCATGCGCCAGGTCGATGGCGACCTGGGTGCGGTGGCGCGTCCGGCACGCGTCATGATCGTGACGGCCCTGCCCAAGACGCGCAGCGGCAAGCTGCTGCGCCGCGCGCTGCAGGCCGTGGCCGAAGGCCGCGACCCGGGAGACCTGACCACGATTGACGACCCGTCTTCGCTGATGGCCATCAAGAGCATGGTCTGACCCCAGAAAGGCAGGCAGGCTGGCAACAGCCTGCCTTGCGGCCAGCGTCGGATCATGCGCAAAGTAAGCGCGTGGTCAGTCAAACGGTGGCACAATACTCGCCTGACTCGTGAGGTTGCACTCCCCAGTTCGGCGCAACGCGTACGCGTTCCGCACATCCTTCCCAGTCACTGTCGCATCCGCCAACCGGTTCAGCCGTGTCGCGGAAGGTTTTCCCAACCAGCTAATGTGCCCTGCAGGGGCACGGAGGTAAGCGCAAGATGAGCGATTCATCGGTATTCAAAGCCTATCAGTCCAACACGTACCTGTTTGGCGGCAACGCCCCGTACGTGGAGGAAATGTACGAAAACTACCTGGCCAATCCCGGCAGCGTGCCGGACAGCTGGCGCGAGTATTTCGATAACCTGCAGCACCTGCCTGCGGTCGACGGAACCAACAGCCGCGACATTCCGCACATGCCGGTCATCAATGCGTTTGCCGAGCGCGCCAAGCAGGGTGGCACCCAGGTGGTGTTTGCCAACCCTGACGTGGAACTGGGCCGCAAGCGCACCGCCGCGCAGCAGTTGATTGCAGCCTATCGCAACTCCGGCACCCGCTGGGCCGATCTGGATCCGCTCAAGCGCAGCGAGCGTCCCAACATCCCCGAACTGGACCTGGCGTTCTACGATTTCTCCGATTCCGACCTGGAAACGGTGTTCAACACCAGCAATACCTTCTTCGGCAAGGAGCGCATGGCCCTGCGCGACCTGCTGAACGCCCTGCGTGAAACCTACTGCGGCACCATCGGCGCCGAATTCATGCACACCAGCGATTTCAACCAGAAGCGCTGGTGGCAGCAGAAGCTCGAATCCTCCCGCGGCAAGCCGCAGTTCAACACCGAGAAGAAGAAGCGCATCCTCGAGCGCCTGACCGCAGCCGAAGGCCTCGAGCGCTTCCTGCACACCAAGTACGTGGGCCAGAAGCGCTTCTCGCTGGAAGGCGGCGAGAGCTTCATCGTGGCCATGGACGAACTGATCAACCAGGCCGGCGCCAAGGGCGTGCAGGAAATCGTGATCGGCATGGCCCACCGCGGCCGCCTTAACGTGCTGGTCAACACCCTGGGCAAGATGCCGCGCGACCTGTTCGCAGAATTCGACCACACGGCTCCCGAAGACCTGCCCAGCGGCGACGTGAAATACCACCAGGGTTTCAGCTCCGACGTGTCCACCGAAGGTGGTCCGGTGCACCTGAGCCTGGCGTTCAACCCGTCCCACCTCGAAATCGTCAACCCCGTGGTGGAAGGCTCCGTACGCGCCCGCATGGACCGCCGCAAGGATCCCCAGGGCAAGCAGGTGCTGCCGGTGCTGGTGCACGGCGATGCGGCCTTTGCCGGCCAGGGCGTGGTCATGGAAACGCTGGCACTGGCCGAAACGCGTGGCTACCACACCGGTGGTACCGTGCATATCGTCATCAACAACCAGATTGGTTTCACCACTTCCGATCCGCGCGACAGCCGCTCGACGCTGTACTGCACCGACGTGGTCAAGATGATGGACATTCCGGTGCTGCACGTGAACGGCGACGATCCGGAAGCCGTGGCGCTGTGCATGCAGTGGGCCATGGAGTACCGCAGCGAGTTCCGCAAGGACGTGGTGCTGGACATCGTCTGCTACCGCAAACTGGGCCACAACGAGCAGGACACCCCCATGCTCACCCAGCCGCTGATGTACACCAAGATTGCCAAGCACCCCGGTACGCGCAAGCTGTACGCCGACAAGCTGGCTGCGCAGGGCATGGGCGAGACGCTGGGCGACGACATGGTCAAGGCCTACCGCGCTGCCATGGACGAAGGCCGCCACACGGTCGACCCGGTGCTCAGCCACTTCAAGAGCAAGTACGCAGTGGACTGGACGCCGTATCTGGACAAGAAATGGACCGATGCCGGCGACACCGCCATTCCCGTCACGGAATGGAAGCGTCTGGCCGAGCGCATCACCACGGTGCCGGAAAACTTCAACGTGCACCAGCTGGTCAAGAAGGTGCTGGATGACCGCGCGGCCATGGGCCGTGGCGACATCCCGGTGGACTGGGGCATGGGCGAGCACATGGCTTTTGCCTCCCTGTGCGCCAGCGGCTTCCCGGTGCGCCTGTCGGGCGAGGACTGCGGCCGCGGTACCTTCACGCACCGCCACGCCGTGCTGCACGACCAGAAGCGCGAGAAGTTCGACGAGGGCATCTACATCCCGCTGCAGAACATTTCCGAGAACCAGGCTCCGTTCGTCGTGATCGACTCCATCCTGTCCGAAGAGGCGGTGCTGGGCTTCGAATACGGCTACGCTTCCAACGACCCGCAGTCGCTGGTGATCTGGGAAGCCCAGTTCGGCGACTTCGCCAACGGTGCCCAGGTGGTGATCGACCAGTTCATCGCTTCCGGTGAAGTGAAGTGGGGCCGCATCAACGGCATCACGCTGATGCTGCCGCACGGCTACGAAGGCCAGGGTCCCGAGCACAGCTCGGCCCGTCTGGAACGCTTCATGCAGCTGGCCGCAGACGCCAACATGCAGATCGTGCAGCCGACCACGGCCAGCCAGATCTTCCACGTGCTGCGTCGCCAGATGGTGCGCAATCTGCGCAAGCCGCTGATCATCATGACGCCCAAGTCGCTGCTGCGCAACAAGGATGCCACTTCTCCGTTGTCCGAGTTCACCAAGGGCGGCTTCCAGACCGTCATCCCCGAGCAGAACGCCGACGTGCAGAACAAGGCCGACAAGGTCAAGCGCGTGCTGGTGTGCTCCGGCAAGGTGTACTACGACCTGGTCAAGAAGCGTGAAGAGCGCAAGGACAACGACGTCGCCATCCTGCGTGTGGAACAGCTCTATCCGTTCCCGCACAAGGCTTTCTCGACAGAACTCAAGAAGTACCCCAACTGCCAGGAAGTGGTGTGGTGCCAGGACGAGCCGCAGAACCAGGGTGCCTGGTTCTTCGTGCAGCACTCGATTTTCGAGAACATGGCTCCCGGCCAGAAGCTGGGCTACTCCGGTCGTGCTGCCTCTGCCTCCCCGGCAGTGGGTTATGCGCACCTGCACCAGGACCAGCAGAAATCGCTGGTCGAAGGTGCCTTCGCCCGCCTGAAAGGCTTCGTGCTGACCCGCTGATGGGCCCGCCGCTGGTAATTACTTCAAAGATTCAAGAGAAAGAACAAAATCATGGCTATCGTAGATGTCAAAGTTCCGCAGCTGTCCGAATCCGTTGCCGAGGCAACGATGCTGCAGTGGAAGAAAAAACCCGGCGAGGCCGTCGCCGTTGATGAAATCCTGATCGAGATCGAGACCGACAAGGTCGTGCTCGAGGTGCCTGCGCCCGCTGGCGGTGTGCTGGCCGAGATCATCGAGCAGGACGGTGCCACGGTCACTGCCGAACAGCTGATCGCCCGCATCGATACCGAAGGCGTGGCGGGCGCCGCTCCGGCGGCTGCAGCCCCTGCGGCCGCTGCTCCGGCAGCCCCGGCTGCAGCGCCTGCGGCTCCGGCTGCCACCGGCGGCAGCATGGCCGGCGTGGCCATGCCCGCAGCAGCCAAGCTGATGGCTGACAACAACCTGGCCGCTGGCTCCGTGCCGGGTACCGGCAAGGATGGCCGCGTGACCAAGGGCGACGTGCTGGGTGCCGTTGCCGGTGGTGCCAAGGCGGCTCCGGCTGCCGTCATTCCCACGGGCGTGCCGACTTCCGCGCTGCCGCAGGCTGCCGCTCCCGCTCCCAATCTGGGCGACCGTCCGGAACAGCGCGTGCCGATGACCCGCCTGCGTGCACGCGTGGCCGAGCGTCTGCTGCAGTCCCAGTCCACCAACGCCATCCTGACCACCTTCAACGAGGTGAACATGGCGCCCGTGATGGAAATGCGCAAGAAGTTCCAGGAGAAGTTCGAGAAGGAACACGGCGTCAAGCTGGGCTTCATGAGCTTCTTCGTCAAGGCTGCCGTGGCCGCGCTGAAGAAGTACCCGGTGCTGAATGCCTCCGTGGACGGTAACGACATCGTCTACCACGGCTACTTCGACATCGGTATCGCCGTGGGCAGCCCGCGCGGTCTGGTGGTGCCGATCATCCGCAATGCGGACCAGATGAGCTTCGCCGACATCGAGAAGAAAATCGCCGAGTTCGGCACCAAGGCCAAGGACGGCAAGCTGGGCATCGAAGAGATGACCGGCGGTACCTTCTCCATCTCCAACGGTGGCGTGTTCGGTTCCATGATGTCGACCCCGATCATCAACCCGCCGCAGTCCGCCATTCTGGGCGTGCACGCCACCAAGGACCGTGCCGTCGTCGAGAACGGCCAGATCGTGGTGCGTCCGATGAACTATCTGGCCATGTCCTATGACCACCGCATCATCGACGGCCGCGAAGCCGTGCTGGGTCTGGTCACCATGAAGGAAGCGCTGGAAGATCCGGCTCGCCTGCTGTTCGACATCTAAGCCATTGCATGGCATCAAACGGGTGGCACTGCCGCCCGTTTTTGTAATTGATCAAAGGATTTCATCATGTCCCAACAATTCGACGTCGTCGTCATCGGTGCCGGCCCCGGCGGTTACATTGCAGCCATCCGCGCGGCACAACTCGGCAAGAAGGTGGCCTGTATCGACGAATGGAAAAACGCCAAGGGCGGTGCTGCCCCCGGCGGCACCTGCACCAACGTGGGCTGCATCCCGTCCAAGGCGCTGCTGCAGAGCTCCGAGCATTACGAGCATGCCGCGCACCACTTCGCCGACCACGGCATCTCCGTCAAGGGCCTGTCCATGGACGTGGCCAAGATGATTGCCCGCAAGGACGAGGTGGTCAAGCAGAACAACGACGGCATCCTGTACCTGTTCAAGAAGAACAAGGTCACCTTCTTCCACGGCCGCGGCTCCTTCGTGAAGGCCGTCGAGGGTGGCTACGAAGTCAAGGTCTCCGGCGAGAAGGAAGAGGTCATCACCGGTCAGCACGTGATCGTGGCCACCGGCTCCAACGCCCGTCCGCTGCCGCAGGCTCCGTTCGATGAAGAGAACATCCTGTCCAACGACGGCGCGCTGCGCATCGGCGCCGCTCCCAAGAAGCTGGCCGTGATCGGTTCCGGCGTGATCGGCCTGGAAATGGGTTCCGTGTGGCGCCGCCTGGGTGCCGACGTGACGATCCTCGAAGGCCTGCCCACGTTCCTGGGCGCAGTCGACGAGCAGATCGCCAAGGAGGCCAAGAAGGCCTTTGACAAGCAGGGCCTGAAAATCGAGCTGGGCGTGCAGGTCGGTGACATCACCACCGGCAAGAAGGGCGTGAGCATCGCCTACAAGAACGCCAAGGGCGAAGACCAGAAGCTGGAAGCCGACAAGCTGATCGTGTCGATCGGCCGCGTGCCCAATACCAACGGTCTGAACCCCGAAGCCGTGGGCCTGCAGCTGGACGAGCGCGGTGCCATCGTCGTGGACGGCGATTGCAAATCCAATCTGCCCAATGTGTGGGCAGTGGGTGATGTGGTGCGTGGCCCCATGCTGGCGCACAAGGCAGAGGAAGAGGGCGTTGCCGTGGCCGAGCGCATTGCCGGCCAGCACGGTCACGTCGACTTCGCTCTGGTGCCCTGGGTCATCTACACCAGCCCCGAAATCGCCTGGGTCGGCCGTACCGAGCAGCAGCTCAAGGCCGACGGCGTGGCCTACAAGGCCGGCACCTTCCCGTTCATGGCCAACGGCCGTGCGCGTGCGCTGGGTGATACCACCGGCATGGTGAAGTTCCTGGCCGATGCCACCACCGATGAAATCCTGGGCGTGCACATCGTCGGCCCGATGGCTTCCGAACTGATCGCCGAGGCCTGCGTCGCCATGGCCTTCCGCGCCAGCAGCGAAGACATCGCCCGCATCTGCCATGCTCACCCGAGCCTGAGCGAATCCACCAAGGAAGCGGCGCTGGCCGTCGACAAGCGCACGCTGAACTTCTGATGACCGCTGCGTTGAAGGACGGACCAGTCGCGCGCGTGTACCAGCGGGAGCTGGCCGCGCGCGGCTTCCAGAGTGATCCGGCACAGCTCCGCGCCATTGCGGCGCTGGAGCGCTGTGCCCATGAGTGGACCCATTACAAGAGCAAGCGTTCGAGCAAGCTCAAGAAGATGTTCAACAACCCGCCGATTCCGCGCGGGGTGTACATGTATGGCGGCGTGGGGCGCGGCAAGAGCTTCCTGATGGACTGCTTCTTCGAGGCCGTGCCGATCAAGCGCAAGACGCGCCTGCATTTCCACGAATTCATGCGCGAGGTGCATCGCGAACTCGGCAAGCTGCAGGGCACCGAGAACCCGCTGGACGCACTCGGCAAGCAGATGGCCAGGCGCTTCAAGCTGATCTGCTTCGACGAATTCCACGTGGCCGACGTGACCGATGCCATGATCCTGCACCGCCTGCTGGTGGCGCTGTTCGAGAATGGTGTGGGCTTTGTCACCACCTCCAACTTCAAGCCGGACGACCTCTATCCGAACGGCCTGCACCGCGACCGCATCCTGCCCGCCATTGCCTTGCTGAACGAACGGCTGGAAGTGCTGAACGTGGACAACGGCACCGACTACCGCCAGCGTACGCTGGAAAAGCTGCATCTGTACCTCACGCCGCTCACGCCCGAGACCGATGCAGAATTGAATGCTGCGTTCGAAAAGCTGGTGACCGGCAAGGACGAGGAGCCCGTATTCCATCTGGCTTCGCGCCAGATTCAGGCGCGCCGCCGTGCCGGCGACGTGATCTGGTTCGACTTCCGCGAACTGTGTGGCAAACCGTGCTCGCAAAACGATTACCTCGAGATCGCGACCGAGTTCCAGACCGTGGTGCTGTCCGGCGTGCCCGAGATGAACGAAAGCATGGCCTCGATTGCACGCCGTTTCACCTTGCTGGTAGACGTGCTGTACGATAGGCGGGTAAAACTCATGATCTCCGCGGCCGTGCCGCCGGCGCAGCTCTACACCAAGGGCATGCTGGCACATGAATTCGTGCGCACCGTATCCCGTCTGGAAGAAATGCAGTCGGCCGAATACCTCGCGCTCGAGCACCGTGCGGTAGATATCACCCTGACCTGAGGCATTTTCCTGCATGCATTGTTTTTGGCATATCCCGGCCCGCTCCTGCCTGGCAGCATTCGGGCTGGTTGCGCTGGCCTTTCTCGCTGGCTGTACGCCGCCCAAGCTGCCCAGCCTGCAGCCAACGGTGGAAGAGGTTCCCTTCCTGGGCCAGCAACTGACCCAGGAGCAGATCGCCGAATGGCGTGACAAGGTGGCGCAGCGCCGCCAGGCCATCGAAGCCCGCCATGCGGCCGAGAAGGTGGAGTGCTACCAGCGCTTTTTCGTGAACCGCTGCATTGCCGAGAGTCGAAGCACCTATCGTATGGAGGCGAGCGTGCTGCGCAAGCAGGATCTGGAGCTCAATCGCCAGGAGCGGCTGCTCAAGGAAATCGACCGTCAGCTGCGCATCCAGCAGAACGCGCAGGATGCAGCAGGGGCGGCGGCCGAGGTAACGGCCGTACCTGCATCCGCTCCCGCACCCATTGGCGCGGCTGTTGCCCCGGCACGGACTTCTGCTTTTGCCGCAGCTCCCGCCAGTACGCGCTCACCCATGCCGGCAAAATAACAGGCCGCCCGTCCGTTGCAGAGGCAAAATCCCCTCACATCCACCATCCCGCCTGCCCCATGGCCGATATCACGACCCACTACCAGGACCACACGCTGCTGATCCGGATCAGCGACACCCTCCATGCGCCTTCGGCGGGAGAGCTTTTCGTCAACTTGGTCGAGATCCTGAGCGAGGCAGAGCGCAGCGAGGAGGTGCGCAGCATCGTGCTGACAGGCCATCAGGGATTTCTGCGCTCGCTGGCATTGCCTTCCGGTTTGCCGGCGCAGGAGGCGCAGGCCTGGGTCGAGGGATGGCATACCGTCCTCGAAACGGTGGATACCGGCACCCGGCCGGTGGTGGCAGCGCTTGAGGGCGAGGTGTCTGCCATGGGCTTTGCCCTGGCACTGGCCTGCGAGCGCGTGGTGGTGAGCCGCTCCATGCGTCTGGTGCAGGAGCCGGGGCAGCATGGCCTGGGTTCCGGTCTGAGCTGGTTTCTGGGCCAGCACCTGCCGCAATCGCTGGCCAGCCAGTTGCTGTTGGGCAGCGCGGCACGTATCCAGCCGGAGCAGTTGCTGCAGGCAGGCCTGATCGGCATGCTGGTGGGGCAGGGCGAGGCTCTGGATCATGCGCTGGCGGATGCTGCACACCTCAATCGCCATGCCGCACAAACCGTGCAACTGGCGCGCGAGTTGCTGCGGCAGGCGCCGCTGCAGTCGCTGCATGCCCAGCTGGAAGCCGAGCGCCAGCTGTTGTGGAAGCTGCAGCGCCAGTCTCCGATCAGTTGATGTCCAGTCTTCAGGATCAGGTTCATCACGAGCCTCCTCAGACAGTGCCGGCGAGCGCACTCGAGCAGCAAGTCATCGAGTTTTTTGCGCCCGGCGGCGCGCTGGCCCAGCACGACCCCTACTACCGCGAACGTAGCGGCCAGTTGCGCATGGCACTGGCGGTGGCGCGCGCGATTGCCGGGCACGATGCACTGGTGGTCGAGGCGGGAACCGGCGTCGGCAAGACCTTTGCCTATCTGGTCCCTGCGCTGTTGGCCGGCGAGCGCGTGCTGGTATCGACGGCGACCAAGACCCTGCAGGACCAGCTGTTCACCCGCGATCTGCCGTATCTGGCCAATCTGCTCGGGCTGCCCTTGCGCCTGGCCTTGCTGAAAGGGCGGGGCAGCTACCTTTGCCTGCACCGGCTGCAGCAGGCGCGGCACAGCGTGCTGCGTTCGGACGGCGTCCTGCTGCACACCATCAGCCGCATCGAGCGTTTCGCCCAGGTCACGCGCACGGGCGACCTGTCCGAACTGGAAGGGCTGGATGAGCGTTCTCCAGCCATTCCGCTGGTTACCTCCACCCGCGAAAACTGCCTGGGCAGCTCCTGCGAGCACTTCCGGCAATGCCATGTCAACGTGGCGCGGCGCGAGGCTCTGGCAGCGGACGTGGTGGTGGTCAACCACCATCTGTTCTTCGCCGATCTGGCGGTGCGTGAATCGGGCATGGCCGAGTTGCTGCCGTCCGTGCATACGGTGATCTTTGACGAGGCGCACCAACTCAACGAAATTGGCACGCAGTTCATGGGCATGCAGCTGGGCAGCAGCCATTTGCTGGACCTTTGCCGCGACATGCTCGCCACCGGCATGCAGTCGGCGCGCGGGCTGGCGGACTGGCAGACGCTGGCGCGCCAGCTGGAGCATGCGGTGCGCGAACTGCGCCTGGTAGTGGGGCAACGGCCCGCCGGCACCAAGCTGCGCTGGACCGAGCCGGTGCCCGACACCCTGAATCCGGACGAGTGGCCGGGCGCCTTGCGTGCAGTACGTGCGGCGCTGGAGGATGCCGCTGCATCGCTGGACATGATGTCGGAGCTGGGTCCGGACTTCGTGCGCCTGCACCAGCGCGCCACGTCCATGCAGGAGCGCATCGACCTGTTCCAGCAACCCTGCCCGCCGGACGCGGTGCGCTGGGTGGATGTGTCAGCCCAGTTGCGTCTGGTGCAATCGCCGCTGGATATTGCAGAAACGGTGCGTACGCGGATGCTGAAACGGGGCGCCAGCATCAAGCAGGATTCAGCCTGGGACGAAGTTGAAAAAAATCATGAAGAATTGCCAGTAAGACAGGATAGGGCCTGGATTTTTACCTCTGCAACCCTGGGTGACGAGCCTCAGTTGCGCTGGTTTACCGAGCCTTGCGGCATGGGCGATGTCGCCACGCTGCAGGTCGAAAGTCCGTTCGCCTATGCCACGCATGCCGGGGTGCATGTGCCCGGCGATTTTCCCTTGCCGAATGCGCCGGATCACCCGACTGCCGTGGCAGGACTGGTTGCCGACGCTGCCGGCCAGCTCGGTGGTCGCACCCTGGTGCTCACCACTACCTTGCGCAGTCTGCGCCTGATTGGCGAAGCCCTGCGTCGCCATTTCGAAGGCAAGGACAGTATCGAGGTGCTGGTGCAGGGCGAATCCACCAAGCGCCGTCTGATCGAGCGCTTCCGCCAGGGGGATGACGAGGGCAGGCTGCCGGGTTGCATCCTGGTGGCTTCGGCCTCGTTCTGGGAAGGGGTGGATGTGCCGGGCGACGGCCTGCAACTGGTGGTGATCGACAAGCTGCCATTTCCGCCGCCGCAGGATCCGCTGGTGGAGGCGCGATCGCGCCGGCTGGAGCTGGAGGGGCGCAGCCCGTTCCGCGATTATTTCCTGCCTGAAACCGCCGTCATGCTCAAGCAGGGGGCAGGGCGCCTGATCCGGCGCGAGAACGATACGGGCGTACTGGTGGTGTGCGACCGGCGTCTGCTGCAGATGAGTTACGGCAAGCGCCTGCTCAAGGCCTTGCCGCCGATGCGCCTGCTGGCCAGCAGGGCGGAGCTGGATGCCGTGCTGCAGGAACTGGCCTGCAGGCACGGCCAGGACTGATTACCAGAGCTTCCAGAAGGACTTGCGCTCGGCCTTGTAGCCCTTCTCGAGGTAGCGGCTCTCGGGGAAGTTCTGCGCCAGCACGCGCTGGGCATCGTCACGCGGCTGCTCCAGGCCGAGGCGGTCGTAGGAGCTCATCAGGATGGCCAGTGCTTCTTCCTGGGCCGGCGTGCCCTGGTAGTTGCTGATGGTGGATTGCGCACGGTTGATGGCGGCCACATAGGCGCCGCGCTTGAAGTAGTAGGAGGCAATCGCCACCTCCGACTTGGCCATGGCGTTGACGATGTAGGTCATGCGCTTGCGGGCATCGGCCGCATAGCGGGAATCCGGGAAGCGCGTGACCAGCTCGCGGAAGGCCTCGAAGGAGTCCTTGGCGGCCTGCATGTCGCGCTCGGCCAGATCCTGCGTGCTCAGGAAGGTCAGCCAGCCTTCCTTGTTGTTGAAGTTGACCACACCCTTCATGTACATGGCGTAATCGAGTGCCGGGCTGGAGGGGTTGAGGCGGATGAAACGGTCCAGCGTGGCACTGGCCTCGGCGATGTCGCCGTTCTGGAACTGGGCGTAGGCCTTTTCCAGCTGGGCCTGCTGTGCCAAGGGGGTGCCGGCGGCGCGGCCTTCGAGCACGTCGTACAGGGGGATGGCCTGCTCGAAGCCGCCCGAGTTGCTCTCGCTGCGGGCTTCGCTGTAGATCTTGTTGGGGCTCCAGCTGGAGGTTTTTTCCTGCAGCGTGGGCGGTGCGGAGCATGCGGACAGCAGCACTGCCATGCAGCCGGCGAGCAGGGCCGGGCTGTAAACGCGGGATAATGGACCGGTACGCATTGTTTTTTGCATGGAATAGGGCTCTGTGGCAGTCAAGTACTCGAAAGATTATAGCCAGCTCCCTGTCACTGCTAAGCCATGAATTTGCAAGCGTTTGCGGCACTGCTCCGGCACGGTTCGGCAGCTTGCCGGCGAGCGCGCTGTGCGGGCGGATTCCATGCCCGGAGGACCCATTCCCTTGCTTCCCGATTCCCCTGAAATGGTCGATGACACCCTGTTGGCCGATGCCGCGGCGGCCGATGAGTCCGCGCTCGAGGCCGACGATGAAACCCGTGAGCTGATGGTCGACGCGGCCGGCAACGGCCAGCGGCTGGACCGCTTTCTGGCCGGTGCCGTTGCCGAGTTTTCGCGCAGCTATCTGCAGCAACTGATCGAGGCAGGCCTGCTGACCCGCAATGGCCAGCCCTGCAGCAAGGCCGCGACCAAGCTGCGGGCGGGCGACCGGTTGGCGCTGGTGCTGCGCGCCACGGCACAGTCGCAGGCCTTTGTGGCGCAGGACATTCCGCTCGACATCGTCCATGAAGACGCGCATCTGGTCATCATCAACAAGCCGGCAGGTATGGTGGTGCATCCGGCGGCCGGCAACTGGAGCGGCACCTTGCTCAATGCCTTGCTGCACCGCTATGCGGAAGCAGCTCAGGTGCCGCGCGCGGGCATCGTGCACCGGCTCGACAAGGACACAAGCGGGTTGATGGTGGTAGCCCGCGACCGCAGCACGATGGACCAGCTGGTGCAGCAGATTGCGGCACGCGAAGTCGGGCGCGAATACTGGGCGATAGGCCAGGGGCACTGGAAACGCGGGTCGGAGCAGGCCTGCAGCGTCGATGCCGCCATCGGCCGCGATCCGCGCAACCGGCTGCGCATGGCTGTGGTGGATCTGGCGCACCAGTCCGGCAAGACCGCGCGTACCGACATCACGCTCGTCGGCAACAGCACCACCGGCGGCGCACCGGCCTGCTGGGTGCAGTGCAAGCTGCACACCGGGCGTACACACCAGATCCGCGTGCACATGCAGCATCTGGGGCATCCGCTGCTGGGCGATGCCACCTATGGCGGTGCGCAGGCCTGGGGCATGCAGCGTCAGGCCTTGCATGCCTTCCGGCTTTCGCTGCGGCATCCCGTTACGGGGCAGCCCTTACAATGCGTGGCGCCGCTGCCTGCCGACATGCACGATGCCCTGCAGGCCATGGGGCTGCCGCCGCAGGCGCCTGCATTCTTTCCTGTCCAGCCATGAACTCCGCGCAAGCCAAACGCATCCTCGAGACCGCCTTGATCTGCGCACAGCAGCCCCTGACGCTGCGCGACATGCGCACGCTGTTCGAGGACGCGCTGGGCGCCGATACGCTGCGCCAGCTGCTGCACGAGCTGGCGCAGGAGTGGGAGCAGAAGGGCGTGGAACTGGTGTGCGTCTCGAGCGGCTGGCGTTTCCAGAGCCGACCGGAAATGCGCCCCTTTCTCGATCGCCTGCACCCGGAAAAGCCGCCACGCTACACGCGCGCCACTCTGGAAACACTGGCCATCATTGCCTATCGCCAGCCGGTAACGCGCGGCGATATCGAGGATATCCGCGGTGTGACGGTCAACTCGCAACTGATCAAGCAACTGGAAGACCGCGGCTGGGTCGAAACCATCGGCTACCGTGAAACGGCCGGCCGTCCCGGCCTGCTCGCCACCACGCGCCAGTTTCTGGACGACCTGGGTCTCGCCTCGCTGGACCAGCTCCCCGCGCTCGAGGATATTGACCAGGGCGCCGTGTTTGCCCAGCTCGAATCTCTGGAAACCCCGTTGCCGCTCGAAGAGCCAGCTGCCACCGAGACAGCCGAATCCATCCCCGCTGTGGCGGCCACGCCAACCGGGGCTGCATCGGAAACCCCGGCAGTTGCCCCGCAGCCCGATGCAGGCGACAATACGCCATCGCACCATTCAGCAGTTCCGACGCCGGACGGCATGCCCGTCGCGTCTGATTCTCCCGATTCCGGGACGACTGGCTCCGGGCCGGTCTGATACGTTTTTCCTGCAGCTTCCTGCCAGACTTCGTACTTCTATCTCGGGCCTTGCCCATACTTTCTGCATGACCCGGCCGGATTTTCCGTGCCTTGCCAGTCCTGTTTTTCATCGACCGTCCACGCGGCCCATGCCCGTGCAGACCTGTTTTCCCTTGCCATGACCATGACCTCCAGTTCTTCGCAACATCCCGATCCGCAACCGAAGGAGGAGGGCGATCACGTTCCGGCTCCATCCGGCAAGACATCCGGGCAACCTGAAGACCTGTTCGCCGCCGTCGTCTCCGGCGAGTTTGACAGCGGCGATGAAGGCGAGGCCGAACGCCCCGCCAAGCGCGTGCTGCTGCCCCAGCCCGACGCTCCCAAGCTGCACAAGGTGCTGGCACAGGCCGGCCTGGGTTCGCGCCTGGAAATGGAGCAGCTGATCACCGAAGGCCGCATCTCCGTCAACAACGAGCCGGCCCACGTCGGCCAGCGCATCCAGTTCGGCGACGTCGTCAAGATCAACGGCAAACCGATCCGCTTGCGCATTGCGCCCCCGCCGCCGCGCGTGATCGCCTACCACAAGCCGGTGGGCGAGCTGGTCACGCACGACGATCCGCAGAACCGTCCCACGGTGTTCCGCAAGCTGCCGCGCCTGCCGCAGGGCAAGTGGCAATCGGTCGGCCGTCTGGACCTGAACACCGAAGGCCTGCTGCTGATCACCAGTTCCGGCGAGTTGGCCAACCAGCTGATGCACCCGCGTTTCGGCCTGCAGCGCGAGTACGCCGTGCGCGTGCTTGGTGCCCTGACCGACGAAGAAAAGCAGACCCTGCTCGACGGCGTGCAGCTGGAAGACGGCATGGCGCAGTTCGGCAGCATCGAGGAAGGTGGCGGTGAAGGCGCCAACTGCTGGTACCGCGTGACCATCTCCGAAGGCCGCAACCGCGAGGTGCGCCGCATGTTCGAGGCCGTTGGCCACGCGGTGAGCCGCCTGATCCGTATCCGCTACGGCGCCATGGCTCTGCCGCGCAATCTGCGCCGCGGCCACTGGATCGAGCTGGGCGATCGCGACATCAAGGCCCTGATGGCCATGGTGGGCATGAAGGACCCCGGCCGGGCGATTCAGGAACGCCAGGAAGTGCAGACGCGCCGCCGCAGTCCCGACCGGGGCGGTGCCGGCAAGAAGCGCCCCTCGCTGCCAGCCGGGCCTGCGCGTGCCAGCGCGCCGCGCCGCAGCCCGCGTTCTTCCACGCAACAGCAGCAGCCCGATCCGATGCAGACGTCTTTCGGCTACATGGATGGCCGCGGCGCCAGCCGTGGCGGCAAGGGTGGCGGTGGCCGCAGCGCTCCCGGCGGCTGGATGGGCCAAGGCAGCAAGCGCCGCAAGTAATCCCCAATCCGTGGCGCAAGTCCCGTGCTTTGGCTCTTGCGCGCGCTAAAATGCAATGTTTGCAGATGCAGGGTGGCAGAAGCCGCCGTGCCCGCGCAAATCCCATACGAATCCTCATAACCGACCCACAGGAAATACCATGGCAATCGAACGCACGCTCTCCATCATCAAGCCCGACGCAGTGGCCAAAAACGTCATCGGCCAGATCTACGCCCGCTTCGAAGGCGCCGGCCTGAAGGTCATCGCTGCCAAGATGGCCCACCTGTCCCGCGGCGAAGCCGAGCAGTTCTACGCCGTGCACAAGGAGCGTCCCTTCTTCAAGGATCTGGTGGATTTCATGGTCTCCGGCCCCGTCATGATCCAGGTGCTGGAAGGCGAAGGCGCCATTGCCAAGAACCGTGAGCTGATGGGCGCTACCGATCCCAAGAAGGCCGACAAGGGCACCATCCGCGCCGACTTCGCCGACAGCATCGACGCTAACGCCGTGCACGGCTCCGACGCCCCCGAAACCGCTGCCGTGGAAGTGTCCTTCTTCTTCCCGGGCATGAACGTCTACTCCCGTTAATCCGGAGTTTGTACGCATGACCACCGCCATCAACCTGCTCGATTTCGACCTCGAAGGGCTGGTGGCGTGGTGCGGCCAGCTGGGCGAGAAGCGCTTCCGCGCCACCCAGCTGTTCCGCTGGATCCACCAGAAGGGTGTATCCGACTTCGCGCAGATGAGCGACTTGGCCAAATCCCTGCGTGAAAAACTGGCCGGTGTGGCGGTAGTAGAGCCGCTGCCCGTGGTGTCGCAGCACATGTCTGCCGATGGCACCATCAAATGGCTGTTTGACGTGGGCGACGGCAACGCCGTCGAAACCGTCTTCATCCCCGAAACCGATCGCGGCACGCTGTGCGTTTCATCGCAGGCGGGCTGTGCGGTGGGTTGCCGCTTTTGCTCTACCGGACACCAGGGCTTCAGCCGCAACCTCACCACTGGCGAAATCATGGCGCAGCTGTGGTTTGCCGAACATTTTCTGCGCAAGCACCTGCAGACCGATGAGCGCGTCATCTCCAACGTGGTGATGATGGGCATGGGCGAGCCGCTGCAGAACTATGGCGCCCTGGTGCCGGCGCTGCGCATCATGCTGGATGACCATGGCTATGGCCTGTCGCGCCGCCGCGTGACGGTGTCCACCTCGGGCGTGGTGCCCATCATGGACCGCCTCTCGCAGGACTGCGCCGTGGCGCTGGCAGTATCGCTGCACGCGCCGAACGATGCGCTGCGCGACCATCTGGTGCCGCTCAACCGCAAATACCCGCTGGCCGAGCTGATGCAGGCCTGTCAGCGCTATCTGGAGTTCGCCCCGCGCGACTTCATCACCTTCGA
The DNA here is from genome assembly GCF_907163135.1 of Brachymonas denitrificans. Taxonomy (NCBI): domain Bacteria; kingdom Pseudomonadati; phylum Pseudomonadota; class Betaproteobacteria; order Burkholderiales; family Comamonadaceae; genus Allobrachymonas; species Allobrachymonas denitrificans. The sequence goes on along the minus strand of NZ_CAJQUA010000001.1, from coordinate 994,446 downwards.
ATACTGCATGCTTGATGGCGTCAACGACCAGCCCGAGCATGCGCGCCAGCTGATCGATCTGGTCCGCAGTTCGGGCAAGGGCGCCTGGTGCAAGTTCAACCTGATTCCTTTCAACCCCTTCCCGGCATCGGGCCTGAAGCGCTCTTCCAACGCCGTGGTGCAGGAGTTCGGCCGCCTGCTCAATGAGGCGGGCATCGTCACCACCGTGCGCAAGACGCGCGGGGATGACATCGACGCCGCCTGCGGCCAGCTGGCGGGCGACGTGAAGGACCGCACCCGTGTCGAGCAGCGCATCGTGCTGCAGCGCAAGGCCGATATCGCTGTCCGTGCCGCAGGCGAGGAAGCCCGTGGCGACTGAGGGCCGGGTTCGCGCAATGCTTTGTCGGCGCCTGGGCCTGCCGTTCTGGCTGGGTGCCCTGGTCCTGATGGTGGGCCTGGGGGCGTGCAGCAATACCGCCGGCACAGTCGCTTCCGATACCAGCGCGCAGCAGCGTGCCCGCTTGCGCATGGAATTGGCCCTGGGTTATTTCCAGAACGGACAATCCGCCGTGGCGCTCGAAGAAGTCCGGCAGGCACTGGCTGCCGACCCTCGCCATGGTCCGGCCTACAACCTGCAGGGCCTGATCCTGCTGCAACAGGGCGACCGAGCCGGAGCGGAGCGCAGCTGGCGCCAGGCCGTACGCCTTAACGGACATGACGCAGACGCGCGGCATAATCTGGGTTTGCTGCTGTGTGAGCAGGGCGTCTACGAAGAGTCGGTGCAGCAATTTGCGCAGGCATTGGCCGAGCCCGCCTATGCGGGCAAGCCGCGCACCCATCTGGCAGCCGGCACCTGTGCGCTGAAGGCGGGGCAGGCGGCGCAGGCGGCCAGCCATGCCAAAGCAGCCAACGAACAGCAACCGAGTGCGGCCTCGCTGTGGCTGGGCATGCGTGCCGAACACCAGCTGGGCCATGCGCAGGCAGTCAGCGACTATGCCCGCCGCCTGCAGCAGCAGTTTCCTGATTCCGCAGAAATGCAGCGTTACCAGCGCCAGGCTTGGAACGATTAACGACAGAACGACGCACCATGAATCAAGCAGTCAAAGCTTCCTACCAATTCGATTCCAGCCAGACGGCTGGCCAGATGCTGCGCGGCCTGCGGGAGCATGCCGGTGTGGAGCTCGAGGTGCTCGCCGCGGCGATGAAGGTGCCGCCGCAGAAGATCGAGGCGCTGGAGCAGGACAACCTCGTTTCGCTGCCGGCATACTTTGCCCGCGGCCTGTCGGCCAATATTTGCCGTTACCTCGATGCCGACCCGCATCCGGTGCTGGCCAAGCTGCCCGATGACAAGCCACGCATCGCCACCGATGACGAATCCATCAACGCGCCGTTCAGCCCGCACCGCTTCGGTTCCGGCATGCGCTCCGGCGGCATTCCGCCCTGGGCGATTGTTGGTGCCGGCGTGCTGGCGGCAGGCGCGCTGGTGCTGTTCCTGTATCCCACGCTGAGCAGCAAGCTCGGCAGTGCCCGTGCTGCAGCCAGCGCTGCCAGTGCGGCTCCGGCGGCTGATGCCGCATCCGCGGCGCCGGCGCAGGGTTCGCTGACCAATCTGCAGGCTTCGCCCGCGGCCGCTCCGTCCAACCTGCAGCCGGCGCCCCTGACTCTGCAGCCGGCACCGGCCGCCTCGGCACCAGACGCAGCCGCCAGTGCCGTTGCTGCGGCCCCGGCACCCGCCGGCGAAGGCCTGACTTTGCGCGCGGTAGGCGAAACCTGGGTCCAGGTGCGTTCTGCCGCGGGCAAGACTGTCTACGAGCGCACGCTCAAGGCGGGCGAAAGCGATCAGGTTGCCATTGCCGCCTATCCGGTGCGTGTCACCATCGGCCGTGCCGAGAACGTGCAGCTGACTGACCGCGGCCAGCCCTTCGACATGGCCAGCGTGGCCTCGATCGGCGTGGCACGTTTCGAACTCAAGTAAACGGAATATTCCTCATGCTGCTGACTACCGATCCCGTACCGGTTGCTGCTCCGGCCCGCCATGCCACGCTGCAGGCCGTTGTGCGCCATGGCGAGCGCGTGGTGACCATCGGCGGCGATGCGCCGGTGCGTGTGCAATCGATGACCAATACCGATACGGTGGACGCCGTTGGTACGGCCATCCAGATCAAGGAGCTTGCGCAGGCCGGCTCCGAGCTGGTGCGCATTACCGTCAACACGCCCGAGGCCGCGCAGGCCGTGCCGTATGTGCGCGAGCAGCTCGACCGAATGGGCATCGATGTGCCGCTGATCGGGGATTTTCACTATAACGGCCACCGTCTTTTGACAGAATTTCCTGATTGTGCGCAAGCCTTGTCCAAATACCGCATCAACCCGGGCAACGTGGGCAAGGGCGACAAGAAGGACAAGCAGTTCGGCCAGATGATCGAAGCCGCCATGCGCTGGGACAAGCCGGTGCGCATCGGTGTGAACTGGGGCAGCCTGGATCAGGAGCTGCTGGCCGGCATGATGGACGAGAACAGCCGTCGCGCCAATCCCTGGAGCGGCCAGCAGGTGATGTACGAGGCGCTGATGGCGTCGGCCATCGGCTCCGCCCAGCGTGCCGTCGAGATGGGTATGCCCAAGAACCAGATCCTGCTGTCCTGCAAGGTCAGTGGCGTGCAGGACCTGATCGCCGTCTATCGCGCCCTGGCGCAGCGCTGCAACTACCCGCTGCACCTGGGCCTGACCGAGGCCGGCATGGGCACCAAGGGCACCGTGGCTTCCACCGCAGCCCTGTCGGTGCTGCTGCAGGAAGGCATTGGCGACACCATCCGCGTTTCGCTCACGCCGCAGCCGGGCGAGCCGCGCACGCAGGAAGTGGTGATCGCGTCCGAAATCCTGCAGGCGCTCGGCCTGCGCACTTTCGTTCCCAGCGTTACCGCCTGCCCGGGCTGCGGCCGCACCACCAGCAGCACTTTCCAGGAACTGGCCAAGCAGATCGATGACTTCCTGCGCGCGCAGATGCCGGTCTGGCGAGAGCAGTATCCGGGCGTGGAAAAGATGAAGGTTGCCGTGATGGGCTGCATCGTCAACGGCCCCGGCGAAAGCAAGCATGCCGACATCGGCATCAGCCTGCCCGGCACCGGCGAGGCGCCCGCTGCACCTGTCTACATCGACGGCGAGAAAGCCCTCACGCTGCGCGGCGAGGGCATCGCTGCCGAGTTCGAGCAGCTCGTCACCCGTTATATCGAAAACCGTTTCGGCGCCAGCGGCGCCCAATAAAACACCGGCACGGCCTGATGTGCGCATTGCGCGCCAGAGCCGGCCGCAATGCATACCATGGCTGAAAAAATTACCGCAATCAAGGGAATGAACGATGTGCTGCCGCCGCAGTCGGCGCACTGGGAATGGCTGGAACAGCAAGTGCGCGAGGTAATGGCGCGCTTTGCCTACCGCAACATCCGCACCCCCATCGTCGAGCCCACCGGCCTGTTCGTGCGCAGCCTTGGCGAAGTCACGGACGTGGTCGAGAAGGAGATGTACTCCTTCGAGGATAAGCTCAACGGTGAGGCGCTGACGCTGCGCCCGGAGAACACCGCCGGCGTGGTGCGCGCCGTGGTCGAGAACAACCTGCTGTACGAAGGTGGCAAGCGCCTGTACTACATGGGCCCCATGTTCCGCCATGAGCGCCCGCAGCGCGGCCGCTACCGCCAGTTCCACCAGGTAGGCGCCGAAGCGCTGGGCTTTGCCGGTGCGCATGTCGATGCCGAGCTGATCCTGCTGGCACACAGCCTGTGGCAACAGTTGGGCGTGCGCGATGTTCGGCTGGAAATCAACAGCCTGGGCCAGCCCGACGAGCGCAAGGCGCACCGCGAGGCGCTGATCCGCCATTTCGAGGCCCATGCCGACCTGCTGGACGAGGACGGCAAGCGCCGTCTGTACAGCAACCCGCTGCGCATTCTGGATACCAAGAATCCGGCGATGAAGCCGGTGGTGGAATCTGCCCCGCGCCTGCTGGATTTCCTGGGCGAAGCCTCGTTGCAGGCATTCGAGACGCTGCAGGCCATCCTGCGCAGCAACGGCGTGGAGTTCACCATCAACCCGCGTCTGGTCCGCGGTCTGGACTATTACAACCTGACCGTGTTTGAATTCATTACAGAAAGCCTGGGCGCCCAGGGCACCATCTGCGCCGGCGGCCGTTACGATGGTCTGGTCGAGCAGGTGGGCGGCAAGCCGGCCCCTGGCGTGGGCTGGGCCATGGGCGTGGAACGTGTGCTGGAGCTGCTGAAGGAGCAGAACCTGCTGCCGGCCATCCCGGTGCCGGATGCCTATGCCGTGATTCCCGACATGGCCAGCCTGCCGGTGGCGATGCAGGCCATCCAGCAGCTGCGCATGGCGGGGGTCTCGGTGCAGATGCATGCCAGCGCCACGGCCGAGATGGGCAGCTTCAAGTCGCAATTCAAGAAGGCAGACGGCAGCGGGGCGCGTTATGCGCTCGTGTTCGGTGCCGACGAAGTGGCCGAAGGCTGCGTTACGGTGAAATCGCTGCGTGACGGAGCCGGCGCGCAGGAGAAAAAACCGCTGGCCGAAATTGCGCAGTGGGCGAACCGCCTACAATCATCGGATTGACGCGTGGGCAAGGCATGGCCTTGCATCACGACATTTTTGACAGGACGCTCGAACAAGCATGGCGATTCAGATTCAGAACCTCGACCTGGAAGAACAGGAACAACTCGACAAGCTCAAGCACTTCTGGGAGCGCTGGGGCAACCTGATCAGCGGCGTGCTCATCGTGGCGCTGCTGGGTTTTGCCGGCTGGCGTGGCTACGACTGGTACCAGTCGCGCCAGGCGGGCCAGGCTTCCGGTCTGTACGACCAGGTGCAGGCCAACGCCGAGGCGGGCGATACGACCAAGCTGGCCAGTTCGCTCAAGGCCATGCAGGATGATTACAAGTCGACCACCTATGCACAGCAGGCCAACCTTTTGGCAGCCAAGGTGTTCTTCGAGAAGGGTCAGCTGGACCAGGCGCGTAATGCCTTGTCGGCTGCTGCCGCTTCCTCGACCGACAAGGGCCTGCAAAGCCTGGCCAGGCTGCAACTGGCCTCGCTGTTGACGCAGCAGAAGCAGTACGATCAGGCCGTGCAGCAGCTCTCCACCGACATCCAGCCCGAATTTGCCGCTCTGGCCGCCGATCGCCTGGGTGATGTGCAGTCGCTGCAGGGCAAGAATGCCGAGGCCATCAAGTCCTATACCACCGCGTTCAAGGGCATCGAAGCCGGCCAGCCGTACCGTCAGATGATCGCCATGAAGCTGACGGCGCTGGGCGTAGACGTCAGCACCATCGATCCGAATTTCGGCAAGCAGGATGCTGCCGAGGAGGCTGCCCCTGCAGAAGCACCGGCCAGTATCACAGCACCCGCAGCCTCCGCTGCCGCTTCGAGCGCAGCTGCGCCTGCCAGCGCACCGGCTTCTGCCGGCTGATCGCCAAGAATCCGTCCGACCATTTTCCGAAGGAGACAGCATGATCCCGCGTCGCTCCCTGAAGTCCTCCGCTGGCCGCTGGCTGCTGGCATCCTGCACGGTGGCCGTCCTGGCGGCCTGTTCCGGCAACAAGCCTCCGCCGCCGTCGCCGCTGCAGGCCAACCCGGCCAGCGTGCCGGCCGGCGTGGCCTGGAGCCAGAAGCTGCCTGCCGAGGTGAATTTCCCGCTGCAGGTAGCAACGGTTGGCAACGAGATTGTGGTGGCTGACAGCCGCGGCAACGTGCAGGCCATGCAGGCCGGCAGCGGTTCCGTGCTGTGGCAGGCTTCCGTCGGCAAGGGGATCAGCGCCGGTGTCGGCAGCGATGGCACCACGGCAGCCGTGGTGACCGACCGCAACGAACTGGTCGCCCTGCGGGGTGGCAAGGAGCAATGGCGCATCCCGCTGGATACGCGTGTCTATACTGCGCCGCTGGTGGCGGGTGGCCGTGTGTTCGTGCTGGGTGCCGACCGCAGCGTGGCCGCCTACGATGGCGGCAATGGCTTCCGCCTGTGGACGCAGAAGGCCCGTGCCGCTGATGACGGGCTGGTGCTGCGTCAGGGCTCGCTGCTGACTGCCGCTGGTGGTGCGCTGCTGGCAGGCGTGTCTGGCCGCGTGGTGGCGTTCAATCCCGACGACGGCACCCCGCTGATGCAGGTCAGCGTTGCCAGCGCCCGTGGCGGTACCGACGTGGCCCGCATGGGCGACGTGCTGGCTCCCGCATCGCGCGAGGGCGGCAGCCTGTGCACGCGCACCTTCCAGGCCGGCGTGAGCTGTGCCGTGCTGGGTGGCGGCGGCAACACCGTGTGGAGCCAGCCCAGCACGGGGTCGACCGGCATTTCCGGCGATGCCCAGATCGTGGTCGGTAGCGATGACTCCGGCAACGTGGTGGCCTGGGAACGTGCCAACGGCAATCCGGTGTGGAACAACACCACGCTGCGTTACCGCGGCCTGGGCGCGCCGCTGGTGGCCGGCAACCAGGTGCTGGTGGGTGACGCACAGGGTTATGTGCATGTGCTGGCGCGCCAGAGCGGCGCCCTGGTGAACCGTGTTGCCACCGATGGTGCCCCGATCCGGGTGGCGCCGGTGCTGGCCGGCAACTCGGTGATTGTCGTGGGCAGCAAGGGCACCGTCACCGCCATTCAAGCCCGCTGATCCTGATTGTTTGTCATGAAACCTGTCATTGCCCTTGTCGGGCGGCCCAATGTGGGCAAATCCACGCTGTTCAACCGGATGACCAAGTCGCGGGACGCGATCGTGGCCGACTTTGCCGGCCTGACGCGGGACCGCCACTATGGCAACGGCCGCCAGGGGCGACGCGAATACATCGTCATCGATACGGGGGGCTTCGAGCCCGATGCGGGCGAAGGCAGCATCTTCCGCGAAATGGCGCGCCAGACGCAGCAGGCCGTGGCCGAGGCGGATGTGGTGCTGTTCATCGTGGACGCGCGTGCCGGCTTGTCGGCACAGGATCATGACATTGCCAACTACCTGCGTCGCCTGGGCAAGACCGCCATCCTGGTGGCCAACAAGGCCGAGGGCATGAAGGAAGGCCAGCAACTGGTCGACTTCTACGAGCTCGGCTTGGGCGAGGTGTACCCCGTATCGGCGGCGCACGGCCAGGGCATTCGCAGCCTGATCGATTTTGCACTCGACAGCATCGGCATGCCCGAGCCGGACGAAGATGCGCCGGATGAAAGCGAAGGCGTCATCAAGCTGGCCGTGGCCGGCCGTCCGAACGTCGGCAAGTCCACGCTGATCAACACCTGGCTGGGCGAGGAGCGCCTGGTGGCCTTCGACATGCCGGGCACCACGCGGGATGCCATCAGCGTGCCTTTCGAGCGCAACGGCCAGAAATTCGAGCTGATCGATACCGCCGGCCTGCGGCGCAAGGGCAAGGTGTTCGAGGCGATCGAGAAGTTCTCGGTGGTCAAGACACTGCAGGCGATCGAGTCGGCCAACGTGGTGCTGCTGTTGCTGGATGCCACGCAGGGCGTGACGGACCAGGACGCGCATATCGCCGGCTTCATCCTGGAAAGTGGTCGCGCCGTGGTGGTGGCGATCAACAAGTGGGACGCAGTTGACGAGTACCAGCGCGAGCTGGTGCTGCGTTCGGTGGAGACGCGGCTGGCATTCCTCAAGTTTGCCGCGCTGCACTATATTTCTGCCATCAAGCGCCAGGGTCTGGGCCCGGTATGGCAGTCCATCATCCAGGCGCACAAGGCGGCGAACATCAAGATGTCCACGCCGCAGCTCACGCGACTGCTGCACGAGGCAGTGCAATTCCAGGCGCCCAAGCGCTCGGGCATGTTCCGTCCCAAGCTGCGCTATGCGCACCAGGGCGGCATGAATCCGCCGGTGGTGGTGGTGCACGGCAATTCGCTGGAACACGTCACCGATGCCTACAAGCGCTATCTGGAAGGCCGGCTGCGCAAGCAGTTCAACCTGATCGGCACGCCGCTGCGCATCGAGATGAAAACCTCGCACAACCCGTACGCGGACAAGGAGTAAGCTGGCGGTCTGCGGTCTGCGGTCTGTCGTCAGCAGTCAGTAGTCAGCAGTTAACCGATGCGGCAGGCAAGGCTGTTGCCGCAGCCAGGCCACTACGGACGGCGCCTTCCAGAGTCGCCGGATAAGGACCTTCCACGTAATCCCCGCAAGCTTGCAGACCTGCAGCGATACCGGCCGGAGGACGCAGCACCCCAGCGTGGCACATAAAGGTCGCACGCTTGTCTACCAGCGTGGCGATGATGTCGAGCTGCTCCAGGCCGAGTTGCTCGCTGGCCTGTGCCCGGATGGCGTTTTCCAGGGCGTCTCGCTCCAGTTCGCAGCAACTGGTCACGAAAGCCAGCAGTTGTTCCTTGCGGCCGCCACTTGTTGTTCTCGCCTGCGCATCGTGGCTGAAGACGAATTGTGCGGGGCGTTCCGGGGTGTCGCGCAGGGCCTGCATGGGGGGCAGCGGTTTGGAGCCAACGTACCGGGCGTAGGTAGTGGCGATGGGCGCATGCTGCAAAGTCCGGGCAACGTCGGCCCATTTCGGGGCAATGCTGCTGACCAGGCGCGCTGCCTCACGTGCGGGTACGGCCAGAATGATGCGGTCAAAACGCCCGACCTGTGAGGCCGCTGCCTTGCAGTCGTGCGCAAGCTCCCACATTCCCTGATGTGATCGATGGATCACTCGTACGCGACAGCCGAGATGGACGCTGGCTCCCTTGCGTTCCAGCCACTGTGCGGCGGGGCGGGGCAGCAGTTCGCCGAGCGACTCGCGTGCAATCAGCGCATCCGAACCACCGCGTTCGGCCAGCAGGGCATCCTGCAGTACGCGCAGAAATACCGAGCCACTGGTGTCTGCAGGCTGGCTGTTGAAAGCGGATATGCACAGGGGCGTGACAAGATCGGCCATCACGCGCGGATGCAGGCCATGGCACACGTCCTGCACCGTTGCGCGTTCCGCTGCGCGGAAGCGCTGCCATTGCCAGCGGGCAGCAACCCGCAGCAGCGAGAGCCGCGCCGCCCAGCTCCATCCGCGCGCCCGCAGGATGGCGCGCAGTACATCGAGCTGCGGGTGGCCGGCGGGTGAAGGCATGCACAGTCCATGGCCATCGGGTGTGCGCAGATCCAGAGGCAGGCGGAGCAGGGCGCTCTGTGTATCCACGCCAAGCTCCTGCATCAGACGCAGGGATTCGCGGTAGGCGCCGATCAGAATGTGCTGGCCGTTGTCCAGCGTAGTGCCGTCCGGCAGCGTGACGCTGCGCGCCCGGCCGCCGGGTTCGGCAGCGGCTTCGAAGAGCGTCACCGCGTGCCCCTGGCGTGTTGCGGCCACGGCCGCGGCGCATCCTGCCCAGCCGGCGCCGATAACCGCGACTTGCAGTGGCATTTGCATTTCCGGACCCACGGTTGCGAACGTGTCGGGCTGTGGCACTCTCATATCAGTGGCTCCGGCATAGGCCCAGGTCGCCGGACGTGCGCGGGCTTTTGTTCGCCTTCCGAGTCACTGCTACCCGCCCTCAGATCCGGTGCGCTCCCAGCGCCTGCACCTTCCAGGCCAGCCAGAACTTGCGCAGCGGCGTCAGGCTGATGCGCTGGTGCAGCACCTGGAAGTTTTCCTGTTCGATCTCGCGCAGCAGGGTGCGGTAGATGCTGGCCATCATCAGGCCGGGTTTCTGGGCGCGGCGCTCTGACGCGGGCAACAGGGCCAGAGCCTTGTCGTAGTACTGGTGTGCGCGTTGGGCCTGGTAGCGCATCATCTCGACAAACTCCGGACTGTATTCGCGTGCCAGAATGGAGCTGGCCTTGACGCCGAAGTGCTGCAGGTCGCTGATGGGCAGGTAGATGCGGCCGCGCATGGCGTCTTCGCCGACGTCGCGGATGATGTTGGTGAGCTGCAGCGCCAGGCCGAGTTGGTGTGCGTATTCGGTGGTTTGCTGTTCGGTCTGGCCGAAGATGCGGGCCGAGACTTCGCCGACGATGCCGGCGACAAGGTGGCAGTAGCGCTGCAGCCCGGCAAAGTCGAGGTAGCGCGTTTGCTGCAGGTCCATTTGGCAGCCTTCGATCACCGCCATCAGGTGACGCTGCTCGATTCCGAAGGTGGGGGCGTGCCGCATCAGGGCGCGCATGACGGGATGCGTGGGCTTGCCGGCAAAGGACTGTCGCACCTCGTTTTCCCACCACGCCAGCTTGGTCTGTGCCAGGCTCGGGTCGCTCACTTCATCCACCACGTCATCCACTTCGCGGCAGAACGCATAGAAGGCCGTGATGGCGGCGCGTCGTTCGGCGGGCAGGAACAGGAACGCATAGTAGAAGCTGCTGCCGGATGCGGCGGCTTTTTGCTGGACGTACTGCTGGGGCGTGGCGGGCGTGGTTTCGGACATGGGTGCGCTCAGTGGGAGTGGCGGCTATTGTCCCATGCAAATGGGGCGCCGGCGTGACGGGGGGGGGCTTGCTCTGCCGTGTGCAGGACGTTCAGCGCAAGGGCTGCAGGCTGCGGGCGAGCATGAGCAGCCCATCCATGGCTCCGATGCGAGGTCGCTTGCTGAAGGCTTCCGCTCCCAGTTTCGCGGTTTTTTCCCCGATGCGCAGCCCGCCTTGCATGACCAGGCGCAGCTCCCAGGCGGCCTTGCGGCCGGCGATACCAGCCACGGCTTCCGGCAACGCCGCCCCTTGCGACATCAGCCCGCGCGCGCGTTCCAGCAATTCTTGCAGCAGGGCTGCTCGCTGCGCTGCCGGTGCATGCATGGGGTCACGGCAATCCACGCCATGGCGATCCGCCAGATCCTGCGGCAGGTAGTAGCGGCCGCGGGACACGTCCACCGAGATGTCCTGCCAGAAGTTGAACAGCTGCAGCGCGGTGCAGATGGCATCGCTCTGTCGCAGCGCAGGCTCCGAGCGCACGCCATACAGGTGCAACATCAGCCGTCCCACCGGATTGGCGGAATAGCGGGCGTAGTCGATCAGGTCATCATGGCGGGGGTAGACGGCGACGGCTTCCGAATGCAGGATGTCACGTTCAAAGGCCGTGAGCAGGTCGTGCAGCAGAGCCGCGGGCAGATCGTGTTGCCTCACGGCATGCTGCAGGGGGGGCATCACGTCCGGCCAGTCGCCATCAGCCGGGTAGGGCGCAGGCGCAGTGGCCAGTTCCAGCGCCCGGCGATAGCGGTGCAACGCCAGCAGACGCTCGCCGGCCTCCAGTTCGCCTTCATCCGCCAGATCGTCGGCAGTGCGCGCGAAATGATAGATGGCTGCCACCGCCGGTCGCAGTGGCTTCGGGCACAGCAGGCTCGCCACCGGAAAGTTCTCGTAATGCGTGACAGGTGGCGGGGTGGGAGAAGGCACGGATGCGGAAGGTAACAGTAAAAACCGGGGTGGCAGGGCAGAATTATCTGTCCGGGCCCCTAAACCGGGCTTTTTGCCAGCTAAAATCGCATGTTACCCGTTTTCGGTGAAGCCGCCCCAGGTGTGACTGATCCGCAAACGCAAGCGCGGGTGGCGAAATTGGTAGACGCACCAGGTTTAGGTCCTGACGCCAGCAATGGTGTGGGGGTTCGAGTCCCCCCCCGCGCACCACAGATTCTTTTCATGGCAAGCCCGTCCCCGGCGCCGCTTGCATTAGCCTGATCAAAGGAACACACCCATGTCCGTGAACGTCGAAACCCTGGAAAAGCTGGAGCGCAAGATCGTCCTGTCCGTGCCCGTCAAGGAAGTGCAGGATGAAGTGACCAAGCGCCTGCAGCGTCTGGCCCGCACCGTCAAGATGGACGGCTTCCGTCCTGGCAAGGTGCCGCTGAGCGTGGTGGCCAACCAGTACGGCCCCGGTGTCCAGTATGAAGTGATCAACGACAAGGTTGGCGAAGCCTTCTTCAAGGCTGCCACCGAAGCCGATCTGCGCGTGGCCGGCCAGCCCTCCATCAGCGAGAAGGAAGGTGCCGCCGAAGGCGAGATGCTGTTCGACGCCGTGTTCGAGGTGTACCCCGAAGTGCAGTTCAAGGATCTGGCCGAAGCCGAAGTCGAGAAGCTGACCGCCGAGGTGGACGATGCTGCCGTCGAGCGCACCATCGACATCCTGCGCAAGCAGCGCCGCACCTTCAGTCAGCGCGGCAAGGACGAGCCGGCCGTGGACGGCGACCGCGTGACCGTGGACTTCGAAGGCAAGATCGACGGTGAAGTGTTCGCCGGCGGCAAGGCCGAAGACTTCCAGTACCTGGTCGGCGAAGGCCAGATGCTGGCCGAGTTCGAAGACGCCGTGCGCGGCATGAAGATCGGCGAGAGCAAGACTTTCCCGCTGGCCTTCCCCGAGGACTACCACGGCAAGGACGTGGCTGGCAAGACGGCAGACTTCCTGGTGACCGTGAAGAAGCTGGAAGCCGCCCACCTGCCCGAAGTGAACGACGAGTTCGCCAAGCAGCTGGGCGTGGCCGAAGCCACCGTGGACGGCCTGCGTGCCGACATCCGCAAGAACCTGGAGCGCGAGGTCAAGTACCGCGTGCTGGCCCGCAACAAGACGGCTGTGATGGATGCCCTGGTGGCCAACGCCGAGCTGGACCTGCCCAAGGCCAGTGTGCAGGCCGAGATCAACAACATGGTGGCCAATGCCCGTGCCGACCTGAAGCAGCGCGGCATCAAGGACGCCGACAAGGCTCCGATCCCCGGCGACCTGTTCAAGGACCAGGCCGAGCGTCGCGTGCGCCTGGGCCTGATCGTGGCCGACCTGGTGCGTGCCAACAACCTGCTGGCCACGCCCGAGCAGGTGCAGGCCCACGTGCAGGAACTGGCTGCCAGCTACGAGAAGCCCGAGGACGTGGCCCGCTGGTACACCGGTGACCAGCAGCGCATGGCCGAGATCGAAGCCGTCGTGACCGAGAATAACGTCACCGACTTCGTGCTTGGCAAGGCCAAGGTCAGCGAGAAGAAGGTGAGCTTCGACGAGCTGATGGGCCAGGCCTGATCGCCTGGACGAGGCGTCCTGTCCCTGCGATAGCAACGCACTCGAACCAAAGGCCTGCCGGCGGGCTTGCAGTCTGCCGCGCAGGCCTTATTTATTGGGGCATCATTCTTGCCATAATGTGACAGCGTCGTCTTCTGCCAGCAGATGCGGCGAATGATCTGCCACAAAGCCATTTTCCGGAGTCAACGCATGCAATTCACGCGCAACAGTGCCCTCGATGCCCAAGCCCTCGGCCTCATCCCGATGGTGGTCGAACAATCCGGCCGGGGCGAGCGCTCGTACGACATCTATTCCCGCCTGCTCAAGGAGCGCGTGGTGTTCCTGGTCGGCCCGGTGAACGACCAGACAGCCAATCTGGTGGTGGCCCAGTTGTTGTTCCTCGAGAGCGAGAACCCGGACAAGGATATCTCCCTGTATATCAACTCCCCGGGTGGCTCGGTGAGCGCCGGCATGTCGATCTACGACACCATGCAGTTCATCAAGCCCGACGTGTCCACGCTGTGCATGGGCATGGCGGCCAGCATGGGTGCCTTCCTGCTGTCTTCCGGTGCCAAGGGCAAGCGTTTCAGCCTGCCCAACTCGCGCGTGATGATTCACCAGCCGCTGGGCGGTGCGCAGGGCCAGGCCACCGACATCGAGATCCACGCGCGCGAGATCCTGCGCCTGCGCAAGGACCTGAACCAGATCCTGTCCGAGAACACCGGCCAGCCGCTGGAAAAGATCGAGCGCGATACCGAGCGCGACTACTTCATGGCTGCCCATGAAGCCAAGGACTACGGTCTGGTCGACCGCGTGATCAAGCATCGCGGCGAAGCCGTCTGACGCGGCTGCCGTCGGGCTTGCCGTGCTGTGGTGCGGCAGGCCTGATCTACCACAATACTGTGTAAATACTGACGGTTAGAAACGTTTTCTAACCTACAATCGCACTCCATGACTAGCAAAAAAGACGCCCCCGGCAAGACCATGCACTGCTCCTTCTGCGGCAAGACGCAGGACGAGGTGGACAAACTGGTGTCCGGCAGCTACGGCGGTCAGTCCGTATTCATCTGCAACGAGTGCATCTCCCAGTGCAACGAGATCCTGGAAGAGGATGCCAGCCAGGCGGCTGCCGCTGCGCCCGCCGGCGAGCAGTTGCCCACGCCCGCGCAGCTCAAGGAAAACCTCGACAACTACGTGATCGGCCAGGAAGCCGCCAAGCGCACGCTGGCGGTGGCGGTGTACAACCACTACAAGCGCCTGATGCACAAGGAGCAGCTCGGCAAGGATGACGTGGAGCTGAGCAAGAGCAACATCCTGCTGATCGGCCCCACCGGCTCCGGCAAGACGCTGCTGGCGCAGACCATGGCGCGCATGCTGAACGTGCCTTTCGTGATGGCCGATGCCACCACCCTGACCGAAGCCGGCTACGTGGGTGAAGACGTCGAGAACATCATCACCAAGCTGCTGCAGAGCTGCGAATACGACGTGGAGAAGGCGCAGCGCGGCATCATCTACATCGACGAGATCGACAAGATTTCGCGCAAATCCGACAACCCGTCCATCACGCGCGACGTGTCCGGCGAAGGCGTGCAGCAGGCACTGCTCAAGCTGATCGAAGGCACCATGGCCAGCATTCCGCCGCAGGGCGGGCGCAAGCACCCCAATCAGGATTTCCTGCAGGTGGATACGACGAACATGCTGTTCATCTGCGGCGGCGCCTTTGCCGGCCTGGAAAAGGTGATCGAGCGCCGTACGGCGGGCAGCGGCATCGGCTTTGGCGCCGAGGTGCGCAGCAAGGAAAGCCGCACGCTGACCGAGATCTTCCAGAATATCGAGCCGGAAGACCTGATCAAGTACGGCCTGATTCCCGAACTGATCGGCCGCATGCCCGTGGTGACGGCGCTGGCCGAGCTGGACGAGAAGGCGTTGATCAAGATTCTGACCGAGCCCAAGAACGCGCTGGTCAAGCAGTACGGCAAGCTGTTCCAGATGGAAGACGTGGAGCTGGAAATCACGCCCAAGGCGCTGCAGGCGATTGCGCGCAAGGCGATGGAGCGCAAGACTGGCGCCCGTGGTCTGCGCTCGATTCTGGAGCAGGCTTTGCTGGACACCATGTTCGACCTCCCGGGCATGCAGAATGTGGAAAAGGTCGTTGTGGACGAATCCGTGGTCAACGACGCCAAGCCGCCGATGCTGGTGTACCGCAACAAGGAAAAGCAGCAGGCCTGAGCCGCTGCATCCGATGTCTGACCGGCTCCCCTGCGAGCCGGTTTTCATGTGCGGCGCCGTGGTCTCGCAACACGCCCCGTGCACAGGGTTATTGCCCCGGGCGATGACGTGCCGGAGGAGTTGTGGGACATTGGGTTTGCGGTCTGCGCTTTCGGTGTTGCGCCTGCGTTGCACTGCTTGAAAACAGGGTGTATGGCCTCATAACAGGCTATCCAGCCCCTTTTGTGAAAGAAGTTCGAGATGTCTGACTTTGTCTACCTGCCCCCCGAAAGCGTGGAACTGCCCATGCTTCCCCTGCGGGACGTGGTGGTGTTCCCGCACATGGTGATTCCGCTGTTCGTCGGGCGCGCCAAGAGCATTGCTGCGCTCGAAGCAGCCATGGAAGCGGGCCGTTCCGTCATGCTGGTGGCCCAGAAGACGGCCGCCCAGGACGAGCCCGCCATCGACGACATGTTCGCCACCGGCTGCATTGCCTCCATTCTGCAACTGCTTAAGCTGCCGGACGGCACGGTGAAGGTGCTGGTGGAAGGGCGTCAGCGCGCGCAGGTGCAGTCCATTGCAGAGGGCGAGAAGTTCTTTACCGCCACCGTGTTGCCTGCAGCAGCCGATGCGGCTGTTGCGCAGGAATTGTCGCGCGAAGCGCAGAGCGAGATCGAGGCGCTGCGCCGTGCGCTGATGCAGTCCTTCGAGCAGTACGTCAAGCTGAACAAGAAGATTCCTCAGGAAATCCTGTCCTCCATCGGCAGCATCGACGATGCCGGCCGCCTGGCCGATACCATCGCCGCGCACTTGCCGCTGAACCTGGAAGACAAGCAGGAAGTGCTGGAGAAGATGGATATCCAGCAACGTCTGGAACTGCTGTTTGGCCAACTCGAGCACGAGGTCGACATCCTCAACGTCGACAAGCGCATCCGCGGCCGCGTCAAGCGCCAGATGGAAAAGAACCAGCGCGACTTCTATCTGAACGAGCAGGTGAAGGCGATCCAGAAGGAACTGGGAGATGGCGAAGAGGGCGCCGATCTGGAAGAGCTGGAGCGCAAGATCAAGGCTGCGCGCATGCCCAAGGCGGCGCTGGCCAAGGCCGAAGCCGAGCTGAAGAAGCTGAAACTGATGTCGCCCATGTCGGCTGAGGCAGGCGTGGCACGCAACTATCTGGATGTGCTGGTCGGCCTGCCGTGGAGCAAGAAGACCAAGATCAAGCAGGATCTGGCGGAGGCCGAGCGCATCCTGAACGAGGACCACTATGGTCTGGAGCGGGTCAAGGACCGCATCCTGGAATACCTCGCCGTGCAGCAGCGTGTGGACAAGGTGAAGGCGCCTATCCTGTGTCTGGTCGGCCCGCCGGGCGTGGGCAAGACCTCGCTGGGGCAGTCCGTGGCCAAGGCCACGGGCCGCAAGTACGTGCGCATGGCGCTGGGCGGCATGCGCGACGAGGCCGAGATCCGCGGTCACCGTCGTACCTATATTGGCGCATTGCCGGGCAAGGTGCTGCAGAACCTGACCAAGGCAGGAGCACGCAACCCGCTGTTCCTGCTGGACGAGATCGACAAGCTGGGTGCGGACTTCCGCGGCGACCCGTCGAGCGCGCTGCTGGAAGTGCTGGATCCCGAGCAGAACCATACCTTCAACGACCATTACGTCGAGCTGGATTTCGACCTGAGCGACGTGATGTTCGTGGCGACGTCGAACTCCATGAACATTCCCGCGGCGTTGCTGGACCGCATGGAGGTAATTCGCCTGTCCGGTTATACCGAAGACGAGAAGGTCAATATCGCCGCGCGCTATCTGCTGCCCAAGCAGATGACGAACAACGGCGTGAAGGCCGAGGAGCTGGAGATCACCGAAGACGCGGTGCGCGACATCGTGCGTTACTACACACGCGAAGCCGGCGTGCGCGGGCTGGAGCGCGAGCTGTCGAAGATCTGCCGCAAGGTGGTAAAGGCGGTGCAACTCAAGCAGGTGAGCGACAAGGTGGTGGTGACGGCTGATAACCTGAACGACTATCTGGGTGTGCGCCGCTATACCTATGGCCGTGCCGACGAAGCCAGCCGCATCGGCCAGGTCGTGGGCTTGGCCTGGACGGAAGTGGGCGGCGATCTTCTCACCATCGAAACTGCCATCATGCCGGGCAAGGGCAATATCCTGCGTACCGGTTCGCTGGGCGACGTGATGAAGGAATCGGTCGAGGCGGCCCGTACCGTGGTGCGCAGCCGTGCGGCACGCCTGGGCATTGCGGACGAGGTGTTCGAGAAAAAGGACATCCACATCCACGTGCCGGATGGCGCCACGCCCAAGGACGGCCCGAGCGCGGGTGCGGCCATGACGACGGCGCTGGTGTCTGCGATTACCGGCATTCCGGTGCGCAGCGATGTGGCCATGACCGGCGAGATCACGCTGCGCGGCGAGGTGACCATCATCGGCGGCCTGAAGGAGAAGCTGCTGGCGGCGTTGCGCGGTGGCATCAAGAAGGTGATCATTCCCGAAGACAACATGAAGGATCTGCAGGAAATTCCGGCCAATGTGAAGGAAGGCCTGGAGATCATTCCGGTGAAGTGGATCGACCAGGTGCTGGCGATTGCGCTGGAGCGCGAGCCGCAGCCGCTGGAGATGGCGGAGTCTGCCGGTGTGCCGATCGACCCGGCGGCCACGGCTCCGGTAAAAACCGTGCGAGCCAAGCGTCCGGCTACAAAACACTGAAAATTCGGTATATAATCTAAGGCTTCGGCGATGCAGAAATGTGCGCCGAAGCGTAGTTGAGATGTGAGTGGCATCACACTGCAAAAAATCAGAAGACTTGTAAAACTCGCTGATTTCTTGCTATAATCTTAGCTTCACGCGGGAATAGCTCAGTTGGTAGAGCGCAACCTTGCCAAGGTTGAGGTCGCGAGTTCGAGCCTCGTTTCCCGCTCCATATTCAAAGGGGAAGCTCGCAAAAGCTTCCCTTTTTTGTCCAGCCTATGGCTGGGCATTGTCCCAGACAGGGCGCGATAGCAAAGCGGTTATGCAACGGATTGCAAATCCGTCTAGCCCGGTTCGACTCCGGGTCGCGCCTCCAAAAAAACACAGCACATTCAAGCACTTAGCGTCTTATGGCCTGGGTGCTTTTTCTTTGCCTGTGCGGCATGCGTGCAAACGGCTACCCGGCTGGACGGATTTGCAATCCGTCTCGGGGCGCTCCGCTACTGATGCAAGGGGAGGTGACAGGGGATGAATGGTGCGCGTGATACCTGCGAATCGTGCAGGCGGGGATAGTCAGGCCACGCTGGTTTCGCGCAGCGCCATTTCCTTCAGTTCACGCAGAGCTTGCTGGATCGGCTTGTTCAGTTCGGGCATGCCGGTGGAGGAGGGGAAGTCCAGCAGGGAGGCTTCCATTTCGGCGTAGGTCTGGCCGGGATTGTCGCAACGTTCCATCAGGCAGTCGGCAGCGGCGAATGCGATGGCTTTCCAGGTGGCGAGCTGGTAGTGCAGGTCTTTGTTTTCTTGCATGATGGCACCCAGGTGCTGGTGAGGAGTTCAAGCACAATTCTGGGTAGCTTGCATGTCACTATTGTGACCGACCTGTCATAAACCATCCCCTTACATTCAGGGTGTTGTGCGCAGGAGGCCCTCTCGAAGTCCTGCTCGCGCAACTCCCTCAGGGTGTGGTGCGTGGGAGGTTCTGGAACGGGTCTTCGGTCTGGAAGCGCTGGTATAGCAGCGGCTGGGCCGGGGGTACGTGGCCGTTGGCGCATTGCAGGTGCTGGTCGAGATGACGCTCGGAGGCCTGCAGCAGGCGGCGGTAGAACTCGCGGCACATCAGGCGCGCCTCGTTGCCGGGCCAGTCGTGCGGCAGCAGTTCGGCGGGCAGTTCGGGATCACGCAGCAGCAGGCGGCGGTATTCGTGGATCAGCACGGTGCGCAGCAGGAAGGCGGTTTCGTCGGGGATCACGTCGCCAAGATTCTGGCGCAGCGCCTCGATCAGCGGGCGGTAGCGCTCCACGAAGGCGGTGTAATCGTTGCCGAGTTGCTCCAGGTTCCAGGCGCGCAGCACCATGTCGACATCGCGCGCGGAGTTGCCGAAGTGGTTTTCCACGGCGAGCAGCGGCATCAGTTCCTGCAGCAGTTCTCCGAGGCCGTCGGCCATCAGGGCATCGGAGGCGGCGTCCAGGTCGGCGCTGGGGTGGATGAAGCAGTCGGTGCCGAGCAGGCCGAAGCCTTGCCAGAACAGGGCGCGGCGCAGTTGCTCGCGCTGGCGCGCGGCGATGTCGCCGACGACCAGCATCAGGCGCCAGCGGCGGTCCCAGACCGGAGTGCTGGAGGCGTAGATGTGGCCCGCGGCATCTTCGATGCGCTGTTGGCCGGCAGGGGTAAGCAGGTAGTCGGCCCGGCGGCCGAAGGCTTCGGTGCGCAGCCAGCCGTCCTGCGCCAGGCGGAAGACGGTGGTGCGGATCAGGCGCTCACCCACGCCCAGGGGTTCCAGCAGGCGGATCAGGCTGCCAAGCCAGATGCGACCGCCGCGCGGGTAGATCGCATCACCGAAAGCGGAGATGATGAGCGATCCGGCGCGGATGCGGCGTTGCTGGCTGAAGGCGTCGAGATGGGCCTGGATGAGGGTGGCGGGCATGCGGCGGGTTGCGCTGGGTCAAATGCATCATTATAGGAAGGCGGCAGCTGGCTTTTCGGAGCAGCGCCAGGGTCTTCCGGACAGGGCGGACGGGAGGTGCGGAAGGCAGCGTGGATTTGCCGGCGCGCAGGGACGAACCCTGGATGCCTGGCGGGTGCGAAGGTGCCAAGGTGTTTCATGCCCTTGTGCATGGGCGATGCCCTCGCGATGCGTGCGGGCGAGTCAGCCTGGCCTGGTTGCGGAGGGGTCGGGAGCGGTGGAGCCGAGCTGCCGTGAGAGGGCTTGCGCGGCTTCGCGCAAGGCGTGCATGGCCGGGCTGTCTTCGCCCAGGTCGCTCATGCCGGCGATGCCGACGACGACCAGGGCCATGGTGATTTCGTTGCGGAAGTTGAACACCGGTGCGCCGAGTGCCTGCACGCCGCCGGCAAAGTAGTGCTCGCCGATGGACACGGCGCCTTGTCCGCGGATCTGGGAGAGGCGCTGTTGCACGTCTGCCATGGTGCGCATGGGGGCGTCGGCGGGCTGACGGGCCAGTTCGGCCTGGATCAGGGCCGAGGTGCGGCGCTCGGGCAGCCAGGCTGCAAACACCAGACCGCTGGCACTGTTGAGCAGTTCTACGCTGACGCCGGTGACCACGTTGACGGTGATGGGCCGGCGGGGCCGTTCCCAGCGCACGATGACCGGGCCGTTGGCGCTCCAGACTGCCAGGGCGGTGGTTTCGTTGATCTGGTTGCGCAGCTGGGAGATGGCTTCCAGGCCGAGACGAATGCGGTCGATGCGGTTGACGGCGGCCAGACCGATGTTGAGAGCAAACGGGCCCAGATCGTAGTGGGAGGTGGCGGGGTCCTGCATGACCAGGCCGGCGCGGATCAGGCTGACCAGATAGCGGTGCGCCTTGGCCGGTGGCATGTCGGCCTGCAGGGCGATGTCCTTGAGCATCATCGGGCCCTGGCTGTTGACCAGCACGCGCGCCACGGACAGGCCGATTTCCAGCGATTGCACGCCGCTCTTGCTGTCTTTTCCTGGCTGGATCATGAAGCGCATCCTCCTGGGTCAATGAAAAAACGGTGCAGTGCAGAGGCACCGCACCGTTCGCGGGGAGACAGCCGCCCCCGCGCCTCGATCGGGGGCAGGCGTCAGTTCGCCGTGCTGAGCAGATGGGAGGCGTCGGCCACCGTAGGCTGCTGCTGGGCGAAGAAGCCTTCAGTGTAGATCATGCCGTCCTGTGCTCCGAGCGCCTTGACGGCATCGACGCAGGTGGCGACGAACTCCGGGCTGCCGGCGGCAAAGATGGTGTGTTTGGACAGGTCGGGGAACATGGAGGGCAGCACCTCGTTGACGCGGCCGTGCAGGAAACCGTCCTTCTGTTCGCGCGTGAGGGTGACCTTGTAGTCGAAGTTGCGGTGCTTGGTGCGCCACCAGGCCATCATGCCGTGACCGTACACGTCGGGCTCGGTGCGGGCGGAGAACAGCAGGGTGACAGGCTTGCGGAAGCCGCGGCGCAGCGCGGTTTCGGCCAGCGCCATGATAGGGGCCAGGCCGGTGCCTGCGGCCAGGCAGAGGATGGGAGTATCGACCGCCGGGTCGCCGATGAAGGTGCCGTAGGGGCCAGAGAGCTTGACGTTGTCGCCGATGGTGAGGGTGTCGTGCACCCACTGGCTGGTGGGGCCGTCATCGGAGCGGGCGATCTGCAGGGTGATTTCGCCATCGGGACGCGGGGCGTTGGCGATGGAGAAGGCGCGGGCCGGGATGTTGTTGCTGCCGGGGCCGAGCGTGACGTACTGGCCGGGCCAGTAGCGCAGCGGCTTGCCGACCGGGCGCAGGCGCAGTTCGACCACGCGGGCGGCCACGATGCGCTTGTCCACCACCACGAACAGGGCGTTTTCGCGTGGCGGGAATAGCTTGGGCTTGGCGTCTTCCGTGCCCCATTCGATCACCAGTTCGTCGGAGATGGGCTTGGCCATGCACATGAGGCCGAAGCCCTGGCGGCGGTCTTCCTGCGAAAGGGCCATGTCGAGCACCATGCCCTGATCGAACTGGCCGGAGAGAACCTTGACCTTGCATTCGCCGCAGGCGCCGGCGCGGCAGTTGTTGGGCAGGGCGAAGCCGGCCTTTTCCAATGACATGAGCACGGTGTCGCCATAAGCGCACTCGACGGATTTGCCGGAAGGCTGCATCACGATGCGGGCCATGTGTGTCTCCTGAATGTTTCTGGTTATCGTCTGCTTGTGGGGGTTTTCGGGTGCGCTTCCTGCGAAAGAAGCGCACCGGGAAACCGCCGCGAGGGCGGTGACCGGCAGATGCCGCGCGAGGCGGCACCTTGCGGACGGTATTCCGGGATCAGAACACCGGGATGATGTCTTCCATGTCGATGTCGGACACTTCCTGGCCGGTGATGCCGACTTCGGGGATGGCGGGGAACGGGATGTTGTAGCGGTCCAGCACGCCTTTCAGGTTGAGCATGGCGTTCTTCCAGTTTTCCAGCTTGGCTTCGTAGGTGGGGATGCCGAAACCGGCCATGCGCGCCACTTCCTCGGCTTCACGCTGGTTGGCGATGAAGTCTTCGGGCAGGTCCCAGAATTCCATCGGGGGCTCGAACAGCACGGCAGACAGGAACAAATAGCCGGCGCGGATCTGCTTGGTGACCACGGCTTTGGTTTCCTCGGCGATCTTCGGATAGTCGCGCTCCATCACGGCCATGCAGATGGCCATGTGACGGCCTTCGTCGCGGCCGATGTTCTTGAAGCCTTCCTTGAACACGGCCTCGCGGCTGTTCTCGTACATCTGCTTGAAGATGGTGGCGGCAGCGATTTCGCCCATCAGGAAGGAGCTGAACAGCACGGCCAGGGAGTACTTCGGCACGGCCTGCTTGTAGCCGGTCCAGTAGCGCGAGCCGTTGAAGTACAGCCACTTGGTGTTCTTCTGCAGACGCTTGCCCAGTTCGGTCTTGGGCTCGTAGGTGATGGGATCCGGGTGGCCCAGCAGTTTGGTGATGGCCAGGCCACACATGATTTCGTGGTTCTGCTCGTCACGCTGGACGGAGAAGAAGCACTTGCGCACCGGATCTTCCTCGTGCACTTCGTAGGTCTTGATCAGGGCTTCGGCGAAAACCGGCGGCGCGGAGGCGTCGAATACGGAGAGCAGGGTCCACCAGTAGGCGATGGCCTCGCGCTCTTCCCAGGAGTAGCTGTCCACGTCCAGCGTGTCCCAAGGCAGTTTTTCGGGTTCCCAGTTCTCGCGCAGGGCGGCTTCCCAGACTTCCTGCAGCTTCTGGGTGTGCGATTCCCACGACAGGGGGTACACGTTGGGTTGTTCGATCTCGGGCGGAAATTCCATCTTGTCCGCGAAGCGTTCCTTATGGCTGGCCATGTCTCATCTCCTCATAGGTTGGTACGGTGCAATGCCAGCCTGCCTCGGCTGGTCTGGAAAAACTATAACACACAGAAAAATAAAAACAACAAGATCATGTATCACATAAGCAAAGAATAGAGCCAATTTGGCCGGTTTCATGATCGCTTAAGAAGTGTTGATGATGATTTATCCACATGATTTATCAATGGATTTACGCTATTTTTACTTCCTTCGAAATGTGTTTCACTAATCGTAAACCCTAGTGTGGATTTGTTCAATTGATACTATAAAATTTGCCTCAACAACGATTCGTGTAGCACGACAAGTGCCAAACCCGCAGCGAACCGACTGCTGCTGAACTGGAGACGAGAACAATGAGCCATCCCCTGTACGAGAAGCACAAGGCCACCCTGGAGGCAGGCCTCAAGGCCTTCGGCGAGCGCAGCTACTGGTCTGCCTACAACGAGATGCCCAGTCCCAAGGTCTATGGCGAAGAGGCACCGGCAGCCGGCAAACAGGCCTTTGACGATCTGCTGGGCAAGCAGTTCGAGTTGGACCAGCCCGGCAGCAGCGGCTGGCAGGGCAGCGAAAAGTCGCCGTATGGCATCGAGCTGAACGTGCAATACCCGGCGTGCGATGTCGATACGCTGGTGGCTGCGGCCGAGAAGGCGATGGAGTCCTGGCAGGCGCTGGGCCTGGAAGGCCGTACCGGTGTGTGTCTCGAAATGCTGGAGCGCCTGAACAAGCAGAGCTTCGAAATTGCCCACGCCGTGATGCAGACCACTGGCCAGGGCTGGATGATGGCGTTCCAGGCGGGCGGCCCGCATGCGCAGGACCGCGGCCTGGAGTCCGTGGTGGCGGCACATCAGGTGCAGATGCTGTCTGCGCCCAGTGCACGTTGGGAAAAGCCGCAGGGCAAGAATCCGCCGCTGGTGATGAAGAAGCATTTCGAGCTGGTCGGCAAGGGCGTGGGCGTGGTGATCGGCTGCGGCACGTTCCCCACGTGGAATACCTATCCGGGCCTGTTTGCTGCATTGGCCACGGGCAATGCCGTGATCGTCAAGCCGCACAGCAACTCGATCCTGCCGGCTGCCATTACCGTGCGCACCATGCGCGAGGTGCTGAAGGAGCAGGGCGTCGATCCCAACCTGGTAAGCCTGTGCGTGACCGGCGGTCATGCCGATACGCAGAAGCTGGTGACGCATCCGGCTGTCAGGTCGGTGGATTTCACCGGCGGCAACAGCTTTGGCCACTGGCTGATCGACAACTGCAAGCAGGCCACCGTGTACGCCGAAATGGCCGGCGTGAACAACGTGGTGATCGATTCCACCGATGCCTACAAGGCGATGCTGCGCAATCTGGCGTTCACGCTGTCGCTGTATTCCGGCCAGATGTGCACCACGCCGCAGGCGATTCTGGTGCCGGCCGGCGGCATCGAGACGGATGAAGGCCACAAGAGCTACGACGATGTCTGCAATGACCTGGCCAAGTCGGTGAGCGGCTTCCTGTCCAAGCCGGAAGTGGCGCATGCGGTGCTGGGTGCGATCCAGTCCGACGCGACGGCAGACCGCATTGCCGAAGCGGCTGCCGGCCACCATGGTCGCGTGATTCTGGCGCCGCAGAAGCTGGACAACCCCGAGTTTCCGCACGCTTCGGTCAGCACGCCGGTGCTGATTGCCGTGGATGCTGCGGACGAGAAGGCTTACATGGAAGAGCGCTTCGGCCCGATCAGCTTTGTGGTGAAGACGGCGGATACGGCGGCTTCGATTGCGCTGTCCGAGCGTCTGGTGAAGGAGTGCGGTGCGCTGACGGTGAGCGTGTATTCCACCAGCCGCGATGTGATCAACGCCATGATCAAGGCGACGCAGCGCTCCAAGGTGGCGCTGTCGATCAACCTGACGGGTGGCGTGTTCGTGAATCAGTCGGCGGCGTTCTCCGACTACCACGGCACGGGCGGCAACCCCGGTGCCAACGCCTCCTATACCGACCTGGGTTTTGTCGCCAACCGCTTCGTGGTGGTGCAGTACCGCGAGCATGCGTGAGGGCGGCATGGACTACCAGAACATTCTCTACAGCGTGCAGGATGGCGTGGCCCGCCTGACGCTGAACCGCCCCGACAAGCTCAACAGCTTCACTGGCGCCATGCATGCGGAAATCCGCCATGCGCTCGACCAGCTGGAGCAGGACGCCGGCGTGCGCGTGCTGCTGCTGACCGGCGCCGGCCGCGGCTTTTGCGCGGGGCAGGATCTGGCGGATCCCGATGTGGCCCCGGTGGACGGCAAGCCGGCGGATCTGGGAGCGGCTGTCGAGCGCAACTATCGGCCCTTGATCCTGCGTCTGCAGAACCTGCGCGTGCCGACCGTGGCGGCCGTGAATGGCATTGCAGCCGGTGCCGGCGCCTCGCTGGCGCTGGCCTGCGATCTGGTGATTGCCACGCAATCTGCCTCGTTCCTGCAGGCCTTCAGCAAGATCG
The DNA here is from genome assembly GCF_907163135.1 of Brachymonas denitrificans. Classification (NCBI taxonomy): domain Bacteria; kingdom Pseudomonadati; phylum Pseudomonadota; class Betaproteobacteria; order Burkholderiales; family Comamonadaceae; genus Allobrachymonas; species Allobrachymonas denitrificans. The sequence goes on along the minus strand of NZ_CAJQUA010000001.1, from coordinate 968,896 downwards.
GGCTGGTGCCGGATACCGGAGGCACCTGGTTCCTGCCGCAACGCGTCGGCATGGCGCGCGCCATGGGTCTGGCGCTGCTGGCAGAGAAGCTGCCTGCGCAACAGGCGGCCGACTGGGGCCTGATCTGGGCCGCTGTGGCCGACGAGGAGTTTGCGGCGCACGTCGACAAGCTGGTGCAAATGCTGGTGCAGGCGCCGACCAAGGCGCTGGTGCGTACGCGCCAGGCCATGCACGCCGCTGCCGGCCATACGCTGGAGCAGCAACTGGCCATGGAAGGCGGTTTCATGCGCGAGCTGGGCTGGAGCCACGACTACAACGAGGGCGTCGCCGCCTTCATGGCCCGGCGCGCGCCGCAGTTCAAGGGGGAATGAGCATGGCGGCATTGCCTCTGCAAACCGTGATCGGCGTGGTGGGCACCGGCGCCATGGGCGCCGGCATTGCCCAGGTGGCAGCGGCCGCTGGCCATCCGGTGCGCCTGTTCGACAACCGCGCCGGTGCGGCCGAGCAGGCCGTGGCCGGCATCCGCCAGCAGTTCGACAAGCTGGCGGTCAAGGGCAAGCTGTCGCAGGACGATGCTGCAGCTGCTGCCGGCCGTCTCACCGCCGTGAATAGCCTGCAGGAGCTTGCCGGTTGTGGTCTGATCGTCGAAGCCATTGTCGAGAAGCTGGAGGCCAAGCAAGGCCTGTACAACGAACTGGAAGGCATCGTGGGGCAGGATTGCATTTTCGGCACGAACACGTCCTCGATTTCCGTGACGGCAATTGGTTCGGCGCTTCAGCATCCGCAGCGGCTGGCGGGCATGCACTTCTTCAATCCGGCGCCGCTGATGAAGCTGGTGGAGATCGTGTCCGGCCTGGCGACCGATGCTGGCGTGGCGCAGACCCTGTTCGATACGGCTACCGCCTGGGGCAAGCGCGCCGTGCATGCCAGGTCCACGCCGGGCTTCATCGTGAACCGTGTGGCACGCCCGTACTACGCCGAGGCGCTGCGCCTGGTGCAGGAGGGTGCTGCCGACCATGCCACTATCGATGCCGTGATGCGCGATGCGGGGGGCTTCCGCATGGGGCCGTTCGAACTGATGGACATGATTGGCCACGACGTGAACTTTGCCGTGACCAAGTCGGTGTGGAGTGCTTATTTCTACGACAAGCGCTTCCAGCCCTCGCTGTTGCAGCAGGAGCTGGTGGAGGCGGGCTTTCTGGGCCGCAAGAACGGCCGGGGCTTTTTCGATTACCGCGAAGGGGCCGTGCGTCCCGAAGCACGGGCTTTTGCTGCCATGCCGGCGCCTGCAGACGTTGCCATCGTGGGCGAGTCGCCTGCCGCGGCTGGTCTGGCGCAGCGCCTGCATCTGCAGGGCATCGATTTCTCGCGCAAGCCGGTCCATGCGGACGGGCGCATTGCCGAGGCCGGCGAAGCCGTAATCTACCTGACGGATGGCCGCACGGCCGCCCGGCGCGCCGCGCAGAACGGTGTGGACAACACCGTGCTGATCGACCTCGCGCTGGACTACACCCAGGCCAGCCGTGTTGCCCTGACGGCCGCCGCCAGCGCCCGCGAGCAGGCGGTGCAGGATGCCGTGGGCCTGCTGCAATCCGCCGGGCTGATGGTTTCGCCGCTGAAGGACGTTCCCGGCCTGGCCGTGATGCGGACCGTGGCCATGCTGGCCAACGAGGCCGCCGATGCCGTGAACCAGGGCGTATGCAGTGCCGGCGATGCCGATGCCGCCATGCAGCTCGGCGTGAACTACCCGCGTGGCCCCTTGCTGTGGGCCGAGCAGGTGGGCCTGAACGCCGTGCGCGACACGCTGGCCCATCTTGGAAATATCTACGGCGAGGATCGCTATCGCATCTCCCCGCTGCTGCAGCAACGCATCGATGAAGGAAGGAAGTTCCATGAATAACAACACGGCAGAGCAGCAGCTCGCGCTGGATGTGGCCGAAGCCATGTGGTCGCGCGACCAGGCGGCGCAGGCATTGGGCATGGCGATTGTCGAGGTACGCCCCGGCTACGCGGTGCTGACGATGAAGGTGCGGCCCGACATGGTCAACGGCCACCACATCTGCCACGGCGGCCTGATCTTCACACTGGCCGACACCGCCTTTGCCTACGCCTGCAACAGCTACAACCACAACACCGTGGCTTCGGCCTGCCATATCGACTTCCTGTCTCCGGGCAAGGAGGGCGATCTGCTCGAAGCCGAGGCGGTGGAACGTTCGCTCTCGGGCCGCACCGGCGTGTACGACATCACCGTGCGCGTGGCCGGCGGCAAGACCGTGGCGCTGTTCCGCGGCAAGAGCTACCGCATTCAGGGCGAAGTGATCGCGGGGCTGCAACAGGCCGTTTGAGCCTGGGCCCACCGCAATAACAAGGATGGAGGAGAACCATGACTGTCAAGCAACCCCAGCCCGGCGATCTTGAGCCGATAGAAACCGCCAGCCGCGACGAGATTGCGGCCCTGCAACTGCAGCGTCTGCAATGGACGGTGCGCCATGCCTACGAGAACATGCCGCACTACAAGCAGGTGTTCGACGAAGCCGGCGTGCATCCGGATGACCTGAAAACCTTGGCCGATCTGGCCAAGTTCCCCTTCACCACCAAGAAGGACCTGCGCGACAACTATCCCTTCGGCATGTTTGCCGTGCCGCGTGAACAGATCAGCCGCTTGCACGCATCGTCCGGCACCACCGGCAAGCCGACCGTGGTGGGCTACACGAAGAACGACATCAGCAACTGGGCCGACCTCGGCGCACGTTCGATCCGCGCTGCAGGTGGCCGTCCCGGCGATATCTGCCACATCTCCTATGGCTACGGCCTGTTCACCGGCGGCCTGGGTGCACACTATGCGGCCGAGCGCGCCGGCTGCACCGTGGTGCCCATGTCCGGCGGCCAGACCGAGAAGCAGGTGCAGCTGATCCAGGATTTTAAGCCGGACATCATCATGGTGACCCCCTCCTACTCGCTGGTGATCGCGGAAGAGTTCGAGAAGATGGGCCTGGATCCGGCCGAGTGCTCGCTCAAGGTGGGCATTTTCGGTGCCGAGCCCTGGGGCGAGGGCATGCGCGCCGAAATCGAGAAGAAGCTGGGCCTGGATGCGGTTGATATTTACGGTCTGTCCGAAGTGATGGGCCCGGGCGTTGCCAGCGAATGCATCGAGTCCAAGGATGGCCCGGTGATCTGGGAAGACCACTTCTATCCCGAAATCATCGATCCCGATACCGGCCGCGTGCTGCCTGACGGCGAGCTGGGTGAACTGGTCTTTACCTCGCTGACGAAAGAGGGCATGCCCGTCATCCGCTACCGCACGCGTGACCTGACGCGCCTGCTGCCGCCCACCTCGCGCTCCTTCCGCCGCATGGGCAAGATCACCGGCCGCTCCGACGACATGCTGATCATCCGTGGCGTGAACGTGTTCCCGACACAGATCGAAGAGCAGATACTGCGCGACAAGCGCCTGGCCGGCAACTACCAGCTGGTGGTGAGCCGCGATGGCCACATGGACAACCTGGAAGTGCGCTGCGAACTGCAGCGCGATGCCGCCGACCTGCCCGATGCCGATATCCGGGATATTGTCAAGCAGCTGCAGCACCACATCAAGACACTGATCGGGGTTTCGACCAAGATCACCGTGATGCAGCCCGACGGCATTCCGCGCACCCTGACCGGCAAGGCCGTGCGCATCCTCGACCAGCGTGCCAAGGAAAGGTAATCCGTCATGACGCAGGCTTTCATTTGTGATGCCATCCGCACGCCGATAGGCCGCTACGGCGGTGCCCTGGCCAGCGTGCGTGCCGACGATCTGGCTGCGCTGCCGATCAAGGCGCTGCAGGAGCGCAATCCCGGCGTCGACTGGACCGCGGTGGACGACATCATCTACGGCTGTGCCAACCAGGCTGGCGAGGACAACCGCAACGTGGCGCGCATGGCCGGGCTGCTGTCCGGCCTGCCGATCGAGGTGCCGGGCACTACCGTCAACCGCCTGTGCGGCTCCGGCATGGATGCCGTGGGCCTGGCCGCGCGCACCATCAAGGCGGGTGAAGCCGGCCTGATGATCGCCGGTGGCGTGGAAAGCATGTCGCGCGCGCCCTTCGTGATGGGCAAGGCCGAAAGCGCCTTCTCGCGCAGCGCGCAGATCTACGACACCACCATCGGCTGGCGTTTTCCCAACCCGGTGCTGAAGAAGCTGTACGACACGCATTCGATGCCGCAGACGGCAGACAACGTGGCGCAGGACTTCAACATCTCCCGCGAGGACCAGGACGCCTTCGCCGTGCGCTCGCAGCAGCGCTGGGCGGCCGCCGATGCTGCTGGCCGTTTCGATGCCGAGCTGATTCCGGTTGCCATTCCGCAGAAGAAGGGCGACCCGAAGATGTTCACCCGCGACGAGCATCCGCGTCCCGAAACCACGCTGGAGATGCTGGCCAGGCTCAAGGGCGTGAACGGCCCCGATTTGACGGTGACGGCAGGCAATGCCTCCGGCGTGAATGACGGTGCCTGTGCACTGCTGATCGCTTCGGAACAGGCCGCCGGCCGCTACGGCCTCAAGCCGATCGCCCGAGTGGTCGGCATGGCCACGGCCGGCGTGGCGCCGCGCATCATGGGCTTCGGTCCGGCACCGGCCGTGCGCAAGGTGCTCGGCCAGACCGGCCTGAGCCTGGACCAGATGGATGTGATCGAGCTGAACGAAGCCTTTGCCGCGCAGGCACTGGCCGTGCTGCGCGATCTGGGCCTGCCGGACACCGCCGGCCACGTCAATCCCAACGGCGGCGCCATCGCCATCGGCCACCCGCTCGGCATGAGCGGCGCGCGCCTGGTGACCACCGCCGCCTACGAGTTGCAACGACGGGGCGGCCGCTACGCCCTGTGCACCATGTGTATCGGAGTCGGGCAAGGCATTGCCCTGATTATCGAGCGCGTTTGAACGAAGAAAACCACCCAAAGGAGACAAGAGATGATGACCATGCACACCCTGAAGACCGGCAGCTCGCTCGCTGTGACCGCCTTGATGCTGGCTGGCGCTGCTACCATGCTGACGGCCTGCAATTCCAAGGAGGCCAGCAAGCCGGCCGAAGGCACAAGCGCCGCAGGTGGCGCCCCGGCTGCCGGCGGTGACGCCAACGGCCCGATCAAGGTCGGCTCCGTGCTGTCCGTGACCGGCCCCGCCTCTTTCCTGGGCGATCCGGAACTGAAAACCCTGCAGATGTACGTCGAGGACATCAACAAGCAGGGCGGCGTGAACGGCCGCCAGCTGCAGCTGGTGCACTATGACGACGGAAGCGATGCCAACAAGGCCAACGGCTTCGGCAAGCGCCTGATCGAGGACGACAAGGTCGACGTGATCGTCGGTGGCACCACCACCGGCTCCACCATGGCCATCGCTCCGCTGGTCGACAAGGCCGGCGTGCCCATGATCTCGCTGGCCGGCGCCGTGGTGATCACGCAGCCGACGCAGAAGTGGCTGTTCAAGACCCCGCACACCGACCGCATGGCGGCCGAGAAGGTGTTCGAGGACATGAAGAAGCGCGGCATCAGCAAGATCGGCCTGCTGTCCGAGACCAGCGGCTTCGGCCAGTCCGGCAAGAAGGAAACCGAAGGCGTGGCCGCCAAGTCCGGCATCCAGATCGTGGCCAACGAAACCTACGGCCCGAAGGACACCGACATGAGCGCCCAGCTCACCAAGATCAAGGGTACGCCTGATGTGCAGGCCGTGCTGATCTTTGGTCTGGGCCAGGGCCCGGCCGTGGCCACCAAGAACTACCGCCAGCTCGACATCAAGCAGCCGCTGTACCAGTCCCATGGCGTGGCGTCCAACGAGTTCCTGAAGCTGGCCGGCGATGCCGCCAACGGCGTGCGCATGCCTGCCTCCCCGCAGCTCGCTCCCGAAGCGCTCAAGGCCGACGACAAGCAGAAGCCCGTGGTCGAGGCCTACAACAATGCCTTCCGTGCCAAGTGGAACCAGGAGCCGTCCGCCTTCGGTGGCCACGCCTACGACGGCCTGATGATGGCGGTGGAAGCCATCAAGACCGCCGGCGGCACCGACAAGGCCAAGGTGCGTGACGCCATCGAAGCCACCAAGGGCTTTGTCGGCACCGGCGGCATCTTCAACATGTCTGCCGAAGACCACAACGGCCTGGACCTGTCCGCATTCAAGATGCTGGAGGTCAAGGACGGCAAGTGGACGCTCGTCGAGTAATCGGCTGATCCACGCCAGCGCGGCAGGCTCCGCGCCGTTGATAACGGGATCGTGACAGCGGGGCAGGGATCAACCCGAACCCGCCTCCTGTCACGGATTCCCCCAGATTCCCGGGGCAGGGCGCTACACGCGCCCCTGGCCCACCGACCTTCGACAAGAGTCATGTACCAAACCCTTGACATCGAGCGGCAGGGCGCTGTCGCCACGCTCTGGATGAACCGTCCCGAAGTGTTCAACGCCTTCGACGAGCAGTTGATCGCCGATCTGCATGCCGCCTGCACCGCGCTGGACGCCGATGCTTCCGTGCGCGTCGTCGTGCTGGCCGGCCGCGGCAAGCATTTCTCGGCCGGCGCCGACCTGAACTGGATGAAGCGCGCCGCCGGCTATACCGAGGCCGAGAACCATGCCGATGCCCTGCGCTTTGCCGGCATGCTGCGCGCACTCTCCGGCATGCGCAAGCCGACCATTGCCCGCGTGCAGGGCGCTGCCCTGGGCGGCGGCACCGGCCTGACGGCAGCCTGCGACATGGCCATTACCAGTGAAGACGCCAGTTTTGCCACCTCCGAAGTCAAGTTTGGCATCATTCCCGCCGTCATCAGCCCCTATGTGCTGCGCGCCATCGGCCCGCGCCACGCCCTGCGCTACTTCCAGAGCGCCGAGCGCATCGGTGCGCAGCGCGCGCTCGAGATGGGCCTGGTCGGCGAAGTGGTGCCGCTGCAGGATCTGGACGCCGCCGTGCAGAAACTGGCCGACACGCTGCTGACCTGCGGCCCTGGCGCCCAGTTCGCTGCCAAGCAACTCGTCGGCGCCGTCACCGCGCGCCCGATCGACGACGCCACCACCGAGGAAACCGCCCGCCGCATCGCCGGCCAGCGCGCCACCGACGAAGCGAAGGACGGCATCACCGCCTTCCTCGACAAACGCCCACCGCAGTGGATGGCGCAAGCCTGAGCTGCAGGACCCACCGACCCAAGGGAGACCCATCATGGCAGAGTTCCTGCAGTACCTGTTCTCGGGCATCACCGTAGGCTCGACCTACGCGCTGGCGGCCCTAGGCTTCACGCTGATCTACAACTCCAGCAACGTCATCAACTTCGCGCAGGGTGAATTCATCATGCTGGGCGGCATGCTGGCGGTGTATTTCACCAACGCCGGCCTGCCGTTGCCGGTCGCCTTCATCCTCGCCATCCTGATTCCGGCCATCGTCGGCATCGTGATGGAAAAGGTCACCATCGAGCCCGTGAAGGGCGCCGAAACGGTGACGCTGATCATCATCACCATCGGCGCCTCGCTGTTCATCCGCGGCCTGATCCAGGTCTGGCTGGGCAAGGGCACCTTCAGCCTGCCGGCCTTTTCGGGCGACAAGCCGATCTACATCCTGGGTGCCGCCATCCAGCCGCAGAGCCTGTGGGTGCTGGGCGTGACGGCCATCGTGGTGGTGGCGCTGTGGTACTTCTTCAACCGCACGCTGTCCGGCAAGGCCATGCTGGCCACCTCCGTCAACCAGACGGCGGCGCAGCTGGTCGGCATCAACACCAGCAAGGTGTTGTTCGTCAGCTTTGCGCTGTCGGCAGCGCTGGGCGCCCTGGGCGGCATCCTGCTCACGCCGGTGACCATGACCTCCTACGACGTCGGCATCATGCTCGGCCTGAAGGGCTTCGTCGCCGCCGTGGTGGGCGGATTGGGCAACGGCCTCGGCGCAGTCGTCAGCGGCCTGCTGGTCGGCATCCTGGAATCCATGGGCGCCGGCTACATCTCCTCGGCCTACAAGGATGCGATCCCGTTCATCCTGATCCTGCTGGTGCTGTTCTTCATGCCGCGCGGCCTGTTCGGCGGCAAATCTACCGACCGGGTGTAACCATGCGCAAGACAACCATGTACATTTCCATCGGGGTGCTCGCGCTGGCGCTGGTGATCGCTCCCTTCGTCATCAGCAACGCCTTCTATCTCGACCTGCTGATCCGCATCGCCATGAACGCCATCGTGGTGCTGGGCCTGAACCTGCTGATCGGCTTTGCCGGCCAGATCAGCCTGGGCCATGCCGGCTTCCTGGGCATCGGCGCCTATGCCTCGGCGATTCTGCCCACGCATTTCGGCTGGCATCCGCTGCTGGCGATGGGGGCGGGCGCCGTGATCTGCGGCGTGCTGGCAGCAGCGATTGCGCGCCCGATCTTCCGTCTCAAGGGCCATTATCTCGCCATGGCCACGCTGGGCCTGGGCATCCTGGTCAACATCGTGCTGCGCAACGAGGCGCAGCTCACGGGCGGCCCGGACGGCATGCCGCTGCCCACCATGGGCCTGTTCGGCTTCGAACTGAGCAGCGACCGCCACTGGTACTGGGTCGTCGCCGCCTTCCTGGTGGTCAGCGTGTGGGCCTCGCTCAACCTGATCGACTCCCCGTTCGGCCGCGCGCTGCGTGCGCTGCACGGCTCGGAAGTGGCCTCGCGCGTGGTAGGCGTGAACGTGGTGCGCTACAAGGTCAGCATCTTCACCATGTCGGCGGTGTTTGCCAGCATCATGGGCAGCGTGATGGCGCATTACATCGGCATGGTGACGCCGGGCTTTGCCGACTTCTTCCACTCCATCGAACTGGTGACCATGGTGGTGGTGGGCGGTATGGCCTCCGTCTGGGGCTCGCTGCTGGGCGCTGCGCTGCTCACGGCGCTGCCGCAGGCCCTGGCCACCCTGGAAGGCTGGGAAACCGTTATCTTCGGCGCGATCCTGATGCTGTTCATGATCTTCCTGCCCAAGGGCATTGTCCCCACGCTGGCCAGCAAGTTCGGCAAGAAAGGCCATTGACCATGTCCATGCTCGACGTAAAGAACCTCTCCATCCATTTCGGGGGCGTCAAGGCCGTCAATGACGTGTCCTTCTCGATCGACCCCGGCATGATCTACGCGGTGATCGGCCCCAATGGCGCCGGCAAGACCACCTTGTTCAACCTGATCACCGGTGTGTACAAGCCCACGACCGGCACCATCAAGCTCAATGGCGAGGAAATCCAGGGCAAATCGTCCGACGAACTGGCCCGCCGCGGCATGGCGCGCACCTTCCAGAACCTGCAGGTGTGCATGAACATGTCGGCTCTGGAGAACGTGATGGTGGGAGCGCACCTGCGCCTGGACCGCAACCTGTTCAAGGGCGCACTGCACCTGCCGTCCATCACCAGGCGCGATGCCGAATTGCGCGAGGAGGCGGCCGAGCTGATGCGCTTCGTTGGCCTGGGCGGCCAGGTCAAGGCCCGCGCCGACAGCATGTCCTACGGCGCGCTCAAGCGCCTGGAAATTGCCCGCGCGCTGGCCATGCAGCCCAAGCTGCTGTTCCTGGACGAGCCCGCAGCCGGCCTCAACCACACCGAAACGCATGAAATCGACGAGCTGATCCGCAAGGTGGCCGAAAACGGCGTGACCTGCGTGCTGGTCGAACACGACATGAAGATGGTGATGAACCTGTCCCAACGCATTCTCGTGCTCGATTACGGCCGCAAGCTGGCCGAAGGCACGCGCGAGGAAGTCCGCAACAACCCGGACGTGATTGCCGCCTACCTGGGCGCACATGCCTGAGCCGGCCGAAGGAAACCCCATGCAAGCCTTGCGCATCATCATCGAAGAACACCAGAACCTGTGGCGCGTCGCGGCCACGCTCGACTCGCTCGCCGGCGACATCGAGCAGGGCCAGCAAGTCGACGCCGGCTTTTTCACGGCGCTGTTCGATTACATCGACCAGTTCATGGATGGCTGCCACCATGCCAAGGAAGACCACCACCTGTTCCCGGCGCTGCGCCAGCGCAGCCCGCAAGCCGCGGCGGTGCTGGATCGCCTGCAGGCCGAACACCGCAACGGACCGGAAATGCTGCTCGCACTGCGCAGCAAAATGGGCAGCGCCATGCAGAGCGAGGCGCACCGCAACGATTTCGTCGAGGCGCTGCGTACCTATGCCCAAAGCGTGAAGGCGCACATCCGCACCGAAGAGAAGGACGTGATGCCACTGGCCCGCGCCTCGCTCACTGATGACGACTGGCAATCCATCGACGAGGCCTTCGGCAACAATGCCGATCCCGTTTTCGGCGGCGAGGCCAGGGCAGAGTTCCGCCAGCTGTTCCACCGCCTGGTCAACCTGGCACCGGAATCCGTGGGTCTGGGCGCACACGAGGCCGGCAATCTCACCACCGGCAAGGCCAAACCGACCGGCGAGCTGCTGCTCTCCGTCAGCGGCATGGAAAGCTGCTACGGCCGCATCAAGGCGCTCAAGGGGCTGGATGTGGAAGTGCACAAGGGTGAACTGGTGGCGCTGGTCGGCGCCAACGGGGCTGGCAAGACCACCTTCATGCGCACACTTTCCGGCGTGCAGCCCATGTCGGCCGGCAAGATCATGTTTGCAGGCGAAGACATTTCCCGGCTGCGTGCCGACCTGCGCGTGCGCCGCGGCATCTGCCAGAGCCCCGAAGGCCGCCAGGTGTTCGGGCCGCTCTCCATCGAGGACAACCTGCGCCTGGGTGCCTTCACCCAGCCTAAAGAGAACCTGCAGGAGGACATGGAGAAGGTCTATGGCATGTTCCCGATCCTGAAGGAAAAACGCAATCTGCCCGCAGGCACGCTCTCCGGCGGCCAGCAGCAAATGCTGGCCATTGGGCGCGCGCTGATGGGGCGTCCCAAGCTGCTGCTGCTGGATGAACCTTCCATGGGCCTGGCCCCGCTGCTGGTGGAAGAAGTCTTCAACGTCATCAAGTCGCTCAAGTCGCACGGCATGACCATTCTGCTGGTCGAGCAGAACGCGGCCGCGGCGCTCGCCATTGCCGATCGTGGCTATGTGCTGGAAACCGGCTCGGTCACGCTGAGCGGCCCCGGCCCCGAGCTGCTGGCCAACGATGAAGTACGCCAGGCCTACCTGGGGATGTAAGGGCGCAACGAAACAAGGGCAGGGTGCTAACCCTGCTTCGTCAATGAGCACGGGTGTGCTACATTTTGCGGGCTCCGGACTCTTGTCTGCGGCCCGCTTTTTTTCAGGTTAGATCCATGGCGCAGTTCTCGTACCTCCCTTCCCGACTGGTTTCCGCTTCGCTTGTCCTGGCCGGCCTGATGGCTGCTCCGCAGGCCTGGGCATCGCTCTGGGTCAATGAGCAGAACATGCTGCGCCCGGTTGCCCTGGATGCTGCACGGCGTCTGGCCAATGCCGCCAACGACGGCATGAACCCCAATCACTATGGTGGCGCACAACTGCTGCAGACCATCCAGGCCAACCAGGGCAGGGCGCTCGATCCTGCCACCGCTGCCAGTCTGGATGCACAACTGACCGACAAGCTCGAACTGTATCTGCATCACCTGCGCAACGGCCGCGTCGATCCGCGCCAGCTCGGCACGAACTACGACGCCAACAAGACCGACTGGAAGGCCTTCGATGCCCCGACGGCCCTGCGCGAAGCCCTGGGCATGGGCAATCTGGGCAGCGCCTTCGATGCGGCCACACCGCGCGTACCCATGTATGCCGAACTGCGCAAGGCCCTCGAGCGCGAGCGCCAGCTGGCCAATGATCCCGCCTGGGCGGGAACACTCCCTGCCTTGCCCAAGGGCGGAAAACTCGGCAACAGCCAGGCCTGGGCCGGTCTGCCCATGCTGACGCAGCGCCTGATCGCCCTGGGCGACCTGCCCGCCGGCACCGCGGCCCCGGCCACCTACAACAGCACCCTGCAGGCCGGCGTCAAAGCCTTCCAGCAGCGCTATGGCCTGCCCGAAAACGGCATCCTCAACAAGGCCACGCTCGACAAGCTGAATGAATCCCCCAGGCAGCGTGCCGACCGCATCGCGCTGGCCATGGAGCGCCTGCGCTGGACGCCGATGCTGCAGGGCCATCGCACCATCGTGGTCAACGTGCCCGAGTTCCGCCTGCGCGCCTATGACAACGCCAATGGCCAGGAAGAACCCAGGATTTCCATGCGCGTGATCGTCGGCAAGGCGCTGGACACGCGCACGCCGCTTTTCGACGAGGACATGCGCTACATCGAATTCAGCCCCTACTGGAACGTGCCGCCCTCCATCGCGCGCTCCGAAACCATCCCCAAGATCCGCCGCGATCCGGGCTACATGGCCCGCAACGGCTTCGAGATCGTGGGGCAGGGCGGCCTGCAGGGCGTGCTCAACGGCACGGCGCGCATCCGCCAGAAGCCCGGCCGGAGCAACGCGCTGGGCGACATCAAGTTCGTTTTTCCGAACAACCAGAATATCTACCTGCACCACACCTCGTCGCCCGGCCTGTTCAACCGCACCCGACGCGACTTCAGCCACGGCTGCATCCGGGTGGAGGAGCCGGTGCAGCTGGCCAAATTCGTGCTGCAGGACGACCCGGCCTGGACGGAAGAACGCATCCGCAAGGCCATGGGGGCAGGCAAGGCCAGCACGGTGCGCCTGAAGGAACCGCTGCCGGTTGTGATCACTTACATGACCACCGTGGTCAGTAACGGGCAGCTGCTGTTCTTCCCCGACCTGTACGGCCACGACCGCAAGCTGGCCGACTTGCTGGCTCAAGGTAAAACAACAAGAATTCAGCCTAAGTCAGCGACGGCGTTACAAAAAAACAGTAGCGCCGCGAGCGCGCCATCCCTACAATAAGCTCCATCGACAGTTTTTCATGACTGTTACATGGGGCAGGTAGTCTGTTGCAATAGTGAATCGGCCACCTGCTTTTTCCTGTTTTTTGTGCGCTGCATGCAACTTCTGACGCGACAAGCCGCTCCAAGTCAGGTTGTCCCGCACGCTATCCAGGTTGCCTTGAATTCATGATCCAGACAAAGACTCCTTCCCGCCGCTATTTTCTGGGTTCCGCCCTCCGCGCCACTGCCGCCGGAACCCTCGCTGTCGGTAGCGGCAGCGCTCTCGCTTCCATTCCCTCGTCCCGCGGCCTTTCCTTCAACAATCTGCATACCAACGAGCGCATCTCGCTGGTTTATGCCGTGGGCGACAATTTCCTGCCGCAATCCATGACGCGCCTGAACACCTTCCTGCGCGACCACTACAGCGGCATCGTCGGCTCCATGGATCCCACGCTGTTCGACCTGCTGTACCGCGTGCGCCAGGCGCTTGGCACCAGCCAGACCTTCGATGTGATTTCCGGCTACCGCAGCCCGGTCACCAACAGCACCCTGCGCAATACGCGCGGTGGTGGCGTCGCCAGGAAGAGCCTGCACATGGAAGGCAAGGCCATCGACGTGCGCCTGCCCGGCGTGCCGCTGGCCGAACTGCGCGATGCCGCCAAGTCGCTGAAAGCAGGCGGCGTTGGTTACTATCCTGACAGCCAGTTCGTGCACGTCGATACCGGCCGCGTGCGTTCCTGGTAAATTTACCGGGCGTCATTGACCCCAGCAGGATTGTTCAGCCGGCAGCACCTTCCCCTGCCTGCCAGTGCCCGCTCTTGCCGCCCAGCTTTTCCAGCAGTCGCACGCCATCGATGCGCATGCCGCGGTCCACGGCCTTGAGCATGTCGTACACGGTCAGCAGTCCGGCCATGGCACCGGACAGTGCCTCCATTTCCACGCCCGTGCGGCCCACCGTTTCCGTCGTCACACGGATATGCACCCGGTGCAGTGCAACCTCCTTCTCGAATTCCACCCCCACATGCGTCAGCGCCAGCGGATGGCAGAGCGGAATCAGCAGGGCGGTGTGCTTGGTGCCCTGGATGGCCGCCAAGCGCGCCACGCCCAGCACATCGCCTTTCTTCGCCTGCCCCTGGTCGAGCAGGGCAAAGGTCTCGGGCAGCATGGTGATATGGCCAGTGGCGGTGGCGCGGCGGCGGGTTTCCGCTTTTTCGCCCACGTCCACCATGTGGGCCTGGCCGGTGGCATCGAAATGGGTGAGGGAAGACATGAGGTTCCAGTAGCAAGGGTTGCGTAGCGCCCTAGTGTAGTGGCTTGTTCCACGCAGCTGCCCCCAGGTGGGCCACAACACCGCTCCCAGGGCTGCAAGACAAGACATGTCCCCGCCGGAGGAAGTAGGGCACCCGCGCCGGAGCTACGCCGAACGAAGGAGCCTGCTGGCAGCCCGGCGGAGTGAAGGGCCGCAGCCTTTCGCCTATGATGGCCGGCATGTCCTCAACCGATCAGGGAGCGAGATGATCCGGATTCTGTATTTTGGCGTGCTGCGCGACCGCGTCGGCCGCGACAGCGAAGAACTGGAGTGGAACGGCGGCAGCACCGATGCGCTGCTGCAGCACCTGCGCGAGCGTGGCCCGCAATGGGCCGAGGCGCTGGCGCCCGGCCAGGTCTTCCGCATGGCCCTCAACCGCCAGATGGCCTATGGCGAAATGCCCGTGCCCGATGGTGCCGAAGTCGGCATCCTGCCGCCCGTTACCGGAGGCTGAGCATGTGGCTGACCGTTTCCGTCCAGCAGCAGGCCTTTGACCTTGGTGCCGAAGAGCAGGCGCTGCGCCAGCATGCCGGGGATGCCGGTGCACTCGTCGCATTCCAGGGCATGGTGCGCGCGCACGACCAGGCCGATGCGCTGGCCGCCCTGCATCTCGAGCACTACCCCGGCGTCACCGAAAGCGAAATCGAACGCATCGCCCGTCAGGCCGGCGCGCGCTGGCCGGTTACCGCCTGTCGCGTGGTGCACCGCGTGGGCCGTCTGCAACCGGGTGAAGGCATCGTACTGGTACTGGTCTCTTCGGGCCACCGCCGCGCCGCCTTCGCCGCCGCCGAATACCTGATGGACTACCTCAAGACCGAAGCGCCGTTCTGGAAGCGCGAGGAGTTTGCCGACGGCAGCACCAGCTGGGTGGCTGCCAAGGATAGCGACGATGCCGCGCGCGCGCGCTGGAGCGACGAGGCCGGACCGCAATGACATTGCAGCAGGCTTTCTCAAGCACCCCGGGCAGAGCGCTTGCCGCTGCCGCTTCACCGGTACGCATCAACGATGTCTGACGCATTGCCGGTCACCGCACTCATCCTTGCGGGAGGAGAAGGGCGGCGCATGGGGGGGCAGGACAAGGGCATGACCCGGCTTGCCGGCCAGCCCCTGATGCATCACGTGATCGCGCGCCTGCGCCCGCAGGTGCAGCAATTGCTGATCAGCGCCAACCGCAACCTGCCCGATTACGCCGCCCTCGGCTATCCGGTGCATACGGACGAAACCCGTTGGCAGAGCATGGGCCCCATGGCTGCACTTGCCTCTCTGGCTGCCACGCTGGCGCATACCCCCGGCTACGTGCAACTGGCCCCCTGCGACGCACCGCTGCTCCCCGGCCATCTGGTGCACGATCTGCTCGCCACTCTGCAGCAGAACCCCGCGCTTGAAATCGCCTACCCGCAATGCGGCGATCGCCCGCAACCCGCCATGGCGCTGGCAAAATGCGCGACACTGGCCAGCGTTCCGGCGTATCTGGCCTCCGGCCAGCGCAGCCTGCGCGGCTGGATCGCCAGCCGCGCCGCACAAGCCGTTGCCTTCGACGATGCAGCAGCGTTTGCCAACGCCAACGACCCTGCCGCCTTGCTTCAACTCGAACACCTGTTATCCCATGATGCTTGACTACCACGACGCCCTGCGTCAGCTGCTGGCGTCCCTGCAGCCGATCTCCGACACGATGTCCGTTCCGCTGGCGCAGGCCTGCGGCCATGTGCTGGCCGCCGACTTGCCCGCGCTGCACGACACTCCGCAATTCGACAACAGCGCCATGGACGGCTACGCCCTGGCTGATCCCGATGGCAACGGCACACGCTTCACGCTGGCTGGCCGTATCGCCGCCGGCGAAAGCACCTCCCTGACGCTGCAGCCCGGCCAGGCCGCACGCATTTTCACCGGCGCTCCGGTCCCTGCCGGTACCACCGCCGTGGTTGCACAGGAGGACGTGCAGACCGAGGGCGAAGCGGTGGTCCTGACCAAACCGGCCCCTGTGGGCTCCCATATCCGCCATCGCGCCGAAGAATACGCGGCTGGCGGCGTGCTGCTGCCGCAGGGCACGCTGCTCGATCCGGCCGCCGTCGCACTCGCCGCCAGCCAGGGCCATGCGACGCTGCCGGTGCTGCGCCCCTTGCGTGTGGCGGTATTCTCGAGCGGCAACGAACTGCGTGAACCGGGCACCGAACTCGCCCCCGGCCAGATCTTCGACGCCAACCGCTACCAGATGCTTGCCTGGCTGGCCGGCATGCCGGTCGAGGTGGTGTCCAGCGAATGCCTGCCCGACAACGCCGCCGTCACGCGCGAACGCCTGCAGGCCGCCTCGCAGCAGGCCGACGTGATCCTGACCAGCGGCGGTGTCTCCGTGGGGGAAGAAGACCATATCCGTGCCGCCCTCGCCGACATCGGGCAGCTCGACGTCTGGAAACTCGCCATCAAGCCCGGCAAGCCCTTCGCCTGGGGCCGTGCCGGACACGCGCATGTCTTCATGCTGCCGGGCAACCCGGTCGCGACCTTCGTCACCTTCTTCATGCTGGTTGCCCCGGCGCTGCGCAAGCTGCAGGGCATGCCACAGCCCGAACCGCTGGCCGTGCAGGCTGTGTCCGGCTTCGAGCGCACCAAGCGCGAGCCGCGCCGCGAATTCCTGCGCGCCGTGGCCCATGCCGGCCCCGATGGCCGCTGGCACGTCAACGCGCTGCAAGGACAGGGCTCCGCCATGCTCTCGGCCTGCGTGCAGGCCAACGTCCTGGCCGAAATCACCCCTGACACCCCGGTCGCCGTCGGCGATCCGGTCACGATCTACCCCCTGCCAGGAAAAGGATGGTTCTGATGGAAAACCTGCCCGTCATCCGCATCGGACTCGTCTCGGTCAGCGATCGCGCCAGCAGCGGCGTCTATCAGGACGAAGGCCTGCCTTCGCTGCGCGCCTGGCTGGAACGTGCCCTGCGCAACCCGGTTGAATTTGTCGAGCGCCTGATCCCCGATGAGCAGCCCGTCATCGAGCACACCCTGCGCACCCTGGCCGACCAGGAAGGCTGCGCCCTGGTCCTGACCACGGGCGGAACCGGCCCGGCACCGCGCGACGTCACGCCCGAAGCCACGCTGGCGGTGGCGGACCGCGTCATGCCAGGCTTTGGCGAACAGATGCGCCAGGTCAGCCTGTACTACGTTCCCACCGCCATCCTGTCGCGCCAGGTGGGCGTGATCCGCGGTACCAGCCTGATCCTGAACCTGCCGGGCCGTCCCAAGGCCATCCAGGAAACACTGGAAGGCGTGAAGAACGCCGACGGCCAGGTGGTGGTGCATGGCATCTTCGCCTCGGTGCCGTACTGCATCGAACTGATGGGCGGCCCCTATATCGACACCCGCAGCGAGGTCGTCAACGCCTTCCGGCCGAAGAAGAAGTAAGCGCAGTGGCCCGCCGCAGGATCGCGGCGGTGCACAAGCTTCGAAGAAGCAGCGGGCTCAGCCGCCCGTCATCGACATGAAGCGGACGGTTTTTTCCGGCCGCTCGACAAACTCGTGCCGCTCCGGCTTGAGTTCGATGGCTTCACGGATGGCGGCTTCCAGTTCCTCGTCGCTGCAACCCGCACGCAGCAAGGGGCGCAGTTCGAAACTTTCATCCTGCCCCAGGCACATATAGAGCGTGCCATCCACCGACAGGCGTACCCGGTTGCAGGTTTCGCAGAAGTGCTGCGAAATCGGCGTGATCAGGCCCAGCGTGAATCCGGTACCGGGGCTCACCCAGTAGCGTGCCGGACCACCGCCCAGCCGCACCGTGGTCGGCACCAGTTCGTATTTCTTCTCCAGTTGCGAGAGCAGGGCGGTCAGCGAAAGGCCCTGCGTGTCCTGCCCGGTATGGCCCATCGGCATGGCCTCGATCATGCGCAGCACAAAGCCGTTTTCCATGCAGAAGGCCACCATGGCGTCGATATCGCCATCGTTCACGCCCTGCATCGGCACCATGTTGATCTTGATGCGGTCAAAGCCCGCCTCGCGCGCGTTGCGCAGGCCGTCCAGTACCTTCTGCAGGCTGTCGCTGCCGGTGATCTGCTCGACGCATTCGCCGCGCAGCGAATCCAGGCTTACGTTCAGCCGCATCACGCCTGCTTCGCGCAAGGCTTTGGCATGCTTGCCCAACTGCGTGCCATTGGTGGTGAGCGAAAGATCCTCTACATTCGGCAGCGCCGAAATGCGCCGCGCCAGATCCGGCAGATTGCGGCGCAGCAGCGGCTCGCCACCGGTCAGGCGGAAACGCGTGGTACCCAGACGCGCAAAGGCAGCCACCACACGCGTGAGCTCGTCAAAGGTCAGCCAGTTCTCCGGCTCCTCGAAATCGCGGAAGCCCTTGGGGATGCAGTAGGAGCAGCGCAGATCGCAGCGGTCGGTGACCGACACGCGCAGGTAATCGATGCTGCGGCCAAAGCGGTCCACAAGCCGGCGCGAGTCCTGATGGCGGGAGGAAGAAGATACGTCGTTCAATACCTGCATGGAGTGAATTGTGGCCCCATTTATGGGGGAGTGTTCAAACCCCTCTGTGCCGGGGGGACTTGCACCGTGCGATATTGCGGCAATCCCTCCAGCAGATCGAAGCGGGCAGGGCAATGCCAGTGCATCAGCGCCCCGGTCTCCGGATGCGGCAGCGACAGGGCATAGGCATGCAGCAGCAGGCGCGGCGCCATTGCCTGATTGGCCGCATCGCCATAGAGCAGATCGCCCGCAATCGGATGGCCGAGCGATTGCAGGTGCACGCGCAACTGGTGCGAGCGCCCCGTGACAGGCTCCAGGTCGACCACGCTGTGCAGCCCCTGCGGGCGCAGGAATTCTTCAGCCAGGCCGGGAAAAACCTCCGGCACAGGCACCGTGCGCCAGTGCGTTATGCTCGGCTTGCCATGTTCCCGATCGATCCTGCTGCGCGGCCGGTTGGGCCAATCCACGCACAGGGGCGCATCGATGGTTTGCCAGGCATCACCGACCGACTGCAGATGACCCTGCACGATCGCCACATAGCGCTTGTGCACCTGCCGCCGCGCAAAGGCATCGCCCAGCCGGCGCTGGGCTTGCGGGGTGCGCGCCATCACCATCAGCCCGCTCGTGCCCATGTCCAGGCGGTGCACGATGAGCGCATCCGGAAACAGGCATTGCACGCGCACGCTGAGCGAATCGTGGTTTTCCTCACCCCGACCGGGCACAGCCAGCAGATTGGCGGGCTTGTCCAGCACGATCAGGTGGGCGTCCTGATGCAGGATAACAACGCCTGATGCGGCCGCGCGTGTGCCGTCGTCAGGCGTTAAAACAGTATCCGGAAAATTGGGGGACATGAAAAAATCTGGCAACTGGTGGCCGGCGCAAAAGAACGGATAAACTTGAAATTTGTCACAAAACCGTAAAAATTGGCTCTCCAAGAAGGCCGACGGGATTGTCTCCTGAAATCACCCGCAACCCATTCATGATATTCAGCAAACTGCTCCCTCACGAGGGCAACTTCTTTGAACTGACCAGCCGCCACGCCGATTGCATCGTCGAAGGTGCACGCAACTTCTGTCAGCTCGTGGTGAACTACCCCGACCGCGACGTCCGCATCGCCCTGGCCGCCAAGGTGAGCGATGCCGAAGTCCGTGCCAACACCATCCTGCGCGAGTTCAACACGGCGCTGCACAAGACCTTCATTACCCCGGTCGACCGGGAGCAGTTGCACCAGCTGATCGGCCTGATGGACGGCGTGATCGACCTGCTGCGCGACAGCGCCGAAACCATGGCCATGTACGACCTGCAGGCCGTTACCCCCGAGCTGGCCAAGCTCAGCGAAATCAGCCTGCTGTGCTGCGAGCGCATGGACCAGGCCATCAAGCTGCTCATGCGCCTGGGCAAGGGCGATGCTGCCCAGCAGGCGCTGCTGCTGTGCGCCGAAGTGGATGCGCTCGAGTCCGAATCCGACCACGTGATGCGCCAGGGCATGAGCCGCCTGTTCCGCGAAGAGCCGGACGTGCGCGAACTCATCAAGCTCAAGGCCATGTACGACCTGCTCGAGGCCGTGACCGACCGCTGCGAGGACGTTGCCGAGCTGATCGAAGGCATCGTGCTGGAAAACGCCTGACCGGGCACGCGTTGCCCCTGCACCCCCCAACCTATACAAGACTCTTTCCCATGGAAGTCATCCCAAGCGCGCTGTGGGTTGTAATCATGCTCGTGGTCCTGGCCGTCCTGTTCGATTTCATGAACGGCTTCCACGATGCAGCCAACTCCATTGCCACCGTTGTTTCCACCGGTGTGCTGCGTCCCGGCCATGCCGTCGTGTTCGCGGCCTTCTTCAACTTCATCGCCATTTTCGTCTTCCACCTGAGTGTGGCGGCCACTGTGGGCAAGGGCATCGTCCTGCCCGAGGTGGTCGATACCCATGTGGTATTCGGTGCTCTGGTCGGTGCCATCAGCTGGAACCTGCTGACCTGGTACTACGGCATTCCCAGCAGCTCCTCGCACGCGCTGATCGGCGGCATCGTCGGCGCCGTCATGGCCAAGGGCGGCACCGACGCCCTGATCTGGCAGGGCATCAGCAAGACCGTGGCCTTCATAGTCATCTCTCCGCTGCTGGGCTTCCTGCTGGGCTCGGTCATGATGGTGCTGGTGGCGCGGCTGTTCCGCGGTACCTCGCCCTACAAGGTGGACAAGCATTTCCGCAAGATGCAGCTGCTTTCGGCCGGCGCCTACAGCTTGGGCCACGGCGGCAACGACGCGCAGAAAACCATCGGCATCATCTGGATGCTGCTGATTGCCACCGGCTACGCCAAGGCCGGCGAAGCCAGTCCGCCCACCTGGACCATCCTGGTCTGCTATGCCGCCATCGCCCTGGGCACCATGTTCGGCGGCTGGCGCATCGTGCGCACCATGGGCCAGAAGATCACCAAGCTCAAGCCGGTAGGGGGCTTCTGCGCCGAAACCGGCGGGGCCCTCACGCTGTTCTTTGCGACCGCGCTGGGCATTCCGGTCTCGACCACGCATACCATTACCGGCGCCATCGTCGGCGTGGGGTCCACGCAGCGCGCCAGTGCCGTGCGCTGGGGCGTGGCCGGCGGCATCGTCTGGGCCTGGATCCTGACCATTCCGGCCGCTGCCGTTGTGGCGGCAGGCGCGTACTGGCTCAGCCTGCTGATCTTCCAGTGAGCGTGGGCAGGGCGTTTTGACCTTGCCGCCACACAAATGACGGGCGCAGCGGCAAAAAGCAGGGCTGCGCCTGTTCATTGCACCGGATTGGCTTTATAATTGAATGTTTTCAGCGTGTCGCTGGCCGGGTGGCCAGTCGCGTGTCTCAAACGCTGGAAGAATTTTTACCACCCGAAGGATTTCAACATGGTCGTTATTCGACTCTCCCGCAGCGGCTCCAAGGCCCGTCCGTTCTACAACGTCGTCGTTGCCGACAAGCGCGTGCGCCGCGATGGCAGCTTCATCGAGCGCGTTGGTTTCTACAACCCCAGCGCCAAGGAAGGCACCGAAGGCCTGCGTATCGCCCAGGACCGCATTGCCTACTGGAAGAGCGTTGGCGCCCAGGCTTCTCCCACCGTGGAACGCCTGGTCAAGCAAGCTGCCAAGGCTGCTGCCTGATCTCCACAGACCTTGCCGGTCTGATGCAAAGCCCAGTGCATGCCACTGGGCTTTGTTTTTTCTGTTCCGCACGCACACAATCACCGCATGTCCGCTGATCTGAACTCCATTCTCGAACCCGCCACCTTGCCCGAAGACGCTGTCGAGGTCGCCCGCATCGGCGAGGCCTGGGGCGTGCGTGGCTGGTTCCGCATCATTCCCTACAGCAGCCTGCCCGAGGCCTTGTTCAGCGCCAAACAATGGTTCCTGCTGCCGGCCGAGCGTGGCGCACGCCATTTCGAGGGCGCCCGCACGCTGCAGATCCGCCAGGTGCGCGAACATGGCGATGGTCTGGTGGCCGGCGCCGCCGCCATCATGGACCGCAACGCTGCCGAACTGCTCAAGGGCGCCCGCATCCTGGTGCCGCGCTCCAGCTTCCCGCCGCCGGAAGAGGGCGAATACTACTGGGTCGACCTGATTGGCTGCGCCGTCAGCAACCGCGAGGGCGTGGCCCTGGGCACCGTGCGCGACCTGCTTGCCACCGGCCCGCAAACCACGCTGGTACTCGACGCCGGCCCTGATGCCGAAGGCAAGGCGCAGGAGCGCCTGATTCCCTTTGTCGATGCTTTCGTCGACAGCGTGGACGTGCCCGGCAAGCGCATCGTGGTCGACTGGCAGCCCGACTACTGATCGCACCGCATGCGCTTCGACATCATCACCCTGTTCCCCGAACTGATCCAGCCCTATCTGGAGGCCGGCGTCACGCGCCGCGCCTACGCCAGCGGGCAGGTGCAGGTCAAACTGTGGCAGTTGCGGGATTTTGCCGAAGGCAACTACCGTCGCGTGGACGACCGTCCGTTTGGCGGTGGCCCCGGCATGGTAATGATGGCCGAACCCCTGTCACGCTGCCTGCAGGCCATCCGCCAGGACCGTGCCGATGCCGAGGGCAGCGAGGCCCCCGTGGTGCTGTTCACGCCAATCGGCGCGCGGCTGGATCACGGCGTGGTCACGCAATGGGCAGAGGGAGAAGGCGCCATCCTGCTGTGCGGCCGCTACGAAGGCATCGACCAGCGCTTTGTCGATGCCCATGTCACGCACCAGCTCAGCCTGGGCGACTTCGTGCTTTCGGGCGGCGAGATCGCCGCCGTGGCGCTACTGGATGCCGTGGCGCGCCTGCAGCCCGGCGTGCTGCAGGACGAGGCCAGCCATATCCAGGACAGCTTCAATCCCGCACTCGATGGCCTGCTGGACTGCCCGCACTACACGCGTCCCGAGCAATGGCAGGGGCAGGGTGTGCCCGAAGTGCTGCTGGGCGGCAACCATGCCGCCATCGCCCGCTGGCGACGCGACCAGAGCCTGCAACTGACCGCACGGCACCGCCCGGAACTGATCGAGCGCGCCCGCAGCCAGGGTCTGCTGGACAAGGCAGACAAGACCACCCTGGCGCGCTTCGCGGACTCAGGCAAACGCTGATCGCTCAGACCTCGATGCCCGACTCGCGCGCCTCGACAAAGCAGTCCAGATAGCTGAAGTACTGCGACGTGAAGAACATGGCCGTGATCACCATCAGCGTCAGCTGCATCAGCACCGAGCCGATCACTGGCCCGGCCGCCGCCGTGAACAGCAACGAGGCGCCCAGCGCCACCAGCATGGTCAGGCCGATCCAGGCCATCAGGTAGACGAAAAACGCCGGGAAATTGCGCACGCAGGCCACAATGCTGAAAAACAGGCTTTTCACCGGCGATACGCCGTGCCAGTGCACCAGTGCCGGCGCATGCCAGAACAGCATGGCAATCACCACGTTGAGCGTACCGGCCAGCATGGCAGCCATCTGGAAATCGCCCTTGGACATCAGCTCGCGCAGCGCTTCCGGCGTGATGCTCTCACCCAGCAGGTAGATGCGCACGAACTGGCCGCCGTCCACCCACTGCGTCACGGCCATGCTCAGGCCGAACAGCACGGCATACAGCATGCCCAGCACGGCGATGGCGTGAACGCGTTGCTGGCCGGCGCGAAAGGCGGTGAGCAGCACGGTGGGCATGGGGTAGTTGCCCTGCGCCACTTCGCGTGCCGCCGTCATGAAGCCCAGCGTGGCCGCCGGCAGCATGGCCAGCGCCAGGGCGATGCCCAGCCACGGAATCAGCGACAGCAGGTTCACCACGGTCGGGAAGATGAAGAACAGTCCGAGCATGGCCAGCGGCTTCTTGCGGAAGGTGGCGATGCCTTGCTTCATCCATTGGATGCCCTGGCTGGCAGGGACGATGTTCAGTCGCATGGGCAGAAATTCAGTCAGGGTTCCGCAGCCGGGCCCGGTCAGGCGCGGTGCGGAACAAACCGTGCAGCCATGCCTGCTCAGGCATGCTGCGGCGTATGCAGCGTCAGCGGATGCGCAATGCGCTCGCGCAGCACGCGCTCGAAGTGCGTGGGATCATGCGGCACCAGCATGCTGGCTTCGCGCGGCAGGTAGAAATCCCACAGCCGCGATACCCAGAAGCGCAGTGCCGCGGCACGCAGCATGGCGGGCAGCAGTTCGCGCTCGGCCGCTTCCAGCGGCCGTACTGCCTGATAGGCATCCAGCAGCGCCTGGGTGCGTGCCGGATCGAGTGCACCGCTCGCCAGGTCGATGCACCAGTCATTGATGCACACGCCCAGGTCGAACAGCCAGGTATCCACTCCGGCAAAGTAGAAATCGAAGCAGCCGGTCAGGGTCTCTCCGTCGAACATCACATTGTCGCGGAACAGGTCGGCATGCACCGGGCCGCGCGGCAGGGCCTGATAGGCGGCGCTGGCGGCTATGTGGTTCTGGTAGGCCAGCTCGGATTGCAGCAGCGCACGCTGACCCTCGTCCATGTGCGGATAGACCTCGGGCGCCGTGGCATTCCACCAGGGCAGGCCGCGCAGGTTGGGCTGCTCGCGCTCGTAGTCGCGGGCGGCCAGATGCATGCGCGCCAGCGTGGTGCCAACGGCGGCGCAGTGCACCGCCTGCGGCTGCAGCTGGCTCTTGCCGGCCAGCCTGTTGACCACGGCAGCGGGCTTGCCGCACAAGGTGAACAGCACCTCGCCTTCGGCATTGTTCGCCGGCTGCGGCACGGGGATTCCGCGCAGCGCCAGATGCTGCATCAGGTACAGGTAGAACGGAAGCTGGGCGTGCGTCAGACGCTCGAACAGGGTCAGCACATATTCGCCACGGTCGGTCGTGGCGAAATAGTTGGTGTTTTCAATGCCGCCCTGGATGCCGCGCAGCTCCAGCAGAGTGCCGAGTTGCAATTCTTCGAACAGGGGACGGGCAGCCTCGAGCGAGACTTCGGTAAATACAGCCATGGTGGAGTCAAGCGCGCAAGAATCAGAATTTCAGCAGGTTCCACATGCGCTGGCCGGAGTTGGCCGTGGGATTGGTGCGTTCGGGATTGATCTCGTAGGCCGGTGCGCGGTTGTTCGGCTTGACGGTGATGATCTGCGATTCGCCACCCACGCGCAGTTCGTCGATGGTGGAGCCGCTGTCCTGGTGGTGCAGGCGCTCGATGCGCTGGTCACCGCGCAGCTGGCCGTCGCCTTCGGCAACGCCAGGCTGGTCAGACACGACAGCCGGGGCGCTGGCCGCAGCCACTCCGTGCGTCTGCGTCCACGCGGTATGGGAAAACACGGCGGCAGCCAGCAGGATGGAGACGGACAGGGGAGTTTTCATGGCGATGGTGCTTGGAAAGATCGGAACAGGGCGCCGCACGGGGCGCAATGCAGCGATTTTAGGGCATAAGACTGCTTTTCCCCAGCCGTCCGCGCGCACAGGGCGGGGAATGCCGCATTGCCGCACCGGGCTTTGCAGGCACAATGGCAGGCCTATGCAAGAACAGATTTCTCCCGACAACGCCCCCGTGGTGGACGCGCCCGACGACACCCTGCTGCTGGTGGACGGATCCAGCTACCTGTACCGGGCCTTCCATGCCGGAGGCGACTGGAGCGTGACGCTGCCCGACGGCACCCGCCAGCCCACCGGTGCGCTGCGCATCCTGATCAACATGATGCAGTCGCTGGAGCGCGAATATCCCACGCGCTACGCCGTCTGCGTGTTCGATGCCAAGGGCGAGACCTTCCGCAACGAGATCTATCCCGACTACAAGGGCCACCGTCCGCCCATGCCCGACGACCTGCGCAGCCAGATCGAGCCGATCCATGAGGTGGTGCGGCTGCTCGGATGGCACGTGCTGTGCATCGAGGGGGTGGAAGCCGACGACATCATCGGCACGCTGGCCGGCATGGCCGCGCAGCAGGGCAAACGCGTCATCATTTCCAGCGGCGACAAGGACCTGAGCCAGCTGGTCAACGAGCACATCACCATCATCGACACCATGACGGGCAAGAAGCGCGACGTGGCCGGTGTCACCGCCGAATTCGGCGTGCCGCCGTCGCTGATGATCGACTATCAGACGCTGGTGGGAGATGCGGTCGACAACGTGCCCGGGGTCGATAAGGTCGGCCCCAAGACTGCGGCAAAGTGGCTCAATGCCTATGGTTCGCTGGACAAGCTGATCGAGGAGGCGCCCGGGCTGAAAGGCGTGGTGGGAGAAAACCTGCGCAAGGCGCTGGACTGGCTGCCTATTGGCCGCCAGCTGGTCACCATCAAGACCGACTGCGACCTGAGCGGCCATGTGCACGGCTTGCCCGATCTGGGCCAGCTGGCACGCCATCCCCGCCGCTTCGAGGAACTGCGCGCTTTCTATGAGCGTTTCCAGTTCCGAAGCCTGCTCAAGACCCTGCTGGAGAAAGAGGGCGCTGCTGCTCCCTCTACGCCTGCCGTGGGCGGCACCGGCGACCTGTTCAGCGAGGCTCGCCCCAGCGGGGCCGACAGCGCCGGCCACGCCTCCGACTACCAGGCCATCACCACCTGGACGGATTTCGATGCCTGGCTGACGCGCATCGACCAGGCTGCGCTCACCGCCATCGACACCGAGACCACCTCGCTCAACCCGATGCAGGCCCGCATCCTGGGCATCAGCCTGAGCGTGGAGCCGGGCAAGGCCGTCTACATCCCGCTCGGGCATGAAGCCCCGGATGCCCCTGAACAGCTCCCGCTGGACGAGGTGCTGCAGCGCCTGCGCCCGTGGCTGGAAGATGCCGGCAAGCTCAAGCTCGGCCAGAACATCAAGTACGACCGCCATGTCTTTGCCAATCACGGCATCCAGGTGCATGGCTACGCGCATGACACCATGCTGCAAAGCTACGTGCTGGAAGCGCACAAGCCGCATGGCCTGGAAAGCCTGGCTCAGCGCCATATCAGCCGCCAGGGCCTGAGCTACGAGGATTTGTGCGGCAAGGGCGCCAGCCAGATTCCGTTCAGCCAGGTGCCGGTCGGGCAGGCCACCGTCTATGGCTGCGAGGATGCGGATTTTGCCCTGCAGGTGCATCAGGCCCTGTGGCCGCAGATCGCGCAGGACGAGAAACTGCGCCGCATCTATGAACTGGAGATCGCCGCCAGCGAAATCCTGTTCCGCATCGAACGCAACGGCGTGCAGATCGACGCCCAGCAACTCGCGCGACAGAGCAACGAGCTCGGCCTGCGCATGCTGGAACTGGAACGCAGCGCCCACGAAATGGCCGAGCAGAGCTTCAACCTGAGTTCCCCCAAGCAGATCGGCGAAATCTTCTTCACCAAACTGGGCCTGCCGGTCATCAAGAAAACCTCCACCGGCGCCCCCAGCACCGACGAGGAAGTGCTGGAAAAGCTGGCCGAGGATTTTCCGCTGCCGCGCACCATCCTGGAATACCGCAGCCTGTCCAAGCTGAAGAACACCTATACCGACAAGCTGGCGGGCATGACCAACCCGGGCACCGGGCGCGTGCACACCAACTACGCACAGGCCGTGGCCGTGACGGGGCGCCTGTCCAGCAGTGATCCCAACCTGCAGAACATCCCCGTGCGCACGGCAGAAGGGCGGCGCATCCGCGAAGCCTTTGTCGCCGGCGCCGGCAACGTGATTGCCAGTGCCGACTACAGCCAGATCGAACTGCGCATCATGGCCCACATCAGCCAGGATGCCGCCCTGATCCATGCCTTCGAAAGCGGCGCCGACGTGCACCGCGCCACCGCCTCCGAGGTGTTCGGCGTGGCGCCGGACCAGGTCAGCAGCGAACAGCGCCGCTACGCCAAGGTGATCAACTTTGGCCTGATTTACGGCATGAGCAGCTTTGGTCTAGCCAAGTCGCTCGGCATCGACAACACCGCGGCGCGCAATTACATCCAGCGCTACTTTGAGCGTTACCCGGGCGTGCGTGAATACATGGAGCGCACGCGTGACCAGGCACGCGAGCAGGGCTATGTCGAAACCGTCTTTGGCCGCCGCCTCTACCTGCCCGATATCAAGAGCCCCAATGGCCCGCGCCGCGCTGGCGCCGAGCGCGCCGCCATCAATGCCCCCATGCAGGGCACGGCCGCCGACCTGATCAAGATGAGCATGATCGAGGTGCAGCGCGTGCTGGACGAGCGCCAGGCCGCCACCCGCATGATCCTGCAGGTGCACGATGAACTGGTGTTCGAGGTGCCCGAGGCCGAGGTCGACTGGGTGCGCAGCGAAGTGCCGCGCATCATGGCCGGCGTGGCGGAACTGCGTGTGCCGCTGGTGGCCGAAATCGGCGTCGGTCCCAACTGGGAGCAGGCGCACTGATCAGAGTGTGGGCTGGGAGGGGCGCTCTTTCCTCATACTGTCGCTGACCGGCCTATTGCCGGGGGGGGATTAGCTGGAGCATTTCCAGTCCACCAGCCCGTTAATGCAGTTGATTAGGAAGGATTGATCCCCGATTTTCAACCCCGGAAGGAGAAAAGCATGAACCAGAACCAGCTAAAGGATGCCGAAACCCTGCTGACCGGTGCAGCCGAGCCGACGCGCCGCAGCATGCTGCAAACCGCTGCCGCCGCGAGTGCTGTGCTGGCGGCTGCAGTATCCGGTTGCGTCGCTCCCACGCAGCAACAAACTTCTGCTATCGGACTGGACGCCGGCAATGTGCTGATCGATATCAACGGCTTTGCCATGCCGGCCTATCGGGCTGCTGCTGCGGGTAAGAGCAACTTGCCGGTCGTGCTGGTGGTCTCCGAAATCTTCGGCGTCCATGCGCATATCGCGGACGTGGCCCGCCGTCTGGCGCATGAAGGCTATCTGGCCATCGCCCCATCCTTGTTCGTGCGTCAGGGCGATGCAGGCAGCTACACCGAAATCCCCAAGCTGATGAGGGAGGTGATTGCCAAGGTGCCGGATGCCCAGGTCATGGCTGACCTGGATGCCACGGTACGTTGGGCAGCGTCACATGGTGGCGATACCTCGCGTCTCGGAATTACCGGGTTCTGCTGGGGTGGCCGCATCACCTGGCTGTATGCCGCGCACAACCCCGCAGTGAAGGCCGGCGTGGCCTGGTATGGGCGACTGGCAGGCGATGCCTCACCGCTGGCACCGCGCCATCCTGTCGATGTGGCCGGACAGTTGCACGGTCCGGTGCTGGGACTGTACGGCGGCGCAGATACCGGGATTCCGCTCGATACCGTTGAGCGCATGAAAACGGCATTGCAGCAAGCGGGCGCGAAAGGCAACCGCGCCGCAGCGGCCAGCAGCTTCGTCGTGTATCCGGATGCCCCCCATGCTTTCCACGCAGACTACCGTCCGAGCTACCGCGAGGCGGCAGCCAGGGATGGCTGGAAACGCATGCTGGCCTGGTTCCGCCAGCATGGAGTAGCCTGAATCAGGCTCAGTAAAGAAACCGGGCCGCCCCACCAGGGGTCGGTTCTTCCATTGCTGCGCGCTTCGCCGGGGCAAGAGCGCGCTGCGTCAGGCACACAGTTCAACCGCGCTCCACCGGCAGCTCCGGCTTCGTCGTGCACCACTCGCTCCAGCTGCCGCCATACAGGGCAGGGCGGGGCAGGCCGGCGATTTCCATCGCCAGCACGTTCGGAATGGCGCTGACGCCGCTGCCGCAATACACGGTCACGCGGCTGGCGTCGCGCCCGGCCAGCAGGGCCTCGAATTCCTGGCGCAATACCTCGGCAGGCTTGAGGCGACCGCTGGCGTCCATGTTTTCGGCATACGGCCGGTTCAGCGCGCCCGGAATATGGCCGGCAACCGGATCGAGCATTTCTTCCTCGCCGCTGTAGCGCGCCGCTGCACGGGAATCGATCAGCGTGCACTCCCCCTTGCCCAGGCTTTGCGCCACTTCGTCGGTGGAGACCAGACGCACCAGCGGCTTGTTCAGCTCAAAGGGCTTGTCCACCATGGCGTAGGCGCCGCTTTCCATCTGCTGGCTGATCGGGTGCGGGCCGGATTCCACCGGGTAACCGGCTTCCTGCCAGGCCGCAAGGCCGCCATCCAGAACGGCCACGTTGTCATGGCCGAGCCACTTCATGATCCACCACAGGCGTCCGCAATAATTGTTTCCGCTACGGTCATAGACGACCGCCTGCATGTCGTTGGCAAAGCCCACGCGGCGCAGCGCGTGCACGCAATCCGAGCGTACCGGCAGCGGATGACGGCCGCCACTGGCGGCATTGTCCGGATCGCTGGAGCTGAGATAGGTATCCAGGTCCACATAAAGGGCACCCGGCACATGGGCTTCCAGGTACTGCTGCACGCCCAGATCGGGCTGCATCAGGTCGAAGCTGCAGTCGAACACCATCAGGGGCTTGCCCTGGCTCTGGAGTTCGTGCAGCTGGGTGGGCGTGATGAGGGTGGTGTACATCGGTGTCTCCGCTATTGTTCTGGTCGGGGCTGTCAGCCTGCATTCCGGGCGGCCTGCTGCATGGCCTGGTGCTGACGCACCCAGGTGGCGGCTATGCCGGAAAGCACAATGATAACCATGCCCAGCCAGGCCGCCGGCTCCAGCCGCTCATGGAACAGCCACAGGCTGAACAGCGAAGCATAGACGATGCCCAGATACTGCAGGGTGGCCACCACCAGCGTCGAGCCGCGCGTGTAGGCGCGCGTCATGCACCACTGGCCCAGCGAGGCAAAGATCCCCGTGGCCGGCAGCAGCCAGGCCGTGCGCCATTCCAGCAACGAAAACCCGGCAAACAGCAGGGTACCCACCAGTCCCACCAGCGTGGTGCCGAGCGAAAAATAGAACACCGTGCGCGTCTCGGGTTCACCGGCACGCCCCAGCGCGCTCACTTGCAGATAGGCCAGCGCCGACATCATTCCCGAAACCAGTCCCAGCAGGGCTGCCAGCGGGTCATTGCCTGCCATGCGCGGATTGAGCAGCAGCACCACGCCCACAAAACCGCACAGCACCGCCACGAACAGCCAGGGATAGGCAATGCGCCGCGTCTTCCACCATGCAGCCACGATCACCAGCGTACCCAGCCAGACACTGCTCATGGTGTTGAGTGTCATCGAGGTGGCAAACGGCAGATGCCCGATCGCGTAGAACCACAGCGACATCGCCGTGATGCCCGCCACATTGCGCCGAACATGCAGCAAAGGCACGGGAGTGGCCAGCGGAGTGCCGCGCAGCCAGAGCAGGGCGCTGAACAGCACCACCCCCGTCAGCCCGCGGTAGAACACGATCTCCAGCGTGCCATAGCCCGCCTGCGCCGCCAGCTTGATGCACACCCCCATGATGGCGAAGAACAGGGCGCCGAGCGCCATCCAGAGGGCTTGCATGAAGAAACTGCGGAGTAGAAGGAAGGGGGCAAGAAAATAGCCAGCAGCGGCTGGCGTCTGCTGGCTATTGTAAGGAACCGCGGCGGGTCCGGGGCGATCAGCGCAGGGCGTCGGTCGCCAGTTCCTCGGGGTTGCCCACCTTGCGGCGATACCATTCGTGGAAATGCTGCATGCCATCTTCCATCGGGCTCTGGTAGGGGCCGACTTCGTTGTCGCCCCGCTCCAGCAGCGCTTTGCGGCCGGCATCCATGCGCTCGGCGATCTCGTCGTCCTCGATGCAGGTTTCCATATAGGCAGCCTTTTGCGCCTCGATGAATTCCGGCTCGAATGCGGCGATTTCCTCGGGGTAGAAGAACTCCACCAGGTTCAGCGTCTTGTCCACGGCCAGCGGGTGCAGCGTGGAGACGGTCAGCACGTTGGGATACCACTCCACCATGATGTGCGGGTAGTAGGTCAGCCAGATGGCGCCATGCTCGGGCAGTTCGCCGTTGCGGTACTGCATCAGCACTTCGTGCCATTTCTGGTACACGGCGCTGCCGGGCTTCTTGAGCTGGTTGGCAATGCCGACCGTCTGCACCGAATACTCGGGCTTGAACTCCCAGGCCAGATCGTCGCAGGTGACGAAGTTGCCCAGGCCCGGATGGAACGGGCCGACGTGGTAATCCTCCAGATAGACCTCGATGAAGGTCTTCCAGTTGTAGTTGCAGATATGCGATTCGACATGGCTCAGCACGAAGCCGTCGAAATCGAGTGCGGCCGCCGGCCCCATGTTGGCTAGGTCCGCGTGGATGTCGCGGCCGTTGTCCTCGAACAGCATGCCGTGCCAGTTGTGCAGCTTGTAGTTGTTCAGGTTCAGGCAGGGATCATGGCTGAAATGTGGCGCACCCAGCAGCTTGCCGCTGCTGTTGTAGGTCCAGCGGTGCAGCGGGCAGACGATATTGCCGCCGGCCTCGGCTCCCAGATTGCCGCGTCCCTTGAGCATGACGGCCTGACGGTGGCGGCAGACGTTGGACACCAGCTCGATGCCATTGGGCGTGTGCACCAGTGCACGGCCTTCGTTCTCCTGCGGCAGCGCGTAATAGTCGCCCACGTTCGGCACGGCGGCAGCATGGCCCACGTAACGCGGACCATGGGCGAATATTGTTTCGAGTTCACGCTTGAAAAGCGCCTCGCTGAAATAACTGCTGACGGGGAACTGGCTTGTGGCCTGCTGTAATTGAAGACTTAAATCAGACATCTTGTCCTGACCTGAGACTCCCCCTATGAAGGGGCAGGGTGCGCTGGCGCGCGAAAAGGTGTGAAGCATGGATGAACCACATGCGAAGGAAGCACATGCCACCATGCCCCCACCGGCGAAGGCGTATTGTATCCCGCCCCCCGGATTTGTGCAGCGGGAGCGCCACAAAACGCCGCTATTTCGCATGGAAATCAACATCTTATGGATTTTTGCGACAGATTTTCATGCATGTCACATGACAGTCGCTTGAAGGCCTTGTTGCGGCCGCTGGCGGGCTTCGTGCGAGGCGATGGGGCAGCTTGCCCCACGTGGCGCGGGGCGTACAATCATCCTTCCATCCGAAAGTGAAGTCCCTCCCTGATGAGCAGCCTGCCTCCCTCCACCGCCACGCCATTGCCTGATACCTACGAAGAAGCGCTGACCGAACTCGAGAATCTGGTCCAGACCCTGGAATCGGGCCAGACCCCGCTCGACGAATTGCTCGCCAGCTACCAGCGCGGCGCGGCGCTGCTGGCATTCTGCAAGCAGAAGCTCACGGCAGTGGAGGACCAGATCCGCGTGCTCGAGTCCGGTTCGCAAGGCATCGGCACGCGTGCCCTGGAAGAGGACAACACATGAGCGCATCCACTCCCGAATTTGCGCAATGGATGCAGCAGCAGCTCGACCGCGTCGAGCAGGCGCTGTCCGACTGGGTAGGGCGTGACGCTCCCAAAGACCTGGGCGAAGCCATGCGCTACGCCGTGCTCGACGGCGGCAAGCGCCTGCGCCCGCTGCTGGTGCTGGCCGCCTGCGAAGCCACCGGTGGCCTGCGGGCCGCAGCCCTGCGCGGCGCCTGTGCCGTTGAACTGATCCACGCCTACTCGCTGGTGCACGACGACATGCCCTGCATGGACAACGATGTGCTCCGCCGCGGCAAGCCCACCGTGCATGTCGCCTACGGCGAAGCCACGGCCCTGCTGGCGGGCGACGCCCTGCAGGCCCTGGCCTTCGAACTGCTGACGCCGGATGCTGCCGAAGAGGACATTCCCTCCGCCATGCAGGCCACCCTCTGCCGTTTGCTGGCGCGCGCCGCTGGCGGCCACGGCATGGCCGGCGGCCAGGCCATCGACCTGGCCAGTGTCGGCGTGGCGCTGAGCCGTTCCGAGCTGCAGCGCATGCACGCCCTCAAGACGGGTGCCCTGTTGCAGGCCAGCGTGGTCATGGGCGCAGCCTGCAGCAATGCATCATCGGATACCCATACCGCGCTGCAGCAGTATGGCGCCGCCATCGGCCTGGCCTTCCAGGTGGTCGATGACATCCTCGACGTGACAGCCGACTCGCAGACCCTGGGCAAGACTGCCGGCAAGGATGCCGCGAACGACAAGCCCACCTATGTCTCGCTGCTGGGCCTGGATGCCTCGCGCGCCTACGCCCGCCAGCTGCACGACGAAGCGCTGCAGGCCCTGCAGGCCAGTGGCCTCGAACGCACAGACATCTTGCGGGCCCTGGCCGATCTGGTGATTGAACGCGCTTTCTGAGCGAAGCGCCGCAGCCCACCGGTACAATTCAGCCATGCGCCCGCAGCCGGGGCCGGTGTGTCATGACGCCGCGCCACGGGGCAGGGCAGGCCCGACTACAAGAATTTCAGGATTCCTCCTCGATGTCCGCATTGCTCGACAGCATCCACTCCCCGAAAGACTTGCGCAATCTGCCGCGCCAGCAGTTGCAGTCCCTTGCCGACGAGTTGCGGGCATTCCTGCTGGACAGCGTGTCGCAAACCGGCGGGCACCTGAGTTCCAACCTAGGCACGGTCGAGCTGTCGGTCGCGCTGCACTATGTCTACAACACGCCCGAAGACCGCATCGTCTGGGACGTCGGCCACCAGACCTATCCGCACAAGATCCTCACCGGTCGCCGCGACCGCATGGGCACGCTGCGCCAGCTCGGCGGCCTGAGCGGTTTCCCGCGGCGTGATGAAAGTGAATACGACACTTTCGGTACCGCCCATTCCTCTACCAGCATCTCGGCCGCCATGGGCATGGCCATTGCCGCGCGCCAGAAGGGGGACGAGCGCTACAGCATCGCCGTGATCGGCGATGGCGCCATGACCGCGGGCATGGCCTTCGAGGCACTGAACAATGCCGGCGTGGAGGAAGACATCCGCCTGCTGGTGATTCTGAACGACAACGACATGAGCATCAGCCCGCCGGTGGGTGCGCTCAACCGCTATCTGGCCCAGCTCATGAGCGGCCAGTTCTATGCGGCAGCCAAGAATGTCGGCAAGACCGTGCTCAAGAACGCGCCGCCGCTGCTGTCGCTGGCCAAGCGTCTGGAACAGCAGGCCAAGGGCATGGTGGTGCCGGCCACGCTGTTCGAGAAGTTCGGCTTCAACTACATCGGCCCCATCGACGGTCACGACCTCGATTCGCTGATTCCCACGCTGGAAAACATCAAGCACCTCAAGGGTCCGCAGTTCCTGCACGTGGTCACGCGCAAGGGGCAGGGCTACCAGCTGGCCGAGGCCGATCCGATCGCCTACCACGGTCCCGGCAAGTTCGACCCCAGCATCGGCCTGCAGAAACCTGCCACGCCGCCCAAGACCACCTTTACCCAGGTGTTCGGCCAGTGGCTGTGCGACATGGCTGCGGCCGACGAACGCCTGGTGGGCATCACGCCGGCCATGCGCGAGGGCTCGGGCATGGTGGAATTCCACCACCGTTTCCCCAAGCGCTACTACGACGTCGGCATCGCCGAACAGCATGCCGTGACCTTTGCCGGTGGTCTGGCCTGCGAAGGGCTCAAGCCGGTGGTCGCGATCTATTCCACCTTCCTGCAGCGCGCCTACGACCAGATGGTGCATGACGTGGCGCTGCAGAATCTGCCCGTGGTGTTTGCACTGGACCGCGCCGGCCTGGTGGGTGCCGATGGTGCTACCCACGCCGGCAACTACGACATTGCGTTTACACGCTGCATTCCCAACATGAGCGTGGCCTGCCCGGCAGACGAGGCCGAGTGCCGTCAACTGCTCACCACTGCCTATCGCCAGAATCACCCGGTGACCGTGCGCTATCCGCGCGGCGCTGGTGTGGGCACGGTGCCGGCCACCAACCTGGAAGACCTGCCGTTCGGCAAGGGAGAAATCCGCCGCAAGGGCCAGCGCATTGCACTGCTGGCTTTCGGCACGCTGCTGTATCCCGCGCTCGAAGCCGCCGAGCAGCTCGACGCCACCGTGGCCAACATGCGCTGGGCCAAGCCCCTGGATCACGTTTTGCTGGATGAGGTCGCGCGCACGCACGATGCCATCGTCACCATCGAGGATGGCTGCATCATGGGGGGTGCCGGCAGCGCCGTACTTGAATACCTGCAGGCGAAGGGCATTGGCTGCCCGGTGCTGCAGCTGGGCTTCCCGGACGTCTTCATCGAGCATGGCGATCCGGCCAGGCTGCTGCAGTTGCAGGGCTTGGACGCAGCGGGCATCAGGGCCAGCGTGGAGCGCCGTTTCGGCGAACTGCTGCAAA
The DNA here is from genome assembly GCF_907163135.1 of Brachymonas denitrificans. Lineage (NCBI taxonomy): Bacteria > Pseudomonadati > Pseudomonadota > Betaproteobacteria > Burkholderiales > Comamonadaceae > Allobrachymonas > Allobrachymonas denitrificans. The sequence continues at coordinate 932,879 of NZ_CAJQUA010000001.1, read as the reverse complement.
AATCTCCGATCGAACGTGCGTCTTAAGAAAAAACCCTGAACAGAAACTGACAGCGTCGACCGTATAATTTTGCAGTCAAATTTGACTGTTTCTTGTTGTAACCGGAGATTGGAATGGATCGTCGTTCACTTGTGAAAAACCTGGGCATTGCTGGCGCTACCGTCGCTGCGGGCGCACTGGCAGCCTGCGGCAAGAAGGAAGAAGCAGCTCCTGCAGCTGCAGCGGCTTCCGGCGGCGCTCCCGCCGTCCAGACTGGCGACACCGTGCGCTGGCGTCTGGCTTCCAGCTTCCCGAAATCGCTCGACACCATCTTCGGCAGCGCCGAAATGTTCGCCAAAACGGTCAAGGAACTGTCCGGTGGCAAGTTCGAGGTGTCCGTGCACCCGGCTGGCGAGCTGATGCCTGCCTTCGGCGTGGTGGATGCCTTGCAGAACAACACCGTGGAAATGGCCCAGACCGCTTCCTACTACTTCACCGGCAAGGATCCGCTGTTCGCATTCAGCTGCGCCGTTCCCTTCGGTCTGACGGCCCGCCAGATGGATTCCTGGAAAGAGCAGGGCAATGGCGGCAAGCTGATGAACGAGTTCTACGCCAAGTACAACTTCTTCTCTGCCAGCGCCGGCAACACCAGCACCCAGATGGGTGGCTGGTACCGCAAGGAAATCAAGACCGTGGCCGACCTGCAGGGCCTGAAGATGCGTCTGGGTGGCGGCATTTTCGGTGAAACCATGGCCAAGCTGGGCGTGGTGGCGCAGAACATGCCCGCCGGCGATGTGTACCAGGCGCTGGAAAAAGGCACGCTGGACGCCACCGAATTCGTCGGCCCGTACGACGACGAGAAGCTGGGCTTCAACAAGGTCGCTCCGTACTATTACTACCCCGGCTGGTGGGAGGGTGGCGCAGACCTGGAGTTCTTCGTCAACAAGAAGGCCTTCGAGGCGCTGTCCGAGACCAACAAGGCCATCGTGATTGCGGCCATGAAGGTGGCTGCCCGCGACATGACCACCAAGTACGACGCCAAGAACCCGATCGCCCTGAAGAATCTGGTGGCAGCCGGTACCAAGCTGATGCCGTTCTCCAAGGAAATCATGGACGCCGGCTACAAGGCCGCCATGGAAGTGTTCGCCGAGCACGAGGCCAAGTCGCCCGAATTCAAGAAAGTGCACCAGGACATGCGCGCGTTCCAGCGTGACCAGATCCTGTGGAACCGCTTCTCCGAGTTCCGCTACAACAGCTACATGGCTACGCTGAACAACCTGTAAGCCGTTTCGGCCTTTCAGGAGAGTCAAGCCGCCCTTCGGGGCGGCTTTTTTGTGGGCGGATCTTTACCCCAGGCATGAAAAACGCCCCGCGAGGGGGCGTGCAGGGGAGGGGGGCAAGGCCGCTTACTGCGCCTTCGGCACACTGCGCTTCATGGCTGCCATCGGATCATCACTGAAGCCGCTGCCATCGCCAGCGGCCGGAGGCGGAGCCAGCGGATCCGCACTGCCGGATTTCGCCGCCGGAGCGGGAGCGGGCGCCTGGGCAGGGGCCGGCGCGCTCGCCGCTGACGCTGCTCCCGGCGCACCAATCACCGGATCCGTCGGCACGAGATCGTCCGCCGGGGCCAGACCGCCGCCGGCGGGAGGCGTGGGCATGGTGGTGCCACCGGCCGGCGCATCCATGCCTTCCAGCGGCGGAGCGCCCAGACTGTCACGCATTTGCGCACCGACCTTGTCCAGATCGTAGGTCTGTTTGGCATCCAGGTTGCCCGTCACCAAGCCCGGGAAGGCGATCAGCACGCCCACCATGATCAGCTGGATCAGCACGAAGGGCACGGCACCCCAGTAGATCTGCATGGTAGTGACCGGCTGGGTGACCTTCTGTGTGACCTTGTCCAGATAGGGCTTGGCCGGAGCCACCGAGCGCAGGAAGAACAGGGCGAAGCCGAAGGGCGGGTGCAGGAAGGAGGTCTGCATGTTCACCGCCAGCAGCACACCGAACCAGATCAGGTCGATACCCAGTTTTTCAGCAACGGGGGCCAGCAGCGGCACCACGATGAAGGACAGCTCGAAGTAGTCCAGGAAGAACGCCAGGAAGAAGATCATGACGTTCACCAGGATCAGGAAGCCCACGGCGCCGCCCGGCAGGTCGGACAACAGGTGCTCCACCCAGCGCGGGCCGTCCGCCCCCTGGAACACCAGGCTGAACACCGTTGCGCCGATCAGGATGAACATCACGAAGCTGGCCAGCTTGGTGGTGGAGGCAAGCGCCTGCTTGAGCAGATCGAAGCTCATGCGGCCGCGTGCCAGCGCCATGATCAGGGCACCCACGGCGCCCATGGCACCGCCCTCGGTCGGGGTGGCAATGCCCAGGAAGATGGTACCCAGCACCAGGAAGATCAGCAGCAGGGGAGGGATGAGCACGAAAGTCACGCGCTCGGCCAGCTTGGACAGCAGGCCCATGCCGGTCACCTTGTTGACCATGGCGATCACCCAGGCCACAAACACGCCGCCACACATGGCGACGACGATTTTCTCGTCGGTGGGCACGCTGGTCACGGGCTTGCCTTCGATCCAGGTATGGATATCGGCCATGTGGCGCGCCAGAAACACGGCCACCAGCGTGGACAGCACGGTCAGCACCAGCAGCGACTGGTAGCCGCCGCTGCCGTTGGGCTCGCGGTAAATGCGCGCCTCGGGCGGCAGGGCAGGGACGCGCGAGGGCTTGAAGATCGCGAGCACGATGACGTACACCGCATACAGGCCCATCAACATGAAGCCGGGAATGAAGGCGCCCTTGTACATGTCGCCCACGCTGCGCCCCAGCTGGTCGGCCATGATGATCAGCACCAGCGAAGGCGGAATGATCTGCGCCAGCGTGCCGGAGGCGGCAATCACGCCACTGGCAAGACGACGGTCGTAGCCGTAGCGCAGCATGATGGGCAGGGAAATCAGGCCCATGGAAATGACCGACGCAGCCACGACGCCGGTGGTTGCGGCCAGCAGGGCGCCCACGAACACCACGGCAAGTGCCAGGCCGCCGCGCATCGGACCGAACACCTGGCCGACGGTATCCAGCAGGTCCTCGGCCATGCCGCTGCGTTCCAGGATCAGGCCCATCAGCGTAAAGAAGGGCACAGCCAGCAGGGTATCGTTCTGCATGATGCCGAACAGACGCAGGGGCAGGGCCTGCATCAGCGAAGCGGGCAGAACGCCCAGCTCGATACCGATGAAGCCGAAGAACAGCCCGCAGGCTCCCAGGCTGAAGGCAACCGGGAAGCCGATCAGCAGAAAGACGATCAACCCCGCAAACATGATCGGGGCAAAGTTGGAGGTAATGAATTCCATGGTTCAGGCGCTCCGCTCAGGCATTCTTGTTTTCTTCATTCTTGCGGATGGCCTCGGCCAGCGCTTCTTCGGCGCTTTTCTCGCCTTCCTTGATCGTGGGATCGGGAATGCGACCCTGCAGGAACGCGACGCGCTTGATCAGTTCTGACCAGCCCTGCAGCAACAGCAGCACAAAGCCCAGTGGCAGTGCGACCCATACCGGCCAGCGGATCAGGCCGCCGGGGTTGCCGGACATTTCGCCGGTCTGGTACTGCTGGATCAGCATCGGGATGCCGAAATACAGCACCACCAGGCAAAGCGGTGTGAGGAACAGGGCAAAACCTGCAATATCCACCCACATCTGGGCGCGCTTGGAGAGCTTGCTGTTGAGCACGTCGATACGCACGTGTTCCTGATTCAGCAGCGTGTAGCCGGCGGCGACCAGGAAGGCCCAGGCAAACAGGTACCACTGGATTTCGAGGTAGGCATTGGAACTGACGTTGAACAGCTTGCGCACCACGGCATTGATGGCACTGATCAGTGTGGAAGCCAGGATCAGCCAGATGACGAACTTGCCGACGAAGCGGTTGAGCGCATCAATGGCCCTGGACAGTTGCAGGAGCAAGGACATGGTGTCTCCGGGAAAACGACTACATAGTGCCCGCGCATTGCATTTTGGCTGCCAGAGTCAGCTGACATCACAATGACGGGGAGCAACGCATTTTACGGCTTGAGAGCGCTGTTACCCGGCGGAAATGCACGACAGGTCGGGGAAAACCCCGCTTGAGGAGATTTTCATGGGTTTGTGAAGCTCCACGCAGGGCTTCAGGGGCTGTCGTCATCGGCGTTGCGTCGTGCGCCGCGGATATTCATGAAGGCCAGGGCAATCTGCAGCACCAGCAAGGCAGGCGCATCGTGCTGCAGGGCCCACCAGGCCCATACGGCGTTGCTGAGCAGGAAGGTCCAAAAACCGATGCGGCGGCGCTCCTCGCGCGACGAGGCGGTGAACCAGGCCGCAGCCACGGTGATGAACATGGCCAGCCATTGCAGCCAGTCGAAGCGGGAGAACCATTCAGCCATGGTGCCTGTGCCGTGTTGTTGACGGCGCCATTGTGGCTGGTCGAAACGGTGGAGTGATGTAGGAACAGGGCGGATTGTGGGTGAGCCACGCATTGCCTTGCTGACGCTGTCCCACATGTAATTTGACATAATATACATCGTATCAAATAAAGTCGGCGGGCTTATGCTGCATTGCAGCAACGCTTTCTGCCCAACTTTCGACCGAATGTGCGGCAAATTGTCATTCAGGGTGACTGAAACTGTCATCTACTACACTTCAGGAGGAAAGCCGTCACGCCAGCATGGTAAAACATGGTTTTCCCTAATCCCTACAAGCAGTATAGGAAAGCCACCTCCCGTGCCTGACGTCAAGACTCATCCCCAAGCCGTAGCCGTAAGCGCCATGTCTGCACCGCCGCGGTACCTGTCCGATACGTATTCCTGGGCCTACGTCACGCCCGAAGCCGTACAGCGCTTCGAGCGTCAGTGGCTGGTCAACCTGATCCTGTGGGGCAACTTCCCGCGTCTGCGCGACATGGCCCTGGATGCCTTCGGCCAGCAGCTTGCCGGCCGCAGCCTGCAGGTGGCCTGCGTCTACGGCGACCTGACGGCACGCATGGCGGCCCGCCACGCCGACGAAAGCCAGCTGGACGTGATCGACGTGCTGCCGGTGCAGATCGAGAACCTCAAGCGCAAGCTGGGCACGCAGAGCAAGGTTGGCATCATCCAGGCCAACAGCGCTGCGTTGCCGCAGGCCGATGGCAGCTACGACCGTGCCTTGCTGTATTTCCTGCTGCACGAGCAGCCCGAGGATGTGCGCGTGAAGACCGTGCGCGAAGCTTTCCGTGTGGTCAAGCCCGGCGGCAAGATCGTGTTCGTGGACTATCACAAGCCCAGTCGCCTGCATCCGCTGTACCCGGTGATGCACCTGGTGCTCAAGACGCTCGAACCCTATGCGCTTGACCTGTGGAAGCGCGAGATCACCGACTGGTTCCCGGCCGAGTTCAAGGCCGCGAGCATCAGCAAGAAGACCTACTTTGGCGGCCTGTACCAGATCATCGAGGTGGTACGCGCCTGAGCGCCCTCTTCGCAAGCGCCCTGTTTCCGGGCGCCTGCATGCAAAAGGCCATGACTTTTGTCATGGCCTTTTACTTTAACAGTGCGTGATACCGCATTGTTATGAAAAGAAATTTCTTTTCAGAATGATCTAATCAGGCGCGCGCAAGCGGAATCCACTTGCGTACGCCCTGCATGGCCATCTTGCGTCGCATATAGGCGAGCTGCGTCTGCAGCGGCAGACCCTTCGGGCAGAGGTCTTCACAGCCCAGCAGGCTCATGCAGCCGAAAATTCCCTGGTCGTTGCCAACCACCTCGTAGTAGTCCGCATCGGTACGCTGGTCGCGCGGATCCAGGCGGAAGCGCGCGATCTTGTTGAGGCCGACGGCCGCAACGAAGTCGGGGCGCATCTGCGCCGTGCCGCAGGCTGCCACGCAGCAGCCACACTCGATGCAGCGGTCCAGTTCGTAGATGGCTTCGGCCATTTCAGGCTCCATGGGCGTTTCCATGGCATCCACGTCGGGGTCGTCGTGGCCATGCACCCAGGTCTGCAGGCGTTCAGCCATTTCTCGCATCCAGATGCCGGTATTGACCGACAGATCGGCAATCAGCGCAAATCCCGGCAAGGGATAGAGCGTGATCTGCTCCGGCAGGGTCTGCGTGAGCGTGCGGCAGGCCAGGCCCGGGCGGCCGTTGATCAGCATGGCGCAGGAGCCACAGACGCCGGCACGACAGACGAAGTCGAAGTTCAGGTCGGGCGCCTGGTTCTCGCGGATCTGGTTGAGCGCGATGAACAGCGTCATGCCGGCAGCTTCGGTCAGCGGGTAGTTTTCGACACGCGGCGTGGACGCCGGATCGCGCGGGTTGTGACGAAAGATGGAGAACGTCAGGGTTCGGCTCATGGCTGCACCTCGGGCAAACGTGCGTTGTCTCCCCGGTAACGGGCCGGAAGACTTTCGCGGAATGGCAGCAATTGCTCCTGCACGGCGGTACGCGGCTGGCCCGTGTGGTCGGCACGGATCGCGTCCACCACGGCCTGGCGGTCTGCAGTTGCCGGGTTTTCAAGAATGTTGCGGGCGCCGTAGCCACGGAAACCGGGCGGCAGTTCCATCGTGTCGATGGCAATGGGTTCGTATTCGAAGGCGGGCGCCCCGCCCTCTTTCCAGCTCACCAGCGTGCGGCACAGCCAGTCGCGGTCGTTGCGCTGCGGGAAATCCTCGCGGGCGTGCGCACCCCGGCTTTCCTGGCGCGCCAGCGCGCCCTGCGCGGTGACCAGCGCCAGCTTGAGCATGCGCGGCAGACGCATGGCCAGCACCAGTTCCGGGCTGGCATCGCGGCCCTTGTAGCGCGTGCCGATCTGTTCGGAGCGCTGCAGCAGCTTCTGCAGGCTGTCAACGGCTTCGCTCAGGCCGGCCTCGTCGCGGAACAGGCCGACCTGGCGCGTCATGATGTCTTCCATGGAGCGGCGGATGGCCTGCGCATCTTCATGGCCCGGGCGTGCCAGGATGGCGCCGATGCGGGCCTCCTCGCGGGCCAGCGCCTCGCGCGCCAGTCCGGGGCTCATGCTCAGTCGGCCGCCCTCCTGCTCCACATAGTCGGCGACGTATTCGCCTACCAGCATGCCGGCGACCACGGTTTCTGCCACCGAGTTGCCGCCCAGGCGGTTGAAGCCGTGCAGGTCCCAGCAAGCCGCCTCGCCGCAGGCGAACAGGCCGCGCAGCCAGGGGCTTTCGCCGCGGTGGTTGGTGCGGATGCCGCCCATGGAGTAGTGCTGGGTGGGACGCACCGGGATCCAGTCCTTCGCGGGATCGATGCCCAGGAAATACTGGCAGATGTCCTTCACTTCGCGCAGGTTCTTGTCGATATGCGCCGCGCCCAGGCCGGTGATGTCCAGCCACAGGTGCTCGGGCTTGGTCGCATCGCCAGGAACGCCCTTGCCGCGCCGAATATGCTCGGCCATGCGGCGCGAAACCACGTCGCGCGAGGCCAGTTCGGCCTTTTCCGGCTCGTAATCGGGCATGAAACGGTGGCCGTCCACGTCGCGCAGCAGGCCGCCGTCGCCACGGCAACCCTCGGTCACGAGAATGCCGGCCGGCACGATGGCCGTGGGGTGGAACTGCACCGCTTCCATGTTGGCCAGACGGGCCACGCCGGTTTCCAGAGCCAGGGCGGCGCCCATGCCTTCGTTGATCAGTGCGTTGGTGGAGACGCCATAGATGCGACCATGGCCGCCGGTGGCCATCACGGTGGCTTCGGCCATCCAGGCAGTCAGTTCACCCGTGATCAGATCCCGCACCACCGCGCCCTGGCAGCGGCCGCCGTCGTGGATCAGCGCAATCGCTTCCACGCGCTCGTCCACGGGAATGCTCTCCGCCACGGCACGGTCACCCAGCGCGTACAGCATGGCGTGGCCGGTACCGTCGGAGGTGTAGCAGGTGCGCCATTTGCGCGTGCCGCCAAAATCGCGCGCGGTGATCAGGCCGTGGGCTTCGTCGCGCTCGGTCAGCGTGACACGCTGGCCGTTGATGACGGCTTCGTGGTCGCCCTTGCGCACGCGGTTCCACGGCACGCCCCAGGCGGCCAGTTCGCGCACGGCCTTGGGCGCCATGTGGGTGAACATGCGGGCGACCAGCTGATCGCACCCCCAGTCGGAGCCGCGCACCGTATCCTCGAAATGCACATCCTCGTTGTCGCCGGCGCCCTTGATGGCGTTGGCCAGGCTTGCCTGCATGCCGCCCTGGGCGGCCACGGAATGGGAGCGCTTGGCAGGCACCAGCGAGAGGATGCGCACGTCCAGCCCGCGGCGGCGTGCCCCTACGGCGCAGCGCAGTCCGGCCAGGCCACCGCCAATCACGAGCACATCGGTATGCCGGATTTTCATTGCGCTTCCTCCTGGATCCATGCCGGCGTATAAAGCTCACCTGCGTTGGGGGCATGCTCGATACCCAGCTTGATGTAGGCGGCCAGCGAAGCCAGACCAAGCACCAGGAAGAAGGCCGTCAGCGCCCACTTGATGCGCACCAGACGGCGGCGACCTGCTTCGGAATCAGCCGAAGGCAGCCAGCCCCACTTGAGCGCAAGGCGATACAGGCCGATGGTGGCGTGCAGCTCGACGGCGAACAGCAGGATCAGGTACAGCGGCCAGAAATTGCCGGTCCAGACCCGGTCAGCCGATTCGTACGGGCCGATCAGTTCGGGGTGGCTCATCATGGTGTAGAGGTGCACCGGGGCCAGGAAGAACAGCGCAAAACCGGTCGCTACCTGGATCAGCCACAGCCAGGTGTCGCCGTGGCGCAGGCGGCTGCTGTGCCTGCCCATGCTGCGGTACTGGGCCCAGTCTGCAGGGAACTTGCGCAGCGCGAGCAAGGCGTGCAGGCCGAGCAGCATGAACACCGCGGCCACGACAATGGAAACAATCCAGTAATACGGTTTGCCGAAGATGAAATACCCTTCGAACATGCGCGCCACGATCCAGAAAAGGTCCTCGCTGATCAGGATGGTGGAGACAAAGCCCATGTGGAACCACATGAACAGGCCGAGCGCCAGGCCGGAAAGACTCTGGACAAGATCCAGGGCGGCAGGCCAGCTTGAGGCGCGCTGGCCGGATACGACAGGAGTGGTAGCTGATCGCATGGGGGCATACTCCGAAGACTTCTTTTCTTGTAACTATACTCCCGATGTTGCGCCGCACAATATCTTGATGTCAAGATATATCGTGAATTGCCTCCCCTTCTTTCACTTTCGCGGTCTTGAATACCAGCATCTGGCGCAATTGTGTGAGGAAATAGCAACGTAAACGGCAATGGCCGGCAAGGGGTACCCTGCCCTCGGCTGGACCGGCAAGCACAAAGGTCCTGCTCCCTTCCCAAGGAACAGGACCCGGTAGAAAGACCTTCGCAGCAGGGTCTCAGGGCAACGGAGCGGGCGCTGCCGGCTCCTGTCCGGGCGGATAGATCATGGGAATGGACTCCGGATTTTCCGGTATCGGCTCTCCACGCAGTTCGGCTGCAGACGCCGGTGACAGCGGAGCGAGCGGCCTGACCTTGCCTGGATCCCTGCGCTTGCGCTGGGCAGCTGCAATCAGCGCGATGCTGTCCTCCTTGCCGCCTCGCTTCGCGTATTCCAGCGGGGTATGGCCCAGGGTGTCGCGATCCCAGGGGTCGGCCTGGCGCGAGAGCAGGAAGCGCACAGCATCCTCGCTACCATACTGTGCCGCCATCATTAGCGGCGTGGCCAGGTTGGGCGCCTTGGCGTCGATATAGGCATCGCGCGCCAGCAGCAGGCGCATGATTTCGACGTTGCCGCGCGTGGCAGCGTAATGCAGCGGCGACCAGCCCCCCTTGTTGGTGGCGGCACCACGGGCAATCAGCTGCTTGGCCAGTTCGGTCTGGTTGCCGATGATGGCCATCATCAAAGGCGACTCGCCGAATTTGTTCGGAGTGCTGAGGTTGATGCCGCGGGCGTTGAGCAGCACCGGCAGCACCTTGGCCGACTGTTCCTGGATGGCTACCGTCAGCGCCGTGCGGCCGTTCTGGTCCAGTGCGTTGACGTCGACGCCACGGCGGATCAGCTCACGCGCGGTGACGTCGCTGTCACGTTTCACCGCCACCATCAGGTCATCCACCGGGGCAGCCAATGCGACAGCAGAAACAAACATAAAAACAAAGGAATAAAGGATTTTCTTCATCATCTTTCGATTTCACTCCCAAAGTAATTTCTCTGGTTTGGCGTCATTTCATGGTTTCATTGACTTCAATGAAATCATCAAGATGCCGTTTATTCATGATCCTGCTTCAAGCTCTTTCGAGATCCTGTTCCATGAGAAACAAAAGCTCGAAATTACGTGAAGTTGCCTCGGCGATCTGCTCTATGGAGCATTGCCTCACTTCAGCCAGCTGGCGGGCCACATGCGGCACGTAGGCGGGCGTATTGATCTTGCCGCGGTACGGCACCGGTGCCAGATAGGGGCTGTCGGTCTCGATCAGCAGGCGATCCATCGGCACGAATGCTGCCACATCGCGCAGATCCTGGGCGTTACGGAAGGTGACGATGCCCGAGAAGGAGATGTGGAAACCCATGTCGAGCGCGGCGCGGGCCACGGCCTCGGTTTCGGTAAAGCAATGAAAAACGCCGCCGGCAGACCCCGCGCTGCCGTCCTCGCCCTCTTCCCGCAGAATGGCCAGCGTGTCTTCGGACGCGCTGCGGGTGTGGATGACCAGCGGCTTGCCGAGCTGCCGCGCGGCGCGGATGTGAGTGCGGAAGCGCTCGCGCTGCCACTCCATGTCGGCCAGGCTGCGGCCGTTGAGGCGATAGTAGTCCAGGCCGGTTTCGCCGATACCCTGCACGCGCGGCAGGCTGCCGAGTTCAAGCAGCTTGTCCAGCGTAGGCTCTTCCAGGCCCTCGGTGTCCGGATGCACGCCTGCGGTGGCCCAGAAGTTGTCGTAGCGCATGGCCAGCGCATGCACGTCCGGAAATTCCTCCAGCGTGGTGCTGATGACGAGTGCACGGTCGACCTGCGCCTCGTTCATGGAATCACGGATGGACTCGATCTTGTCACGCAGTTCGGGGAAGTTGAGGTGGCAGTGGGAATCGACAAACATCATTAACAATCAATCTTCTGGATTGATTTTTTCAAGTAAATTATTGTTCTTTCGCAGGCCATCTGGAGGGTATTTCCGGTTGGTGATGCAGCGCTCTAGCGCCCCATCCGCGGCCGCTGGCCAGCGCCGGTGGACGGCGCCAGCAGCGCCCTGCCCGCTTGGGCCACCAGGTCTTCCAGGAACAGGCCCGGGTTGTAGGGATGCTCGGCGGAGCGGCGATCCTGCGCCAGGCGCTTGCCCCACTGGCTGATGGCGCGCCAGCCGGCCAGGCGCCCTGCTGCCGGAAAATCCTCGCTGGCAAAGAAGCGCGGCGCAGCGCCCGCCTTGACGGCCAGCGCATCGTGACAGATCTTCTGCAGCACGTCGATCGCCTGCGCCGGCGCAAAGCCGGCAAACGCCTGAACGTGCGCCTGGCAGGCCGCCTGCGGCAGCTTGCGCCAGTCGGCGGCGCGCACGCCGGACCGGGCCAGTTCATGGGCATCTGCTGCCCGCCCGCCGGCGGCACGCAGCAGCACCTGGGCGTCCTCTTCCGATAGACCCTGCTCTTTCAGCCAGACCTGTGCCTCGGCCTGCCGGGGCCAGTCCAGGGTATGCGTCATGCAGCGGCTGCGGATGGTGGGCAGCAGCAGATGCGCAGCCTCGGTCGCCAGCACGAAACGCACGTTGCCGACCGGCTCTTCCAGCGTCTTGAGCAAGGCGTTGGCCGTAACGTGGTTCATGCGTTCGGCCGGATAGATCAGCACCGCCTTGCCGCGCGCGCGGCTGCTGGTGCGCTGGGCAAACTCGATGGCATCGCGCATGGCCTCGACGCGGATGTCCTTGCTGGGCTTGCGCTTCTTGTCGTCCAGTTCCTTCTGCGCCTTTTCGTCGAGCGGCCAGGCATAGGCCAGCATGTCCGTTTCCGGCATCAGCACCTGCAGATCGGGATGGGTGCGCACGGCAATGGCATGGCAGCTTTCGCACTGGCCGCAGGCGATACCGTCCGGCTGGGGATGATCGCACAGCCAGGCCTGCACCAGCGCCAGGCCCAGATCGTACTGGCCAAGTCCCGTGGGCCCTTGCAGCAGCCAGGCATGGCCGCGCTGCTGCAGCAGGGCTACCGCCTGCTGCCGGAGCCAGGGAGCCAAAGGCCGGTCGCGCTCCACCGGAGCCACTTCTGCTGCTGTGCTGCGTGTACGGCTCATGCCAGCCAGCCTTTCCGCTTCATCACAGCGGCTACCTGCTCCCAGACCTGTCCGGGCGTGCAGGATGCATCGATGCGCGCAAAGCGTGCCGGCGCCTCCTGCATGCGGCGTGCGTAGCCGGAGGCCACGCGCTCGAAGAAAGCACCCGATTCGGACTCGAACTTGTCAGGCTGGCGGGCATCGGCCAGACGCCGGGCCGCAATGGCGGGGGGAACGTCGAACCACAGGGTCAGGTCGGGCTGCAGTTGCGAGCCGTCTTCCTGGCGCAGCACCATGGCTTCGAGTGCATGCAGCGTGTCCCAGTCGAAATTGCGTCCTGCCCCCTGGTAGGCAAAGGTGGCATCGGCAAAACGGTCGCACAGCACGACTTCGCCGCGGGCCAGCGCGGGCGCAATCACCTGCTGCACATGGTCGCAGCGCGCGGCAAACACCAGCAAGGCCTCGGTCAACGCGCCCATGGGATCATGCAGCACCAGCGCACGGAGTTTTTCGGCCAGAGCTGTGCCGCCAGGCTCGCGCGTGCGCAGCACCACGCGGCCCTGGCGTGCAAAGGCCTCGGCCAGGGTGCCGATATGGGTGGTTTTGCCGGCGCCGTCGATGCCTTCGAAGTTGATGAACAGGCCTTGGGAAGAAGCGTTCATGCCTTACCTGCCGCGGATGTACTTGTTGACCGCGCGGTTGTGCTCGGTCAGGGTTTCGCTGAACTGGCTGGTGCCGTCGCCCCGCGCCACAAAATACAGGGCCTTGCTGTCCGCAGGATTGGCTGCTGCAGCCAGCGAGGCGGCGCCCGGCATCGAGATGGGCGTGGGCGGCAGGCCGGCGCGCGTGTAGCTGTTGTAGGGGGTGTCGCTTTCCAGGTCCCTGCGGCGCAGGTTGCCATCAAAACTCTCGCCCAGCCCGTAGATCACCGTGGGATCGGTCTGCAGGCGCATGCCGATTTTCAGGCGGTTGCTGAAAACTGCCGCCACCTGTGTGCGGTCGGCGCTGTGGCCGGTTTCCTTTTCGATGATGCTGGCCAGCTTGAGCAGGTCATACGGGTTCTTGATCGGCAGTTCGGGATCCCTGCCTTCCCAGGCGGCTTCGAGCTTGCGATCCATGGTGCGCATGGCCAGCTTGAGCAGCTCCACATCGGAGGAATACTTGGCGTACTTGTAGGTGTCGGGGAAGAACATGCCTTCCGGGTGGCCGGAACGGCCCAGCGCCTCCATCAGCTGCTCATCGCTCATGTCCTGCGTATCGTGACGCAGGGCTTCTGCCTTGGCCAGGGCGGCGCGCACCTGGCGAATGTTCCAGCCTTCGCCGATGCGTACCTTGCGCATGGCAAATTCGCCCTTGATCAGCTTGTTGACGAAGCTGCGCGGGGTGTCACCACGTTTCAGTTCGTAGGCACCCGCCTTGAAATTGCCCATGCGGCCGCCGATGCGCAGCCACAGGTCGAGCAGCCAGGAAGGTGTGTCCACGCCTGCCTGCACGGCACTGGCACTGATCTGCTGGGCGCCGTCGCCCTGCTTGACCTGCAGGTCGATCACGGGCTGTTTCAGGGCCAGGGGCTGCCCGCTCCACCAGTAGCCGGCGGCTGCAGCCAGCAGCAGGAAGGCCACGATGGTAATGATGAGTTTGCGCACGCGTTATCCTTGCTATTCAATGACTCTACGGTTCCACCCGGGAAGCGGGTGGAACGACATGATAATTCACGCATGACTTCCGTACCGAATCCGACTCCTCCGGCAGCAGGGCTGGCCGGCCTTTCGCTCCCCGATGGCGTGGTGCTGCTCAGCGGCGCCGACAGCAACTGGGGCATGATCCGCGTCCAGGGCGCGGACGCCACACGCTTCCTGCAGGCGCAGCTCACCCACGATTTTGCCCTGCTCCAGCCAGACCAGGCCCGTCTGGCTGCCTTCTGCAACGCCAAGGGCCGCATGCAGGCCAGTTTCGTCGCGCTGCGCACGGCGCAGGATGCGGAAGGCGCGAGCTATCTGCTGGTATGCCGCAAGGATCTGCTGGCGACGGTACTCAAGCGCCTGCGCATGTTCGTGCTGCGCAGCAAGGTCACGCTGGAAGAAGTGGGCGAGGGCCTGTCCCTGTACGGCCTGCTGGGCGAAGCGGCCGAAACGGCCTGGGGCGAGGGCGCCACCGGCGCGCAGCCGTGGGACTACCGCTACCACGACGGACGCCATCTGGTGTGGCTGTATCCGGCCGCAGAACCCGATGCGCGTCTGCCGCGCGCGCTGTGCGTGCAGGCCAGCGAACTGCCGGCTCCCGCCGGCGCACCGCTGGATGCTTCGCTGTGGGAGCTGGCGGAAGTGCGCAGCGGCGTGACCACGGTGAGCCAGGCAAGCTATGAAGCCTTTGTGCCGCAGATGGTCAACTACGAGAGCGTCGGCGGCGTGAACTTCAAGAAGGGGTGTTACCCGGGCCAGGAGGTGGTGGCGCGCAGCCAGTTCCGGGGCGCAATCAAGCGTCGCGCCCATCCCGCAGTGGGTGCTCTGGCTGCCGGTGCCGCCTTGCCCCAGGCCGGCCAGGATGTATGGCGCATTGCCAGCGATGGCGGCGAGCCCGAGCCCTGCGGTGTCATTGCGCAGGTGGCGCCCATGGATGGCGGCTTTGCCCTGCTGGCCTCGCTGCAGAACAGCTGTGCAGACGATGCCGTGCAAGGCCGCGCCACCTTGCGTGCAGGTGCTGCGGACGGCCCGGAACTGCAGCTGCAGCCCCTGCCCTACGCCCTGCTGGAAGATATCTGAGCGGTTTCAGCCTGCGCTGCGTGCCATCTGGTCGGCACGAGCGCGCAGGTGCAATGCAAGCTGGCTGACGGCAGGATGCTGCCAGGCTTGCGCGTGGGTTTCATCCTCAAGCACCTGCGGCAGCGCGGTACGCATGGCTTGCGCCAGTGTGCGCACGCGCTTGCGCACCTGATTGGGCGAAAGCCCGCACTGCTGGGCAAATTCGTCCCAGGCAGCGTCGGAGGGAGCCCCTGTGCTGCTGTGCCTGCCAATGGACAGCGCCATGCGGCTGGGCTCGGGCAGGTGTGGAGCGGATGCTACCAGCGTGCTGCATACATCCCACAGCGGTGCCAGTTGCCAATTGCCGGACGTTTGCGCGCGTTGCAGCAGCAGGCGGTGCGGGGATGCCGTGGCGTCGCCCACCAGTGCAAAGGCGATCACCATGTCGAGCAGTTGCAGCACCGGCAGAACGCTGGGATGGGCATGTTCACGCAGCACGGCGAAGCTGGCGGCCCAGCCGGCAGCCTGGCGCGATGTGGCGGCTCCGGGGGCCAGTCCCAGGGCCTGGCCAAGGGTTTCGGTCTGCACGCGTGTGACCAAGCCATCCTCGCCCAGCTGGCGATCGGGGCGCAGCTGCAGCAAGGTGGTGATGGATTCGGACTGCATCAACTGGCCCGGCAGCACCGGCACACCGAGCTTCTGCAGCAGTTTCAGGGTGAAGGCGCGCTGCAGCAGCGCTGCGTCCTGTCCCCCGGGGGCCATCCACAAAACATGGCTGCTCAGTTCGGACGCGGTGCCTGCCTCGTCCTCCTGCCAGATCGGCACGACGGTGTCGCCGGCGGGCCAGGCGGCACGGTGGGCGGGTTCGCGGCCCAGAATCAGTTCGCCGCAGGCATGGAGCAAGGCCTGTTCTGCGGCCTGCCCCTGGCCGGATTCCGCCTGTCCCTCTTCGAACAGCGGCAACTGCGGGGCGGCACTGGCCGCCGGCAGGATGCTGCTGACCAGATCCATGGCATAGCGCTTGCGCCCGCTTTGTGCCTTTCGCAGCGAAACAGCGCCGAGGCAGTCGGCACCGAGGGCTTCGAGCAGGGCCAGATCGTCATCCGGAGCGATATGGAGCTGGTTCACCAGCGCCTGACGCAAGGCCCCGGTAGGCAGCAGGCCCGCGAAAAACGCGTGGCTGGCCCAGTGATCGAAAGGCTTGTCCTGCAGCGGGAGATGCAGCGACAGCGGGACTGCGTCCGTCCGCTCCAGCCATTCGGGCGCATAGGAGAACTGCAGCCAGCCCTGGCTGGGCGCGGCCAGCGGACTGCCCTTGCCGGATGATCTGGCCGGCGTTCCACGATTGGTGAGCAGGCCTACGGGCTCGTCGTGCAGCAGAACCTGCAGGCTGATGGTGGAACGCGCTTGGCTGGTCATCCCTTCTCCTTGTCTGTTCAGGCGTCGTCGGTATCGGCAACGTCATCGGCCAGCGGGACGCCCTGCATCTGCAGGCGCGCGCCCAAAGCCTGGATGACCTGGAGCACCTTGTTCAGGCGCACGGTGGTCTTGCCGGCTTCGAGTTCGACCACAAAGCGCAGTCCGACACCCGCGGCGAGCGCCACGTCGGCCTGGGTCAGACCCAAGGCCTTGCGTGCCCGGTACAACGCCAACCCCAAATCTTGGGGACAATCTATGGGTTGCAAGGCGACTTTTTGCATATCTATTTCCCGCTCGGGGTTTTCATGCACATTATTTTACAAATTCGTTAGGTGAATGACAAGCGGTGGTGTGCATGCGTGCGCAGGGAAGGCGATGCCCAAGGCGATGTTCCCGTCAGCAGCCTCGTGCTGAAATGACGGCACGGAGCCAAGCCGGGCATACGCCCTGCCCTGGCGCTAGCCGGACCGACTGCCGGCGCCGTAGATGCGGGCCTCCACGGGCCCGCCGTGCCATCAGAAGGTCAGGACCTTGTCGGCCGCCAGCGTGTAGTCGGCCAGTTCGCCCAGGTTGCCGACGCTGCAACCCTCGATCAGCGGGAGATCCAGAAGGCCGCGGCTCTGCACGCAGGTACGGCACAGCTTGACCACACCGCCCAGCTCCACCAGGGTTTCAATCATTTCCTGCATGGTGTTGCCGCTGGCATGCTGCTGGTTGGGCAGCGCCATGACGGTGGCGTCGGACATCAGGAACACCGTGATCTGCGGCTTGTTCTCCTCCTTGCCGGCCAGAGCCAGGGCCAGGCGCATGGCGGAAAGGCTCAGTTCGCTGCCGTACGGCGGGGCGTTGACGATGAAGAGGATGTTCTGCATGGGTTTTCCTGATTGGTAATGAAAGAACCAACTATAGCAAGCGAGGATGAATCACCGCTTCTGCAACCCCTTGAGCTTTTCGAAGGCTGAGGCCATCGCCGTGGCCTGCGGCTGTGACGACTGGCCGCGCCCATAGCCGCCATGGCGTTGCTGCTGGCCGCGACCCGCGCCCTCGTAGCGGTTCTCGCGCGGCTCGCGCTTGCCGGTGGGGGCATCCAGCTTCATGGTCAGGCTGATGCGCTTGCGCGGCACGTCCACTTCCAGCACCTTGACCTTGACGATCTGGCCGGTCTTGACGATCTCGCGCGCATCCTCGACGAACTTGTTGGCCAGCTGGCTGACGTGGACCAGACCATCCTGGTGCACACCCAGATCGACGAATGCGCCGAAGGCGGCCACGTTGCTGACCGTGCCTTCCAGCACCATGCCTTCCTTCAGGTCGGCGATGTCTTCCACGCCGTCATTGAAGCGGGCCACGGCGAAGTCCGGGCGGGGGTCGCGGCCGGGCTTTTCCAGTTCCTGCAGGATGTCCTTGACGGTGATGACACCGAACTGTTCATTGGCGAACAGCTCGGGGCGCAGTGTCTTGAGCAGTTCGGCACGGCCCATCACCTCCTGCACCGGCTTGCCCGCCTTGGCGATGATCTGCTGGACCACCGGATAGGTTTCCGGGTGCACGCCGGTCAGGTCCAGCGGGTTGTCGCCGCCCCGGATGCGCAGAAAGCCGGCGCTCTGTTCGAAGGTCTTGGGGCCGAGGCCGGTCACCTTGAGCAGCTGCTGGCGGTTGGCAAAGGCACCGTTGGCTTCGCGCCAGCGCACTACGGACTTGGCCACGGTGGCGGACAGGCCGGAGACGCGGCTCAGCAGCGGAACGCTGGCGGTGTTCAGATCCACGCCAACCGCGTTCACGCAGTCTTCCACCACGGCGTCCAGCGTGCGTGCCAGTTCGCTCTGGTTCACATCGTGCTGGTACTGGCCCACGCCGATGCTCTTGGGATCGATCTTGACCAGCTCGGCCAGCGGATCCTGCAGGCGGCGTGCAATGCTGGCGGCGCCGCGCAGGCTGACGTCCACATCGGGCATTTCCTGGCTGGCGTATTCGCTGGCGCTGTAGACGGAAGCCCCCGCTTCGCTCACCACCACCTTCTGAATGGCCAGCTTCTCGACGTTGTTGGAGGCCGCCATCTTGTCCAGCAGCTTGATCAGGTCACCCGCCAGCTTGTCGGTTTCGCGGCTGGCGGTGCCATTGCCGATGGCGATCAGGTTGACGCTATGCTTGGCGCACAGGCGCGCCAGCGTATGCAGGCTCCCTTCCCAGTCCTTGCGCGGCTCGTGCGGGAACACCGTGGCGGTATCGACCAGCTTGCCGGTGGCATCGACCACGGCCACCTTCACACCAGTGCGGATGCCCGGGTCGAGGCCCATGACGGACTTCTGTCCGGCCGGTGCAGCCAGCAGCAGATCGCGCAGGTTGTCGCCAAACACCTTGATGGCGACCTTTTCGGCCTCTTCCCGCAGACGGGCGAACAGGTCGCGCTCGATGGACAGGGCCAGCTTGACGCGCCAGGTCCATGCGACGCACTTGCGCAGCAGGTCGTCGGACGGGCGGTTCTGGTGGCTCCAGCCCAGATGCAGGGCGATCTTGCCCTCGGCGAGGCTGGGCTGGCCCAATTTGGGCTTTTCGCCTTCGGGCAGGATGCTGTCGGGCAGGACCAGCTTGGCGTCGAGGATGTCCTGTGCGCGGCCGCGGAAAACCGCCAGGGCACGGTGCGACGGCACGCGGCCGATCGGCTCGTCGTAGTCGAAGTAATCGCGGAACTTGGCCACTTCGGCGTCATTCTCGTTCTTGCCGGCCATCAACTTGCTCTGGAACAGGCCCTCGTGCCACATCCATTCGCGCAGGTTCTGCACCAGCGCAGCGTCTTCGGCCCAGCGCTCGCTCAGGATGTCGCGCACACCGTCGAGCACAGCCGGCACGGTGGTGAAGTCTTCACCGCCCTCACCTTTTTCGGCCTGAACGAAGGCCTGCGCCTCGACTTGCGGGTCGAGCGATGGGTCGGCAAACAGCTTGTCGGCCAGTGGTTCGATACCGAATTCACGCGCGATCTGGCCCTTGGTGCGGCGCTTGGGCTTGTAAGGCAGGTACAGGTCTTCCAGCTCCTGCTTGGTGGGGGCCATCTCGATGGCCGCACGCAGTTCGGGCGTCAGCTTGCCCTGCTCGTCGATGCTCTTGAGCACGGCCGCGCGGCGGTCGGCCAGTTCGCGCAGGTAGGACAGGCGGGTTTCCAGTTCGCGCAGTTGCGCATCGTCCAGGCCGCCGGTGGCTTCCTTGCGGTAGCGGGCGATGAAGGGCACGGTTGCGCCGCCGTCCAGAAGTTCAACTGCAGTCTGAACTTGACGTGGCAGCACCTTGATTTCACTGGCGATTTGTTCGATGATTTTTTGCACTGGAAGCATCCTCAGAACCACCGTTCACTCGCAGTTCGCGTGGTTCACTGTCCGAAAAACGCACCAGTGTGCCACAAATGCAGCCACTCGCTGGCGTGCGAGCAGGATACAAAAACAGGCACAAGTTCACGTGCCGTAGCACCTTGCTCCGGAGGCATTGTTTCAGCGGCCCTGCATCCGTTATATTCTCCCGAAAGGTCACCAGAAGGCTGGCCACAGGCACAAGGAGAACACCATGCGCAACCGCACCATTCTGATGATCATCTTTTTCATCCTCGTCGCGGCTTTCGTGGCCCTGAATTGGGGCGAGCTGTCGCGCCAGACGACGCTGAATCTGGGCATGTCCGAGGTGCAGGGGCCGCTCGGCCTGGTGATGCTGGGCATTCTGGGGCTGGCGGTGATCCTGTTCCTGGTTTATGCCGTCACCCTGCAGACCGCGTCCCTGCTGGAATCGCGCAACCACACCAAGGAACTGAACGCCCAGCGCGAGCTGGCCAACAAGGCCGAAATCAGCCGCTTTACCGAACTGCGCGGCGTGATCGACCAGATCGAGGCCGACTCGAAGACGCGCCAGAACGAACTGAAACAGTGGTTCGAGCAGCGCATGGCCACGCTCCAGCAGGAGGTGAGCGCCAAAGTCGACAGCAGCGGCAATACGCTTGCGGCCTATATGGGCGAACTGGAAGACCGGTTCGAGGGTCGTGTGCGACCTACGGCAACCCGGACAGTCGAGGACGTGACGCCGCGCGTCTGAGTCTGGCTTGGGGCGGGCAAGCAAGCCCGCATCCCGAAATCAGTCAGAAGAAATTACCTGATCCAACTCTTTCGGCAGGTGCAGTTCCTGCGCCTTCTTGCTGCCCACGGCCAGCTTGCGCACGAACTTGAATGTGCCGGTGGCATGTGCGCACGGCTTGCCCGCTTCGTTGTAGAGCGTGCCTTCGGTAAACGCCATGGTGGCGGTGCGGTGGATCAGGCGGCCCTTGCCAATCAGCGTGCCCTGTGCCGGTTGCATGAAGCTGGTCTTCATCTCGATGGTGACCACGCCCATATTGGGCTCCAGGCAGCGCGCCGAGGCGGCGAGCGTCACATCAAGCAGGGTCATGCAGACGCCACCGTGCACCACGTTGAAGGAATTGAGGTGCTCCGGCTGCGGGGTGTAGCGCAACAGGGATTCGCCGTTGGCTGATTTTTCCGTGACGATGCCCAGATGTTCCACGAAGGGTATATGGGGCACGTTGATGCGTTCGGGCTGCTTCGCCAGGCTGTCGCCAGCAGGTGCCGCGGCGGACACGTCGTGCCCGCCGCTCATACCTCGTAATCCACCACGGTACGGCTGGAACACAGCGGCTTGACTTGCGCCTTCACCGCCATGTGATCCGGATGCTCCTGGTAGGCGTCCAGCACTTCCCTGCTTTCGAAGGCCGAATACAGCACCACATCGGCATTGGCCTCCAGTCCGTCGGTGCGGATGCCCGCCTCCAGCGCGAGGATGCCGGGCACCACGTTGCGGCAACTTTCCAGCAGCGCTTTCATGCGCGGTGCGTCGGCGGGGTTGTGCAGGGTCCAGATGACGATGTGCTTGATCATGGTGTGCGGTAACGAAGTGCAGAAAAGCGCACAGCTTACAGCACTTCGAACACGCCCGCAGCCCCCATGCCGCCACCAATGCACATGGTGACGCAAACGCGCTTCGCGCCACGGCGCTTGCCCTCGATCAGCGCATGGCCCACCAGACGCTGACCGCTCATGCCGTAAGGGTGGCCGACGGCGATGGCGCCGCCGTTCACGTTGAGGCGATCTTCGGGAATGCCGAGGCGGTCGCGGCAGTACAGCACCTGCACGGCAAAAGCTTCGTTCAGTTCCCACAGGTCGATATCGTCCACTTTCAGTCCCAGACGGTCCAGCACCTTGGGCACGGCAAACACCGGGCCGATGCCCATTTCGTCGGGCGCGCAGCCGGCCACGGCAAAGCCGAGGAAGCGGCCCAGCGGCTGCAGGCCACGCTGTTCGGCCAGCTTCTCGTCCATCACCACGCAGGCACCGGCACCGTCAGAGAACTGGCTGGCGTTGCCGGCGGAAATGGTGCCGCCCGGCAGGCTGGAGCGCAAGCCGGCGACGGCTTCGAGCGTGGTGCCCTCACGCAGGCCCTCGTCCTTGCTGACGGTGACTTCGCGCGTGATCAGGCCCAAGGTCTTGTCAGCAATGCCGGCGGTGACGGTGATGGGCGCAATCTCGGCCTCAAACAGGCCGGCTGCCTGAGCGGCGCAGGCCTTCTGCTGGCTGACGGCGCCGTAAGCGTCCATGGCTTCGCGCGCGATGCCGTAACGCTTGGCCACGACTTCGGCAGTCTGCAGCATGTTCAGGTAGATGTCGGGGCGCTTTGCGGCGAGCCACGGGTCCTGCAGCATATGCTGGTTCATCTCCTGCTGCACGCAGGAAATGCTTTCCAGGCCACCGGCAACATAGACACTGCCCTCCCCTGCGATGATGCGCTGTGCGGCCAGCGCAATGGTCTGCAGTCCCGAGGAACAGTAGCGGTTCACCGTCATGCCGGAAACGGAATCCGGCAGACCGGCGCGAATCACGATCTGGCGTGCAATGTTGGCGCCGGTGGCGCCTTCGGGCAAGGCGCAGCCCATGATCACGTCTTCCACTTCGGCAGGGTCGATGCCGGCGCGCTGGACGGCGTGCTGCACCACATGGCCGCCCAGCGTGGCGCCGTGCGTGAGGTTGAAGGAACCCTTCCAGCTCTTGGCCAGCGGGGTGCGTGCAGTGGATACGATGACGGCAGAGGTCATGGCAAAAATCTCCTCGTTGTTCTGTTTATGGGTCAGGCGAACTGCTTGCCTTCGGCGACCAGACGCTGCAGCAAGGGGGCGGGTTGCCAGAATTCGGCATCGTCCAGCGGGTTGCGTGCAAAGTCGCGCATGGCCGTGAGTACCTGGTTCAGGCCCAGTTCGTTGGCGTAGTGCATGGGGCCGCCGCGGTGGATCGGGAAGCCATAGCCTGCGATGTAGACCATGTCGATGTCGCCGGACTTGCTGGCAATGCCTTCGTCGAGGATGCGTGCGCCCTCGTTCACCAGTGCCAGCACCAGGCGCTTGACGATTTCGTCATTGCTCACCTTGCGCGGCGTGATGCCTTTTTCCTTGCGATGGTCCTCGATCATCTGGTTGACCTGCGCGCTTGGCTGCGCGTCGCGCTTGCCGGCAGCGTAGTCGTACCAGCCGGCGCCGGTCTTCTGGCCGAAACGGCCCATTTCGCACAGCTTGTCGGCGGTGCCGCTGAAGCGGTAGCCGGGGCGCTCGACATACAGGCGCTTGCGGATGGCCCAACCGATGTCGTTGCCGGACAGGTCGGACATGCGGAACGGGCCCATCGGGAAGCCGAACTGCTCCAGCGCGCGATCGACCTGCTGCGGCGTGCAACCCTCATCCAGCAGGAAGCCGGCCTGGCGCAGGTACTCGCCGACCATGCGGTTGCCGATGAACCCGTCGCACACGCCGGAGACAACGGCAATCTTGCGGATCTTCTTGGCCAGAGCCATGACGGTAGCCAGCACGTCCTTGGCAGTCTGTTCGCCACGAACCACTTCCAGCAGCTTCATCACATTGGCGGGGCTGAAGAAATGCAGGCCCACCACGTCCTGCGGACGATGGGTGAAGGAGGCAATGCGATTCAGATCCAGCGTGGAGGTATTGCTGGCCAGGATGCAGCCGGGCTTGCAGACTTCATCCAGTTTGCGGAACACCTGCTCCTTCACGCCCATGTCCTCGAATACGGCTTCGATCACCAGATCGACGTCTTTCAGATCAGCGTAGTCAAGCGTGGTGTGCAGCAGGCCCATGCGCTGCTCCAGCTTGTCGGCCTTGAGCTTGCCTTTCTTGAGCTGGGCTTCGTAATTGCCACGGATGGTGGCAACACCGCGGTCCAGCGCCTCCTGCTTCATTTCGAGCAGCAGCACCGGGATGCCGGCGTTGAGGAAGTTCATGGCAATGCCGCCGCCCATGGTGCCGGCGCCGATGATGCCGACCTTCTGCACCGGACGCAGCGGCGTGTCGGCCGGAACGTCGGCAATCTTGCTGGTGGCGCGCTCGGCGAAGAACAGATGGCGCAGCGAACGCGATTCGGGCGTCATCATCAGGTCCAGGAACAGGTCGCGCTCCTTGAGCAGACCTTCGTCCAGGCGGGTTTGCGTGGCGACCTGCACGGCGTCCACGCACTTGGCGGGTGCGGGGAGGTTCTTGGCCATGCCGCGCGCCATGTTGCGGGCGAACTGGAAATAGGCTTCGCCCTGCGGATGGGCGCAAGGCAGCTGGCGCACTTGCGGCAGCGGACGCACGTCGGCGATGCTTTCGGCAAAGGCGACGGCTTCGTGCAGCAGGGTCTCTGCGCTGGGGACCAGCTTGTCGAACAGCTTCTGGCCCGGAGCCTGGGCCAGCATCTCGGCGGGCACGCTGTTGCCCGTGATGATCATGTTCAGTGCCGGCTCCACCCCCAGCACACGCGGCAGACGCTGCGTGCCGCCTGCGCCAGGCAGCAGCCCGAGCTTGACTTCGGGCAGAGCAATCTGCGTGCCGGCCGCCACCACGCGGTAATGGCAGCCCAGCGACAGTTCCAGGCCGCCGCCCATGGTCAGTCCATGCAGGGCCGCCACGACAGGCTTGGTGGCATGCTCGACCGCGTGGATCATGGTGTGCAGGTTGGGTTCGGCAAAGGCGAGATCGGTGCCGAACTCCTTGATGTCTGCCCCGCTGCAGAACTGCTTGCCTGCACCATTGATGACGATGGCCCGGACGTCTGCGTCCTGTTCGGCTTGCTGCAGGGCCTGCATGAAGGCCTTGCGGGTGGCCAGGCCCAGCCCGTTCATGGGCGGGTTGTCGAGAGTGATGACGGCCACCGGGCCGCGCTTGGCGAAATGCGCTGTCATGGAAGTGAGTCTCCGGCTGGAGTTCCGTCTTCCCTGCGGCAGACGGAACGGAAAACCGCATCTGCCGACAAGCAGAAAAGTACGGTCGTTTTATTTTCAGCCGATTGTAGGGGAGAAATCGCACATTAAATGTGAAGTCCCTACAAGGGTAAACCCATGGAGTACGAAAGAACGCGACTTGCGCCGGGCTCTACGGAGGTAGTGCACTCTGCCGGACTCGGGAAAGCCCGAGCAAGGGCTCAGGCGAGCGCGTAGGAAAGACCGCCGTAGGCCAGAATCCCCGCCAGCGTCGGCAGTGCAACACCGCCGGCGACACGGCGCGCCAGCACGATGGCCAGCAGGGACAGCAGCACCCGCGCGAGCGGCCAGACCGGCTGCCCCCACTGCCATTGCGACCAGAGCGAAGCCACCAGCAAGGCGCCGATGGCCGCCGGGCCGAGTGCCTGCAAGGCTCCGCGCAGCCAGGGCTGCATGGCCTCGTCGCCCCGCCCCTGGTGCCAGCGCATGGGCCACAGGCGCAGCACGAAGGTCCCCAGGCCGCAGAGCAGGATGATCCACCACAGGTTGGCGGTGTTCATGGTGCGCCCTCCGCTTCGGTGGCCGGATCAGGATCACGCGCGCCATCCCACGCGCCCAGAATGGCGCCGCTGGCCAGTCCGCCAAGCATGGCGATATGCCCCGGCAGCAACCACAGCAGGACGGCCGTGGCCAGCATAGCCCCAAGCGTAACGCGCAAACGCGTGTGGCGCAGGATTTCCAGCAGCAAGGCAAAGAACAGCGCAGGCAGCACGAAATCCAGCGTCTCGCGCAGCCACGGTGCCTGCTGGCCGAGCTGGTGACCCAGCAAGGCACCGACTGCCGTGCCCGACACCCACGAGGCATAGGCGCCCAGTTGCATGCCCAGATACCAGTCCTGCCGCTGCTCCGGGGCGATCCGGTCCAGCCGGCCGATGGAGGTGGCATAGACTTCGTCCGTCAGGCCGAAAGCCAAAACCGGCAAAGGCAGGCGCTGGCGCGTACTGCCAAGCTTGTCGAGAACGGACGGCCCGTAGAACAGATGACGCACATTCATCAGCAGCACGGTGGAAATGATGCCAAAGGCCCCTGCCCCGGCCGCAGCCAGGGCCACCAGCACGAACTGGGCAGCGCCCGCGTACACGGTGAGCGAGACCAGAATCGCCAGCCAGGGAGCGAAACCCGCCTGGATCGCGGCCAGGCCGAACGAGACGGCAATCGGAAAATAGCCCAGTCCGATCGACAGGCTGTCCGTCAGCCCCTTGCCGACCGTGGGAAAGTGAATACGTGCAGACATGAGGGCGTGCGCGTCAGTCCGCGTCCTGCTCCAGCGCCGGCGGCGACGAGTGTAATGCCTTCTGCGCCAGGTCGTACACCTCGCGCGCACGTGCACTCTTGAGGCGATGGTCGCTCCATACCTGGCGCCAGCGCCGCGCCCCGCGCTGGCCGTGGCGCAGGCCCAGCATGCAGCGGGCCACGGCATACCACCAGGTGTCGTACCGGGCGGCTTCGCGCTCCATGTAGTCCACCATGGCCAGTTCCACCTCGTCGCGCGTGAGCGTGACGGCGCGGTCTGGTTCGCCGGCCATCAACCCGTCCCACCGGGTGAGTGACCACGGGTTGTGCCAGGCCTCGCGGCCGATCATCACGCCGTCGACGTGGCGCCAGTGTTCCTGGATCTGCTCCGCAGTCGTTACGCCGCCGTTGAGTGAAATATCGAGCTGCGGAAAATCCTGCTTCAGGCGATACACCACGTCGTAGCGCAGCGGCGGGATTTCGCGGTTTTCCTTGGGGCTCAGGCCCTTGAGCCAGGCATTGCGCGCATGCACGATGAAGTGCTGTACGCCACTGTCCGCCAGCGTGCCGACAAAATCGCGCACCATGGCGTAACTCTCGTCCTTGTCCAGCCCGATGCGGTGCTTGACCGTGACCGGCACGTGTTGCACCGCGTCCTGCATGGCCTTGACGCAATCGGCCACCAGATCCGGCTCGCGCATCAGGCAGGCCCCAAAGGCACCGGATTGCACACGCTCGCTCGGGCAGCCGCAGTTGAGGTTGATCTCGTCATAACCCCACTGCTCGCCCATGCGCGCGCTTTCGGCCAGCATGGCCGGATCGCTGCCGCCAAGCTGCAGCGCCACCGGATGCTCCTCGGCGTTGTAGCGCAGATGGCTGTCGGCCGCGCCGCGCGTGATGGCGCCCTGGTTGATCATCTCCGTATAGAGCAAGGCGTTCTTGCTCAGCAGCCGCCAGAAATAGCGGGCGTGCCGGTCGGAAACATCCAACAGCGGCGCAGTGGCCAGGCGCGGACGCTCACCCATGTATTACCCCAGCAGCATGCTGACAAACACCGCAATCACGCCAAGCGGTGCCACGAAACGGCTGACCACGCTCCAGATGGTGTAGCCGGTGCCTTCCAGGCCCAGTTCCTTGCGGATGCTTTCCTGGTTCATGAACCAGCCGGCGAAGATGATGATGCCCAGGCCGGTCAGCGGCAGCATGAACTTGCTGGTAAGCTTGTCCAGGAAGTCGAAGATGTTGTTGCCCATGATCTGCACATCGCTCCAGTGGTTGAAGGACAGCAGCGAGGCCACGCCCAGCAGCCAGATCACACTACCCGCCAGCAGGGTGGCCGACTTGCGGCCGAGCGGGGTCTTCTCTTCCAGCAGCGCCACCACCGGCTCCAGCAGCGACATGGAGGACGTCAGCGCGGCAAAGGTCAGCAGGATGAAAAACAGCGTACCCAGCAGCGTGCCGGCCGGCATGTTGCCGAAGGCGATGGGCAGCGTCACGAAGATCAGGCCGGGGCCGGAGCTGGGCTCGAGACCGTGCGAGAACACCAGCGGGAAGATCGCCAGGCCCGCCATCAGCGCGATTAAGGTATCCAGCAGCACTACCGTGCGTGCCGCGCCCAGCAGGTTCACATCCTTGCCCAGGTAGGCGCCATAGGCGGTCATGATGCCCATGCCCAACGACAGCGTGAAGAAGGCATGGCCCAGTGCGGCCAGCACCACGTTGCCATTCACGGCGGACCAGTCCGGCGTGAACAGGAACTGCAGCGTGCGCCCGAAGGAGTCGGTGGCGAGAATGCCGTTGGCCACCAGGATCAGCAGCACGACGACCAGCGCCGGCATCATGATCTTGGATGCGCGCTCCAGGCCGGACGTGACGCCCATGGCGACGATGCCCATGGTCAGCGCCATGAAGACCGTGTGCCACACCAGCAGGCTGTTGGAGTTGGCGAGGAAACCTTCGAACACGGCGCCGGTTTCCTTGCCCGTCATGCCGCTGAACGTACCGCTACCCGTGAGCAGCAGGTAGTCCAGCGCCCAGCCGCCGATCACGCTGTAGAACGACAGGATCAGGAAGGCGCCCAGCACGCCGGAAATGCCCAGCCACTTCCAGCCGCGGGAGCGGTTTTCGCTCACGGCCACGTGCTCCATGGCCTGGATCGGGTTCTTTTGCGCGCGACGGCCGATCAGCCACTCCATCACCAGGATGGGCACGCCGATCAGCGCAATGCACAGCAGATAGGTGATGACAAAGGCCGAGCCGCCGCTCACGCCGGTCATGTAGGGGAACTTCCAGATATTGCCGAGGCCGACGGCAGAGCCGGTAGCGGCCAGGATGAAGCCAAGCCGCGAGCCCCACTGGGCATGAGTGGATGTCATGATGCTGGAACCTTTCTTTGATCTCGTGGATGCAAAGCCCGGCAAATGCCGTCGCACGGCTGCAGGGATAGCCTGCAGCGCGCAGTCGCAAGTTTGCGGGAGGAGAAAAAATTGGTAATAGGCCAGTGCCGTGGAGGCAGATCAGGCAATTACCGTGCCTTGGCCGGGATGGTGGCCAAAGCGTCGGGTGGCCGACATTTTAGCCCAGGGGCCCGAGAGGAAACCCTAGGCAGTATCCCCAAGCAAACGATAGTCCCACGATGTCGGTCATTTGAGGTAGCTGCGCAGCACTTCCAGCAACTGTTCCGTGTCGGCCTCGCGCTGCTGCACGCTAGCGTCAGGGTCGCTCATGTGGCCGCTGATATGCCCTTCGAGCACCTGCAGCATCAGGCCATTGACAGCGCCACGGATGGACGCAATCTGCTGCAGCACCGTCATGCATTCGGCCTCTGAGTCGAGCGCCTTGCCCAGCGCCTGCACCTGCCCTTCGATGCGGCGCACGCGCGCCTGCAGGCGCTTCTTGTCGGAAACTGTGTGGCTCATGGCGGGCATCTTAGCAGCCCTTTCGGATCTGCAGAAATAGTATAGGGGGGTATACTATTTTTCACTAGCGCTTTGCCCGCTTCTGCATTGCATATGTCCCTCTCTTCCACTTCTTCCACCCCCGTGCGCCAGCCCTGCAAACACGGGCATTGCTTTGATACCGGCAATCCGCTGGCGGAACGTGGCACCCGGCTGGCCATGTGGCTCACCATCGTGATGATGGTGGCGGAGATTGTCGGAGGCTGGTGGTATGGCTCCATGGCGCTGCTGGCGGATGGCTGGCACATGGGATCACACGCCATCGCACTGGGGCTTGCCGCTTTCGCCTACGCTTACGCGCGCAGGCATGCAGCCGATCCGCGTTTTGCCTTTGGCACCTGGAAAGTGGAGGTGCTCGCCAGCTACACCAGTGCCCTGCTGCTGCTCGGGATTGCTGCGCTGATGCTGTATGAATCGGTGGAGCGCGTGCTCAATCCCGTGGCGATTCACTACAACGAAGCGATCACGGTGGCGATCATCGGGCTGGGGGTGAATCTTGTATGCGCCAAGCTACTGCATGGGGGACACGACCACGACCACGACCATGGGCATGGGCACGATGCTCATGGCGCACAGCACCATGATCTGAACCTGCATGCCGCCTACATCCATGTGCTGACCGACGCCGCAACTTCTGTGCTGGCCATCGTGGCGCTGTTTGCC
The DNA here is from genome assembly GCF_907163135.1 of Brachymonas denitrificans. Lineage (NCBI taxonomy): Bacteria > Pseudomonadati > Pseudomonadota > Betaproteobacteria > Burkholderiales > Comamonadaceae > Allobrachymonas > Allobrachymonas denitrificans. The sequence continues at coordinate 903,352 of NZ_CAJQUA010000001.1, read as the reverse complement.
GGCAAGTCGCGGCCGGGGGAATGCCCTGCCCGCCCGGAAGTTGTGCTCGCACGAGCGCCAGCGAAGCTGGTGATCAGGGTGCCTGGTCGCATGGCGATTCCTGACGACAGTGTAGGATAGCTGAAACTTCCGCATCCATTGTGCCTGCCCGATGCATCCAGACCGCCTCTTTCCCACTCGCCGCTCCGTTCTGCGCTCGGGCCTTTCCCTGGCGCTGGGAGGTACGCTTGCGCTCCGCACGCCGGCTGCAGCGGGGGCGGAGAACGGCAACTTGCTGCGATTCTTTGCGCCCTCTGGCTACCTCGCGGACCCGGAACGTATCCACACTGGAATCAATCGCCTGCTTGCCGCCGGTTTCAAGCTGGATAACACCCAGGCACTCTATCGCCGCCACCAGCGCTTTGCCGGCACGGATATCGAACGGATTGCTGATCTGCAAGATGTGGCCGGCGGGCGGGCGCCTGTGCCGAAGGTTTTGCTGGGCGCACGCGGCGGGTATGGCGCCATGCGCCTGCTGCCGCACATCGACTGGGTCTCCCTGGGCGGCCGCATGCGCGAGGCTGGGACACTGCTGCTGGGCTACAGCGATATCTGTGCCGTGCAACTCGCGCTGCTGGCTCAGGGCAGAACAGGCAGCTTCGCCGGACCCCTGCTCTACAGTGAATTCGGCAGCCCGAATCCCAGCCTGTATACGCTGCAGCAGTTCATCCGGACGGTGACCAGCCGCGAGTTGCAGATCGACGTTACGGCGCCAGTGGAAAGGCAGCTCAAGCTGCACGGCACTTGGTGGGGCGGCAATTTGTCCGTGCTGTCGTCGCTGGCAGGGAGCCCGTGGCTGCCGAACGTGCCAGGAGGCATTCTGTTTGTGGAGGACGTCGGCGAGCAGCCTTATCGCATCGAGCGGATGCTGCAAACACTGTATCTGGCCGGAGTTTTCAAACAGCAGCAGGCCATCGTTTTCGGCACTTTTCGGCTGAGCAAGGAACGCGACCTGTATGACGAGAGTTACGATCTGGATACGGTGATTGATACGCTGCGGCGCCTGACCAGGCTGCCTGTGCTGACAGGGTTCCCGTCGGGGCATATTCGGGACAAGGTAACGGTGCCGTTGGGTTATCCTGCGGCGCTGCAAACCGGCGCTCAAGGATATAGCGTGCGGTTTTCAGGCCATCCGATCCTGGAAACATCCCAATTGAACCTGCCCTCCCTGCTTGAGGTGCCAGAAGGAATCACGCCATCTCAGAGGCAAACCTTGCCCCAGGAGCCGGTCGAATGACCAGACGCATGTAAAAAAGAACCGACTCTCGCCGGCTCCTGTTTCACGGACTACGCAACGGGCAGGTCACACCACCCACTTGCGCGCATTCACCCACATCTGCATCCACGGGCTGAAGCCGCTGCGGTCGCCCGCCTGCTTCGGATCGGTCCAGCTCATCTGGATCTGGCGGAACACGCGCTCGGGGTGCGGCATCATGGCGGTGAAGCGGCCATCGGCGGTGGTTACGGCCGTCAGGCCGCCGGCACTGCCGTTGGGGTTGAACGGGTAGACCTCGGTCGGCTGGCCGTGGTTGTCCACGTAGCGCATGGCCTTGAGCACCTGGTTCTCGTTGCCCTGCACCGTGAAGTTGGCATAGCCTTCGCCATGCGCCACGGCGATCGGCAGGCGGCTGCCGGCCATGCCCTGCAGGAAGATGCTGGGCGATTCCAGTACCTCGACCATGCTCAGGCGCGCCTCGAAGCGTGCGCTCTGGTTGTGAGTGAAACGCGGCCAGTGCTCGGCACCCGGGATCATGCTGGCCAGTTCGGCAAACATCTGGCAACCGTTGCACACGCCCAGCGCGAAGGTGTCATTGCGGCCGAAGAACTGGGCGAAGGCGTCGCGCAGCATCGGGTTGAAGGTGATGGAGCGCGCCCAGCCCACACCGGCACCCAGGGTATCGCCGTAGCTGAAGCCGCCGCAGGCCACCACGCCCTGCATGTCGGCCAGCTTGACGCGGCCGGACTGCAGGTCTGTCATGTGCACGTCGAAGGCTTGGAAACCGGCACGGTCGAAGGCATAGGCCATCTCGATGTGCGAGTTAACGCCTTGCTCGCGCAGCACGGCCACGCGCGGGCGGCTGGTATGCACCGCAGGTGCTTCAGGCTTGAAGGTGAGGTGCACGTGCATGCCCGGGTCTTCCTTGACGCCGGCGGCTGCGTGCTCGCTGTCTGCGCACTCGGGGTTGTCGCGCAGCTGGCAGATTTTCCAGCTCACGCTGTCCCAGACCTGATGCAGGTCAAACAGGTCGGCCGCGAAGATCTGCTGCGCATCGCGCCAGATGGAGAGCTGGCCCTTGCCCAGTTCCATGGCGGAGGCGTCCGAGCGCACGGTACCGATGAAATGGCTGCTGGCGCCCAGACCGTGCTCACGCAGCACCTGCATGACGGCGCTGCGATCCGCACTGCGCACCTGCAGCACCACACCGAGTTCCTCGTTGAACAGGGCATTGAGCGTCTGCTCGTGGCGCAGGCCGCTGACCTGCTGCGCCCAGTTCTTGCTCTCGCCGCTGTCCATGCGGCTGTCGCTCACGCCGTCGCCGGCGCTCATCAGCATGTCGATATTCAGCGCCACGCCCACATGGCCGGCAAAGGCCATTTCGGCCACGGCCGCCAGCAGGCCGCCGTCGCTGCGGTCGTGGTAGGCCAGGATCTTGCCTTCGCTGCGAAGCTGGTTGATGGCCTTGACCAGTTCCACCAGATCCTGCGGAGAATCCAGATCCGGCACCACGTCGCCGCCCTGCCCCAGCACCTGGCTCAGAATGCTGCCGGCCATGCGATTCTGGCCGTGGCCCAGGTCGACCAGCAGCAGATGGGTTTCGGCTTCCTCGTTGTTCAGTTGCGGCGTGAGCGTGCCGCGCACGTCGTCCACTGTGGCGAAAGCGGAAACGATCAGGCTCACCGGCGATACCACCTTGCGGCTCTGGGCGGCGCCTTCAGCCGTCGGATCCTGCCACTGCGTGCGCATGGAGAGCGAGTCCTTGCCCACCGGAATCGAAACACCCAGCTGCGGGCACAGTTCCATGCCCACGGCCTCGACCGTGCGGTACAGCGCGGCATCTTCGCCGGCTTCGCCGCAGGCTGCCATCCAGTTGGCACTGAGCTTGACGCGCGACAGTTCGATCGGCGCGGCCAGCAGGTTGGTGATGGCTTCGGCCACGGCCATGCGACCAGAGGCGGGAGCATCGAGCACGGCCAGCGGGGTGCGCTCGCCCATGCTCATGGCCTCGCCGGCCACGCCAGAGTAATCGGTCAGGGTCACGGCTACATCGGCCACCGGTACCTGCCAGGGGCCGACCATCTGGTCGCGGTGCGTCAGGCCCCCCACGGCGCGGTCGCCGATGGTGATCAGGAAGCGCTTGCTGGCCACGGTCGGGTGGCTCAGCACCTGAATCACGGCGTCCTGCAGGGTGATATCGCTCACGTCCAGCGGCATGCCCTTGTGCTGGATGGTCTGCACATTGCGCTGCATCTTGGGCGGCTTGCCCAGCAGCACGTTCATCGGCATATCGACCGGCTGCTGGCCTTCCCTGGCGGCAGCGCCAGTCTCCAGATCGATGTCGCCCACCTTCAGCTCACGCTCTTCAGTGGTGACGCCGACGACCGCAAACGGGCAACGCTCGCGCTCGCACAGGGCGCGGAACTTGGCCAGGCTCTCGGGCGCGATGGCCATGACGTAGCGTTCCTGGCTCTCATTGCACCAGATTTCCTTGGGCGCCATGCCGGTTTCTTCCAGCGGCACCTGGCGCAGGTCGAAACGGGCACCACGTGCGGCGTCGTTGACCAGCTCGGGGAAGGCATTGGACAGGCCGCCGGCGCCCACGTCGTGGATGGCCAGGATCGGGTTGTTGTCGCCCATGGCCCAGCAGTGGTTGATCACCTCCTGGGCACGGCGCTCGATTTCGGGGTTGCCGCGCTGCACGGAGTCGAAGTCCAGATGCGCGGCGTTGGCGCCGCTGCTCATGGAGCTGGCCGCGCCGCCGCCCATGCCGATGCGCATGCCGGGGCCGCCGAGCTGCACCAGCAGGGTGCCGGCCGGGAACATGATCTTGTGCGTCTGCGTGGCGTCGATGGAGCCCAGGCCGCCAGCAATCATGATGGGCTTGTGGTAGCCCATCTGGCGTACCTGCACGCCATCGGCAGTGCTGCTGACGATGGTCTGCTCATACTCGCGGAAGTAACCGGCCAGGTTCGGGCGGCCGAATTCGTCGTTGAAGGCGGCGCCGCCAAGCGGGCCCTCGATCATGATCTGCAGCGGGCTGGCGATATGCGCCGGCTTGCCGCCGGGCTGATCGCTCATGCCGTCCCACAGTTTGGAGACGGTAAAACCGGTCAGGCCGGCCTTGGGACGGGAGCCGCGGCCGGTGGCGCCTTCGTCGCGGATCTCGCCGCCGGCGCCGGTGGCTGCGCCCGCGTACGGAGAAATCGCCGTCGGGTGGTTGTGCGTCTCGACCTTCATCAGCACGTGCTGCAGCACCTCTTCGCCTGCGTAGGCCATGCCTTCGCAAGTATCCCGATTGGCCACAAAACGTTCACTGTTACGGCCTTCCATGATGGCGGCGTTGTCACTGTAGGCCACGATGGTGTGCTGCGGCGACACCTGCTCGGTGTTGCGGATCATGCCGAACAGCGACTTGACCTGCTTCTCGCCATCGATGGTGAACTCGGCATTGAAAATCTTGTGGCGGCAGTGTTCGCTATTGGCCTGGGCGAACATCATCAGCTCGACGTCGGTCGGGTTGCGCTGCAGCGTGGTGAAGGCATCCACCAGGTAGTCGATTTCATCATCGGCCAGGGCCAGGCCCCAGTTTTTGTTGGCGACTTCCAGCGCCGCGCGGCCGCCCTGCAGCACGTCGACCTGCTCCATGGGAGCGGCCGGGAGGTGGGTGAACAGATCCTTGGCGGCGTCGAGCGAAGGCAACACACTTTCTGTCATGCGGTCGTGCAGCAAAGCCGCCACTGCTTCGCGTTCGCTGTCGCTCAGACTGGCGCCGTGCAGGAAGTATTCGGTGCCACGCTCCACGCGGCGCACACCGGCAGTTTCGGTCAGGCCGCAGTTGCGGGCAATGTCGGTGGCCTTGGACGCCCAGGGCGACACGGTGCCGATGCGGGGGGTGACGACGAGGGTGGTGTTGGCAGCGCCCTGCTCGTTGTAGGCCTCGCCGTAGGTCAGCAATTGCTCCAGCGAGGTGCGGCTGGCGGGATCGAGTTCGGTATCGCTTTCCACCCAGTGGGCAAAGCGCGCGCTGATGGCCTGCACACCCGGCGCCACCGCCTGGATCTGGTTCAGCAACTGGCGTGCACGAAACGCGGTCAGGGCATTGCCGCCCTCGAAGGATGTGATGAATGTTTGCATGGGGGTGGACGCAGTGGACATGAGGCCGCTGGAGGGTCTGGAATCAGGGATGCAAGCTGTCGGCGCAAGCCGCCAGTGCCAGGATTCTGCCAATGAAAAAACCTGCCGGTACTGCTACCGGCATGACAGACTCCATTGTAAACGTCACGTGTAATGCGAGTGCCCCCGCGACGGCCAAAACTGCTGCCATCCAGGGCGATTACAACGGTTCAGGCAAAGACTTCCCACGGCACGACGCAGGAAGCGCCGGGCTGCTCCATGCGCAGCACCTGCAGGTTGAACACCTGCTGCAGCAGATCGTCGTCCAGCACGGCATGCGGTGCACCCCGGGCCACCATGCGGCCCTGCTGCAGCACGCAAACCTGCGTGCAGAAGCGCGAGGCCAGCGTCAGATCGTGCAGCACCACGGCGACAGCCATGCCCTGCCCTGCCAGTTGCTGCAGCAAGGCCATGATGTGGAGTTGGTGGGCCGGATCGAGCGCCGCCAGTGGCTCGTCGGCCAGCAGGACCGGGGCCTGCGTGGCGAGGGCACGGGCCAGAAGCACACGGGCGCGCTCGCCGCCCGAAAGCGTCTGCACGTTGCGCGCGGCCAGGGTGTGGCAGTCGGCCAGTTCCATGGCCTGCTCCACTGCCTGCCGGCCGGACGCGGTGTGACCATCGCCATGCGGCAGACGGCCCAAGGCGACCACATCACGCACCGGCAGCGGCCAGTGCACCTGCTGGCCCTGCGCCAGATAGGCCATGCGCCGTGCGCGCTCGCGTGCGGACCAGTGCTGCAGGGGCTTGTCTTCCAGCGTGATGGCGCCCTGCTCCGGCTGCACCACGCCGAGCAAGGCGCGCAGCAGCGTGGTCTTGCCGGCTCCGTTGGGACCCAGCACGCCGAGCAACTGGCCTGGCTGCAGTTCGAGATGCACGCCGTCCAGCAGACGGCGCTCCTCGGCCTTGACCACGAGGCCGCTGGCCTGCAACAGTGAAGCCTTGCCGGCTACTTGCGTCTGCATGGCCTGATCCTGCATCACTGCGCTCATGCTTCCCTCCGGTGCAGACGCAGAATCAGCGACAGGAAGAACGGCGCACCAATCAGCGCCGTCAGCACACCCAGCTTGAGCTCCTGTCCTTCGTTGTAGAGCAGGCGCACGCCCATGTCCGCCAGCAGCAGCAGCACGGCACCCGCCCATGCGGAAGCGGGCAGCAATCGAGCCGGATCGGCCTTGACCCAGGGGCGCATCAGGTGCGGCGCAACGAGTCCGATAAAGCCGATCGATCCCGCCACCGATACGGCCGCACCGACGCTGCAGGCCGTCCCGACCAGCACCAGCAGGCGCAGTCGGCGCAGATCGATGCCCAGCGAGTGCGCCGTTTCCTCGCCCAGTGCCAGTGCCTGCAGGCCGCGGCGGGACTGCCACAGCAACAGCATCCCGACCAGGATCGCGGGCACGGCGAGCCCGACTTCGCGCATGCTGCGGTCGGCCAGCGAGCCCATCATCCAGAACACGATTTCCTGCAAGGCAAAGGCATTGCGCGACCAGTTCATCACCAGCGCGATCAGGGCGCTGCTGAGCGCCGAAATTGCCACACCGGCCAGAATCAGCGTGGTGGTGTCATCGTTGCGGCGCGCCAACGCAAACACCAGCGCAACGGCCAGCGCCGTGCCGGCCATGCCTGCGAGTGGCAAGGCCAGCACCATCGCCTGGGCCAGACCGGTATACAGCGCCACCACGGCGCCCAGCGCCGCGCCGCCTGTCACGCCCAGCAGCCCGGGTTCTGCCAGGGGATTGCGCAGCAGGCCCTGCAAGGCCGCACCGGACATGCCCAGGGACGCCCCCACCGCCACGCACAGCACGGTGCGGGGCACGCGCAAGTCCCACAGGATGCGCGACGGCACCCATTCACCCGCCAGCGCGCCCTGCAGCAGGCGCAGCGGTTTCATGTCGGCATAGCCCACGGCCAGCGAGGCGAGCGCCAACGCCGCCAGCAGCAGCCATGCTGGCAGCCACCACAGGCTGGAGCGAATTCCGGTTTCTTGCATGGCCCGCATTATGAAGCGCTCTTGCGCTGCGCCAGCATGCGCGCCACCTGCAGACTCCAGTAGCCGCCGCAGATGGTCATGCGCGTCGGCAGGATGGTCTCGCTCAGGCTGGTACCGGCCAGCGCGGGATGCAGTTGCTCACGCGGTTCCACACTGGGGAGCTTGCGCGCGTAATCGGGGGTCATCATCAGGTCGGGCTGGGCTTCGACCAGGCGCTCCAGCGGCAAATAGCCGTAGCCATTGAGGCCTGCCAGCACGCCGGCATTGCGATAGCCGGCCAGTTGCAGCAGCTCATCCATCATGGTGCCCTTGCCGGTGCTGTAGCCCTGCCAGCTGCGCTCGGCGGCGATCGGCCAGGGCTTTGGATCGCCCTGCACGGTGGTGCGCAGCGCCTGCTCCTGTTCGCGGATGGTCTGCACGAGCTTCTGCCCGCGCTCTGGCTCGCCGACGGCAGCGGCGACAAGCTCAGTCTGCGTGACCACTTCGTCCAGCTTGTGCGCCAGCGGCACCTCCACCACGCGGATGCCGAGATCGCGCAGCATCTGGCTGGTGTAACGCGTGGTGTAGGCACCTACCAGCACCAGATCGGGCTTGAGCAGCAGCACTTCTTCCGTATCGCCACGGACAATCGGCAAGGTGCGCGCCTTCGTCTCCAGCATGGACAGCTCGGGATCATGCGCCAGCTTGCTCAGTGCCGCGATACGCTGCGGCTCGACCAGCTGCAGCAGCAACTGGTCGGCGCAGAGGTTGAGGGAGACGATGCGCTGGGGCTTGGCGGTAATGGCCGCCTTGCTCGCCCCAAGCGGAGCGGGTTTGTCGGCCGGTTGGCAGCCCCCTAGCGTTGCCAGCAGACACACGCCAGCCGCCACCGTAACGCCCCACCGCCCCCGCCGAGGCGGCGGAACGGGCGAACATTCAGCGGATTCGGGCGTGTGCCACACAGTCATGCCGGCAGCTTACTTGAAGTCCCAGCGGTAACCCAGCTTGAACTCGCGGCCGGGCATGGCATAGCCGGGAACCGACTCGTAATACTTGTCGAACAGGTTGTCGACACTGAAGCTCAGGGTGTGATTCGGCAGGAAGCGGTAGGCCACGCTGGCGTCCCACAGGGTGTAGCCCGGGTACTGCTTGGTGGTACTGCTCCAGTCGGCAAAGAAGGCGCTCTTGGTGGCCTTGCCGGTATAACGGGCGCCCACTCGCGTGTGCAACTTGTCCCAGTTGCCGTCCAGTGTCAAGCGTGCACTGTGTTTGGGTACGTACTCAAGATCTTTCCATACACCCTTGCTCTCTGATTCGGCGCGGAGGCTATGGGTATAACCCAATCCGAGTTTGAGATTGGGATTGATGTCCCAGCCTGCCGTGAGTTCGAGTCCGCGCATGCGGGCCTGATCTGCGTTGATCCAACTGGTGTAGCCTTTGCCTGCTTCCTGATATTTGTAGCTGACGATCTTGTCCTTGACGCGGGTGTCATAAAAGGTCAGGTCAACGTTCCAGTCAGGCTGTTCCAGCGTGACGCCGATATCCGCGCTGCGGCTGCTCTCGGGCTTCAGGTTGGGGTTGCCACGGTAGTTCGAGAACGTGGAGTAGTCCCCTGCCAGCTTCCATGCGCTGGGCGCCATGAAGCCCTTGCCGGCCGAGGCGTGCACGGCCACCATCGGCGTAAAGTAGTGCTTGATACCCGCGCTCGGGCTGAACTGGTTGAATGTCCGGCTTTGCGGCGTATTGTTGGGCAGCAGGGCCGTCGGCAAGGTGGACAGCTTGAAGCGGTCATAACGTCCACCCACGTACACGTTGGTCTGATCGTTATTGAATGCCATATGCTGTTGCGCGTAGATGGCAGTCGTCTGCAGCTTGCTGTCGGGGTTGTAAACCGTTGCGGGACCGAACAGGTAGCTGACCGATCCGGCCTTGGTCTGGTCGTAATCCACACCATACACCAGCTTGTAGCCATCCGCCCAGGTCCATTCATCCTTGAGTTGTGCGCCCTGCCAGGTGATTTTTGCATCGAAATCCAGCGGACGCTGGCCGCTTGGCGGCGCCTTGTAAGTAGTGTTGGTTTCCTTGCCGGAATAGACAGCCGCGCTCAACGCATGTTGCCCCATCACCCCCTTGAGCTTGGCACTGTACAAATCGCGCTTCACATCCTTGACAGTAGGCTTGCCGTCATACTCCGACCAGGCACCAGGGTTCCCAACATCATCGCCGCGCGCCACATCTGCACGAGCGTCAAGTGTCCAGCCCGGAGCAAGTTCAAAACCGAGCCGGAGTCCGTGACTGTACTGAGTGGCAGCGCTGTTGTTCCAGCGCGTGCCATCGCCGGACTTGTAGTCACCCTGCTTCTGCCATGATCCGAAATAGTCCAGGTTCAGCCACGGAGTCAGTGCACCGCCAATATCCGCTTGCACCGAACGATGCTTGAAGTTGCCGACAGAAACGCCAACCCCGCCCTGCAGATCGCCAGTACGGCGAACCGGAATCACATTGATAACGCCAGACATGGCTTGTGCGCCATACAAAGCAGAAGACGGTCCGCGCAGCACCTCGACCCGAGCGGCCCCCTGGCTGGGAATCAGGCCAATGTTGTCCTTGATGGCAGGGATGCCGTCCTGCAGAAACAGCGTCTGCCACGACTCACCCACCATCGGAGAACTGGGCGTATAACCGCGCACGGAAACGGCAGCATTCATGCCCGGATACTGTTTGATATCGACGTTGGCGGTCTTGTCCAGCAGGTCAGCCAGATCGTGGTGGGGTGTCTGCTCGATTTCCTTGCGGGTAACCACCTCGATACGCTGTGGCGTATCCTTCAGGCGCATTTCCGATCGTGCGCCCGTTACGACGACGCGATAGGTGTCTGCATTGGCGCCAGTGTCTTGCGATGCAGCCACAACCTCAACAGGCCCTGCCGTCTGCGCCACGGCAGCAGCAACCGGCGTCAGGCAGAAAAGCAAGCCTGCCAGGCGGATGGATTCCATTTTCATTTTCAAAGCCACTCTCGATTTTCCTGATGGCCACGCTGCACGCAGACAGTTTCGCTGCAGGCATTGCACGACATCGCACAGGCCATGCAAAGCCTGCTTGCGTTGTCACGACGATGCCGGAAGAAACAAGCGATGTTCTGTCTGCTCCCCGCAGACGGCCAGGTTCAAGCTGTCGCAACCCTGATCCGACAGCATCCACAACAACAGGCCGGTATCCGGACTCGCAAGTTCTGGTGCATCGCCTTCCCACAGGCGGCGCGCGCGTTGCCTTGCACAACGCCGCACCGCACCTGCAGTGGCTGCCGCGCCATCGATTGGCGCAGCCTGATACACCCACACTCGCTTACCGTTGCGGGGGCAGTCCGGGCCTGACGTTGCCATGCAACGCGCACCCGGTTCCCGTTTAACCTGCGCATTCCGGCCGCAGCCGGCGCCTGCAGGCACCTGTGGTCTAGTGCACCGGCCACACGCCGATGCGTGACCGATTGTAATTACAAACCCTGTCGCTGCCCACGAAATGGGCAAGACATTGCCGTTCAAGTGCCTGTACGCAACGCCCCTTTGCCCACGCGGGATGCCGCATTGCAGGATAATTGCGCCCCATGACCATCAAGATTCATACACCCGAAGAAATCGATCACATGCGGGTGGCCTGCCGTTTCGCGGCCGAGCTGCTCGACTATATCGGCCCGCACATCGTCCCCGGCGTCACCACCAACGAGATCGACCGCCTGTGCGAGGAGTACACCTCCAGCCGTGGTTCCGTTTCTGCGCCGCTCAACTACGCGCCCCCGGGCCACACGCCCTACCCCAAGTCCATCTGCACTTCGGTCAACCAGCAGGTGTGCCACGGCATCCCCAACGACAAGCCGCTGAAAAAAGGCGATATCGTCAACATTGACGTGACCCCCATCACCAACGGCTGGCATGGCGACAGCAGCCGCATGTTCATCGTGGGCGGCGAAGATGCTGCGCCCCCGTTCGTGCGCCGTCTGTGCCGCGTCACCCATGAGTCGATGTGGAAAGGCATTGTCGAAGTCAAGCCGGGCGCGCGCCTGGGCGATATCGGCAGCGCCATCCAGAAATACGTCGAAAGCCACGGCTACAGCGTGGTGCGCGAATTCTGCGGCCACGGCATCGGACAGGAATTCCATACCGAACCGCAGGTACTGCACTACGGCAAGCCCGGCACGCTGGAAGAGCTGCAGCCCGGCATGATTTTCACGATTGAACCGATGGTCAACGCCGGCCGCCGCGAGATCAAGGAATCGAACGACGGCTGGTCCATCGTGACGAAGGACCGTTCGCTGTCGGCCCAGTACGAGCACACCATCGTCGTGACCGAAACCGGCTACGAAGTGCTGACCGTATCCGAAGGCATGCCTGCGCTGCCGGATTTCGTCAGCGCCATCCGCACCTGAACCCGGCCTGACCATGCACGCGCAGAGCCCGGACGCCGTTGCCCCAGAGGCGCTGCAGGCGCTGCGGGATGGCTATGCGCGCGACAAGGAAGCCCTGCTTGCGCACTTCCGGGATCCGGACATCGGCTACCGCCGCATGCGCGGCGTGCTGGGCACGCTGCGGAAGCTGACCCAGCTGACTGACGCCGTGCTGCTGGCGCTGTGGCGCCTGCACGGGCTGGACCGGGACAAGGCCGCACTGGTGGCAGTGGGCGGCTACGGACGCAGCGAGCTGTTTCCGCATTCGGATGTCGATGTGCTGGTGCTGCTGCCCGATGCGGCGCACCCTGCCCCGGCGCAGGATCCTGTCCAGGCCCGCGTCAGCGCCTTCATCGGCAGTTGCTGGGATCTGGGCCTGCAGATCGGCTCCGCCGTACGCACCCTGTCGGAGTGCCTGAGCGAATCCGCGGGCGACATCACGGTGCAGACCTCGCTGCTGGAGCGCCGGCTGATTTTCGGCCCGCAGGCCCTGTACCGCCAGCTGAGCGCGGCCTACGACAGCGCCATGCAGCCCTATGCCTTCTACCTGGCCAAGACGCTGGAAATGCGTCAGCGCCACGCCAAGTTCGACAACACGCCGTATGCGCTGGAGCCCAACTGCAAGGAATCTCCCGGCGGCCTGCGTGATCTGCACATCGTGCTGTGGGTGGCCAAGGCAGCCGGCTACGGCACCACCTGGGATGCGCTGACGCGCCACGGCCTGATGACACGCTACGAGGCCAAGCAGATCAAGCGCAACTACACCCTGCTCAGCCTGATCCGCGCCCGCCTGCACATGGTGGCCAACCGGCGTGAAGACCGGCTGGTGTTCGACATGCAGACACTGGTGGCCGAGCTTTTCGGCTACACCCCGATCGAACGCCAGACGCGCCAGGGCCACGATCGCAGCCCGATCCGCCCCAGCGAAGCGCTGATGCGGCACTATTACTGGACGGCCAAGGCCGTCACGCAGCTCAGCCAGATCCTGCTGCTGAACATTGCCGAACGCCTGCGCGATTCCGGCCACACACGCAACTACGACCCGGCGCCCGTCACCCGCGCCATGCGTGCGCTGCAGGCACGCAGCTCCGCACGCGATCCGCAGGCGAGCGAACCCGGCGCCCAGCTCGCCGCGCAGGAAGTGGTCAACCCCGTGGCAAGCACGGCCACGCCACACACCGACTACCTGGCGCTGGGCGCGCAGCGGCGCGAAATGCGGCCGATCAACGAGCGTTTTCTCGACAACAACGGCCTGCTCGAAGTGGTCAGCGACACGCTCTACCGCGAGCAGCCGCACGCCATTCTTGAAACTTTTCTGGTACTGCAGCAGACGGTCGGCATCAAGGGTCTGTCGGCACGCACGCTGCGCGCCCTGTTCAACGCCCGCGTGCTGATGGACAGTGCCTTCCGGCGCGATCCGGTCAACCGGCAGCAGTTCCTGCAGATCCTGCAGGCGCCCAGCGGCGTGACACAGGCGCTGCGCCTGATGAACCAGACCTCCGTGCTGGGCCGCTACCTGTGGGTGTTCCGCAAGATCGTGGGCCAGATGCAACACGACCTGTTCCACGTCTACACCGTGGATCAGCACATCCTGATGGTGGTGCGCAACGTGCGGCGCTTCTTCAAGGTGGAGCATGCGCACGAGTATCCGCTGTGCTCGCAACTGGCCGCCGGCTGGGACTCGCCCTGGATCCTGTCCACCGCCGCACTGTTTCATGACATTGCCAAGGGCCGCGGCGGTGACCATTCGCTGCTCGGCGAGCGCGAAATCCGCCGTTTTGCCAAGAACCACGGCATCAGCAAGCCCGACACCAGCCTGCTGGCCTTTCTGGTGCGCGAACACCTGAGCATGAGCACCATTGCGCAGAAGCAGGATCTGAGTGACCCGGAAGTGATCCTCGCCTTTGCGCGCAAGGTGGGCAACGAGCGCTACCTGACGGCGCTGTACCTGCTGACCGTGGCCGATATCCGCGGCACCAGTCCCAAGGTGTGGAACGGCTGGAAAGGCAAGCTGCTGGAAGACTTGTACCAGGCCACCCTGCGCGTGCTCGGCGGTCACCATCCAGATCAGGATTCGCTGGTGGAATCGCACAAGCGCGGCGCGCTGGTGGAAATGGCGCGGTTTTCCATGCCCTTCGAGGGCCATGTGAAGCTGTGGAACACGCTGGACGTGGGCTATTTCATGCGCCACGACAGCGGCGACATCGCCTGGCACACACGCCACATCGCCCGCCATGCCGGCCAGGGCAAGACGGTGGTGCGTGCCCGCCCGGCCCCGCATGGCGAAGGCCTGCAGGTGCTGGTCTACAGCCCCGACCAACCAGAACTGTTCGCCCGCATCTGCGGCTACTTCGAGCAGGCCGCCTTCAGCATTCTGGACGCCAAGGTGCACACCACCAGCGATGGCTACGCGCTCGACACCTTCCAGGTCGTGACCTCGCTCATGCCCGAGCACTACCGCGAGTTCATCACCATGGTGGAAACCTCGCTGGCGCGCGCCATCGAACAGCACGGCCCGTTGCCCGAACCCGCGCGTGGCCGTGTTTCGCGCCGCGTGCGCATGTTCCCGATCACGCCGGCGGTGCAGCTTTCTGCCGATGAAAAAGCCCAGCACTGGGTGCTGACCATCACCACCAGCGACCGTCTCGGCCTGCTCTATCGCATTGCCCGCGTGCTCAGCCAGCACCAGATCAGCGTGCAACTGGCCAAGATTTCGACCATGGGCGAGCGGGTGGAAGACACCTTCCTGATCGCGTCGCCTTCGCTCGCGTCGGCACGCTTCCAGGCCGAACTGGAACGCGCGCTGCTGGATGCGATTGCCATCCACTGAGACATTTGTCACAGCCTAGGCAAAAAGCATCAGTGCAATTAGCATTTACACACACTTTGGGGCTCTTCGTAAAGCCCGTGCAGCACCGCTCTGATTGAATAATGGCGTGCTGCCTGATCAAGGCACGCGCCCAACGGAGATAACCATGAAAAAACAAATCGCCATCCTGATTGCCACCACAGCCGCCGCCTTTGGCGTATCGGCTGCTACCGTCCATATCAATCCGCCTTCCGTCAACGTGGGCGTGCCCGGCGTGGTGGTATCCACCCCCGGCGTTGTCGTGAACCCGCCGGTTGCGGCGCGGGGCGACAACGGCCTGCATCTGGGCCAGCGCAAGGCACATGTGAACCAGGGCAACCATTACGGCCAATACAAGAATGCCGGCAAGGGCAAGCGCAAGGGGGCTGGCAATATGGGCCGCGGCAAGAAGTGGTGATTTTGAAGGGCAGTTTGTCGCTGCCCTGAACCCGCAAAGAAAAAGACCTGCTTGAACGATGCAAGCAGGTCTTTCTATTTGGTGCCTCGAACCGGAATCGAACCGGTACGACGTTTTACCGTCGGCGGATTTTAAGTCCGCTGTGTCTACCAATTTCACCATCGAGGCGTGGCGCATCTGATACAGATGCGCCGGAAAGCCTGCGATTATACGGTGGGCAGACTCAGCGTGCCGCCTCACGACGCGTGCGCACAGCCTCGGCCAGCTGACGCAGCACCGGCTCGGTCTGATCCATGCTGATGCAGGCATCGGTAATGGATACGCCACGCTTGAGTTCGCCATCGCCCAGGTCCTGCCGCCCTTCTTCCAGATGACTCTCGATCATCACGCCGGTAATGCGGCGCTCGCCGCCGGCGATCTGGGCGGCCACGTCGGCGGCCACGTCGATCTGTTTCTGGTGCTGCTTGCTGCTGTTGGCGTGCGACAGGTCGACCATGACCTGTTCGGTCAGGCCGGCCTTGGCCAGCGCCTCGCAGGCGGCCTGCACATGGGCTGCATCGTAGTTGGGCGCCTTGCCGCCGCGCAGGATCACGTGGCAGTCGGCATTGCCTCGCGTCTCGAAGATCGCGGCCTGGCCCATCTTGGTCATGCCGATGAAGGCATGGGGCGATTGTGCCGCCACCATGGCGTCCACCGCCACCTTGATGCCGCCATCGGTTCCGTTCTTGAAGCCGACCGGGCAGCTCAGGCCCGAGGCCAGCTGGCGGTGGCTCTGGCTTTCGGTGGTGCGGGCGCCGATGGCGCCCCAGGCGATCAGGTCGCTGATGAACTGCGGGCTGAGCAGATCCAGAAATTCAGTGCCTGCCGGCAGGCCCAGCTCGATCACATCCAGCAACAGGCGGCGCGCCTTTTCCAGGCCTACGTTGATGGCGAAGGTGCCATCCAGATGCGGGTCGTTGATGTAGCCTTTCCAGCCCACGGTGGTGCGCGGTTTTTCGAAGTACACGCGCATGACCACCAGCAGTTCGCCTGCGAGCTCCTGCGCCAGCGGCAGCAGGCGCTGGGCGTACTCGATGGCCTGGTCGTGATCGTGGATGGAGCACGGCCCCACCACCACAATCAGGCGGTCATCGCGGCCGTGCAGCACATCGCTGATGGCGCGACGCTGCTGCTCCACGCGCTCCAGCGCCACATCGCTGATGGGCAGGCTTTCCTGCAGCAGGGCAGGAGTGAGCAGCGGGCGGACGGCGCTGATACGGGTGTCGTCGATGCGGGTGGTGTCGTGGGTAGAGGAAGTCATGCCGGTACAGTGTTCAGGATTGCTGCAATGCAGCAGATCATTGTAGCGGCTCGGCAGCCGTCCTGCTTGCTCAGCGCGCAGCCCAGCGCCGCTGCACATGCGGCCACAGCACGTTGATGGTCAGTCCCAACAGCACCAGCCCGGCCGCCAGCAACTTCCACCCCGGCATGCCCTCGCCCAGCAGCAGCGCCGAAGCGGCCATGCCGAACACAGGCACCAGCAGTGCCATCGGGCTGACCGAGGCAGCTGCATAACGGCTCAGCAGCCAGGCCCAGGCGCCGTAGCCGAAAATGGTGTTGCCGTACGATTGCCACAGCACGGCCAGCCAGGTACTCCAGCTGGTCTGCGTGACGCCCTCGACGATGCGCGGCCAGCCCTCGAACCAGAGCGAAAGCAGGAACAGCGGCGGCACCGCAAATGCGCTGCTCCATACCACGTAGGCCAGCATGTTCAGCTGCTCGCCGCCACGGGCCTGCTGCGCCAGTGCGGCCGACCGGTTGACGATATTGCCTGCGGCCCAGCTGATGGCCGCCAGCGTGATCAGCACCAGTCCGAGCAGCGTGGTCGATCCATCCGTGCGCACGGCAATCACCACCATGCCGGCCGCCGCCACCATGCTGGCCACCAACTGGAACAGCCGCGGCCGGTCACCCGAAAGAGCCATCGCCATGCCCATGGTGAAAAACACCTGCGACTGGATCACCAGCGAAGCCAGCCCCGGCGAAATGTCGCGCTGCATGGCGATGAACAGCAAACCGAACTGCCCTACCCCGATCAGCACGCCGTAGGCCGCCAGGTTGCGCCAGGGCACCTGCGGCCTTTTCACCAGCAGCATGAAGGGCAAGGCCGCCAGCAGGTAGCGCAGCGTGGCAAACAGCAGCGGCGGCAAGGCGTCCAGCGCCAGCCGGATGACGACGAAATTCGTGCCCCAGACGAACACGACGGCCAGCGCCAGCAGCAGGTGGCGCGCGGGGATGACAGATTGCATGAAATGGAAAACGGGCAGCAGCAGGAGGAATCAGGACAGGTGCGGCAGCCCGCGGCGCGGGCTTACCAGAAAGGCCGCGCCTCCTTCAGCGATTCCAGTGCCTGCTCGGTTTGCTGGCTGGATTCCATGTCGATGTGCTCGTACCAACCGGCCACGGCCCCGCCGGCAAATGCCGTTTCGGGGTGCTGGCTGGCCAAGGTTTCGAGCATGTGACGACATACGGCCGCGTCATTCATAGTGCCGAGCACCTTCTGCATGGCCTGCTGCGAAGACAGGTATTTCTTCACCTTGTAGGCATCGTACAGCGACGCAAAAAACTCTGCCGCATAACGCAATTTCTTCACCTGCTTGCGCAGGGTGTGGCGCTGCTCCTCGTTGAGCTTGTGCCAGCGGCGCGCCAGCTTGTCGACCGAATTGGCGCGGCGGTTCAGCGCATCGCGGGTGAAGGCGCGCAGCTTGTCTTCCTCTGCATTGGCTGGCGGCTCCTGGTAGAGCCAGTGCAGCACCTGCAGCAGCAGCATGCCGATACGCGGCGAATCCAGATCCTCCCGCATGGCTCGCATCAGGGCTTCACGCTGGGTCATCAGATGCTTCTTGACGGGCTCGAGCTTGACGCGGTGGGCCAGCGAGGGCTCCACGGCGGCAATGGTTTCGCGCACCAGCACATCGCGGTCGCGGATTTCGCCGAGCTGCTGGGCCAGCGCCTGCAGCTTGGTCTCGAGCTGGTTCCACACCGAATCGGTGGGCAGGGCCGCAAAGGCCTTGTCGGCCGAACGCATGCGGCGAATGGCCACGCGCGCCTGATGCACAAACTCCATGTCATCGCCCTGCCCCAGTTCGACCAGGTTGAACTGCAACTGTCGCATGCATTCCAGCATGATCACACGGCGTGCCTGGTGGGGCGTCATCTCCGGATCCAGCGGAACATCCTGCGCACCCACGGGTGTGGTTGGAATCTGCTCGAACAGGCGATAGCCGCGCTCGGCCTTGCTGCGCTGCTGAGGCAGCAGGGCGAAGTTGCGGGCCAGCATCAGGGCCACGGTAAACACCGCCTCGGTCGTGCCGTGCTTGAGCTCGATTTCGACTTCATTGATGGGATGCTTGCGGCCATCGCATTCGATGTGGCCGACATCCAGGGCGATTTCAACCACATTGCCCTGCTTGTCCTCGACTTCCCATTGCGTGCGGACAACCCGCGTGGCGAAGGTAGGTTGCAGACGGGTCGCGATCTTGTCGTCGCACAGAAAATCGCGCGCCTCGACGTGGCCGATGTTGGCCAGTTCCAGCATCTGGCCATGGGTGATGTGCTCGACCTCGGTGCGCGCATTGAGGCCGCCGCCACCCTTCTGGCCGAACTTGACGGTCTGGATCCACTGGTTGCCCTGCTGGCGCAGGCGCAGGCCCATGCGGCGCTTGGCCAGATCAAGGGCAGGCGTGTCGTAATAGATGCTGACGAGTGGCTGTTCCACCGGCTTGGACGCCTGTGGCAACAGCTTGGCCACCTTGCGCTTGAACTCCGCATTCTGCGAAGGCGACAGGGACAGGCTCAACTCGATTTCAGTGCTCATTCTTCGGGCTCCTGGATGCAGCCGCTGGCTGCAGACAACAAGGGGACAGGCTAACACGAATCCGTTACAACGTGGGTAGGCCAACTGCCCATCCGCAAGGGGCGGCTCGGCTATTGCTGTGTGAAGCCTGCTGCCCCCATCCCGCACACGCCCTGCTCGGGCCTTTCACACGGCCTGCGCAAGCAGTTCGAGCATGCCTGCCTCATCGAGCACGGCCACGCCCAGCGCCTGGGCCTTTTCCAGCTTGCTGCCCGCTTCGGCGCCGGCCACCACGTAATCGGTTTTCTTGCTCACGCTGCCCGCCACCTTGGCGCCGGCGGCTTCCAGCAGTTCCTTGGCCTGGTCGCGGCTCATGCCCGGCAGCGTGCCGGTGAGCACGAAGGTCTTGCCGGCCAGCGGCTGCGGTGCCATGCTGTCCACGGCGCCATCGGATTCGGGCCAGGTCACGCCATGGGCACGCAGGCGCTCGATGACTTCACGGTTGTGCGGTTCTTCGAGGAAATGGCGGATGCTGCTGGCAACGACCGGCCCCACGTCCGGCACCTGCAGCAGCGCCTGTTCGTCGGCAGCCAGCAAGGCATCGAGCCGGCCGAAATGGCGTGCCAGATCCTTGGCCGTGGTTTCACCCACATGGCGGATGCCCAGGCCGTAGATGAAACGGGCGAGCGTGGTGTGGCGGCTTTTTTCCAGGCCGTCGAGCAGATTCTGTGCGGACTTTTCCCCCATGCGGTCCAGCCCGGCCAGGGTGTCGAGCTGGAGCTCGTACAGGTCGGGCAGGCTGTGGATCAGGCCGCCGTCCACCAGCTGGTCGACCAGCTTTTCGCCGAGGTTTTCGATATCCATGGCGCGGCGCTGGGCGAAGTGCAGCACGGCCTGCTTGCGCTGGGCACTGCAGAACAGGCCTGCCGTGCAGCGTGTATCGACCTCGCCCTCCTCACGGCCCACGGCGCTGCCGCAGACCGGGCAGGCATCGGGCATGGAGAACGGCACCGTGCCCTCGGGCCGGCGATCGAGCACCACGGAGACCACTTCGGGGATCACATCACCGGCGCGGCGCACCACCACGGTATCGCCAATGCGCACGTCCTTGCGGCGCGCCTCTTCCTCGTTGTGGAGGGTGGCATTGGTGACCGTCACGCCGCCCACGAATACCGGCGCCAGCTTGGCCACCGGCGTGAGTTTGCCCGTGCGGCCAACCTGCACGTCGATGGCCTGCACGGTAGTGAGTTGCTCCTGCGCCGGATATTTGTGCGCCACGGCCCAGCGCGGCTCGCGGCTGACGAAGCCCAGGCGCTGCTGCAGCGCCAGTGCGTTGACCTTGTAGACCACACCGTCGATGTCGAACGGCAGGCTGTCGCGCAGCGCGGCGATCTTCTTGTGAAATTCGACCAGTTCCGGCGCGCCGGCCGCCACCGTGCGGTGATCCGACACCGGCAAGCCGAACCGGACCAGCGCATCCAGGATGCCGCTGTGGGTTTCGGGCATGGCATCCCAGCCCTGCACCTCGCCGTAGCCGTAGGCATAGAAGCTCAGCGGGCGGCTGGCGGCAATGGCGGGATCGAGCTGACGCAAGGCGCCGGCAGCCGCGTTGCGCGGATTGACGAAGGTTTTCTCGTTGCGTGCGCCGGCGGCGATCTTCTCGCGCTGACGCTCGTTCAGGGCTTCGAAATCATCGCGGCGCATGAAGACTTCGCCGCGCACTTCGAGCACCTCGGGCACGGCGCTGCCCTGCAGGCGCAGCGGAATCTGGCGCAGCGTGCGGATGTTCTGCGTCACGTCCTCGCCAGCTTCGCCATCGCCGCGCGTGGCACCCTGCACCAGCACGCCGTGCTCGTACCGCAGCGAAACAGCCAGTCCATCGAATTTCAGTTCGGCTTCGTATTCGACGGACGGGTCCAGCGGCGACAGGCCCAGTTCCTTGCGCACGCGCACGTCGAAGGCAATGGCGCCGCTGGCTTCCGTGTCCGTTTCGGTGCGGATGGAGAGCATGGGCACGGCATGGCGCACCGTGGCAAATCCGGGCAGGATCTGGCCCAGGATACGCTGGGTGGGCGAATCAGGCGTGCGAAGCTCGGGATGGGCTTCTTCGAGTGTCTGCAGTTCCTGGAACAGGCGGTCGTACTCGGCATCGGGCAGCTCGGGGGCATCCAGCGTGTAGTACAGATGGGCGTGATGCTGCAGCTGCGCGCGCAGCGCTGCGGCGCGCTCCTGTTGCGCGGGCGTGGGGCCGGGAGTGTCGGCGAACAGGTCCTGGGTGGTCATGCGGAATCCGGGGTGTCAGTACGCAAGCCCGAACGCCAAACGGCCGGCGTTGTGGCCAGCCATTGGGCATCGGGCATGCCAAAAATCAGGAGAACAGGCGGCGGGCCAGTGCCGAGCCGGCCGCGAAATCATGCTGCTCCAGCGTGTTGTACAGGCCTTCCAGATCATTGGCAATGGCATCCATGGTGTCGGCCGTGATGCGCTGGCCGTTGCCGTCGGTGATATTGCCGTCCATGTCCTTGGCCAGATGCAGTGCCGCCTCGCACATGCGCGCAAAGGGCTGTTCCTCGCGGTGCACGTGAGTCACTTCCAGGCACAGCAGGGCTTCGTAGAGGGCTGCCTGTTCCAGGTCTTCGGCCAGCGCGGCCTGCGTGTCGTACTCGAGGCTGAGCAACGGCGGCGCGCCTTCGACCGATGCCGGCAGCACCAGGCGGCCTGGCAGCACGCCGGGCACGAAACCGTGGCGGGCAGCACATTGCTGCAGGTAACCGGGGCTCCAGGCGGCCTGGCGCGCACGCAGCACGAAGCTCAGGCGCGCGTCGTTGGCGCTGGCGAACTGGTCCAGTTCGCGGGCACGGGCCACTTCTTCGAGCATTTCGGGGAAATGCGGCGTGCCGTTGATGGCATCGGCCACGGCCTGGGTCTTGAGCGTGAATTCGGAAAAGGCGATCTCGTTGAGCGGACCGCTGCGGTTGGCCAGTTGCACACCGGCCTGGAACTGGTCGTAGAACTGCCCGGCAACCGGCGGCTCCCACAGGCCGCTGTCGCGGTTGCGGCCTTCCACGGCGAACGGCTTGGTATCGACGCGACGGGTAGCGGGCAGTGCCGCCTGGGCCGCCTCGCCCGAAACCACGGCGCCCTGATCCAGCACGATGGTGGCCATGGCATCCAGCAGCGGATCAAGCAGCAGCTTGCGGTCGGGGCCGGTATTAAGGCTGATTTTCTGGGTGATGGCATCGGATTCGCCGTGTTCCGGAGCGGACCCGCCATTTGCCGCCGGGTGATTTGGCGCTGCATCGTCCTGCCCTGCCAGCTCGGGGCCGGCCCCCGGAGGCAGCATGTCAGTGGCCTGCAGGGCGGCATCCACGCCATCGGCTTCGGACACGGTGGCGCTGGCCTGCGGTGCAGGATCGGGCCGGCGCGGCTGGCTCTTGCGCGCCTGCCAGGCGTTGTGGGCGACCAGTCCGGCCAGAACCAGGGCGCCTGCAGCGGCCAATCCGATTTGTAGGGTATTGCTCATGGAAGGTCCAATCTGGGATCGCGCATATCTTAGAGCGAAAAGCGCCGGCTTCCGGGCACTCAGGCCACTTCCGCCATGGAAACGGCCGACTCCATGTCCACCGCCACGATGCGCGAAACGCCCTGCTCCTGCATGGTCACGCCGATCAGCTGTTCGGCCATTTCCATGGCGATCTTGTTGTGGCTGATGAACAGGAACTGCGTGCCCTGGCGGCTCATGGCCGTCACCAGCTTGGCATAGCGCTCGGTGTTGGCATCGTCCAGCGGCGCGTCCACCTCGTCCAGCAGGCAGAACGGTGCCGGGTTGAGCTGGAAGATGGCAAATACCAGCGCGATGGCCGTCAGCGCCTTTTCGCCGCCGGAGAGCAGGTGAATGGTCTGGTTCTTCTTGCCCGGAGGCTGTGCCATCACCTGCACGCCGGAGTCGAGGATTTCGTCGCCGGTCATGATCAACCGGGCCTGGCCGCCGCCGAACAGTTCGGGGAACATGCGGCCGAAGTGCTCGTTCACGGTCTCGAAGGTGGAGCCCAGCAGTTCGCGCGTTTCGCCGTCGATCTTGCGGATGGCGTCTTCGAGGGTGTCGATGGCGTCCATCAGATCGGCCGATTGCGCATCCAGAAAGGTCTTGCGCTCGCGCGAGCTGGCCAATTCTTCCATGGCAGCCAGGTTGACGGCCCCCAGGGCGGCAATTTCGCGCTGGATGCGGTCAATCTCGGTCTGCAGGCCGTGCAGGCGCACGCCCTCTTCCTCGATGCTGCGGGCGATCTCCGCATCGTCCACCTGCGCCTCGGCCAGCGATTGCGCGTATTGCTCGACGCCGATGCGGGCGGCCTGCTCCTTCAGCTGCAGTTCGGTGATGCGCTGGCGTAGCGGTTCGAGTTCGCGTTCCAGCGCCAGGCGGCGCTCATCGCTGGCCCGCAGCTTGCTGGTCAGGTCTTCGTAGGTGCTGCGCTGGGCGGCCAGTTGCTGCTCGCGCTCCAGTTTGGCATCCAGCGCCTGCTGCAGGCCGTTTTCGGCCGTGGCGGCGGTGAGCGATTCCAGATCCTGCCGGGCGCGCTGCTGCTCGGCCTGCAGGGCCTGCAGCTGCTGGGCTGCCGTGCCCAGGGTACGCTGCAGTTCGGCGGCGCGCGCTTGCACGCTGCGCTGTGCGAAGGTGGCCTCCTGCGCGGCACGCTCCAGGCTGCGTTGCTGCTCGCGGCAGGTTGCCAGCTTGCGCTCGCCTTCGATCACTTTTTCATCGAACTGGGCGTGGCGCTCCTGCGCATCGGCCAGTTGCATGTCCAGTTCCTCGAAGCGTCCTTCGGCCGTCATGCGGCGTTCCTGCAGGTCTTCAAGCAAGGCGTCGATTTCTTCCAGGTCGGTACCGATCTGGTCGCTGCGGGCACGCATCTGCTCGGCCTGCTGGCTCAGGCGCAGCACTTCCACCTGCAGTTGGTGGTGGGCGGTCTGGCTTTCGCTCGCCTCTCGGCGCGCCTGCGACAGACGCTGGCTGGCATCGGCATAGGCGGCTTCGGCGCGGTTGAGCGCGGTGCGCGATTCCTCGTGGATGAATTGCTGTGCGCGCAGTTCCTTGTCGAGGTTCTCGATTTCCTGTGCGCGCGCCAGCAGGCCGGCCTGCTCGCTGTCCTGCGCGTAGAAATCCACGCTGTGCGCAGTAACAGCATGGCCGGATTGCACGTAGATGGCTTCGCCGGGTTGCAGTTTGTCGCGCTGGGCCAGTGCCTCGTCGAGCGAACCGGCGGTGTAGCAGCCATGCAGCCACTCGGTCAGGATCGCCAGCAGGCCGGACTCGTGCACGCGCAGCAGATCGACCATACGCGGCAGGCTGCCCGCGCTTGCGGTTGCCGGGGCGACCGGCGTGGCGTAGAAACTCAGCTTGGCAGGCGGCGCATCGCTGGCGAAGGCGCGGACGGATTCGAGCCGGCTGACTTCCAGCGCGCCCATGCGTTCGCGCAGCGCGGCTTCCAGCGCAGTTTCCCAGCCCGGCTGCACGTGCAGGCGCGACCACAGGCGGTGCATCTCGCCGAGACCGTGCTTGTGCAGCCAGGGCGCCAGCTTGCCATCGGACTTGACCTTCTCCTGCAGCGCCCGCAGCGCCTCGCGGCGGGCCGACAGATCAGCCTGCTTGCGCGTTTCCTCGTTCAGGGCCTGCTGCGCCGTGCGGCGCTGCTCGTCCAGCTGCGGCACCATGTCCTGCAGTTCGGCCAGGCGCGCCTGCACGATCTCCAGCTGCTCGGCACTGCCGGCCAGCTCGGTCTGCATCTGCAGCAGCCGTGCCTCCTCGGGTGCGGCCAGGGCCTTGCGGTCGGCCAGCAGGCGCTCGCGGCGCTGCTCCTGCTGGCGCACCTGCTCGTCGATGCTGCGCTGCTCGGCAGCCAGCACCTGGATCTGCTGCTGCACCTGCACCACAGCCCCGCGCTGCTCGGCCGACTTCTGCTGCGCCTGCCGCAGGGCATCTTCCAGCTCCGGCAGCTGCATGGCCTGTTCCTCGACCTGCGCGGCCAGGATAGCTGCCTTCTCTTCGGACTCCATGTCCTGCGCTGCCAGCGCTTCGCGCTCGGCCTCGGCCTCGAGCTGGCGTTCGTTCCAGTGGAACAGCTGTTCACCCAGTTGCTGCAGGCGCTGCTCGGCACGCTGGCGGTTTTCCACCACGAAGCGGATCTCTGCTTCCAACTTGCCGACCTCTGCTGTGGCCTCGTACAGCTTGCCCTGGGCCAGGTTGACCTGGTCACCGGCGGCGTAATGGGCCTGGCGGATCGCCTCCAGCTCGCTTTCGGTACGGCGCATTTCGGCCATGCGCGCTTCCAGCGCAGTGTGCGCGGCATCCACGTCGGCCTTGACCTTGTGCTGGTCTGCCGCCGCATCCTCACGTTTGAGATACCACAACTGGTGCAGGCGGCGCGTGCCGGTCTGCTGCAGCCCCTGGTATTTCTGCGCCACTTCGGCCTGCTTTTCCAGCTTTTCCAGGTTGCTGTTGAGTTCGCGCAGGATGTCCTCCACGCGCGTCAGGTTCTCGCGCGTATCGTGCAGGCGGTTTTCGGTCTCGCGGCGGCGTTCCTTGTACTTGCTGACGCCCGCCGCCTCTTCCAGAAACAGGCGCAGTTCTTCCGGCCGGCTCTCGATGATGCGGCTGATGGTGCCCTGCCCGATGATGGCGTAGGCCCGTGGCCCCAGGCCGGTGCCCAGGAACACGTCCTGCACGTCGCGCCGGCGCACCGGCTGGTTGTTGATGAAGTAGCTGCTGCCGCCATCGCGCGTCAGCACGCGTTTGACGGCGATTTCGGAGAACTGGTTCCACTGCCCGCCAGCGCGGTGGCTGGCGTTGTCGAACACCAGCTCCACGCTGCTGCGGCTGGCCGGCTTGCGCGAGGTGGTGCCGTTGAAGATCACATCCTGCATGGATTCGCCGCGCAGTTCGCTCGCCTTGCTCTCACCCAGCACCCAGCGCACGGCATCCATGATGTTGGACTTGCCGCAGCCGTTGGGGCCGACCACGCCCACCAGCTGCCCTGGCAGCATGAAGTTGGTCGGTTCGGCAAACGACTTGAATCCGGAAAGTTTGATCGAATTGAGGCGCACGGCTGCAACATCGGCCGCGCTGTGCCAGATTACGTTCGTAATTACGCAATCCGTACCACGCTTCGGCCTCTTACAATAGTTGAATCATCAAAGAACGCATCATACCTGCTGCCTGTTGCGGGCCGCAGGGTGTTTGCGTGCCAGCGTCATCCATGAATCCCCGCCTGTCCCTGCTGCAACCCTACCCCTTCGAGCGGCTACGCCAGCTGTTTGCCGACATCACGCCCAACCCGGACTACGCCCCCATCAGCCTGGGCATCGGTGAACCCAAACATCCCACGCCGCCCTTCATCCAGCAGGCACTCTGCGATGCCACCATGGGCCAGCCTGGCCTGGCCGGCTACCCGGCCACCGTGGGTGAACCGGGCCTGCGCCAGGCCTGTGCCGACTGGATGCAGCGCCGCTACGGCGTGACGGTCGATCCCGCCACGCAGGTGTTGAGCGTGAACGGCTCGCGCGAGGCACTGTTTGCCATCGCGCAAACGGTGATCGACCCCACCGGCAACGCCATCGTGCTGTGCCCCAATCCGTTCTACCAGATCTACGAAGGCGCCGCCCTGCTCGCCGGCGCCACGCCCTGGTATGCCCCCAGCGTGCCGGAGCGCAACTTTGCAGTGGACTGGGACAGCGTGCCGGAAGATATCTGGCAACGCACGCGCCTGATCTATGTCTGCTCGCCGGGCAACCCCACCGGCGCCGTGATGCCGCTGGACGAATGGCAGAAGCTGTTCGCCCTGTCCGACCGCTACGGTTTCGTGATTGCCTCGGACGAGTGCTACAGCGAGATCTGGTTCCGCGACGAGGCTCCGCTCGGCGGCCTGGAAGCCGCGCAGAAGCTGGGGCGCCATGATTTCCGCAACCTGCTGATGTTCACCAGTCTGTCCAAGCGCAGCAATGTGCCGGGGCTGCGCAGCGGCTTTGTCGCAGGCGACGCCGCGTTGGTCAAGTCCTTCCTGCTGTACCGCACCTACCATGGCAGCGCCATGAATCCGGTGGTGCAAAAGGCCAGCGCCCTCGCCTGGGGCGACGAGGCCCATGTGGAGGACAACCGCCGCATGTACCGCGACAAGTTCGCGCAGGTCACGCCCGTGCTGGCCGACGTGCTGGACGTGGCACTGCCCGATGCCGGCTTCTACCTCTGGGCCCATGTCGGCAAGACCTGCGATGGCTCGGATACCGAGTTTGCCCGCCAGCTGCTGCAACAGGTCAACGTGACGGTGCTGCCCGGCAGCTTCCTCGCCCGCGAGGCGCATGGCCACAACCCCGGCGCCGGCCGCATCCGCATGGCCCTGGTGGCCGAGACCGCACAGTGCATGGAAGCCGCCCAGCGCATCCGCAACTTCGTCCAGTCCCTTTCTTCCTGACTCTCCTTTTCCGGCCGCCTCCTGCGGCCTGATTTTTTCGTTGTCTCCTCACCCATAACAAGGACTCGCCATGAGCACCATCCAACTGCAGACCATCATCGAAAACGCCTGGGACCATCGCGCCGAAATTTCTCCCTCCAGCGCTCCGAAGGAAATCGTCGATGCGGTGGAACATGTGCTGGCCGAGCTGGATGCCGGTACCCTGCGCGTGGCCACGCGCGAGGCGGTGGGCCAGTGGACGGTGCACCAGTGGATCAAGAAGGCCGTGCTGCTGAGTTTCCGCCTGCGCGACAACGAGGTGATGAAAGCCGGCGATCTGACCTTTTACGACAAGGTGCCCACCAAGTTCGGCAACATGAACGCCAACGAACTGCAGGCTGCAGGCGTGCGCGTGGTACCGCCGGCCATGGCGCGCCGCGGCAGCTATATCGCCAAGGGCGCCATCCTGATGCCGTCCTATGTCAACATCGGCGCCTACGTGGATGAAGGCTCCATGGTCGACACCTGGGCCACCGTGGGCAGTTGCGCCCAGGTCGGCAAGCATGTGCACCTGAGCGGCGGCGTGGGTCTGGGTGGTGTGCTTGAGCCGCTGCAGGCGGGTCCGACCATCATCGAGGACAACTGCTTCATTGGCGCCCGCTCGGAGATCGTCGAGGGCGTAATCGTGGAAGAGAACTCCGTGATCAGCATGGGCGTGTACATCGGCCAGAGCACGCCGATCTACGACCGCACCACGGGCGAAATCAGCTATGGCCGCGTGCCGGCCGGCTCCGTCGTGATCAGCGGCAGCCTGCCCAAGGACAATGGCCGCTACAGCCTGTACGCGGCCATCATCGTCAAGCGCGTCGATGCACAGACCCGTGCCAAGACCAGCCTGAACGACCTGCTGCGCGACTGATGGATGCGCGGATGGCAGCTACACTGCCATCTGGCTGCGTTTGCCCGGCACCGCCTGCGCGGTGCCTTTCTGTCTTCAAGATCCCGGAATTTTCACCGTGTCCGACACCCTTCTTCTTGCCGAACAACTGATCGCCCTGCCCTCCGTCACGCCGGACGATGCCGGCTGCCTGCCGCTGATCGCCAGCCATCTCGAACCCCTGGGTTTTCAGTGCGAGCGCATCGACAGCGGCCCGGACCACTTCCGTGTCAGCAACCTGTGGGCGCTGCGCCTGGGCAGCCGGGGTGAAGCCGGCAAGACGCTGGTTTTCGCAGGGCATACCGACGTGGTCCCCACCGGCCCCGAAGCCGAGTGGACCAGCCCGCCCTTCCTGCCCACGCACCGCGACGGCAAGCTCTACGGCCGCGGCGCCAGCGACATGAAGACCTCGCTCGCCGCCATGGTGATGGCCGTGCGCGACTATCTGGCTGCCGAGCCGGACACCTCTCTCAACATCGCCTTCCTGCTCACCAGCGATGAGGAAGGCCCGGCCACCGATGGCACAGTTGCCGTCTGCAAGGTGCTGCGCGAGCGCGGCACGCGCCTGGACTACTGCGTGGTGGGCGAGCCCACTTCGGTGGAATGCACCGGCGACATGATCAAGAACGGTCGTCGCGGCTCCATGAGCGGCAAGCTCACCGTGCACGGCGTGCAGGGCCATATCGCCTATCCGCAGTTGGCGAAGAACCCGATTCACCTCGCTGCCCCTGCGCTGGCTGAGCTGGTCGGCATCACCTGGGATCAGGGCAATGCCTTCTTCCCGCCCACCAGCTGGCAGATCAGCAATATCCACGGCGGCACCGGCGCCAGCAACGTCATTCCCGGCTCGGTCGTGATCGACTTCAATTTCCGCTTCTGCACCGAGTCCACCCCCGAGAGCCTGCAGCAGCGCCTGGAAGCGGTGCTGAAAAAACACGCACTCGAATACACGCTCGACTGGACCATCAGCGGCTTACCTTTCCTCACCCAGCCGGGCGATCTGGTCAACGCCGTGCAGCAGGCCATCCGCGACGAAACCGGCATCGAAACCGAACTGTCCACCAGCGGCGGCACCAGCGACGGCCGCTTCATCGCGCAACTGTGCCCGCAGGTGATCGAGCTCGGCCCCCCGAATGCCACCATCCACAAGATCAACGAGCATGTGGCGCTGGCGGATATCGCCCCCCTGACCGGCATCTATCGCCGCATTCTGACCAACCTGGCAAAAGCGGAACACGCGTGAAACCGTGCGCGCTCGCCGCAGCGGCATGGCCAGAAGCGTGTACGCTGTCGGGATGAACGCGATCGCACAAGGCTTGCTGCTGCAACTGCGCTTCCCATTGCCATGGCCGCACATCCGGCGGCCAGAAGATTTTCTGCCTCTCCATGACTGATACCCTCACCCCCCTGCATGCGCTGGTCCGCCAGCAGGCCGAACGCCTCGAAGCCGCCGGCGTGGCCCTGGGACACGGCACGGCCACGCCCTTTGACGAAGCCGCCTGGCTGGTGCTGTGGCAACTCGGCCTGCCGCTGGACACCGACCTGGACGGCCCGGCCCAGCCGACTCCCACGCAGGAGCAACTGCAGCAGGTCGACCAGCTCGTCACCCGCCGCATCCAGACGCGCCAGCCCGCTGCCTACCTCACGCGCGAAGCCTGGCTGCAAGGCGTGGCCTTCTACGTGGACGAACGCGCCATCATCCCGCGCAGCCTGATCGCCGAGACCCTGGCCGATGGCAGCATCGATGCTTTTCTGCACCCCGAAACCTGTCATGTGCTGGACCTGTGTACCGGCAACGGCAGCCTGGCGGTGCTGGCGGCCCTGGCGTGGCCTGATGTGGTGGTCGAGGCCGCCGATATCTCCACCGACGCGCTGGCCGTGGCCGCCATCAACGTGGAAAAGCACGGCCTGCAGCAACGCATCCGCCTGCTTCAGAGTGACGGCCTGGCCAACTGCACCGGCCCCTACGACCTGATCCTGTGCAACCCGCCCTACGTCAACGCGCACAGCATGGCGGCGCTGCCGCCCGAATTCCAGGCCGAGCCCGATCTGGCCCTGGCCGGCGGCGAAGACGGCATGGATTTCATCCGCCCGCTGCTGGCTGCCGCCCCTGCACGCCTGAGCGAGCGTGGCGTGCTGGTGCTGGAAATCGGCCACGAGCGCGACCATTTCGAAGCAGCCTTCCCGCACCTGAACCCGCTCTGGCTCGAAACCAGCGCCGGTGGTGACCAGGTGCTGCTGCTCACGCGCGAAGCCCTGCTGGAGCAAGCCGCATGATTGTCATCCAGGATGTCACCCTGCAGCGCGGCACCAAGGTGCTGCTGGACAAGGCTTCGGTCACCCTCAACCCCGGCGAGCGCGTGGCGCTGGTCGGCCGCAACGGAGCCGGCAAGTCCAGCCTGTTCGGCCTGCTCAATGGCACGCTGCACGAAGACAGCGGCGAAGTGGTGGTGCCGGCCCACTGGCGCCTCGGCCAGGTCGCGCAGAACATGCCCGAAACCAGCGAAAGCGCCACCGCCTTCGTGTTGGGCGGCGACACGCGACTGCAGGAAGCCCAACAAGCCCTCGCCGCCGCCGAGGCCAGCGGCGACGGCATGGCCATCGCCCACGCCCACACACTGCTGCAGGACGCCGGCGCCCATGATGCCGCCTCGCGTGCCCAGACCCTGATCCTCGGGCTCGGCTTCCAGGTGAACGAGCTGGACAAGCCCGTCAACAGCTTCTCCGGCGGCTGGCGCATGCGCCTGCAACTGGCGCGCGCGCTGATGTGCCCGAGCGATCTGCTTCTGCTCGACGAACCCACCAACCACTTGGACCTGGACGCCCTGGTCTGGCTGGAAGGCTGGCTCAAGCGCTACCCCGGCACCCTGCTCATCATCAGCCACGACCGCGAATTCCTCGATGCCGTCACCCAGGTGACCGTGCACATCGAACACGCCAAGTTGAACCGCTACGGCGGCAACTACACCGCTTTCGAGGAAATGCGCGCCCAGCAGATCACCCTGCAACAGGCAGCCTATTCGCGCCAGCAGGAAAAGATCGCCCACCTGCAGAAATTCATCGACCGCTTCAAGGCCAAGGCCACCAAGGCCAAGCAGGCGCAAAGCCGCGTCAAGGCGCTCGAGCGCATGGAGCGCCTGGCGCCTGTGCTCACCAGTGCGGACTTCACTTTCGAATTCCAGGAGCCGCCGCAACTGCCCAACCCCATGCTCGCCATCCGCAATGCCAGCTTCGGCTACCGCGGAGCCGACTATGTGGCACCCGATGCCTCCCAGGCCGGCGATGTGGAGGACTTCAGCACCAGCCACACCCTGCGCGAGCACCAGTTGCAGACCGGCGAAGCGTTGGCCGATATCAGCGCCAGCGACACCGTCATCCTGCGCAACGTCGACCGCTCCGTCCTGGCCGGCCAGCGCATCGGCGTGCTCGGTGCCAACGGCCAGGGCAAATCCACCTTCGTCAAGACCATCGCGCATGCCCTGCCGCTGCTCGCTGGCCAGATCACCGAAGGCAAGGGCCTGCGCCTGGGCTACTTTGCCCAGCAGGAACTGGACGTACTGCAGCTCGACGATACCCCGCTCGGGCACATGATCCGCCTGGCCAAGGCGCACCCCGACATTGCCGCCCAGGCCGGCCGCGAGCAGGATCTGCGCAACTTCCTCGGCAGCTTCCAGTTCAGCGGCGACATGGTGTCGCAGCGCGTCGGCAGCATGAGCGGCGGCGAAAAAGCCCGCCTGGTGCTGGCCATGATCGTCTGGCAGCGCCCCAACCTGCTACTGCTGGACGAACCGACCAACCACCTCGACCTGACCACGCGCGAGGCGCTGGCCATGGCGCTGAACGAGTTCGAAGGCACCGTGATGCTGGTCAGCCACGACCGTGCCCTGCTGCGCGCCGTGTGCGACGACTTCTGGCTGGTCGGCCACGGCACCATCGCCCCGTTCGACGGCGACCTGGACGACTACCAGCGCTACCTGCTCGACATGGCCCGCCAGAAGCGCGAAAGCCTGGCCGAAGCCGCCGGTGCAGCGAAACAGGCTGCTGCCCCCACCGACAAGCCGGCCCTCAGTGGCGCCGAACAGCGCAAACTGCAGGCCGCACAGCGGCAGCAGTATCTGGAGCAGCGCCGCCCGCTGGCCAAGCGTCAGCAACAGCTCGAGCAGCAGATGGACAAGCTCAACGTGGAAAAAGCGTCGCTCGAAGCCCGCCTGTGCGAACCGTTGGACCCAGGAGCCATCGCCGAAGCCGGCCGCAAGCTCAAGCAGTGCACCGACGCGCTGGAGGAAGCAGAAATGAACTGGCTGGAGGTGTCCGCCGAACTGGAAGCCGTGGAAACGGCCTACGAGGCCGGCACAGCGTGACAAGGTTCCTGCTGTTCAGCGATTTTTAATCTGAACGACAAAAAAAGCCGCTACAGTAGGAGTGTTCATCATTCAACAAAGGGAATCCCCACCATGATGCAAATCATCTCCATCATCGTTGTCGGCTTCATCGTGGGCCTGCTGGCCCGCGCACTCAAGCCCGGCGACGACAAGCTCGGCCTGCTGATGACCACCGTGCTGGGCATTGCCGGCTCCGCCGTGGCCAACTTTGCCGGCTCCGCACTCGGCCTGTACCGTCCTGGCGAGGCCGCCGGCTGGATTGCCTCCATCCTGGGCGGCATCGTGCTGTTGTTCCTCTACGGCATGATCGCCAAAAAGTGATGCCGGGCCGGCTGCCGGCTTGACGGCAGGTTAATATGCAGGGGGGCTGTCATCAGCCCCCTTTCTCATGCCTTTACGCCTGTCGTCCATGCCCTTGCACCGATCCCTGCTGACCCTGCCCCTGCTGCTTGCCGGCCTCTCCCTGGTTGCCGGCTGCCAGAAGACGGAAACGCCCGCCCCGGCCTCCATGTCTTCCAGCCTGGTCGGCCCGAGTGCGGTGCTGCCGGCCTCGGCGGCATCGCTGCCGGCCAGCGCATCCGAAGTGATCAAGGGCATCTACTTCTGGGGACCGGAAGTGGAAACCATCTCTCCCTGCAACACCAACCGGACCTTCTGGCTGGATGGCAGCGAAAGCGCGCTCGCACCCCTGGAGGAAATGGCGCTCGACAAGGCCAACCGCGCCAACGAGGCCTACCAGCCCATCTACGCCGAGTTGCGCGTGATCCGCAAGGGCCAGGCCACAGATGGCTTCGCCGTCGAGTATGACGGCGTGGTCGAGCTGCAGGAAGTGATTGCCAGCAACGCCGAGGTGCCTTCCGGCTGCAAGCTGATCGAGGTCCCCACCCCGCCGGCAGAGCCCGCTTCCGAGCCGGCATCGGCCGCCATGGACGCCGCCTCGCAACCAGCCTCTGCCCCCGCTGCCCGCCGCAAGGCAGGCTGACAGCCCAAAAAACGAAAAGGCCAGATCGGCAATGATCCGGCCTTGTTCAGAAAGCAGCATCCGGGCGAAGGCTTGCGGCCCTGCCGCAAGCCCCGCACTCCTGCGAACAGGGTCTGCTTATTCGATAGCTTCCTTGACGCCCTTGGGATAGTGGAACAGGGTCGCTGCCGGATCCTTCATCTCGCCGCTGGGCTCGAAAGTAATGGTGGCAGATACGCCCTTGTAGTTGGACTCTGCCAGCTTGGGCAGGTACACGGCCGGATCGGCGGAGTCGGCGCGCTTCATGGCGTCCATGATCAGCATGGCAGCGTCATAGGTGTAGGGGCTGTAGACTTGGTACTGGCCAGGGTAGGCCGCGTCATAGCGCTTCTTCCATTCTTCACCGCCGGGCATCTTGGTGATGGAGGAGCCGCCAACCGCGCACACCACGTTCTGGAGCGGCTTGGCGCCGCCGGAGAGCTTGGCCAGTTCCATGGTGCAAATGCCGTCGCCACCAAAGAACTTCTGCGTGGTCAAGCCGAGCTGCTCCATCTGGCGCAGCATCGGGCCGGCCTGGGCGTCCATGCCTCCATAGAAGATGCCGTCCGGCTTCTCGGCCTTGGTGGCAGTCAGGATCGCCATGAAGTCGGTCGCCTTGTCGGTGGTGAACTGCGTGCTCACGATCTCGATGCCGTTGGCCTTGGCCACCTTGGCAAACACCTCGGCAATGCCCTGGCCATAGGCGGTGCGGTCGTCGATCACGGCCACGCGCTTGAGGTTGTTCTTCTTGGCGTCATTGGCCAGTGCGGCACCCAGGGCGTCATCGTTGGCGATGATGCGGAAGGTGGTCTTGTAGCCGGGCTTGGTCAACGCAGGGTTGGTGGCGGCGCCCGTCACCATCGGAATGCCGCAGTCGTTGTAGATCTTGGAGGCAGGAATGGTGGTGCCGGAGTTGAGGTGGCCAACCACGCCTGCCACCTTGGAGTCGCACAGCTTCTGCGCCACGGCCGTGCCCTGCTTGGGATCGGCAGCGTCATCTTCCACCACGGCTTCGAAACGGATCTTCTTGCCGCCCAGGGTCATGCCCTTCTGGTTCATGTCGTCCACGGCCATCAGCACGCCGTTGGCATTGTCCTTGCCGTAGTGTGCCTGGCTGCCGGACATGGGCGCAACGGAAGCGATCTTCACCACCTGCACGTCACCACCGGCCGCGGGAGCGGCAGGTGCGGCAGATACGGAGGCTCCGCTGGCCGGAGCGGCGGGTGCCTCTTCCTTCTTGCCGCAGGATGCCAGCAAGGCGGCAGCAGCCAGGGTGGCCGCAACGCTGAAACGCAACTGATAGTGCATGATGTTTGTCTCCAGATATAGGTGTGTCTTCGAAAGCCGGGCTTTCCCGCCGCCTGGTCTGCCTGTTTGCAAATCCTTCAACGACAGCGAAAAAATTGTAATGCGCCAGTTACCGTTCACTCGTCCTATTTGCACGTTCTAGGGCAAACACCGAGAACCCGGCTTTCTCAGCCCTTCACCTGCACATCATGCCGCTGGATCTGGTAGCCACGGCTGGTGTAATAGCGCCAGCGCTCGCGCGCCTGGGCACGGTCCGCCTCGTCCTGCGAAACCACCTCGATCAGCCGTGCGAACTGCTCGAACCCGGCCGGCACCTGCGGCATCAGACTGACCAGCACATCATGGCGTGCGCAGCTGCCCACGTCGCCCGTAAGCCAGACGCGCGCACACTCCTGCATGGCAGCCGCCGTCGCACCTCCTTCCTGCCCTTCGCGCCAGTGGCCGATGAAATCGGTCGCGGACAGCTCCCACAGTTTGCGGTCGAGCTTGTCCAGCGTTGCCGGCTCGGCCACCACCACGATGGAATCGGCACGCCCCACCGCCTTGCGCAGCAGGCGGCTGAGGTAGGCAACCCGGTCGGGAATATTGAAATGGAAGGCGATTTCGGTCATGCCAGGGCCTGAATCATCCGCGCTTGCCTGCTGCGGCGCCCTTGCCCTTGGCTGCTGCAGGCTTGCGGGCCGCCGGTTTGCCCGTCTTGCCGGTATCCCTTGCTGTCGCCTTGCCCCCCTCGGGTGCAGGCAGGGCAAACTGCACCGGCGTCTTCGCCAGGTTCAGCACCAGCCGCACCAGCAAGGGCACCGGGCGGCCGGTAGCCCCCTTGGCGGCGCCCTCGTCCCAGGCCGTGCCGGCAATGTCCAGATGCGCCCAGGGATAGGCCGAGGTATAGCGTTCCAGGAACTTGGCTGCAGAAATCGCCCCGGCGGTACGCCCTGCGATGTTCGCCATATCCGCGAAATTGGATTTCAGTCCCTTGCCATAGGCATCGTCCATAGGCATGCGCCAGCACAGGTCGGCCGACTCGTCCGCCGCCTGCTCGATGGCGCGCGCCAGCTCATCGTGCTGGCTGAACAGGCCCGAGCGCAGGTTGCCCAGCGCCATCACGCAGTTGCCGGTCAGCGTGGCGATATCCACCACCGCCAGCGGTTTGAAGCGTTCGGCATAGGTCAGCGCATCGCACAGGATCAGGCGCCCTTCGGCGTCGGTATTGAGCACCTCGATGGTCTGGCCGCTCATGCTGGTGATTACATCGCCCGGCTTGGTGGCTTCGCCGCTGGGCATGTTCTCGCAGGCGGGAATCAGGCCCACCACGTTGATGGCCGGACGCAGGTGGCGCAGCGCCTCGAACAGCCCCAGCACGCTGGCAGCACCCGACATGTCGAACTTCATCTCGTCCATGCCGGCGCCCGGCTTGATGGAAATGCCGCCGCTGTCGAAGGTGATGCCCTTGCCGACAAAGGCGAGCGGCGCCTGCTTGCGGTCAGCGCCGTGGTACTGCAGCACGATGAAGCGCAGTGGCTCGCTGGAGCCCTTGGCCACGGCCAGGAAAGCGCCCATGCCCAGCTTGCGCACTTTGGCCTCGTCCAGCAGTTCGCATTTGAAACGTGCGTCGCCATGGCCTTCGTTGCCGGAACGGGCAATCTCCTCGGCGACCTTGCCCAGCAGCGTGGGGGTGGCATGGTTGGCAGGACGGTTGGCCCATTCGCGCGCCAGGCCCATGCCGGCCAGCAGCGCACGACCTTCCTCGAAACCCGTACGGCAGTCATTGGCATTCGGCGCGCCGATAACGACCTTCTTCAGCCCGCCCTTGGCCGAAGGCTTGGTGTTGCTGTACACATAGCCGGCGCCCCCCACGGCGAGCATGGCAGTACGCACCTGGTCGATCGTGGCGTCCTGCGCGAAATACACGGCCAGACGCACGTCCTCGCTGACCAGTTCCTTCACCGCCTTGGACAGTGCCTCGCGGATGTCCTGCTGCTTGCCCTGGCCGATCCCGAGCAGGATTACGCGGGAGGCAAAGGCATCGTCGGGCAGGTAGAGCGACAGGCGCTTGCCCGCAGCCGGGCTCCAGTGGCCGCACTGCATGGCGCGGGCAATGGTACCGGGCAGGCCGGCCATGCGCTCCGGCAGCACTTCGTAGCCATCACGCAGCAGGACGAGCAAGACATCACTGCGCACAGCCTTGCTCGGAGCCAGCAGGTCGGAGGGGGAGAGTTGGAAATTCATGATAATGTCGGTTTGTTCTTGGATTGCAAGCGCGGGACTAATGTTATTCGATTCTTCCATACGCCGCGAACTGACCCGCACCTTTGGCGCGACGCTGTTCGTGCTGCTCATCATCGTGCTCACGATGATGCTGATCCGCACGCTCAACTTCGCCAACAAGGGTACGGTGGATCCGTCCGAGGTGTCGCTGGTGCTGGGCTTTACCGTACTGGCCTATTTCCCGACCATCCTCACGCTCAGCCTGTTCATCAGCATTGTCTACACGCTGTCACGCATGTACCGGGACAGCGAGATGGATGTCTGGTTTTCTGCCGGACAGGGCCTGTTCCGCTTCCTGCGGCCGGTGCTGCAGTTTTCAGCGCCGGTCATCGTGGTGATTGCCCTGCTGTCGGTGTTTGGCTGGCCTTGGGCCAATGCCAAGTCGCAGGAGCTGCTCAACCGCTACCAGAGCCGCGGCGACCTCGAGCGCATTGCCCCCGGCCAGTTCCAGGAATCGCGTGACGGCAGCCGCGTGTTCTACATCGACAACAAGGACATGAAGGAGCGCGGCACCCCGGACAAGGCCAGCAAGCTGTTCATCTTTGCCCGCCAGCCCAAGAGCGAAGTGGTGGTGTCGGCCAGCAACGGGCATATCCGCATGGTGGGCAACGAGCGCTTTGCCGTCCTCAACAACGGGCAAAGCACCGAAATCCACGATGACCAGACACTGACCATCAGCCGTTTCCAGGAATACGGCATCCGCATCGGGGGCAAGCCGGTGGAGGTGAAGGACGTCAACCTCAACGACCCGACCACCCTGATCGGCATTTCGCCGCGCATCATCCCCACTCCGGCCCTTTTCCGCATTCCGGAAGGACGCTTCCAGGGCGAATTGGGCTGGCGCCTGGGTATGGCGCTGGCGGGCATCAACTTCATGCTGCTGGCGCTGGCGTCCTCGCGCGTCAACCCGCGCTCGGGACGCAGCGGCGGGCTGATCGTGGCCCTGCTGTTCTTCGTCGCCTATTTCAACCTGCTCAACTTCGGCAAGAACTGGGTGGCCACCGGCAAGATCGGCATGCCGATGATGCTGCTGGTGCTGCATGGTGGTGTCTTCGTGGCCTCGCTGCTGTGGTTGTGGAAGCGCCACATGCAATGGTCTTTCAGCCATCTGTGGCAGCGTCGCCGCACGCGTGAAACGGGAAGTGCAGCATGAAAACGGCACAAGGCTATATCCACCGCCAGATCTATCTGGCCGTTCTGTTCGTGACAATCGGCTTTCTGGCGCTGTTCTTCTTCTTTGATGCGGTCAACGACATCTCGTACACCAGCCGCAATCCGGTGCTGCAGTACACCATCGTGAATGCCTTGTCCTATGTGGGCATGCTGATTCCCGGCCATGTGTACGAACTGCTGCCCATCGCCGTGCTGATCGGCACCATCTTCGTGATGGCCAGCCTGGCGCAGAACTCCGAATTCACCATTCTGCGCACCAGCGGCCTGAGCCCTGCACGCGCCCTGCGCAGCCTGCTGTGGATCGGCGCCATTTTTGGCGTGCTCACCTTTCTGGTCGGCGACTACGTCGCGCCGCGCACAGAGAAGTTCGCCCAGAACTACAAGGCCCGTTTCGAAGGCAACCTCACGTCCGGGCGTACCGGTGCGTGGATGAAGGAGAGCGCGGGTGGAGGCGACCGCATCGTCAACGTGCAGCAACTCACACCCCAGGCTGAGATGCGCAATGTGCGCGTGTTCAACTTCGGGGCCGATGGTGCCTTGTCCGATATCGTCAAGGCCGAATCCGGCACCTTCGGCAAGGACGGCAGCTGGCATCTGCAGAATGTGCAGCACACCGTGCTGACGGGAGCGGCCGAAGAGCAATACCGCATCAAGCGCGAACAGTTGCCAACCATGCACATGACGACGGAAATCGCACAGAGCATGGTGGCGTCGGCCCTGCTCGAACCGGACCGCATGTCGGCACTGGAGCTGTACCAGTACGTTTCGCACCTCAAGAGCAACAACCAGTCGGCACAGAACTACGAAATCCAGTTCTGGCGCAAGGTGTTCTACCCGCTGAGTTGCCTGGTAATGGTGATCCTGGCCCTGCCCTTTGCCTACCTGCATTTCCGCTCGGGCAACATCACCACGGCGGTATTTGGCGGCGTGGTGATCGGCATCAGCTTCTTCCTGCTCAACAACGTGTTCGGCTACATCGGCAACCTCAATGGCTGGGTGCCGTGGGTGGCGGCAGCGATACCCAGCGTGATCTATACGCTGATCTCGCTGGGTGCATTTGTCTGGCTGGTGCTGAAGCGCTAGTACCGTCGCAGATTTGCCCGGAAAAATTTCGCAGGCCTTGAAAATCACCAAAAACCGAGGCTATAATCGATGTCTTCGGAGTATGGCGCAGCCTGGTAGCGCGTCTCGTTCGGGACGAGAAGGTCGAAGGTTCGAATCCTTTTACTCCGACCATCCATGAAAAGGGTTGCAGCGCAATGTTGCAACCCTTTTTCTTTTTGCATGACAGGCATTGCGGCCATACCACATGCATGCAAAGCATAAGACTCATTCCTCTTATACAATATCGCCCATAACGACCGCAGCCGGTCCTTTTCTTCATCGGGCACCATGAACCTCCATCAATTCCGCTTTGTCCAGGAAGCGGTCCGCCGCAATCTCAACCTCACGGAAACCGCCAAGGCGCTGTTCACCTCGCAGCCCGGGGTGTCCAAGGCCATCATCGAGCTGGAGGAGGAACTGGGCGTGGATATCTTTGCGCGCCACGGCAAGCGCCTGAAGCATGTGACGGAGCCCGGCCAGCACATCCTGGCCAGCATCGAGATCATCCAGCGCGAAGTGGCCAACCTCAAGCGCATCGGCGAGCAGTTCAGCACGCAGGACAGCGGGCGCCTGAGCATTGCCGCCACCCATACGCAGGCCCGCTACGTGCTGCCGCTGCGCGTGGCCCAGTTGCGCCAGCGCTATCCCAAGGTCCAGGTGAGCCTGCATCAGGGCACGCCCGAGCAGGTGGCGCGCATGCTGCAGGAAGAATCCGCCGAAATCGGCATTGCGACCGAGTCGCTGGCCGACTACGCGGACCTGGTCACCCTGCCCTGCTACAACTGGCAGCACGTGCTGGTCGTGCCCGAAGCGCATCCGCTGGCGCACGAAGAGCGCATCACGCTGGAGATGCTGGCCCAGCAGCCGCTCATCACCTACCATCCCTCGTTCACCGGACGCACCCGTATCGACCAGGCCTTTGCGCAGCGTCGCCTGACGCCGGAAGTGGTGCTGGAAGCCATCGATTCGGATGTGATCAGCACTTACGTGACGCACGGACTGGGCGTCGGCATCGTGGCCGAAATGGCGATGACGCATGATCCCAAACCGGGACTGGTGTACCGCCCGCTGGGGCATCTGTTCGGCAGCAACGTCACGCGCGTGGCCTTCAAGCGCGGCGTATACCTGCGCAACTACGTGTACGAGTTTGCCGAGTACCTGAGTGACCGCCTGCCGCGCCAGCTCGTGATGAAGGCCATGACCGGCCAGTTCGACGACTACGAGCTGTAAGCACACCCGCCCCACCTGCCCCCCGCGCCGCCGTCACGCCGGCGCGGTTCCGGAGACTCCATGAGCGCCGCCCTGCACACCCCCGCCATTTCCTCGCGCCTGCCAGCGGTAGGCACCACGATTTTCTCCGTCATGTCTGCGCTGGCCCAGCAGCATGAAGCGGTCAACCTCGGACAGGGTTTTCCGGATTTTCCGTGCGACCCGGCGCTGGTCGACGAGGTGCACCAGGCCATGCTGGCGGGGCACAACCAGTATCCGCCCATGCCCGGCGTGCCGGCGTTGCGTCAGGCCATAGCGGACAAGATCAGCCTCCTCTACGGGCAGCGCTACGATGCCGATGCCGGCATCACGGTGACGGCCGGCGCCACGCAGGCACTGCTGACCTGCCTGCTCGCCGTGGTGCAGCCCGGTGACGAGGTGATCGTGCTGGAACCCTGCTATGACAGCTACCTGCCCGGCATTGCCATGGCCGGCGGCATCCCGGTGCGTGTGCCGCTCAGGCCCGGCAGCTTTCGCCCGGATTTCGACCGCATTGCCGCGGCAATCACGCCGCGCACACGCGCCATCATGATCAACACCCCGCACAACCCTTCCGGCACGGTGTGGAGCGAGGCCGACATGCTGCGGCTGCAGGACCTGCTGGACGGCACCGAGGTGATCGTGATCAGCGACGAGGTGTACGAGCACATGGTGTTCGATGGCGCTCCGCACTGCAGCGTGGCGCGCTACCCGGCCCTGGCAGCACGCAGCATGATCGTGAGCAGCTTCGGCAAGACCTTCCATGTGACGGGCTGGAAGGTGGGCTATGTGGCGGCGCCCCCGGCGCTGATGGCCGAGTTTCGCAAGATCCACCAGTTCAACGTGTTCACCGTCAACACGCCGATGCAGCACGGGCTGGCACAGTACATGCGTGATCCGCAGCCCTACCTGCAACTGCCCGCCTTCTACCAGCGCAAGCGCGACCTGTTTGCCGAAGGGCTGCGCCACACCCGCCTGCAACTGCTGCCCTGCACCGGCACCTATTTCCAGTGCGTGCGCTATGACGCCCTCGCCGTGACCGAGCGCGACCTGCCAGAAGGCGAGTTCTGCCAGTGGCTGACGCGGGAGGTGGGTGTTGCCGCGATTCCGCTCTCGGCCTTCTACGCCGAAGGCTTCGAGCAGAAAATCATCCGCTTCTGCTTTGCCAAGCGGGATGAAACGCTGGCACTGGCGCTGCAGCGCCTTGCCAGCCTGTAAGGCTTACTTGCTGGCGGCTGCGTCCTGGGCACGCTTGGCCGCGGCTTCGGCCTTCTCCAGGGCCGCATTGGCAGCTGCCTTGCCTTCTTCCGTTGCCTGCTTGGCGGCAGCCTTGCCT
The DNA here is from genome assembly GCF_907163135.1 of Brachymonas denitrificans. Lineage (NCBI taxonomy): Bacteria > Pseudomonadati > Pseudomonadota > Betaproteobacteria > Burkholderiales > Comamonadaceae > Allobrachymonas > Allobrachymonas denitrificans. The sequence continues at coordinate 861,213 of NZ_CAJQUA010000001.1, read as the reverse complement.
TCGGCCGTGGCCTCCTGCACCGCAGCCTTGGCACGATCGGCAGCAGCAGCGGCCTTTTCCGCAGCGGCAGAGGCTGCCGTGGCAGCGGCCTTGCCGGCCATCTCGGCAGCCGAAGCAGCCTGATCCACCGCAGCGCTGGCCTGGGCGGCAGCGCGCTCATCCTTGGGAGTTTCTTCCTTCTTTCCGCAAGCCACCACGGACATGGCGGCAACCAGGGAGGCAACAAGCAGCGTGCGTTGGAATTTCATGATGGTCCTCGAATCGATGGGATGAATGGCTGCGCGGGAGTCCAAGCGCAGAGTCGTCGGAAGCTGACAATTTCATGACATCCCGACAAGGCAGACTGTAATGGAACTGCGCCGGATGTGGCAACGCTGTCTGCAACGGAATGTAATCGGGCAACGGATCGTTGCATGGTTGGCACCAAAAACAAAGGCCGCCCCGACTGAGCGGGCGGCCTTGTGCGACGCGGATGGCGTGATTACTTGGCGTGGCTGACCATGTACATCACGGCAGCTTTCACGTCCTCGTCAGGAGCGGTGGAGCCACCCTTGGGAGGCATCACGCCCTTCTGGCCGGTGAAGCCCTCGATGGAGTGCTTGAACAGTGTTTCTTCGCCCTGGGCAATACGGGGAGCCCAGTCGGCCTTGTCGTCCAGCTTGGGAGCGCCGGCAACGCCAGCAGCATGGCAGGCCTGGCAGGTGGACTTGTACAGGGCTTCGCCCTTGGCCAGGTCGAGGCCGGCAGCGGCACCTGCAGCAGCACCGGTCACGGCAGCGGAAGCGGCGTTCACGGCGGAGGCGGCAGCAGCGGCCGTAGCGGACGCAGCGTTATCGACGGCGGAAGCGGCACTATCCATTGCAGAGGCGGCGGTGTCAACTGCAGCGGAAGCGGCGGTCACGGCCGCAGAGCCAGCCATGTCAGCGGCAGAAGCGGCCATGTCGGCAGCGGAGGCAGCCTGGCTGGCGGCAGCCGTGTCTTCCTTCTTGCCACAAGCGGTCAGGGCTGCAGCGGCAGCCAGGGTCAGGACGAGCAGAGAGCGTTGAACGTTCATGAGTTGTTCCTTCGGTTCATTGGAAAATCAGAGTCAGGCACTTTCCGCAAACTGCTGGGCAAGCGCTGCCGACCAGTGCCACTTTAACGGACACCAGTTCCATTGTGTGTCAGACAACGCCGATTTGTGAGTTTATTGTCAGCTTTGCTGTTACACGGTGCAGTCTTACAACGAAGTCTTGACTTGACTCAATACACGAGTTGCTGCCACGCCTTCTCCAGTCGTTTTACGCTCACAGGCTGGGGAGTGCGCAGTTCCTGCGCAAAGAAGCTGACGCGCAACTCCTCCAGCAGCCAGCGGAACTCCTGCATGCGCGCATCCGTCTGGCCCTTGCGCTCGGCCAGCAAGCGCCAGTAGCGCTGCTCCAGCGGCTTGTGTTCGGCCATTTTCTGCGCATCGCGGGCAGGATCGGTGCGCAGCTTGTCCAGTCGCAGGGTGATGGCCTTGAGGTAGCGCGGCAGGTGCTGCAGTTGCGACCAGGGGGTTTCTGCCAGGAAGCGTTTGCTGCACAGACGCTGCAACTGCTGCGTGGCGTCTGCCACGGCATCGGGCTGGATCTTCGTGTCCTTGATCTTGCGCGTGGCGACGGCGAATTCGGCCAGCACCACGCCCGTCTGTCGTGCCACTTCCTGCGCGATCAGACTGAGGCGGCTCCTGCCCTCTTCCACGCGCCTGGCAAACGCCTCGGAATCGGAGGGAAGCGGATCAGCGAGAAAGGCGCGATCCATGGCCACGTCCAGGATCTGCTGACGCAGTTCCTCTGCCGTTCCCAGCGGCATATAGGCGGCGGCCATTTTCTGGAAATCCGGCAAGTTCTTTTCCAGATACTTGAGTGCGTCCCTGACCTGCAGGGCAAACAGCCGGCGCAGGCCGCTGCGGTGACGTGCGGCTGCCACTTCCGGTTCGTCGAATACCTCGATGCTCACGGCGTTGCCCTGGTCGATCAGGGCGGGAAAGCCGATCAGCGTCTGGCGGCCGCGGCGCATTTCCATGATTTCGGGCAGTTCGCCGAAGGTCCAGGCGGTGTAGCGCTGGTCTTCGGCCAGATTGCTGGCCATGGAAGCGCCTGAGTCCTGCCCTCTGGATGCCTTCCCCGCTGCGGTTTCCAGCGGCGCCTTGCGGGAGTCCGCCTTATCCGGCGCCTGCGGGCGCTTGCCGGAATCACCTGTCTCGCTCGTGCCACCCGACGTGCTGCGCAATTCCTGCCGCAGCACGGCCAGCGCCTGGAAAGCCCCGCGCGCCTGGCTGCCCAGCTCCGCCTTGAGCGCACCGAGATTGCGTCCCATGCCCAGCTGGCGGCCGTGCTCGTCCGTCACGCGCAGGTTCATGAACAGGTGTGCCGGCAGCATGTCCAGCTTGAAATCGTTGCGCTTCACGTCCAGGCTGGTGTGGTCGCGCACGGCCTTGAGCAAGGCATCCAGCAGGCTGCCGTGGGCAAAGCCGGGCTCATCCTGCAGTTGGGCGGCCAGCCGCGTGGCACTTTCCGGCAGCGGCACGAAACGGCTGCGCGGACGCTGCGGCAGGCTCTTGAGCAGGGCCTGGATCTTGTCCTTGAGCATGCCGGGCACCAGCCATTCGGCGCGGTCCTCACTGACCTGGTTGAGGGCGAACAGCGGCAATTCCACCGTCACGCCGTCGCGCGCATCGCCCGGCTCGTGCAGATAGGTGGCGCGGCAGTCCACGCCACCCAGGCGAATGGTGCGCGGAAACAGCTCTGTGGTGATGCCGGCCGCCTCGTGCCGCATCAGCTCTTCCTTGCTGATCTGCAGCAGCTTCGGGTTGCCGCGGCTCGCGCTGCGGAACCATTTTTCGAGCTGGTGGGCGTTGGTGACGTCTGCCGGAATCTGCGCGTCGTAGAAGGCATAGATCAGCTCGTCGTCGACCAGCACGTCCTGGCGACGCGACTTGTGCTCCAGCTCCTCGACCTGTCGCACCATCTTGCGGTTGGCTGCCAGGAACGGCAGGGAGGATTCCCAGTCATCCCCGACCAGCGCCTGGCGGATGAAGATCTCGCGCGCGCTAACGGGATCAATACGGTCGTAATCGACGCGCCGGTTGTTGTAGACCACGATGCCGTAGAGCGTGGCACGTTCCAGCGCCACCACCTTGCCGGCCTTCTTTTCCCAATGCGGGTCCAGCAACTGTTTGCGCAGCAGATGTGCGCCGACCTCTTCCAGCCATTGCGGCTCGATGTTGGCGATGCCGCGACCGAACAGGCGCGTGGTTTCGACCAGTTCCGCGCAGGCAATCCAGCGCCCCGGCTTCTTGCGCAGGTGGGCACCAGGATGGCGCCAGAACTTGATGCCGCGCGCACCCAGGTACCAGTCTTCATCCTCGCTCTTGAAGCCCACGTTGCCCAGCAGGCCGGCCAGCATGCTCTGGTGCAGCTGGGCATAGCTGGCGGGGGCCACGTTGTGCTTCCAGCCCTGTTCGCCGGCCACTGTCAGCAGCTGGCTGTGGATGTCGCGCCATTCGCGCACGCGGCGCACGTTGATGAAATTCTGGCGCAGCAGGGACTCGTACTGGCGGTTGCTGAGCCTGTGGGTAGGCGCAGCTGCGGATGCACTTGCGGCACCGGCTGGCTGAACACGCCCGGCCTGCGCTGTTTCCCGCTTGCCAGTGGGGCCTTGCGGTGTGCCCGTCTGGCCTCGATGGCCCTGGCCTTCCAGTGCCTGTGTCACCTGCCCGGCAGCCACCAGGCGTTGCGCCACCGGCAGCACCGCCTGCGAGGCGCCCTTGCGGGACAGCGCCAATTGTTGCGCACGCGCTGAAGGCAGCGAAGGGGAACCACCCCGCGCCTCATGCAGCCATTGCCACAGCTTGAGCGTGCTGACGAATTCGCTTTTCTCGTCGTCGAACTTGGCCTGCGCCTGGTCGGCTTGGGTCTGCTGTTCCAGCGGACGGTCGCGCACGTCCTGCACGCTCAGCGCCGAGGCAATCACCAGCGCTTCGTCCAGCGCGCCGCGCGCATTGGCTTCCAGCAGGATGCGCCCGATGCGCGGATCCAGCGGCAGGCGTGCCAGTGCGCGCCCCACGTCGGTCAGCTGGTTGGCAGCATCGACCGCACCCAGCTCTTTCAGCAACTGGTAGCCATCGGCGATTGCCTTGGGGCGCGGCGCCTCCAGGAAGGGAAAGCGCTCCACATCGCCCAGATGCAGCGATTGCATGCGCAGGATCACGCCCGCCAGTGAGGAGCGCAGGATTTCGGGATCGGTAAAGCGCGGGCGGCTGTTGAAATCCTTCTCGTCATACAGGCGGATGCAGATGCCGTTGGCGACACGGCCGCAGCGACCGGCACGCTGGTTGGCCGCGGCCTGGCTGACGGATTCGACCAGCAGTTGCTCCACCTTGTTGCGGTAGCTGTAACGCTTGACGCGCGCCGTGCCACTGTCAATCACGTAGCGGATGCCCGGCACCGTGAGCGAGGTTTCGGCCACGTTGGTGGCCAGCACGATGCGGCGGCCGCCGTGGCTGTCGAACACGCGGTCCTGCTCGGCTTGGCTCAGGCGTGCAAACAGCGGCAGCACTTCGGTGTTGCGCAACACCGGGCTGTGGCTCAGGTGCTTGCGCAGATGGTCGGCCGCTTCGCGGATTTCGCGTTCGCCGGGCAGGAACACCAGGATGTCGCCGCTATCTCCTGGGGAACGCCAGAGCTCGTCCACCGCATCGGCTATGGCCGTGTTCAGGTCGGTATCCTTGCTTTCCTCGAAGGGGCGATAGCGCGTCTCGACCGGATACAGGCGTCCGGACACCATCAGCACTGGCGCCGGCCCCTTGCGCGAGGCAAAGTGCTGGGCAAAACGGTCGGCGTCGATGGTGGCCGAGGTGACGATGACCTTCAGGTCCGGCCGGCGCGGCAGGATTTCCTTGAGGTAGCCGAGCAGGAAGTCGATGTTCAGGCTGCGTTCATGCGCCTCGTCGATGATGAGGGTGTCATAGGCCTTGAGCAGCGGGTCGCTCTGCGTTTCGGCCAGCAGGATGCCATCCGTCATCAGCTTGACGGAAGCGCCCTTCTGCAGCCGGTCCTGGAAACGGACCTTGTAGCCGACCACCTCGCCCAGCGGCGTGTTGAGCTCTTCGGCAATGCGCTTGGCCACGCTGCTGGCGGCGATCCGGCGCGGCTGGGTGTGGCCGATCAGGCGCGGTTTTTCGCCTGCGCGCGCATGTATGGCGCCGCGGCCCAGCGCCAGCGCAATCTTGGGCAATTGGGTGGTCTTGCCCGAGCCGGTCTCGCCGCAGACGATGACGACCTGGTGCTCGCGCACCGCTGTCATGATCTCGTCGCGCCGGGAAGATACCGGCAGGTTTTCGGGGAATTCAATCAGCAAAATGGATGCCTGGCGGCCGCAAGCCCGCCAGCGAATAGGGAAAAGCGTGATTATCCTTGATCACGCTCCTGTTGCACCCCTGGCTTGCAGCAGAAGGCCGAGGGCAATCGCCTTGCTGACCGCCTGCGCACGCGAGCGAACCTGCAGCTTGCGATAGATATTCTTCAGGTGTGCGTTCGCCGTCTGCACGCTGATGCCCAACTCCGTCGCCACTTCAGCACTGGTATGGCCTTTCGCCACCATCTGCAACACCTCCTGCTCGCGGAGGGTAAGACACTCCTCTCCTTGCGAAGCCCTGCCATCGAGACGTGCGCCCCGGGCTCCCGCCCCATTGCGCAACCGTGGCAAAAGGCGGCGGGTGATGCTGGCCGTCACGGGAGCCCCACCGTGGACCACTTCGAGAATGGCATCGCCATAGCTGACGAACCAAGAACTCTTGACCAGATACCCGGTGGCGCCTTTTTCGAACGCTAGCATGGCCAGTGCTTCATCGTCATCGATGGAGGTGGCAACCACCTCCACCAGCGGCATACATTGCTTGACCTGATCGATGACATCAAGACATTGTCCGCTCTGGAGCTGCAAATCGAGCAGCATCACATCGAACTCCTGCTGAGCCAGTATGCGCTTCACATCCTGCAGGGAACTGGCTATGGCACGCAAATCGATCCGCGGATCTTTCTGCAACTCGCCAGCAATCACACGCTGGGCGTGTGTATTACCTTCCACCAAAACGACCTGAATCGGACGATCTATCCTGCCAACATAGCGTCGCATGAGAAAATACCACAAAAGTAACAAAACCGTCACACAAAATTTTCGTCAACGGGCGAAATTTCTTGATGCTTTACACATGCTCCGAAATTTATCAAGATTGTTACCAACTTTTCTAGCGGGAAACACCGTTAACTTTTTGGGTTTTCTTGTATTTTTTCAAATAAACATGAATCTTACATTAAGTTACATGTGCACTTTTGTATTTATTCATTTGTGTTTATCCATATAAATCAAAGGCTTGTGTTTCATTTGCGAACGGTAGCCCGGAAGGATGGGTACCCAGATCTGGCGATTTCCAAAGCCTGGCAGACGAAACAAACTGCAGTCGTCGAGCAAACGGTGTAACACAACGCAAACACCGGCAGCCCGTCCGGCTGGCAGGCCCCTCCTGGCAGCCGTATCCATCAACAATCCTTGGAGAAACCAACATGAAACGCCTCGCAATCATTGCCGCTGCTTTCGCCACTACCGCTGCTTTCGCAGCTCCGGGTGAAGTGCAGATCAACGCCCCCTCCATCCAGGGCGTCGCTGCCATCCAGTCTTCCATCACCAACAAGGCTGCTGGCTTCATGGTCAAGGCACAGCAGAACGTCTCCACCAACACGGCTGGCGTTGAAATCAACAGCCCGTCCATTCAGCTGACAATTGCCAACGATTCCAGCCTGAGCAACGAAGCCAGCGGCTTCCTGAGCACTGCGAAGCAGAACCTGGCCACCAACGACGGCAACGTGACCGTTGACGCTCCGCAACTGCAGGTCGTTTATGCCAATGGCAGCAACATCGCCAACGAATCACTCGGCTTCATGACCGAAGCCGTGCAGAACCTGGCCAACAACTACGCTCCCGCTCCGTAAGCGTCCGGCCCTCCGTGGTGCAGCTGCCTAACTAGATGACAGGCAGCTGCATCCTGGTCATTATCACCACCAGGAGATCGGCATGTTCTTCAAACGCATTCCGCTGATTGCCGTCCTGCTCGTCGCCGGCTCCGCCACCAGCCCCCTGCTCGCAGGGCCCTGGGAGGACACAATTACTCTGAGCCGGCCCGTGCAGTATCTGAAACTGCCCAACTATTCCGTGCAGAAGTCCAGCCCGCTTGAAAAGACGGATGGCATGCCTGCGTCGTTACGCGCAAAAGTGGCGCGCTACCAGGCCAAGGCCAAGTCCCAGATGTCTGGCGACGGCACGATCTATACCGAGAAAGACGTGATTTCCAGAAGCTCCGGCAACGCCCTCCAGCGCACCTGCGTACAGGAAGTTGCAAGCAATACCTTTGCCACCACGCCGGGAGTGCCTGGCGCAACCAAGGGCAAGGGAGACCAGATCGTCGTCCTGCGCGGGGATGTCATCAACATTTGCAACTAAGCTGTTCACGCTGCGATGCCGGTTGCAGAGCAACATCCAGGATAGTCACGCACAGCCCCGAAAGTCAGTCATGCCGATTCAGATCCAGAAAGCAATTTCTTCCCATTTGCCGTGCCTGGCTGGCACGCGCCCGTCCTTCCGGCGTTTTCTTGTTCCTGCACTGACGACACTGCTCGCCACAGGCTGCAGCCTGCCCATCAATCCGGCACGGGATGCCGAGTTCCAGTCCTACGCCAGCATGTCATCCCGACCGGTCACCCGCCCGGTCCGGTCAATTTCGAGCTTCTCCGACTCGCTAATGTGCATGGACAAGCTGTTCCAGGAGGCGCGGGTCCCCACGACCCTGATCAGCAGCAAGTCTATCCCCGACTACTCCACGCGAGTGCCCGTCGCCACCAAGGAAATGATCATCACTGCGCTGTCGCAGATGTCGCGCCTGAGCAATGCCTTCCGCTATGTGGACTTCGAGGTGGACATAGCACGCCAAGACACCGTCCAGAACCTGACCACCATCCTGCTGAACAACAACCAGATGCAGTTGCAACGACCGGCACTGTACGTGTCGGGCGCAATGTCCTTTGTCGACCAGAACGTCATCAACAACCGCATGCAGCTGGGCACTTCGGCCACCCGCTTTGAAAGCGGCATGGGTTCCAATCGCAGTGCCACCGTGGTGGGCCTGGAATTGCACCTGGGAGATTTCAAATCCCGCACCATTATTCCCGGACTCGACTCCGCGAATGAAGTCATCATTGGAAACGGCGGACAAGGCCTGGATCTTTCCGGTCGGATCGGCAAGTATGGATGGGATTTCAATGTCGGTCGCGACTATGCGCTGGGTACAGGCGCCGCAGTACGTACCCTGGTCGAACTGGCCATGATCGAACTGACAGGCAAATGGGCGCGCGTGCCCTACTGGCAATGCCTGACACTGGAACAAACCCACCCTGCCTTCCAGCGACAGCTGCGCGAATGGTATGAATCCAGCGATCCACTGACGCGCCAGCGACTGATACAGCGCTCCCTCATCGCCCAGGGCTATCTTCCCCGTAGCGAGGCCCTGCTGCTCGCCAATAGCCCCATTCTGCGCGACGCAGTCGCTAGGTTTCAGGCAGATCAGGGTATTGTGGTCAATGGCATCATCGACTACACCACTTATGACCGCGTCCTGCGCAACTTCGTGAAGCTGGATGGGGATGGCAACTTCGAGCGCATCGGGTGGCAAAACACCAAGGCTGACAAACGTGATGCCGGCAGTCCTCTCCCAGAAGCTTCCGCCCCCCTGAAAATCGACTTGCAGATCGAAAACCCGGTCATTGACAAGACACAGTTCTATTCCGGCACCCCGCTATTCTTGTCGGTACGCCTGTCTCGGGCCTCGCACCTTTCGTGCTACCACGCCAGCCCGCAGGGGAACGTAATTCGCCTGCTTCCCAACATGTCGAATCCTGCGTCCTTGGTATCGGCCAACCAGACCATCCGCATTCCCGACTGGATGTCGCCCAATCCGCCGTTCGTACTGGATACGGGCGCCCCTGGCACTGAATCTGCGATCTGCCTGGCCACCAGCGAAGATCCCATGAAGAAGCTGCCGGCGCCCTACCAGGTTCCCGCCCTGACGCTGGTCCAAGGCGCCAGCGGCGTCGAAGGCGTGCGCCAGCAATTCGAGCAGGCATTCGGCAAAGAGGCAGTCGCATCCAGGACGCTGAAGTGGCAAGTCCTGCCCAAGCCTTGATACGAACCACAAGACCTCTGTCGAGCATGTCCAAACTGTCCACTCTGACTCGCCACGGCAAGTCTGCAACTTCCGCTGTCATCCTGCTGTTCACCTTGGGCGGTAATGGTGCAGCGTGTGCACAAGGCATGGACAAGCCCTTCCCCGGCGCTGGCCCGACTGCCTCTACCAGCCTGACGATCCCTGACCCGGCATTCGAGCAGGAAATATCCCGCCTGAAGTGGGAAGTGAATGGATCACCCCGTGGAAGCGCTTCCGCTGCCGATGCGGCTTGGCTGCTGGGCCTCATCTACCTGCATGGTGCAGGCACGCGCGCAGACCTTCCGCAAGCCTTCGACTGGTTCGCCCGCTCACTGGATCTGGGCGGGCAAGGCTGGGCACATGCCGGGCTTGCATGGTGTCACATGGAGGCCTGCAACGGAGAGAAGAACCTCGAGGCTGCATCCGTGCATATCACGGAACTCAGGCATACGCATCCAGGCCGAGCCGATTACCTTGCCTGGCTGCTTAGCACCCGCCATGGTACGGCCTTCCGTAGCAGTGACACTGCCAGTTCCAGGCAACTGCTGCGACGTGCGGCACGCTCCGGCGATGTACAGGCAGAAATCGAGCTGGGCTTGCGTGCGGCAACCAGCAACAATCTGCCAAAGGCCTCCGGACATGTCCGGCAGGACGCCCCGCACGCAGCATCCGCCCAAGCCGACATCCGCATTGTCCAGCAACCGGATAGCACGAGACAAGGACGCTACCCGGATGCCAACAGTCCGGCGGAGGACATTTACCGTGCGGCCCGCGCCAACCATCGTGGCGACGGTCGACCCAGAAATTTCACGGAAGCCATACGGCTCTATCGGCTGGCCAGCGCCAAGGGGAACCTCCCGGCAAGGAGGATGCTGGAACTGATCTACTCCCGTCCGAACAGTGCGGGTGGTGTCGACATTGGCTGGATGTCGCAACTTGCCAACGTCAACCTGGCCCCAGCGTCGCCCTTCATCGACGGTTCGCCAGCTCCCGACGCACGCCGCCTGCAACGCGACCCCACCCCGTTGTTCGACCTGTTACCTCCCCAATGGCAGAAGCGCGTACCTCTGGCAGGCCCCTGACAACTCCGGGAAACTCCTCATATCACCAAAGTTGACAACACAGGCTGCATCAGGGCAACACTTGCGTAACTAATTCACATGCTGGAGCACGCAAGACCTTTTACCCCGAAAGGAAAAGGCGGACAATCCGGGCATGGCAGTCGCGCGCGCGAAATTTATTCCCGCAAGCGACCTGCAAGCTCCTGCAAGAATCGAACAAGAAATCCCCTGCCCTCCGATGTCCGGCGTCTTCAACTTCACCTTTGTTCCCTGGTTCCGTTCCGTTGCGCCCTACATCCACATGCACCGTGGCAAGACGATCGTGATCGGGGTGCCTGGCGAGGCCATTGCTGCCGGCAAACTCGGCAACATCGCGCAGGATCTGGCACTTATCCAGAGCATGGGCGTGCAGATCGTGCTGGTGCACGGCTTCCGTCCGCAGGTGAACGAACAGCTCCGCGCCAAGGGCTACGAACCCCATTTCTACAAGGGCACCCGCGTCACCGACAGCGTGGCGCTGGACTGCGCGCTCGAGGCCGCCGGCCAGCTGCGCTACGAAGTCGAAGCCGCCTTCAGCCAGGGCCTGCCCAACACGCCCATGGCCGGCGCTACCGTACGCATCATTTCGGGCAACTTCCTCACGGCACGCCCGGTCGGCATCGTCGACGGCATCGATTACCAGCACTCAGGCCTCGTGCGCAAGGTCGACGCCACCGCCATCCAGACCATGCTCGATGGCGGCGCCATGGTACTGCTGTCTCCGCTGGGTTTTTCGCCCACGGGCGAAGCCTTCAACCTCACCATGGAGAACGTGGCCACCGAAGTCGCCAGCGAACTCCATGCCGACAAGCTGATCTTCCTGACGGACAACGGCGGCATCCGCCTGCGCCCGCTCGATCCCCCGGCGGACGACAACCCCATTGACACCGAACTGCCCCTGGCCTACGCCGAAGAGCTGCTGGCGCAGTTGCCGCCGGCCGAAAAGCCGTCCGACATGGGCTTTCATCTGCAGTACTGCGTCACTGCCTGCAAGAACGGCGTGGAACGCAGCCACATCGTGCCCTATCTGGTCGATGGCTCCATCCTGCTTGAAATCTACACGCACGATGGCATCGGCAGCATGGTGGTCGACGAAAAGCTCGAAAGCCTGCGCGAAGCCACCATCGAGGACGTGGGCGGCATCCTGCAGCTGATCGAGCCCTTCGAGAAGGACGGCACCCTGGTCAAGCGCAGCCGCACCGAAATCGAGCGCGATGCCGACCACTACACCATCATCGAGCACGACGGCGTGATCTTCGGCTGCGCCGCGCTCTATCCCTACCCCGAAGACGGCACCGGCGAAATGGCCTCGGTCACCGTCAGCCCGCAAGTGCAGGGCCAGGGCGACGGCGACAAGCTGCTGCGCCGCATCGAGCAGCGCGCCCGCGCAATGGGCCTGAAAAGCATTTTCGTCCTCACCACCCGCACCATGCACTGGTTCATCAAGCGCGGCTTCACCGTGGTTGATCCGACCTGGCTTCCGGAAGCCCGCAAGCGCAAGTACAACTGGGACCGCAAGAGCCTGGTGCTGGTGAAGAAGCTGCAGTAAGCCACGCATCCCGCGGCAGGCAATTGCTGCCGTGCCCGTGGCCCGTATCGAATGTCAATCTGAAAAAGGAGTTTCCTGCATGGTGACCCGCAAAACCACCCCCATCTCCCTCAAGGATCCCACACGTCTGGTGCGTTCCGGTGACGTGGTGATCGGCAAGAGTGCCGTCGAGAACATCGACAAGGTCGCCACGCATGATGCCTCCATGTCCGCCATGACGCGCCGCAGTGTTGCCATCGAGCAGATCCTGGAACAGGCCGAGGACAAGCTCGAGGCCATGCAGACGCTGCTGTCCCGCGCCTCAAAGGACGAGGTCGAAGCCCTCAAGCGCATGCTGGCCATCGACAGCTCCGTGGTACGCCAGAACGTCTCTGCCGACGAGGAGCTGGCTCCCGACTGGCGCAAGGGCGGCTACCCCTACAAGAACCTGATGAGCCGCAAGAACTACGAGAAGCAGAAGTACTCGCTTCAGGTAGAACTGCTCAAGCTGCAGGCCTGGGTCAAGGAGACCGGCGCCCGTGTGGTGATCGTGTTCGAAGGCCGCGATGCAGCCGGCAAGGGCGGCACCATCAAGCGCTTCATGGAGCACCTGAACCCGCGCGGCGCGCGCGTGGTGGCCCTGGAAAAGCCGACCGACGAGGAGCGTGGCCAGTGGTACTTCCAGCGCTACGTGAAGAACCTGCCCACGCACGGGGAAATCGTGCTGTTCGACCGCTCCTGGTACAACCGTTCCGGCGTCGAGCGCGTGATGGGTTTCTGCACCGATGAGGAATACCGCGAATTCATGCTGCAGGCCCCGCTGTTCGAGCGCATGCTCACCCGCAGCGGCGTGTTCCTGTTCAAGTTCTGGTTCTCCGTCAGCCGCGACGAGCAGCGCCGCCGCTTCAAGGAGCGCGAGCTGCACCCGCTCAAGCAGTGGAAACTCAGCCCGATCGACAAGGCCTCGCTGGACAAGTGGGACGACTACACCCGCGCCAAGGAAGCCATGTTCTTCGAAACCGACACCGTGGACGCCCCCTGGACCGTCATCAAGTCCGACTGCAAGAAGCGCGCCCGCCTCAACGCCATGCGCTACGTGCTGAACAAGGTGCCCTACGCCAACAAGGCTCTGGACAACATCGGCACGCTCGACACCCTGCTGGTCGGTCGCGCCAACAACATCTACGAAACGGGCGAGCGCCCCATGGGTGAAGTGCGCAACGCCTTCGAACTGCTGGCCAAGAACAAGTAAGCGCCGGTCCGGCAAGAGGCTGGCATGGTCGGCCTCCTGAAACAGCAAGGCCACTGGATTTCCAGAGGCCTTGCCTTATTGTGCCTGTTACTTTGCCGCACATTGCCTGCGCATGCGCAGCAGCCAGCCGATGCCGATCACGATCAGGGCCACAAAGCCCACGAAAGACCAGTTGGCGATCGTGCCGCCGAGAAAAGTCCAGTCCACCGCCGTGCAATCACCGCTGCCGGCAAAGATCTTGGGCAGCGCCTGACTCAGCGGCATCTGCTCGATCATGCCGTAGAAGTCGCGGCCGCAACTGTAGAACTCGGGCGGATACCACTGCAGCCAGGACTGGCGCGCCGCCACAAACGCCCCCGCAGCCGCCACCGGCACGATCAGAAGATAACTCGCCGCATGCCAGCGGCACCCCTTGCCCGCCCAGCCGGCCAGCGCCAGCAGCAGCACCAGAATATACAGGTAGCGCTGCACGATGCACATCGGACATGGCGTGAGTCCACCGTTGTATTGCAGGTTCAGCCCAAACGCCAGCATGCCCGCAACCACAACAGCAATCCAGGCCAGAGTACGTCGCGGCGTGTCGAAGAACAGGGAAATCAGCGCTTGCATGGGGCCACCTGCAGAAAATTGGCCTGCCCGGAGGGACTCGAACCCCCGACCTGCTGCTTAGAAGGCAGCTGCTCTATCCAGTTGAGCTACGGGCAGTGAAACGGCTGCCATTCTACCCAGCGCACACAGCAGCAAGAAGCTGCAGGCCAAGGCAGGAAAAGAAAAAGGACCGGCAAAGCATTTCGCCAGTCCTTTGTCATGTCTTGGTCGGAGCAGAGAGATTCGAACTCCCGACCCTCTGGTCCCAAACCAGATGCGCTACCAGACTGCGCTATGCTCCGCAAAGACGGTGATTGTAGCCTTTTGTACGCCCATCCGGCAAGCCGCCGCCAAATTTTTGGCAAATTTCCGCATCCTTGCCGCGTCGCGCATTGACCCCACGGCAAACCGCCACGTTGCTGCGTTAAAGTGAGTCATCCGTGCGAGCCTGCTTTCCGCGCGGACACAGAGCCAGAACAATATCCGGAGACTCCATGAGCAAACCCCTCAAGGTCCTGCGCGGCGTGCGCGTCGTCAGCCTCGCCCTCAACCTGCCCGGCCCCGCTGCCCTGCAACGCTGCAAGGAGATGGGCGCCACCTGCATCAAGCTGGAACCCCCTGCCCCCGCGGGCCAGACCACCAGCGACCCGATGCACATCTACAGCCCGGCCGGCCACGCCGAGATGCATGACGGCATCAAGGTGCTGCCCGTCAACCTCAAGACCGAACAGGGCCAGCGCCAGCTGCACAGGCAGCTCGAAAAAGCCGATGTGCTGATCACGTCCTTTCGCCAGAGCGCCATGCAGAAGCTCGGCGTGGACTGGAAGACCCTGCACAAGCAGCATCCGCACCTCTCGCTGGTCGCCATCTACGGCAGCACCACCAACCCCGATGAAGCCGGCCACGACCTGACCTACCAGGCCCAGAACGGCCTGGTCACCGGCCTGAACCTGCCGCCCACGCTGTTTGCCGACATGGCCGGCTCGCTCATGGCGAGCGAGGCCGTTTTGCAGTGCGTGCTGCATCGCCAGAAACACGCCAAGGGCACGCTGATCGAAGTCGGCCTCAGCCAGGCCGTGTCCTATCTGGCACGTCCCCGCACCAGCTTCGACATGCAGCATCCCAAGGCCCTGACCGGCGGAGGCCATGTAGGCTACCGCGTCTATGCCTGCAAGGACGGCCGCGTCGCCCTGGCTGCGCTGGAGCCGCACTTCTACCAGCGCGTCTGCGCCGAAGCCGGCATCGACCCCACCGTGCCCGACAGCATCCTGCTCGACAGCTCGCGCCAGGCCATCGAGAAGTGGCTGGCGGGCAAGACGCGCAAGCAGCTCGACAAGCTGGCACTGGAGAAGGACATTCCGCTGGAGACCCTGCCCCGGGACTGACACCGCAACGCCTCCACCCCCGAATGACAAACCGGGGAACCCATGTCCAGCCAGAAAACCCGCTCCCGCCGATTCCTCCGCCCGGAACAAAGGACCCCCGCGTGAAACACTCCGCCCACGAAAAGCACGACCTGGAAGCCCTTGCCGTCCGCGCCATGCGCGAACGCGGCCTCAAGCCCGAATTCTCGCCCGCTGCCCTGGACCAGCTCGCCGCCATCACCCATCTCGGCGAACCGCACGGCGGCGAAGTGCGCGACCTGACGGACCTGCTGTGGTGCTCGATCGACAACGACGATTCGCGTGACCTCGACCAGCTCACCGTGAGCGAAATGCTGCCCGGCGGCGCCGTGCGCATTCTGGTGGCCATCGCCGATGTGGACGCGCTGGTGCGCAAGGACACCCCCATCGACCAGCACGCCCGCCACAACACCACCTCGGTCTACACCTCGGCCGTGATCTTTCCGATGCTGCCCGAGAAGCTCTCCACCGATCTCACCTCGCTCAACCCCGACGGCCCGCGCCTGGCCATGGTGACGGACATGAGCTTCCAGCCCGATGGCAGCATGTCCGCCTCCAGCATCTATCGCGCCCGCGTCCATAACAAGGCCAAGCTGGCCTACGATTCGGTCTCGGCCTGGATCGACGGCGACGGTCCGCTGCCACCCGCTGCGGCCGCCGTTCCAGGCATGGACCAGCAGCTGCGCACGCAGGATTCGATCGCCCAGCAGCTGCGCGCATGCCGCCGCGAACAGGGAGCGCTCGAATTCCAGACCTTCCAGCCCAAGGCCGTGTTCGACGGCGAAAAGGTGATCGAGATCCGCCAGCAGGTGCAGAACCGCGCCCGCCAGCTGATCGAGGAATTCATGATCGCCACGAACGGCGTCACCGCGCGCTTCCTGGCCGCGCACCGCCGCCCCTCGCTGCGCCGCGTGGTGCGATCGCCCGAACGCTGGCTCAAGATCGTGGCAGTGGCAGCCGAATACAACGAAACCCTGCCCGAAGAGCCCGACGCACTGGCGCTGGAAAACTTCCTCGCCAAGCGCCGCAAGCTCGATCCCGAGCGCTTCCCGGATCTCTCGCTTACCATCATCAAGCTGATGGGCGCAGGCGAATACGTGGTGGAAGTGCCGGGCGGCCCCAAGCTGGGCCACTTCGGCCTGGCAGTGCGCGACTACTCGCACTCCACCGCCCCCAACCGCCGCTTCCCCGACCTGGTCACGGCACGCCTGCTCAAGGCCACGCTCAAGGAGCAGCCGGCCCCCTACTCCATCGACGAGCTGGCCAGCCTCGCCACGCACTGCACGCGCCAGGAAGGCGCAGCCAACAAGGTCGAGCGCCAGATGCGCAAGTCCGAAGCTGCGTTGGTGCTGGACAAGTACCTGGGGGAGATCTTCGACGGCATCGTCACCGGCTCCTCCAACGGCAACACCTGGGTGCGTATCTTCCTGCCGCCGGCCGAAGGCAAGCTGCTGGTGGCGGCCGGGGATCGCGTCAAGGTCGGCGAGCGCGTGCGTGCCCGGCTGCTGTCTACCGATGTGGAACGCGGCTTCATCGATTTCGAACTGGTATGTCAGTCCTGAACGCCCAGGCGCGCCGGCCGGCACCCGGCCGGCGTTCTGAATGACAGCACGGTGCAGGGCTCGGGCAGGCCTTTTGCACCTTGCAGAAAAACCATGCAATTGGTATAATCCAAAGTTCGACATGGCAAGTGCGACAGCAGCACCTCCGAACATGGCCAACAGCGGGTCAACACGGCACCCCGACCGGCCTCCCATTCGCAAGGACTGTATCCCAAATGTTCGCCCTTCCCCCTTGCCCACGTCTGCCATCCCCTGTGGTTGCCTGTGCAACTGCAGCCGCGAAGGCATTTTCGTAAGGCGGGGTTGACTCCCCCACTGGAAATTCCGGCATGTGCTCCCCATATGGGAAGCACTCTGTTGCGCGCCCTGCATCCGGCAGGCTGTATTCACTCACTTGAAGGATGTGGAAGGGTTATCCATGGCTACCAGAAAGAAAGACAGCACGGCAACGGCCCCCGAGGCCGCCGAAGCAGGTACCACTGCACCCCGCACAAGCAGCACGGCCAGAACGGCAGCCGCACCCGTCGAGACCCCCGCCCCCACCAGGACCAGCCGCCGGCGTACCACGCCCGCGGCAGAGACCGAAGCAATGACGACCGAATCCACCCCCAAGACTCCCCGTACCCGCACCGTGCGTGCGGCCAAGGCCACGACCGAGGCAGCCGCTGCCGAAGCGGCCGAACAAACCGTGAAGACCACCACGCGCCGCACCCGCGCCAAGCCCGCCCCTGCCGACGCCGAGACCGAAGCGCCTGAAGCAGCCGCGGCTGCTCCCAAGAAGACGACGACCCGCCGCACCACCGCAGCCAGGGCCAAGCCTGCAGCCGCCGCCAAGACGGCTTCCACCCCCGCAGCCAAGCGCGGCCGCAAGGCCAAGGGCGACGACCTCGACGAGGATTTCAGCGACGTCGAAGCCGAATTCGCCGAAGAGGAAGTGGCAGAAGAAGCCGCGCCCGAGCAGGCCGCAACCGCCGAGAAGGTCAAGCCGCTGCGCATGAAACTCTCCAAGGCCAAGGAGCGCGCGCTGATGAAGGAATTCGGTCTGGACGAAGCCGTCCTGTCCGAAGAGGAAGTTTCCACCCGCCGCCAGCGCCTGAAAGAGCTGATCAAGCTGGGCAAGACGCGCGGCTACCTCACCAACGCCGAAATCTCCGACCACCTGCCCGACAAGCTGGTCGATGCCGAGACGCTGGAAGTCGTGGTCTCCATGCTGGGCGACATGGGCGTTTCCGTCTATGAACAGACCCCCGACGCCGAAACCCTGCTGCTGAACAACGCCACCGGCACCGCCGCCACCGAGGAGGAAGCCGAGGAAGAAGCCGAAGCCGCCCTGTCCAACGTGGACAACGAATTCGGCCGCACCACCGACCCGGTCCGCATGTACATGCGCGAAATGGGCACGGTCGAACTGCTCACGCGCGAAGGCGAGATCGAGATCGCCAAGCGCATCGAGGGCGGCATGATGGACATGATGGAAGCCATTTCCGGCTCTCCCGCCACCATCGACGAGATTCTCGCCATGGCAGACGAAATCCGTGAAGACAAGGTCGTGATCACGACCGTGGTCGACGGCTTTACCGATGCCGACGAGAACGACGACTACGTGGCCGAAGAAGACGAGGACGAGGTCGACGATGATGACGACGGCGGTACCAAGTCCCAGACCAAGATGATGGAAATGGTCAAGAACGAGGCGCTGCGCCGTTTCGACGATATCCGCGCCAGCTTCGAGACCATGCTCGCCGCCTACGAGAAGGACGGCTACGGCTCGCCCGCCTACGTGCAGGCGCAGAAGGCCATCAGCAGCAAGCTGATGACCATCCGTTTCACCGCCAAGACCATCGAGAAGCTGTGCGACACCGTGCGCGAACAGGTCGAGGAGGTGCGCAAGAACCAGCGCCTGCTGCGCCAGATCATCGTGGACAAGTGCCACATGCCGCAGGAAAAGTTCGTTGCCGAATTCTCCGACAACCTGCTCAACCTGCAGTGGGTGGAGCAGCAGGCCGCAGCCGGCAAGCCCTGGAGCGCCACGCTGGAACGCAACATCCCGCCGGTGCAGGAGCTGCAGCAGCGCCTGATCGACCTGCAGAAACGCGTCGTGGTGCCGCTGGAAGAGCTGAAGAACATCAACAAGCGCATGATCGACGGCGAGCGCTTCTCGCGCAACGCCAAGAAGGAAATGATCGAGGCCAACCTGCGCCTGGTGATTTCCATCGCCAAGAAGTACACCAACCGCGGCCTGCAGTTCCTGGACCTGATCCAGGAAGGCAACATCGGCCTGATGAAGGCGGTGGACAAGTTCGAATTCCGCCGCGGCTTCAAGTTCTCGACCTATGCCACCTGGTGGATCCGCCAGGCCATCACGCGCTCCATCGCGGACCAGGCCCGCACCATCCGCATCCCGGTGCACATGATCGAGACCATCAACAAGATGAACCGCATCTCGCGCCAGCACCTGCAGGAATTCGGCTTCGAACCGGACGCCTCCATCCTGGCCGAGAAGATGGACATCCCCGAAGACAAGATCCGCAAGATCATGAAGATCGCAAAGGAGCCGATCTCGATGGAAACCCCCATCGGAGACGACGACGATTCGCATCTGGGCGATTTCATCGAGGACAGCGTCAACACCGCTCCGATCGAGGCCGCCATGCAGGCCGGCCTGCGCGACGTGGTCAAGGACATCCTCGACTCGCTCACCCCGCGCGAAGCCAAGGTGCTGCGCATGCGCTTCGGCATCGAGATGGACAACGACCATACCCTGGAAGAAGTCGGCAAGCAGTTCGACGTGACGCGCGAGCGCATCCGCCAGATCGAGCACAAGGCGCTGCGCAAGCTCAAGCACCCGAGCCGCAGCGACAAGCTGCGCACCTTCCTCGGTGGCAACGACTGATGGCGAACATGATCTCGACCAGGAATTTCTCCAGGACAGGCGCCGCATGCGCCATTGCAGTTGCCGTGCTGGTGGCAGGGTGCAAGCCCGCCAACGAACCGGCCAGGCTGGCCGGCGCAGATGCCGCATCTGCGGCAGCCTCTGCGGCAACCGCCCCCGCTTCTTCAGCTTCTACTCCCAACAAGGACGCTTCCATGAGCAATACCGTGACCACCCCCACCGGCCTGCAGTACATCGACACCGAAGTCGGTACCGGCGCCGAAGCCAAGGCCGGCCAGAACGTGCTGGTGCACTACACTGGCTGGTTGTACAACAACGGCGAGCAAGGCGCCAAGTTCGACTCCAGCAAGGACCGTGGCCAGCCCTTCGCCTTTGGCCTGGGCCAGCGCATGGTGATCGCCGGCTGGGACGAAGGCGTGGCCGGCATGAAAGTGGGCGGCAAGCGCACCCTGATCATTCCGCCCGAGCTGGGCTATGGCGCCCGCGGCGCCGGCGGCGTGATTCCGCCCAATGCCACGCTCAAGTTCGACGTGGAACTGCTGGATCTGCGCTGATCGCACACACTGCACTTCAAAACGCCCCGCCTCGACGGGGCGTTTTTCATGGAGCGGCGGAATCAGGTACGATGAAAATTGCAGTTCAAACTCGACCTCATCATCATGACCCTGATCGTCCAGCTTTCCGATACCCATATCAGCCGGCCGGGCGAACTGGCCTATGGCCGCATCGACACCTCCACCTTTCTGCGCCAGGCCGTCACGGTCATTCAGCGTTTGCCGCAGCGCCCGGATGCCGTCGTCATTACCGGCGATCTGGTGGATCGCGGGCAGGCCGAAGAATACCGTCAGCTGAAAGATCTGCTGACCCCGCTCGACCCGGTTCCCGTCTATCTGCTGCCCGGCAACCACGACGACCGTGCCACGCTGCGCGACGCCTTTCCGGAGCAGCCGGCGTGGATGTCCGGCGGCTTTGCCCAATACAGCGTCCCCATCGGTACTATGCAGTTGATCGCGCTGGATACCGTGGTGCCAAGACGTGACCAGGGCCACCTCTGCAGTGAACGCCTGGCGTGGCTCGACAACGCGCTTGGCCAATGTTCGGAGCGCCCCACGCTGATCGCCCTGCACCACCCTCCCTTCCGGACGCTGATCGACGGCATGGACGAAATCGGGCTGATCGAAGGGGCTGCCGAGCTGGAGGCCATCGTGCAGCGCCACCCGCACGTGCACGGACTGATATCCGGCCACATGCACCGTCATATCCAGACCGGGTTCGCCCACACTCGTGCCATCGTGGCGCCTTCCACGGCCCACCAGGTGGCGCTGGATCTTGCTCCGGATGCCCCGCTGGCCTGGACCCTGGAGCCGCCCGGCTTGCTGCTGCACGCCTTCTCGCCGGAAGGCCGGCTGGTGACGCACGAGATGACGACGCTGGCGTTTGCAGGACCCTTTCCGTTCGTCTGACGCGCGCCCTTGCCTGCAATCCATGCAGGCGCCCGCAACATATTTTGCATGACTCACATATGCACGCTCTCGTATAATGAAAGGTTACAAATTCCCGACTTCCGGCCCACAAGGCCGGCTCCGGCGGATCTTTCCGCATGTCCTTAACCCGAGACCTTTCATGCACGCATTCACCCGTCGATTTGCCCTCTCCCTGGCCGTGGCCGCCGCACTTGCCGGCTGTTCCAAGTCCGAAACGCCTGCCACTGCCGCTTCCGGCACGCCCGCCGCCGCGGCCGACAAGGTGATGGTGGTTGCCACCAACGCCGCCTTTGCCCCGTTCGAGTCCCTGTCATCCAGCGGCGAAGTGGAAGGGTTCGACGCCGACGTGATCAAGGCCGTTGCCGACAAGGCCGGATTCAAGATCCGCTTCGTCAACACCCCCTGGGAAGGCATTTTCAACACGCTGAACAGCGGCGAGAGCGACATCGTGATGTCTGCCGTGACCATCACCGACGTGCGCAAGGAAAGCATGGAGTTCTCCGAGCCCTACTTCGATGCCGTGCAACTGATCGCCGTCCCGCAGGACTCCAAGGTGGCTTCTCTGGAAGACATCAAGGCCCTGACCATCGGCGTGCAGAACGGCACCACGGGTGACGAAGTCGTGTCCAAGCTGATCGGCAAGACCAACCCCAACATCAAGCGTTTCGAATCCATGCCGCTGGCCCTGAAGGAGCTCGAAGCCGGCGGCCTGCAGGCCGTGGTGGGCGACAACGGCGTGGTCAAGCACTATATCCAGAACAACAGCGGCAGCAAGTTCAAGCTGGTCAACGACCAGAGCTTCACCCCCGAGCGCTACGGCATCGTGATCAAGAAGGGCAATACCGAGCTGCTGAAGAAGGTCAACGACGGCCTGAGCGCCATCCGCCAGGACGGCAGCTACACCACCATCTACAGCAAGTGGTTCGGTGCGCCTGAAGCTGCTCCGGCCGCTGCCGCTGCATTGGCCCCCGCTTCTGCCGCCGCCTCTGCCGCTTCCAACTGACGCGTAGTCTGACAACCCGCATTGCCCTGCCCCCTCCCGGCAGGGCATGTTCTTTCTGGTAGAAGCGCATGGACTTACGCTGGAATATTCTCGCTCCCTACGCCCCGCTGTTCATCTCGGGCGTGCAGATGACGATCAAGCTCACCGTCATCGCCCTGGTGCTGGGCCTGGCCGCCGGCATGATGATCGGCCTGGTCACCTCGCGCAAGCCCAAGGGCTGGCGCCGCATTCCCCACGCCCTGCTGACCGCCTATGTCGGCGTACTGCGCGGCACCCCGCTGTTCGTGCAGATCCTGCTGGTGCACTTTGCACTCACCCCCACCCTGATCCATCCGGAAACCGGTCTTCTGCTCACCGGCGAGGCTGCCAGCACTTTCCGCCAGACCTACGGCGCCTTCTTCTCCGGCGCACTGGCCCTCACGCTCAATGCCAGTGCCTACATTTCCGAAATCGTGCGCGCCGGCATCCAGTCCATCGCGCGCGGCCAGGTGCAGGCGGCCGAAAGCCTGGGCATGAACGAATACCAGACCATGCGCTACATCGTGCTGCCGCAGGCGCTGCGCCGCATGGTGCCGCCGCTGGTGAACGAGGCGGTCACGCTGCTCAAGGACTCCTCCCTGGTCTCTGCCATCGGCCTGGCCGAACTGGCCATGGCCGCGCGTACGGTCGCAGGCGCCTACTCGCGCTACTGGGAGCCCTACCTGGCCATTTCGCTGGTCTATCTGGTGATGACCGGAGTGATCACGCTGGCGGCGCGCCGGCTGGAAACCTCCGAGGAACAGCGCGGGCGCTGAAGCTTCTTGAAATTGCGGCACCCGTGCCCATCTGCATCCCGAGACGCAGCAGTCCTGCTGCCCTGCCATCGGACTATTGAAAGCAAGGCCCCATGACGAACCCCGAACAACAACCCGATTCCCTCCAGCCCGAAACGCAAGCCCCCGCCGACGCAGCACCTGAAGCGGCAGCCGACGCCGCCGTCGACGTCGCTACCCTGCAGGCCCAGGTCGCCGAACTGCAGGACCAGTACCTGCGCGCCCAGGCCGAAGTGCAGAACGCCCGCCGCCGTGCCGACGAGGAAGTGCAGAAGGCCCGCAAATTCGGCATCGAGAGCTTCGCCGAAAGCATGCTGCCCGTGATCGACAGCCTGGAAGCCGGCCTGGCGGTGCCCAATGCCACCGCCGCGCAGCTCCGCGAAGGCACCGACGCCACCCTGCGCCAGTTGCTGAGCGCGCTGGAGCGCAACAAGGTCGTGGTGGTCAACCCGGCCCAGGGCGAGAAGTTCGACCCCAACCAGCACCAGGCCATCAGCGTGGTGCCTGCTCCTGCGGGCGTCGAGCTGCCCCCGAACAGCATCAACACCGTGCTGCAGAAGGGTTACCTGATTGCCGAGCGCGTGCTGCGCCCGGCCCTGGTAACCGTGACGCCCGCGTGAACCAGACACTCCCTCAAAAATATTGCGGACACGGCTTGAAAAACCGCCAGTGATCCGCAAGTTCAGACCAGCAGCCAGCCTCGAGGTGAACAAAGCAGGACTGGCAGATATTGAAAGATCAGGAGAATCCAGACATGGGAAAAATCATCGGTATTGACCTGGGCACCACCAACTCGTGCGTGGCCATCATGGAAGGCAACACCACCCGCGTGATCGAGAACAGCGAAGGTGCGCGTACCACGCCGTCCATCGTCGCCTACCAGGACGACGGCGAAGTGCTGGTCGGCGCGTCCGCCAAGCGCCAGGCCGTCACCAACCCGAAGAACACGCTGTACGCCATCAAGCGCCTGATCGGTCGCAAGTTCTCCGAGAAGGAAGTGCAGAAGGACATCGACCTGATGCCCTTCGAGATCGTCAAGGCCGACAACGGCGACGCCTGGGTACAAGTGCGCGGCAACAAGCTGGCACCGCCCCAGGTCAGCGCCGAGATTCTGCGCAAGATGAAGAAGACCGCCGAGGACTACCTGGGCGAGCCCGTGACCGAAGCCGTGATCACGGTGCCGGCCTACTTCAACGACAGCCAGCGCCAGGCCACCAAGGATGCAGGCCGCATCGCCGGTCTGGATGTAAAGCGCATCATCAACGAGCCTACCGCTGCCGCCCTGGCCTTCGGCCTGGACAAGCAGGACAAGGCCGACCGCAAGATCGTCGTCTATGACCTGGGCGGCGGTACCTTCGACGTGTCCATCATCGAAATTGCCGACGTCGACGGCGAGAAGCAGTTCGAAGTGCTGTCCACCAACGGCGACACCTTCCTGGGTGGCGAGGACTTCGACCAGCGCATCATCGACTACGTGATCGGCGAATTCAAGAAGGAACAAGGCGTCGATCTGAAGAACGACGTGCTGGCCCTGCAGCGCCTGAAGGAAGCCGCCGAGAAGGCCAAGATCGAGCTGTCCAACAGCACGCAGACCGACATCAACCTGCCCTACATCACGGCCGATGCGTCCGGTCCCAAGCATCTGAACATCAAGCTGACCCGCGCCAAGCTGGAAGCCCTGGTGGAAGATCTGGTCGAGCGCTCCATCGAGCCCTGCAAGATCGCGCTGAAGGATGCCGGCATCAGCCTGAGCGACATCTCCGACGTGATCCTGGTCGGCGGCCAGACCCGCATGCCCAAGGTGCAGGACAAGGTCAAGGAGTTCTTCGGCAAGGAGCCGCGCAAGGACGTGAACCCCGATGAGGCCGTGGCCGTCGGTGCCGCCATCCAGGGCCAGGTACTCTCCGGCGACCGCAAGGACGTGCTGCTGCTGGACGTGACGCCGCTGTCCCTGGGCATCGAGACCATGGGCAACGTCATGACCAAGATGATCCAGAAGAACACCACGATCCCGACGAAGTTCGCACAGACCTTCTCGACGGCCGAAGACAACCAGCCGGCGGTGACGATCAAGGTGTTCCAGGGCGAGCGTGAAGTGACGGCCGGCAACAAGCTGCTGGGCGAATTCAACTTGGAAGGCATCGCTCCCGCTCCGCGTGGCATGCCCCAGATCGAAGTGACCTTCGACATCGACGCCAACGGCATTCTGCACGTCAGCGCCAAGGACAAGGGCACCGGCAAGGAAAACAAGATCACCATCAAGGCGAACTCCGGCCTGTCCGAGGACGAGATCCAGAAGATGGTGAAGGACGCCGAGCTGAACGCCGCCGAAGACCACAAGAAGGTCGAGTTGGTGCAGGCCCGCAACCAGGCTGATGCCATGGCGCACAGCGTGAAGAAGAGCCTGGCCGAGCATGGCGACAAGCTGGACGCTTCCGAGAAGGAAAAGATCGAAGCCGCCATCAAGGACGTGGAAGAGGCGATCAAGGGCGACGACAAGGACGCCATCGAAGCCAAGAACAACGCCCTGATGGAAGCCAGCCAGAAGCTGGGCGAGAAGATCTACGCCGAACAGGCCGCTGCTGCCGGTGCAGCAGGCGGCCCCGGTGCAGACGCCTCCGCAGCAGCCGGCAACGACGATGTGGTCGACGCCGAAGTCAAGGAAGTGAAGAAGGACTGATGCCGATCGGGGCAAAAGCGTGAAACCTTTCACGCTTTTGCCCATGGCATCAGCTGCGCCGCGTGCTGCCCCGGGCCACGCGGCGTTTGTGTTGAGGCAGCCGGCTTTTTGGCGCTGCCCCGACCGCCCCCTCAGGAAGTGTCATGTCTAAACGCGACTATTACGAAGTGCTCGGCGTTCCGCGCAATGCCGGCGACGACGAGATCAAGAAGGCCTACCGCAAGCTGGCCATGAAGTACCACCCGGACCGCAACCAGGGTGATGCGGCCAAGGAAGCCGAAGCCAAGTTCAAGGAGGTCAAGGAAGCCTACGAGATGCTGTCCGACCCACAGAAGAAGGCGGCCTACGACCAGTACGGCCATGCCGGGGTCGATCCCAACATGGGCGGCGCCGGCTTTGGCGGCGG
Source organism: Brachymonas denitrificans (assembly GCF_907163135.1). Taxonomy (NCBI): domain Bacteria; kingdom Pseudomonadati; phylum Pseudomonadota; class Betaproteobacteria; order Burkholderiales; family Comamonadaceae; genus Allobrachymonas; species Allobrachymonas denitrificans. The sequence goes on along the minus strand of NZ_CAJQUA010000001.1, from coordinate 835,225 downwards.
TTTTGGCGGGGGCTTCGAGAGCTTCAGCGACATCTTCGGCGACATCTTCGGCCAGGGCCGCGGCGGCCGTGGCGGCGGCCGCCAGGTGCACCGCGGCAACGACCTCAGCTACGCCATGGACATCACGCTGGAAGAAGCCGCTGCCGGCAAGGAAGCGCAGATCCGCATCCCGAGCTGGGATGACTGCGACACCTGCCACGGTACCGGCGCCAAGCCCGGCACCAGCGCCAAGGACTGCCCGACCTGCCACGGCTCCGGCGTGGTGCAGATGCGCCAGGGCTTCTTCAGCGTGCAGCAGACCTGCCCGCACTGCCACGGCACCGGCAAGATCATTCCCGATCCCTGCACGACGTGCCACGGCCAGGGCAAGATCAAGCAGCAGAAAACGCTGGAAGTGAAAATCCCCGCCGGCATCGACGACGGCATGCGCATCCGCAGCGCCGGCAATGGCGAGCCCAGCCCGAACGGTGGCCCTCCGGGTGACCTCTACATCGAGATCCGCATCCGCAAACACCCCGTGTTCGAGCGCGATGGCGATGACCTGCACTGCATGGTGCCGATCAGCTTCACCAAGGCGGCGCTGGGTGGCGAGATCGAGGTGCCCACGCTCAATGGCAAGGCCGTGATCGACATTCCCGAAGGCACGCAACATGGCAAGCAGTTCCGCCTGCGCGGCAAGGGTATCAAGGGCGTGCGCTCGGCCAGCACCGGCGACCTGTACTGCCATATCAGCATCGAAACGCCGGTGAAACTCACCGAGCACCAGCGCAAGCTGCTCAAGCAACTCGATGAGTCGCTGGAAAAAGGCGGTGGCAAGCACAGCCCGAACGAGAAGAGCTGGTTCGACAAGGCGAAGGACTTCTTCTCCTGAGCCAGCACGCTCGTGAACGCATGGGGCCGGCATCACTGCTGGCCCTTTTTTCATCGCGGATGTGCATGTGACCCCTACGGCCGCAGACTAGGCCGCCCGCCCTGGATCCATGCATGTTGCGCTTGAAAAAACGGGTTGCCATCATGACAACCCGTTCTCGTTCAACGCCAGGGGGCAGCCCCGGGATCAGGCGCCACACAGCTCCTTGCGTGCCTGCGCATATTCGCGTTTGAACTGCTCCACCAGTTCGCCGGCCGGCTGCACCTTGTCGATGGCGCCAATGCCCTGCCCGCAGCCCCAGATGTCCTTCCAGGCCTTGGCCGCCCCGCCGCCAAAATCCATCTTGCTCGGATCTGCTTCCGGCAGATGCGCCGGATCCAGCCCTGCAGCACGGATAGATGGCGCCAGATAGTTGCCGTGCACGCCAGTGAACAGGTTGGTATACACCACGTCATCCGAGTTGGAATCCACGATGCACTGCTTGTAGGCGTCGCTGGCGCGTGCCTCGTCGGTGGCGATGAAGGGACTGCCGATATAGGCAAAATCCGCGCCCATGGCCTGCGCCGCCAGGATGGAACGGCCCGAGGCAATCGAGCCACTCAGTGCCAGCGGGCCGTCAAACCAGGTGCGGATTTCCTGCACCAGCGCAAACGGGCTCTTTGTGCCGGCATGGCCACCGGCGCCGGCCGCCACGGCGATCAGGCCATCAGCGCCCTTCTCGACCGCCTTGCGCGCAAAGCGGTTGTTGATCACGTCGTGCATCACCACGCCGCCGTAGCTGTGCGCGGCCTGGTTCACTTCTTCCACTGCACCCAGGCTGGTGATGACCACCGGCACCTTGTACTTCACGCACAGCGCCATGTCTTCCATCAGGCGGGCATTGCTCTTGTGCACGATCTGGTTGATGGCAAACGGTGCTGCCGGATGATCCGGATGCGCCTTGTCGTGCGCAGCCAGCTCTTCGGTGATCTCGGCCAGCCATTCATCCAGTTGCGAAGCCGGACGCGCGTTGAGTGCCGGCATGGCACCAATGATGCCGGCCTTGCACTGCGCAATCACCAGCTTGGGGTTGCTGATGATGAACAGCGGAGAACCAATGACGGGAAAAGGCACGCGCGCCAGCGCGCCGGGAAGTGTGCGGCTCATGAAACTTGTCTCCTGAAAGGCGTTGTTCTGCAGGATGATGAAGATATCACAAAACCGAACGAACGTTCACTTTCGCGTCACCCTCTTCCAGCTGGCCGACAATGGCCGCATCAGCAAACCCTGCCTGGCGGAAAACATCCAGCACTTCCTGAGCAGCCTCGGGCGCGCAACTCACCAGCAGGCCGCCCGAGGTCTGCGGATCGCATAGCAGCTTCTGTTTCCATTCCGGAGTGCCGTCCGGCAACACTATCTCGGCACCATAGCTGGCCCAGTTGCGGGTGGAGGCGCCAGTGGCAATGCCCTGCTGTGCCAGCGCCACGGCTTCACCGATCATGGGCACCGCCGCATAGTCGACACTGGCTGCCAGGCCGGAGCCACGGCACATTTCCAGCAGATGGCCGAGAAGACCGAAGCCGGTCACATCGGTCATGGCATGCACGCCGGGCATGGCTGCCAGCTGCGCGCCGACGCGGTTGAGCTGTGTGGTCAGCTGCACCATGCGGGCATAGCCGTCCGCACTGAGCAGCTCCTTCTTGAGCGCCGCCGACAGGATGCCGATGCCCAACGGCTTGCCGAGGATCAGCACGTCCCCTGCCCTGGCCGCGGCATTCTTCTTGACCTGATCCGGATGCACCAGGCCCAGCGCCACCAGGCCATAGATCGGCTCGACCACGTCGATCGAGTGGCCACCGGCAATCGGAATGCCGGCGTCGCGGCAGACGGAAGCACCCCCTTCCAGGATGCGGCCGATGGTCTCCAGCGGCAGCTTGTCCAGCGGCATGCCGACCAGCGCCAGCGCCAGGATGGGTGTGCCCCCCATGGCGTAGATGTCGGAAATCGCGTTGGTGGCCGCTATGCGGCCGAAATCATGCGGATCGTCGACGATGGGCGTGAAGAAGTCGGTGGTGGCCACCAGGGCCTGCTGATCGTTCAGGCGGTACACGGCCGCGTCATCCGATGCCTCGGTGCCGACCAGCAATTGCGGCGGAACAATGCCGGCGGGCACCGATGCCATGATGTCCTGCAGCACGGAGGGTGCGATCTTGCAGCCGCAACCGCCACCGTGGGCGAGCGAAGTCAGTTTGGGAAATTCCATGATGTGTTTACAGTTTCAACTGGATCATGCCGATGATACGTCTTAAGATGAGAGGTTATCGAAAATGCGGCTTTCCATGAAAAACAACTGGCTGGTTCCCCCCTCTGCCCTCCACGGCTACGACATGATAATCGACGTGCGTACGCCGGCAGAATTTGCCCTCGACCACATCCCGGGTGCTGTCAATTTTCCAGTCCTGAGCAACGAAGAGCGGGTGGTGGTTGGCACCACCTACAAGCAGGTCTCGCCCTTCGAGGCCAAGAAGATGGGCGCTGCCATGATTTCGAGGAATGTCGCGCGCCACATCGAAGAGCAGATGCTGGACAAGCCCAAGGAATGGCGCCCGCTGATCTACTGCTGGCGCGGTGGCCAGCGCAGCGGCGCCATGCAGGTGATTCTTCGCCAGATCGGCTGGACCGCCGACCGGATTGAAGGCGGCTACAAGGCATTTCGCAATCATGTGATGGAAGATACCCGGTACCTGGCTGAACAGTTCGACTTCTTCATCATCTGCGGCGCCACCGGAAGCGCCAAGACGCGCATTCTGCAGCAGGTCGAGGCCCAGGGCGGTCAAATCCTGGATCTGGAGACACTGGCCAGCCACAAGGGCTCGGTGCTGGGCAATCTGCCCGGGCAGCCCCAGCCCAGCCAGAAGGGTTTTGAAACCCTGGTGTGGGATCGCCTGGACCAACTGGACCCGTCCCGGCCCGTCTTCGTGGAAGCCGAAAGCCGCAAGGTCGGCAACCTGCATATTCCCGAACCTGTGATCGAGGCCATGCGCGCCAGCCCATGTCTGGACGTACAGGCCAGCATGCATGCCCGCGTCAATTTCCTGCTGCGCGACTATCCCTACGCCCAGCAGGACAACGAGTGGCTGCTGCCGCGTCTGGCCAAGCTTAAGGAGCGCCAGGGCACCAAGGTGATCGAACACTGGCATGAGCTGGCCGAGCACGGCCAGTGGCCGCTGCTGGTGGAAGAACTGCTGACCCAGCACTACGACCCGCTCTACCGCCAGTCGCAAGGCCAGAACTATACCGGCGTGCGCCCGTGGCCCACCTTCGAAGCCAGCGATCTGTCCGAAGCCGGCATCGCAGACGTGGCTGCACGCATGCTGCGGGCGGTGGAAAGCTGACAACCTCGCCGGCCAGCAAGATCACAGGTTCCGATCGCACCGACCACGCCCGCTTCGCTGCGGGCACGAAAAAACCGGCCGAAGCCGGTTTTTTGCTGCATGGAGCCGGCATGCCTGCGGGCATGCCGGAAGTCACCATCAGAATGCGTCCACGTTGAACGCATTGGTTGCACCGTGCCCCTTCACGATGCTGTAGCCGATGCCAGGCACGCGGCTCAGGATCTGGTCGGCGTAGAAACGCGCCGTCTGGATCTTGTTCTGATAGAAAGCCGGACCGTAGTCGTCATTGCCGCCTTCAGCCAGCTTCTGTTCGGACACCAGCAGCGAACGGGCCATCTGCCAGCCGGACACCAGGTTGCCTGCCAGCATCAGGTAGGGCACGCTGCCTGCGAACACGGCATTGGGGTCTGCCTTGGTATTGGCAACCACGAAGTCCACCACTTCCAGGAAAGACTTGCGGGCAGCCGTCAGGGACTCCAGCATGGCCTTGGCTTCTTCGGAACCGCTCTGGGCCAGTTCGGCTTCGGTCTGCTCGATCATGCCGGCGATCTTCCTGGCAACGGCGCCGCCGTCACGCACGGTCTTGCGGCCGACCAGGTCGTTGGCCTGGATGGCGGTGGTACCTTCGTAGATCGTCAGGATCTTGGCATCGCGGTAGTACTGGGCAGCGCCGGTTTCCTCGATAAAGCCCATGCCGCCGTGCACCTGCACGCCCAGGCTGGTGGTTTCCAGGCTGGTTTCGGTGCTGTAGCCCTTGATCAGCGGCACCATGAACTCGTACAGCGCCTGGCTGTCGGCAGCGATGGTGGCATCGGGGTGGTTGTGCTCGACGTCATACAGCGAAGCGGCGTAGATGGCCATGGCGCGCGTGCCTTCGGCAGTGGCACGCATGGTCAGCAGCATGCGCTTGATGTCGGGGTGGTTGATGATGGCCACGGGAGCCTTCACGGAACCATCCACCGGACGGCTCTGCACGCGCTCGCGGGCATAGTTCACGGCGTGCTGGTAGGCGCGCTCGGTCACGGCGATACCCTGCACACCTACAGCGTAGCGGGCAGCGTTCATCATGATGAACATGTACTCGAGGCCGCGGTTTTCTTCGCCGACCAGGTAGCCGGTGGCACCGCCATTGTCACCGAACTGCAGCACGCAGGTTGCGCTGCCCTTGATGCCCAGCTTGTGCTCGATGCTCACGCACTGCACGTCGTTGCGAGCGCCCAGGCTGCCGTCGTCGTTGACCATGACCTTGGGTACGACAAACAGGCTGATGCCCTTCACACCCTCCGGAGCGCCAGCCACGCGGGCCAGCACCAGGTGGATGATGTTGTCGGCCATGTCGTGCTCACCCCAGGTGATGAAGATCTTGGTGCCGAATATCTTGTAGCTGCCGTCGCCCACGGGCTCGGCACGGCTGCGCACGGCAGCCAGGTCGGAACCGGCCTGGGGCTCGGTCAGGTTCATGGTACCGGTCCACTCGCCGGAAACCAGCTTGGGCAGGTACTTGGCCTTGAGCTCGTCGGAACCAGCCGTCAGCAGGGCCTCGATGGCGCCGTCGGTCAGCATGGGGCACAGGGCAAAGCTGATGTTGGCAGCGTTGCACATTTCGCCCACGGCCGCGCCGATGGTCTTGGGCAGATCCTGGCCGCCGTACTGGCCGGGATGCTGCAGGCCTTGCCAGCCGCCTTCCACGTACTGCTTGTAGGCTTCCTTGAAGCCCAGGGCAGCGGTGACCACGCCATCCTTCCAGGTGGAGGGATTCTTGTCGCCCTGGAAGTTGATCGGGGCGATGACGTCCTGCACCAGGTTGGCGGCTTCCTGCAGCACTGCCTGAGCGGTTTCCATACCGGCATCTGCGTAAGCAGGCACGTCCTGTGCCAGCTTGTCGAGGTTTGCCAGATACTGCATGTCGAACAGCATGTCTTGCACGGGTGCGGTAAAGCTCATCAGGAACTCCTTGAGTTGTTGAAATAGTTATGCGGGTTTTTACGGACCGCTCAAATACAACAGCCGTCCAGCTGCTTTACGGCAGAAGAACGGCTGCTTGATCGTAGTTTACTACGCCTACATTACAGGGCTTTGACAAGCTCCGGAACGGCGGTGAACAGATCGGCTTCCAGCGCATAGTCCGCCACGGCAAAGATCGGGGCTTCCGGATCCTTGTTGATGGCGACGATCACCTTGCTGTCCTTCATGCCGGCCAGGTGCTGGATGGCACCGGAAATGCCGCAGGCAATGTACAGCTCGGGGGCAACGATCTTGCCGGTCTGGCCGACCTGCAGGTCGTTGGGAGCGTAACCGGCATCCACCGCAGCGCGGCTGGCGCCGATGGCGGCGTTCAGCTTGTCGGCCAGCGGAGTCAGCACGGCCTGGAACTGCTCTTCGCTGCCCAGGGCACGGCCGCCGGCCACCACCACCTTGGCGGCAGTCAGGTCGGGACGGTCGGACTTGGACATCTCGCGGCCCACGAAGGCGGACTTGCCGGTGTCGGCAACAGCGGCCACGCTCTCGACGGCGGCGCTGCCACCGGTAGCGGCGGCGGCGTCGAAGCCGGTGGCGCGCACGGTGATGACCTTGGTGGCATCGCTGCTCTGCACGGTGGCCATGGCGTTGCCGGCGTAGATCGGGCGCTCGAAGGTGTCGGGGCTGTCGACCTTGGTGATTTCGCTGATCTGGGCCACGTCCAGCTTGGCAGCAACGCGCGGAGCGACGTTCTTGCCGGAAGCGGTAGCGGGGAACAGGATGTGGCTGTAGTTGCCGGCAACAGCCAGCACCTGCTCGGCCAGGTTCTCGGCCAGGCCTTCGGCAACGGAAGCGCCGTCAGCGTGCAGCACCTTGCTCACGCCGGCGATCTGTGCAGCAGCCTGGGCAGCAGCGGCGGCGTTGGAGCCGGCAACCAGCACGTGCACGTCGCCGCCGCACTGGGCAGCAGCAGTCACGGTGTTGAGCGTGGCAGCCTTGATGGAAGCGTTGTCGTGTTCAGCAATCACGAGTGCAGTCATGGGGTATCTCCTGAAATCTTGTTGTGGTTTAGAGGACTTTGGCGGTGTTCTTCAGCTTGTCCACCAGGGTCGCCACATCGGGCACCTTGATGCCGGCGCTGCGGGCAGCAGGCTCGGACACCTTCACGGTTTTCAGGCGCGGAGCGACGTCGACGCCCAGATCTTCGGGCTTCATGGTGTCGATCGGCTTCTTCTTGGCCTTCATGATGTTGGGCAGCGTGACGTAGCGCGGCTCGTTCAGGCGCAGGTCGGCGGTGATCACGGCGGGCAGGCCCACGGTGATGGTTTCCAGGCCGCCGTCCACTTCACGCGTGACAGTTGCCTTGCCGTCGGCCAGTTCGACCTTGCTGGCAAACGCTGCCTGGGGCAGGTCGGCCAGGGCAGCCAGCATCTGGCCGGTCTGGTTGGCGTCGTCGTCGATTGCCTGCTTGCCCAGGATGATCACCTGCGCCTGCTCCTTGTCCTGCACGGCCTTGAGCAGCTTGGCCACGGCCAGGGGCTGCAGTTCTTCGCCGGTTTCGACCAGAATGCCGCGGTCGGCGCCGATGGCCATGGCGGTACGCAGGGTTTCCTGAGCCTGGGTCGGGCCGCAGGACACGGCGACGATCTCGGTCACAACACCCTTTTCCTTCAGTCGCACCGCCTCTTCCACGGCGATTTCGTCAAAGGGGTTCATGCTCATCTTGACGTTTGCGATGTCCACGCCGGTGTTGTCCGACTTGACGCGGACCTTGACGTTGTAATCCACCACGCGCTTGACAGCGACCAATGCTTTCATGAGTTTATCTCCTGAGGGTGTGTTGATATTTTGGAAAATTCGCGTGTAACACACGAACATCTTATCGCGTTATATCTATTGACGTAAACGTCAATCAACAAGCATTTTACGTTGGTTTTCCTCGGCTTTGCCTGCGGATAATAGAACGATCGTGCTTTTAATGAGTATACTACCTTCCGGCCACTCGGTTGCGCCCCATTATCGGCCTTCCGTCTGACTTGCCTGTGACAGGGCCTTCGCTGCCGGAGCATGCCCGCCTTCTTCCTGCGAATGCAGTGCTGCCGCGGTGCTTTCGACGCCGCCGCCCGATGCATACAGCCCCTGATGATGCACCACACGCTGCGGGAAGGGAATCTCGACCTTGTGGGCGCGCAGCGACTGCAGGATCTGCTTGTTGATCTCCGAGCGCAGCAGGCCGGTGCCGTTTTCGGGGTCGCGGATCCAGAAGCCCAGACGGAATTCCAGCCCGTCCGCACCGAAGTTTTCCAGGTTGGCCGCCGGAGGCGGCTCGCGCAGTACGCGCGGCTGCCCCAGCGCTGCCTCCACCAGCAGCCGCTGCACCAGATCAATCTCGCTGTCGTAACCCACAGCCACGGTCGTGGACACCCATACCTGCCGGTCGGCCAGCGAGTTGTTCTCCACGCGCTGTGTGACCAGGGTTTCGTTCGGCAGGATGGCCTCGACGCCGGTGAGGGAGCGGATCAGCGTGTAGCGCGCGGTGATGTCGGAAATGCGGCCCTCGAAACCGTCCACCTTGACCGTGTCACCGATGCGGATGCTGCGCTCGGCCAGGATGACGAAGCCGCTCACGTAGTTGGAGGCCAGCTTCTGCAGGCCCAGGCCGATGCCCACGCCCAGCGCGCCACCAAACACCGACAGCGCGGTCAGGTCGATGCCGGCGATCGACAGCGACACGATGGTACCCACGATCATCATGGCCGCACGCAATACATTGCTCATGATCTTGCGCAGCGACAGCATGCTGCCGGTGGCATTGCGCATCAGCTGCTGCTCGGCCAACGCCGACAGCCAGAGCGTGAGCAACAGCGTCAGGCCCACCATCAGCGCCCCTTCCAGCAATGAGCGCGCGTCGAACTGGCTGTTGCCGAGCTTGAAGCTGATGCTCTCGAGCTGCTCCAGGAAAACCGGCAGGATACCGCTCACCCACAGCACCATGCCCAGCCAGATCAGCCAGGAGCCGCGCCGCTCGAGCGTGAGCACCCAGCGCGCCTCATGGAAGGCGGCGCGCAGGATCTTGGCGCCCAGGCGGATCAGCACCAGAGCCACCAGCACCGGCAGCGCCACGCGGAACAGCGAATACCGCAGGGGAACGTCTAGCACGTATGGCGCCACGTTGGCCAGCAGCAGCCAGAGCGCAGGGAACAGCACACCGTCGAAATCGCGGCGCCCGAAGATCACGGAAAAGTGGCGGTCTTGCGCACTGGCGCGCCCCAGAAACAGTCTGCGTCCCAGGTGCGTCAGCAACAGTGCCAGCAGGCCCGCTACCAGGATGGCTCCCAGCTGCGTCAGCGTTTCGGGGCGCGAGATGCGGCTGTACCACTCGATCCAGTCATCGAAGCCCAGGCTTGTGCTGCCCATTGTGTCCTTTCCAGCGTATCGGCAAAAAAATGCCATTCTGGCACAGGCGTCCGCTTCAAGCTGCGTGCACTGGCGCGGCTACACGGCTACACGGCTACACGGCTACACGGCTGCTCGCAGCCGGACTTCGGACAAGGCAATAAAAAGCCGGGCGTGGCCCGGCTTTGCAACGGTTGATTCCCGCCGTCGTCAGACGTCTGCCAGCACGCGCAGGTGCGCCTCGACGCTGCGCGCCAGCGAGCTGAGATTGTAGCCGCCTTCGAGGCAGCTGACGATGCGGCCTTCGCAGTGGCGCTTGGCCACGTCCTTGATGCGCTGCGTCATCCACTGGTAGTCAGCCTCGACCAGGCCGAGCTGGCCCATGTCGTCCTCGCGGTGGGCATCAAAGCCTGCGCTGATGAAGATCAGTTGCGGCTTGAACTCGTCCAGGCGCGGAATCCACATGGCATCGACCAGTTCACGGATGTCCATGCCCTTGGTATAGGCCGGCACCGGCACGTTGACCAGGTTGTCGTCGTGGCGCAGCGGCCAGTCTTCGGGGTAGAACGGGTGCTGGAAGTAGCTCAGCATCAGGATGCGATCGTCGCCAGCGACGATGTCCTCGGTGCCGTTGCCATGGTGCACGTCGAAATCGATGATGGCCACGCGCTCCAGGCCATGGCGGGCCACGGCGTACTTGGCGGCAATGGCCACGTTGTTGAAGAAGCAGAAACCCATGGCACGGTTGCCGCAGGCATGGTGCCCGGGCGGACGCACACAGCAGAAGGCGTTTTCGAGCTCGCCGGCCAGCACCGCATCGGTGGCCTCGACGGCTGCGCCGGCCGCCAGCAAGGCTGCACGATAGGTCTTGCTGTTCATGGAGGTGTCGGTGTCGAGCGAGAAGTGCTGCGAGGAACCTGCGGCAACGTCGTCCTCTTCCAGCCAGTCGCTCATGCCGCGAATGGCGGCAATGTGCAGACGGCGGTGCGCCAGCTTGATCTCGGCCAGGTTGGCCTCGCCGGGGGTACGGCGATCCAGCGCGTCGGCCACGCCGGTAATCAGGAGGCGGTCTTCGATCGCATCGATGCGTTCGGGGCATTCGGGATGGCCTGCACCCATATTGTGCAGCTTGCAGTCCGAATGAATGTAGTAGCCAGTGGCGCCCATTCTTTTGTCTCCTCGGTGTCTATTCTTATCACTACAAAGTGTAATGGATTGTTGCGTGGCGCGCAAACCATCCCCTGCCCCCTGCACACTGTCGTGCAAGGCGGGTTTCGGGCACGCCGCTACCGTGCGGAACGATCCGCTAAACTGTCCGGTCAGACCGTCGGCATGCCGCTTTCATCGTACGCTTTTCCACGCTCCAGCCCCATGATTCCTGACTTGCATACTCCTCTATCCCCTGCCCCCGAGCGCCGCCGCCTGCACCTGCTGGGCGCACTGGCCGGAGCCTCTGCGCTGGCCCTGGCAGGCTGCGGCACGCCACCCAAGCCCGACGAGGGCGCCACTCCCGCGCCCGCCCCTCACCCGCAACCGGCACCCGCCTCCTTGGCTCTCAACGGCAGCTACGCCCAGCGCGCCGACGTGATGGCGCAGGTGCCGAACATGGCCCGCCGCCTCGGCCTACCGGAAACCTTTGTGCGCAATGCCATCGGCAATGCCGACTTCCTGCCCAGCGTCCCGCGCCTGATCCTGCCGGCCGGCAAGGGAGTTCGCCGCAGCTGGCGCGTGTACCGCAGCCGCTTCATCGACAACACGCGCATCCGTGCAGGCGTGCAGTTCTGGAACGAGAACGCCACCCAGCTGCAGCGCGCCGAGCGCGAATACGGCGTGCCGGCCAAGTACATTGTGGGCATCGTGGGCGTGGAAACCATCTACGGACGTAACGTGGGCAACATGCGGGTGATTGATACCCTGGCCACGCTGAGCTTCGATTTTCCGCAGGCGCATCCGCGCGCGGCGGACCGCAACGCCTTCTTCCGCAGCGAACTGGAACACTATCTGCAGCTCACCTGGAAAAACCGCGATGATCCACTCACGCTGCGTGGCAGCTATGCCGGCGCCATGGGCCTGCCGCAGTTCATGCCGTCCAGCTGGGTAAAGCATGCCGTCGACTTCGACCGCGACGGGCATATTGACCTGTTCGAAAGCCCGACCGACGTGGTGGGCTCGGTGGCGCACTACTTCAAGCAGTACGGCTGGGTGAGCGGGCTGGAGCCGGTCTTCGACGTAACCTTCGACCAGAGCCGCCTGCAGCTGGAAACGCTGCTCGGCCCGGACATCACGCCAAGCTTCACGCCGGAACAGTTCAGCGAACTGGGCGCCACGGCCGTGGGCTTGCCCGCCGGCTTCAACCGCAAGCTGGCGCTGATCGAGTTGGAGAATGGCTATGCACCGGCCTCGTATTACGCCGGCACCGACAACTTCTACGTGATCACGCGTTACAACAACAGCAGCTACTACGCCAAGGCAGTGATCGATCTGGCCAATGAAGTCGAGCGTGCGATGGGGCTGCAGGCGCGCTAAGTCGGGGGCGAATGCCTGCAGAGGAAGGCGCTCTGGTCTGACAGGCTGCAAGCAGCGGGACAGTTAGAGTGGTTTCCATGTTTTGGCTACTGGAGAACATGATGACTTTCCCCGCTTCCCTGCGCACAATCGGTCTGGCTGGCGCCATTGCGGCCGGCTCCCTGGGCCTGGCCGCGTGTACCACCACGCCTTCCACCACTTCGCCCACGCCGACGATTCCGTCCAACACGCGCGCGTCCGTGGACACTCAGGTGGACGCTGCACTGAACCGCCTGTACAACACCGTACCCGGCTCGCGTGAACTGGTGGCGCGCTCCAAGGGCGTGCTCGTGTTCCCGGCCGTGGTGGGTGGCTCCTTCATCGTAGGCGGTGAATACGGTCGCGGCGCCCTGCGCGTGGACGGCAAGACACTGGATTACTACAGCACCACCGCGGCCTCGATCGGCCTGCAGGCCGGCGCCCAGTCCAAGGCCGTGTACTACGTCTTTACCACCCAGGAAGCTCTGGACAAGTTCCGCGCCAGCAAGGGCTGGACGGCCGGTATCGATGCAACCGTGGCAGTGGCCCAGATCGGCGCCAACGGCACGGTGGATACCCAGACGCTGCAGCAGCCGGTGGTGGCCTTTGTGCTGAACAACGCGGGCCTGGAAGCCGGCGTGTCGCTGCAGGGTGCAAAGATTTCCAAGATCGCCCTGTAAGTCCCCACTGTTGCCAACAGAAAATAAACCCCGTATCGGCTTTCCGAACGGGGTTTATTTTTGCGTCAGTCCGGACAGGAAAATCCTGTCCGCGCGCGTCGGCCATCAGGCAGCAGCCAGCGCCTGATCCAGATCCGCGATAATGTCATCGCTGTGCTCGATGCCCACGGACAGGCGGATCATGTCTTCGCTCACGCCGGCCTTTTCCAGCTCGGCCGGCGACAGCTGGCGGTGCGTGGTGCTGGCGGGGTGCGTAGCCAGGGTCTTGGCATCGCCGATATTGACGAGGCGCAGGATCAGCTGCAGCGCATCCTGGAAACGCGCGCCGGCTTCACGGCCACCCTTCACGCCGAAATTGAGGATGCCGGAGGCATTGCCCTTCATGTATTTCTGCACCAGCGGATAGTCCTTGTGATCCGGCAGGCCGGAGTAGTTGACCCAGTTCACCTTGGGATGCTGCTGCAGGAACTCGGCCACCTTGCGCGAGTTGTCGCCGATGCGGTCCATGCGCAGCGGCAGCGTCTCCAGCCCCTGCAGGATCAGGAAGGCATTGAAGGGGCTGATGGCGGCGCCCATGTTTCGCAGCGGCACGGTACGGGCACGGCCGATGTAGGCCGCCGGGCCCAGCGCCTCGGTGTAGACCACGCCGTGGTAGCTGACTTCAGGCGTGTTCAGGCGGTGGAAGCGCTCCTTGTGCTCGGCCCAGGGGAACTTGCCGCTATCGACGATGATGCCGCCGATGCTGGTGCCATGGCCGCCGATGTATTTGGTCAGGGCATGCACGACGATGTCGGCGCCGTGCTCGATCGGGCGGCACAGGTAGGGGCTGGGCACGGTGTTGTCCACGATCAGCGGTACGCCGTGGGCATGGGCGATCTCGGCCAGCTTCTCGAAGTCGGTGACGTTGCCGAGCGGGTTGCCGATGGATTCGCAGAAGATCGCCTTGGTCTTGCCGTCGATCAGCTTGGCGAACTGCTCGGGCTGGCGGTAGTCGGCAAAGCGCACCTCGATGCCGTACTGCGGCAGCGTATGGGCAAACAGGTTGTAGGTGCCGCCATACAGGGTGGACGACGTGACGATGTTGTCCCCCGCCTCGGCAATGGTCTGGATGGCATAGGTGATGGCCGACATGCCCGAGGCCACGGCCAGGCCGGCAATGCCGCCTTCCATGGCTGCGACGCGCTTTTCCAGCACGTCCTGCGTCGGGTTCATGATGCGGGTGTAGATGTTGCCCGGCACCTTCAGGTCGAACAGGTCCGCACCGTGCTGCGTGTTGTCGAAGGTGTAGGACGTGGTCTGGTAGATCGGCACGGCCGCGGCGCGGGTGGTGGGTTCGCTGCTGTAGCCACCGTGCACGGCAATGGTTTCGGGCTTGAAGGTGCTGGGATCGAGCGCCATGGGTGGAATTCTCCTGGGGAATACGGTTCTTCTGGAAGGTGGGATGGTACAACCTTCCACCACGTTGGCGGGCCGCTGCCCCTAGACACAATGGTGATTTGCTTATGCAACGGGCAGCAGGACGGATGATGCCCAGCCGGCCAGCGCGCTAACCAGCACCACCAGCCACGGCGCCCAGCGCAGGCGCATCAGCAGCCACAGGGCCAGCCCCGTAACCAGAAGGTCCGCCCACTGATGCAGGCTGGCTGCGCCCTGCTGCAAGAGTGCAGCCAGCAGCAAGCCCACCACGGCGGCATTGATGCCCTGCAGAGCGCTGCGCAGCCAGCGCAGGTGACGCCAGCGCTCCCAGAACGGCAGTGCGCCCGCCACCAGCAGAAAAGCCGGCAGGAAAATGGCAAGCAGCGCCAGGCTGGCGCCTGTCCAGCCAGTGGGCGCCGACTGCATCGTCGCCCCCAGAAAGGCAGCAAACGTGAACAGCGGCCCCGGCACGGCCTGCGCCAGCCCGTAGCCGGCCAGGAATACCGGCGCCTCGACCCAGCCACGCTGCACCAACTCGCCTTCCAGCAGCGGCAACACCACATGCCCGCCACCGAACACCAGGCTGCCGGTGCGATAAAACGCCGCCAGCAACTGCGCCGCCTGCCCCGTCCACGTCATCACGCTGAGGGCAAGCAGCGCCGCAAACAGCATCAGCCAGCCCACGGCCGCGCGGCTGCCCACCGGCACCCGGAGCGAGCCGGCCGCACCCGTGCTGCCCGACCGCAACAGCAGTACACCCGCCACGCCGGCCAGCGCCAGCATCACGATCACCCAGCCGGCCCAGTGCGCTCCCCACCCCATGACGACCAGGGTGGCGGCCAGCATCAGTGCGAGTTGCACCGGACCACGGCAGAACGCCTTGCCCATGCTCCATACTGCCTGCAGGATGACGGCAATAGCGGCCAGGTGCAGGCCATGCAGCAGGCCTGGCGGCACCGCACTGCCCCAGTGCACCAGCCCCTGCGCGGCCAGCACGAGCAAAATGGCCGAGGGCAAGGTAAAACCCGCCCAGGCCGCCAGGGCACCCCCATAGCCCACCCGCATCAGCCCGAGCCCCATGCCCACCTGGCTGCTGGCCGGGCCGGGCAGGAACTGGCACAAAGCCACCAGATCGGCATAGGCCTGCTCGCCCAGCCAGCGCCGCTGCACCACGAAGGCCTCGCGAAAATAGCCCAAATGCGCCGCCGGGCCGCCAAAACTGGTCAAGCCCAGCTGCAGGAAAACAAGGAATACCTCCCGCACGGAAGGCCGGCTGGTGTCAGGCAAAGGGGATGAAGAAGACAGGGGCATGGCAAGGCATGGGAACAAGCATGTCATGATACGGGGCACAGATGACAAATTCCCGCCCTGAACCGGCACCGGCCGTTTGACGCATCCTGTCATGGCCGGCAAGTCCGTTTTCAGCCCCTCACTGCATCCGCACGTCCCGACAATGCCCGATTTCAAGCACATTCTTGCCGCCACCGACCTTTCCGCGCCAGCCCGCCACGCCGTCGAGCGCGCCGCCCTGCTAGCGCGACAAGTGGAGGCGCAAATGGAAGTCGTGCACGTGGCGGATCTGACGCCACTGGAAAAACTGCGCCACATGATGGGCGTGGGGCCCGAGGAACTGAAGGAGCGCGTGGCCACGCGTGCCAGCGAGAAGCTGGACGAGTTGCGGTTCGCCCTGCACAAGCGTCTGGGCGAATTGCCCATGAACGCGCATGTCGAATTCGGTTCGCTGCTGCCGGTACTGGGCGAATACGCGCGCAATGCCGACCTGCTGGTGTGCGGCTCGCGCGGCGAAAGTTTCATGCGGCACCTGCTGCTGGGCTCGACGGCGGAGCGCCTGCTCAATACCGCCGCCTGTCCGGTGCTGGTGGTGAAGCAGCCCATGCACGAGCCCTACCGCAACGTGCTGGTTCCGGTGGATTTCTCGAAGGCCTCGCTGCAGGCCATCCGCCATGCGCAGCAGATTGCCCCGGGGGCGGAACTGGTGCTGCTGCATGTGTACGAGGTGCCGTTTGCCGGCTACCTGCGCTACGCCAGCGTTGAGCACGACACCTTCGCCCACTACCGTGACCAGGCCCGCCAGGAAGCCACGCAGAAGCTGCAGGCATTGCGCGACGACGCCGGCCTGCCGCTGGACAGCACGCGCCTGCTCGTGCTGCAGGGCGACCCGGTGATGCGCATCGTCGAGCAGGAGCAGGAACAGTACGCCGAGCTGATCGTGCTGGGCAAACACGGCGAAAACGCGCTGACCGAGATGCTGCTCGGCAGCGTCACCAAGCGCGTGCTGACCGAAGTGCAGAGCGACGTGCTGATCTCGGTCTGACCCTTTCTGCGGATTGCTTTGCCCTATCCCGCCGCCAGCCCGGTGGCGACCTGAGCTGTTTTACAACGCCAGACGCATGTCCTGGTGCGGCACACCGCACTCTTCGTAGACAGGGCCGAAGGGCTGGTACCCCAGGCGGCGATAGAAACCGGCTGCCGACAGCTGCGCGCCCAGCTGGATATGGCTGTCGCCGCGCATGCGCGCGCTTTGCTGCAGGGCCTGCATCACCAACTGGCCGGCGCCCGTGCCGCGCAAGGGCTGCAGCACGGCCACGCGGCCGATGCGACCGATGCGCAGCGGCCTGCCCTCTTCCTCCAGCTCCAGCGTGGGCAGCAAACGGGCGGTGGCCAGCGCCATGCCGATGCGGTTGCTCACCACCGCATGCAGCGCGGTTTCGTCCAGGCCATCGTATTCCTCTTCGGGTGCGAAGCCCTGCTCCTGCACGAAGACGGGTTCGCGCACCGCGCGTGCGAGTTCGCTCAGGGTTGACCAGTCGCCGGTGCGGCAGTGGGTCATCTCCACGCCGGATTCAAAGGTGCCATACAGATCCCGCAAGGGCTCCGGCACCGGCATGGCGCGCTGCTGCACCGGATCTGCATAGACGTAGAGCAGCTCCGCGCTGTTGAGCAGCTGGTTGCCGCCAAACACCGCCCCGGTGAACAGCAAACTGCTGTTGCCGATACGCTCGCAGCGCAGGCAGACCTCGACCAGATCATCCAGTTTTGCGCTGGCGTGAAACTCGGTCGTCGCCTTCTTCAGGTACACGTCACAGCCAAAGCGGCGCATGGTGTCGCCATAGGCCAGGCCGAGACTGCGCCAGTAGTCGCTGAAGGCGGTGTCATACCAGGCGAGATAGTGCGCGTTGAAGACGATGTTCTGCATGTCCACCTCCAACCAGCGCACACGCAGGCGAGTGACGTGGCGGAAGGAGGAACGGCTGGACGCCGAGAAAACGGCCTGGCTCATGGCAATGACTTCCTTGTACGTGCAAATCAGGGCTGCAGCGCCTCGCGCAGGGCGCGCGCCGCATCCTGGTGTGCCTGTCTTGCCTCGGGAATGGCGTGCCCCATCTTGATGAATTCGTGGATCACGCCGTGGTAGACCTCCAGCTCCACCGGCACGCCGGCATGGCGCAGCTTGTCGGCCCAGAGCAGGCTGTCGTCCGCAATCGGATCGCATTCCGCCAGGCCCAGCCACAGCGGCGCCACGCCATCCACATGCTCGGCGTGGATGGGGGCAAAGCGCCAGTCGGCAAACTGTGCAGCATCCTCGACGAAGGTGTGGAACATCCACTGGATCTGCGGTTCGGTGAGCAGAAAGCCTTCGGCATAGAGCTTGCGGGACGGCGTGAGCGCCTCGGCCTGCATGCCGGGGTAGAACAGCAGCTGCAGGCGCAGCGAAATGCCCTCTTGCGCGGCCTGTACGGCACAGCCCGCCGCCAGTGTGCCGCCGGCACTGTCGCCACCCACTGCGATGCGGGTTTCATCCAGGCCCAGCACGGCTGCGTGTTGCGAGACCCAGTGCACCGCATCCCAGGCATCGTTGAAGGCTGCAGGGAACTTGTGTTCGGGCGCCAGACGGTAATCCACCGACAGCACGGCGCAGCCGCTCAGGTGGCTCAGCACGCGGCACAGCGTGTCATGCGTCTCCACGCTGCCCACGACGAAGCCGCCTCCATGGAAGAACACCAGCACAGGCAGCACGCCCTGCCCTTCGGCCAGCGGTGCATACAGACGCGCCGGCAGGGGATGGCCGTCGCGGTTGGGAATCTGCAGGTCTTCGACGCGCGCCAGCGCGGGGGCATCCACTTCGAGCACATGCGAGCCCATGGCATAGGCTTCGCGCGCCAGATCGACCGGCAGCGATTCCATGGGTGGACGCGGCTTGCGGTGGATGCGCTGCAACAGATGGCGGACGTGCGGCTTGAGATGGCGCCAGGCTTCAGGCTGAATATGGGGATCGGGCAGGTGCATGGAAATTTCGGAAGAATCAGCCTGCCATCATAGTGGCCTGATGCGCGATGGATCGGGACGCTCCAGCCATTCGGCGAATTCTTCCACCAGCTGCTGGCTGGCCGCCACCGCCTGCGTCCAGGCCTTGACGCGGCCTGCGTGGTCGTCGATATAGTGTTTGAAGTCGTTGCGGTCCGGCAGCTTGCCGTTGGGCAGCTGGCGCACCCAATCCGGATCGGGCGCGAGCAGCAGCATGTGGTCCAGCGCAGACGTGCTGGCATGGCGCCATTGCAGCGCCTTGTCGAGCCAGCCCGGCACCACGGCCTGCTGGAAGTGGGGATAGAGCACGATGCTGCCGGTACCGTCCGCGCTGGCCGGGGCGGCGGCCTGCCCCTGCAGATAGCGCAGGTGCAGGTGGTAGTCGGTGATGCCGCCATCCCAGTAGGCGCCGCGCGGCGCGCCCGGGATGTCGTGCACGGCCTGCAGCACGAAGGGAATCGAGCCGCTGGCCTGCAGCGCAGGCATGAAGTTGTCGGGCGTCAGGGCCACCTGGTGCGTGCGGAAATCGGCGGTGTCAAAAGGAAGTGCACCCAGCCCGTTGCGCTCCACCGTCGGCGCGGAGAACACCACGCGGTCCAGCCAGTGCGACAGTGCCTGCCGGTTCCAGGCGTTGGCACCATAGGCCGCCAGATAGCCGAGATGGCTGCGCCCTGCCCCCTCGCGCGCCAGCAGATGCCGCCCGCGTGCCGTGACCACATGCAGGCGGTAGCGCGGATGTTCCAGCACCTCTTCGACGCGGCCGCCATAGAACTGCTGCAGATTGCGGGCAAAGGCTGCGCTCACTTCGGATGGCGGCGGCAGGCGCTTGCGCCCGCGTACCGTGCGCGTCTGGAATTCCTCGTTGATGTAGTTGTACTCGAGCAGCTGGAAGGCCTGCACCGCATCGGGCAGGCAGGCGGTTGCCATGCGCCAGGCGCCGATCGAGGCACCCACCAGATGCACCGGCTGCGCACTGCGTGGCAGCCAGTCACC
Source organism: Brachymonas denitrificans (assembly GCF_907163135.1). Classification (NCBI taxonomy): domain Bacteria; kingdom Pseudomonadati; phylum Pseudomonadota; class Betaproteobacteria; order Burkholderiales; family Comamonadaceae; genus Allobrachymonas; species Allobrachymonas denitrificans. Next base: position 815,666 of record NZ_CAJQUA010000001.1, on the reverse strand, counting down.
GAACAGGAACTGGTCCATGCGCAGCAGCATCAGCCCCTTGGGCCCGCCCGCCGCAGCGGGAATCACCCCGATGTGCCTGGGCAACAGGCCATGCTGCTGTACATGGCGCAAGGCGGCAGGTCCGGCGTAAATGGCTAGGGCTTGCATGGCAAATGGGCTCGAAGTGGAAAGTAAGCAGCAAGTGTAGCCAGCCCGGATGGCCGAAGCTGAATGCAGCATTCACCTGCCGGAAAACGTGATGCAGTACCGCTTTCCGCCGCAACGCACGGCAAGCGCATCTTGCAGCGCCGGATGCAAGCCGTAACAATCAGGCTCCGCCCGGGGATTGAAGCGGTTTGCGCTCCCCCGCATATGGGATGGCCGCGCATGCGGCATCGTCGCCCACCACAAGGAGTACGCACATGAATGCCATGGACATGGCCCAGGGAGATCCCCGTCTGGAAGCAGCGATCGTCCGTTCGCGCAAGCTGCTGCACAAGAAGGCCATGACGGGCGCCGTCACCAGCATGGTGCCGATTCCGGGCGTGGACTGGCTGGTGGACGCCTCGCTCATGACCAAGGTGATTCCGCAGATCAACCAGGAGTTCGGCCTGACGCAGGCGCAGATCGCCCGGCTCGATCCGCAGAAGCAGGAGCGCATCCAGAAAGCGATTGCCGCCGTCGGCGCGGTGATGGTGGGCCGCCTGGTGACCAAGGAGCTGGTGCTGCGCGCCGCGCGCATGGTGGGCATGCGCCTGACGACCAAGCAGGCCGTCAAGTACGTGCCGCTGGCGGGCCAGATGGCGGCCGCCGCGCTGGGCTATACCGCCCTGCGCTATCTGGGCGAGCAACACATCCGCGACTGCGTGCGGGTGCTGCGCGAAGCCGGGCTGGCCGAACTGCTGCCGCCCGCGCAGTCGCTGGAATTGCCCCTGGAAACCCCGGCACGCAAGCGCACGCTGGGCAAATGGCTGGGGCGCCCGGGTCAGGATTCAGCCACCTGAATGCGCTGGCTGGCGTCCTGAATCCATTCCGGGATGCTAACGACACCATGGCTACGCTGATGCGTGGCCATTTTTGTCTGGTGCATGCAAAGCCACCCGGTGCGCGCCGATGCCGGGCAGGGACGCGTTTGCACCCAGTTAGCAAGCCGTCAGCCAGACAAGGCACAATAACGCCTGCAAAACGCTGGCGCAGTCGGCCAGTGAGGTATTGCCATTACTTGAACAGACCCAAGGAACACCCATGACCACCATCATCAAGCAGGATGACCTGATCGAATCGATTGCTGCGGCGCTGCAGTACATCAGCTTCTACCACCCGGCCGACTACATCCAGCACCTGGCGCGTGCCTACGAGCGCGAGCAATCGCCCGCCGCCAAGGACGCAATGGCGCAGATCCTCACCAACAGCAAGATGAGCGCCACCGGCCACCGCCCGATCTGCCAGGACACCGGCATCGTCAACGTGTTCCTCAAAGTAGGCATGGACGTGCGCTTCGAAGGCCTGACCGGCAGCCTTGATGACGCCATCAACGAAGGCGTGCGCCGCGGCTACAACAACCCCGACAACCGCCTGCGCGCCTCCGTCGTGGCCGATCCGCAGTTTGCCCGCAAGAACACCAAGGACAACACCCCCGCCGTGATCCACGTCGAGCTGGTACCCGGCGACAAGCTGGACGTGACCGTGGCGGCCAAGGGCGGCGGCTCCGAAAACAAGACCAAATTCGTCATGCTCAACCCCAGCGACAACCTGGTGGACTGGGTGCTCAAGACCGTGCCGCTGATGGGCGCCGGCTGGTGCCCGCCCGGCATGCTGGGCATCGGCATCGGCGGCACTGCCGAAAAAGCCATGCTGATGGCCAAGCAGGCGCTGATGGAAGACCTGGACATGTACGAGCTGCAGGAAAAGGCCTCTTCCGGCGCGGAACTGTCCGACGTCGAGAAGCTGCGTCTGGAACTGTTCGAGAAGGTCAACGCACTGGGCATCGGCGCACAAGGCCTGGGCGGCCTGACCACCGTGCTGGACGTGAAGATCAACATGTACCCCACGCACGCAGCTTCCAAGCCGGTCGCCATGATCCCGAACTGCGCCGCCACACGCCACGCCCACTTCGTGATGGACGGCAGCGGTCCGGTCTACATGGATCCCCCGAGCCTGGACCTGTGGCCCAAGGTCGACTGGACGCCCAACACCGAAACCAGCAAGCGCGTCGACCTCAACACCCTGACCAAGGAAGAAGTCGCCAGCTGGAAGCCGGGCCAGACCCTGTTGCTCAACGGCAAGATGCTGACCGGCCGCGATGCCGCGCACAAGCGCATCCAGGACATGCTGGCCAAGGGCGAAAAGCTGCCGGTCGATTTCACCAACCGCGTGATCTACTACGTGGGCCCGGTCGATCCGGTCGGTGACGAGGTCGTCGGCCCCGCCGGCCCGACCACCGCCACCCGCATGGACAAGTTCACCGACATGATGCTGGAGCAGACCGGCCTGATCGCCATGGTCGGCAAGGCCGAGCGCGGTCCGGTCGCCATCGAGTCGATCAAGAACCACAAGTCGGCCTACCTGATGGCCGTGGGTGGCGCCGCCTATCTGGTATCCAAAGCGATCAAGGCCGCCAAGGTGGTCGGCTTTGAAGACCTGGGCATGGAAGCCATCTACGAATTCGACGTGGTCGACATGCCCGTGACTGTCGCCGTGGATGCCGGCGGCACCAGCGCCCACATCACCGGCCCGGCCGAGTGGGAAAAGCGCATCGCCAGCGGCGAGTTCAAGGGCATCGACATCACGTCGGCCTGAGGCACGTCGTACTGCGGGCGGGGCTGTTTCGCGCGGCTCCTGCCAGCCGGCCGCCTGCACGGTATTTGCTGCGAAAACCCGCTGTTTTCGTGAGCAAGGCCGGTGCGGCGGCTTTTTTGTGTCCGCCGCCCAGCCCGCACCCCGTGGCGGCACGCCATTTCTGGCATCATGCTTCCATCGCGGAGTGAAGTGTTTGCTCCGCCTGTCCAGACCGATTGATCATGCAGCCCGATCCCGCACTTGCCTCCCGTCCCATTGGCGTTTTCGACAGTGGCGTGGGCGGGTTGAGCGTGCTGCGCCAGTTGCTGCGCCTGCTGCCGCAGGAGGATTTCGTCTATCTGGCCGATACCGCCTGGGCACCCTACGGCGAACGCAGCACGGAAGAAATCCAGCAACGCAGCCTGGCCATCACGCGTCATCTGGTCGATGCCTATGGCATCAAACTGCTTGTCGTGGCCTGCAACACCGCCACGGCGCAAGCCGTACACGCGATCCGTGCGGCCTGGCCAGAGCTGCCCATCGTCGGCATCGAGCCCGCCATCAAGCCCGCCGCCGCCCTGACCATGACCGGCCATATCGGCATCATGGCCACGCACGCCACAGTGAAAAGCCAGCGTTTCCAGCGGCTGGTGCAGGAATGGTCCGGTGACCGCCAGATGCATATCCAGGCCTGCAACGGACTGGCGCTGGCCATCGAGAACGCCCTCGACAACCAGGCCAATCCCGACGGCGAAACCGTGGACAGCCTGTGCCGCCGCTACGTGCAGGCCCTGGGCCCGTTCGTGCAGGACGATGCGCAGAACGGCATCGATACGCTGGTGCTGGGCTGCACGCACTACCCGTTTGCGGCCGATGTGCTGCGCCCGCTGGTCGGCCCGGGGGTGCGCCTGATCGAGCCCGGCGAGCCCGTGGCGCGCCAGACGGCTCGGCTGCTGGAACAAGCGCACCTGCTGCGCCAGGCCACGCTGGAGCACTCGCCCCTGCACCATGGCCGACTGGAGCTGCTCTGCACCGCCGCGCCCAGGCGCCTGGAACTGGCCGCCAGCCAGTGGCTGCATCTGCCCCATCCGCAGGCACAGCTGCTGCAGGCTTACACCGCCCACTGAGCGCTGCCCGGTCTTTGCGCAAAAACCTCACGGAGATCCTGCAGGACTCCTGCGGGCTCATGCCCCCTGCACTGACGCCAGCGCCGCCTCGCGCCCGCGCTGCACCCGCATCGGCCACAGGAACAGCAATCCGGCGACAAAGAAGGCACTGCAGGCCACGATGGCAATGCGCTGGTTGCCCCCCGCCAGCCAGGTAATCAGCCCGTAGCTGATCGGCCCGACAATGCTGGCAATGCGCGTCGCCGTGGTCCATAGCCCGAAGAATTCCGCCAGTTGCTGCGGCGGCGCAAACAGGCCAACCATGGCCCGCCCCGCCGACTGGCTGCTGCCCATGCACAGGCCGGCAATCGTGGCCGCCACCCAGAACTGCGCCTTGTTCTGCGCCAGCGCCGCGATCACGCACACCGCGATCCAACCCACCAGCGTGAGCGACAGGGCCAGCCGGTGGCCGATACGGTCCTGCACATAGCCGAACACCAGCGCGCCCAGTGCCGCCGCCAGGTTCAGCACCAGAATCAGCACCATGGTTTCCTGCGGCGCAAAGCCGATCACCTGTTCGGCATAGATGGCTGCCAGCGCGATGGCCACCGCCACGCCCGCCTGGTAGCAGACAGTGCTGCCCAGCAGCAGACGCAGGTCGGGCAAGTGCGCGGCCTGCCGGTAGGTCTGTCGCAGGTGCCGCGGCGCATCACCCACGGTCACGGCCGCCCGGGTGCCTGCCACCGGAGGGCGCGCATGTTCGCGCAGCAAGGCGAAGGTGACCAGCGCGGGCAAGCCGTACATCACGGCCGTGAGCAGCATGGTGACCGGGACAAAGCGCGCTGCCGGCTCGCCCCGCTGCTGCGCCCACAGCACGTAGGCCAGACACAGCCCCAGCGTCAGCATGCCGCCCAGATAGCCCAGTCCCCAGCCCAGCCCGCTCACGCGCCCCATGGCCTCCGGCCGCGCAAGTTCCGGCAGGAAGGAAGCCGTCAGCGACTCGCCAAAGCTGTAGAAGATGTTGGAGACAATGATCAGCCCCACGGCCAGCGCCACCATGCCCGGCTGCGCCAGCGCCAGCGCCGCCGTGGCCAGCACACAGCCCGCCGTGGTCAGCATCAGCAGCCGCTTCTTCTGCGCATGCGCATCCGCCCAGGCACCGATCGCCGGCATGAGCAGCATCACCACGGCATTGGAAACGCCCAGCGCCAGCGTCCAGGCCAGCGTCGCCCAATCCGCCTTGCCCGCAATCCCCGCCACGAAATAGGCGGAGAACACCGCCGTGAGCACCACGGTGGTGTAGCCCGAGTTGGCAAAGTCGTACATCGCCCAGCCGAACACCTCGCGGCGGCGCACGCCGGGGTTCAGGGCGGAATCGGGAAGCAGGCGCATGAATCAGGCAGACAGCATGGAAAAGCCGACAGTCTGCCAGACTCGCGTGACGGTTCCGTTCAGTGCAGGTGCCGCGGCTTGTTGCGCCCGCGATGGCCGCCATTGCCGCTGCCGCGCGGCGGCTTGCCGATCTCGAGCGATTCCACCAGCGCATCGAAGCGCTGGGTGAACAGCTTGTCCACCTCGCCCACCACACCGGTCAGCTCGGACGCATCGAAATGGCGCTCCATCAGGCTGATCACGTCCTGTACCAGCAGGTCGCGCTGCACCTGCATGATGGCCGCGGGCGTGGGGCCGACGAAGACGATCATGAAGTCGTCACGCGAGTCCTCGTCGCGCATCTCTTCGTCTTCCTCGTCGAATTCTGCGTCGTAGAAAGTGACCTCGATCGGCGCGCCGGTGCTGGCAAGCTCGTTCAGGTTCATGCACATGTCGTCGACATTGCGGCGGAAGTCCTCGTCGCCGCGCACCGTCCAGCACATGCGCAGCAGGTGCTGGCGCTGGTCGAACTGCAGGCCGGGTTCTTCCTCGTAGTGGCTGATGGCGCCTTCGGCCAGCGAGCGGGCGCCGGCATATTGCCACAGGGGCTTGAGGGCCTCCTGCACGTCGGCCACTTTCACGTCGGGATGCAAAGAGACCTCGCCGTGCACATGAATCTCAAAGGGGGGGTCGTAATGTGCCATAGGATTTCTCTGCAGATTGTCTTGTCCTCCGGCAGCCAGGCTGCCGGGCAGTGCCGGGAGCACACGGCTGCCGGACATCGTCCAAGTGTACCGGAGCTTGCCCGCACAGGTGTGCCGCTGCGTCCACAGGCATGATCAGTAAATTGCGGCCGTTTCATGACGCCTGCATGGCGACGCGCTAGAATGGGGTTTTACTGCATATGCATTGACCACACAGCCAAGAGCGAGAAAGGCAGCACGGGTTATGACACCGCGAACTACGCCCTCTTCCTTTTCCGGCACCCTTATCACAGGTGTCGGGCCGCTGCTTGCTGGCACGCCCGCCTGAATCCTTTCCAGGCACTCCGAGCAAAGCGCGGCACTGTCCGCGCTTTTTTGTTGTCTCCTTTTTCCGCAGCACCATGATTACCATCACTCTCCCCGACGGCTCGCAACGCAGTTTTGAACAGGCCGTGACCGTGGCCGACGTGGCCGCCAGCATCGGCAGCGGTCTGGCCAAGGCCGCCCTCGGCGGCAAGGTGGACGGCAAGCTGGTCGACACCAGCTACCTGATCGAGCAGGATGCGCCGCTAGCCATCATCACCGCCAAGGATGCCGACGGTCTGGAGCTGATCCGCCACTCCACCGCCCACCTGCTGGCCTATGCCGTCAAGGAACTGTTCCCCGACGCCCAGGTCACCATCGGTCCGGTGATCGACAACGGCTTCTACTACGACTTCAGCTACAAGCGCCCGTTTACGCCGGAAGACCTGGCCGCCATCGAGAAGAAGATGACCGAGCTGTCCAACAAGGACGAGCCGGTGGTGCGCCGCGTGCTGCCGCGCGACGAGGCCGTGGCCTACTTCAAGGGCCTGGGCGAGAACTACAAGGCCGAGATCATCGCCAGCATCCCGAGCAACGAGGATGTGTCGCTCTACCGCGAAGGCGCCTTCGAGGACCTGTGCCGCGGCCCGCACGTGCCCAGCACTGGCAAGCTCAAGCACTTCAAGCTGATGAAGGTGGCCGGTGCCTACTGGCGCGGCGACAGCAAGAACGAGATGCTGCAGCGCATCTACGGCACCGCGTGGGCCAGCAAGGATGAGCTCAAAGCCTATCTGCACATGCTGGAAGAAGCCGAGAAACGCGACCACCGCAAACTGGCGCGCGAACTGGACCTGTTCCACATCGACGAGCACTCCCCCGGCACCGTGTTCTGGCACCCCAAGGGCTGGAGCATCTGGCAGCAGGTGGAGCAGTACATGCGCAACGTCTACCGCGACAACGGCTACCAGGAAGTGAAAGGCCCGCAGCTGCTCGACAAGGGCCTGTGGGAAAAGACCGGCCACTGGGACAAGTACCGCGAGAACATGTTCACCACCGAGAGTGAAAAGCGCGACTATGCCCTGAAGCCCATGAACTGCCCGGGCCACATCCTGATCTACAAGCAGGGCGTGCGCAGCTACCGTGACCTGCCGCTGCGTTACGGCGAATTCGGCCAGTGCCACCGCAACGAACCCAGCGGCGGCCTGCACGGCATCATGCGCGTGCGCGCCTTCACGCAGGACGACGGCCACATCTTCTGTACCGAAGACCAGATCCTGTCCGAATGCAGCGCTTTCACCAGCCTGCTGCAGAAGGTCTATGCCGACTTCGGCTTCACCAACATCATCTACAAGGTGTCCACCCGCCCCGAACAGCGCATCGGCTCGGACGAGGTCTGGGACAAGGCCGAGCACGCGCTGATGGAAAGCCTGCGCGCCTCCGGCTGCGAGTACGTGATTTCTCCCGGCGACGGCGCCTTCTATGGCCCCAAGATCGAATACACCCTCAAGGACGCCATCGGCCGTGAATGGCAGTGCGGCACCATCCAGGTCGATTTCTCCATGCCGGAGCGGCTGGATGCCGAGTTCGTGGGTGAGGACGGCAACCGCCATCGCCCGGTGATGCTGCACCGCGCCATCGTCGGCAGCCTGGAACGTTTCATCGGTATCCTGATCGAACAATATGCGGGCGCCCTGCCCGCCTGGCTCGCTCCGGTGCAGGTGGCGGTGCTCAATATCACCGACGCACAGGCCGAATATGCCCAAAACGTGGCTCGGATGCTGCGAAATCAAGGTGTTAGGGTCATCACAGACCTGCACAATGACAAGATTACCTATAAAATACGCAGTCACGCCACGCAAAAGCTGCCGTACATCCTCGTCGTCGGCGACAAGGAAAAGGAAAATGGCAACGTGGCGGTACGCGCCAGAGGCAATCAGGATCTGGGCGTGATGTCGGTCGAGAGCTTCGCCAAGCTGCTGCAGGACGACATCGCCCGCAAATCCGCCGTTTCCACACCGGAGCAGGCTTGAGCACTTGGCGGCGGTTTTTCACCCGAGTGAAAGGCCAGCCGCCTTTCTGGCGTACTGAGACAACGTTGAAAGGATATTTACCATAGCTACCGAATACCGTGATCGCCGTCACCGTGAAGAGCGCAAGCATCGCCTGAACCGTGAAATCAATGCCCCCGAAGTACGTCTGTCGGGCCCCGACAACGAGCCGCTGGGCATCGTCAGCATCCAGGAAGCCCTGCGCATGGCCGGTGACCTGGACGTGGATCTGGTCGAGATTGCCGCCATGGCCAATCCCCCGGTCTGCCGCCTGATGGACTACGGCAAGTTCAAGTACCAGGAGCAGAAGAAGGCAGCCGAGGCCAAGGCCAAGCAGAAGGTCATCGAGGTCAAGGAAATCAAGTTCCGCCCCGGCACCGACGACGGCGATTACAACATCAAGATGCGCAACATCCGCCGCTTCCTGGAAGACGGCGACAAGTGTAAAATCACGCTCCGTTTCCGCGGCCGCGAGATCACGCACCAGGAGATCGGCATGGCCCTGCTCCAGCGCATCCGCGACGAACTGGGTGATGCCATCACGGTCGAGTCCTTCCCCAAGCTGGAAGGCCGCCAGATGATCATGATGATCGCCCCCGGCCGCAAGAAGCCGACTGCCACAGCCAAGCCGGCTGCACCGGCTGAAGAAGCCAAGCAGTAAATTCTGCAAGAGGTTCGAGGGCAGGACGCGCAAGCGCCCTGCCTTCAGCACTGCCCGGGCATTCGTGCCGGGGCACAACAAGTGGCTCGGGGCCAGCAAGAGGATGCCAAGGTGGCATTCCGCCTCACGAGCACAACAAATAGGAGCATTCCAATGCCCAAGATGAAGACCAAGAGCAGCGCGAAAAAACGTTTCCGCGTTCGTCCCGGTGGCAGCGTCAAGCGTGGCCAGGCTTTCAAGCGCCACATCCTGACCAAGAAAACCACCAAGAACAAGCGCCACCTGCGCGGTGCAGTGAACGTGCATGAGACCAACATGGGTCACATGGCACAGATGCTGCCCAAGCAAGGCCTGTAATCAACCGACGAACAAGGAGATAGATAATGCCTCGCGTCAAACGTGGTGTAACGGCACGTGCCCGTCACAAGAAAGTTCTCGCCCTTGCAAAAGGTTTCCGTGGTCGTCGTGGTAACGTCTACCGCGTAGCCAAACAGGCCGTCATGAAGGCTGGCCAGTATGCCTACCGTGACCGCCGTACCAAGAAGCGCGTGTTCCGCCAGCTGTGGATCGCGCGTATCAACGCCGCAGCCCGTGCCAATGGCCTGACTTACAGCCAGTTCATCAATGGTCTGAACAAGGCTGCCATCGGTCTGGACCGCAAGGTGCTGGCCGACATCGCCGTGCATGACGAAGCCGCTTTCGCAGCCATCGTCAACCAGGTCAAAGCCAAGCTGGCCGCCTGATTGCACGAGGAACCCTGCCAGTCACTGTTGCCTCAACACGACCAACAGGGTTCCGAGCCAAGAAACAAGGGCTGGTTCTGCAAAGTGCCAGCCCTTTTTCTTTAGACTTGTCCGGATGGCATCCGCCAGTGCAGCGCCCTCCCCGGTTGCCGTGCTGACGCATGCCTCCCTGATCCGGCAGCCCGGTCTGCCGGTGGGGCGACAGCGCTGCTGTCCGCCCCTTGTTGTTGAACCGCCGGCAGATGCCCGACGCCTGCCAGCGCCCTTTTTTCTCCTGATTGCCACCATGAACGACCTGGACGCCATTGTTGCCAGCGCGCAGCAGAGTTTTGCCGAAGCCGCCACCCCGAACGACCTGGAAAACGCCAAGGCGCGCTTCCTGGGCAAGGCCGGCCAGATCACCGAGCTGATGAAGGGCATGGCCAAGCTGTCGGTGGAAGAAAAGAAGACCCGCGGCGCCGCCATCAACCAGGCCAAGCAGGCGATCGAGGCTGCGCTGACGGCGCGCCGCAACGCGCTGGCCGAAGCCGAGCTGCAGGCGCAGCTGCAGGCCGAGGCGCTGGATGTAACGCTGCCCGGCCGCACGCGCGGCGCTGGCGGTCTGCACCCGGTCACGCTCACGCTGGAGCGCATCGAGTCGATCTTCGGTTCCATGGGCTTTGAAGTGGCACGCGGCCCCGAGATCGAGTCCGACTGGTTCAACTTCACCGCGCTGAACACGCCCGAAGACCATCCGGCGCGCTCCATGCACGACACCTTCTATGTGGAAGGCGGCAGCGAGAAGGCTCCCAACCTGCTGCGCACGCACACCAGCCCGATGCAGATCCGCCATGCGGTGCAGCACGTGAAGCGTCACCGCGGCCTGATCGATGCCGGCCAGACCATGCCCGAGATCCGCGTCATCGCCCCGGGCCGCACCTACCGCGTGGACAGCGATGCGACGCACTCGCCCATGTTCCACCAGTGCGAAGGCCTGTGGATCGGCCAGAACATCAGCTTCAAGGACCTGAAGGTGGTGTTTACCGACTTCTGCCGCACCTTCTTCGAGAGCGATGACCTGGTGCTGCGCTTCCGCCCGAGCTTCTTTCCGTTCACCGAGCCGAGCGCCGAAATCGACATCCAGTTCCAGAGCGGCCCGCTGGCCGGCAAATGGCTGGAAGTGGCCGGCAGCGGCCAGACGCATCCCAACGTGGTGCGCAACATGGGGCTGGACCCCGAGCAGTACATCGGCTTTGCCTTCGGCATGGGCCTGGACCGTTTCACCATGCTGCGTTATGGCGTGAACGACCTGCGCCTGTTCTTCGACGGCGACGTGCGCTTCCTCAGCCAGTTCCGCTGATCGGCTGCCGGCGCCCGTGGGCGCCGCCCTGCCAAGCCCCGTTGTCCGACCGTCCCCGCATTTTCCGAGAGCATCATGCAATTTCCCGAATCCTGGCTCCGCAGTTTCTGCAATCCTTCGCTCACCACCCAGCAACTGGCCGATACCCTGACCATGGCCGGCCTGGAAGTGGAAGAGCTGTCGCCCGTCGCTCCGCCCTTCTCCTCCATCGTGGTGGGCGAGATCAAGGAGGCCGAGCAGCATCCCGACGCCGACCGCCTGCGCGTGTGCAAGGTGGATGTAGGTCAGCCGGAGCTGCTGCCAATCGTCTGCGGTGCGCCCAATGCCCGCGTCGGCATCCGCGTGCCCTGCGCGCTGGTTGGCGCCGAGCTGCCTCCGGGCGAGGATGGCAAGCCGTTCAAGATCAAGGTGGGCAAACTGCGTGGTGTGGAGAGCTACGGCATGCTGTGCTCGGCACGCGAACTGGGCCTGTCGGAAGACCACGGCGGCCTGCTGGAACTGGCGGCTGATGCCCCGGTCGGCCAGAACATCCGCGAGCATCTGGATCTGGACGACACCCTGTTCACGCTCAAGCTCACGCCCAACCTGGCGCACTGCCTGAGCGTGTATGGCGTGGCGCGCGAAGTGTCTGCCCTGACCGGCGCGCCGCTGCAGGCTCTGCCCGAAGCGCAGGTACCGGTCACCGCCAGCGAGCAGGTGAAGGTGGAAGTGCAGGCGCCGGATCTGTGCGGGCGCTTCAGCGGCCGCGTGATCACCGGCGTGAATACCGATGCCCAGACGCCTGCCTGGATGGTGGATCGCCTGGCGCGTTGCGGCCAGCGCAGCGTCTCGGCGCTGGTGGACATCTCCAACTACGTGATGTTCGAGCTGGGCCAGCCCTCGCACATCTTCGATGCCGACAAGATTGCCGGTTCCCAGCTGCAGGTGCGCTGGGGCAAGCCCGGCGAACAGCTCAAGCTGCTCAACGGCAACACCGTGACCCTGGACGAGACGGTCGGGGTGATCGCCGATACCAAGGAAGTCGAATCGCTGGCCGGCATCATGGGCGGCGATGCCACTTCGGTGAGCGACGACACCAAGAACGTGTACGTGGAGGTCGCCTTCTGGTGGCCCAAGGCGATTGCCGGCCGCTCGCGCCGCTACAACTTCAGCACCGATGCCGGCCACCGCTACGAGCGCGGCGTCGATCCGGCGCGCACCGCACAGGTGGTAGAGCGCATCAGCCAGCTCATTCTGGAGATCTGTGGCGGCCAGGCCGGCCCGGCCAGCGATGTGCAGCCCAATATGCCGCAGCCGCAACCGGTGACGCTGCGCGTGGAACGCGCCTGCAAGGTGATCGGCATGCCGGTGACCGAGGAGCAGTGCCTGAACGCCCTGCGCGGTCTGGGCCTGCCGGCCACGGCTCAGAATGGCGTGATCACCGTCACGCCGCCGACCTACCGCTTCGACCTGCAACTGGAAGAGGACCTGATCGAGGAAGTGATCCGCGTGATCGGCTACGAGAAGCTGCCGACCACGCCGCCGCAGGCGCCCATCACGCCCAAATTGCGCCGCGAGACCGAGCGCAACCCCTATGCCGTGCGCCGCCAACTGGCCGGCCTGGGCTATCAGGAAACCATCAACTACAGCTTCGTGGAAGAACGCTGGGAGAACGAGCTGGCGGGCAACGCCAACCCGATCAGGCTGATGAACCCGATCGCCAGCCAGATGAGCGTGATGCGCTCCTCGCTGATCGGTTCGCTGCTGAACGTGGTGAAGTTCAATCTGGACCGCAAGGCCAGCCGCGTGCGGGTGTTCGAGGTGGGCGCGGTGTTCCTGCGTGACGACTCTGTGGTGGAGAGCGACAGCAGCGTGGCCGGCTTTGCCCAGCCCACGCGCGTGGCCGGCATGGCTTACGGGCCGGTGCAGGCGCTGCAGTGGAGCAGCAAGGACAGCGCGGTCGATTTCTACGATGTGAAGGGCGATGTGGAAGCGCTGCTGGCTCCGCTGCGCGCCACCTTCGAGCCGGCCGAGCACCCTGCCCTGCATCCGGGCCGTTGCGCACGCGTGCTGGTCGATGGCAAGGCGATCGGCTTTGTCGGCGAGCTGCATCCGCGCTGGCGCCAGGCCTATGATCTGCCGCAGGCGCCGGTGGTGTTCGAGCTGGACTGGGATGCCGTGCTGCAGCGCCCGCTGCCGAAGTTTGCGTCCGTCTCCAAGTACCAGGCCGCCGAGCGCGACATTGCCGTGATCGTGAAGGAATCGGTGACGCACGACGCGCTGGTGGCTGCCGCCATGGCGGCGCCCACAAACGGCACGTTGCGCAGCGCCGTGGTGTTCGACGTGTTCCGCGCCGGCAAGAACAGCCAGGCCGACTGGCTGGCCGCCGGCGAAAAGAGCGTGGCGATCCGCCTGCAGTTCCTGAACGAGGCGGCCGCGCATACCGACGAATCGCTGGAAAGCGCGCGCCAGGCGGTGCTGCAGCAACTCGCAAGCAGCGTCGGCGCCCGCCTGCGCGGCTAAGTTGGCGTAATTTCTGCGAGAATCACCGGAACTGAATCAAACGACTGTCATGGAAATCGCACTCGACTCCCTCGAAACCCCGACGCTGACCAAGGCCCAGCTGGCCGAAAAGCTGTTCGACAACATCGGCCTGAACAAGCGCGAGGCCAAGGACATGGTCGACGCCTTTTTCGACCTGATCGCGCAGGAACTGGTCAAGGGCAATGACGTGAAAATCTCCGGCTTTGGCAACTTCCAGCTGCGCGCCAAATCGCCACGGCCGGGACGCAACCCGCGCACGGGCGAGCTGATCTCGATCGAGGCACGCCGGGTGGTGACTTTTCATGCCAGCCACAAGCTCAAGGCGATTGTGCAGGGCGATGAAGGGGCTGGCGACGAGGAATAATTTTCCGTTAATGGAAATTTCTCTTTCAGGGGCCGCGGTTGCGGTCCTTTTTTCATGTATTTTCTCAACTAGCTCCAGGCGTGTATGCGGGGTGAGTTCAGGAATTACTTGAAGTATGGGGAAGTGAGGAGGCGCTGATGCGTGCACTGCACGCTGGTGACTTGCATCGTCAGTCTTTTTGAAAAATCCCTGCAGAATCATCCTCTAAGCGGACTTTTTGAAACCCTACCTTCACAAACAGGCGCAACTTTAGGCTATGCTATCGGTTTGCAGCGCCTTGCTTGCTGCGTGCATTGTTGTTGCCATGAGCACCCTCACTCCGAATCTTCCCGCCATTCCTGCCAAACGCTACTTCACCATCGGCGAAGTCGCAGAACTCTGCGGTGTCAAGCCGCATGTGCTGCGTTACTGGGAGCAGGAATTTACCCAGCTCAACCCCATGAAGCGCCGCGGCAACCGCCGCTACTACCAGCACCACGAGGTGCTGATGGTGCGCCGCATCCGCGATCTTCTGTATGAGCAGGGTTTCACCATCAGCGGCGCGCGGCATCAGCTGGAGATGAGCAAGGGCAAGGCGGCGGCTTCTGCTGCGGCCGAGGTGAATGGAACGAATGGGGCTGCAGTTGCCGGTGTGGCGGCCGGGGCTGCTGCGATTGACGCCGCAGGAGTGGCTGGGGGCGATGGCATCCCGGCGAACACCGGGTCTGAACCGATTGCGGATGTGGCCAGCCTGCGCCGTGAGCTGGAGGCGATCCTGTCGTTTCTGGCTTGAAGCTGGGCGAGCTGGAGGCGTCTGGCGCCCTGCCCGAACGCTGCTGCAGAAAATTTTCTGCATCTTTTCAAAACCTCAAAAATCAGCATATAATTGATGTTCTCGGCGTGTGGCGCAGCCTGGTAGCGCACTTGCATGGGGTGCAAGGGGTCGCGAGTTCGAATCCCGCCACGCCGACCATAATCAACGGACTACGGTTAACACCGTAGTCCGTTTTTCTTTTGCGCACCATCAGCAAACACCTTTCACAGGCAGGGATTTGTCGTTGCCGTTTTAGACGACCGGTCTATTCAATTTATGATTTCCATTCTCATTACTTGCGGTGTCATGGAAAAGCTGGAAATTTGCCATGCCTCCGAACGATGAAAAGTCAACCAATGGCAGGGCATGGCCGATAACGGCAGCTGCTGCCCCACTCTTGCATAACAGGAAATCTTCATGAAAATCTTCTACAAGACTCGTGCTACCTCCATCGGGGGACGTTCCGGCCGCACTGCGCTGGACGACGGCAGTCTGGCGCTGGATCGGCCGTTCCGGGCTCGGGGAAAGCCGGCGCCAATCCCGAGCAGCTGTTTGCGATGGGCTATGCGGCCTGCTTCGACAATGCCCTGCCGGTTGCTGCCAAGCAATTGAAGCTGGAGCCCAGGAGCACGTGGACTTCGGTGGAGGTCGGCATCGGACAAACGGCCAGTGGCGGTTATGCCCTGGATGTGGACCTGTATGTCCATGTTGAGGGTCTGCCAGAGGCAGAGGCTCGCAAGCTGGTGGAAGCCACGCATCAGGTTTGCCCCTACTCCAACGCAACGCGCGGCAATATCGATGTGCGGCTGCATGTCTCGACCACGTAAGCCGTAACCAGGGCGACCTGGCCCTGTTCGAGCAAGAAACTGCGTACCGTCAGCGCAGACCTGCCTGCTTCAGCATTCGGCATAGGCCACGGCCAGCCCGCCCCGCGACGTTTCCTTGTACTTGTCCAGCATGTCGCGCCCGGTATCGCGCATGGTGCGGATGGCTGTGTCGAGGCTGACCTTGTGCCTGCCATCACCCGACAGCGCAAGCTGAGCGGCGTTGATGGCCTTGATGGCGCCCATGGCGTTGCGCTCGATGCAGGGCACCTGCACCAGGCCGCCCACGGGATCGCAAGTAAGGCCTAGGTTGTGTTCCAGGCCGATTTCGGCGGCGTTTTCGACTTGTTCCGGCGTGCCTCCCAACACCTGGGTGAGGCCTGCCGCAGCCATGGCGCAGGCAGAGCCGACTTCGCCCTGACAGCCGACTTCCGCCCCCGAAATGGAAGCATTGCGCTTGAGCAGCACCCCGATGGCAGTGGCGGCAAGCAGGAAGTCGACCACGTCGTCGTCATTGGCGCCGCGCTGGAAATCCATGAAGTAGTGCAGTACCGCCGGGATGATGCCTGCGGCGCCGTTGGTGGGCGCGGTGACGACGCGGCCACCCGCGGCATTTTCCTCGTTGACGGCCAGAGCGTAGAGGTTGACCCAGTCCATGGCGGAGAAGGTCTGGGTGATGAGGTTGGGCAGCGCGTCACGCGCGTGGAGGCGGCGGTACATGCCGGGGGCGCGGCGTTCCACGTCGAGACCGCCTGGGAGCGTCCCTTCCTGACGCAGGCCGCGGCTGACGCAGGCGCGCATGGTGGCCCAGATGTCGAGCAAGGCGGCGCGGGTTTCGGCTTCGGGGCGCCAGGTGCGCTCGTTGCGCAGCACCAGGTCGGCCAGGCGCAGATTGTGCTGGCGGCAGAGTGTGAGCATCTGTTCGGCATCGTCGAAAGGCAGTTCGACTTCCTCGCGCGGGGCGCCGGTCTGGCCTTCGACGGCCTGGGCTTCATCGATGACGAAGCCGCCGCCGATGGAGTAGTAAGTGTTTTCGTAAACGGTCTGCCCCTCCTGCCCGAATGCGGTCAGGCGCATGGCGTTGGGATGGCGCGGCAGGCTGACGGGCTGGAACTGCAGGTCGCGCTGCCAGTCAAAGGCAATGGGGTGGGCGCCTGCCAGGGGCAGGCTGACGTCCAGCTGCACGGCATCCACGGCCTGGGTCATCTGGTCGGGATCAGCCTGGTCGGGTTGCTGACCCATCAGGCCGGCGATGATGGCACGGTCAGTGCCGTGGCCGACGCCGGTGGCCGAGAGCGAGCCGTAGAGCCTGATCTGCACACGCTGCACGGCAGACAGCAGGCCGGCCTCCTGCAGATGGCGGGCGAAATTGCAGGCCGCCCGCATGGGGCCGACGGTGTGGGAGCTGGAGGGGCCGATGCCGATCTTGAACAGGTCGAGCGCGCTGATCATGGATGCCTGAAAATGCGGTAATGATGATGGGACGGCATCTTGGGGTATTGTCGTCGGCAAGGCAAACTGGCGCGGCTTTGCCCCTGCAGGTGCGAGTAAATCCATCGGTGTGATTGCTGCGCGCCGCACGGCTACTTGCGTATGTGGCGGCGCTGCCGGATGATGGCAGATTAAGCCAAGCAGACGGAGGGTAAGTCCCAAGCAAGGCTGGCGGCTCGTCATTCCCAATCAGGAAGATTCATGCGTGTTTTTCTCGATACCGAATTCACCAATTTCAATCTGCCCGAGCTGATCAGCCTGGGGCTGGTGACGGAAGACGGGCGGGAGTTCTATGCCGAGCGCACCGATTTTTCGCGCGAGGCGTGCAGCGCGTTTGTGCATGCGCATGTGCTGCCCTTGCTGGGGCGCGTGCCGGGGGCAGCCTGCGATGCCGGAACGCTCGGGGAGCGGCTGCATGGCTGGCTGGAGGCGCTGGGCGAGCCGGTGTGCATGGTGTATGACTATGCGGATGACTGGCTGCTGCTGACGCAAACGCTGATCTCCGAGGAGCGGCTGCGTTTGCCCACGACGCTGCAATCGCGCGAGTTTGTGTGGGCAGATACGCTGCACCATCCGGCGTTTCGGGAGGCACATGCGGCGGTGTATTCGCTGGAATGGATGCCGCACCATGCGCTGGCGGATGCGCGCAGTCTGCGGGCGGGGGTGCTGGCCTGGGAGGCGGTGGCACGGAAGTCGCGCTAGTGGTTTTTTGTGGGTTGAAAATGCTTGATTACTGTATTTTTATACAGTATATTTGCAGGCATGAATGCTCCCTCTCTCCAGCAGGCTGCGCTTGCAACGCCGCCGCCTTTGCCCTCTTCCCGGCCATCTGCTGATCGCCTGGCTGCGGCATTGCCGGCGTCGGTCTGGCGCGCTTCGGAACTGGGGACTGCGCCGGCACCGGTGCGTGCTTCGGGCTGGGCGGAGCTGGATGCCGAGTTGCCGGGAGGTGGCTGGCCGTGCCAGGCGCTGACGGAGATTTTGCTGCCGTGCACTGCCAGCTGTGAATGGCGCTTGACTGGCCCTGCCCTGCGTACCGTGGCGGCCAATCATGGGCCGATTGTGCTGATCGGTCCGCCGGTTCCGCCGCATGTGCCGGGCCTGATGCACGCGGGTGTAGGGGCGCGGGATCTGGTGTGGATCCAGGCCGAGAAGGTAGCGGAGCGGCTGTGGGCGGCAGAGCAGCTGATCCGCGCCAATGCGGCGGCTGCGGTGCTGGCCTGGGTGCCGCAGGCCCGGTCGGAACAGATCCGGCGACTGCAGATCAGCGCCTTGCGCTGCGAGGGGCTGGTGTTTGTGTTCCGGCCCGATTCGGTGTGCCAGCAGGCGTCTGCGGCGCCCTTGCGCCTGCGTGTGGCGCCAAGAGCTGGCTGGGCCCTGGAGGTGCAGATTCTCAAGCGGCGCGGCGCCTTGCATGAGGATGCCATCCTGCTGCCTTCGGTGCCGGGCGGGCTGGCAGAGGTGTTGCCGCCGCGCCTGCTCCAGCCGGGTTTGCCCCTGCCTGTTCCTGCTGTCGAGGTGTCCCATGTTGTGGGCCGCGCTGCTGTCCGATCCGTCTCCGTCGTGCATTGAGGGACTGGTGGTGTGGGGCCTGCAGTTCACGCCGCGGGTGGCCATCGTCCGTTCGGAGCTAGGCTTTGCGCCAGCCGTGCTGATGGAGCTGGAAAGCAGCGTGCGCCTGTTTGGCGGGCGGCGCCGGCTGGCGGCAAGAATGCGAAGCGAAAGCGCCGAATTGGGCGCAACGGCGCTGAGCTGGGCGACGACCGGGCTGGGGGCACTGGCCCTGGCACGAGGCGGTGTGCGGCATGGTTTTGGTGCACCGCTGGCGCAGTGTCTGGATGCCCTGCCCTTGTCCAGCCTGGATGCCGTGCATCAGGAAGCTGCCACGCTGGCACGGCTGGGCTGCCGCACGCTGGGGCAGGTGCGCGTCCTGCCCCGCGCCGGCCTGGGGCGGCGCTTTGGTGCGGGCTTGCTGGAGGCTCTGGATCAGGCGTATGGCTTGCGTCCCGAAACGCCGGTGTGGGAGCAGTTGCCGGAGCGTTTCCATGGCCGGCTGGAACTGATGGCGCGGGTGGAAACCGCCCCCGCGCTGATGCATGGCGCGCGGCGCCTGTTGTTGCAGCTGTGCGGCTGGCTGGCGGCGCGCTGCTGTGGCGTGACGGTATTCACCCTGCGCTGGTGCCATGACGGCATGCGTTCGCGCCATGTGGAGGATGGCGGGGAGCTGACTATCCGCACGGCGCAGCCGACGCGACAGATCGGGCATCTGGGCCGGCTGCTGACCGAGCATTTGGCCAGGGTGGAGTTGCAGGCGCCGGTGGGCGAGCTGCACCTGCTGGCCGATGAAGTACAGCCTTTCGAGGAAACACCGGCTTCGCTGCTGCCCAATGAACGCCCGGATGACGAGCCGCTGCCCTTGGTGCTGGAGCGCATGGCGGCGCGATTGGGCAATGCGCGGGTGCTGCGTCCCGTGCTGTGCGAAGACCATCGGCCCGAATGGCAGGTGCAGTGGCAGCCGGCGCAAGAGGCGCTGCCCCGTGCTGGCGCCAGTTGGCAGGGCTTGCCGCAGCCGGGTTTTCTGCTGCCGCAGCCGGTGAAGCTGGGGATCAATGCTGCCGGCCAGCCGCTGTACCACGGCGCGCTGAAGCTGCTTTCGGGGCCGCATCGCATCGAGGGGGGCTGGTGGCACCGGGTGCAGGAGGCGGATGGCAGCCAGCATGCGGTAACGGCCGTGCGGGATTACTGGGTGGCGCAGAGTGAACAGGCGGGTGTGCTCTGGCTGTACCAGACGCGGCTGGCCCATGAGGGTACGGCCTGGTATCTGCATGGCTTCTTTGCCTGAGGAGCTGCCATGTCACGCCCTTTTGTGATTCCGGCTTATGCCGAACTCTGGTGCCTGAGCAATTTCAGCTTTCTGCGCGGGGCCAGCCATCCACGCGAACTGGTCGAGCGTGCGCAGCAGCTGGGCTACCAGGCGCTGGCGGTGACGGATGAGTGTTCGCTGGCGGGGGTGGTGCGTGCCCATGAAGCGGCCGGGGAAACGGGGCTGAAATTGCTGATCGGCGCGCAGTTCGAGGTGGAGCATGCGGCGCCCTTCACTCTGATCGTGCTGGCCTGCAACCTGGATGGCTATGGCAATCTGTGCGAGTTCATCACCGGCTTGCGCCGGCGGGCCGACAAGGGCAGCTACCGGCTGGAGCGGCACGAAATTGTGCCGAGAGCGCTGGATGATTGCGTGGTGCTGGCGGCGCCACGGCGTCCGGCTACGCCGGAGCAGTTGCAGGCTACGGCGCGCTGGCTGCTGGACGGCTTCAGCGGGCGCTGCTGGCTGGCCGTGCGGCTGTTGCGCGAACTCGGAGACGAACTGTGGCTGCACCAGATGCGCGAGGTTTCGGCGTTGACGGCGATTCCGCTGGTGGCGGCGGGCGATGTGCACATGCATGTGCGCTCGCGCAAGCCGCTGCAGGATGTGCTGACGGCCACACGCATCGGCAAGCCGCTCACGGCCTGCGGCTACGCCCTGCAGGGCAATGCCGAGCGGCATCTGCGTACGCGCTTGCGGCTGGCGCAGACCTATCCCGCGGACTTGCTGGCGGAGACCTTGCGGGTGGCCGACCGCTGCAATTTCAGTCTGGAGGAGTTGCGCTACCAGTATCCGGACGAGGTGGTTCCTGCGGGCGAAACGCCAGCGTCCTACCTGCGCCGCATCACCTACGAAGGGGCCAGCCTGCGCTGGCCGGGCGGCATCAGCGCCAAGGTGCGCGGCCTGATCGAGCATGAACTGGCGCTGATCTCGGAACTGGGATACGAACACTATTTTCTCACCGTGTTCGACATCGTGCAGTTTGCGCGCAGCGAGCGCATCCTGTGCCAGGGGCGCGGCTCGGCAGCCAATTCTGCGGTGTGCTATTGCCTGCACGTGACGGAGGTGGATCCAGATCGCAGCACGCTGCTGTTCGAGCGTTTCATGAGCAAGGAGCGCAATGAGCCGCCGGATATCGACGTCGATTTCGAGCACGAGCGGCGCGAGGAGGTGATCCAGTACCTGTACCAGAAATACGGCCGCCATCGCGCCGGACTGACGGCGACCGTGATCAGCTACCGTTCCAAATCGGCCATGCGTGATGTGGGCAAGGCGCTGGGCTTCGCTGCAGCGGTGGTGGACGCACTGGCCCAGGACCACCACTGGTGGGATGGCAGTGGCGTGCAGCCGGAGGCGCTGCAGCGGCTGGGCTTGTCGGCAGACGATCTGGCGGTGCGCCAGCTGGTGCAGCTGACGCGCACGCTGATGGGTTTTCCGCGCCATCTGTCGCAGCATGTGGGCGGCTTTGTGCTGACCAAGGGTGCCTTGTCGCGCATGGTGCCTATCGAGAATGCCGCCATGCAGGACCGCACGGTGATCGAGTGGGACAAGGACGATCTGGATGTGCTGGGGCTGCTCAAGGTGGACGTGCTGGCCCTGGGCATGCTCACGGCACTGCGCAAGATGCTGGATCTGGTCAGCCGGCGCAAGGGGGTGGAGTTCCGGATGCAGGATATTCCGCCGGAAGACCCGGCCACCTACGCCATGATCAGCAGGGCCGACACTATTGGCGTGTTCCAGATCGAGAGCCGGGCGCAGATGAGCATGCTGCCGCGCTTGCAGCCGAAGTGCTTCTACGATCTGGTGATTGAAGTGGCGATCGTGCGGCCGGGGCCGATTCAGGGGGGCATGGTGCATCCTTATCTGCGGCGCCGCCAGGGACTGGAGCAAGTGAGCTATCCCAGCGAAGCCCTGCAAGAAGTGCTGAAGCGCACGCTCGGTGTGCCGATTTTTCAGGAACAGGTGATGCAGATTGCCATGGTGGCGGCCGGTTTCAGCGCCGGGGAAGCCGATGGCCTGCGCCGCTCCATGGCGGCCTGGCGGCGCAAGGGGGGCATGGAGAAGTACTACCGGAAGATCGTGGATGGCATGCTCGAGCGCGGCTATGAGCGTGCGTTTGCCGAGTCGATCTTCGAGCAGATCAAGGGGTTTTCCGAGTACGGCTTTCCGGAAAGCCATTCGGCCAGTTTTGCCCTGTTGGTATATGCCAGCAGCTGGCTCAAGTGCCACTATCCTGCCGAATTTCTGGCGGCCCTGATCAACAGCCAGCCGCTGGGCTTCTATACGCCCAGCCAGCTGGTGCAGGATGCGCGCCGGCATGGGGTGGAGGTGCGGCCGGTGGATGTGGTGCACAGTGCAGTGGATTGCACGCTGGAAGAGCCGCTGCCTTCGCTAGATGCTCCTGCGGCACGCGGGATCGAACCAGACCGCACTCGGTTTCCCGGGATGCAGCAGGACCACGCATCCCCTCCCCCCGTCCGCCTGGGCCTGCGCCTGATCGACAAGCTCCCGCGCGCCGCAGCCTTGCGGATTGTGGCGGAGCGCGAACGCGCCCCACTCCGCAGCGCCGAGGACCTGGCTCGCCGCTGCGGGCTGGACCACACCGCCATGAAGCTGCTCGCCGCCGCCGACGCCCTGAGGAGCCTGAGCGGCCATCGTCGCAACCAGGTGTGGGAAGCGGCCGGCCTGCATGCCATGCCGCGCCTGCTGCGCGAGGCGCCCGTCAACGAGGCGCAATTCGAACTGCCCGCCGCCCCCGAAGGCGAGGAAGTGCTGTGGGACTACGCCGCCACCGGTCTCACCCTGCGCCGCCATCCGCTGGCCCTGCTGCGCCCGCAACTGGCACGGCGGCGCCTGCTGACCAGTGCGCAACTGGCGCAGCAGCCGGACGGTGCACTGGTGCGCCATGCCGGCATCATCACCCTGCGCCAGCAGCCGCAGACGGCCAAGGGCACGGTGTTCGTCACGCTGGAGGACGAAATAGGGGTGGTGCAAGTCATCTGCTGGAAAGGTGTGCGCGATGCGCAGCGTTCCGTGCTGCTGCATGCGCGCCTGATGGCTGTGTACGGGCGCTGGCAGCGCGAAGGCCAGGTCACCAACCTGATCGCCTTCCAACTGACCGACCTGACCCCGCTGCTCGGGCGCCTGCCCACGGAAAGCCGGGATTTTCATTGAGCCCCTGCTTGACCCCCATCAAGCAAACCCGCAACAGCAGTACCGTCAAGAACAAAATCCGAGAAGATTACTCAACTTTTATCTAAACTTCATCCTTGATGGCATTCCCCCGATGGCATTTGCCTTGCTGAAGCCGCACGCAAAACCCGCCTCGACATTGCCCTGTTGCTACCGACACGCAAGATCAGGAGTACTTGCATGACCTCCACCACCCCCCAACCCCCGCGCCGCAGCATTCCGATCGGCAGTGCGCCGCCTAAAGCGGCTGACAAGGCCGCCGAGCGCGAAGCCCTGCGCGCCAAGTACGAAGCCATGCCCTGGCGCATGGAGATGCTCAATGCCGCGCCGCACCGGCTGGGTTTCTTCCTGGCGATGGTGTTGCTGTTCGTTTTTTCGGGCTGGTGGGCCTGGGTGCAGATTGCCCGTGTGGCCGGCCTGTTCCAGCCGTCGTATGCCATTCCCCCCACGCTGCTGCATTCCGCCATGATGGTGCTGGGTTTCATGCCGCTCTACTTTGCCGGCTTTCTGTTCACGGCCGGGCCCAAGTGGCTGCATGTGGAGGCCCCTGAAACCCGCCAGGTGCGCGGCATGATGCTGATGCAGGCCGGCGGCTGGCTGCTGTGGCTCATGGGCGGACAAGGCCTGTATGGCCTGGCCATCGCCGGCGCCATCATCGCCCTGCTCGGTCTGGCGTGGATGTTTGCCTATTGGTGGAAACTGGTGCGCTCCAGCAAGGTCAAGGATCAGGTGCACGCCCGCACCGTCGGCATTGCCGGCATCATCGGCTGCATCAGCCTGATCGGCATGATCGTGAGCCTGCTGATGGACAATGTCCCGACCGCCCTGCTCTGGGTGCAGACGGGGCTGTGGGGATTCATCCTGTTCGTGTTCGTGGCGGTGGCGCACCGCATGATTCCGTTCTTCACCTCCAACGTGCTGCCGCTGATAGAGGTGTGGCGCCCGTTCTGGGTGCTGTGGCTGATGCTGGGAGCTGCCGGTTTCGAGATTCTGGCACTGTGGCTGCAGGCCTTTGGCATACAGGGCACGGCCTGGCTGGTGGTGCGCGGCGTGGTCGAGATCGTGCTGGGCGGCATGCTGCTGTGGCTGGCCGTGGTCTGGGGGCTGGCGCAAAGCCTGAAAATCCGCCTGCTGGCCATGCTGCACATCGGTTTTGTCTGGCTCGGCATCACCTTCGTGCTGTTCGGGCTGACGCAGTTTGCCGCACTGCGCTACGGTCAGGGCGCGCTGCTGCTGGCGCCCCTGCATGCGCTCACCATGGGTTGCCTGGGATCGCTCGTGGTGGCCATGGTGACGCGGGTGTCCTGCGGGCACAGCGGCCGCACGCTGGTGGCCGACGATACGGTGTGGCGCCTGTTCCTGCTGCTGCAAGTCGCCGTGGTGCTGCGTCTGGCGGGCGCTTTTCCGGGCTTGTCGGCACTGCTGCCATTGGCGGCTGCGGCCTGGTTCGGCATCGTGCTGATCTGGGGCAACCGCCTGGTGCCGTGGTACGGCAAGCCGCGGGTGGATGGCAAGGAGGGTTAAGGCCCCTCCAGCCCGGTGCGCAGCGCCTCATCGAGCACGCCCGCCACCGCCCGGTGAAACACCGGCATCTCGCCGATCGCCGGCGCCAGGCGCCATTCCACGCCACGCCAGTTTTCGCGCAATTGCTCCAGCAGCTTCGCCATGTCCACGCGCACATGGTGGCCGGCACCCAGGAACATGGGCACCACCAGCACATGCCGGCAGCCCTGGCGCGCCAGCGCATCGCCCGCCTCCAGGCTGCGCGGCTCCTGGATCTCCACGAAACCCAGTTCTACCGCCAGCCCCGGCCGGCCATCGCGCAGCAATTGCGCCACCGTCTCGAAGGGCTGGCTCCAGTCCGGATCACGTGATCCATGCGCCACCAGCAATGCGCCATCCATTTCCACCATAGTGTGTCAACTCCGTGTCTTTTCAGGTTTGCAGACCTTAATTACATTTGTTTGCATGTTTTGATCCATTGACTGCCGTCAATGCCGCAGAAACGCGCTCTCCGGATGATCACCCCTGCAATGTAAGCAAACACTACGGGAGCACACGATGAGTTCATACAAGTTGAAATTGCTGAGCGCCAGCCTGATTCTGGCAGGATTTGCCGTCGGCGCACAGGCCCAGACCAGCGCCACTGCCAAGTCGGATGGCCAGAGCCATACCACGGCAGTCCAGGCGACCTACGAGAACGCGGGCAGCTCCCCCGTAGGCAAGGCCGACATGCACCAGGACGTCAATCCCAAGGCGCCGCCCATGTCCAAGACCGAGTTCGAGCGCGCCAAGGAGATTTACTTCCAGCGCTGTGCCGGCTGCCACGGCGTGCTGCGCAAGGGCGCCACCGGCAAGGCGCTGACGCCCGACATCACGCTGGAGCGCGGCAGCGAATACCTGAAGACCTTCATCGCCTACGGCAGCCCGGCCGGCATGCCCAACTGGCAGACCAGCGGCGAGATGACCGCGGCCGACGTCGACCTTATGGCGCGCTACATCCAGCAAACGCCTCCCACGCCGCCGGAATTCTCACTGGCCGACATGGAAAAGACACGCAAGGAATACATCCCCGTGTCCAAACGTCCCAGCAGGAAGATGAACAAATACAACATCGACAATATCTTCTCCGTCACCCTGCGTGACAGCGGCGAAGTGGCACTGATCGATGGCGATACCAAGCAGATCATCAACATCGTCAAAACCGGCTACGCGGTGCACATCTCCCGCCTGTCCAAATCCGGCCGCTACCTGTATGTGATCGGCCGCGATGCGCGTATCAACCTGATCGACCTGTGGATGGAGAAACCGGACAACGTCGCCGAGATCAAGGTCGGCCTGGAAGCCCGCTCGGTGGAAACGTCCAAGTTCAAGGGTTACGAGGACAAGATCGCCGTGGCCGGCACCTACTGGCCGCCGCAGTTCGTGATCATGGACGGCGATACGCTCAAGCCGCGCAAAATCGTCTCGACCCGCGGCATGACGGTGGACAACGAGTACCACCCCGAGCCGCGCGTTGCTGCCATCGTGGCCAGCCACTACCGCCCCGAATTCCTGGTCAACGCCAAGGAAACCGGCAAGATCTACATGGTCGACTACACCGACCTGAACAACCTCAAGAGCACCACGCTCGACGCGGCCAAGTTCCTGCACGATGGCGGCTTCGACAGCACTGGTCGCTACTTCCTGACGGCTGCCAACGCTTCCAACAAGATCGCCGTGGTCGACACCAAGGAAGACAAGCTGGCCGCTCTGGTTGATGTGGGCAAGACCCCGCACCCGGGCCGTGGCGCCAACTTCACCCATCCCAAGTTCGGTCCCGTGTGGGCGACTTCCCACCTGGGCGACGAAAGCATCAGCCTGATCGGTACCGATCCGGTCAAGCACAAGGCCAACGCCTGGAAAGTGGTGCAGACCATCAAGGGCCAGGGCGGCGGCTCGCTGTTCATCAAGACCCATCCCAAGTCGAAGAACCTGTGGGTGGATACGGCCCTGAACCCCGATGCCAAGATCAGCCAGAGCGTGGCCGTGTATGACATCAACAAGCTGGACGGCAAGCCGCAGATCGTGGACATCGCAGCCTGTGCCAAGCTGGGCGATGACGGCGCCAAGCGCGTGGTACAGCCCGAATACAACAAGGCCGGCGACGAAGTCTGGTTCTCCGTCTGGAGTGCCAAGAACAAGGAGTCCGCCATTGTCGTGGTCGACGACAAGACCCGCGCCTGCAAGACCGTGATCAAGGACAAGCGCCTGATCACGCCGACCGGCAAGTTCAACGTCTACAACACCCAGCACGACGTGTACTGATTGACTGCAATCAATGAGCCGCGATTCAGGCCCCGCCACAATGGGCCTGAACCGAAAAAGGTTTTTCAACTGGAGTGAACCATCATGAGCAAGCGTCTTATTACTCCCGCGCTCGTCGCCGTCGGCCTGCTGTTCGGCATCGCCAGCAACGTGCAGGCCAGCGAAGCCTTGGCCAAGTCCAAGAACTGCATGGCCTGCCACGCAGTGGACAAGAAAATGGTAGGCCCGTCCTACAAGGATGTGTCTGCCAAATACAAGGGCAAGGGCGCAGAAGCCACCCTGGCCGGCAAGATCAAGAAAGGCGGCGTGGGTGCATGGGGCAACGTGCCGATGCCCCCCAACAACGTGACGGATGCAGAAGCCGCCGCCCTGGCCAAGTGGGTTCTCTCCCTGTAAGACTGCTCTTACGCGCTTTATCAGCCGACGCCTACGCGTCGGCTTTTTTTATTTCCTGAACGCGCAAATTGGTAGCAAAAACAAACGTTTTGATGCATCATTCAACCGATTGACGGCAGTCAATGCAATAACCCCACGCCAAGGCGATGATTCTTACCGAACCCCTCGCCAACAACCTGGAGTCTTTATATGAGCCCGTTCCAGCTGAAGTACCTTGCTGCCGCCCTGGCAGTCGTCGGCCTCTCCGTAGCCGGATGCAACAACAAACAGGACGCAGCCCCCACGGCCGCTCCTGCCTCTACCGCTTCTGCTGCGGCTGCGGCCAGTGCACAGGCTCCAGCCGCCACGGCTGAAAACGCCGCTGCCAAGGCCGATGCAGCCAGCCACGGCGACAGCACTGCCGCCACCTATGCCAACGCCGGCTCCTCGCCGGTAGGCGCAGCAGCCCTGCACCAGAACGTCAACCCCAAGGCCCCGCAGATGACGCAGGCCGAATTCGAGCGCGGCAAGGAAATCTACTTCCAGCGCTGTGCCGGTTGCCACGGCGTGCTGCGCAAGGGCGCCACCGGCAAGCCGCTCACCACCGACATCACGCTGGAGCGCGGCACCGAGTACCTGAAGACCTTCATTGCCTACGGCAGCCCTGCCGGCATGCCCAACTGGCAGACCAGCGGCGAAATGTCCGCCCAAGACGTGGACCTGATGGCCCGCTACATCCAGCAGGAACCGCCCACCCCGCCGGAATTCTCGCTGGCCGACATCGAGAGCTCCCGCAAGGAGTACATTCCGGTCGACAAGCGTCCGACCAAGAAGATGAACAATTTCAACATCGACAACATCTTCTCCGTCACCCTGCGTGACAGCGGCGAAGTGGCGCTGATCGATGGTGACACCAAGCAGATCATCAACATCGTCAAGACCGGCTACGCGGTGCACATCTCCCGCATGTCCAAGTCCGGCCGCTACCTGTACGTGATCGGCCGCGACGCACGCCTGAACCTGATCGACCTGTGGATGGAGAAGCCGGACAACGTGGCCGAAGTCAAGGTCGGTCTGGAGGCCCGCTCGGTGGAAACCTCCAAGTTCAAGGGCTTTGAAGACAAGCTGGCAATTGCGGGCACCTACTGGCCGCCGCAATTCGTGATCATGGACGGCGATACGCTCAAGCCGCGCAAGGTGGTTTCCACCCGTGGCATGACGGTGGACAACGAGTACCACCCCGAACCGCGCGTCGCTGCTATCGTGGCCAGCCACTACCGTCCCGAATTCCTGGTCAACGCCAAGGAAACCGGCAAGATCTACATGGTCGACTACTCCGACCTGGCCAACCTGAAGATGACGGTGCTGGATTCTGCCAAGTTCCTGCACGACGGTGGCTTCGACAGCACCGGCCGCTACTTCATGACGGCAGCCAACGCCTCCAACAAGATCGCCGTGGTCGACACCAAGGAAGACAAGCTGGCCGCTCTGGTCGATGTGGGCAAGACCCCGCACCCGGGCCGTGGCGCCAACTTCAAGCATCCCAAGTTCGGTCCGGTGTGGGCAACGTCCCACCTGGGTGACGAGAGCATCAGCCTGATCGGTACGGATCCGGTCAAGAACAAGGCCAACGCCTGGAAAGTGGTGCAGACCATCAAGGGCCAGGGCGGCGGCTCGCTGTTCATCAAGACCCATCCCAAGTCCAAGAACCTGTGGATCGACACCCCGCTCCACCCGGATGCCAAGATCAGCCAGAGCGTGGTCGTGTATGACATCAACAAGCTGGACGACAAGCCACAGGTGATCGACATCGCAGCCTGCGCCAAGATCGGCGACGACGGTGCCAAGCGCGTGGTACAGCCCGAGTACAACAAGGCCGGTGACGAGATCTGGTTCTCCGTCTGGAGCGCCAAGGACAAGGAATCCGCCATTGTGGTGGTGGACGACAAGACCCGCGCCTGCAAGACCGTGATCAAGGACAAGCGCCTGATCACGCCGACCGGCAAGTTCAACGTCTACAACACCCAGCACGACGTGTACTGATCCACGCCCTTTCCTGAAAGGAGCACAGGCCGGGCGGGCAACCGTCCGGCCTTTTTTCAGGGTTGCCGGCAATCAAGGAAGCATGGCCGGCTCCCTCCTATACTTGACCTCAACCCAACCCCATGGTGCCGCGAGATGTTGCAGTTGATAAGAATCCTCGTGATGTGTGGCGCCTGCCTGGCCAGCCTGGCCCAAGCGCAGGAATCTGCCCCCGTTCCCACCGAAGCCCGCCAGCGTGAACTGCTGCACCTGCTCAAGCAGGATTGCGGCGCCTGCCATGGCATGACCATGCAGGGCGGCCTGGGCACCCCGCTCACTGCCGAGGCCCTGCGCGGCAAGCCGGTGGACAGCCTGGTCGCCACCATCATGGGTGGCCGCCCCGGCACCGCCATGCCACCCTGGCATCCGTTCATGAACGAGCAGGAAGCCCGCTGGATGGTGGAGCTGCTGCAGGCCGGAAAGCATCCGTAAGACATTCAGGGAGCACACCATGACCAACTTCTCCAGCAACACCCTGCGCCGCCTGCCGGGCGCCCTCTCCGCCCTGGTGACCGCTCTGGCGCTGGCCGGCTGCGCCACCAGCGGCGGCGCCGTGCGTGGCACTGGCGACCTCGGCGTCGTCATCGAGCGTGCCACCGGCAGTGTGCAGATCGTCGAAAACAGCCAGGACACCAGCCTCGCCCGCGTCAAGGGCCTGGGTGACCTGTCGCACGCCTCCGTCGTGTTCTCGCGCGACACGCGCTACGCCTATGTATTCGGCCGCGATGGCGGCCTGAGCAAGGTCGACATGCTCACGCACAAGCTGGTCAAGCGCGTGATCCAGGCCGGCAACAGCATCGGCGGTGCGGTATCGACCGACGGCCGCATCCTCGCCGCACAAAACTACGAACCCGGCGGCGTCAAGCTGTTCGATGCCGACACGCTGGAACTGCTGGCCGACATCCCCGCCGTAGGCCCCGACGGCAAGCACTCCAAGGTGGTCGGCCTGGCCGACCTGCCCGGCCAGCGCTTTGCCTACAGCCTGTTCGAGGCCGGCGAAATCTGGATGATCGACGCCAGCAACCCGCGCCAGCCCAAGATCACCAAATTTCCCAACGTCGGCAAGCAGCCATATGACGGCCTGGGCAGCTCCAACGGCCGCTATTACATTGCCGGCCTGTACGGCGAGGATGGCCTGGCCATGCTCGATACCTGGGCCAGGGACCTGCAGGTGCGCCGCATCCTGCCCGATTACGGCAAGGGCCGCGAAAAACAGCCCGTCTACAAGATGCCGCACCTGCGCGGCTGGGCCATCTCGGGCGACTACGCCTTCCTGCCGGCCATCGGCCACAAGCAGGTACTGGTGGCGGACAACCGCAGCTGGAACCAGGTGACCGCCGTGCCGGTGTACGGCCAGCCGGTGTTCGTGATGGCCGAACCTTCCGGTCGCAAGGTGTGGGTCAACTTCGCCTTCCCGCACAACGACACGCTGCAGGTGATCGACGTGCCCAGCATGCAGGTGGTGCAGACGCTCAAGCCGGGCAAGGCCATCCTGCACATGGAGTTTTCCCCCAAGGGCGACGAGATCTGGGTTTCCAGCCGCGACGAGAACAAGGTGGTGGTGATCGACACGCAGAGCTACGCCACGCGCAAGGTGCTGCCGGCAGAAAGCCCGTCCGGGATTTTCTTCACCTGGCGCGCCAGTCGCATGGGCATGTAAATTCCCGCCATGCAGTACCCCACGGCCTCGCCGCACATGCCCTTGCTGGATGCCTGGCAACGGGATTTTCCGCTCGAATCCAGGCCTTTTGCGCGCATGGCTGCTGCGCATGGTCTGGATGAAGCGGCGCTGCTCGCCTTGCTGCAACAGGCGCTGGACCAGAAGCTGCTGAGCCGGGTTGGCGGCATTTTTGCTCCCAACACCGTCGGCGCCAGCACGCTGGCAGCGGTGACCGTGCCGCCCGGGCAGATCGAAGCAGCCGCCGCGCTTATCAACCGCTACCCGGAAGTCAACCACAACTACCTGCGCGAGCACCACTATAACCTGTGGTTCGTAGTAGCGACGCTGGACCGCACCGGGCTGCAGCGCGTGCTCGCAGAAATCGGCCAGGCACTGGGCCAGACCGTGCTCGACCTGCCGCTGGAAGCCGAATACCACGTGGACCTCGGCTTTTCGCTGCATGACGGCAGCAAGGTGGCCCACCGCCCTGCCCCTGCGGCCTTGCTGCACATCAGCCCCGAACAACGCCAGCTGATGGCCGCCCTCGGCCATGGCCTGCCGCTGGTACTCCAGCCCTATGCCGCCGTGGCGCAATCCATGGGCTGGAGCGAACAGCAAGTGCTCGACCAGCTGACCGAGTGGCTGGACAGCGGCGTGCTGCGCCGCCTCGGCCTGATCGTGCGCCACCACGAGTTCGGCTACACCGCCAATGCCATGTGCGTCTGGCAGGTGCCGGCCGGGCAGCGCGATGCCAAGGGCGAAGCACTGGCCGCGCAGCATGGCGTCAACCTCTGCTATGCGCGCCCGGCGCGCGGCAACCACTGGCCCTACAACCTGTTCTGCATGGTGCACGGCAAGGACCGCTCCGAAGTGAGCCTGCGCGTGGCCGAACTGAACCAGGCTGCCGGCCTGCAGCAGATGCCGCACGCCGTGCTGTTTTCCACCCGCCGTTTCAAGCAGAGCGGCGCCCTGTATGGAAGGACGCGCCCCTATGCCGCAAGCTGACGCCCCCCCGCACCCCGACACACCGGCCCGAGCCTCTTCGGACTCCCGGCGCCAAGCGGTGACGCTGACGGAACCGGAAACCCACATCGTCAATACGCTGCAGGGCGGTTTTCCGCTGCACACCCGGCCGTTCGAGCAAGCTGGCGCACGCCTTGGCATCAGCGGCCCGCAATTGCGCGACGCCATCGCCAGCCTGCTCGAACGCAAGGTGCTGACCCGCTTCGGCCCGCTGTTCCAGATCGAGCGCATGGGCGGCCAGTTTGTGCTGGCTGCGCTGCAGGTGCCCGAAGAACGCTACGAAACCGTCACTGCCCAGGTCAATGCCTTCGACGCCGTGGCCCACAACTACCGGCGCGAACATGCGCTGAACATGTGGTTCGTGCTGGCCACCTCCACTCCCGCCGCCATGCAACAGGCGATTGCCGAGATCGAACAGGCTACCGGACTGCCGGTGCATGCCTTTCCCAAGCTTGAGGAATACTTCGTCGGCATGCGGTTCACCGTAGGGGGCGAAGCCCCGGTGGGCATGCTGGAGCCCCAGGCAGGCGGACCGATGACCTTCCCGACTGATGCGGCATTCGCACTGCAGGACGAAGACTGGCCCCTGATCCGCGCCAGCCAGGCCGGCCTCGCGCTCGACACCGATACCCCCTACGCCACGCTGGCGGCGCAACTCGGCTGGCCCGAGCAACGCGTCCTGCAGCGCCTGCAGCAATTGCTCGATGCCGGCATCATCCGCCGCATCGGCGTGGTGCCCAACCACTACGCCATCGGTTACCGCTTCAATGCCATGGGCGTGTTCGACGTGGACGATGCCGCCATCGCGCGCCTCGGCCCGCAGGTTGGCGCGCTGGATTTCGTCACCCACTGCTACCGCCGCCCGCGCGATCTGCCGCTGTGGCCCTACAACCTGTTCGCCATGTGCCACGGCGCCAGCCGCGAAAGCGTGCTGGAGCAGATCGATCAGGTGCGCCAATTGCTCGGCCCCGACTGCCGCCGGCATGACGCCCTGTTTTCCACCCGCATCCTGAAAAAATCCGGCCTGCGTGTTTAAATGGCCGGACTGTGCAAATAGCGGAAAATGCGGGATCGGGCACTTGCCTCATGCCGGGCGCAGCCCGAGCGAGCTTCCAGAGGATTGACGGCAATTAAGTGCACCCGCGGCCGTCTGTGATCTACTTTCGTTGAAGTTTACGGAGTACCCCCATGCTGCGCCTCACCACCTATCTGCAAGGCCTGCTGTCCGAGCAGCCCGACCGATTCGTTCCAGCCCGCAAGCCCAGCGGCCCGGTCGTCATCTGGAACCTGATCCGGCGCTGCAACCTCACCTGCCAGCACTGCTACGCCAGCGCCGCCAACAAGGACTTTGCCGGCGAGCTGGACACCGCCGAAGTCTTCCGCGTGATGGACGACCTGTATGACAGCGGCGTGCGCGTACTGATCCTTTCGGGCGGCGAGCCGCTGATGCGGCCGGACATTTTCGAGATTGCCGCCCGCGCCAAGGCCAAGGGCATGTACACCGGCCTGTCCAGCAACGGCACGCTGATCGACGAACACAACGTGGGCCATATCGCCTCGATCGGCTTCGACTACATCGGTGTCAGCCTGGACGGCATCGGCGCCACGCATGACGCCTTCCGCGGCCTGCCCGGCAGCTTCGAGCAGTCCATGCGCGGCATCCGCCTGTGCCACGACCATGGCATGAAAGTGGGCGTGCGCTTCACCATGACGGAAGAAAACGCGCACGACCTGCCCGCCCTGCTCCAACTGGTGGATGACGAGGACATCGACAAGTTCTATTTCTCGCACCTCAACTACGCCGGCCGCGGCAATGCCAACCGCGAGACCGACGCCCTGCACCAGCGCACACGCTGGGCCATGGACATGCTGATCGACGCCTGCGCGGCCAGCATCCGCAACGGCCGCCCGCGCGAGTTCGTGACCGGCAACAACGATGCCGATGGTGTTTATCTGCTGCAATGGGCACGCAAGCATTTTCCCGAAAAGGAAGAAAAGATTGCCCAACTCGAGCAGAAACTCTACAGCTGGGGCGGCAACAGCAGCGGCGTGAACGTGGCCAACATCGACAACCGCGGCTATGTGCACCCCGACACCATGTGGTGGAAGATCCGCCTCGGCAACGTGAAGGAGCGCAGCTTCGGCGACATCTGGCAGGACACCAGCCACCCGCTCATGGCGGGCCTCAAGCAGGCGCCGCGCCCGGTCACCGGCCGCTGCGCCAGCTGCCAGTACCTCACGCTGTGCAACGGCAACACCCGCGTGCGCGCCTGGGAACTGACGGGCGACTACTGGGCCGCCGACCCGGCCTGCTACCTGAGCGATGCCGAACTGGGCATTGCGCCCGGCAGCTATTCCGAAGAAGAACACCGTCTGGCCCGCCGCCTGCGCAGCATTCCGATCCAGCCGCTTTCCCTCGACGAACAGGAGGTCGCACCATGCGCCCAGGCATGATTTCCCGCAGGGCCAGCCCCCTGGCACGCACCCTTGCCACCGCCATGCTGGGGCTGGGCAGCCTTGCCGGCCTGACCTTCACCGCTTGCGCCCAGGCTGCGCCTGGCAGCGGCAACTCCCAGATGCTGGAATGGATGCAGCGCGCGCACCAGCCGGCCGCCATCCCCGACATCCGTCTCGCCACCCTTTACCGCCAGCAATGCGCCACCTGCCACGGCAGCGAGCGCCTCGGCGCCATGGGCCCCGCCCTGCTGCCCGAGAATCTGGAGCGCATCAAGCCCGCCGAAGTACTGCGCGTGATCCGCGAAGGCCGCCCCGCCACGCAGATGGCAGGCTACGCCGGAAAACTCAGCGAACCCGAAATCCAGGGCCTGGCGCGCTGGGTCCAGCAGCCCCCCGCCAAGCCGGTCGGCTGGACCGCGGCCGAAATGCGCGCCTCGCACCGCGAGTTCGTCAAGCCCGACTACTCCGACAAGGTCAAGCCCGCCTTCAAGGTCAATGATCCGCACAACCTGTTCGTGGTGGTGGAAGCCGGCGACCACCATGTCAGCGTGATCGACGGCGACACCTTCACCCCCATCACGCGCTTCCAATCGCATTTCGCGCTGCACGGCGGCCCGAAATTCACGCCGGATGGCCGCTTCGTCTACTTCGCCAGCCGCGACGGCTGGGTCAGCCAGTACGACCTGTACACGCTGAAGAAGGTGGCGGAAATTCGCGTCGGCATCAACACGCGCAACGTGGCGGTCTCCTCCGACGGCAAGTGGGTGCTGGCCGGCAACACCCTGCCGCAGAATCTGGTACTGCTGGACGCACGCGGCCTCAAGCCGGTGCGCACCTACCCGGTGAAGGACCGCGAAGGCAAGTCTTCTCGCGTCTCCGCCGTGTATGACGCCGCCCCCCGCAACAGCTTCGTCGTCGCCCTCAAGGACGCCCCCGAACTCTGGAGCATCTCCTACGACCCCAAGGCCGAGCCCTTCTACTCCGGCTTCGTGCACGATTACAAGATGAAGGAAGGCATCCCCACCAAGGGCTTCCTCAATCCGCGCGTCACGCCGCTGCAGATGGTGCTGGACGACTTCTACTTCGACCCCGACTACAAGTACGTCATGGGTGCCTCGCGCGACGGCAAGGCGCAAGTCATCTCGCTGGTCTCGCGTGGCAAGGTCGCCGAACTGCCGTTGCGCGGCATGCCGCACCTGGGCTCGGGCATCACCTTCAAGGCCAACGGCCGCCTCTACATGGCCTCCACAAACCTGAACACGCCCACGGTCACCGTGATCGACATGCAGAGCTGGAAAGTGGCCAAGGAGATCCCCATCCCCGGCCCCGGCTTCTTCCTGCGCAGCCATGAAGACACGCCCTACGCCTGGGTCGATTCCATGATGTCGCCGACGGCGAAAGACACCATCTCCATCATCGACAAGCGCACGCTGGAAGTCGTGCGCCAGCTCAGGCTGCGCCCCGGCAAGACCAACGCCCACGTCGAATTCACGCGCGACGGCCGCTACGCGCTGGTCAGCATCATGGAAAATCCCGGAGAACTGGTCATTGTCGACGCAAAGACCTTCCGCGAGGTCAAGGCATTGCCCATGTCCAAGCCGATTGGCAAATACAATGTCTACAACAAGGTCACGCGATCGGAGGGCACCAGCCACTGATTGGCGGCCAGTCCCAACCCCCCTGTCAGATCCGAGGCATGAGAAAAGAAGTCGACGTCCGCAAGCTGGTTCGCTACCAACCCCTGTTCCAGGAGCTGAACGACGCCCAGATCGAGTCCCTCATGCCCGGCATCCGGGAAATCCGCATCGAAAAAGGCCGCGACCTGTTCCACCGCGACGACCCCTGCGACGGGCTCTGGCTGGTGGTCTATGGCCGCGTCAAGCTCTTCATCACCTCGCCGCAGGGCAACGAGAAGGTCATCGAGATCGTGCAGACCGGCCAGAGCTTCGGCGAAGCCGTCATGTTCCTGCGTCGCCCCTATCCGGTCAGCGCCCATGTGCTCGAAGACAGCATGCTGCTGCACGTGAGCGAGAGCGTGATTTCCGACGCCATCGAAACCGACAAGTCCTTCGCGCGCCACCTGCTGGCCGGCCTGTCCATGCGCCTGCACACCTTCGTGCAGGACGTGGAGCGCTACTCCATGGAAAACCCGCTGCAGCGCGTTGCGGGCTATCTGGTACAACTGAGCGAGACGCCGGAAGCAGAGGCTTTCACCGTCAGCCTGCCCGTCAACAAGAACCTGATCGCTTCGCGCCTGAGCCTGGCACCCGAGACCTTCTCGCGCGTGCTCAACCAGCTCACCACGGCCGGCTTCATCCAGGTCGACGGCAAGGACATCACCGTCAGCAACCCCTCGGGCATGCTGCTGTTCGCACAAACCTCTGCCAAGACCAAGTCCTGATCCCTGCCGGATGTCCGGCAGGTCCGGGCCATCCAGCCCACCAGCCAATAACAACATTCCCCGGGAGCCTCCATGACTGACAGCCACGCATCCGAACCGGTCAAGCCGATCGACCTGCGCAAGTTGCCGCCGCCAGAACCCATGCTGGTCATCATGGACGCCATTGCCGACCCCGTGCCCGCCTGCGGCTACTGGGCCTTCCTGCTGCCGCGCTTTCCGCAGCCGCTGGTGTCCATGCTGGCCGATCGCGGGCTGGATTATCGCGTCGAGCCCGAGGAGAATTACGACGGCGTGCTGATGCGCATCGCGCCAGAATTTCCCGAGGAAGACTGACGGGGCGCGCACGCGTGTCCAACAAAAAGCGGCGCCACTGTTCCGCCTGCCGATTGCCGCCAGCCGAGTGACCGTGTGCTGCGCTGGGCGGTCATCCGCCCGAACACTCCGAGCAGGGCAAGCAAGCTGGCTGCTCAGGCCATTTCCGGCATGCCCCGCTTCGCCTGCTCGATCAGCGGGTAGAGATCCCCATGCAGCGTCACCACGCTGCCGATGATCAGCAGCACCGGCGACTCCAGTCCTGAGCCTGCCAGCGTCTGCGCCAGCGCACCCAGCGTGGTCGTCACCACGCGCTGCTGCGGCGTGGTGGCACTGGCCACAGCCGCCACCGGCGTTTCGGCAGCGTGGCCGTGCGCCATCAGCTCGGCCGCAATGCGCGGCGCCTCGCCCAAACCCATGTACACCACCAGCGTGGACGCCGGGTTGAGGTGGCGCACCCATTCCAGATCATCACAGTCCTTCTTGCGGTGTCCCGTCACGAAACTCACCATCTGCGCATGATCGCGGTGCGTGAGCGGAATGCCGGTGCTGGATGCCGCCCCCATGGCCGCCGTCACACCCGGCACCACCTCGCAGGGAATGCCCTCGCTGGCCAGTTCCTGCATCTCCTCGCCGCCGCGGCCGAACATGAACGGATCGCCGCCCTTGAGGCGAACCACCCGCAAGCCCTTACGCGCCTTGTTGACAATCATGCGGTTTGTCTCTTCCTGTGGCAACATATGCCTGTTTGCACGCTTGCCTACGCAAATGCATTCGCACCGTTCGGGAATCAAGTCGAGGATCTCTTGCGAAACCAGCAGATCGTAAAGCACCACGTCTGCCTCGCGCAGCCGCCGTAGCGCCCGCAGCGTCAGGAGCTCCGGGTCGCCCGGGCCTGCTCCTACCAGGCTGACCAGCGGCCCCGATTCGGGCCGCGAAGCACCGGTGGTCTCCACTGTGCATGCATTCTTGGTGTTCTTCATGAATAACCATCCTTGTACTGCCGATTTCGAGGCTCCAGTGTACAAACGGACCGGCCGGTTTTTGATTGATTGGGGTCAATGCCTCCGGAGCCGCGTGAAACTTACATTACATCGTGTTGCAAAGGCACTTACAGAAAGGATGTGGCATGGCAGCTAGCTTCACCAAGTCGACGGCCCGTAATATCTTTTACGGCGGATCGACGTTCTTCTTCCTGCTCTTTCTGGCACTCACATTCCAGACCGAGCGGAGCTTCCCCCAGTACGACAACCGCGCCGCCATTACCGACCAGGTGGTGCGCGGCAAGAAGATCTGGGAAACCAACAACTGCATCGGCTGTCACACCATGCTGGGTGAAGGCGCGTACTTCGCGCCCGAACTCGGCAACGTGTACCCGCGCCGTGGTCCCGAGTTCATCAAGGCCTGGATGAAATCCCAGCCGAGCAAGGTTCCCGGCCGCCGCCAGATGCCCAACTTCCACCTGACCGACGCCCAGCTCGACGATCTGGTGGCATTCCTGAAATACAGCTCCGAAATCAAGACCCACAACTGGCCGCCCAACAAGGAAGGCTGACCCCCGGTCCGGAACTATTCTTTAAACGATTGAGGAGAAAAGCATGACAAGCGTAACCTTGCCTGTGGATGCCGAAAGACTGGCACCCGTGGCGCCGGCCGACGTGGCTCCCAGCCCGGCCAAAGTTAAGTACGCCTCACAGGCGGTCGCCAAGCCGTATTTCATCGCCGCCATCGGCCTGTTCGTCGGCCAGATCATCTTCGGCCTGATCATGGGCGCGCAGTACATCTGGGGCGACTTCTTGTTCCCGGCGATTCCGTTCAACATCGCCCGCATGGTGCACACCAACCTGCTGATCGTGTGGCTGCTGTTCGGCTTCATGGGCGCAGGCTACTACCTGATTCCCGAAGAGTGCGAACGCGAGTTGCACAGCCCGAAACTGGCGCTTGCGCTGTTCTGGATCTTCCTGGTTGCCGGTGCGCTGACCATCGTCGGCTACCTGATGGTGCCCTACTCCACGCTGGCCGAGATGACCGGCAACGACCTGCTGGCCACCATGGGGCGCGAGTTCCTGGAGCAGCCGCTGATCACCAAGATCGGCATCGTGGTCGTGGCCCTGGGCTTCCTGTACAACCTGTCCATGACCATGGCCAAGGGTCGCAAGACCACCATCAGCCTGGTGATGATGATCGGTCTGTGGGGCCTGGCCATCTTCTTCCTGTTCGCGTTCTACAACCCGCACAACCTCGCCCGTGACAAGTTCTACTGGTGGTGGGTGGTGCACCTGTGGGTGGAAGGCGTGTGGGAACTGATCATGGGCGCCATGCTGGCCTTCGTGCTGGTGAAGGTGACCGGCGTCGACCGCGAAGTGATCGAAAAATGGCTGTACCTGATCATCGCCATGACGCTGATCTCCGGCATCATCGGTACCGGCCACCACTACTTCTGGATTGGTACGCCCGGCTTCTGGCTGGTGTGGGGTTCCGTGTTCTCCGCCCTGGAGCCGATCCCCTTCTTCATGCTGACGATCTTCGCCTTCAACGTGGTCAACAAGCGCCGCCGCGAGCACCCCAACAAGGCCGCCGTGCTGTGGGCTCTGGGCTGCGCCGTGATGGGCTTCCTGGGCGCCGGCGTGTGGGGCTTCCTGCACACCCTGTCCTTCGTCAACTACTGGACGCACGGTACGCAGATCACTGCCAGCCACGGCCACATGGCCTTCTACGGTGCCTACGCCATGGTCGTGATGTGCATGATCTCCTACACCATGCCCATCATCAACGGCCGCGAAGCCAACAGCAACCGGTCGCAGATCTGGGAAATGTGGGGCTTCTGGCTGATGACCGTCTCCATGGTGTTCATCACCCTGTTCCTGACGGGCGCCGGCATCGTGCAGGTCTGGCTGCAGCGCTATAGCGACACGCCGCTGAACTTCATGATGACGCAGGACAAGATCGTGATCTTCTACTACCTGCGCCTGATTGCCGGCTTCACCTTCCTGGCTGGCCTGGGTGCCTATGTCTGGAGCTTCTTCAACGGAGGCGAGAAAGCCAAGGCCCTGCGCTGATCACCGGATTTTCACCCAGCCGCTTTCCGGGGCGGCTTTGGGGCGGCGCGGCAACGCCGCCCCTTTTTATTTCTGCCGGGCCATGCTCCGGCTTTCAGGAGGCATTGCATGCAGTCCGACGCAAGGTCCACCCCCCTTCCCCCCGACACCACGCCCCCGGCTCCACGCCGTATCCCCGGCGAACGCAACATCCCCGGCGACATGGCGATGTGGATCTTCATCATGATCGAGCTGGCCGTGTTCGGCTTCTTCTTCGGTGCCTATGCCTGGTCGCGCGCGAAGCAGCCCGAAGTCTTCCTGCAGGGCCAGGCGCAACTGGATCTGACGCTGGCCCTGATCAACACCGTGCTGCTGATTCTCGGCAGTGCCGCTGCCGCCTGGGCCGTATCGCTGGCCACGCGGCCGCAGGCGCAGCCGGCCCAGGTACGCAAGGCGCTGATGACGGCGCTGGCCTTCGGCGCCGGCTTTCTCATGCTGAAAATGACCGACTTCGTGGTGAAGCTCAATGCCGGCTACGACATGGCCACCGACGACTACTGGATGTTCTATTTCTCGCTCACCTTCTTCCACTACCTCCACGTCATTCTGGGCATGGTCTTTATCGGCATGGTGTGGGTGCGCCTGCGATCCGTGGCAAGCTGCGGCGAAGAGCAGGCCTACTGGGTGGAAACCGTGGCGTCCTACTGGCACATGGTCGACCTGGTCTGGCTGGTGCTGTTTGCACTGGTCTACATCGCCCACTGAAGCCCCGTTTTCTTCGCCGGCGTCAATGCGGCGCCTGCCTGTTCAGGAGATAGTGCCCCCATGCGCAGTTCCAGTTTTCCCGTCGGGATCGCCATCATCACGGCGATTCTGCTGACCCTCACGGGCGTCGCGGCCTTTCTTGCCGAGTCCGGCATTGCCTGGCCCTTCCGCCTTGGCATCGTCGCCCTGGCCATGGCCTGGATCAAGGGCTTTCTGGTGGCCGAGCATTTCATGGAATTGCGCCACGCCCCACTCTACCTGCGCCTTTTCGTGCAACTCTGGCTCGCGCTGGCCTGTGGCGGCCTGATGCTGGCCTTCTGGTGAACGCCCGCGCTTCGCAACGATTCTGGAGTACCCCTGATGAACGCCATGAACGAACCCGTCTTCGATATCCCCTACTACCAGCCCACCGGCCAGGAATGCGAATTGTTCGAGGAGGCCTGGAAGCAGCACCTGCCCATGCTGATCAAAGGCCCCACCGGCTGCGGCAAGACCCGTTTCGTGGCCCATATGGCAGCGCGCCTGAAGCTGCCGCTGTACACCGTCAGCTGCCATGACGACCTCACCGCTGCCGACCTGATCGGCCGCCATTTGATCACCGCCGGCAGCACCGTGTGGTGCGACGGCCCGCTCACGCAAGCCGTACGCAAGGGCGGCATCTGCTATCTGGACGAAGTGGTCGAGGCGCGCAAGGACACCACCGTGGTGCTGCACCCGCTCACCGATGACCGCCGCATCCTGCCGATCGAGCGCACCGGCGAGGTGCTGCATGCACCCGACAGCTTCATGCTGGTGGTGTCGTACAACCCCGGGTACCAGCACGTGCTGAAGACGCTCAAGCCGTCCACGCGCCAGCGTTTCGTCGCCATGTCCTTCGATTTTCCGCCGCCGCAGGTGGAAATCGGCGTGGTGCAGCAGGAAGGCGGCGTGAGCGCCGAAGTGGCCCAGCGCCTGGTCGGCCTGGCCACCAGCCTGCGCCGCCTGCAGGGCTACGACTTGGAAGAATCGGTCAGCACGCGTCTGCTGGTGTACGCCGCCAAGCTGATCGCCGCCGGCATGCCGCCGCGCATGGCCTGCAGCGCCGCGCTGGTCGAGCCGCT
This sequence comes from Brachymonas denitrificans, assembly GCF_907163135.1. Taxonomy (NCBI): domain Bacteria; kingdom Pseudomonadati; phylum Pseudomonadota; class Betaproteobacteria; order Burkholderiales; family Comamonadaceae; genus Allobrachymonas; species Allobrachymonas denitrificans. Next base: position 773,564 of record NZ_CAJQUA010000001.1, on the reverse strand, counting down.
GTCGGACGAAGCCGATACGGTTGCCGCACTGCAATCCATTGTCGACACGCAGTTTCCGGCCTGACTGATCGCCTGAAGGAAGTACGGCCATGGAAGAGAAAGTCGGCAGCTGGTGGGACTCACTGATCCGGAAAGCCGCCTATCGCGGCTATCCGCAGGCCTCCGTGCGGCTGGACAGCATGGAAAAACTCGCGCCGATATTTTTCCGCGCCATGGGCGGCAACCCTGCGCTGGGCCTGCGCAGCACGGTGGGTACCGAGCACCAGGGCAAGCGCTCCTTGCTGGAACGCATCGCCGGCACCAATGACCGGGTGGAACTGGCGTGGGCCGACGACAAATCGCTCTTCCTGCCCGAGCAGATCGATCTGTTTCCGCAGAAGGATCTGAACCGCAAGCTGTACTTCTGGCTGCTGGCACTCAGCGCCGAATACGTGCCCGAGCTGAGCGAAGCCCGAAGCGACTGGTTGCGCACCAACCAGGAGGCCACGCAGCGCTGCCTGACGGCCATGCCCGGGCTGGCAGAGGTGTATCGGGAACTGGTAGCAGCCTATCTTCCGCTGCGCGGCAACCTGGCCATGATGCCGGCCGCCCAGGCCGACACGGAAAAGGCCATCCGCGCGGCGCTGGAGCATCCTGGCCAGCCCGTCGCAACCCCGGTCAACAGCCTGGAAGGTATCATGCCGGTGCATCTGTGGTCGCACCCTGCGCCGCCGTCCATGCCGACACCCCAGCGCAAAAGTGACGACGAGGATACCGACCCCGAAGCAGTCCAGCACCAACAGGCCGAGTCGAAGAAGAAGCGCCGCTACCGCGCCAAGCAGGCCGAGCAGGACGAGCGCAAGAACGGCCCGCTGATGATTTTCCGCGCCGAATCCATCTTCACTTGGGACAATTTCGTCAAGGTGAACCGGCACGACGACGATGACGAGTTGGGCGACCTTCGCGCCGCCGACGATATGGACGAACTGGCCATTGCGCGCGACACCAAGAAGCGCTCCTCCCGCCTCAAGCTCGATCTGGACCTGCCGGCCAGCGACTATGATGACACGCCGCTCGGCCCCGGCATTCTGCTGCCCGAGTGGAATTACCGCACCCAGCAACTGGTGCCGGAACATTGCTGCGTGCAGCCCATGCTGCCGAAGAACTCGCACCCCACCGAGCTGCCGGAACGCCTGCAGCGCAGCGCGCACCGCCTGCGCCGCCAGTTCCAGGCGCTGGCACCGCAGCGCAACCGCCGCTTCGGCCAGATCGACGGCATGGACCTCGATCTGGATCGGGTAGTGCGCTTCTTTACCGAAGTGCAGTCCGGCAAGGCCGAATCCACCGGCAACTTCTATCTGGATACCCCGCGCAATGAGCGCAGCCTCGCCTGCCTGCTGCTGGCAGACGTGTCGCTATCGACCGAAGCCTGGGTCGGCAAGGGCCAGCAAGCCAGCTCGGTGATCGATGTGGTGAAGGACAGCCTGATGCTGTTTGCCGAGGCGCTGCAGGCCTCGGGCGATGCGTTTGCGCTGTACGGTTTTTCGTCGCTCAAACGCAAGCAGGTGCGCTACCTCACGCTCAAGGGCTTTGACGAATCCTACAACGAAGTCACGCGCGGCCGCATTGCTGCCCTGACTCCGGGGTTCTACACCCGCATGGGCGCGGCCATCCGCCAGTCCACGGAGATCCTGCTCAAGCAACCCGCGCACAAGCGCCTGCTGCTGCTGGTGACCGATGGCAAGCCGAATGACCTGGACCACTACGAAGGCCGCTACGGCATCGAGGATACGCGCCAGGCCGTCCTGGAAGCGCGCAAGGCCGGGCTGGTGCCCTTCTGCGTGACGATCGACCGCGAGGCGGGCGAATACCTGCCGCACCTGTTCGGCACGCACCATTACGTGGTGGTGCCGGATGCGACGCGCCTGCCCAAGGTGCTGACACGGCTGTATTCGACGCTGTCGCAGTAAGCGCCAGCATGTCCAAGCGGTTGTGACCGGCCCTGTGCCGAGCCCTAGCGCCGCAACGCCTCCCGAATTTTGGCCTCGAGCTCCATGCTGGCCGTCAGCAGCGTGCCGAACTTCTGCTTTGCGCCCTGAGGCAGCCACATGGATCGCAGCCGCTCCTGCAGGGCGTGCACCCGCTTGAGCAATGCCAGCAAGTCGCTGCGCCCGCGTGCCCGGCTCAGTGCCGCTTCCAGTTCCAGCAGATCGTGATAACGCTCGCTCTCCAGCGCCGAGTAATACAGGCTGCGGTTGTTCGGCAAACTCTTGAACAAGGGGAACAGCAGCCCCAGCAACGCCAGCAGCCCCAGCCAGGCCGAGTCGATCAGCGTGGCCAGCCAGTACGGCAGGTAATTCCAGGCCGTGGGCAAGCCGCTCTCGTAGTAGCGCCGCGCCACCTTGCCATGCTCCAGCCCATCCCTCGCCAGCACCGGAAAATCCCCCGGTTCCGTAAACGGATCGAGTTCCTCCGCCGCAAGACGCCGGCTGATGTCCAGCAGCAGATACTTGGTTGCGCTGTGCAGTTCAGGTCGCACCACCAGCGTCATGGTGCCCGCCACCATATGGATATCCTGCGCCGGCAAGGGCGGCTCCAGCATGGCCGTACCGGACGGCATCACCACCGGATAGATATTCGGTTCCAGCCTGGCATGGCCATCCATATGGGAAAAATTCCACAGCCCCAGCCCCCGATTGCGCAGCAAGGACTGCACATGGCCCGCTTCATAGCTGGACGCCAGAAACCCCGCATCCACCGCCCCCGATTGCAGTGCTGCCACCATCTCGGCATTGCTCAGCGGCACCGTCTCGATGGACTGCCGGACCTCGGGCGCCAGATGCTCCATCAGGCGCCTTGCCATCAGCTGCGTACCGCTTCCCGACGAGCCGATCGCCACCCGCTTGCCGCGCAAGGCGGTACCCAGGCTTTCCCCGGACACCACGGACGGACGATGGAACAGCCACAGCGGCTGGTACGCAACGCTGCCCAGGCTTTCCACCTCCTTTACCGGCGGCAGTCCCGCCTGCGAAAAACCCACCTCCGCCCGATCCTCGCTCACCAGTCGCAGATTGTCGGGGGCGCCCTGGGAATCGACAAACTCCACCTTGACGCCCCTCAGCGCCAGCTCCGCCGCATAGCGCCGGGCCATGGCCTCGATGCCGGAATCCGGCTGTCCTCTGGCGATGCGCAGCGTATCCGGCGGAAACGGCAGCAGCAGGAAGGCCAGCACCAGCAACACAGCCAGCGGCACCAGCCACAGCACCCACTCCCGCCGCATCACCCACAGCGTCGCCATGACTTCGTGCCGCACGGCATTGCCCAGATAGCGCCCGATGCGCGGGTTTTCCTGGCGGGGATGGTTGTCTGCGCTCATACACCCTCTTTGTGCGCCTTGCTGGCGTCTTGTCTGAAGCACAGCCGTTTCTGCCGGTCCAGGGTTTGGAGATGGAAGTGAGGCAATACTACACGCAGCATCCCGCCTGCCGATGTCGCCGGGAGTGCACGCCAAAGAAAAAGGCACCTGATGTCGCCATCAAGTGCCTTTATATGGTGGGTGATACATGGATCGAACATGTGACCCCTGCCGTGTGAAGGCAGTGCTCTACCGCTGAGCTAATCACCCTTGTCTTGTTTGCCGCTGAAGAACTTGTGTTCGTCAACCGCTGAAGCCGCTATTATGGCACGGTTTTCAGCTTGTCTGCAAGCCCGTCGAAATTTTTTTCCAGATGGTCTTGTCGCCACTGGCCTTGTCGATCACCAGCAACATGGCGGCATGCGCCTCCAGTTCATGCGCACTGGCGCGCAGCACCGGCAGCTGGATGCCGCTCAGATCCACCAGCACCGCACCCGGGCCCTGGCTGTCGTCGCCCGGCCCCGTCTCCATCATCAGTGATTCCTGCCCGCGCGTGAGGCTGATGTATACATCCGCCAGCAGCTCCGCGTCCAGCAAGGCGCCGTGCAGCGTACGGCTGGAGTTGTCGATGCCGAAACGGTCGCACAGCGCATCCAGCGAATTGCGCTTGCCCGGAAACTGCTCCTTGGCCAGCGCCAGCGAATCGACTACGCCGGTCACATGCGCGCGGAAGGGATCGCGGCCCAGCAACTGCAGTTCGTGGTCCAGAAAGCGCGTATCGAACGCCGCGTTGTGGATGATGACTTCCGCATCCTGCACATAGGCGAGAAAGTCCTCCACGATCTGCGCAAACTTCGGCTTGTCGCTCAGGAACTCGGTCGTCAGCCCGTGCACCCGCAGCGCGCCCTCCTCGCTGTCGCGCTCGGGGTTGATGTACAGGTGCAGGTTGTTGCCGGTAAGCTGGCGGTTGATGAGCTCCACGCAGCCGATCTCGATGATGCGGTTGCCGTCGGAAACTTCCAGGCCGGTGGTTTCGGTGTCGAGAATGATCTGGCGCATGGGGCAATGATAAGGGCTGCACGCGGCAGCCCTGGGTGAAACATGCAGGGTGAGTACCCGCCGCTCAGTGGTTTTCCTTGGCGTGGTTGATCGAGTACTTGGGGATCTCGATCGTCAGGTTCTGCGTGCCCACCATGGCCTGGCAGGACAGGCGCGAGTTGGGCTCCAGGCCCCAGGCACGGTCCAGCATGTCTTCCTCGCACTCGTCCTGCTCGCTCAGGCTGTTGAAGCCCTCGCGCACGATGACGTGGCAGGTGGTGCAGGCGCAGACCATGTCGCAGGCGTGCTCCATGTTGATGTTGTTGTCCAGCAGGCCCTGGCAGATGGTGGTGCCTGTCGGGATCTGGACTTCGGTGCCCTCGGGACAGTATTCCGCGTGGGGCAGGATCTTGATGATAGGCATGGGTGCCGCTCCTGAAAATCAGATTTCTTCGATATTGTGGCCGGCCAGCGCCTGCTGGATGCCGCGGTTCATGCGCATGGCGGCAAAGGCTTCGGTGCCGGTAGCCAGCGCCTTGGTGGCTGCCTCGATGTCGGCTGGCTGGCTGCCCTTGGCCGTTTCCTGCAGGGCCACGATCAGCCATTCGATGGACTGGCGTTCGGCTTCTGTGAGCAGGTCGCCATCGGCCGCCAGGGCACTGCGCGTTGCCAGCACCATGCGGTCGGCATCGACGCGGGCCTCTGCCAGCGCACGCGCGGCCATGTCCTGTTCGGCGGTAGTGAAGCTTTCCTGCAGCATGGTGGCGATGGCGTCATCGCTCAGGCCGTAGCTCGGCTTGACCTCGATGCTGGCCTCCACGCCACTGCCCTGCTCGCGGGCGCTCACGTGCAGCAGGCCGTCGGCATCCACGGTAAAGGTCACGCGGATGCGCGCTGCACCGGCCGCCATCGGCGGAATGCCGCGCAGCGTGAAGCGCGCCAGGCTGCGGCAATCCTGCACCATGTCGCGCTCGCCCTGCACCACGTGCAGGCTCATGGCGGTCTGGCCGTCCTGATAGGTGGTGAAATCCTGCGCCATGGCCACCGGAATGGTCTGGTTGCGCGGGATGATGCGCTCCACCAGCCCGCCCATGGTCTCGATGCCCAGCGAGAGCGGAATCACGTCCAGCAGCAGCAATTCGCCGTTGGTGCTGTTGCCGGCCAGCTGGTTGGCCTGGATGGCGGCGCCCAGCGCCACCACCTCGTCGGGATTCAGGTTGGTCAGCGGCGTGGTGCCGAAGAAGCGGCCCACGGCCTGCTGGATGTGCGGCATGCGGGTGGAGCCGCCCACCATCACCACGCCCTGCACATCCGACGGCAGCAATTGCGCATCGTGCAGCGTGGTCTGCACCACCTGCATGCAGCGCTGCGTCAGGGCTGCGGTAGCGGCGTCGAAGTCCGCACGGGTAACGGTCTGCTGCAGCGTTCCGGTGGACAGCTCGGCGATGAACTCTGCGCTTTCGCTTTCCGTCAGCGCATGCTTGCAGGCTCGCGCCGCCACCATCAACGCCGCGCGGTCTTCGGCAGTGCCGACCGACACGCCGGCGCGCTCCAGCACCTGTTGCACCAGCGCGCGATCATAGTCATCACCGCCCAGCGCGGAATCGCCGCTGGTGGCAATCACCTCGAACACGCCTTGCGCCAGGCGCAGGATGGAAATATCGAAGGTACCGCCGCCCAGGTCGAACACGGCATAGACGCCTTCGCTGGCGTTGTCCAGCCCGTAGGCAATGGCCGCCGCGGTCGGTTCGTTGATCAGGCGCAGTACCTGCAGGCCGGCCAACTGGGCCGCATCCTTGGTCGCCTGGCGCTGGGCGTCATCGAAATAGGCCGGCACGGTGATCACGGCACCGTACAGGTCGTCATTGAAAGTATCTTCCGCGCGATAACGCAGCGTAGCCAGAATCTCGGCGCTCACCTCCACCGGAGATTTGTCGCCGCCGCGCGTGCGGATGCGCACCATGCCCTTGGCCGGATCCTCTGCCACAAACTCGTAGGGCAGATGCTCGCCATGGCTGGCGCGGATATCGTCCAGGCTGCGCCCCATGAAGCGCTTGACCGACACGATGGTGTTCTGCGGATCATCTGTCAGATGGCGCAAGGCCTCGGCGCCGATCTGGCGGCCACCGTTGTCCAGATAGCGCACCGCCGAAGGCAGAATCACCTTGCCATCCGCATCCGGCAGGCACTCGGCCAGGCCGTGGCGCATGGAGGCCACCAGCGAGTGCGTGGTGCCCAGGTCGATGCCGACGGCAATGCGCCGCTCGTGCGGATTGGGCGATTGCCCGGGTTCGGAGATCTGGAGGAGTGCCATAAAGAAACTGTTTCTGTGCAACGCCGGTTTGCGCTGCACGAGGGGAAAACCGGCCGCCTTCTGGAGGCAGGCCGTATTGTCCCAGACTTGGAGCCCCGCCCCACCCTGCCCATCGGCAGCCTTACCGGCGGTGCGTGAATGCCACCGACAGAACGATCAGCCCTGCTGCAATTGCTGCTGCAACTGCCGCTGACGCACTTCCTGTGCAAACTTCTGGATGAACATCATGCGGCGCACCAGCGCAGCCGCGGCGGGCATGTCCTGCTGTTCGTCGATGGCGCTCGTCACCTGCTGCAATGCATCGCGCCGTGCCTGTTCCACTTCGCCGGCCAGGCTCTGCAAGGCTCCTGCATCGTCCGCATCATCCAGCGCCTCGCGCCATTCCATCTGCTGCATCAGAAAGTCCGCCGGCATGGCCGTGTTGCTGTGCGCCTCCACGGGCACACCCGCCAGTTCGCACAGATAGGCCGCGCGCTTGAGCGGATCCTTCAGCCGCTGGTAGGCTTCGTTGATACGCACCGACCACTGCATGGCCACCCGCTGCGCCGCAGCCCCCTGCGCCACGAAGCGGTCCGGGTGCACCTGGCGCTGCAGCGTCTTCCAGCGCTGGTCCAGGTCGGCCAGATCCAGCTGTTGCCGAAGCGGCAACTGGAACAGTTCGAAATCGTTGTCCTGCAGGTTCATGCTGCGTCAGACGCGGAAGCTCTCGCCGCAACCGCAACGGTCGCGCTCGCGCGGATTGAGAAACTTGAAGCCCTCGTTCAGGCCTTCGCGCACATAGTCGAGCTCAGTGCCGTCGATGTACGACAGGCTCTTCGGATCGACCAGCACTTTCACGCCGTGCTGTTCGAAGATCACGTCTTCCGGCTCGGCCTCGTCCACATATTCGAGCTTGTAGGCCAGGCCGGAGCAACCCGTGGTCTTCACGCCGAGGCGCACTCCCAGACCCTTGCCGCGTTTGGTGAGCGAGCGGTTCACGTGGCGGGCCGCCGCTTCAGTCATTGTGATTGCCATGTCTTTGTCCATTGCAGAAGCCCACCCAAAGGGCAAGCCGCCAGTCAGATCGCGCTGTTCCCGTTCAGGAAATCAGGCAGTTGCGTCGTGCTTCTTCTTGTAGTCGTTCACGGCCGCCTTGATGGCGTCTTCCGCCAGGATGGAGCAGTGCACTTTCACCGGTGGCAGTGCCAGTTCTTCGGCAATCTGGCTGTTCTTGAGCGCCGCGGCCTCGTCCAGCGTCTTGCCCTTGACCCACTCGGTCACCAGCGAGCTGCTGGCAATGGCAGAACCACAGCCATAGGTCTTGAAACGCGCATCCTCGATCACGCCGGTGCTCGGGTTGACCTTGATCTGCAGCTTCATCACGTCGCCACAGGCCGGTGCACCCACCATGCCGGTACCGACGGACTCGTCGGACTTGTCAAAGGAGCCGACGTTGCGGGGGTTCTCGTAGTGGTCGATGACCTTGTCACTGTATGCCATTTTTTCTCTCCAGATATTTGCCCAGCGGGATGGATTCATACTTCCGCCAGACGGTGCCGCTGCGGTCATCGCCGTAGCGAAAGCTCAGCCAGATGCGGTCGCCCGCCCGGGGCAGCTTGGTGTTGTCATTGGTGCGCACATCCAGGCTCACCCACAGGGAGTCGCCGGTGCGGAACTGCTTGCTGCATTCCACGTCGTTGCGCACGGTGTTGTCGTCCTTCACCTGCTGCAGTTGCACACGCACCATACGCTCGTTGAGCGGCTGCTGCTGCACCTGCTGCACCTTGCCGGCGAGCAGGCAGGCCACCTGGGTGGAAGCCTGCGCGGGCTGCGCCATCCACGCGCCGGCCAGCAGCACCACCGCCGGGGCGGTGCGCAGCAACGCGCGTGGGGCAAGGACGAGGTGGCTCATCAGTGGGCCGCCCATTCGATGGTGCTCAGGTCGATGCCTTCCTGGTGCATCTCCCACAGCGGGCTCAGTTCGCGCAGCTTGGCGACGTTTTCCTTGATGGTATTGATCGCATAGTCCACCTCCTCTTCCGTCGTGAAACGGCCAAAGGTCATGCGCAGGCTGCTGTGCGCCAGCTCGTCGCTGCGGCCCAGGGCGCGCAGCACGTAGCTGGGTTCCAGACTGGCGCTGGTACAGGCAGAGCCGCTGGACACCGCCAGGCCCTTGATGCCCATGATGAGCGACTCGCCCTCGACGAAGTTGAAACTCATGTTCAGGTTGTGCGGCACGCGGTGCTCCATGTCGCCGTTGACGAACACCTGATCGATGCCGCTCAGACCGTCCAGCAGACGCTTCTGCAGGCGGGCGGCATGCTCGTGGTCCTTCTGCATCTCTTCGCGTGCGATGCGGAAGGCCTCGCCCATGCCCACGCACTGATGGGTGGGCAGCGTGCCGCTGCGCATGCCGCGCTCGTGGCCACCGCCGTGCATCTGCGCCTCGATGCGCACACGCGGCTTGCGGCGCACGTACAGAGCGCCAATGCCCTTGGGGCCATAGGTCTTGTGGCTGGCCAGGCTCATCAGGTCGATCGGCATGGTCTTCACGTCGATCTCCACCTTGCCGGTGGCCTGCGCCGCGTCCACATGGAACACGATGCCCTTCTCGCGGCACAGTGCGCCGATGGCCGGAATGTCCTGGATCACGCCGATCTCGTTGTTCACGAACATCACGCTGATCAGGATGGTGTCGGGACGGATGGTGGCCTTCAGCACGTCCAGATCCAGCAGGCCGTTTTCCTGCACATCCAGATAGCTCACTTCAAAGCCCTGACGCTCCAGCTCGCGCATGGTGTCCAGCACGGCCTTGTGCTCGGTCTTGACGGTGATGAGGTGCTTGCCGCGGCTCTTGTAGAAGTGTGCAGCGCCCTTGATGGCCAGGTTGTCGGATTCGGTCGCGCCGCTGGTCCAGACAATCTCGCGCGGATCGGCGCCGATCAGTTCGGCCACCTGTTCGCGCGCCTTCTCGACAGCCGCTTCGGCTTCCCAGCCCCAGGCATGGCTGCGCGAGGCCGCGTTGCCGAAATGCTCGCTGATCCAGGGAATCATGGCTTCGGCCACGCGCGGGTCCACCGGCGTGGTGGCGCCGTAATCGAGGTAAATGGGGAAATGAGGCGTCATTGTCGTACTCGTGATTGCAGAAGAGCGGGCCCGCGAAGGCCCGCATTGTATTTATTTGGAAAGCGGCACGGTGCCCAGGGCGAAAACCGAGTTGGGCGCATTCACGCGCACCGGCTTGAGCACGGGCGCGGAAGAGATGGCGCGCTTGATCATGGGCTTGTCCTCGATGCGCACGCCCTTGGCGATCTGTTCGTCCACCAGCTTCTGCAGCGAGACGGAGCGCAGGAAGTCGAGCATGCGGTCGTTCAGGCTGGTCCACAGGTCGTGCGTCATGCAGGGGCCGTTGTTCTCGCCCATGCAGTTGGCCTTGCCGCCGCAGCTGGTGGCATCGAGCTGCTCGTCCACCGACACGACAATGTCGGCCACGGTGATGTCGCCCGCCTTGCGCGCGAGCGTATAGCCGCCGCCCGGGCCACGGGTGGATTCGACCAGTTCATGACGGCGCAGCTTGCCGAACAGCTGCTCCAGATACGACAGCGAAATCTGCTGGCGCTGGCTGATGGCGGCCAGTGTCACCGGGCCGCCGCTCTGACGCAGGGCCAGATCGATCATGGCGGTAACGGCGAAGCGTCCTTTGGTGGTAAGTCGCATGGCATTCTCTCTGTTGAAGGGTGAGCGGGCAGCCTGGGGCCGGCGTGCGGCCGGGCTGAAATAGCCTCTAACCCGACTATTTAGGTCAAGTATAACCGATAACCTTGTACCTTGCTAGGGTACAAGGTGATTTTTTGCCATCCGGGCGACAAAGGACCGGTTCCGCGCTCCAAACATGGCGTCGCGTACGCCGCTCCGCGTGTGCCATCCACGCGCCTCGGAAGCGCGCATGTGCCCTCAATTGACCACGTCGTGCCCCGCCCCGCCCAGCACGCGCTCGCGCAGCGCCGCCAGCTGGTCGCGCGTACGCGCCGCCTGCTCGAACTCCAGGTTCTTCGCGTGCTCCATCATCTGCCTCTCGAGCCGCTTGATTTCCTTCGCCAGATCCTTCTCGCTCAGCTCTTCGGCATAGGCGCGCTGCATTTCCTGCTGCTGCGCCGCCTTGCTGGCCTTTTCGCTGTAGACGCCATCGATCAGGTCGCGCACCTGCTTGACCACGCTGCGCGGCGTGATGCCGTGCGCCTCGTTGAAGGCCATCTGCTTGGCACGGCGACGCTCGGTCTCGGAAATGGCGCGCTGCATGCTGTCCGTGATGCGGTCGGCATACAGGATGGCCTTGCCGTTCACGTTGCGCGCGGCGCGGCCGATGGTCTGGATCAGGCTGCGCTCGCTGCGCAGAAAGCCTTCCTTGTCCGCATCCAGAATCGCCACCAGCGACACTTCCGGAATATCCAGTCCCTCGCGCAGCAGGTTGATGCCCACCAGCACATCGAAACTGCCCAGGCGCAGGTCGCGGATGATCTCGACGCGCTCCACGGTATCCACGTCACTGTGCAGATAGCGCACCTTCACGCCGTTCTCGGTCAGATAGTCGGTCAACTGCTCGGCCATGCGCTTGGTCAGCGTGGTGATCAGCACGCGGTCGCCCTGCTCCGTGCGGTTGCGGATTTCCTGCAGCACATCGTCCACCTGGCTGGTGGCCGGGCGCACTTCCACTTCGGGATCGACCAGGCCGGTGGGACGCACCACCTGCTCCACCACCTGGCCCGCATGGGTCTTTTCGTAGTCCGCCGGCGTGGCCGAGACGAACACCACCTGCCGCATCTTGCGCTCGAATTCCTCGAACTTGAGCGGCCGGTTGTCCAGCGCACTCGGCAGGCGAAAACCATACTCCACCAGCGTGGTCTTGCGCGAACGGTCGCCGTTGTACATCGCGCCGAGCTGGCCGATCATCACGTGGCTCTCGTCCAGGAACATGACGGTATCAGCCGGCAGATAGTCGGTCAGCGTGCTCGGCGCCTCGCCCGGCAGCGTGCCCGCCAGATGGCGTGAGTAGTTTTCAATGCCCTTGCAGTGCCCCACTTCGGCCAGCATCTCCAGGTCGAAGCGCGTGCGCTGCTCCAGCCGCTGCGCCTCCACCAGTTTGCCTTCGTCGTAAAAGTACTTCAGACGATCCGCCAGCTCCAGCTTGATGCCCTCCACGGCGCTCAGCACCTGCTCGCGCGGCGTGACGTAATGGCTGCTCGGATACACCGTAAAGCGCGCCAGTTTCTGCCGCACCTTGCCGGTGAGCGGGTCGAACAGCTGCAGCGTCTCGATTTCGTCATCGAACAGCTCGATGCGCAGCGCCAGTTCGCTGTGCTCGGCAGGAAACACGTCGATGGTGTCGCCCCGCACGCGGAACTTGCCGCGCGTGAATTCCATCTCGTTGCGCTGGTACTGCATGCGCACCAGCTGCCCGATGATGTCGCGCTGGCTGTACTGGTCACCGGCGCGCAGCGTCATGATCATGCGGTGGTAGCTCTCGGGCTTGCCGATGCCGTAGATGGCCGAGACGGTCGCCACGATCACCACGTCGCGCCGCTCCAGCAGGCTCTTGGTGCAACTCAGTCGCATCTGCTCGATATGCTCGTTGATCGCGCTGTCCTTCTCGATGAACAGGTCGCGCTGCGGCACATAGGCTTCCGGCTGGTAGTAGTCGTAGTAGCTCACGAAGTATTCCACCGCGTTCTTCGGAAAGAACTCGCGGAATTCGCTGTAAAGCTGCGCCGCCAGCGTCTTGTTCGGCGCAAACACGATGGCCGGACGGCCCAGGCGGGCAATCACGTTGGCCATGGTGAAGGTCTTGCCCGAGCCGGTCACGCCCAGCAGGGTCTGGTAGGCCTCGCCATCGTGGATGCCCTCCACCAGTTCGTTGATGGCCGTGGGCTGGTCGCCTGCCGGCGGATACGGCTGGAACAGCTGGAACGGCGAATCGGGAAACTGCACGAACTCTCCCGCAGGTGCGGTAGCCTGGGCGGGATCGGCAAGGATTTCGGTGTGGGGGCTTGCGGACATGGCAATCAGGTGGGGACCAAACGTGCAATGTAAAGCATCCGGCCCGCACGGATGCCGGCAATCGCATGGAAGGCCACACAGCATCGCCCGGATCCCCGGCGCGCGCTGGCTGTCGACTGTGATCCGTGCCAGCCAGCGTTTTGCCGTGCCGCCACAGGTGCGCCCTGCTACCGCGATTAAGTTGCCCCATCCTCCACGCCGCGCTTTTCGAATGAGAGGCCACGCTCTTACAATAGAAAAGTTGTCCGCAATACTGCTGCGAGTGTGGTGTGCGGGCCTGTTTTCTCCCCAAACACCAGCCAGAGGTACCTCATGTCCCTTTTCTCCGCCGTCGAAATGGCCCCCCGCGACCCGATCCTGGGCCTGAACGAACAGTACAACGCCGACACCAACCCCAACAAGGTCAACCTGGGCGTGGGCGTGTACTTTGACGACAACGGCAAGCTGCCCCTGCTGCAGTGCGTGCAGGCTGCAGAGAAGGCCATGATGGACAAGCCCGCCGCCCGCGGCTACCTGCCGATCGACGGCCTGGCCGCCTACGACAACGCTGTCAAGGCGCTGGTGTTCGGCGCCGACAGCGCCGTGGTCAAGGACGGCCGTGTGGCCACCGTGCAGGCCCTGGGCGGCACCGGTGGCCTGAAGATCGGCGCCGACTTCCTGAAGAAGCTCAACCCCAACGCCAAGGTGCTGATCAGCGACCCGAGCTGGGAAAACCACCGCGCCCTGTTCACCAACGCCGGCTTCACGGTCGAAACCTATGCCTACTACGATGCCGACAAGCTGGGCGTGAACGTCGACGGCATGCTGGCCAGCCTGAACGCGGCCGAAGCCGGCACCATCGTGGTGCTGCACGCCTGCTGCCACAACCCCACCGGCTACGACATTACCCCCGAGCAGTGGGACAAGGTCGTTGAAGTGGTCAAGGCCAAGGGTCTGGTTGCCTTCCTCGACATGGCCTACCAGGGCTTCGGCCACGGCATCGCCGAAGACGGCGCCGTGATCGGCAAGTTCGTGGCCGCCGGCCTGAACTTCTTCGTCTCCACCTCCTTCAGCAAGAGCTTCAGCCTGTACGGCGAGCGCGTAGGCGCCCTGAGCGTGGTGTGCGAGAGCAAGGAAGAAGCCGCCCGCGTGCTGAGCCAGCTCAAGATCGTGGTGCGTACCAACTACAGCAACCCGCCCACGCATGGCGGCACCGTGGTTGCCACCGTGCTGAACAACCCCGAGCTGCGCGCCCAGTGGGAGCAGGAGCTGGGCGAGATGCGCACCCGCATCAAGGCCATGCGCCAGGCCCTGGTCGACGGCCTGAAGGCTGCCGGCGTACAGCGCGACATGTCCTTCATCACCAAGCAGATCGGCATGTTCAGCTACTCCGGCCTGACCAAGGACCAGATGGTGCGCCTGCGCAACGAGTTCGGCGTGTACGGCACCGACACCGGCCGCATGTGCGTGGCTGCGCTCAACAGCAAGAACGTCGCCTACGTCTGCGAGAGCATCGCCAAGGTGCTGTAAGGCGCTCCTGTGCCACAGCCGCAAAGCCACCGTCCGCAAGGCCGGTGGCTTTTTTTCATGGTGCTGGCATCGACAAGCTGCACTTTCGCCCGCCGCTTCGGCGGGCCAGATCCGGCTTTATATCAATTACATGAAACTCATGTGACAGAACCGCGTGATTCTTCGCATGACCGTGCCAAAAACTAGGGTTGCTGCTATGGTGCAGGGGCAAAACGCAGTTGCAAAATGTGACATTGCTGCGCCTGCATCCGTAGTGGATACAGTCTGACAGCTGGCATTTGATAATTACTGATAAAATTGCTGCACTGCAGCATTACACGCCCGAAGGTTTCTCCATGCTTTACCAGATCTACGAGACTCAACGTTCTCTGATGGAACCGTTCGCGGAACTTGCCCTGGCGGCATCCCGCATGTTCACCAATCCCGTGCTCCCGTTCAGCCACGCCCCGGGTGCCAACCGCATGGCGGCCGGCTACAACCTGCTGCACCGTCTGGCCAAGGATTACGAAAAGCCCCGCTTCGAAATCGAATCGGTGGACGTGGACGGCGCCGAAGTCACCATCCATGAGCGTGTCGAGATCAACAAGCCCTTCTGCGAACTGCGCCGCTTCAAGCGCTACGCCGACGACACCGAAACCCTGGAAAAACTGCTGCGCAACCCGGTCGTGCTGATCGTGGCGCCGCTCTCCGGCCACTACGCCACCCTGCTGCGCGACACCGTCCGCACCATGCTGAAGGACCACAAGGTCTACATCACCGACTGGAAGAACGCGCGTGACGTGCCGCTGTCCGAAGGCGGCTTCA
Source organism: Brachymonas denitrificans (assembly GCF_907163135.1). NCBI lineage: Bacteria > Pseudomonadati > Pseudomonadota > Betaproteobacteria > Burkholderiales > Comamonadaceae > Allobrachymonas > Allobrachymonas denitrificans. The sequence continues at coordinate 758,532 of NZ_CAJQUA010000001.1, read as the reverse complement.
ACCTGAACGACTATGTCAACTACGTGCAGGAATTCATCCGCTATCTGCAGAAGGAAAACGGCGAGTGCCACGTTGTGAGCGTGTGCCAGCCCACCGTTCCGGTGCTGGCGGCCGTTTCGCTGATGGCTTCGCGCGGCGAGCAGACCCCTGCCACCATGACCATGATGGGCGGCCCGGTGGATGCCAGCAAGTCCCCCACCGCCGTGAACGATCTGGCCGTCAAGCGCAGCATCGAGTGGTTCGAGAACAACGTGATCTACCGCGTGCCCTCCGGCTATCCGGGCGAAGGTCGCCGCGTGTATCCCGGCTTCCTGCAGTTCGCCGGCTTCGTGGCCATGAACCCCAACCGCCACGCCACCAGCTACTACGACTACTTCAAGGATCTCGTTCGCGGCGATGGCGAAAGCACGGAAGCGCACCGCAAGTTCTACGACGAGTACAACGCCGTGCTCGACATGGATGCCGAGTATTACCTGGACACCATCGAGACCGTGTTCCAGGAGTTCAAGCTGGTCAACGGCACCTGGGACGTGAAGGGCGTGGACGGTCAGATCGAGCGCGTGCGCCCGCAGGACATCACCAGGACGGCCGTGATGGCGATCGAAGGCGAACTGGACGACATCGCCGGCCTCGGTCAGACCCAGGCATCCCTGGAAATGTGCACTGGCGTTCCGGACAGCGAAAAGCTCTATTACGAAGTCAAGGGTGCCGGCCACTACGGCATCTTCAGTGGCCGCCGCTGGCGCGAAATGGCCTACCCGGTGCTGCGCGACTTCATCCTGAGGCACCACAGCGGCATCGTCACCGCCAAGCGCCGCAGGGCCTCGCAACCCAACCTGGATGACCTGGCCAAGCGCGAGGAAATCTACGAACAGCTGCAGCTGGCCCACGAATCGGCCTACAAGCAGCCGGATGCAGCGGTTACCGAAGCAGCCGTTCCGGCCGCCGAGCCGGCTCCGCAGGCGCGCACCACCACGCGCAAGGCGGCCGCAAAACCGGCAGCCAAGCCCGCAGCCACCCGCACGCGCAAGCCGGCTGCCAAGGCCACCGTGGCCGAAACGCCTGCTGCTCCTGCAAAGACCGCTGCCCAGACAGCCTCTGCTGTGGCAGGCGAAGCGGTGGCCAAGGCCGCTGCCGCAGTCGCAGCGACCCAGGCTCCCGAAACCACCCAGGGCGCAGCCGGCAACGAGGCCGCTGCCAAACCCGGGCGCACGGCTGCCGCCACGCCGCAGGCAGACAGCAAGCCCGCTTCTGTCGAAGTGCCGCCGCAGCAGGCAGCCAGCAGCGCCCTCCTCCAGCAGGCGGACGCTGACAAGCCGGTCACCACCTGGCGCCACCCTGGTGCTGCCGAGGAACAGACCGAGCAGGCCCTGGCAGACAGCCAGCAGTCCTGATCTGCCCTGATCCCGACCGCCAAAGCCCGGTGCCGATGCACCGGGCTTTTTCCATTCCGGCCTGTCGGAAAGGCATAATTCCGCCATGCCATTGCAGCCCCCCGTTTCTCCCGACCTGTCCGTTCCGCTTTCCGGCCACGCGCTTGCCGTGCATCGCGTGCTGCCGCAAACCCAGTGCCAGCGCTGCGGTTATCCGGATTGCGCCGGCTATGCGCAGGCCGTGGCAGACGGCAGCGCCGACATCAACCAGTGCCCGCCCGGCGGTGAAGACGGCATTCGCCGCATTGCGCAAGCGCTGGACGAACCGGCGCTCGCCGAAGGCGTAGCGCTGAATCCGGAATTTGGTGCCGAGGGACCGATGACGGTTGCCGTCATCGACGAGAACTGGTGCATCGGCTGTACGCTGTGCATCAAGGCCTGCCCGACCGATGCCATCCTGGGCAGCAACAAGCGCATGCACACGGTGATCGAGCCCTTTTGCACCGGCTGCGACCTGTGCGTGCTGGCCTGCCCGGTCGACTGTATTGCGATGGAGCCCGTCCGCGGCACGCTCACGGGCTGGGATGCCTGGTCACCCGCGCTGGCGGAGCAAGCGCTGCAGCGCTATGCCTTTCACCAGTTCCAGACGGCACGGGCGGAACAGGAAAACGCCGCCCGGCTGGAAGACAAGGCGCGCCACAAGCTGGCGCACCTGGAAGAACAAAGCCAGCACACCGACCCGGCCGTGCTGGACAAGAAACGCGCCATCATCGCAGCCGCGCTGGCCAAGGCCAAGGCGCGCCGCGAAGGGCAAGGCTGACAGAAATCAGCAGCAGCCGTTGGCCAGCGCCGCAAAGGCCTTGACCACCTCTTCGGGCGCCTGCACCAGCTCGATCAGCACGCCTTCACCGCCGATGGGCAGTTCTTCATTGCCCTTGGGGTGGATGAAGGTGATGTCGAACCCGGCAGCGCCCTTGCGGATGCCGCCCGGGGCAAAACGCACGCCCTGCGCCGTCAGCCATTCCACGGCCACCGGCAGATCGTCGATCCACAGGCCGATGTGGTTGAGCGGCGTGGCGTGCACGGCCGGCTTCTTCTCGGGATCCATGGGTTGCATCAGGTCCACTTCCACCTTGAACGGGCCGCTTCCGATGGCGCAGATGTCCTCGTCCACGTTCTCGCGCTCGCTCTGGAAGGTGCCGGTCTTTTCCAGGCCGAACATGTCCACCCACAGGGTCTGCAGGCGCTCCTTGCTCGGGCCGCCGATGGCGATCTGCTGGATGCCCAGCACCTTGAACGGACGCGGGCTGCCTTTGGCGATGGGGGCTGTGGTCATGGGTTTTTCTCCTTGTTGCATGGTTTGCTGGTTCATATTTTAAGTAGTGCCCTGCACCGGCAGCGACAGAATCCCGCGATACACCGGATTGCCATTGCGTACCACCGGCCCGGCCTGTACCAGGTCGGGGCGCTTCTGCACCAGCTGGGTGAACAGGGTCTGGGCTTCCATCTGGGTCAGCGCCGCGCCGATGCAGATATGGGCCCCACTGCCGAAGGACAGCGCTCCCGGATTGGCACGACGCACGTCGAGGCTTTCGGCCTGTTCATGGCGGCGCGGATCATGATTGGCCGAGCCGATCAGCGGCAGCACCAGATCGCCGCGGCGCAGCGGCTGGCCGTGCAGCACCATGTTGCTGATCACGCGGCGGCCGGTCCACTGCACGGGGCTGTCGAAGCGCAGCAGTTCGCGCACGGCTCCTGGCACCAGCGCCGGGTCCTGGCACAGCAGCTCCCATTGGTCGCGGTGCTCCATCAGCACCAGCATGCCGTTGCCCAGCAGGTTGCGTGTGGTTTCGTAGCCGGCAAACAGCAGCATGGCGCATTGCGCCAGCAATTCCGTGTCCGACGTGATGCGGCCATCGTCACGCGCCTGCACCAGTTCGGTGACCAGATCGTCCTCGGGCTTGCGGCGCCGGCGCGGCAACAGGTCCTGTTCGAAATAGGCGGCCATTTCCAGCAGGCTTTTCTGCGCCACGCGCGCCTGCTCGGCAGTGGGCTTGACGGCCCCGATAAAGGCCGCCAGATCGTCTGCCCAGCGCATGAAATCGCTTTCGAGCGCAAGATCCACGCCCATGATGCGCGCGATCACACGCACCGGCAGCGGGCGCGCAATGCGCTCCATGAAATCAAAGGTTTCCGCTGCCGGCAGCGCATCGACCAGCTCGGCCGCAAACTGCGCAATCTCGGGCTGCAGGGCCTGCAAGCGCTGCGGGCGGAATGCCGGCATCAGCACCTGGCGCAGGCGCGGGTGCTCGGGCTGGTCGAGGAACAGCAGCGCCCGCGCAAACAGGCGCTGGAACGGACCCAGCGCGGCCCGGTCACCTTCGGCCACATCCATCACCCAGCCACCGGTGCGCTGGGCCGACAGGCGCGGGTCGCGCAGGGCGGCCTCCACATCGGCATGGCGCGTCAGCAGCCAGGCGCCGCCAAAAAAGGCGTCGCTCCACACAATCGGTGCCGCCTCGCGCCAGAGCGCATAGGTGGCATAGGGGTTCACATCAAAGTCCGGCAGCAGTTCTGCAGGTTGTTCAAGTACGGCACTCATGGCAAGGGTATTGTCTACCGGTTCAGGGTTTTCACGGAGTTTGCTTCCGGAGAAACCTGTGGTTCCTGATCGAGCGCAAACACGCGGCACAGCTGCCGGGTATCCAGATTGTCGGCCACTGCATCGGCCGTTAAGGGTGTCAGGTACGGCACCACCCCCAGGCAGGGGGCGTCGAAGCGACGCTCCATCTGCTGCGTCAGGGTCTGCAGGTTTTCCTCGAAGAACGGCATGGACGGCTGCACGCTGTTGGCCACCCAGCCCGCCAGCGTGAGTCCGCGGGCGCACACTGCTTCGGCCGTGAGCAACGCATGGTTGATGCAACCCAGGCGCATGCCCACCACCAGCACCACGGGCAGGCCCAGATCGGTCATCAGGTCGGCACTGTCCCAGTCGTCACCGAGTGGCACGCACAGGCCTCCGGCGCCCTCCACCACCACGCGGTCGGCCAGCGGGGCCAGCGCATGGGTACCCGCATGCAGCGCAGTGCGATCAATCTGGCGACCTTCGCGCTCCGCCGCAATATGCGGCGCACAGGCAAGCCGGAACTGCGCTCCGCAAATCTGGTCAGCCTCCAGAGCTACTGATGCTGCTGCCTGCAGTTCGCGCACATCCTCGTTCGACCAGCGGCCATCTGCATCCTGCTCCATGCCCGCCGCCACCGGCTTGTAGCCGGCGGACCGCACGCCCTGGCGCGCCAGCCAGCGCAGCAGCCCGGCAGTGATGCGCGTCTTGCCAACCTCGGTATCGGTCCCGGTGACAAAACAGCCGCGCAGGACGGGTTTCACCGTCACATCCATCACAACTTTTCTCGCGATTCTTCGAGCAGGCCGTTCAGCACGCCAAGCAGACGATCCAGCTGTTCGCCGGTATGGGCAGCGCTGAGCGTGAAACGCAGCCGCGCCGTCCCCGCAGGCACCGTGGGCGGACGGATGGCCGGCACCCAGATGCCCGCGCGCTCCAGCGCCGCAGACAGACGCAAGGCCTCGGCATTGCTGCCCACCACCAGCGGCTGGATCGCCGTGGACGACTCCGGCAGGCTCCAGTGCGGATGCGCCGGCAGCAAGGCAGCCAGCCCTGCACGCAGGCGCCCGATCAGCGCCTGCAGGTGCGCCCGTCGCGCCATGCCCTCCTCCGACTCGACCAGCACCATCGACGCCAGCAGCGCCTGCGCCAGCGAGGGCGGCATGCCGGTGGTGTAGATGTAAGGCCGCGCACGCTGCACCAGCCAGTCGATGATGGTTTCATGCGCCACCACCACGGCACCGCCCACGCCCATGGCCTTGCCCAGCGTACCCATCCAGATCAGGCGTTCGCTGTGCAGGCCGAAATGTTCCAGGCTGCCATGTCCGTGCGCTCCCAGCACGCCCAGTGCATGGGCATCGTCGATCACCAGCCACGCATCGTAGGCCTCGGCCAGACGCAGCAGCGCCGGCAGGTCCGCGATATCGCCATCCATGCTGAACACTGCATCGGTCACGATCAGCTTCACCGGCGTGCTGCAGCGCTGCAGCAGGCGCTCCAGCTGCTGCACATCGCCATGGGGATAGCGCCGCACCTCGGCCTTGGCCAGACGGCAGCCGTCGATCAGCGAGGCATGGTTCAGCTTGTCGGCAAGAATGGTGGTGTTGCCGTCGCCCAGCGCCGTCATCAACGCCATATTGGCCATGAAGCCACTGCCAAACAGCAGCCCCTGTGCCTGCGGAATATGGGCTTGCTGCCACCGCGCAAAGGCGTTTTCCAGGTCCTCGTGCACCTGCATGTGTCCGCTCACCAGATGCGAGGCTCCGCTGCCGGCACCCCAGCGCTGCGCGCCTTCCGCCAGGGCCTGAATCAGCACTGGATGCTGTGCCAGGCCCATGTAGTCGTTGCTGCAGAAGGACAGCAATTCGTCCTGTTGTCCCGCCAGCCGCTGCTCCGGTCCGCAGGGCATCTGCACGACGCGACGCCGTCGCTGCAGGCCTTCGCCCGCCAGCCGGTCCAGCTCCTCACGCAAGTGCGCAATCAACACGTTGTTTCTCCACGCAATCGGGCCAGCAAGGCCTGGCCCTTGTTCAAGGCTGCCGCATCGGCAAATGCCACCGCCAGCACCTTCTGCCGTCCTGCCGCGCCGTGCAGCAATTCCACCTGCTTGCGCACCACGCCGAAAGTCTCGGCCGCCCAGGCGATCAGCGCCTCGTTGGCCTTGCCATCCACCGGTGGCGCGCCCAGGCGGACGCGCAGCGCGTCGCCATACAGGCCGGCGGCCTCTGTGCGCTTGGCCCCTGGCGTGGCGTGGATGGCAATCTTGAGAATGTGGGACATGCAGGAGGATTCAGTCAACAGGAGGCGGTTGCAGCCACAGCAGCGGCCGCATTCCGTGCAGCAAGTTCAGCCAGTCAGGTCCGCAGAGAGGATGCGCTGCACCCCTGCTGCCTCCATGTCGGCCCTGGCCCTGGCCAGCGAGCCGTCCAGATCGATGGCACGGCAGGCATCCTCGATCACGGTCGCTGCAAAACCGGCCTTGCGCGCATCCAGTGCGCTCCAGGCCACGCAGTAATCCGTTGCCAGCCCGCACAGGTACACATGGCGGATGCCGCGCGCCTGCAGATAGGCGGCCAGGCCGGTCGTCGTCGTGCCGTCCGCCTCGACAAAGGCAGAGTAGCTGTCCACCTCGCGATGAAAACCCTTGCGGAGGACGAGCTGCGCCTGCGTCACGCGCAGGCCGGCATGCAGTTCGGCATCGGGTGTGCCCTGAACGCAATGCGTGGGCCACAGCACCTGCGTGCCGTAGGGCAAGGCAATCGTCTCGAACGGAGCGCGCCCCGGATGGTTGGCAGCAAAGGACACATGGTCCGCCGGATGCCAGTCCTGCGTGAGCACGGCATTGGCAAACAGCGGCGCCACACGGTTGATCACCGGCACCACGGCATCGCCGTCGGCCACTGGCAGCCCGCCACCCGGCATGAAGCCGTTCTGGGCATCCACCACCAGCAGGCAGCAGCTTTCATCGATGCGGGATTGCGAACTGGGCATGGCCACCTCCCCCTCGGGCACGCTACAAAAACAAAAGGCCGGCGCTCGCGCGCCGGCCACCACGGGCTACAGCTTACTCGAATTCAACGATCGGCTGGTCCACCCACAGGCTTTCGCCTTCCTTGGCCATGATGGCCTTCACCACGCCGTCGGCAGTGGCGAACAGGATGTTTTCCATCTTCATGGCTTCGATCACGGCCACGCGCTCGCCCGCCTGCACCTTCTGGCCGGGCTGCACAGCCACGTTCACCAGCAGGCCCGGCATGGGCGACAGCACGTACTTGCTCATGTCTGGCGGTGCCTTGTAGGGCATCAGCTTGTGCAGTTCGGCCGTGCGCGGGTGCATCACCACGGCATCGATCTGGGAACCGTTGTGCGTCACGCGGGTAGCCAGCGGATTCTTGTGGTTGCCGCGCTCCATCTGCAGCACGAAGGGCTCGCCGTTGACCATGCCGGTGATGCGGGAATCGCCCAGCATGTACTCGGCCAGCACCTCGTACACGCGCTCGCCTTCGGGCGTATGCACAGTCACGGTGCTGGGCTTGCCCAGTTCCACTTCGCCCAGATCCACAGCGGTGTAGGTGTTGTTGCCGTCCTTGTCCAGCGTGCAGACCACGAACTCGCGGCTGGGCAGGCGCTTGTAGCCTTCCCAGAACTTGCCCTGCAGGCCCTGTGCACGGTTGCGGTACCACATGTGCAGGCGCGCAGCCATGGCCACCATGAAGTACGGATCGGAGTGCGGCACGTCTTCGGAACGGAAGCCGTCGGCGTAGTTCTCGGCGATGAAGCCGGTATTGAAATCGCCGCTCACGAACTTGGGATGTGCCAGCAGCGCGGCCTGGAACGGGATGTTGCTCTGCACGCCCTTGATCACGAAGCCGTTCAGGGCTTCACGCATGCGCGCGATGGCGTCGTTGCGGTCCTTGCCGTGCACGATCAGCTTGGCGATCATGGAATCGTAGTACATGGAGATTTCGCCGCCATCGACCACGCCGGTGTCCACGCGCACGCCATAGTCGGTCGTGGCTTCGCCCTGGAACAGGTTCTGCTCCGGCGGCACAAAGCGCACCAGACGGCCAGTCGAGGGCAGGAAGTTGCGGAAGGGATCCTCGGCGTTGATACGGCACTCGATGGCCCAGCCTTCCTTCTTGACATCAGCCTGGGTCACGGTCAGCTTTTCGCCGGCCGCCACGCGGATCATCTGCTCGACCAGGTCGAGGCCGGTGATCAGTTCGGTGACGGGGTGCTCCACCTGCAGGCGGGTGTTCATTTCCAGGAAGTAGAAATCCTGGTTCTTGCCGACCACGAATTCCACCGTACCGGCAGACTGGTACTTCACGGCCTTGGCCAGTGCCACAGCCTGCTCGCCCATGGCCTTGCGCGTTTCGTCGCTGATGAAGGGGGACGGAGCCTCCTCGATCACCTTCTGGTGGCGGCGCTGGATCGAGCACTCGCGCTCGTTCAGGTAGATCACGTTGCCGAAGCTGTCGCCCAGCACCTGGATCTCGATGTGGCGCGGCTGCTCGACGAACTTCTCGATGAAGACGCGGTCGTCGCCGAAGCTGTTGCGGGCCTCGTTACGGCAGGAAGCGAAACCTTCGTGTGCTTCCTTGTCGTTGAAGGCCACGCGCAGGCCCTTGCCGCCGCCGCCGGCGGAGGCCTTGATCATCACCGGGTAGCCGATGCCCTTGGCAATCTCGACGGCCTGCTCGGGCGTGTCGATCGGGTCGTTGTAACCGGGGATGGTGTTGACCTTGGCTTCGTTGGCCAGCTTCTTGGAAGCGATCTTGTCGCCCATGGCGGCAATGGCCTCAAACTTGGGACCGATGAAGGCAATGCCCTCTTCCTCGCAGCGGCGGGCAAAGGCCTCGTTCTCGCTCAGGAAGCCATAGCCGGGGTGGATACCCTGGGCGCCGGTGGCCTTGGCAGCCTCGATGATCTTGTCAGCCAGCAGATAGGACTCGCGGGAAGGCGGCGGGCCCAGGCGCACGGCCTCGTCGGCCATCTGCACGAAGCGCGCGTCCTTGTCGGCGTCGGAATACACCGCCACGGTGGCGATGCCCATTTTCTTGGCAGTGGCGATCACGCGGCATGCAATCTCGCCGCGGTTCGCAATCAGGATTTTGGTAAACATGAAGTGCTCTTCCAATAATGAATTCGAAACGGTTCGCGGTGGGACGGATTACAGCGGAATGTTGCCGTGCTTGCGCCACGGGTTTTCCAGCTTCTTGTCCTTGAGCATTGCCAGGCTGCGGCAGATGCGCTTGCGCGTTTCGTGCGGCTGGATCACGTCGTCGATGAAGCCACGGGCACCGGCCACGAACGGGTTGGCAAAACGGGCCTTGTACTCGGCTTCGCGCGCGGCCAGCTTCTCGGGATCGTTCTTGTCTTCGCGGAAGATGATTTCCACCGCACCCTTGGCGCCCATCACGGCGATCTCGGCGTTCGGCCAGGCCAGGTTGACGTCGCCGCGCAGGTGCTTGGAAGACATCACGTCATAGGCGCCGCCGTAGGCCTTGCGGGTAATGACGGTGATCTTCGGCACCGTGCACTCGGCGTAGGCGTACAGCAGCTTGGCGCCGTGCTTGATGATGCCGCCGTATTCCTGGCTGGTGCCGGGCATGAAGCCGGGCACGTCCACGAAGGTGAGGACCGGAATGTTGAACGCATCGCAGAAACGCACGAAACGCGCGCCCTTGATGGAGCTCTTGATGTCCAGGCAGCCGGCCAGCACCAGCGGCTGGTTGGCCACGATACCGACCACGTTGCCGTCCATGCGGGCAAAGCCGATCACGATGTTGGCTGCATAGTCAGGCTGCAGCTCGAAGAATTCGCCATCGTCCACGGTCTTGGTGATGAGCTCCTTCATGTCGTAGGGCTTGTTCGCGTTGTCGGGAACCAGGGTGTCCAGGCTCTTGTCGGCGCGATCGACCGGATCCAGCGTCGGGCGGTAGGGAGCCTTTTCGCGGTTGTTGGACGGAATGTAGTTGTACAGGCGGCGCAGCATCAGCAGCGCTTCCACGTCGTTCTCGAAGGCCAGGTCGGCCACGCCGCTCTTGCTGGTGTGCGTCACGGCACCGCCCAGCTCCTCGGCCGTCACGGACTCGTGCGTCACGGTCTTGACCACTTCGGGGCCGGTCACGAACATGTAGGAGCTGTCCTTGACCATGAAGATGAAGTCGGTCATGGCAGGGGAATACACCGCACCACCGGCACAGGGGCCCATGATCATGGAGATCTGCGGCACCACGCCGGAGGCCATCACGTTGCGCTGGAACACCTCGGCATAGCCGGCCAGGGAGGCCACGCCTTCCTGGATGCGGGCGCCGCCGGAGTCGTTCAGGCCGATCACCGGCGCACCGACCTTCATGGCCTGGTCCATCAGCTTGCAGATCTTCTCTGCATGGGCTTCGGACAGGGCGCCACCGAACACGGTGAAATCCTGGCTGAACACGAACACCAGGCGGCCATTGATGGTGCCGTAGCCGGTCACCACGCCGTCGCCGGGGATGTGGTTCTCGTCCATGCCGAAGTCGGCACAGCGGTGCTCCACGAACATGTCCCATTCCTCGAAGCTGCCACTGTCGAGCAGCACCTCGATGCGCTCACGTGCGGTCAGCTTGCCCTTCTTGTGCTGGGCGTCGATACGCTTCTGGCCGCCGCCCAGGCGGGCCGCAGCACGCTTCTGTTCGAGTTGTTCAAGGATTTCTTTCATCACAAGTCCTTCTGAAAGGTTGCATTAACTAAATCAAACTGGTTGGCGCCCGCCCTGGGGGCAAGCGCCGCAATTCCTGCGGATTACTGCCCCGCCTGGCCCTGGAATGCCTGCAGCAACTGGCGCGCGGCCGTGGATGCAGCCATCTTGCCGTCGCGCACCTGCTCGGTGAACTGCGGCAGGGTGTCTCGCACGCCGGCATTCTGGCGGAATGCCTGCTTGAGGCCGGCATCGATGCGTTCCCACATCCATGCGAGCGACTGATCCTGACGCCGCTGGCCGATATGGCCGTTGTCGGCATTGATCTGGCGGTACTCCTGCACCGTATTCCAGAAATTATCCACCCCGCTGCCCTGCAGAGCACTGATCTGGAGCACTTTAGGCTGCCATTGTGCTTTCTGGCTGGCAGCATCATGGGCGCCATGCTCGGGATTGCCGTGCATGGCGAACAGGCGCAGGCTGGAGGTAATCTGCGCCTGCGCGCGCGTGGCGGCCACCGGGTCGATGTCCGCCTTGTTGATGACGACCAAATCGGCCATCTCCATCACGCCTTTCTTGATGGCCTGCAGGTCGTCACCCGCATTGGGCAGCTGCAGCACCACGAACATGTCGGTCATGTTGGCCACGGCGGTTTCGCTCTGGCCCACACCCACGGTCTCGATGATGACCACGTCGTAGCCGGCGGCTTCGCACACCAGCATGGCTTCGCGCGTCTTCTCGGCCACGCCGCCCAGGTTGCAGCTGCTCGGGCTCGGGCGGATATAGGCGTTGATCTCGGTGCTCAGGCGCTCCATGCGGGTCTTGTCGCCCAGAATGGAGCCGCCGGACAGGCTGGAGGACGGATCGATGGCCAGCACGGCCACTTTCAGGCCCTGCCCGATCAGGTACAGACCCAGGGATTCGATGAAGGTCGACTTGCCGACGCCGGGCACGCCGCTCAGGCCCAGCCGGAAGGCTTTGCCGGTATGGGGCAGCAAGGCGGTCAGCAGCTCGTCGGCCAGCACGCGATGGTCGGGGCGCGTCGATTCGAGCAGCGTGATGGCTTTCGCCACTCCGCGCCGCTCGCCACGCACCACACTCTCCGCCATCTGCGGGACATTGATTTGCATGAACTCTCTTGTCCAGAAACTAGGTGGCAAGAAGCCAGGCGATGGCCTGGCCGCGTAACAGACCGGGCAGCGCAGGCGCCGCCCGGAGTTGTCGATCTCAGGCGTTGGCCTTCTTGATCTGCTCCAGCACGTCCTTGGCGCTGGCCGGGATCGGCGTGCCGGGGCCATAGACGCCCTTCACGCCGGCTTCGAACAGGTAGTCGTAGTCCTGGCGCGGAATCACGCCGCCGACGAACACCACGATGTCGTCCGCGCCCTGGTCCTTCAGCGCCTTGATGATGGCCGGCACCAGCGTCTTGTGGCCGGCAGCCAGCGTGGACACGCCCACGGCATGCACGTCATTCTCGATGGCTTGGCGTGCACACTCTTCCGGCGTCTGGAACAGCGGGCCGATGTCCACGTCAAAGCCCAGGTCGGCAAAGGCGGTAGAGACCACCTTGGCGCCGCGGTCGTGACCGTCCTGGCCCAGCTTGGCGATCATCACGCGCGGACGACGGCCCTGCTGCTCGGCGAATTCGGCGATTTCGGACTTGAGCTTTTCCCAGCCCTCGGCGGAGTCATAAGCGGCAGCGTACACACCAGTCACCTTTTGCGTATCCGCACGATGGCGGCCAAACACCTTCTCGAGGGCGTCAGAGATTTCGCCACCGGTGGCGCGCAGGCGCGCGGCCTTGATGGACAGGTCCAGCAGGTTGCCCTGGCCGGATTCGGCAGCGGCAGTCAGCGCGTCCAGCGCGGCCTGCACGGCAGCGTTGTCACGCGAAGCCTTGATGCTGTTGATGCGGGCGATCTGCGCCTCGCGCACCTTGACGTTGTCGACTTCCAGGATGTCGACGTTGTCTTCCTTGGCCAGCTTGTACTTGTTGACGCCGACGATGACGTCCTTGCCGCAGTCGATGCGCGCCTGCTTCTCGGCAGCGGCGGCCTCGATCTTGAGCTTGGCCCAGCCGCTGTCCACGGCCTTGGTCATGCCGCCCATGGCGTCCACTTCCTCGATGATCTTCCAGGCGGCATCTGCCATTTCCTGGGTCAGCTTTTCCATCATGTAGGAACCGGCCCAGGGGTCGATCACGTTGGTGATGTGGGTTTCTTCCTGAATGATCAGCTGCGTGTTGCGGGCAATGCGGGCGGAGAATTCGGTCGGCAGCGCAATCGCCTCATCGAGCGCGTTGGTGTGCAGCGACTGGGTGCCGCCGAACACGGCTGCCATGGCCTCGATGGTGGTGCGCACCACGTTGTTGTACGGGTCCTGCTCGGTGAGCGACCAGCCGGAAGTCTGGCAGTGCGTGCGCAGCATCAGGCTCTTCGGGTTCTTGGGGTTGAACTCCTTCATGATGCGGCACCACAGCAGACGTGCGGCGCGCATCTTGGCGATTTCCAGATAGAAGTTCATGCCGATGGCCCAGAAGAAGGACAGGCGGCCGGCGAAGGCGTCCACGTCCATGCCCTTGGCCAGCGCCGTCTTCACATACTCCTTGCCGTCGGCCAGCGTGAAGGCCAGCTCCAGCGCCTGGTTGGCGCCCGCTTCCTGCATGTGGTAGCCGGAGATCGAGATCGAGTTGAACTTGGGCATGTTCTGGCTCGTGTACTCGATGATGTCGCCGATGATTTTCATCGACGGCTGCGGCGGGTAGATGTAGGTGTTGCGGACCATGAACTCCTTGAGGATGTCGTTCTGGATGGTGCCGCTGAGCTTGTCCTGCGAAACGCCCTGCTCTTCGGCCGCCACCACGTAGCCGGCCAGCACGGGCAGCACGGCGCCGTTCATGGTCATGGAGACGGACACCTTGTCGAGCGGGATGCCGTCGAACAGGATTTTCATGTCCTCGACGCTGTCGATGGCCACGCCGGCCTTGCCCACGTCACCGGTGACGCGCGGATGGTCGGAATCGTAGCCGCGGTGCGTGGCCAGGTCGAACGCCACGGACACGCCCTGCCCGCCGGCAGCCAGTGCCTTGCGGTAGAACGCGTTGGATTCTTCTGCGGTGGAAAAGCCCGCGTACTGGCGGATGGTCCAGGGGCGCACCGCGTACATGGTGGCCTGCGGGCCGCGCAGGAAGGGCTCGAAGCCGGGCAGCGTGTTGGCGTAGGGCAGATCCTTGATGTCCTCGGCCGTGTACAGCGGCTTGACCGTAATGTGGTCGGGCGTGATCCAGTTCAGCGCATTGACATCGCCGCCGGGTGCCGACTTGGTTGCAGCCTTGTGCCAGTCTTCCAGCGTGCTGCTGGCGAAGACGGGAGCTTGGGAGGAGGTTTGGTCTGACGATGCCATAACGACGTTCCTTCTGGTACTAAATCTAAGGGCCCTGTTTACTGAACACCCCGCTCCGGCACGCAGGCACAAGGCCGCGAACGCTAGCAAGGGCTGGCACAAATAGGCATGGCACGACTGCAGTCGGCGTTTACCCGCATGACTGCATGTCTGTGCGTATGCTACCCATCCTTACCAAGGGCAACAATTCATAATTATGAATGCAAAATCCTCCATCACGCTTACAATCCGAGCGTAACCGTCATCTAAATTTCACATTCGCATGCAGAGTACTGCCCGTCCCTTCCAGCGTTCGGCGGCCGACGTCCGGCCGGGCTCGGCACGTCCGCTCTATGCCGAGGTGGCGGACCTGTTGCGCCAGCGCATCCTGCAGCAGAAACTGATGCCCGGCGCCTGGATCGACGAGATGAAGCTGGCCGAGGAAATGGGCATCAGCCGCACGCCGATGCGCGAGGCCATCAAGGTGCTGGCGGCCGAAGGCCTGGTCACCATCAAGGTGCGGCGTGGCGCCTATGTGACAGAAATCCCCGAGGACGAGGTGCGCGAAATCTACCACCTGCTGGGCCTGCTGGAAAGCGACGCGGCCGCCGATGTGGCGCGCACGGCCACGGAGTCCGAATTGCAGCACCTCACGCGCCTGCATCAGCAGCTGGAAGCCCAGGGGCGTCAACTGGTGGAGCTGCCCGGCGATACCGCGCTGATCGACCAGTTCTTTGCCACCAACCAGGCGTTTCACCAGTTCCTGCTCGATGCCAGCCGCAACCGCTGGCGCACCCAGATCGTGAATGACCTGCGCAAGGTGATGCAACTGGGCCGCCACCACTCCTTGTTCAAGCAGGGGCGGGTGCAGCAGTCCATGGAAGAACATGCGGCCATCCTGCTGGCGCTGGTGGCACGCGATCCGCAGGCGGCGGCCCAGGCCATGCGCATGCACTTCGCGCAAGGCCTGCAGGCGATTGGCTGAGCGGCGGGCGCCGCTCCCCGTCTACCCCATCAAGGATACAGGCCGCGCATTTCGCGGGCCTGCAGGATGCGTGTGCATGCCACGATGAAGGCCGCCGTGCGCAGGCTGACATTGTGCTCGCGTGCGGTCGCCGCCACAGACTTGTAGGCCTCGCGCATGATACGCGTGAGGCGCTGGTTGATTTCGTCCTCGTTCCAGAAGAAGTTGGAGAAATCCTGCACCCATTCGAAGTAGGACACCGTCACGCCGCCGGCGTTGGCCAGCACGTCGGGCACCATGTGGACGCCGTTTTCCTGCAGGATGTCGTCCGCCTCGGGCGTGGTCGGGCCGTTGGCGCCTTCCACCACCACCTTGGCACGCACGGTGCCGGCGTTGCCGGCATGCAACTGGCCTTCCAGAGCCGCCGGAATCAGGAATTCGCATTCCAGCGCCCAGAACTCTTCCGGCGTGATGTTGGTCGCGGCAAAGCCTTCCAGGCTGCCGTTCTGTGCCACATGCGCCAGCGCCGCCGGGATGTCCAGGCCTTGTTCGGCATACACCGTGGCCTTGTGGTCCTGCAAGGCAATCACCTTGGCGCCCGCTTCATGGAACAGGCGTGCCGCCGTTCCGCCTACGTTGCCGGCACCCTGCACCACCACGCGCGCACCCTTGAGTTCCATGCCCAGGTCGTGCGCCGCTTCGCAGGTGACCACGAACACGCCGCGGCCGGTGGCATCGCGGCGGCCCAGGCTGCCACCCAGCGAAATCGGCTTGCCGGTAACAACGCCGGTGGCTGTTTCGCCGAGGTTGACGGAATAGGTGTCCATCATCCAGGCCATGACCTGCTCGTTGGTGTTCACGTCCGGCGCGGGAATGTCCTTGCTGGGGCCGATGATGATGCCGATCTCGCTGGTGTAGCGGCGCGTCAGGCGCTCCAGCTCGCCACGCGACAGCTGGCGCGGATCGACACGGATGCCACCCTTGGCACCGCCATAGGGCACGTTGACGGCCGCGTTCTTGATCGACATCCAGGCCGACAGCGCCATCACTTCGGACAGGGTCACGTCCTGGTGGAAGCGCACGCCGCCCTTGCCGGGGCCGCGGGAAATATTGTGCTGCACGCGATAGCCTTCGTAGTGCATGATGCGGCCGTCGTCCATCTCGATCGGCACATCCACCACCAGGATCCGCTTAGGCCTCTTGAGCGTCTCCACCCAGCGCGACAGGTGGCCCAGGTAGGGCGTGACGCGGTCGACCTGGCGCAGGTAGGTGTCCCAGGGACCGAGATGGGCCGGATCCAGATAGGACGGCAGCGCGTGGGCGGATTGTGCGGACAATTGTTCTGTCATTTTGCGAAGTCTCCTTGTATGTAACACCCTCTCGTGAAGGGCTTTGCCAGTATGCCAAAGCGGTTTGCGCAAAGCGATTGAAATTACGCAAAGAGCCCTTCCGCACCATGGGCATCCGCGGCGGCAACCCGGCCGCGCCCACCCTATAAAATCCCCGCATGGCAATTCCCCACGGCTTCATCCAGGATCTGCTCGCCCGCGTCGACGTGGTCGAGGTGGTGGGCCGCTACGTGCAATTGCGCAAGACGGGGGCCAACTTTCTCGGGCTCTGCCCCTTCCATGGCGAGAAATCGCCCTCCTTCACCGTCAGCCCGACCAAGCAGTTCTACCACTGCTTCGGCTGCGGCAAGAACGGCGATGCCATCCGCTTCCTGATGGAGCACAACGGCATGAGCTTCGTCGAGGCCGTGCAGGATCTGGCCCAGCAGCATGGCCTGCAGGTGCCCGATGACCATGCTACCCCGGAAGAGCGTGCGCGTGCCGCCGAGCGCAAGCAGAAGCAGGCCACGCTGACCGACGTGCTGGAAAAGGCCTGTGATGACTACCGCAAGCAGCTGCGCACGGCGCAGGTGGCCATCGACTATCTCAAGCAGCGCGGGCTGACAGGCCGCATCGCGGCCCGCTTCGGCCTGGGCTATGCCCCGCCTGGCTGGCACCACCTGGCCAGCGTGTTTCCCGATTACACCGAGCCGCTGCTGGAAGAAGCCGGCCTGGTGATCCGGCACGAGAAAGACGGGGAGCATGGCGAAGACAAACGCTATGACCGCTTCCGACATCGCGTCATGTTCCCCATCAGGAATATCAAGGGTGAATGCATCGGTTTTGGCGGGCGCGTGCTGGGCGACGACAAGCCCAAATACCTGAACTCGCCCGAAACGCCGGTCTTCAGCAAGGGGCGCGAGCTGTACGGTCTGTACGAGGCACGCGATGCCTTGCGCGAGCAGGGTTTTGCCCTGGTGACCGAAGGCTATATGGACGTGGTGGCGCTGGCCCAGCTCGGATTTGCCAATGCCGTGGCCACGCTGGGCACGGCCTGTACGCCCGACCATATGCACAAGCTGTTCCGCTATACCGATCAGGTGGTGTTCAGTTTCGACGGCGACAATGCCGGGCGCCGGGCCGCGCACAAGGCGCTGGTGGCCGCCCTGCCCTATGCCACCGACACACGCAGCATCAAGTTCCTGTTTCTGCCGCCCGAGCACGATCCCGACAGCTATATCCGCGCCCATGGGCCGGAAGCATTTGCCGCGCTGATCAGGCAGGCGACGCCGCTGAGCGTGTTCCTGCAGCAGGTGGGCAGCGAGGATTGCGATCTGGATTCGGCCGAGGGGCGTGCCCGCATGGCGAGCCAGACACGGCCGCTGTGGCAGGCGCTGCCGGAAGGGGCACTGCGCAGCCAGCTGCTGGCCGAGCTGGCGGCCAGGACGCAATTGCAGGTGGACGAGTTGCGTTCGCTCTGGCAGACCCAGGCAGCCCACGCCAGCCCGGCGCCACGACGGCATGAGGAGCCTTCCAGGCCGCCCGAGTTTTCCGGCGATTACGGCACTCCGCCATCCTCGCAGGAGCCGCCCTGGATGCAGGGAGGCTGGGATGCTCCCGAACCTGCCTCCCGCCAGCGCAGCTGGACACCGGGCCGCTCCGGCACCGGCGGCGCCAAACGCTCCGGCAGCTGGAACCGCAACTCTTCGCCACCGGCACCGCGCGGCCGCGTGCGCCCCACCAGCGGTGCCGACCATGCCTTGCGCCTGCTGCTGCTGCACATGCCGCTGTGGGAGTCGCTGCCGCCGGACAGCCATGCCCTGCTCTGCGGCCTGCCGGCCCCGCACGGTCCGCTGTTCGTCTGGCTAGACAGCCAGTACCAGGAACATGGCGCCCTGGCCTGGGGTGCACTGGAACAGGCCCTGCCGCAGGCGCCGTTCGGGGACACAGGACTGAGTCTGGTGAAACAGTATCAGGCGCTGGGCCTGTCGCCCGAACTGCAGGAAGTGCGGGTGGACCTGCGCTCGGCCTTGCGCGGCCTGCAACTGGAAGAACTCAAGCGCCAGGAAACCCAGGCAGCGCAGGAAGGCGATCTGGCACGCATGCGGCAGCTGCAGCAGCAGCGCGCTGCGCTGTCCGGGCCGCCCGGACAGGAAGAAGCGGATCGCGACTGAGCCCGCCAGCGCGCACTGGCCGCCAACGCAGTGATCAGGCGGCGCCTTCCTGCACCGGTGTGGCCGCCTCCAGGCGCAGGAAAGTATCCCGGTAATAAACCAGTTCCTGGATCGATTCCTCCACATCGGCCAGCGCCGTGTGCTTCTGGTGCTTCTTGAAAGCCGCGTGCAGTTCGGGGCGCCAGCGGCGGGCCAGCTCCTTGAGCGTGCTCACATCCAGGTTGCGATAGTGGAAATACGCCTCCAGTCTGGGCATGTACTTGACCAGAAAGCGCCGATCCTGCCCGATGGTGTTGCCGCACATGGGCGACTTCGATTTGCTCACGTACTTCTTGATGAACGCCAACAGCTGCTTCTCGGCATCGGCCTCGCTGGTGGTGCTGGTCTTGACCTTTTCCGTCAGGCCGCTGCGGCCATGCGTGCCCTTGTTCCAGGCATCCATGGCATTGAGCACCGCATCGTCCTGATGGATCACCACCACAGGGCCGGGCACGCGAATGGACAGATCCGGGCTGGTGATGATGACGGCAATCTCGAGCAGTCGCTCCTTCTCCGGGTCCAGGCCGGACATCTCGCAGTCGAGCCAGATCAGGTTGTCATCGTTCTTGGGCAGGTGAGGCACGGGCTCGGCCGGGGTTTCGGCAGTGGCAGGCAGATGGTCGGATTTCATCCCCGTATTGTCTCGCAAGCGGGACGGTTTCGGCGCCTGCATTGCTGCGGCAACCAACTGTTTGATACGCGCCGGGAGCCTGTCGGCCGTTACACTTGCGGGCATGGATGCCCAACTCTTCGATATCAGTTACCTGAACGGCTTTACCGGACTGTTCGTGATCGTTCTGCTGGCCGGACTGCTGGTGCGCTTCTGGCTGGCCACACGCCAGATGCGCCACGTAGCCTGGCGCCGCGAACAGGTTCCGGAAGCATTTGCCGGCGTGATCAGCCAGGCCGCCCACCAGAAAGCCGCTGCCTACACCATCGCCAAGAACCAGTTCGACCTGTGGCAGTCGGTGTATTCGGCCGCCATCCTGATTGGCTGGACGCTGCTTGGCGGACTGGCGCTGCTCAACTACACCCTGTTGAGCCGCATCGAGCACCCGATGTGGCAGCAGCTGGCCCTGCTGGCGGGCTTCTTCCTGATCAACGGCCTGCTGGAGTTGCCGCTGGGCTGGTACCAGACTTTCAGACTGGAAGAGCGCTTTGGCTTCAACAAGAGCACGATCGGCCTGTGGCTGGCCGACCTCGTCAAGGGGACGTTGATGGCTGCCGTGATCGGCCTGCCACTGGCCGCCCTGTTCCTGTGGCTGATGCAGCAGGCCGGCAGCCTGTGGTGGCTGTGGGCCTGGGGCATCTGGGTGGTGTTCAACCTGCTGCTGATGGTGATTTTCCCGACGTTCATCGCGCCGCTGTTCAACAAGTTCAAGCCGCTGCAAGACGGCGAACTGGCCCAGCGCGTGAAGGCGCTGATGCAGCGCTGCGGATTCAACGCCAAGGGGCTGTTCGTGATGGATGGCAGCAAGCGCAGTGCGCATGCCAACGCCTACTTTACCGGGCTGGGCAGCTCCAAGCGGGTAGTGTTCTTCGATACGCTGCTGGCTCGCCTGCAGCCGGACGAGGTGGAGGCCGTGCTCGCCCATGAGCTCGGCCATTTCCACTTCCGCCATATCGCCAAGCGCCTGGTCGCCATGTTCGCATTGAGCCTGGCCGCCTTTGCCCTGCTCGGCTGGCTCTACAGCAGGGTGTGGTTCTACACCGGTCTGGGGGTGGTGCCCAACATGATGTCGCCTAACGCCGCGCTGGCGCTGATCCTGTTCATGCTGATGGCACCGGTGTTCAGCTACTTCCTGTCGCCGTTGATGGCGCAGCTCTCGCGCAGGCACGAGTTCGAGGCCGATGCCTATGCCGTGCGCCAGACCGGCAAGACCGCCCTGCCCGCCGCCCTGCTCAAGCTCTACGAGGACAATGCCTCCACGCTCACGCCGGATCCGCTGTATGTGAAGTTCTACTACTCGCATCCTCCCGCCAGCGAACGGCTGGCACGCATGGCGCAGGCGGCCTGAGACCATGGCCAGGCCCTCCCGCTCCCGCAACGCGCCCGCCGCCTCAAACGCCTTGCAGCAAGGTCTGGTGGTTTCCAGCCATGGCCGTCACAGCGTGATCGAATGCCCGGACGGCAGCCGCCGCATCGTGCATCCGCGCGGCAAGAAGAACCAGGCCGTGGTAGGCGACCGCATTGCCTGGGCGGCGCAGCCCGAGGGCCAGGGAGACGACGGCACCATCGAGCGCGTGGAAGAGCGCCGCAACCTGTTCTACCGGCAGGACGAGATGCGCACCAAGGCCTTTGCCGCCAATATCGACCAGGTGCTGGTCTGGCTGGCGGCCGAGCCGGAGTTTTCGCACAAGCTGCTGGCACGGGCCCTGATCGCGGCCGAAGCGGCCCATATTCCTCCGCTGATCGTGCTGAACAAGTCCGATCTGGGTGAACTGCATGCGCGCGGCTGGGAACGGCTGGCGCCCTACCGCGCCATGGGCTACCCGGTGCTGGGCCTGTCGCTGGCGGATGCCGGGCACCGCCCGGACGATGCCGCGCTGCAGGCGCTGCGCGAGGCACTGCAGGGCAAGGCGACGCTGGTGCTCGGCCCCTCCGGCACAGGCAAGAGCACGCTCATCAACTGGCTGCTGCCCGGCGCCAATGTGCAGACGGGAGAAATCTCGCAGGCACTCAATTCGGGCAAGCACACCACCACGAGCACGCACTGGTACTGGATCGGCCGCGACAACCAGACCGCCGTGATCGACTCACCGGGCTTTCAGGAGTTCGGCCTGCACCATGTGCAGCCGACCGATCTGGCCTCCTACATGCCGGACCTGCGCCAGCATGTGTCGCAGTGCAAGTTCTACAACTGCACCCATCTGCACGAGCCGGGCTGCGGCGTGCTGGCGCAGGTAGGCGCACCGCTGGACGATGGCGGCATCCATCCCTTGCGGCACAAGTTTTATGCCGAGCTGTTCGCGGAACGGGTGGCGGACCAGCGTTATTGATCCGGCCTCAGCTGACCCAGGAAGTAAACCCCACCAACGCAATCAGGCCGCCCCACATCAGGATGGCGCGCCAGACCAGGCCGACCAGCAATTGCAGGTGCTGCATGCCCACGGTGATCGCCGCCGGTGCAGCCTGCGTGACCTGCGGCGCTCCATAGGCCTCCACGCCCGTTTCCGAAACGCCGTCCTCTGCCACCGCGGCATCACGCTCGCGCCCGGCAGGTGCGGGCAGGCGTGCCAGATCCTGCTGGTTGTCCAGCGCCAGCGGCCAGGGCAGATCCACCGCACCCATGGCCGATGCCAGCACCACAGCTTCGGCATCGGTGCTGGCGATGGTGCCGGGGGTACTGGCCGCCTGGCGCCAGTTGTCCACCGCCTGCTCGAAGTTGCCGGCTACTGCAAAGCTCGCAGCCGTGGCCCGGGCAGGAATCCAGTTGATCCAGTTCCAGGCGGCCTGCGCCTGATCCGGCAGCCTGTCGGCCATCTGGCCATCGCCGGCATTGCGCTGCTCGCGCCAGTAGCGCGCCACGTATTCGGACGCGCGGAACAGCACGGCACCAGCCGGGCCCAGCCCCAGGGCCGCCCCGATCAGGAAAGCCACCAGCACGCCGAATACATGGCGATGCGCATCGAGCACGGCATGCTCGATCACCTGCCGCATGATGCCGCTGCGCGGCAGATGTGCCGTTTCCACACTCTTCCACTCCGCCAGCAACTGGCGTGCACGGATTTCGTCGCCCATGTCCAGCGCGTCACGGATACCCGTGATGTGATGGCTGAACTGGCGGAATCCCAGGGTGACGAACAGCACTGCCGTGCTCCACAGCCACGCCAGCAACCAGCCCGCTTCATGCAGGGTGGCATAGACGAGCGCGACCATGATGGTGGGCAGCGCCACGGCTGCCCCCCAGGCCAGCCAGCCCTGGCCGGGCTTGCCGGCGGTCAGGTTGCGCGCAGCCCAGTCCGCCAACTGGCGGTAGAGGTGGTAGACCGGGTTGTGCAGGGGCAATGGATAGACCTGCTCGATCAGCAGGGCACAGACGATTGCAAAGAATGCCATGGAGCGTAGAAAGCGATCATTGACGCGGGACCAGGCCCGCAACTATCCGGCAGGATAGCACCGATTTCGGCATGACGCGTGAAGGCCGCTCATGCGGCAAGAAAGCGATACAGATTGCGCAAGATGCCGGCAGTTACGCCCCAGATGTAACGTTCGCGCCCCGCCTGCAGGTCGTAATACGGCATGGAAAACCACTCGCGCCGGTGGTTGTGCGCCGGCTGCCACTGATGCAGGCGGTGATGCTGCGGATCCATCAGGAAATCCAGTGGAACGGTGAACACTTCGTCCACCTCGAAGGGATTGGGGGCAAATTCGAGCGTGGGCGGCAGCACGGCCACGACCGGCGTCACGTGGTAGCCGGTGCCGGTGATATACAGCGGCAGCTGGCCCAGCACCTCCACGCCCTCCGACGGCACGCCGACCTCTTCATGGGCCTCGCGCAAGGCCGCAGCCACGGCATCCGGGTCTTCGTCGTCGATCTTGCCACCGGGAAAGGCGATCTGGCCGCCATGCGATCGCAGGTGCGGCGTGCGCTGCGTGAGCACCACGCGCAGGCCGGATGTGGGGGCCGTGATCTCGGGCGGCTGCCAGGGCTGCAGGCCGATCAACACGGCAGCATCGCGCGGCGAATGCTCCTTCGGATACAGCTCGCGGCGCAGTTCCTGCTCCCAGGGGGGCGGCTCGGCAAAGCGCTGCTGCAGCGCCGGCACGGACAGGCGCTCGCCCGGCACCGCGATCTGACGGTGCACGTTCTCGGTCGCCTCCTGCCATATCGGCACGTCGCGCGGATCGAAAATGCCCGGCTGCACGGCGTGGTCATTGTCGGGAGAAACTTCCTGGGACTTCTTTGTGGAGCTTGTCATTGATGCCACCCTGGATACCCCGCTGCCAGGCGGCTGGCACGGAGCACTTGCGCCACACAGTGTAGCGCCAAGAAAAAACCGCTTGCAG
This sequence comes from Brachymonas denitrificans, assembly GCF_907163135.1. Taxonomy (NCBI): domain Bacteria; kingdom Pseudomonadati; phylum Pseudomonadota; class Betaproteobacteria; order Burkholderiales; family Comamonadaceae; genus Allobrachymonas; species Allobrachymonas denitrificans. The sequence goes on along the minus strand of NZ_CAJQUA010000001.1, from coordinate 734,954 downwards.
CACAGGGCGGCAAGCGGTTCCTTCTGCGGCTGCACGAGGCAGCCACAATGCCAAGTTGCGACAGATTACTCTGCAGCGACCTTGACGCGAGACGGCAGCTTTTCCTTGATGCGGGCCGACTTGCCGCTGCGCTCGCGCAGGTAGTACAGCTTGGCACGACGCACGTCACCACGGCGCTTCACTTCAATACCGGCAATCAGCGGGCTGTAGGTCTGGAAGGTACGCTCCACGCCTTCGCCGCTGGAGATCTTGCGCACGGTGAAGCCGCTGTTCAGGCCGCGATTGCGCTTGGCAATCACCACGCCTTCGTAAGCCTGCACACGCTTGCGCGTGCCTTCAACCACGTTCACGGACACGATCACGGTATCGCCGGGGGCGAATTCGGGGATCTTCTTGCCGAGACGCTCGATCTCTTCTTTTTCCAGGGTCTGGATCAGGTTCATTGTCAGTTCCTAATGCTTTCCGATCGTATTCAAGCTACACAAAAGGCCTCTTCACACAACCATCACGGCGATGGCTGGCTGCTGCTGGCGGCTCCTGCCTGACAGGATGGCTCGCCCAGCGAGGCGGCTAACAGAGGATCGAAACCGCGCATTATATTCCGGCCTCGCGGTACCGGTCAAGAAAAAGCGCAATGTTGGCGCGCAGATACAGGCTGCGTCATGGGCGTGCCATGAAAGCTTCAATGAAGCTTCACATGCGCTTTCTAGACTGCGGACTTTTCCCGTCATGGAGTCGCCCGATGCCCCTGCCCCATTCCCTGTTCCGCTGGGTCCTGCCCCTCGCCACTGCTGCCGTACTGGCAGCCTGCGGTGGCGACAGCAACACCTCCGAGAAACCTGTTCCGGCACCGCAGATCGCCGATGGCACGCGTGCCACGGTAGCGCTGCTGGAAACCAGCGACCTGCACAGCAACATCCGCAGCTACGACTATTTCAAACTCGCCGAAGACCAGAGCTACGGTTTCGAGCGAACCGCCACGCTGATCCAGCAGGCGCGCAGCGAATTTGCCAACAACGTGCTGCTGGACAATGGCGACACCATCCAGGGCACGGCATTGGCCGACTACGAGGCCACGGTCAACCCCGTCAGCTGCGAGCAGACCCTGTCGATGTACAGGGTCATGAACCATTACAAGTACGACGTGGGCACGCTGGGCAACCATGAGTTCAACTACGGCCTGCCGTTCCTGAGCCAGGTGCTGGGCGGCGGCCTGAACGTGGGCGGCGTCGACCCCGGCCAGAAGTGCAAGGGCCCCGAGTTTCCCATGGTGCTGGCCAATGTGTACAGCCTGAAGACAGGCCAGCCGCTGGTGCAGCCCTACACCATCCTGCAGCGCGAATTCACCGCCACCACGCCCGATGGCAAGACCGTGAAAGTGCCGGTCAAGGTCGGCGTGATCGGCTTCACCACGCCCGGCATCATGAACTGGGACAAGCGCTTTGTGGAAGGCAAACTGCGCATCGACGGTGCCGTAGAAACGGCGCAGAAATACCTGCCCGAAATGCGGCAGAAAGGCGCCGACGTGGTGGTGGCACTGGTGCACGGCGGCCTGAGCAGTGTCCCCTACTCTGCCACGATGGAAAACCCGGCGCTGCATCTTTCCAAGGTGCCCGGCATCGATGCCATGTTCATGGGCCACTCGCACAGCCTGTTCCCCGATCGCGGCGCCAACCCCGCCTACACCATGGAAGGCGTGGACAACGCCGCCGGCACCATCCATGGCGTGCCGGCTACCATGCCCAGCTTCTGGGGCAAGGCACTGGGCGTGATCAAGCTCGAACTGGTGCGCGATGCCAAGGCCAAGGCCTGGGTGATCGACAAGAGCAAGACGCTGGTCGAGGCGCGCGAGACCGTGACCGAGCGCGATGCCAAAGGCAAGGCCACCGCCTATGTGGCTCCCGATCCGAAGGTAGCCGAACTGGTGGAAGCGCAGCATCAGGCCACCATCACCTACGTGAAAACACCCATCGGCAGCTCCGACTTCCGCATGAGCACCTACTTCGCCGACGTGGGAGACCCGACCGCCATCCAGATCGTGAGCCAGGCACAGCAGGACTACGTGGCCCGCTACGTACAAGCCAACCTGCCGCAATACAAGGATCTGCCGGTGCTGTCGGTGAGCGCGCCCTTCAAGTCCGGCTATGGCGGTGGCGCCGACTTTACCGATGTGGCAGCCGGCCCGATCGCCATCTACAACGCGGCTGACCTCTACCTGTACCCCAACACGGTCTATGCCGTGAAGGTGACCGGCAGCGAGATCAAGGGCTGGCTGGAAGGCGCTGCCAAGCGCTTCAACCGGATCGACCCTGCCGTGGCCACGCAGCAGAAGCTGATCAGCACCTTCCCCGGCTACAACCACGACATGTTCACCACGCCGGACGTGAGCTATATGGTCGATGTGACGCAGCCGGTCGGCCAGCGCATCGTCGACCTGCAATACAAGGGTGCCCCGATCGACCCGGCAGCCAGCTTCATCATTGCGACCAACAACTACCGCGCCACCAGCGGCAAGACCTTCATCGCCGCCCTGGATGGCCGCTCGACCATCTATGCATCTCCCGATGCCAACCGCGATGTGCTGATCCAGTACATCAAGCAGGTGCAGAGCATGACGCGCGCCGCCAATGGCAGCGCCCGCAGCTGGCGCTTCAAGCCGGTGGCGATTGCCGGCAAGGTGGTATTCAGCTCCGGCCAGGACAAGCTGCAACTGGCAGTGGATGCGGGCCTGAACAACATCATGCTCGAGCAACAGGACGATGGTTCGGGCAAGAACATGTCGCTGTACAGCATCGACCTGAGCAAGTAAGTCGGGAGACCGCATCCCTACGCGCACGAAAAAGCACCCCATGAAAACCTGTCTCATGGGGTGCCAATGCGCGCCGGAAACCGGCTGGCAGGGGACTTGTGTGTTGGCCCAGGTGGCAAGTCACGCAAGACTGCCACCCGTCCGGAGAACACACTCAGTAGCGTGCGTCAGCCGGCTTGCCGCCCTTCGGCCAGTCCTTCACCTTGTCCGGGAAGTCCGGGCGCGGCATGTGGCTGAAGTATTCGGCCACGTCCACGGCTTCCTGGTCCGTCAGGCCACCCTGGCCCAGCGGGAACTTGCCATGGAAACCGATCGGCATGTTGCGCTTCACGAAGGCGGCAGCCGTGTAGGTACGGGCCATGCCGGCACCGATGTTGAAGGACATGTCGCCCCACAGCGGCGGGTAGACCCACTTGCCGGCCGCGTCCTTGATGCCTTCGCCATCGGCTCCGTGGCAGGCTGCGCACTGGTTGTCATAGATACGCTTGCCGTTGTCCACATTGGGCTTGATGTCGCGGCTGATCTTGCCGACACCACGGCCTTCCACCTTGTCTTCCGGCTTGGTTTCGCGCTTCATCCAGTCGAAATAGGCCACCATGGCTTTCATCTCTTCGGACTGCAGCGGCAGCGGCTTGCCGTTCATCGAGCGGCGGAAGCAGCCGTTGATCCGGTCTTCCAGCGTGATATCCCGGCCGGCACGTGCGCCATAGCTCGGGAAGAAGGCAGACACGCCCACGTACGGAGAGCCATCGGCCACCGTACCTGCGTTCATGTGGCAGCTGGTGCAGTTGAGCGCGTTGCCCACGTTCTTCGGCAGCAGTTCATGCGTCTGGATGTTCAGGCGCGCGCCCTGCACCAATTGGTCGGCGTTCTTTTCCTTCAGCATGTCGGCCAGGCGCGGGGTCTCGAACTTGCTCTGGTCCACCTTCACGTCCAGGCTCTTGCGCAGGGATGCCACATCCTTGGCGGTAATCTCCTTCGATGCCTGGCCCCAGCTGGAGCGGGTGAAGTTCAGGATTTCCGCGATTTCCTCATCGTTCAGGCGGGCGAAGCCGGGCATGGTCCAGACGCGGGCATGTGCCATGGTCTGGGCCGACCTGGAGCCGGTCAGCATGATGTGAATCAGCGTCGACGGGTCTTCCGACTGCAGAGTAGCGTTGCCGGTCAGCGGCGGGAACACGTTCGGTACGCCGTTGCCATTGGTGCGGTGGCAATCCACGCAGAACTGCAGGTAGCCGAGGCCGCCGCGTGTGGTGTAGATGGAGGCCGGAATGCCGCCTGTTGTGTCAACAGCAGCGCCCGATGCCGGCGTGGACGCGCCTGCAGCAGGAGCCGATGCGCCCGGAGCGCCCATGCCGGAAGCGCCGCCGGCAGCAGCCACCACCATCGGCTTGTCATGCTTGCCGGGCGGCAGCGCCTTCAGGAAGGTACCGATGGCGCGCAGGTCTTCGTCCGTCATGTACTGGGTGCTGTGCTGCACCACGTCCACCATGTTGCCCGAGACGGAGCCGTAGCTGTTTTGGCCGGTCTTGAGCATCTTCACGGTTTCGTCCACCGTCCACAGGTTGCGCAGGCTCAATGCGCGCCAGCCTTCCACCGTCTCGCCGGCGAGGAAGTATTCGCCCTTGGGGCTGGTTTCGGTCATGGTCTTTTCCTGGAAGCCCCAGCCACGCGGGGTATGGCAGGCGCCGCAGTGGCCGAGACCCTGCACCAGATAGGCGCCACGCTGGTAGAGCGGGTCCTTGCCGGCATCGGCCTGGTACGGAGTGTCATCCAGGAACATCCAGTTCCAGAGCTTCAGGCCCCAGCGCTGGTTGAACGGGAAGCCCAGGCCCAGCGGCTCGTTCGCCTGATGGACCGGTGCCACGCCCTTCATCAGGTAGGCATACAGATCCTGCATGTCGTCCTGCGTCATCTTGGCATAGGAAGGGTACGGCATAGCCGGATACAGGTTGTGCCCGTCGGCAGCCACGCCCTTGCGCATGGCGCGGTCGAACTGTTCGAAGGTGTACTTGCCGATGCCGGTTTCGGGATCGGGCGTGATGTTGGTGGAGTGCAGCTGGCCGAATGGCGTTTCGAGCGCCAGACCGCCTGCCATGGGCTTGCCGCCCTTGGCGGTGTGGCAGGCCACGCAATCGCCGAGGCGCGCCACATAACGCCCGCGCTCGACCTGCGCGCGCGTGGCGGGATCCATGTTGGCGGCGTAATTGGCCGGAAGGTCATCGATCACCGTGGGCGCCACGGCATTGACGGTGGGCGCTGTGACCACCATGGCCGAAGCGGCCGAGGCCGGGGCTTGTGCCGCCATCGAAGCGGCTGCGGTCGGCAGCGACGCGGGTGCGCTGGCTACCGATGCCGCAACAGCGGCCGCCGAAGCCGCACCGGCGGGAGCGGGAGCAGAAGCTGCAGGTGCGGAGGCCGATGTTCCCACACCCTGCGCGACCGCAAGGGCTCCACCCAGCGCCAGCGGTAAAACCGCCAGGACAAAACGTCTCATGAAACTCTCCTTCAAATCTCCAACTGCTTGAGAAAGAAGGGGCAGACACGACAAGGCGGCCGTGTACTTACCCGCCAGGCATCACTTGGATGACATGTGCCAGCATACCTTCAGTTTCATGACAAACAAACTGTACGAGCATGCAAATCCGCCGCGAGTTTGCGCCACCACAAAGGAGCAGGATGTTGAGCGGAAGGCAGGTACGAAAAAGGCGCCCGCAGGCGCCCTTGGCAAGAATCGAATGGATTCCGATCAGCCCTTGTAATTGGCCACGCCGTCGGTCACTTCCTTGGTGGCGGCTTCCAGGCCTTCCCAGCCCAGCACCTTGACCCACTTGCCCTTTTCCAGGTCCTTGTAGTGCTCGAAGAAGTGGCTGATGGTCTGCAGCGTCAGCGGGTTCAGGTCTTCCAGCTTGTTGATGTGGTTGTACTGCGGGCAGATCTTGGCGGTGGGCACGGCCAGCACCTTGCCGTCCACGCCGGCTTCGTCTTCCATCTTCAGGATGCCCAGCGCACGGCAGGGAACCACCACGCCGGCCTGCAGCGGAAACGGGGTCATCACCAGCACGTCGACCGGGTCGCCGTCGCCGGACAGGGTTTGCGGCACGTAGCCGTAGTTGACCGGATAGTGCATGGCGGTCGTCATGAAACGATCCACGAACACGGCGCCGGATTCCTTGTCGACCTCGTACTTGACCGGTGCGGCATCTGCCGGAATCTCGATCACGACGTTGAAGGCTTCGGGCAGCTTGGAACCGGGAGTCACTTTGTCGAGGGACATGGGATTTCTCTTTCGTTGAGGATGAAACTGGAACAAATGTAATCGATTGATTTTAGCCGAAACCTCCCTACGGCTGGCTTACGGCTGCATACGCCGGCACGGCAAAGCATGCGACAATAGCCCTCTTGCTGCCGCGCTGACGGCAGCCCCTCATCCTGCCTGCTGCCATGGATGCGGCAGGCCCGCCATCCGGGGCCTTCGCCCCTACAAAATACAAGGAAGATTTCATGGAAGCAGAACGCATCAACGCCATTGGCACCGCCCTGGAAGACCTGTCCGAGCGGACGCAGGAACTACGGGGGTATCTTTGACTACCCTGCCAAAGCCGAACGCCTGAGAACCGTCAACGCTGCGCTGGAAGATCCCGCGGTCTGGAACGATCCGAAAAAAGCCCAGGAGCTGGCCAAGGAAAAGAAATCGCTCGATGACGTGGTCGTCGTGCTGGACGAGCTCACGCAGGAACTGGCAGACAGTACCGAGCTGTACGAAATGAGCTGCGACGAAGACGACTACGCCAGCCTCGAAGCGATCGAGGCCGACGTTGCCGCGATCACCGAGCGCGTGGAAGCGCTCGAGTTCCGCCGCATGTTCAGCCAGCCGGCCGACCCGAACAATGCCTTCCTCGACATCCAGGCCGGCGCCGGCGGCACCGAGGCCTGCGACTGGGCCGGCATGCTGTTGCGCCAGTACGTGCGCTATGCCGAACGCAAGGGCTTCAGCGTCGAGATCCAGGAAGAAACCCCGGGCGATGTGGCCGGCATCAAGAGTGCCAGCCTGAAGATCGACGGCGACTACGCCTTCGGCCTGCTGCGCACCGAAACCGGCGTGCATCGTCTGGTGCGCAAGAGCCCGTTCGACTCCTCGGGCGGCCGTCATACCAGCTTCGCCAGCATCTTCGTCTACCCGGAAATCGACGATTCGATCGAGATCGAAGTCAACCCGGCCGATGTGCGCGTGGATACCTACCGTGCCTCCGGCGCGGGCGGCCAGCACATCAACAAGACCGACTCCGCCGTGCGTCTCACGCACGTGCCCACCGGCATCGTGGTGCAGTGCCAGGACAGCCGCAGCCAGCACAGCAACCGCGACGTGGCCTGGCAGCGCCTGCGCTCGCGCCTGTACGAGCACGAAATGCGCAAGCGCATGGAAGAGCAGGAAAAACTGGAAGCCAGCAAGAGCGACGTGGGCTGGGGCCACCAGATCCGCAGCTACGTGCTGGACAACAGCCGCATCAAGGACCTGCGCACCAACGTCGAAATCAGCAACACGCAGAAGGTGCTGGACGGCGATCTCGATGCCTTCATCGAAGCCTCGCTGAAGGCCGGCGTGGGCAGCGTAAGACCCGCCTGATACAGTGATCCCGTCGCAACCATGATCCGCTCACGGCGGATCATGGCATTTCATGGAGTGGCCGCAACGCCAGTGGCACGTGCGCCTCTCACCGGGTTTGCCTGTGGCACACCCCATCCCTTTCATGTCCTGACGCCATGTGCAGGGCACTGAGTATGACCGGAGATTTCACCAATGTTCCGCGAAGCCACCACCCCCTCCCCCACCATCTACCGCCACGATTACCAGGCACCGGCGTTCTGGATCGACACGGTAGACCTCACTTTCGACCTGGACCCGGCCAAGACGCGCGTGCTGAACAGGATGACGCTGCGCCGCAACCCCGATGTGCCGGCACAACCGCTGCGCCTGGATGGCGAGGAGCTGAACCTGGCGCGTGTGCTGGTCAACGGCCAGGGCACGTCCTTCAAGCTGGAAGGCGGCCAGCTGGTGCTGGAGAACCTGCCCGAAGGCAGCGAGCCGATCGCGCTGGAAATCTTCACCACCTGCAACCCCAGCAAGAACACCGAGCTGATGGGCCTGTACACCAGCGAAGGCGGTTTCTTCACGCAGTGCGAGGCGCAGGGCTTCCGCCGCATCACCTACTTCCTGGATCGCCCCGACGTGATGGCCACCTACAAGGTCACGCTGCGCGCCGACAAAAAGGCGTATCCGGTGCTGCTTTCCAACGGCAACCTGCTGGAACAGGGCGAGCTGGAAGATGGCCGCCACTTCGCCGTCTGGCACGACCCGTTCAGGAAGCCGAGCTACCTGTTCGCGCTGGTGGCAGCCCAGCTGGTGGCACGCGAGCAGCGCATCGTCAGCCGTGGCGGCAAGGAGCACCTGCTGCAGGTGTTCGTGCGCCCCGGCGACCTGGACAAGACCGAACACGCCATGCAGGCGCTGTTGCAGAGCATCGCCTGGGACGAAGCCCGTTTTGGCCTGGCGCTGGATCTGGAGCGCTTCATGATCGTGGCCACCAGCGACTTCAACGCCGGCGCCATGGAGAACAAGGGCCTGAATATCTTCAACACCAAGTACGTGCTGGCCAAGCCTTCCACCGCCACCGATGAGGACTATGACGGCATCACCAGCGTGATCGGGCATGAGTACTTCCACAACTGGACCGGCAACCGCATCACCTGCCGCGACTGGTTTCAGCTGAGCCTGAAGGAAGGCCTGACGGTATTCCGCGACCAGGAATTCAGCGAGGATCTGGCCGGCAGCCCGAGTGCGCGCGCCGTCTGCCGCATCGGCAACGTGCGCGGCCTGCGCGCCGTGCAGTTCAGCGAGGATTCCGGCCCCATGGCCCATCCGGTACGCCCCGACCAGTACCAGGAAATCTCCAATTTCTACACCGCCACCGTTTACGAAAAAGGCGCCGAGGTGGTGCGCATGTACCAGACGCTGGTGGGCCGCGACGGCTTCCGCAAGGGCATGGACCTGTACTTCCAGCGCCATGACGGCCAGGCCGTGACCTGCGACGACTTTGCCCAGGCCATGGCCGATGCCAATCCGGACAGCGCCCTGGCAAGCCGCCTCGAGGTATTCAAGCGCTGGTACAGCCAAGCCGGCACACCCACGCTGCATGCGCGCAGCAGCTACGATGCCGCCGCGCAAACCTGCACGCTGACGCTGCGTCAGACCTGCCCAGCCACGCCCAATCAGCCGGCCAAGCAACCCTTCCTGATTCCGGTACGCATGGGCCTGATCGGCCGTAGCGGCCAACCCCTGCCGCTGCAACTGCAGGGTGATGCCGCGCCGCCCCTGCTGGAACGGGTACTGGTACTGGATGATGCAGAAGCCAGCTTCACCTTCACCGGCATCACCGAAGAACCGGTGCCCTCGCTGCTGCGCCAGTTCTCGGCACCCGTCTGGCTGGAGCTGGAGGGCGAAGACGAAGCCGCCCAGCTGCACCGCCTGGCGCATGACAGCGACGCCTTCAACCGCTGGGAAGCTGCCCAGCGCCTGATGATGACGCAGGCCGTGGCCGCCGTGCAGGCCACCGAGCCGCCTGCACAGGTCCTGAATGCCTCCACGCTGGAAGCCTTGCGTGCCGTGCTGCGCAACCCGGCGCTGGATGCCGCCTTCAAGCAGCTGGTGCTGACCCTGCCGGATGAGCTGGAAATCGCGGAAGAACTCGACACCGTCGATCCGCAGCGCATCAAGCTGGTGAGCGAGGCGCTGTGCCAGCAAGTGGCACACGCGCTTGCCGAAGACTGGCTGGCGCTGTACGAGGCCCACGAGGATACCGGCGCCTATGTGCCCGAACCGGTCAGCGCCGGCCGCCGCGCGCTGGCCAGCCTGGCGCTGGAAAACCTGTGCCGCATCGCACGCGATACCGGTGACGTGGTGTGGCCGGGCAAGGCCTACCAGCGCTTCAAGGATGCTGCCAACATGACCGACCGCATCGGCGCCCTGCGCGCACTGCTGGAAGGCCAAAGCCCGCTGGCCGCGCAGGCGCTGGAGCGCTTCCACGCCATGTTCCAGAACGAGCCGCTGGTGCTGGACAAATGGTTCCGCCTCCAGGCCACGCGCAACGACCTGGACGGCAAGGTGCTGGCCCAGGTGCGCGCGCTGCTGCAACACAAGGATTTCCAGCTCTCCAACCCCAACCGCGTGCGCAGCCTGATCACCGCGTTCTGCCATGCCAACCCGGGCGCCTTCCACCGCAGCGATGCGGCGGGCTATGTGTTCTGGGCCGACCAGGTGCTGGCGCTCGACGGCATCAACGCCCAGATCGCCGCCCGTCTGGCGCGTGCGATGGACCACTGGAAGCGTCTGGCCGAACCCTACCGCAGCGCCGCATGCGAGGCGATCCGCCGCGTGGCCGCCAAGCCGGACCTGAGCGCCGATGTGCGCGAGGTGGTGACGCGCGCGCTGCAGGACAGCGCGGTGTGAGGGGGTAACGAGCCAGCGTCATTGGTGAGCGTTCAAGGGACAAGCTCCATCGGACTTGCTGCGCGCTCCGCCCTTGCCCCTCCTGGCGTCAAGCCAGCCATGGCTGGAAACCTGAAAAAAAATGGCCCGGAATTTTTCGGGCCATTTGCTTGCGCAGTGTATCCCTGCGCTGAAGCGATCAACGACGACGCGGAGCGCCACCGCCACCACCGGAGCGCGGCTCCAGGCGACGGAAGGTGATGCGGCCCTTGTCCAGATCGTAGGGCGACAGCTCCAGCAGCACGGTATCGCCTGCCAGAATGCGGATGTGGTGCTTGCGCATCTTGCCGCTGGAGTAGGCAATGATGGGGTGACCATTTTCCAGCGTGACGCGATAGCGCGAATCGGGCAGGACCTCGTCGACCTTGCCTTCCATCTCGATCAAATCTTCCTTGGCCATAGTTACCTCCTTGCCTATGCTTGAAAACTGGCCGGGCAGCGCTTTGTGGGCACGGGCCGGCGAAAACCATCCATTGCCGCTCTCAGCCGAATTGCAGGCAGCCAATGGAAAAACGGGTAAACACATGATGGCCGCTGCAGCAATGCGTGGTGCAGGGCCGGCGCGCGACGGTGTGCGGAATCAGGGTTGGCGGTGCGTGAAACGCGCCAAACGGATGGAGAAGGTGGCGCTTCCCGATCTGTGGTTCATGCGCGCAATGGCGCGGCACACCGCTTGCATGCCGCCTCAATCGGCGCTGCAATACGCGGTATCTTTAAATTTTACATCTTTCGTACCTAGCTGTCAAGGCCGCCACTCACACCGGCAGTGCCGTGGTGCGCTTGACCCAGTCCAGCACGAAGCTGGTACGGCAATCCTGCACGCTGGGATGCTTGAGCAGGGTTTCCAGCACGAAGCGGGAATAGTGCTGCATGTCGGCCACCACCACGCGCAACAGATAGTCCATTTCGCCCGAGAGCGCCGCGCATTCGACCACCTCCGGCCAGGTCTGCACGGCAGCGCGGAAGGATTCCATCGGGTCGCGCCGCTGGCTGTCGGGCTGGCGGGCGATGCGCACGTTGAGATAGGCGGTCAGGCCCAGACCGACGCGGGCCGGATCCAGCACGGCCACGTAGCCGTCGATGGCACCGCCCTCCTCCAGCTTGCGCACGCGGCGCAAGGCGGCCGAAGGCGACAGTTGCACCTGCTCTGCAAGCTGATCGAAGGTCATGCGCCCGTCTTGCTGCAGTGCACGAAGAATGCGCCTGTCGATATTGTCGATATCGGATTCGTTGCCCATACGACGAATTATGCAGGAAATCTGCAATCCGCACAGCATTCACGATGGATTTTGCAACAATCCTGCGCGCCCATACCCCTACAGTGCATAGGTTCGTGCAGCGAATGCCACCCATTCGCATCGCCAGACGCATGCACACTAGGCAAAACACAAAAGCAGGAGACAACAATGGCAGATCTTTTCGACAACCCGATGGGCCTGATGGGGTTCGAATTCGTGGAGTTCGCATCGCCCACGCCGGGCGTGATCGAGCCCGTGCTGGAGAGCATGGGATTTACCGAAGTGGCGAAACACCGCTCCAAGGATGTGGTGCTGTACCGCCAGGGTGACATCAACTTCATCGTCAACCGCGAACCGCGCAGCGTCGGCGCCTATTTCGCCGCCGAGCATGGCGCCAGCGCCTGCGGCATGGCCTTCCGCGTGAAGGATTCGCACCACGCCTACCAGCGCGCGCTGGAGCTGGGCGCGCAGCCGGTGGACATTCCTACCGGCCCGATGGAGCTGAAGCTGCCTGCCATCAAGGGCATTGGTGGCGCCCCGCTCTATCTGATCGACCGCTTCGAGGATGGCAAATCCATCTACGACATCGACTTCGTCTTCCATGAAGGCGTCGACCGCCATCCGAAGGGCCATGGCTTCCGCCTGATCGACCACCTGACGCACAACGTGTACCGCGGCCGCATGGAATACTGGGCCAAGTTCTACGAGAAGCTGTTCAACTTCCGCGAGATCCGCTACTTTGACATCAAGGGCGAATACACCGGCCTGACCTCCAAGGCCATGACGGCGCCGGACGGCCTGATCCGTATTCCGCTGAACGAGGAATCGTCCAAGGGCGGCGGCCAGATCGAGGAATTCCTGATGCAGTTCAACGGCGAGGGAATCCAGCACATCGCCCTGCTGACGGACGACCTGCTGCCCAGCGTGGACGCGCTGCGCAAGGCCGGCGTGGAGCTGATGACGGCCCCGCCCGCCACCTACTACCAGATGCTGGACGAGCGCCTGCCCGGCCACGGCGAAAACCCGGCCGAGCTGCAGGCTCGCGGCATTCTGCTCGATGGCAGCACGGGCGAAGGCCAGCGCCGCCTGCTGCTGCAGATCTTCTCGCAGACGCAGTTCGGCGGCCCGGTGTTCTTCGAGTTCATCCAGCGCAAGGGCGACGAAGGCTTTGGCGAGGGCAACTTCAAGGCCCTGTTCGAGTCCATCGAACGCGACCAGATCCAGCGTGGAGTGGTCGGCGAAAAAGCCACTGCCTGAAACCCAGTATGAGGAGTACGCCATGCAACCCCTGACCACCGACCAGATCGCTTCCGCCGCCCTGCCCGACTGGAGCTACAGCTCCGAGCGCGGCGGCTGCCTGAGCCGCAGCTTCGTGTTTGCGGACTTCGTGCAGGCCTTCGGTTTCATGACCCAACTGGCGCTGCACGCCGAGAAGATGAACCACCATCCCGAGTGGAGCAATGTCTACAACCGCGTGGATATTGTGCTGACCACGCACGACGCGGGCGGCCTGACCGAGCGCGACGTGACGCTGGCCCGCATTGCGGATGGCCTGGCACGGCAGTTGCTGCCCGCCTGATGAACTGAGTCCCTCTTTCCTGGAGGCTTGCCATGATGGAGCCCCGACCCGCAAGCTATTCCGGTGCCGAACCCGTGCGCACCAAGCACGGCCTGGCCGCCGGCGATGCCGCTGCACCCCCCAGTGCCGACTGGACCATCGACCAGGGCTGGTCGGCCTATACCGAAGCCGAGCACGCCGTCTGGAAGACCCTGTTCGAGCGTCAGACGCGCCTGCTGCCTGAACTGGCCTGCGATGCCTTCGTGCAAGGCATGCGCGCCCTGCCACTCGAGCCCGACCGCATCCCCGATTTCCGCCGCCTGAGCGAGGTGCTGATGCGCAAGACCGGCTGGCAGATCGTGGCCGTGCCGGGTCTGGTGCCGGACGATGTATTTTTCTACCACCTGGCCAACCGGCGTTTTCCATCCGGCAACTTCATCCGCAAGCCGGACGAGCTGGACTATCTGGAAGAGCCCGATGTGTTCCACGACGTGTTCGGCCATGTGCCCATGCTGATGCACCCGGTGATGGCAGACTTTATCCAGGCCTACGGTCAGGGCGGCCTGCGCGCGCAAAGCCTCGGCAAGCTGCCGCAACTGGCGCGGTTGTACTGGTATACGGTGGAGTTCGGCCTGGTCATGCAGGAAGGCGCGCCGCGCATCTATGGCGCCGGTATCGCCTCGTCCTTTACCGAAAGCCGGTTTGCCGTGCAAAGCCCCTCGCCCAACCGCATCGGCTTCGAGCTGGAACGCGTGATGCGCACCAATTACCGCATCGACGATTTCCAGGAAAGCTACTTCGTGCTCGACAGTCTGGACGACCTGCTGCACCTGGCCGATGTGGATTTCGAGCCGCTCTACCAGCGCCTGGGCGAAGGGCCGGAATACGCACCTGGCAGGGTGTTGCTGCAGGATCGCGTGATCCAGCGCGGCGACGGCAGCTACCATGCCGCACGCCGTGGGGAAAATTTATAATTGGAGGGTTATACCAACCTGAAACGAGTTCTCCATGCCTTCACGCATCAGTCTGACCCGCTATCTGGTCGAACAACAACGCCTGCACAATCGCATCCCTGCCGAGCTGCGCCTGCTGCTCGAAGTGGTGGCGCGCGCCTGCAAGCGCATCAGCCATGCCGTCAACAAGGGTGCGCTGGGCGAGGTGCTGGGCACGGCCGGCAGCGAGAACGTGCAGGGCGAGGTGCAGAAGAAGCTCGACATCATCGCCAACGAGGTGCTGATCGAGGCCAACGAATGGGGCGGCCACCTGGCGGCCATGGCTTCCGAGGAAATGGACAGCATCTACGTGGTGCCCAACCGCTTCCCGCAGGGCGAATACCTGCTCATGTTCGATCCGCTGGACGGCTCCAGCAACATCGACGTGAACGTGAGCATCGGCACCATTTTCTCGGTGTTCAAGAAGCACCATGATGATCCCACCCTGATCGACCCGGTGTGCGAGAAGGACTTCCTGCAGTGCGGCAACCAGCAGGTCGCCGCCGGCTACTGCGTGTACGGCCCGCAAACCATGCTGGTGCTGACCGTGGGTGACGGCGTGGCCATGTTCACGCTCGATACCGAACTGGGCAGCTTCGTGCTGACCCAGGACTGCGTGAAGATTCCGGAAGACACCAAAGAGTTCTCCATCAACATGAGCAACATGCGCCACTGGGATGCCCCGGTCAAGCGCTACATCGACGAATGCCTGCAGGGCAAGGAAGGCCCGCGCGGCAAGGACTTCAACATGCGCTGGGTGGCCAGCATGGTGGCCGACGTGCACCGCATTCTGACCCGTGGCGGCATCTTCATGTACCCCTGGGACAAGCGCGAGCCCTCCAAGCCGGGCAAGCTGCGCCTGCTGTACGAAGCCAACCCCATGAGCTGGCTGGTGGAACAGGCCGGCGGCGCTGCGGTGAACGGCCAACAGCGCATTCTGGATGTGCAGCCCGGCGCGCTGCACGAGCGCGTGAGCGTGATTCTGGGCAGCAAGAACGAGGTGGAGCGCGTGCAGCAGTACCACCTGGAAGCTGCGCAACAGGGTTGATGGCCTATTGAAAGCCGCAGGAGAGGGTCGTCTTGGGACGGCCCTTTTTGTTTCATGCCTCTGACTACCGTCCGAACCCAGCGGAACCACACACGCTGGATTCGGGCTGCGCTTGTCATCTGACCGTGCAATACCTCACTGCATCCGGTGCCGGAACAACCAGGCCGCCCCCGGCAAGGTCAACACCGCCATCAGCATCAGCGGCCAGATATCGCGCCACACGGCCGCCAGCCCCGCCCCTTCCAGATACACCCGCTGGATCAGCTCGATCGCATAGCGTACCGGATTGATCAGGGTGAGCGTCTGCATCGCCTCCGGCATGTTCCGGATGGGCGTGGCCAGCCCCGACAGCATGATCATCGGCAGGATCAGCAGGAAGGTATACAGCATGGCCTGCTGCATATTGGCCGAAAACGCAGACAGCGCCAGCCCGATACCCACGCTGGCCAGGGTAAACAGGAACACGCCCAGCAGCAGCACCACCGGACTGCCGGCCATCGGCACCTGGAACCAGAAGCGCGAGATCAGCACCACCAGAATCGCCTGCATCATGCCCGCCAGCACCGGCGGCACGGCCTTGCCGATCATGATCTGCGCGGGCGATAGCGGCGTGACCAGCAGCTGATCGAAGGTACCCTGCTCGCGTTCGCGCGCCACCGACATGGCTGTGAGCAGCAAGGTCTGCAGGATGCTGAGCGTGGCAATCAGTCCCGGCAGAAACTGCCAGCGCGTTTCCAGTTGCGGGTTGAACCAGGCACGCGTCTCGATGCGCAAGGGCTCGGCCACACCGCCATGGTCCTGCCGCCACTGCGCATTGAAGGACTGCACCGCCGCCTGCGCGTAGCCCATGGCGACCGCCGCCGTGTTGCTGTTGCGGCCGTCCAGAATCAGCTGCACCGGCGCCGTCTCGCCCGCATGCAGTTGCTGGGCAAAGCGCGGGCCGATGTGCAGGACCAGCATCACGCGCTCGTCGGTGATCGCATCGGCAATCGCATTGGCATTGGCGAGGTTTTCGGTGCGCACAAAGGTGCCACCGCCCTCGAAGCGCGCCACCAGCGCGGCCGATTCGGCACTGCGGCTTTCATCCAGCAAGGCGTAGCTGGCGCGCGTGATGTCGTAGGTGGCAACGTAGCCGAACAGCAGCGATTGCACGATCACCGGCATGAACAGCAGCAGCCTGCTGCGCGGATCCTTGACGATGGCCAGCAGCTCCTTGCGGCACAGATAAAGCAGGGACAGAAGCCAGTCTCGCATGCCCTAGCCTTTCAGTTGCTTGCGCGTGTGCCGCAACGCGAGCAGCAGGAACAGCGTGGCATAGCCCAGCAGTACCGCAGAGTTCTTCAGGATCACCGGCCAGACATTGCCGGCCAGGAACAGGTTCTTGAGCAGCTCCACGTAATAAGTCGCCGGCAACAACTGGCCGATCAGCATCACCACTGTAGGCACGCTGCGCAGGTCGAACAGAAAGCCCGACAGCATCAGCGCCGGCAGGAAACTCAGCAGCAGCGCCAGCTGGCTGGCCAGGAACTGGCTGCGCGTGATCGACGAAATCACCAGCCCCATGCCCAGCGCCACCAGCAGGTACAGCATCGACACACCCAGCAGGATCGGCAGCGATCCGTGCACCGGCACATGGAACAGCCAGCGCGCCGCGCCCATGCACAATATCAGGCCCACCATGCCAACGCCGAAATACGGAATGATCTTGCCCAGCAGGATCTCGGTCGGCCGCACCGGCGTGACGAACAGCGACTCCAGCGTGCCGCGCTCCCATTCGCGCGCCATTACCAGCGCGGTGAGAAAGGCGCCCACCAGCGTCATGATGATCACCACCAGCCCCGGCACCAGATACCAGGTGCTGCTGTTGGCCGCGTTGAACCAGACGCGCGGCTCGATGCCGGCCTGGCCGATGCGCCCGGGCAGCGTGGCGGGATCGGCACCGGAGCGGTCCAGCTGGCGCAAGGCCGCCTGCGACAGCGCGGTGTGCACATAGCCCATCACCAGCCGCGCGCGGTTGGCATCCACTCCATTGACGATCAGCTGCGCACTGCCCTGCCCGGCCTGCGCGCGGGCCGCATAATCCGGCGGAATCTGCACGATGGCGTCCACCTGCTGGGCATTGAGCAGTTGTTCCGCCTGCGCCATGCTGCGCACCACCACCGGATGAAGGATGGGGCTGCCGCCCAGGCCCGCGATCAGTTCCTGGCTGGCCGAGGAGCTGTCCTGCAGCACCACCGCCACCGGCGCATCGCGCACATCCATCGACAGGCCGTAGCCGAACAGCAGGATCAGGATGATGGGCAGCCCCATACCCACGCCCAGATTGCCGGGATCGCGCAGCAGCTGGCGCACCTCCTTGCGCACCAGGGCCCACAGGCGGCGCCAGAAGCCGTTCATGCCGCCACCTCCACCTGCCGTCCCGCCTCGCGGCGCCGCTGCTCGACGATGGCGATGAAGGCGCTGTCCATGTCGCTCACGGCGGCGCCCCCGGCAGCCGCCTGCTCGCGCACCGCCCGCGGCGTGCCCAGCGCCAGCATCCGCCCGGCATCCTGGATCAGGATGCGGTCGCAGTATTCAGCCTCTTCCATGAAATGCGTGGTCACCACGATGGTGGTACCCTCTTGCGCCAACCGCGTGATGCGGCGCCAGAAGTCGCGACGCGCCAGCGGATCGGCGCCGCTGGTGGCTTCATCCAGAAACAGGATGTCCGGCTGGTGCAGCAGCGCCGCGGCCATGGCCAGGCGCTGCTTGTAGCCTCCGGGCAGCTTGCCGGCCATCTGGTCGAGCTGGGCCTGCAAGCCGAACTCCTCCACCACGGCCGCCATGCGCCGGCGCAGCTCTGCGCCAAACAGGCGATATGCGCCGCCAAAAAACTGCAGGTTCTCGCGCACCGTCTGGTCGCCATACAGGGAGAACTTCTGCGCCACGTAGCCGACGTGGCGGCGCGCCTCTGCGCGGGCGGTGCGCAGGTCCACACCTGCCACACGCAAGCTGCCACTGCTGGCTGGCAGCAAGCCACAGAGCATGCGGAAGGTGGTCGTCTTGCCGGCACCGTTCGGGCCGAGCAGGCCGAATATCTCGCCGCGATGCACCTCGAAAGTCGTATGGTCCACCGCAACGAAATCGCCAAAGCGGCGCACCAGATCATGCACTTCGATCACTGCAGAACCCGTCTGCTGCGGTACATGCGGGCCCGAATCTCCCGCTTCGCCCAGTTGCTCCATCGCGGAAACACCGTTCAAAAACGACTCCTGCTCCGGCGCGACGCCAGACTCGGCGGGTGCGCCAGCGACCACCTTCGCAACGTGTCCAGCATCCCCCTTGTGGCGCAGCATCAGCATGAAGGCATCTTCCAGCCTTTCCGGCACGCGCTCCACGGCCACTACCGGCAAGCCGGCAGCTCCGCGCTCCATATCCACCCGATCGGCACGCAACCAGCGCACGTCGCCGCCCTGCGGCACGGCATCCATGGTTGCCGACAAGTCCATCAACTGCGCCTGCAACAGCCGTGCCGGCAAGCCCTGCCGCGGCTTGGCCATCCACACACGCCCCTGCGCCGGCAAGCGCAACTCGCCGGGACTGCCCTGCGCCAGCACCTGCCCCTGATGCAGCACCACCACCTGCTCGCAACGCTCTGCTTCATCCAGATAGGAGGTACTGATGACCACGCTCAGCTTTTCCTCCTGCACCAGCTGCTGCACGATCTGCCACAGCTCGCGGCGCGACAACGGATCAACGCCAACGGTAGGCTCATCCAGCAACAGCAGTTCCGGCGAGCGCACCAGCGTGCAGGCCAGACCCAGCTTCTGCTTCATGCCACCCGAGAGCTTGCCCGCCAACCGTGCAGTGAACTGCGTCAGGTCGGTCATGTGAAGCAAGCGCTCATAGCGACGGCGCCGCTCGTCCAGCGGCACCCCGTGCAGGTCGGCATACAGATCGAGGTTCTCCTGC
The DNA here is from genome assembly GCF_907163135.1 of Brachymonas denitrificans. Classification (NCBI taxonomy): domain Bacteria; kingdom Pseudomonadati; phylum Pseudomonadota; class Betaproteobacteria; order Burkholderiales; family Comamonadaceae; genus Allobrachymonas; species Allobrachymonas denitrificans. The sequence continues at coordinate 715,812 of NZ_CAJQUA010000001.1, read as the reverse complement.
ACCGTCAGATCTTCATACAGGCCGAAACGCTGCGGCATGTAGCTGATACGGTCCTGCACCTGCTGCGACTGCGTGGCAGGATCGAGCCCGAGCACGCGCAACGTGCCCCCATCAGCCGGCATCAGCGCCGCAGCCAGCCGCAGCAGCGTGGTTTTGCCTGCACCGTCCGGCCCGACCAGCGCCACCAGGCTGCCATGCGGCACCTGCAGGCTCACGTCGGCCAGTGCATGCACTTCGGGCTCGCCCTTGCGGCCGCCAAAGCGCTTGTACACCCCGCGCACGTCCAGCGCGAAGTCGGGCAATGCTTGCGCTGTCATGGGTTTACTTTCCGGATGCCGCCGCCCCAGGCGCGCCCTTCAGGTCAATCGTCACGGTAGCGGGCATGCCCAGCCGCAACTGGTTCTGCGGATCCTGCGCATGTACGCGTACCTCATACACCAGTGCGCTGCGCAACTCCTCGGTCTGCACCGTCTTGGGCGTAAATTCGGCCACCGAGGCGATATAACCCACCCGCCCCGCCAGCGGCTGTTGGGGCGCACTGTCGATGCGGACCTGCGCGGCCATGCCCTCGCGCACCTTGCCCAGTGCCGGCTCGGGCACATACACGCGCACCCATTTGGCATCATCGAGCGCCAGGGCATACACCGGCTTCTGCGGCGAAGTCAGGTCGCCCACTTCCTGCAGGCGGCTGCGGATCACACCGCCGCTGGGCGCCAGCAGCCGCGTGTCCTCCAGATTGCGGCGCAGCAGATCAAGCTGCGCCCGGGCCGCATCGGTCTGCGCCGATGCTTCGGCAATATCCTCGGTGCGCGCCCCGGCACGCAGCAAGGAACTGGCCTGCCGCGCGGAATCCCGCCGGGCCTGCGCCATTTCCAGCCGTGCACGCGCCGCATCGATCTCGTTACGGCTGACCGCTTCGCCGGCACTGCCGGCATTGGATTGCTGCATGCGTCGCAATTGCTTGCCGGCCAGATCCACCTCGATCTCGGCCGCACGCACATTGGCATTGGCCTGCGCCAGCTCCTGCGGGCGCGCGCCTGCCTTGAGCTTGCGTACCAGCTGCTCGCGCGCGGCCAGTTGCGCCTCGGACTGCTTCACCTGCAACGCCAGCGTGGTACTGTCCAGCTCGCCCAGCAACTGCCCCTGCTGCACCCGCTCGCCTTCACGCGCCGGCAGGCTGGCAATGCGCCCACTGCCATTGAAGGCCAGCGACACCTGGCGCATGTCCACATTGCCCTGCAGCACCAGGGTGTCCGGATCCTCGCCCTGGCTGCGGCCATTGAAATACCAGAATCCGCCCGCCACCAGCGCCAGCCCCACGGCTGCGGCCATCAGCAATTTCTTCTTCGAGGCAGTAGGCTCCATGCGGGCTCCAGCTAGCTTGCGACAGACTTTAGTCTAACCTCCTGCATGCAGCGAAGCAGATTCACTAGAATGGAAGCAACGGGCATTACCACAAGGAGTCACCCCATGAAGCAAGCAAGCGCCTGGCTGATGGCTGCAGTATTCGGCACCCTTCTGGCTGCACAGCCCGCACAGGCCGCCGACGAACTCAAGCTCGCCACCTCCCGCAACTGCATGACCTGCCACACCGTGGAGCGCCGCGTGGTCGGGCCTTCGTACAAGTCGGTGGCGCAGAAATACCGCAATGATCCCGCAGCGGTCGACAAGCTCGCGCCGTTGATTCGTGCCGGTGGCAGCGGCAGCTTTGGCGCCGTGCCCATGCCGGCCAGCCCTCAGGTGACGGATGCCGAGGCGCGGCGGCTGGCGGTGTGGATTCTCGGCCTGAAGTAAACCCATCAATGACAAAGCCACCCTTGCGGTGGCTTTGTCGTGGCTGATTGTCCGTCCCGCCACAGCATGGCGGGATGGGCACTTCATCGATCAGTAGGCATCACCCAGCTGATCCAGAATCGCCGGGTTCTCCAGCGTGGACGTATCCTGCGTGATGGTCTCGCCCTTGGCCAGGCTGCGCAGCAGGCGGCGCATGATCTTGCCGGAGCGGGTCTTGGGCAGGTTGTCGCCGAAGCGGATGTCCTTGGGCTTGGCGATGGGGCCGATCTCGTGGGCCACCCAGTCGCGCAGCGCCTTGGCGATCTTCGGAGCCTCTTCGGCAGACGGACGGCCCTGTTTGAGCACCACGAAGGCGCAGATGGCTTCGCCGGTCAGGTCGTCGGGACGGCCCACCACGGCAGCTTCGGCCACCAGGTCGCTCTTGGCCACCAGGCAGGATTCGATTTCCATGGTGCCCATGCGGTGGCCGGAGACGTTCAGCACGTCGTCGATACGGCCGGTGATGCGGAAGTAGCCACGGTCTTCGCTGCGCACGGCGCCGTCGCCAGCCAGGTAGGCACCCTGCAGTTCTTCGGGGAAGTAGCTCTTCTTGAAGCGCTCGGGGTCACCCCAGATGGTACGGATCATGGACGGCCAGGGACGCTTGATCACCAGGATACCGCCAGAGCCGTTGGGCAGCTCATTGCCGGCCTCGTCGACAATGGCAGCCGTGATGCCCGGCAGCGGCAGCGTGCAGGAACCCGGCACCAGCGGCGTGGCGCCCGGCAGCGGCGTCATCATGTGGCCGCCGGTTTCGGTCTGCCAGAAGGTGTCCACGATCGGGCAGCGCTCGCCGCCGATGTTCTTGTAGTACCACATCCAGGCTTCGGGGTTGATCGGCTCGCCCACGCTGCCCAGGATACGCAGGCTGGACAGGTCGAAGTTCTTCGGATGGACGGCCTCGTTGCTGTCGGCTGCCTTGATCAGCGAGCGGATGGCGGTGGGAGCCGTGTAGAAGATGGTGACCTTGTGGGCTTCGATCATCTTCCAGAAGCGGGAAGCGTCCGGATAGGTGGGCACGCCCTCGAACACCACCTGCGTGGCGCCGGCAGCCAGCGGGCCGTAGGTAATGTAGGTGTGGCCGGTAATCCAGCCGATGTCGGCAGTGCACCAGAACACGTCGTCGGGATGCACGTCGAAGGTCCACTGCATGGTGGTGTTGGCCCACAGGATGTAGCCGCCGGTGCTGTGCTGCACGCCCTTGGGCTTGCCGGTGGAACCGGAGGTGTAGAGCACGAACAGCGGATGCTCCGCGCCCACGGACACCGGCTCGCACACGGTGCTCTGGCCTTCCAGCACCTGGCTGAAGGTCTTGTCACGGCCTTCGACCATGTTGCACGGGGTGGCCGTGCGCTCGAACACCAGCACGCTCTTCACGCACTCGGTGCCGCCTTCGGCCAGGGCCTCGTCCACGATGGACTTGAGCGGCAGTTCCTTGCCGCCACGCATCTGGTAGTTGGAGGTGATCACGCAGACGGCGCCGGCGTCAACAATGCGCTCGTGCACGGCCTTGGCAGAGAAGCCGCCGAACACCACGCTGTGGGTGGCGCCGATACGGGCGCAGGCCTGCATGGCAACGATGCCCTCGATGGTCATCGGCATGTAGATGATGACGCGGTCGCCCTTCTTGACGCCTTCGGCCTTGAGCGCATTGGCAAACTGGCTGACGCGCTCCAGCATCTCCTTGTAGGTGACCTTGGTGACCTTGCCGTCGTCGGCTTCGAAGATGATGGCGGTCTTGTTCTCGACCGGCGTGCCCATGTGCTTGTCCAGGCAGTTGGCGGAAGCGTTCAGCTCGCCGTCTTCGAACCACTTGTAGAACGGCGCGTTGGATTCGTCCAGCACCTTGGTGAAGGGCTTGGTCCAGACCACGTTTTCGCGCGCCAGGCGTGCCCAGAAGCCTTCATAGTCTTTTTCTGCTTCGTCGCAGAGTGCCTGATAGGCTTCCATGCCCTTGATGCGCGCACCTTCCATGGTGGCTTCGGAAGGGGGAAAAACGCGGTTTTCGACCAAAACGGACTCAATCGATCCAGGCTGCGCTGTCATATATGTCTCCTCGCATTAGGGGGTGTGTTCAATACTGTGCGGGTTGTTTCCCGCATCACCAAGCAATGTGCATGCTAGCACTTACATTCCTCTTACTCTTCTATTGACGTAAACGTCAATACAAGTACAAACCCTTGAGATTTCCCCTGTTCCGAGGCTGTGCGGCTGACTGGCTTCCCCGCCTGTCCCTTGATTGCAGGCATCTCCCGACAGGATGCAAGCCCCTGCCCGCCTCAAGGCTGCCCGGGCCCGGCTTAAAATGCCCCATCCGGCCGGCTGTGCGGCCAATCACACATATTGAGGAGTTTCCATGACTCGCATGGTTCAATGCATCAAGCTGGGCAAGGAGGCCGAAGGCCTGGATCGCGCCCCCTACCCCGGCGAACTCGGCAAGCGCATTTTCGACAACGTGAGCAAGCAGGCCTGGGCCGACTGGATCCGCCACCAGACCATGCTGGTGAACGAAAACCGCCTGAACCTGGCCGACGCCCGCGCCCGCCAGTACCTGGCCCGCCAGATGGAAAACCACTTCTTCGGCGCCGGCGCCGACCAGGCCGCAGGCTACGTGCCGCCGACGCAGGAAGAATCCTGATTCTCCGGAGGCCCGCCTGAACACCCTGCTGCCCCATGTCCCATAGCCTCTGCCTGTCCGTACCGGACATCGCGCTGTTTCTGGATTGGTGGCAGCAGCATCGCGCCGCAGCAGGCATCCATCATTTTGTCTGGCAAGCCGACCGGCTTCCAGCATGGAGCGAGGTGGCCCGTGCCATCGAAGCGCGTCTGGGCGCGGATGGGGAACCGCTGGCCCGGCAGCTGCAGGCGCACTGGTGGGGGCTGATTCCCGGATGGCATCGTCTTCCACTGGAGGATGAGCGGCTGATCCTCCAGCTCGCGCTGGTGCCCGTGCGCGAGGCACTGGCAGGCTGTACCGGTGTTTTCGATTCCATCCACGCAGGCTCGGGGCTATTCCGCACGCCCGGGCTTGAGCCAGCACATCTGGCCGCTGCACTTGCCGCACTCAGCCGGCATGGCACGCGGCTGCATCTCGGCACCGCATCCTGTCCTGCAGACATCGCGGATGCTGTGCATGCTGCCGACATCACAGACGCCGACTGGCGCCACGCCCTGCGCAGCAAAGGATGGCAAACGGCCGACGGCCAACCGAATGGATACTTTTATAGCCCGCACTGGATAGATGAAAGTTCCCGATCCAGCGTTGTACCATCAACTGCCATCGTTATCGGCGCAGGTCTGAGCGGCGCTGCCAGTGCCTGGAGCCTGGCGCGCCGCGGCTGGGAGGTCACCGTGCTGGATGCCGGCCCGGCACCGGCTGCCGGCGCGTCCGGCCTGCCCGTGGGCCTGGTCGTGCCGCACACCTCGGCCGACGACACGCGCATTTCCCAGATCAGCCGGGCCGGCGTACGCTGCATGCTGCATCGTGCCGAGGCGCTGCTGGAGCCGGGCCTGGAATGGTCGCAAGGCGGTGTGCTCGAACACTGTGTGGATGGCGACAGCAAACTGGCCCGCGCCTGGCAAGCGCCGGATGCCCCCGGCGCCCTCCGGCCCAGCAGCGAATGGGCGCACCGCGCCAGCCCGCAAGACATCGCCCAAGCCTGCTTGCCCCAAGACATCACCGCCATCCTGCATCCCGGTGCTGCCTGGATCAAGCCGGCAGCACTGGTGTCCGCATTGCTCAGGCGTCCGGGCATCCGCTTTCAGGGCAACGGCCGCGTCGCCGCCCTGCAGCGCGCGGATAGCGGACTCTGGCAGGCGCTGGACGCCGACGGCCAGGTGCTGGCGCAGGCCCGGCATGTCGTCATTGCGGCGGCCTACCATTCTTCGGCGCTGCTGCAGCAACTCGCTGCAGCGTCAGGCCAACCGGCGTGCACGGACGCGCCGTTCGGCATCGCCTTCAAACCCCTGCGCGGGCAGATTGCCTGGGGCTGGCAGGACGATCTGCCCCACCCGGATGCCCTGCCGCCCTTCCCCGTCAACGGCAAGGGCAGCATGGCTGCACACATTCCCCACGCCACGCCGGAGCGGCAGGGGCCGATGTGGATTACGGGATCAACCTTCAATCGCGGCGATACCGACCCCAGCCCGCGCGAGAGGGACATGGGCGAGATTCTGGCCAAGCTGCAGATCCTGCACCCCGCTGCCGGCAAGGCGCTGGCCCCGGCCTTCGCCCAGAGCCAGGCCCGTGCCTGGGCCGGCGTGCGCACCACGCTGCCGGACCGCCTGCCCGTGGTCGGGCCGCTGCCTGTTCCGGGCCTGGAAGGCATCTCGCTCTGCGCGGGCATGGGCGCACGCGGGCTGGCGCTTGCCATGCTCTGCGGCGAACAGATGGCCGCGCTGCTGCACGACGAACCCTGGCCGCAGGAGCGCAAGCTCGGCCAGATGCTGTCGGCCAGCCGCTGGCTCAGGAACGCCCGGTAGAACCGTAGCCCCCCTCGCCCCGCGCACTCACATCTGCAAATTCGTCCACCACGTTGAAGTGCGCCTGCATCACCGGCACGATCACCAGCTGTGCAATGCGCTCCATCGGCTCGATGGTGTACGCGGTGTCCGTGCGGTTCCAGGCGCTTACCATCAGCTGGCCCTGGTAATCGCTGTCGATCAGGCCGACCAGGTTGCCCAGCACAATGCCGTGCTTGTGGCCCAGCCCCGAGCGCGGCAGGATCATGGCTGCATAGCCCGGATCCTGCAGGTAGATGGCCATGCCGGTGGGCACCAGTTGCCAGGCATTGGGCTGCAAGGTGAGCGGCGCATCGAGGCAGGCGCGCAAATCGAGGCCCGCGCTGCCGGCCGTTGCGTAGGCAGGCATTTGCGTTTTCAGGCGTTCATCCAGCAATTTGAGATCGACGTGCAGGGACATGGCGGGCAATGACAAGGAAAAAACAAAAACGCTATTGTGCCTGCGCGCCAATAGGACTGCGCGATGCGGCATGACCCTGATCAGGCATTGGCGCCTCGCGCGGCTGCGGCTGGCTCGCCCCTCCATTTGCGGCTAGAATGAGCGCCTGCAGCAAAAACCCTGCATCTTCAGCCGTGCGCGAGCCTCTGCAGATTCCCGCCATGGCCTACGCCGCCAGCATGCTCCGGGCATGCCTTGATGCGGCACTAACCTGATACACCTGAACATGAAAATCGCTCAAGAAATCCGCGCCGGCAACGTGATCATGCACGGCAAAGACCCGATGGTCGTGCTGAAAACCGAATACGCCCGTGGCGGCCGCGGCGCTGCCACCGTCCGCATGAAGCTCAAGAGCCTGCTGAGCAACTTCGGCACCGAAGTGGTGTTCAAGGCTGACGACAAGATCGACAACATCGTGCTCGACAAGAAAGAGTGCACCTACAGCTACTTCGCTGATCCCATGTACGTGTGGATGGACACCGAGTACAACCAGTACGAAGTCGAGTCCGAGAACATGGGCGACGCCCTGAACTACCTGGAAGAAGGCATGGAAGCCGAAGTGGTGTTCTACGAAGGCAAGGCCATCTCCGTCGAACTGCCCACCAGCGTCGAGCGCGAAATCACCTGGACCGAGCCCGCCGTCAAGGGCGACACCTCCGGCAAGGTGCTCAAGCCCGCCAAGATCGCGACCGGCTTCGAAGTCGGTGTGCCGATCTTCGTGGCCCAGGGCGACCGCATCGAGATCGACACCCGCACCGGCGAATACCGCAAGCGCGTGTAATGGCGCTGCAGGCTGGCCCTGCAACCCGGCAAGAAAGGCTTTCCGTGTGACGGGAGGCCTTTTTTGTTTGTGTACACTGGAAATCAAGCCGGCGCGTGCCGGAACACCCGGAACAAGAAGGACATCATGAAGAACAAGGGCAACCTGAGCGAACAGCGGCTGGCACATGCCTGGGAGGAACTCCAGGAACTTGCAGACCAAGGCATCGCCCTTCCCCCCGAATCCAACCGCCTGGCCTTTGCCGATCCCGAATTCCTGCTGCGGCGCGAAACGCGCAGCATCCGGCTGCAGATCGAGATGCTCAAGCCCGAGCTGGAGCTGGAGCGCCGGCAGATCGACCACACCGTCGTCGTCTATGGCAGTGCACGCGTGCCCTCGCCCGAGTTCGCCGCCCAGGTCATTGCCGCTGCCGAACGCACCGGCGATGCCGCCTCGCTGGCCCAGGCCGAGCGCTGGCGGCGCGGTGCAGCGTCATACGAAGCGGCACGGCAATTCGGCCGCCTGGTAGCCGAATACAGCGTGGGCAAGCCGCGCCAGAGCCATGTCTACATCTGCACGGGTGGCGGCCCCGGCATCATGGAAGCGGCCAACCGCGGCGCCAGCGAAATGGGCGAGCCCACCATCGGCCTGAACATCACGCTGCCGCACGAGCAGCAGTCCAACCCCTATGTCACCCCGGACCTGAACTTCAAGTTCCACTACTTTGCGCTGCGCAAGATGCACTTCATGGTGCGCGCCGTGGCGCTGGTGGTGTTTCCGGGCGGTTTCGGCACGCTGGATGAACTGTTCGAGGTGATGACGCTGGTGCAGACGCGCAAGTCGGCCCAGGTGCCCATCGTGCTGTATGACAGTGCCTACTGGAAGAAACTGCTCAACCTGGAGCTGCTGGCCGAGGAAGGCATGATTTCGCCGGAAGATCTGAACCTGCTCACCTATGTGGACACACCGGAAGATGCCTGGCGCGAGATCCGCGATTTTTACCTGGCCAAGTGTTCCGATCCCAAGAAGGTCGCAGTCGCCAACGGCCCCTGCCTGGTGTTCAACTCTCACGAGCCGGCCTGATACAGGCTGCGACAAGGTTTGCAAGGATCTACAGCACATTCCGGAAAGCGCGCAACAATACAGCCATAACCGGAAAGGAGCACACCATGAAAACGATTGTGTCTGCGCTGCCCCTGGCGGCGCTACTGCTGCTTGGCGGTTGCGCAGTATCGCTGGGCGATCCCTACTACGATGGCAGTTACGGCGCCGGCAACGGCTCGCACTGCCCGCCGGGACAAGCCAAGAAAGGCAACTGTCTGCCAGGGGGCGGCTTCTGCCCTCCAGGGTTGAAAAAACAGGGGCGCTGCGGACCTTCGACGGGTAGCGGCGCGGTGGTTGTCGACCCCGGCATCCGCGTTGAGCCTGTGCGGGTGGAGGTGCGTTAAAAGACGCCGACTCCAGGCCATGCAAGCGCCCGCAATAGCGGGCGTTTGCACGTGAGAACGCCCCAATTCCGGATTCAGTCTGCGTCTTCGTCGGTAGCCGTCAGACTGGTGCCGGCTTGCGGCAACCCCAGAATGCCCTGTGCTTCCGGCTCCGGCAGCGCCTCGGCGCTGCGCAGGCTGCGGTGCATGGCACGGTTGCGTCGCTCGGCTTCGTCCAGGGTGTTGAGCACGGTCTGCGTCTGCTTCTTTACCTTGGCGAGCACATCGCCGAACTTGCCGAACTCGGTCTTGACGGCACCCAGCACCTGCCATACCTCGCTGCTGCGCTTTTCCAGCGCCAGCGTCTTGAAGCCCATCTGCAGCGAGTTGAGCATGGCCATCAGCGTGGTCGGGCCGGCCAGCGTGATGCGGTGGTCGCGCTGCAGGCTTTCCATCAGGCCGGGGCGGCGCAGCACTTCGGCGTACAGGCCCTCGGTTGGCAGGAACAGGATGGCGAAGTCGGTGGTGTGCGGCGGCGCGATGTAACGCTCGCTGATGGACTTGGCCTCCATGCGGATGCGTGCCTCCAGCTGGCGCGCGGCCAGTTCGGCACCTTCGGCGTCGGCACGGTGCTGGGCAGACAGCAGGCGTTCGTAATCCTCGTTCGGAAATTTGGCATCGATCGGCAGCCAAAGGGGCGTGCCATCCTCGCTCTTGCCTGGCAGGCGGATGGCGAAATCCACTGCGTGGCGGGCGTTGGGGTGCACGGTGACTTGCGCGGCATACTGGTCGGGTGCAAACACCTGCTCCAGCAAGGCGCCCAGTTGTGCCTCGCCGAACATGCCGCGCGTCTTGACGTTGCTGAGCAGGTGCTTGAGATCGCCCACGCCCTGGGCCAGCGTCTGCATCTCGCCCAGGCCCTTGTGCACCATCTCCAGCCGGTCTGCCACCTGGCGGAAGCTCTCGCCCAGGCGCTGATGCAGCGTGGACTGGAGCTTTTCGTCCACGGTCTGGCGCATTTCGTCGAGCTTGGCGCTGTTGGTGTGCTGCATCTGCGCCATCTGCGTTTCCAGCGTGCCGCGCATTTCCTGCAGGCGGCGCGCGTTGGATTCGCTCAGGGCATCGAGCTGGCTGGTGAGCGTGTCGGACACCTGCTTCTGCATACTGGCAAGGCCGCCCTGCACGCCCTGCAATTGCTGCTGCAGCAACTGGGCGTTTTCGGCCAGACGGGACTGCAGCGTGCTGTGCAGCGTTTCGCCCACCAGGCTGCGCACCTGGTCGAGCTGCTGCGCATTGCCCTGCGCCAGGCGAGTAATCTGCTCGTCCAGCGTGCTGCGTACCTCGTTCATGCGCTGCTGGTTGCCTTCATGCAGGCTGGCCAGGCGCTGGTTGAGCGTGTCCTGCACGATGCGCTCCATCTGCGCCAGCTGCTTGGCAAAGCCCTCGAGCTGCGCCCCCTGCGTACGTGCAGACTCGGCGGCATGCTGCACCAGCGCGCCCTGGAAGGTACCCAGCGTCTGCGCGTGCTCCTGCCGGCTGGTGCGCGCCGTCTCGGCCAGCTCGCGGCGCAGCTCACGCTCCAGCCGCTCATTGCTTTCGCCGATGCGGTCGTCAAGCGCATCGCGCAGCGACTCCAGCGCCTCGCGCTGCGGACGGTCATCGGGCTTGCGCAATAGCAGGACCAGCAGCAACAGCAGGTTCAGGCCCAGCAGGATCAGGGCCACGGTCAACATCAGGGATTCGGACATAACTCAGCGGGTCAGCACTTCGGGGTTGAGCGGCGTGAGCGCCTCGCCGCGCGTGAAAAAGGCAATCAGGTTGTCGGCCGCCAGATTGGCCATGGCGCGGCGCGTGGCCTCGCTGGCACTGGCGATATGCGGACTGAGCACCACATTGTCGAGCGTGAGCAGATCGGGATGCACCTGCGGCTCGCCCTCGAACACATCGAGGCCGGCAGCGGCGATCACGCCTTCGCGCAAGGCACGGGCCAGTGCCGCATCGTCCACGATGCCGCCGCGCGCGATGTTGATCAGGCTGGCGCCTGGCTTCATCTGGCGCAGTTCGGCCATGCCGATGCTGTGGTGGGTGCCGGCCGAGTAAGGGAGCACCAGCACCAGGTGGTCAGCCTCGCGCAGCAGGGTTTCGCGCGAGACATAGCGCGCCCCGCACGCCTGCTCGGTGGCGGCATCGAGCTGGCTGCGGTTGTGGTAGATCACCCGCATGCCGAAGCCGTGCGCGCCGCGGCGGGCAATGGCCTGGCCGATGCGGCCCATGCCGAGGATGCCCAGCGTGCTGCCATGCACGTCACGGCCCAGCAGGGTGTCGTAGCGCCATTTGGTCCAGTGGCCGTCCCGCAACCAGCGCTCGGCCTCGGTCACGCGGCGTGCGGTGGCGAGCAGCAGGGCAAAGCCGAAATCGGCCGTGGTTTCGGTGAGCACGTCGGGAGTGTTAGTAGCCAGAATGCCGCGCGCCGTCAGCGCCGGCAGATCGAGATTGTTGTAGCCCACCGCCATGTTGGCGCACATGCGCAGACCGGGGCTGCGTGCAAGCAGTTCGCCGTCGATGGCCTCGGAGGGGGTGGTGAGCACGGCGGCACAGCCTTGCAGGCGGTCACCCATCTGCTCGCGCGTCCACAGCGCGTCCTCCGGGTTGTCGATGACCTCGAAATGCTGGCGCAGGCGATCGACCACATCGGGAAAAATGGCACGCGTGACCAGCAGGCGCGGTTGCGGTGAGCTTGTATGCATTGGAAACAAGGTTTGTGCTGGCGCGATTACGCCGCTATATATATGGGTCAGCCACAGGCATGGCCTGCGCGTGATCATAACGGAGCGTCTGGAGCCACTCAGGAATGGCACTCCTTCAGCCTGTGCCCGGGCAGGCGCGGCACATCCCGCATCCGCCCGCCACTTCAATACAACTTGTTGCAATTTGACCGCAGCTTTTTTGCTGCGCCGCACAAAAAGATATTGCAATGCAGCAAACTGGTCTTATACTAGAGCCCATGTTGCAGTGCAACAAAAGTGCCGGCGAGGGCTGCGACGCATGGCACAGGGGCTGAAAGGCCCCACCAACAAGCGCAGTGTTATTTTCACCTGTAGTGTAATTTTTTGGAGGAACTCCCATGCTGACCGCTGAACAAATCGCCGCCGCCCACAAAGCCAACCTGGAAACCCTGTTTGGTCTGACCAACAAGGCTTTCGAAAGCGTCGAGAAGCTGATCGACCTGAACGTGAACGCTGCCAAGGCCGCCCTGACCGACGCCGCTCAAACCACCCAGGCTGCCATGAACGTGAAAGACGCTCAGGAACTGCTGGCCCTGCAAGCTTCCCTGTTCCAGCCCCTGGCCGAGAAGACTGCTGCCTACAGCCGTCATCTGTACGACATCACTTCCGGCGCTGCTGCTGAATTCACCAAGGTTCTGGAATCCCAGGCTGTTGAAGCCCAGCAAAAAGTGAACGCCGTTGTGGACAACATGAGCAAGAACGCTCCTGCTGGTTCCGAAGCTGGCGTGGCCATGATGAAGAACGCCGTTTCCGCTGCCAACTCTGCTTTCGAATCCGTGCAGAAGGCCGTGAAACAAGCTTCCGACGTTGCTGAAGCCAACTTCAACGCCATGACCAACACGGCCATCAACGCCACCAAGACGGCCGCTGCTGCTGCCAAGAAGCCTGCTGCTCCCCGCGCCTGATAGGCCCTGAGCAAGACTGGCTGGCCAGATGCCAGCCAGCACAACAAGTTGTCTCCTTGTGTCTCGTTACCGGTGCAATGCCGGACTAGCAGATGCAATTTGCCCCACCTCGGTGGGGCATTTTTTTTGTCTCAAAGGTCTGGCGGCAGCACAGGGATGCGCCTCACACCCCTTTCGCAAGCAGGGCGCGGATCCGCGGCAAAGCCTGGCGCATGGCAGCGCGGCCGGCCTCGATCGAGCGCTCGCGGTTGCTGAAATCCGCACTGGAAACACCCGCCAGCGCCGGACGCAGCACCACATCAGCGTTTTTCAGTTCATTGGTATTGATGTTGCGCCCCATGATGGAGAAGGTTTTCAGCACCACCTGGGCCTGGCTTCTGGCCGCTTCGGCCGTCGGCTCGCTGCTGATGTCGATGGCCACCACCACCTCGCCGCCAAGCTGGCGCGCATAGTTGACCGGCACCGGCGCCACCAGACCGCCATCCACATATTCGCGGCTGCCGATGCGCACCGGCTCGAACACGCCCGGCACGGCACTCGATGCGCGCACCGCCTGCCCGGTATTGCCACTGCGAAACAGGATGCCCTGCCCCGATTTCAGATCCGTCGCCACGATGCCCAGCTTGACCGGCATGGCCTGGATCGGGCGGTTGCCCACCTGCTGGTTGATGAAGCGCTCCAGCGCCGCTCCGCGCAGCAGGCCCCGGTTCAGGAAAGGCACCTGCCAGTCGGTAATGGCGTTCTTGTCGAGCGCCTGGGCAGCATCGCGTAGCGCCCTGCCGCGCAAGCCGCTGGCGTAGATGGAGCCGACCACGCTGCCCGCCGAGGTGCCGACCACGATGTCGGGCCGGATGCCGGCTTCTTCCAGCACTTCCAGCGCCCCGACGTGGGCGAAGCCACGTGCCGCGCCGCCCCCCAGGGCCAGCGCCAGACGCGGCTTGCGCCGGGCGACCGGCGGGGCCGCGGGCTTTTGCGGGCTCGGTGCCGGCGGCGCGCTGCCGCAAGCCGTCAGGCCAAGCAGTGTCGCCGCGCCCATGCTGCCTCCCAGCAGACGCAGGGCCTGGCGGCGTTGCAGGTGGAGATGCAGGGAATCAGCAGACGGCACTTCGGATGGCGACATGGCGGTAAATACAGAGGGATTCTGGATCGGACATGGCATGGTAAGCCGCCGGCAATTCACCGTGCAAGCAAAAGTAAACAGCCGCCTGTGCCGCCTACAATGATCCTGCGCGGATGAAAGCAGCGGCGGCCGCAGTGCAAGCCCTGCCCCGCTCCGCGTGCGGATCCGGAATTTTTCTCGCGTACGGCCCCGCGTTCGCCCTACAATGCGGTATTCCGTTGACGTCAACGTCAACCACAGCGACCCCATTTCAATTCGACATAAGGAGCTCGACATGGAGATTCAAGGCAAGTCTTTCATCGTGACCGGCGGTGCTTCCGGCCTGGGTGAAGGCACGGCGCGCATGCTGGCAGCCAATGGCGGCAAGGTCGTCATCGCTGACATGAACGAAGAGCGCGGCCAGCAAGTGGCGCAGGAAATCGGTGGCGTGTTCGTCAAGGCCAACGTGGCCGACGAGGCCGATGGCCGCAAGGTGGTGGAAGCTGCCACGGGCCTGGGCAAGCTGATGGGTCTGGTGAACTGCGCCGGCATCGCTCCCGCCGAGAAGATCGTCGGCAAGAAAGGCCCGCACAGCCTGGAGCTGTTCCAGAAGGTCATCACCGTCAACCTGATCGGCTCCTTCAACATGATGCGCCTGGCGGCCGAAGCCATGAGCGCCAACGAGCCTGAAGCCACCGGCGAGCGCGGCGTGATGATCTCCACCGCTTCCGTGGCCGCCTTCGAAGGCCAGATCGGCCAGGTGGCCTACAGCGCCTCCAAGGGCGGCGTGGTGGGCATGACGCTGCCCATTGCCCGCGATCTGGCCCGTACCGGCATCCGCAACATGACCATCGCTCCGGGCATCATGGGCACGCCCATGCTGTTCGGCATGCCGCAGGAAGTGCAGGATTCGCTGGCTGCAATGGTGCCCTTCCCCAGCCGTCTGGGCCGTCCCGAAGATTTCGCCAAGCTGGCCAAGCACATCTTCGAAAACGACCTGCTGAACGGTGAGGTGATCCGTCTGGATGGGGCGATCCGCATGGGCATGAAGTAATCTCGCCCAGGCTCGAGAGGAACGGCGCTGCGGCGCCGTTTTTCGTGCCTGCGCCGCTGTCCTGATGTGTTGCTTTCCTGCCGCGGGCATGCCTGGGCTATTCGTAAGCAATAGCAGCTACACCGGCGGCCATGCAACATTCATCGGTGGCAACCGTTAACGGCCTGGCAATTGGTTACGTATGGTCAACGCCTGGCTGGGTTGCGCCGTCTCCAAGGGCCCACAATCGGGTTGGGCGCCTGTATGGCGCAGCAGAAGGAGACCTCCATGAACATCCGTCATTCGATTGCCACCGCGCTGGTGGGCGCAGCCAGCCTGTTGGGCCTGGGGGCTGCCCAGGCGCAAGTCACGGTCAACGCCAATCCCTGGTACAACAACATCACCGTCGGTGCGCCCCTTACCCAGGGCGTGTACGGCCAGATCGTGCTGGGCGACGCCGCGGTGCCGCCGCCGGTTTACAGTTCGCGCCCGGTCATCATCCACCGCACTGCCGTCGGCTACGACCCGATGTACCTGTACGTGCCGCCGGGCCACCGCAAGAAGTGGAGCAAGCACTGCAGCCGCTACAACGCCTGCAACCGGCCGGTGTACTTCGTGAATGCCGCCTCGCCGCGTGCCTATGCGATCCATCGCCCGGGCAGCAGGGTGATCGTGCGTGATCCGGTGGTGGTGCATCGTCCGGTGGTGATCCGCGACCGGGACGACGGCCGCTACGACGAACGTCGCGAGCGCCGTGAAGTGCGCCGCTACCGCAACGAATACGAGCGCCAGTACCGCAGCAATGATCGCCGCCACAAGGGCTGGGAGCGTGGCAACGAAGGCCGCGGCAAGCAGCTGGGCTGGGACCGTGGTCGCGGCAATCCGCACCGCGAATGATCTCGCCTGCCCTGCTTACAGCGAGGGCAGCTTGTAGTCGCCCAGCATCTGCCGCACCTTGGTCTTGAGCATCTTGCCGGTGGCGCCCAGCGGAATGGCGTCGACAAACACCACGTCATCCGGGATCTGCCACTTGGCGAGCTTGTCTTCGTAAAAGGCCAGCAGTTCCTCGCGCGTGAGCTGCGCATCGGGCTTGAGCGCCACTACCACGATGGGGCGTTCGTCCCATTTGGGATGCGGCATGCCGATGCAGGCGGCCATGGCCACGGCCGGGTGGCCCATGGCGATGTTTTCCACGTCGATGGAGCTGATCCACTCGCCGCCGGACTTGATCACGTCCTTGCTGCGGTCGGTAATCTGCATGAAGGCGTCCGGGTCGATGGTGGCCACGTCGCCGGTGTGGAACCAGCCGCCGTCGATGACGGCCGATTTGTCGAACTTGAAGTAGCGCTCGATCACCCAGTTGCCGCGCGCCATCAGGTTGCCGTAGGTGGTGCCGTCATGCGGCAGGTCTTCGCCGTTTTCGTCGATGATCTTCAGGTCGACCCCGAACACCGGGCGGCCCTGCTTGGCCAGCAGGCGGCGCTTTTCCTCGGCCGGCAGGGACTCGTTCTTGAGCTTGAGTGTGCTCAGTGCGCCCAATGGCGACAGCTCCGTCATGCCCCAGGCATGGATCACGCGCACGCCCAGTGCGGCAAAGGCGTCGATCATGGCCGGCGGGCAGGCCGAGCCACCGATCACCGTGCGTTTCAGGCTGCTGAAGCGCAGGCCCTTGGATTGCACGTGCATCAGCAGCATCTGCCAGATGGTGGGCACGCCGGCACTGAAGGTGACCTGCTCGGCCTCGATCAGGTCGTACAGCGACTTGCCATCGAGCTGCGGGCCCGGGAAGACCACCTTGCAACCCGTCATCGCCATGCTGAAGGGCGTGCCCCAGGCATTGACGTGGAACATGGGCACCACAGGCATGACGGCATCGCGCGAACTCAGCGCCATGGCATCGGGCATGACAGCAGCGTAGGCATGCAGGATGTTCGAGCGGTGCGAATACAGTGCACCCTTGGGGTTGCCGGTAGTGCCGCTGGTGTAGCACAGGCCGCTGGCGGTGTTTTCGTCGAGCTGCGGCCAGTCGTAGTCGGTATTCTGGTTGGCGATCAGCGCTTCGTAACTCGCCAGGTTCGGAATGCCGCTGTCGGCTGGCAGTTTGTCGGCATCGCACAGGGCAATCCAGTGCTTCACCGTGGGGCATTGGCCGTGAATCAGCTGCACCAGCGGCAGGAAGCTCATGTCGAAGCAGAGCGCTTCGTCTTCGGCGTGGTTGACGATCCAGGCCATCTGCTCGGGATGCAGGCGCGGGTTGATGGTGTGGATGACCCGGCCGGTGCCGCTCACGCCGTAGTACAGCTCCAGGTGGCGGTAGCCGTTCCAGGCCAGGGTGCCGACGCGGGCATCGGCGGCCAGGCCGAGGCCATCGAGCGCATGGGCCAGCTGGCGCGAACGCCGTGCCGCATCGGCCCAGGTGTAGCGGTGGATGTCCCCCTCCACCCGGCGCGACACGATTTCGGTATCGCCGTGGTTGGCTGCCGCAAATTCGATCAGCGACGATTGCAGCAGGGGTTGGTTCTGCATCAGGCCCAGCATGTCTGTCTCCTTGTAGGTGTTTCGGGTCTCACAAGGCATTGTGCCCGCAAAAATGCGCACGACCGCAGGGGATTTCATGGAATCGTGTGAACATGCGCGCCGGTGTCCACCCGGCCTACCCCTTGGCGGCAAAGCCCTGCCCCGCCTCACGGACTTGACAGCTCCCGCACAATCGACACATGTCCGAACACGCGCCACACCCCTCTTCGCAAGCCACATGGCAGCCCGGCCTGGGAGCCTTGGGCGAGGCCTTCGTCACCTTCCTCAATCCGGTACCGCTCACGCAACCGCACTGGATCGCGCACAGCCCTGCGGCTGCCGCCTGGCTGGGCCTGGACGAAGCCTGGCTGGCGCAGGACGATGCGCTCAAGCTGTTCTCGGGCAATGCCCTGCCGGAAGGCGCGCGGCCTTGGGCCAGCGTGTACAGCGGTCACCAGTTCGGCGTGTGGGCCGGCCAGCTGGGAGACGGACGCGCACTGACCCTGGGCGCCCTGCCCGCTGCCGACGGCACGCTGCAGGAAATCCAGCTCAAGGGCAGTGGCCTGACCCCCTACTCCCGCATGGGGGATGGCCGTGCGGTGCTGCGTTCCTCGATCCGCGAGTTCATCGCATCGGAGGCCATGCAGGCACTGGGCATTCCCACCACGCGCGCGCTGTGCCTGACGGGGTCGCGCGATCCGGTCTACCGCGAGCAGGTGGAAACCGCCGCGGTGGTGACGCGCTTTGCCCCCAGCTTTGTGCGCTTTGGCCACTTCGAACATTTCGCCTCGCGCCAGCATGACATCCCCCTGCGCACCCTGGCGGATTACGTGATCGAACAGTTCTACCCGCACTGCCGGCAGGCGGCCAACCCCTACGCAGCGCTGCTGCAAACCGTTGCCGAAGGCACGGCCGACCTGATCGCCCAATGGCAGGCCATCGGCTTCTGCCATGGCGTGATGAACACCGACAACATGAGCATGCTGGCACTCACGATCGACTACGGCCCCTACCAGTTTCTGGATGCCTACGATCCCGGCCATATCTGCAACCACAGCGACGAGCGCGGCCGCTACGCCTACGACCAGCAGCCCGATGTGGCCTACTGGAACCTGTATGCACTGGGCCAGGCCCTGCTGCCGCTGATCGGCGAAGTGGCCGATGCCAAGGCCGCGGTGGACGTGTACCCGGCGCGGCTGGCAGAGAGCATGGCCAGCTGCTGGGCCGCCAAGCTGGGCCTGCTGGACCCGGCCACTGCGACCGGACTGCTGCAACCCCTGCTGAAACAGCTGAGCGTGAACCAGGCCGACTTCACGCTGTTCTGGCGACGCCTGTCGCTGGCGGTGGCCGCAGGCAAGGCGGACTTTGACGGCGTGCGCGCTCTGCTGATGCGCGGCGATGCCCTCGACCCCTGGCTGGCAGACTATCTGCGCGCCCTGGACGAGCATGCCCTGCCCGACACCGGCGCCGCCATGCTGCGCGCCAATCCGGCCGTGGTGCCGCGCAACTATCTGTGCCAGAACGCGATTGCCACGGCCGAGAAAGGCGACTTCGCGGAAATCCACCGGCTGCTCGAGGCCTGTACCACACCATTCGACACACGCTGGGACGAACACCCCTATGCCGGACTGCCGCCCGACTGGGCAGCGGGCATTTGCGTGAGCTGCTCCTCGTAAGCCGCTGCCCCGGCCACCATGCCCTGGCAGCTCTCAGGGCTACCCTGCAGCATGGCTGCCATCAAAACCCTCTACACTCGGCGCATGCGGGCACCATGCCCGCCCACTACAACCAGGAGACAAGGTCATGGAATTTCCGGTCCAGAAAACCCCGATCGAATGGGAAGCCGTGCTCAACGCCAAGAACGCCGAGCCCGTCGCCATGCAGGTCACCCGTTTTGCGGCGACCGAACATCCGTTTACCGGCATCTACACCGACCACTATGCCGAAGGCGTATACCGCTGCATCTGCTGCGACCAGCCCCTGTTTGCCAGCGCCACCAAGTTCGATGCCGGCTGCGGCTGGCCGAGCTACTACCAGCCCATCAGCGCCGAAGCAGTGGTCACGCGTGAAGACACCAGCCATGGCATGGTGCGCACCGAAGTGCTGTGCAGCAACTGCGGCGCTCACCTCGGCCATGTGTTCCCCGACGGGCCGCAGCCCACGGGCGAGCGCTTCTGCATCAACTCGGCTTCGCTCGAATTCGTGCCCCTCGGTGAGCCCGGCCAGGACGTGGATCCGCAATACCCGTAACCTTGCGCAAGACCTGTGCGCATGCCGCGCGCAGGCCGCATAATGGCTGCCGATGAAACAACTGCTCGACTTTCTCCCCATCGTCCTGTTCTTCGCAGCCTACAAGCTGTACGGCATCTACACCGCCACCGCGGTGCTGATGGCGGCGACCACGGCGCAGATGGCCATCCTCTACTTCATCGACCGCAAGCTCGGCACCATGCACAAGGTGACGCTGGCGCTGATCCTGGTTTTCGGCACGCTCACGCTGGTGCTGCAGGATGAACGCTTCATCAAGTGGAAACCCACCGTGCTGTACGGCGCCATGGCGCTGGCTCTGGCCGTGGCCCTGTGGGGCATGCGCAAGAATGTGCTGCAACTGATGCTGGGCACCCAGCTCAATCTGCCGCAACCCGTGTGGCACCGCCTGACCGTGGCCTGGATCGGCTACTGTCTGTTCATGGCCGCCATCAATGCCTATGTGGCCGTGTATTTCAGTACCGAGCAGTGGGTGAACTTCAAGCTGTGGGGCTATGTGTTTCCGCTGATCTTCCTGGTGGGGCAAGGGGTCTATATTTCGCGCCACTGGCAAGGGGACAACAGCCTGCCGCGCTGATTGTGCGACCGTGGTTTTCTGCGACTTCCGCCATGAATGATCGTCGCAGGCCTTGACCATCCGGCATCCCTATCCTGCCTGCCATTGTTCACAACCCTGCAACAAGTTCCTCCCATGAATGACTTCACCATCCCCACCGCCGCGCTGCTCCAGTCCCGCCTGGAACAGGCCCTGCAGCCCACCGTGCTCGAAGTGATCGACGAAAGCGGCCACCATGCCGGACATGCCGGTGCCAATGGCCTGGGCTATGGCACCCACTTCCGCGTGCGTGTGGCTGCGCCGGCTTTTTCCGGCAAGACACGTGTGGCCTGCCACCGGCTTGTGTATGATGCACTGCAACAAGAAATTACCGCGGGGCTGCATGCGCTGGCCATCGAAATCGTGCGCGACTGAAGCAGCCCCTGTCCTGATCTAGCGAGTTTTCACCATGTCTTTCCGTCTTTCCGCCCTGATCGGCGCCCTGCTGCTGGCCGCCTCCGTTGCCGGCCACGCCCAGAACCTGGCCATCGTCAATGGCAAACCCCTGCCCAAGGCCCGTTTCGATGCCGTGATGGCCAGCATGAAGGAGCGTGCCGCCCAGATGGGCCAGCCGCTGCCCGCCGGCATGGAGGAACAGGTCCGCCAGAAGCTGATCGGCGATGCCGTGATGGTGCAGGTGGCCGAGCAGCGCGGCCTGCATCGCACGCCGGAATACCGCCAGCAGATGGATGGCGCACGCAGCATGATCCTGTCGGGTCTGCTGGCCGAGCAGTACCGCAAGCAGAACCCGGTGTCGGACGCAGCCGCCAAGGCGGAATACGACAAGATCGTCGCCGGTCTCGACCCGGCCGCCAAGGAGCAGGTGCCGCCCTTCGAGCAGGTGAAGCAACAGGTCAAGGATGATCTGGCCGAACAGCAGGTGGGCAAGCTGGAGGCGGAGCTGAATGCCAAGAACGTGACGCCGGTGCAGGCAGCCGTGCAGCGCGGCCTGCAGCTTACGCCTGAATACCGCAACCAGATGGACGGCGCCCACGGCATGGTGCTGATGGGCCTGCTGTTCCAGCAGTACGGCAAGAACAATCCCGTCTCCGACGCCGATGCCAAGGCCGAATACGACCGCATCGTGGCCGGCATGGGCCCCGCGGCGCACGGCCAGGTGCCGCCGTTCGAGCAAGTCAAGCAGGAAGTGAAGGACGGCATGGTCGAGCAGCAGATGGTCAAGCTGCAGGACGAACTGCGCGCCAAGGCCCGCATCCACTGAATCCCTTGACGGAGCGCCGGGCCAAAGCCCGAGTGCTATCGTTTTTCCGGGCGAATCGCTACCATTGGCGCTTCGCCCTTTCCGTTTTTGCCGCGCGCCCTCGCTGGCGTGCCGATTTGCCATGCTCCCGCACCAGCTCGAACTGCTCAGCCCCGCCCGTGACGCCGATATCGGCATCGAGGCCATCAACCATGGCGCCGATGCCGTCTACATCGGCGGCCCGGCCTTTGGCGCGCGCGTGAACGCCGCCAACAGTGTGCAGGACATCGCCCGCCTGGTACAGCACGCCCACCGCTACCATGCGCGCATCTTCGTCACGCAGAACACCATCCTGCGCGACGACGAGCTGGAGCCGGTGCGCAAGCAGATCTGGGAACTGTACGACGCGGGCGTGGATGCGGTCATCATCCAGGACATGGGCCTGCTGGAAGTGGACCTGCCGCCGATCCAGTTGCATGCCAGCACGCAGGCAGATATCCGCACGCCGGAGAAGGCGCGCTTTCTGCAGGATGCGGGTTTCAGCCAGATCGTGCTGGCGCGCGAGCTGGATCTGGAGCAGATTGCCGCCATCCGCGCCGCGACACGGCCGGAGACGATCCTGGAATACTTCGTGCACGGCGCGCTGTGCGTGGCCTACAGTGGCCAGTGCTATATCAGCCATGCCAGCACCGGCCGCAGCGCCAACCGGGGCGACTGCAGCCAGGCCTGCCGCTTGCCCTGGCAGGTGACGGACAGCCAGAACCGCATCGTGGCGCATGACAAGCATGTGCTCTCGATGAAGGACAACGACCAGAGCGCGAATCTGGCCGCGCTGGTGGACGCGGGCGTGCGCAGCTTCAAGATCGAGGGGCGCTACAAGGACATGGGTTATGTGAAGAACATCACCGCCCACTACCGCAAGCTGCTAGACGAGCTGCTGGAGCAGCGTCCCGAACTGGCGCCCGGCAGCAGCGGCCGCACGCGCTTTGCCTTCGAGCCCGATCCGCGCCAGAACTTCAACCGCGGCAGCACCGACTATTTCACCCACGGCCGCCAGCAGGACATCGGCGCCTTCGACAGCCCGAAGAACCCCGGCCAGCCCATCGGCTACGTGCTGCAAGTAGGCAGCAACAGCGTGGACCTGATGACGGACGACCACGCCACCGAACTGCACAACGGCGATGGCCTGTGCTATTTCGACCTGCACAACAATCTGGTCGGCCTGCAGATCAACCGTGCCGAAAGCCTGGGCAAGCCGGGGCAATGGCGGGTGTTTCCCAAGGATCCGGTGGCGGGCTTCAAGGATCTGCGACGCGATACGGTGGTGAACCGCAACCGTGACATGGAATGGGTGCGCTCACTGGAGCGCCCGAGCGCCGAGCGCCGCATCGGCTTGTGGCTGCGGCTGGAAGACACAGCCGATGGCGTGCAACTGGTGCTGAACGATGCCGACGGTTTCAGCGCCACGGCGCAGCTGGTATGCGACAAGACCCCGGCGCGCGATGCTGCCAAAGGGGAACAGGCCTTGCGTGACAACCTGGGCAAGCTCGGCACGACCATTTATGAAGTCGAACATCTGGACATCGCCACCGCACAACCCTGGTTTATTCCCGCCTCTCAGGTCAACGCACTGCGCCGCCAGGCTGTGGAAGCGCTGGACGCTGCGCGCCTGCAGGGCTGGCAGCGTCCGCAGCGTGCAACGCCGGTCGAACCGCCGGCGCCGTATCCGGAAGACACCCTCACCTATCTGGCCAATGTGTTCAACCACAAGGCGCGCGACTTCTATGCGAAGCATGGCGTGCAGGTGATTGCCGCCGCCTACGAAGCGCACGAGGAAGAGAACGAAGTGCCTTTGATGATCACCAAGCACTGCGTGCGCTACTCGCTCAGCCTGTGCCCCAAGCAGGCCAAGGGCGTGAAAGGCGTGCAGGGCCAGGTGCGTGCCGAGCCGCTCACCATCACCCACGGCGACCAGAGCTACACCCTCAAGTTCGACTGCAAGCCCTGCGAGATGCACGTGATGGGCAAGCTGCAACCGCATATCAAGCGGCGTGGCGTGGTGCCGGCGGGAGAGCTCGCGGAAGTGCCGGTGCGGTTCTTCAGGGGGTGACGCGATAGTTCCGCGGAGTAGGCAGCGGCACTACTCGCATGCCACCCCGTCGCCATCCCGATCCAGCCTCCGCGCATAGCCGGGTTCGCCAGCGCGAATGGCTGCCGCACCTGCCGCCCTGGCAGCGGCGCAATTCGGGTAATACACCCGACTGCCGGCAGGCGCAGCGCGGCGGGGCGATGGTTCGGCCATGAAGCGCTGAACGCCGGGACCCGCCGAGCCACCCGTGCCCAAGGCCGGGTTGCGAGCGCCTCCACCACCGCGATGACAGTGGTAGTCCCCCGTCTTGCGGTTGTGGTGGCAACCCTGGGCATCCAGGCCGCCACCATGGGCTTCGGCATCCGTGCCGGAAAGCAGGAACAGCATTCTCGCCAGTACATAGCGCAAAACCATGGCGTTAGGATAACATCGCTTTACAAATCGCCCATGACCTACCACCCCAAGACCACCCTGCCCTGGCTCGAGCCGCACCAGCCCTTTCCCCCCGTGGAGCAGGCGCTGCAGGACGATACGCCCTGGCCAGGTCTGCTGGCGGCCGGCGGCGTGCTGGATGCCGATACGCTGGAACAGGCCTATCGCCAGGGGATTTTTCCGTGGTATAGCGACAACCAGCCCATTCTGTGGTGGAGCACCGATCCGCGCATGGTGCTGCGGCCGGACAACTTCCGTCTGCACCGCTCGCTGCGCAAGACGATCCAGCGCTTTGCGGCATCGCCGCAGTGCGAAATCCGCATCGACACGCAGTTTGCGGACGTGATGCGTGCCTGCGCCGGCCCGCGGGCGCATCAGTCCGGCACCTGGATCACCGACGATGTGCTGGACGCCTACACCGCCTTGCACCGGCGCGGGCTGGCCCACAGCGTCGAGACCTGGGTCGACGGCACGCTGGTGGGTGGCCTGTACTGCGTGGCGCTGGGGCGGGCCGTGTACGGCGAAAGCATGTTCACCCGTGTGCCCGATGCCTCCAAGATTGCGCTGGCCGCACTGGTGGCCCTTTCACGCACGCATGGCGTGGAGATGATCGACTGCCAGCAGGAAACGGCCCATCTGGCCAGCTTGGGCGCCAGCGCCATTGCGCGCGAGGTCTTTGTGGAGTCCATTGCGCAGGCGCAGCAAAAGCCCGCCATGCAGTGGCAGTTCAGCGCCCGGCTATGGGGTATCCTGCTGCAGAAAATCCAGCAATAACATGGCGCTATCGCTGGTTTCCGATAAATTACATCAACCTGCGCAGCTTGCGTCCGCCAGTGACGGCAAAGCCCTGACACTGGTAGAAGTGCATGATGCGCTCGAACTCCGGCAGCGGCGGCGTGGTGACTTCCACGCGGCGCCAACCCTGGTTGCGGGCGAGTGCAAAAATGCCGGCCAGCAGCTCGCGGCCCACGCCTTTTTCGCGCCATTCGGGCTTGACGAAGAGTTCGGTAATCGTCCCCAGCGCACCGCCGGCATACAGCGCATGGCCTTCGAACAGACCGGCAAAGCCGATCTGCTCGCTGCCCGAATCGGCTACCAGCACGCGGTAGCTGCCGCGCTCGAGCAGGTTTTCCAGATGCCGGCGCACCGGAAGCGGCTCGACCTCGAAATCCAGGTCATGGGTGGCGAGCTGGATTTCCTGCAGCAGCTTGGCTGCCATGCCGGTCAGGGCCGGAATGTCGGCTTCGACGCCCTTGCGGATGCGGATGGGGGGTTTTGTCTCCATGGTTTTATACCTGCCAGTCGATAGGCGCCAGACCCTGTTGCTGCAACCAGACATTGGCGCGGGAAAAATGCCGGCATCCGAAAAATCCGCGATACGCCGATAGCGGCGACGGATGCGGCGCTTGCAGCACGAGGTGGCGCTTTCTGTCGATGAACGCGCCTTTTTTCTGTGCGTGGCTGCCCCATAGCAAGAATACCAGCCCTTGACGGTGATCGTTGAGCTGTCGCACCACGCGATCGGTAAAGGTTTCCCAGCCCCAGTTGGCATGCGAGTGCGCCTGTCCGGCCCGTACCGTGAGTACGGCATTGAGCAGCAGCACGCCCTGCTCCGCCCAGTGCTGCAGGTAGCCGTGGCGCGGAATCGCGAAACCGGGAAGATCCTCGGCCAGCTCCTTGTAGATATTCTGCAGCGAGGGGGGAATATCGACCTCGGGCCGCACGGAAAACGCCAGCCCGTGTGCCTGGCCCTCGTTGTGGTACGGATCCTGGCCGAGAATGACGACACGCACCCGGTCGAACTCGGTGGCGGTGAAGGCGCTGAACACATCGGCCGATGGCGGGTAGATGGTCTGCCCTTCTGCCCGCGCCTGCTTCACGCGCTGCCACAGTTGCTGGAAATAGGGCTGCTGCCTTTCGGCACCGATGGCATCGTGCCAGGTGTGCAAGGCCGTGTCAGCGGTGGGTGTCATCAGGGAGTCCATAGACTGAATCATAAAGCGCCTGCACACGCTGAAACAGCGCATGCGCCCACCTTGCGCTACCATTATCGCCATGTCCGACCTGCGTCGCCCGCCCCTGCCGGAACGCGTACTCCAGTTGTACGCCACGGCCGCCTATCCCTGCAGCTATCTGCCCGAGCAGACCGCCCGCTCGCAAGTGGTGGTGCCCCTGGATGTGGTGGATACCGACATCTACGCGCAACTGATTGCCAAGGGCTTTCGCCGCAGCGGCAGCACCACCTACCGGCCCTGGTGCGACAACTGCAGCGCCTGCGTGCCGCTGCGCGTGCCGGTGGCGGATTTCCGGCCCAACCGCAGCCAGCGCCGGGCGCAACGCCAGCACCAGAATCTGACGGTGCGCCTGCTTCCCCTGCAGGAATACCCGGACCATTACGCGCTTTACCGCGACTACCAGCTCGCGCGCCACGCCGGCTGTGGCATGGACAAGGACGATCCGGAGGACTACCGGAGCTTCATCCTGCAGAGCCCGGTAGATGCCATGCTGGTGGAATTCCGCCAGGGCGATGTGCTGAAGATGGTGGCCCTGGTGGATGTGCTGCCGGATGCGCTGTCGGCCGTGTATACCTTCTACGCCGATGACGCGGGCGCGGCCTATGGCACCTATGCGGTGCTGTGGCAGATTGCGTTTGCGCAGCAGACAGGCAGGCGCCATGTGTATCTGGGCTACTGGATCGCCGAGAGCCGGAAGATGCAATACAAGACACGCTTTCGGCCCTGCGAGGTGCTGGAGCGAGATGTCTGGCTCACGCACCTGCTGTAGGCAGGACATGATTTCACATAGTAGAATTGAGTTGCTTTCACACAAACGGAAAGCAGCGAAGTAAATATCATGTCCGACACTCCTCTCCCCCACGTGCCTGATCCCGCGTACGCTGCAATCAGCGTTCAGGTACTGCAGCGCATGTTCGCCCTGCTCGACATTCTTGCCTCACGCGACGAACCCCTCAGCCTGAAGGAAATCAGCGAAAAGGCAGGACTGCACCCCAGCACCACGCACCGCATCCTGAATGACCTGGTGATCGGCCGCTTTGTGGAACGGCCGGATACCGGCAGCTACCGTCTGGGCATGCGCTTTCTGGAGCTGGGTAATCTGGTGAAGGCGCGCCTGAGCGTGCGCGATGCAGCCGTGAGTGTGATGCGCGAACTGCATCGCCAGGTCCAGCAGCCGATCAACCTGAGCGTGCGCCAGGGAGACGAGATCGTGTATATCGAACGTGCCTTCAACAGCGAGCGCTCCGGCATGCAGGTGGTGCGCGCCATTGGCGGCCATGCGCCGCTGCACCTCACTTCCACCGGCAAGCTGTTCCTGTCGATGGACGACCCGCAGAAGGTACGCGCCTATGCCACGCGCACCGGCCTGCAGGGCAATACGCGCAACAGCATCACGCAGCTGCCGCAACTGGAGCGCGAACTGAGCCATGTGCGCCAGTCCGGCGTGGCGCGCGACAACGAGGAACTGGAACTGGGCGTGCGCTGCATGGCGGCCGGCATCTACAACGACCAGGGCACCATGATCGCCGGCCTGTCGATTTCGGCTCCGGCGCATCGCATCGATGAAAGCTGGATCGAGAAACTGCGGGATGCGGCCAACCAGATTTCGACATCGATTGGCTATCGGGGCAAGGATTTGATGCGGCGCTGAGCCTGTTTCCGGCCCGGGAAGATGGCCCCATGAAAAACACCCCAAAAGCGGCGTACGCGTTTGGGGTGTTTGTTTTTTGAGGGGGCGCTGAATCAGTAGGCCTGTGCCACCACGCCGCCGTAGCTGCGGCTGCCGCCGCGGCCCAGGTTGTTCTGCACCCAGTAGCGGATGGATTCGGCATCCTTCACGCGCAGCGAGCTGTTGTTGGAATCGAGCAGCACGATGATGACGTTGCGGCCATCGATGTTGCTCTGCATCACCACGCAGCGGCCGGCTTCGGAGATGTAGCCGGTTTTCTGCAGGCCGATGTTCCAGTTGTTGCTGTGCACCAGGCGGTTGGTGTTGTTGAAGCGGCGGGTTTGGCCGGCCACATCGAACGACTGGCCCGGATGCGTGGTGTAGCTGCGGATCAGCGGGAAGCTGTAGGCGGCGCGGGTGAGCAGCGCCAGGTCGCGGGCGCTGGAGCGATTGCCGCTGTTCAGGCCGGTGGGTTCGACGTAGTTGGTGTCACGCATGCCGAGCATGGTGGCGCGCATGTTCATGGCGCGCACGAAAGCAGGCATGCCACCCGGATAGGTGCGACCCAGCGCATGGGCCGCACGGTTTTCGCTGGACATCAGCGCCAGGTGCAGCAATTCCTGTCGGGTGAAACTGCTGCCCACCGACAGACGCGAACTGCTGCCCTTGAGCTGGTCGACATCGTCATAGGTGATGGTGATGCGCTCATCCATGGGCAGTGCGGCATCCATGGTGACCAGCGCCGTCATCAGCTTGGTGATGGAGGCAATGGGAGACACCTGGCCACCGTTCTTGTTCAGCAGCACTTCGCCGGTGTTCTGGTCCATGACGAGGGCCACGGCCGAGTTGAGTGCCAGCGGCGAGCCGGCGGTGCTCATGCCGCGGATCTGGCCCAGCGTGTTGTTGGCGGGGACGGAGACGCGCACGAAGTTGGAGCGGTCGACCGGCGCCACACGCTGCACGGGCGCAGCGCTTGCGATCAGCGAAGCGGCTACCGGGGAGCTGCTCTGCGCCACATAGGAGCGCGTGACCGGCGCACGTGCGGGGGTGGCTTGCGGTGCAATCAGCGCCGCCGCGACCGGAGAGTCGGGGTTGGGCGTATACACGTAGGGACGGTTGGGAGCGCTTTCCACCTCGCTGCCGATCAGGGCTGCGGCCACGGGCGACGAGGCGCTGACTGTGCTGGTCTTGCGCACTGGAGCCGCGCTACGAACCGGTGCCGGGGCAGCCGCAACCGGCGTGGTCATGGCTGGCGCAGCCACCGGAGTGGATGGCACATAACTCACGGGAGCGGGGGTGAGGCTGCTCTGAACGGTAGCCGGGGTGGCAGCCACGGCAGGAACTGCAGCGGCCGCGGCAACTGCAGTTGTACCAGCCACGGCAGCGGGAGTCATCACGCGCACGCCGGCACTGCGTTCGGCGGCCAGCGTGGCAATACGGTCTTCCTCGAGGGCGCGCTCGCGGGCGTCGCGCGCTGCAGCCATGCGCTTCTGGCGCGCCAACTCCTGCTGGCGCTCCTGCCGGGCGATTTCCTGCTGGCGCTTTTCGCGGGCGATCTGCTCCAGGCGGGCCTGCTCGGCTGCTTCTTCTTTTGCCTTGCGTTGCGCCTGCAGGCGCTTGTCGCGGGTGGAGTCGATGCGCTTCTGGCGGGCTTCCTCCTCGGCATCCAGACGCGCCTGGCGTTCTGCCTTGATGCGCTCGGCCTTGGTCAGCTTGCGGCCCTTGGGACCGAGCTCTTCATCGGCAGTGCCCTTGAGCTTGCCGGCGATCTTGTTGGCGGCCCTGGAAGATCTCGTTTCGTCATCGGCGGCCTTGGCCAGCTTGGCAGCCTTGCCCTTGCGGCCGGCGGGTGCAGCCTCTTCCACTTCAGCCTTGGCGTTGCGGCCGGCCTTGGCATTGGCCAGCTTGAGTTTCTTGCCGCGGGGCGAGGCTTCTTCCTCGTCATCCAGCGGCTTGGCCAGGCCCTTGACGTGCTTGACCTGCAACACCGACTTGTCCTTGGCGGCGGCGCGCTTGAGCACTGCTGCCCGGGTTTCGTCTTCACGGCTGGCCTTGGTCTTGACCTGCTTGACAGCCACCTTGGCCGGCGCCGGGCGCTCGGTTTTTGCCTCTACCGGCAGGGCCACGGCAACGCACGCGGCTCCAACGAACATGGCGCTCTGTGACAAGTATTTCGAAATACCTCTGGTCACAAATTCTGTTGGTGTAGACATGGCGAAGTCCTGCTCTTTGATAATCACGCGAATGCCGTAAGTTTACACCCCTGGAAAATCCGCACAATATCAACGACTTGGTGGGACTACTTAATTTCCCCTTTATTTTGTAATAAAAAGCCACCATCTTCTTGCAAAACGCTGACAACTGCTGGCAGACAAAGAAGAAAAGCCATTCCGGCAGCACTTTACAAGCGGGGTGTAAGTACTTGTTTTTACTGCACCGCATCACCCTCGTGAAAGTACCGGAACGACAAAAAAATCCGCATGCAGGCAAAGCCTGTCATGCGGAGTGAAAAGCATGGCGGACAAGCCATGCTGCAGATTGCCCTGTGCAGGTGCTTGTCAGCGGCCCAGATCCTTGGCGCTGACTCCGGCGATGCCCCAGTTTTCCTTGGGCACGTCGTGAATCCAGACGCGCACGTTCTGCTGGGGTGCACCCACCGCTTCCACCAGAGCCTGCGTGACTTTCTCGATCACGGCTTTCTTCTGCTCTTCGGTGCGGCCTTCAATCATGTAAATCTGTGCGAACGGCATAAGGTTCTCCTTGTCAGACGAAACGCAGGCTGCAGGAGCCCATGCCCTGCACGCGCAGCGTCACATTGTCGCCGGCCTTGACGGCCACGGCTTCGGTGATGCCACCGGACAGGATCATGGTGCCGGCAGGAATTTCCTCGCCGCGTGCGCCCAGATGGTTGGCCAGCATGGCAATGGCTGCGGCCGGGTGGCCCAGCACGGCAGCGCCGGCGCCGAAGGCCATGGGCACGCCGTTCACCTCCAGCACGATGCCGGTGGTGCGCAGGTCCAGCCCTTCCACGCCAACCGGCTGGCCGCCGACGACGAAGCGGGAGGCCGAGGTGTTGTCGGCGATCACGCTCTTCAGGTCGAACTTGAAGTCGCGGTAGCGGCTGTCGATCACCTCGATGCCGGGCATGACGAAATCGGTGGCAGCCAGCACGGCGCCGATATGGCAGCCGGGGCCTTTCAGCGGGGCCTTGGTGACGAAGGCGATTTCGGGCTCGACCTTGGGATGGATCAGTTCAGACACCTTGACTTCACCTCCGTCCTGCACGGTGTAGTCGTCGGTCATGAATCCGAACACGGGCACTTCCACGCCCATCTGCTTCATTTTGGCGAAGCTGGTCAGGCCGGCTTTCAGGCCGACGACCTTGAGGCCGCGGGCCAGCTTGCGCGCGCGGATCTCGTCCTGGATCGCGTAGGCATCATCCCAGTCCATGTCGGGATGCTGCTCGGTGATCTTCAGCGTGTCCTGCTGGTTGAGCTGGCAGTTGTCCAGGTGCTCGGCGAGTTGCTTGATGGTGTTCTGGTCGAGCTTCATGCCTGGGCCTCCTTGCGCTGGCGTGCCATGGTCATGGCGGTGTCTTCGATCATGTCTTCCTGGCCGCCGACCATGCCCTTGCGGCCGAGTTCGACCAGGATGTCGCGGGCGGGAATGCCGTATTTCTGGCTGGCGCGCTTGGCGAACAGCAGGAAGGAGCCGTACACGCCGGCGTAGCCCAGCGTCAGGGCATCGCGATCGATGCGGATCGGGAAGTCCATGATCGGGAACACGCGGTCTTCGGCCACGTCCTGGATCTTGGCCACGTCCACGCCGGTTTCGATGCCCATGCGGTCGCACACGGCCACCAGCACTTCCATCGGGGTGTTGCCGGCACCGGCGCCCAGGCCGGCAGCAGCGGCGTCGATGCGGTTGGCACCGGCTTCGATGGCAGCGATGGAGTTGGCAACGCCCATGGCCAGGTTGTGGTGGCCGTGGAAGCCCAGTTCGGTCTCGGGCTTGAGCGCGGCACGCACGGCGGCGATGCGCTCCTTGACCTGGTGCGGCAGCAGATAGCCGGCCGAGTCGGTCACGTAGATGCAGTTGGCACCGTAACCTTCCATCAGCTTGGCCTGCTGGATCAGCTTGGCGGAGTCGGCCATGTGGGCCATCATCAGGAAGCCGACGGTGTCCATGTCCATCTTGCGGGCCATCGTGATGTGCTGTTCGCTCACGTCGGCCTCGGTGCAGTGGGTGGCCACGCGGATGGTGTGCACGCCCAGCTCACGCGCCATTTTCAGGTGGTCGACGGTGCCGATGCCGGGCAGCAGCAGCGCGGAAACCTTGGCCTGCTTCATCAGCGGGATCACGGCGCTCAGGTATTCCTCATCGGTGTGGGCGGGGAAACCGTAGTTGACCGAGCTGCCACCCAGGCCGTCGCCGTGCGTCACTTCGATCAGCGGAATGCCGGCTTCGTCCAGACCGGTGGCGATGTCCTTCATCTGCTCCAGCGACATCAGGTGACGCTTGGGGTGCATGCCATCGCGCAGCGTCATGTCATGCAGGGTGACTTTCTTGCCTTTGAGTTGTTCCATCTGTATTTCTCCTTGATCGGGCTCAGGCAGCCACGGGTTCGAGCGTGAGCTTGCCCGCCAGGATTTCCTCGGCAAACATTTCGGCGGTGCGGGCGGCGGCGGCGGTCATGATGTCCAGGTTGCCGGCGTACTTGGGCAGGTAGTCGCCCAGGCCTTCCACTTCCAGGAAGACGGAGACACGGTTGCCGTCGAACACGGGGCCGTTGACCAGCTTGTAGCCCGGCACGTATTTCTGCACTTCCTTGATCATGTCATGGATCGAAGCGGTGATTTTTTCCTGATCGGGCTCTTCTTCCGTCAGGCAGTGCACGGTATCACGCATGATCAGCGGCGGCTCGGCCGGGTTGATGATGATGATGGCCTTGCCCTTCTTGGCGCCGCCCACCTTCTCGATGGCACCGGCGGTCGTGCGGGTGAACTCGTCGATGTTCTTGCGTGTGCCGGGGCCGGCGGACTTGCTGGACACAGTGGCCACGATCTCGCCGTAGGCAACAGGCTGCACGCGGGAGATGGCCGCTACCATGGGGATGGTGGCCTGGCCGCCGCAGGTGACCATGTTCACGTTCATTTCACGCTTGCCGACATGCTCGACCAGGTTGACCGGCGGCACGCAGAACGGGCCGATGGCGGCGGGCGTCAGATCGATCATCAGCGCGCCTTCGGCGTTGACCTTGCGGCTGTTCTCTGCATGCACGTAGGCGCTGGTGGCGTCGAACACGATCTGCACGCCGTCGGCCTTCATTTGGGGGATCAGGCCGTCCACGCCTTCGGCGGTGGTCTTGATGCCCATTTCACGGGCACGCTTGAGGCCGTCGGATTCGGGGTCGATACCCACCATCCACACGGGTTCCAGCACGGGGCTGCGCTTGAGCTTGGCCAGCAGATCGGTGCCGATGTTGCCGGGGCCGATCAGGGCGCACTTGATTTTCTGGGTCATGGCATTTCCTTGAAGTTTGTCTTTGCGGGGCACCTGCCGTCCACGCGCCAGGAGCGCGCAGCGGCCGGCAGCCGGATCATTCGAAGCGGACCGAGCAGGCGCCGATGCCGCCGATGCTCACGCGGAAGTTGTCGCCAGCGGCGCAGGGGAACATGGCTGCCAGCGCACCGGACAGCACCACTTCACCCGCCTTCAGCGGCACGCCCAGGCGGCCCAGGGTGTTGGCCAGCCAGGTGATGGCGTTGACCGGGGAACCCATGGCAGCTGCGCCGGAGCCGGTGGCGATGATCTCGCCGTTCTTCTCCAGCACCATGCCGCAGGTGGACAGGTCCACCTTGCGCGGGCTCACGGCACTATCGCCGAGCACGAACACGCCGCAGGAAGCGTTGTCGGCCACGGTGTCCTGGATCTTGATCTTCCAGTCGCGGATGCGGGAATCGACGATCTCGAAGCAGGGAATCACGCACTCGGTGGCCGCCAGGATGTCGGCGTTGCTCAGGCCGGGGCCCATCAGGTCCTTCTTGAGCAGGAAGGCGATCTCGCCTTCGGCCTTGGGCTGGATCAGCGTGCTCATGGCGATGGATTCGCCTTCGTTCACGATCATGCGGTCCATCATGTAGCCGAAGTCGGGCTGGTACACGCCCAGCATGTTCATCACGGCGCGCGAGGTCACGCCGATCTTCTTGCCGACGATGACTTCACCGTCCTGCACGCGGCGGTCGATCATGCGCTTCTGCACCGCGTAGGCATCCTCGATCGTCATGTCGGGATACTGGTTGGTGATCGGATCGATCACGCTGTTGCTGCGCAGCGCCTGGTACAGGCTGTCGCCCAGCGTCTGGATGATGTTGGAATCCATGTGCTTGTCTTTCCTTCTGGTTGTACTGCGATCAGAACTTGACCATCACGTTGCGCAGCTCGGTGTAGAACTCGAGCGAGTGCACACCACCTTCGCGGCCGATGCCGGACTGCTTGGAGCCGCCGAAGGGCGTGCGCAGGTCGCGCAGGAACCAGGCGTTGATCCAGCACAGGCCGACTTCGATCTGGTGCGCCAGACGGTTGGCGCGGCTGATGTCCTGCGTGAAGATGGCGGTGGCCAGACCGTAGCGGTTGGCGTTGACCTTGCCCAGCACTTCCTCTTCGCTGTCGAAGGGGCTGATGTGGCAGCAGGGGCCGAAGATTTCTTCC
Source organism: Brachymonas denitrificans (assembly GCF_907163135.1). Taxonomy (NCBI): domain Bacteria; kingdom Pseudomonadati; phylum Pseudomonadota; class Betaproteobacteria; order Burkholderiales; family Comamonadaceae; genus Allobrachymonas; species Allobrachymonas denitrificans. The sequence goes on along the minus strand of NZ_CAJQUA010000001.1, from coordinate 681,512 downwards.
GTCACCACGGTGGCAGTTTCGGGCAGGCCGGTCCAGATGGTGGGCTGCACCCAAGAGCCGCCCTTCAGCTCTTCCGGCATGTCGGGCACGCCGCCGCCGGTCACGATGGTGGCGCCTTCGTCCTTGGCGGACTTGTACAGGCCCAGCACCTTTTCCTGGTGTTCCTTGCTGATCACCGGGCCGATCTTGGTGTCCTTCTCGAACGGCAGGCCGGGCTTCATGCTCTCGGCGCGCTCCTTCAGGGCGGCAACCACCTTTTCGAAGATCGGACGCTCGACGTAGACGCGCTCGGTGCCCAGACAGACCTGGCCGGCGTTCTCGAAGCAGGAACGGGTCAGCGTGTCGATGGTCACCTGGAAGTCACAGTCGGCGAACACGACGGCGGCGTTCTTGCCACCCATTTCCAGCGACACGGGGCGCACGCCGTCGGCAGCAGCCTTCATGATGGCGGAGCCGGTACGGGTTTCGCCGGTAAAGGTGATGCCGTTCACATCGGGATGGCTGGTCAGGAAGGCGCCAGCGGAATCCGGGCCGAAGCCGTGCACCACGTTGTACACGCCCTTGGGCATGCCGACGGCATTCATCACTTCGCCCAGCAGCGTGGCGGTAGCGGGAGTTTCTTCGGAGGGCTTGACCACCACGGTGTTGCCGCAGGCCAGGGCCGGGCCGACTTTCCAGGTCATCAGCAGCAGCGGCAGGTTCCAGGGGCAGACCACGGCAATCACACCGCGCGGCACGCGCACGCCGTAGCTCAGTGCTGTCTTGCCGTCGGGCGTGCGCATGTTGAACGACTCGGTCGCCGTGCTCTTGATGGTGTCGATGAAGATCTGGAAGTTGGCCGCACCGCGCGGGATGTCGATGTGCGAAGCCAGCGTGGCGGGCTTGCCGGTGTCGGCAATCTCGGCTTGCAGGAAGTCGTCGAAGCGGCGGTTGATTTCACCGGCCACGGCATCGAGCAGCTTGCTGCGCTCGACCACGGACATGCGGCCCCAGTCGCCCTTGAGGGCAGACTTGGCGGCAGCCACGGCAGCGTCCACTTCCGGACGGCCGGCTTCGTAGATCTTGCCGATCACCTGGCCGTTGACCGGGTTGATGTCGTCAAACATCTTGCCGCTGACGTTCTTGACGTATTCGCCATTGATGAAGTTCAGGAATTCTTTCATATACCCTCTCGACTTGAATGCAAAAAACATGTTCGCCTCAACTGCCTAAGCAGTCCTGATGCGTCGAAGCACCGAGCCACCGCGGATGTGCCGAAGCTCGTGGAATCCGCTGTGCAGGCGATTCCTCTGCGTCAAGGCAAGCTCCCTAACAGGGGGCTTGCCTGGACGGGCTCGGCGGGCGAGCCACCCAGGTCGTGTTGATCAAGGCGTGCACCGCATCCCTGCCGGATCGGGATCAAACTCTCGTTGGATCAAGCTTCCATCCCGATTGCGCGTAAACCTGCCCTGGCACAGGCTTCGTCCTGTTCAGCAGAGCCGCCCGACACGCCGATGCCACCGATCAGCACACCGCCCTGACGGATCGGCACGCCACCACCAAAGGCCACCAGGCGCGGGCGGTGCGCAATGGTGCGCAGCGCTTCGTCCTCCGCAAAGATGGCCGGCCATTGGGAGGTCGGAAAGCCGAAGCTCGCCGCCGTATAGGCCTTGTCGATGGCGATCTCGATGGAGTGCAGGAAAGCCCCCGGCATGCGCAGAAAGCCTGCCTGCACGCCGCTGCTGTCTGCCAGCGCCACGTTGATGCGGATACCCAGCGATTCGGCATGGGCCACGGCAGCATGCAGGGCAGTTGCCGCGGCCTCGGCCGTCAACACGAATTGCTGCACAGCCACCTGCATCAGGTCACCACGCTCAGGAAGGCGTCGTTCAGCTTGCGATCATGGTAGAAGATGCCGCGGCCGACTTCTTCCCAAGTCCAGGTAACCGGGTGCATGTCGGGATAGTGGTCGTAACCACCGCAGAACACTTCCAGGCGGTTGCCGGACGGGTCGAAGAAGTAGATCGTCGTGCCCTGGGTAATGCCGTGGCGGGTCGGGCCGATGTCGATGGAGACGCGGTTGCGGCTCATGATGTCGGCCGCGCGCAGCACCTGCTCCCAGCTTTCCAGCAGGAAGGACACATGATGCAGCTTGCCGTCTTCGCCGTGGCGCACCATGGCGATGTCGTGCGCCTTGGCGCTGCAGGTCAGCCAGGTGGCCAGGTCGGTCTGGCCGTCTTCCAGCTTGACGCGCTCGACCAGCGTGAAGCCCAGCACCTTTTCGAACAGTTCGCGGTTGCCGTCGATGTCGCCACCGTAGATCAGCGCGTGGTCCATGCGAATCGGGCTGATGCCCTTGTACTCGATCACTTCCACTTCCGGATCGGTGTAGCCGTGGCCGTTGCCGACGTCCTTCTTCTCGGCATACAGCTCGAGGGTGTGGCCGGTGGGCAGCTGGAAGCGCACGCGCTCTCCGGTTTCCAGCATCTCGCCGGCAGGAATGCGCTCGGTCTTCACGCCATGGGCCTGCAGCTTTTGGTCGAGGTCGTCCAGCGTAGCCTTGTCGAGCACCTTGAAGGCGAAGAAGTCGATGCCGGCACGATCGGCCTGACGCAGGATCACGCTGTTGTGATCACGCTCCTGGCGCGTCTTGAAGTAGACGCGGCCCGAGCTGTCGCGCCCGGTTTCCACAAGGCCCATCACCTCGGTATAGAACTTGACGGATTCGTCCATGTCGAGAACGCGAATCTGGGCATGGCCCGGACGCAGCACACCAGTCATTGCCATGATTTGTCTCCTGTTGGCTTTAGTGATAGTTAAAACGGTTGTCAATCACGCGCCGCCGGGCTGGCGGCACACGTTCTTCTTCATCTTGCCCACCACCGACAGCGTGAGGTCGCTGGTGGGCTTGACGCGGCAGGACAGCAGGCAACCCTGCTGTTCCTCTTCCTCGGTCACGTATTCCCGGCTCATCACGCGCTTGGTGAAGCTTCCTTCGGAAATGTGCACCTTGCACACCCCGCAGCCCCCATTGCGGCACCCCACCGGAATCCCCCTCTTGCCCAAGGCCTCCATGCCTTCCAGCAAGGTGCGGCTCTCGAGGCAGCGGAAGGTTTCGCCGGTTTCGGCAATCGTGACCTGGTAATACGTGGCCATGTCTCTCTGCTTTCGGGCCGGATCCGTCCGGCCTCTTGTGTTGTCTCTTGCATGCCCTTGCCTATTGACTCGGGTCGATGGAAGCAATTCTAGAAGCAGCACATGCATTCCATTCAAAAATCTCGATATTCAAGGGAAAGCCCCTAGTGTTCGATGGATTACAGAGGAAAGCGAGCAGTGCTCTTCAGGCTTTTGTTTATTATTTGATAAATAAAAAATGGTGTTTTTTATTAATTGATAACGTTTGACCCCTATGTAAAACAGATTTTCGAGCTTTTCTGCAAGGTCTTATGAGAGGTTTGCATGAAATCTCGATATTTAATGCTCTACAGCTTGCGGAACAGCGGGCTGCGCACCTGCTGCGCATCGGCCGCAGAGATGAACTTCTCGGTGTAGATGTCGCGCTCGAACAGGCGCCCCTGCATCAGCGTGGCAATGCAGGCCTCGATCATCATTGGCGGGCCGCACAGATAGGCCTTGCGGCCACGGAAGTCGTTCTCGAAGTGCGCCTTGGCCGCCTCGTGCACGAAGCCGCGTGCCCCCTGCCAGCCGCTGCCATCCGGCTCATTGCTCAGCACCGGCACATAGGTGAAGTGCGGATGGCGCTCGGCCAGTGCGCGAAACTCGGCATCGTGATACAGCTCGGACTGGTCGCGCGCGCCGTTCACCAGCACGATGGGCAGCTCGCTGTTCTCGGCCAGCAGGTCGAGAATCATGGAACGCGGGCTGGACAGGCCGGAGCCGCCGGCCAGGAACAGGCTGGGCTGGTTCTCGCTCTTGCGCACGAAGAAGCGTCCGTAGGGGCCGGAGAATGTCACCGTGTCGCCCTGCTTGAGTTGCTCGTGCACCCACGCTGTCCCCTTGCCCCCCACCACCTGGCGGATGTTGAGTTCGATCTCGTTACCGTCCTGCGGTGCACTGGCAATCGAGAAGGCGCGCGAAGCGGTCTCGCCCGGAATGTTCAGATTGATGTACTGGCCGGCCTGGAACTGGATGTTCCGCCCTTCCGGCAGCTTGAGCCACACGCCCTTGATGGTGGGCGTGAGGTTTTCGATGCGCGAGACGGTGGCGGTGTAGTCGTGCACCGGCAGGTTCTGCGCATCGACCTCTTCCTCGATCTCGGCCTCGATCGTCACGTCCGATTGCAGCGTCGCGCAGCAGGCCAGGCATTTGCCTTCCTCACGCTCGTAGTCCATCAGGGCAAAGTTGCTGGCTTCGCCATGGTCGATCTCGCCATCCGTCACCTGGATCTTGCAGGTGGCGCACAGGCCGTGACAGCAGGCGTGGGGAATGTACAGGCCGGCACGCAGCGCGGCATCCAGGATGGTCTGACCCTCTTCCACGTCAAGGGTCTGACCGATGGGTTCGATGGTGAGTTGATAGCTCATGATGCAAGACTGGCAAACAGCACGGACGCTGGGCGGCCGCGGAAATAAAAAGAGGCAGGGCTGCGTCTGACGGCCGCCCTGCCTGACAGGCCCTCTGGCGAGAAAAATGTCAGAAGCAGGAACCGCCCAGGCCGGTCAGGCCCGGAGTGCGGAAGCGGATCACGTCCTTGTGGCCCAGGCCGTTCTCGGCCATGGACTTGTCGTTCTCGGGCTTCCACGGCTGGCCAGACTTGAACCACTCGGTGGTGGTCCAGTCGATCCTGGCGAAGTCGGGATGCGCGCTGTACATGCCGGGCAGCATGTTCTTCACCAGGTCGCCGAACTTCATGTCGGGCGGCACCGGCACGCAGAACGGCGCGCAGAACATCTTGTGGTCTTCCCAGCCGATGTAGAGCAGCGGTGCGGGAAACTTGTCCGCCGTATCCTTGGCGGGAAACTCATAGGTGGTAAGGGCAGCAACGGCCATGGTCTTTCTCCGGAATTCAACAGTTGGTCTCGGTGCGGACTGCCGCCGCAAGGCAGGCAGTCCGCAGGCCATCAGTTCTTGGTGGCCATCTCGCGCCACATCTCGAAGTTCCTCTTGTCTTCGGAATCGGCGTAATCCATGTTGTCGCGGCCCTGCTCCATGCGGTACCAGCGCAGCACCTCGGCCAGCGGGTTGAAATCGGGCTTGGTCGGGTCTGCATCAGGCTCGAAGCAGTTGCCCTGGTAGATCTGGTGCACCGGCAGCCAGCTCTGGCTGTACTTCTCCGGCTCGTCGTCGAAGATGGTCTTGCAGCCGTCCGAACAGAAGTGATACCTCATGCCGTGGTAGGTGCTCTCGCGGTAGGCGATCTTGGTCGGATCGTCCGGCTCCGTAAAGAACATCGGGATCTGGCAGGTCTGGCACAGCATCGGCAGCGTGGTGTTGTAGAAGCGGCGGCCGGCCTTCTGCTCTTCGGTGTAGTGCTCCCACAGCGGGCGGTAGTACTTGTCGAAGGTGTCGGGGTACTTGGCGGACAACCAGTCCATGTCTTCCTTGCTCGGCACCCAGGTGTGGAACGGAGCGGCTGCACCATAGTTGTAGAACACGTTCCAGGCCTGGTGGCTCAGGTGGTCCTTGTCCTTGCAGGCCTGCTCCCAGCCCTTCGGCACCTTGACGCCGTAGCGTGCCAGGTCGTTGAACAGCGCGCCGCCATTTTGCTCGGCATACACTTCCCATGCCTCTTTCCAGCTCATCACGCGCTTGGGCAGCATGTAATCCATCATCATGGCGACCAGCGTCAGCACGCGATAGCCGCGCCAGAACCACTTGTCCATCCACTTCTGCACGATAGGGAGGTTGTCCGGATCCTGTTCCAGGATGAACTTGATCATCTCCAGGCCCAGCGTCATGTGGCGGGATTCGTCGGACTGGGCCGAGAAGCCGAAGGCCATGGCGCCCATGTCGCCGTTGTAGGCGGCCCCGGAAATGAAGGGCACGAACAAAAGGTTGGTCAGCACGTACTCGAACGCGAAGCCGATGGCAACCATGAACTCGAACGGGCCGGCAGAGACGGCATCATCAAAGAAGCTCTTGGGCACCGACAGGTACCACACGCGGTCGTGCTGGTGGCGCCAGTTCTGGAAGCCGTTGTAGTGCTTGTTGTAGTTGGAGAGCGAATGCACCTGCGTCTGGAAGTGGCGGATCTCGTCCACCGCCTGCATCTGGCAGGCCACGCGCGGGCCGGCGCCGGCAAACTGGCGGCCGACGTGGGCAAAGCCGCGGTGCGCCATGTATTCCAGCGGGGAAACCCCGGTCAGGAATAATTTCAGCGAGTTGATGTATCGCGCATCCGTTACGCCCAGGTGGCCATTGTTCTGGTTGAACGCATCGATGATGGCGTAGAGCTTGCGCTCCTTCTCGGCCTGGTACTTCCAGTATGCATCCATCGTCATGCGGAAGGGATCCTCGAACTTGCTCCAGTCGTGGATCTTGATGCCTTCGTACGTCAGGTACGGGAACACGTCTTCCGGCTTCTGGTAGGTGGGGGTCCAGTCCAGATCGCGCGTCATCAGGTTGTAGCGTTCCTTCAGGCTCAGCTTTTTCTTGACAATCATGTCCATGGGAATGTCTCCGTTCTAATAGGGTGAGGCGGTTGCGGCTCAGTTGCCCCAGCTCAGGGCGAACTGGTCTTCGTCTTCGTCGATGTGGCCGCTGAGCGTGATCAGGTTGACGTGCAGTTCCTGCAGGTCGAAATCGCGGCCCATTTCCTGCTCAATGCTTTCGCGCTTGATGACCAGGCGGTTGGGGCAGTCCACCTTCACCATGGCGGGCTGTTCGTTGAGGATGGCGTCCGGGTTGTCGGCCATGATGGCGTCGACGATGGCGCGGGTTTCCTCGTTTTTCTGCAGGGCGATGAATACGTTGGACATGGGTTTGCTTCCGGTAAGAGGTTGATCAGGCAGGAATGCCGGCCTTGGCCATGCGCGCATTCAGGGCAGCGCCCACGTTGTCGAGGGCTGCACCGCCCTGCTCGCCCAGGGCGATGCGTGCCACGGGCTCCAGCGCGGTACGGGCGCGGGCATGCCACTTGGCCAGCCACTCGCGCAGTTGCGCCTTGTTGGCATCGCTTTCGGCAGCGCTCACCTTCATCACGGCGTCGACCCACTTGTTGGTGTCGTCGAACCACTCGGCCTGGAAGCGCGTCAGCATGGACACCACCGGGCCGGCCTTGGCGGTCAGCGCCTTGTCGACTTCCTTGTAGGCCAGCGCAAACAGCATGCCGTCCAGCACCACGTTCTGGGCCACGAACAGTTCGAACCAGTCTTTCAGCACCAGCGTGTCTTCCACATAGCGGCGCAGCTCCTGCCACTCGGGCGCTTCCAGCCAGGCCTTCTTGGCCGCTTCCAGTTCACCCTGGTGGCCGAGCAGCAGGCCTAGGCGCGTCAGGTACTGGGCAATGCCGAGCTGGTCCATGCCGGAATACAGGCAGGGCTGGGTGATGGCGGTGCCGAAACCGTAGGCGCAGATGGCAGAACCGTTCATGTTGGCGCCCCAGGCCACGTGGCGCAGCGGCAGGTAAAAATCGAGTGCCAGCTTGCGGGCGTCATCGTTGTAGGTATCGGCCAGGCCGCGCGTCTCGACGAACTCGAAATCGGCCTCGGCGGTTTCCTGCATGCGGGCACGCGCCTGGGTGTAGGTGCCGTAGTAGAGCTGGCGCGGATCCTTCAGCGCATACCAGTCCTTCATCACGATGGCGGTGCGGCTGGCGTCGAACAGCTCATACTCGGGCGCCCAGGTCGGGCGGTAGTGGAAGCTGGCCGAGGGCTGCACGTCCATCGTCGCTTCCAGATAGCGCGACGCGGGCTTGTCTGCACCCTGGCGCGCCGCGATGTTGTTGAAGGTCTGCCGCAGCGGCGTGATGCTGACGGTGCGAAGATCGATCTGCATGTGCGTTGTCTCCTGGTTGCTTTCGTGAAAATCAAGGCTCGTGACGGAAATGACGATCGCGCGCCGCGCGCAGGTTCCAGTCCCATTCGTGCTCCTGGCTGCCCTGCTCCGCGTCCTCCAGTCCGCCCACCGTGGGCGTCACGCCCTGGTCGGTGCAGAACTGCTCGAACTCGGCGCGCGCCATCACCATTTCCACGTACAGGTGCGGCTCGCCCACCGCAAACTCGAACTCGACCATGCCGTTGGCATGCTCTTCCCTGATGCGCACATAGCGCTTGCGGGTGTCGAAGGAATCGGGGGTGGTGTTTGTCTGTTCCATGCCGCAAATTCTAGGAATGGGGGCTGCGGAAGACCTTTTAATCTCGATATTCAGGGGAAAGTCCCTAAGCGGAGCTGGCTTCACTTCATTGATCGGCAATATGACGACAATTGCGGCTGATGATTTCGGCCAGCACATCAGCATCAGTTGATCAAATAATCAATTTTTTCGCGCAAATCGCTTAAAATTCAGGCAAACAGGACGCACCCGTGATTTCTTCCCGGGCCTGCAGGGGATTGCCATAGCCCTTCATATCTCGATATTCGGAGACAATGCCTTTCATGGCCTCACCTCCCAAGCTCCCGCCCGACCACGACCTGCGCCAGCTGCTGCGCTTCTCGCTAGACGAGGGCAGCATCTGGCTCGGCTCGCGCCGCATGGTGCTGGTGCATGCCGAATCCCTGGGCCGGCTGCGCAAGGCCCTGCTGGCCCGCCTCGGCCGCGACGAAGCACGCAGCATGCTGCTCAGCACCGGCTTCAGCTCCGGCCTGCGCGACGCCGAATTCGCCCGTCAACTGCGTGGCGGCCAGTCGGGCGACGACATCTTCCTGGTCGGTCCCCAGCTGCACATGATCGAAGGCGCCGCCCAGGTGCGCCCGGTCAGGCAGGAGATCGACAGGGACAGTGGCCAGTTCGTGGGCGAATTCACCTGGCACCATTCCTGGGAAGCCTATGCCCACCTGCAGATGATGGGACGCTCCGACGAGCCGGTCTGCTGGCTGCTGCTGGGCTACGCCAGCGGCTATACCAGTGGCTTCATGGGCCGGCTGGTGCTGTTCCAGGAAACCGGCTGCGCTGCCACCGGGGCGCCGCATTGCCACATCCTGGGCAAGTCGGCGGAGCTGTGGGACGAAGGGGCGCAGGTGTTCCAGCTCTACGACGTGGAGCAGCTCGAATCGCTGCTGCAGGCCAGCGGCCGCCGCATGGCCGATCCGCTCACCCCAGGCCTGCACCAGCCCATGGACAGCGGCCCGACCACCACCGTGATCGATCCCGCGGCCGACCTGTCGCAGACCATGGGCGAATACGGCCTGCTGCCAGCCCAGCTCACCATGCTGGAGCGCGCCGCCCACGCCGGCATCCCGCTGCTGCTGCAGGGCGAATTCGGCACCGGCAAACAGACGCTGGCGCGCCGCCTGCACAAGCTCGCGGCCAGCGGCAGGCCCTTCGTCATGCTGGACTGCCAGGGCCTGGATCCTGATGCACTCGACATCCAGCTGTTCGGCGAGAAGATGCGCAGCGACCTGGGCAGCACCATGCACGCCGCCACCCATGCACTGGCCGGCACCACCGGGCGCACCGGCCGCATCGAGCAGGCCGAAGGCGGCATGCTCTACCTGCACAACATCGAACACCTGCCGCTGTTGCTGCAGGACAAACTGCTCGATTTCCTGCGCCACGGCGAATTCCTGCGCCATCAGGGCCAGATGCCCGTGGCAGCCCACTGCCAGCTGATCGCTGCCAGCTCCGCCAATCTGGAGCAGCTGGCCCAGCAAGGCCAGTTCCGCCGCGAACTGCTGCTGCGGCTGCAGACCGTGCAGGTTACGCTGCCTCCCCTGCGCGAGCGCATGCACCAGCTGCCGGTACTGGCCGAAACCCTGCTCATGCAGTATGCCGCCAAGTACAAGGCACTGCCCCCTTCCCTGAGCGAGCATGCGCTGCAGACGCTGATGCACCAGCCCTGGGCCGGCAACCTGTCCGAGCTGGGCCGCGTGCTCGAGCGCGCCGTGCTGCTCACCGGCGGTCAGGACATGATCGACACGCGCCACCTGTTCCCGCTCATGCCCGAGCATCCGCACACCGCCCTTACCCGCCACGGAAGCCTGACCGAAGTCGATGTGCGCCGGCTGCCGGGCGAGCTGTGCGCCACCCTGCTTTCCAGCGGCGTCACCCTGCCCGACATCGAATCCCAGTTGCTCGAGTTTGCCGTGCAACAATCACGGGGCAATCTGGCCGCAGCCGCGCGCCAGCTTGGCCTGACGCGCCCGCAACTGGCCTATCGGCTGCAACGCAGCGCCCAGAATCCCTCTTCCTGAAGCCAGCGAGCCTCACCATGACTTTCGTTGCCTCCCAGCATTACCTGACCCAGACCGAAGCTCCCGCACCGCGCACCCTGGTCGAAAAAGCCTACCGAGCCATGCGCGCCGACATCATCGAGGGCCGCCTGCCACCGGGCTACAAGCTGCGCGTGGAGCATCTCAAGGAAGACTACGACGTCGGCGCCGGTACGCTGCGCGAGGCGCTGTCGCTGCTGGTGTCCGATGCCCTGGTCTATGCTGAAGGCCAGCGCGGCTTCCGCGTCAGTCCGATCTCGCTCGACGACCTGGAAGACCTGACCAACCAGCGCGTGCTGCTCGAAACGGAAGCCCTGCGCCAGTCCATCCGGCACGGCGATGCGCGCTGGGAAGCCGAGCTGCGTGACTCCTACGATGCGATGACAAGCCTGCGTGACAGCAGCGGCCATATAGATACCCAGCAATTCGAGCAATGCAACAAGCGTTTCCACGAGGCGCTGATTGCCGGCTACCACTCGCCGTGGACCAAGTACCTGCTCGGCCTGCTCAACCGCCACTCCGAGCGCTACCGCTACATGACGCTGCAACTGGTGGCCGAGCACACCATCGAGCGCAATGTGGACGAGGAACACGAAATCATCTTCCGCGCCGCCATCGCCCGCCAGGATGCCCGCGCCGCGCTGGCGCTGGAAACCCATGTCCGCACCACCTGCGACCTGATCCGCCAGGTGGCGCGCAGCCAAGCACTGCCGGGGTTCGAGGACGCGAAAACCCAGCTGCTCGCCAGGGAATGAATCAACACGGCCCCCGCTGTCGAAGCGGAGGCCGCGTCAAATCAGACGCCCTGCGCGTGCACGCGCTCGACCTTGCTGTGCAGCTTGTTCAGCGCGCTGAGGTAGGCCTTGGCCGAAGCCACCACGATATCCGGATCAGCGCCAACGCCGTTCACGATGCGGCCGGCCTGCTGCAGCCGCACCGTCACCTCGCCCTGGCTTTCGGTGTTGCCGCTGATGGCGTTCACCGAATACAGGATCATCTCGGCACCGCTCTTCACGTGCGACTCGATGGCCTTGAGTGAGGCATCGACCGGACCGTTGCCGGTCGCCTCGCCCTTCACTTCCTTGCCTTCCACGGTGAACACCACGCTCGCGCTCGGCTGCTCGCCGGTCTCGCTGTGCTGAGCCAGAGACACGAGGCCATATTGCTCCTTCTCCGCAGTCACGCTCTCGTCGCCCACCAGCGCGATGATGTCCTCGTCGAAAATCTCGCTCTTGCGGTCGGCCAGTTCCTTGAAGCGGGCAAAGGCGGCGTTGATTTCGACCTCGCTCTCGAGCTCGATGCCCAGCTCCTGCAGGCGCTGCTTGAAGGCATTGCGGCCGCTGAGCTTGCCCAGCACGATCTTGTTGGCGCTCCAGCCCACGTCCTCGGCACGCATGATCTCGTAGGTGTCGCGCGCCTTCAGCACGCCATCCTGGTGAATGCCGCTGGCATGGGCAAAGGCGTTGGCGCCCACCACCGCCTTGTTCGGCTGCACCACGAAACCGGTGATCTGGCTCACCATGCGGCTGGCCGCAACGATCTGCTGCGTGTCGATGTTGACGTTCAGGCCGAAATAGTCGCGGCGCGTCTTCACCGCCATCACCACCTCCTCGAGCGAGCAGTTGCCGGCGCGCTCGCCCAGGCCGTTGATGGTGCATTCCACCTGGCGCGCGCCGCCAATGGTCACGCCGGCCAGGCTGTTCGCCACGGCCATGCCGAGGTCGTTGTGGCAGTGCACGCTCCAGATCGCCTTGTCACTGTTCGGCACCTTTTCGCGCAGGCTCTTGATGAAATTGCCGTACAGCTCGGGCACGGCATAGCCCACGGTGTCGGGAATGTTGATGGTGGTGGCACCCTCGTTGATCACCGCCTCGCACACGCGCGCCAGAAAATCCAGGTCGCTGCGGTAGCCATCCTCGGCGCTGAACTCGATATCGGCCATCAGGTTGCGCGCAAAGCGCACCGAACGGCGGGCCTGCTCCAGTACCTCTTCGGGCGACATGCGCAGCTTCTTCTCCATGTGCAGCGGGCTGGTCGCGATGAAGGTGTGGATGCGGCCACGGTTGGCGTTCTTCAGCGCCTCGGCCGCGCGGCTGATGTCGCGGTCATTGGCGCGCGACAGCGAGCACACGGTCGAATCCTTGATGGCGTTGGCAATCGCCTGCACGCACTCGAAGTCGCCGTTGGAGCTGGCCGCAAAACCGGCCTCGATCACGTCCACGCGCAGACGCTCCAGCTGACGGGCGATGCGGATCTTCTCGTCGCGCGTCATGGAAGCGCCGGGCGACTGCTCGCCATCGCGCAAGGTGGTATCGAAAATGATGAGTTGGTCGGTCATGGAAAGCCCCTTGGGTGATGAAGTTTGGTGGTCCGCTGCCACCTGCCACGATGCAAAAAACAAAAAGCCCGCTGCAGGTGCAAACGGGCTTCGTGTGAGAGGTTTTTGCGCGCGCTACTTACCCCGCCCGTCGGACGTCAGCCAGTAGCAGGGATAGTGCAAAAACCTTCATGAGATTCAATGTAGCACAGTTTTTATGGCGCCGCATCAATCGTGCAGGCCTTTTTCGTCAGGCTCATCGGTGGATGTGGCAACGATGCTCACATACTGCCCCGTCGCCTTGCGCCACACATACAGCACATAGCCGCTCAGCGCATACAGCACGAACAGCAGGAACAGCATGGTCGGCGGCTCGATGCTGATCACGGCCATCAGCAGCACCACACCGATCAGCAGCGCAAACGGCACGCTGCGCTTGCCACCGAAATCCTTGAAGCTGTAGTACGGCACATTGGTCACCATGGTCAGTCCGGCCAGCAGCGTGATGGCGAACATGAACCAGGACAGGTCGGTACGCACGATGCCGCCGCCGGTGAACAGCTCGATGAAGTTCTTGAACCAGGGCACGTCACGGTGGGCGGTGATGATCTCGTTGGTCAGCCAGATGAAGCCGGTCACCAGCGCCGCGGCCGCAGGAGAAGGCAGACCCTGGAAGTAGCGCTTGTCCACCACGCCGGTGTTGACGTTGAAGCGCGCGAGACGCAAGGCCGCACAGGCGCAATAGACAAAGGCGGCAATCCAGCCCCAGCGGCCCAGCGGGCGCAGTGCCCATTCGTAGGCGATCAGCGCCGGCGCGGCACCGAAGCTCACCATGTCGGAAAGCGAATCCATCTGCTCGCCGAAGGCGCTCTGCGTATGCGTGAGGCGCGCCACGCGCCCGTCCAGGCTGTCGAGCACCATGGCGGCAAATACGCCGATGGTGGCCAAGTCGAAGCGGCCGTTCATGGCCATCACGACGGCATAAAAACCGCCGAACAGCGCTGCCAGCGTGAACAGGTTGGGCAGCACGTAAATGCCCTTGCGGCGCTTGCGCACCGGTTGGCCGTGCATTGCTTCCTGTTCCGGGTCGATGGGTGAGAAATCCATGCTGCTCCTGAGGTTGTCGGCAGACGATGCCCCGAAAGGGCATCAGCGAACCTGCATCTTACAGGACGGCCAGGATCGTGGTCGTGGCGGACACCTTGTCACCGGGCGCCACCTTGGGCTGTGCCGTGAGCGGCAGGTACACGTCCACGCGCGAACCGAAACGGATGAAACCGTAGCGCTGGCCGCGCGTCAGCACGTCGCCGGGCTTGACGTAGCACAGGATGCGGCGGGCAATCAGGCCGGCCACCTGCACCAGCGTGATGGTCGTGCCATTGCTGTCGATCACCACCGCATTGCGTTCGTTCTCGGTCGACGCCTTGTCCAGATCGGCGTTGACAAAGGCACCGGGGAAATACTGCACCTTGGTCACGGTGCCGTCGACCGACGCACGGTTGCTGTGAACGTTGAACACGTTCATGAACACGCTGATCAGCAGCGCATCACGGTCGGCGTAGGGATCGCGCACCTTCTCGACCTTGACGATGCGGCCATCGGCCGGCGACAGCACGGCATTGGCATCCTGCGGGATCGGACGCGCGGGATCGCGGAAGAACTGGATCACGAAAGCGGCGATCAGCCAGAACGGCAGCGCCGCGCCACCGCCAAATACGGCATGCACCAGCAGCGCCACGACCAGGCTGCCACCGATGTAGGGCCAGCCTTCGCGCGCCAGAATGGGGTGAGGATAGTTGTTGTTGCTCATTGTGCAATGATCCCATGAAAGTGCCTGCCCCACCAGAGGGAGGCTGCAGAAACGCGAAAAGCCACCGAAGTGGCTTTTGCTGCCCATCCGACCGCGGCACGGGCCGCAGAGGATGGGTATTGTGCACGATCTGCAGACCGTGCAACGCAGGAACCAATCAGTTCTTGCTCTGGTCCACCAGCTTGTTCTTGGCGATCCAGGGCATCATGCCGCGCAGCTGGTTGCCAACGATCTCGATCTGGTGCTCGGCGTTCTGGCGGCGGCGGGCCGTCATGCTGGGGTAGTTCAGGCGGCCTTCGTTGATGAACATCTTGGCGTATTCGCCGTCCTGGATGCGCTTGAGCGCAGCGCGCATGGCCTTGCGGGACTCTTCGTTGATTACCTCGGGGCCGGTCACGTACTCGCCATACTCCGCGTTGTTGGAGATGGAGTAGTTCATGTTGGCGATGCCGCCTTCGTACATCAGGTCGACGATCAGCTTCAGTTCGTGCAGGCACTCGAAGTAGGCCATTTCCGGAGCGTAGCCGGCTTCTGTCAGGGTTTCGAAGCCCATCTTCACCAACTCGACGGCGCCGCCGCACAGCACGGCCTGCTCGCCGAACAGGTCGGTCTCGGTCTCTTCCTTGAAGTTGGTTTCGATGATGCCGCCCTTGCCGCCGCCGTTGGCCATGGCATAGGACAGGGCCAGGTCACGGGCCTTGCCGGACTTGTCCTGGTAGATGGCGATCAGGGACGGCACGCCGCCGCCCTTCAGGTATTCGGAACGCACGGTGTGGCCGGGGCCCTTGGGAGCGACCATGATCACGTCCAGGTCAGCGCGCGGCACGACCTGGTTGTAGTGCACGTTGAAGCCGTGGGCAAAAGCCAGCGTGGCGCCCTGCTTGATGTTGGGCTCGACGTTGTTCTTGTACACCTCGGGGATGTTCTCGTCCGGCAGCAGGATCATGACCAGATCGGCGGCCTTGACGGCGTCGTTGACTTCCATCACGGTCAGGCCGGCCTTGGCGACCTTGTCCCAGGAAGCACCGCCCTTGCGCAGGCCGACCACCACTTTCACGCCGCTGTCGTTCAGGTTCTGGGCGTGGGCGTGGCCTTGCGAGCCGTAGCCGATGATGGCAACGGTCTTGCCCTTGATCAGGCTCAGGTCACAGTCCTTGTCGTAGAAAACTTTCATCGCTATCTCCAAAAATCAGAATAAGGTGGCGAAACGCCCTTCGGAAGGCTCAGGGCGAACAATCGATGCTTTCGCCGATAGAAGCCGTCTGCGCTGAGCCCACCGAGGCGCAGACAGCCAAACTTGTCTATTGTAGGACGCTCAGACGCGCAGGATGCGCTCGCCGCGGCCCAGGCCACTGGAGCCGGTACGCACGGTTTCCAGAATGGCGCTGCGTTCGATGGCGTTCAGGAAGGCATCGTTCTTGCTCTTGTCGCCGGTCACCTCGATGGTGTAGCTCTTGTCGGTGACGTCGATGATGCGGCCACGGAAGATGTCGGCCATGCGCTTCATCTCCTCGCGCTCCTTGCCGACGGCGCGCACCTTCACCATCATCAGCTCGCGCTCGATGTAAGCGCCTTCGGTCAGGTCGACGACCTTCACGACTTCGATCAGGCGGTTCAGATGCTTGGTGATCTGCTCGATCACGTCATCGGAGCCGGAGGTTTCGATGGTCATGCGCGACAGGCTCTCGTCCTCGGTCGGCGCCACGGTCAGGCTCTCGATGTTGTAGCCGCGGGCAGAGAACAGGCCCACCACGCGCGACAGCGCGCCGGCTTCGTTCTCCAGCAGGATGGCAATGATGTGTTTCATGATGGTTTCCTCTTTTCGCTGCCCTCCCCCGCAGCCGGTAAGCGGCGGGCTTGGCAGGCAATAGATTCACTCGGACAAATAAATTCGGGGCAACCGGGCGGGCCGGAACGGGCTGAGCGTGCAGCCCGCACAGGCAGCGCCCGGCGGCAAATGGCTTACAGCTCTTCCGAGCCCAGCAGCATCTCGGTGATGCCCTTGCCGGCCTGCACCATCGGGAACACGTTCTCGGTGGGATCGGTGCGGAAGTCGAGGAACACGGTGCGGTCCTTCAGCTTCTTGGCTTCGCGCAGCGCCGGTTCCACATCCTTCGGATCCTCGATCAGCAGGCCCACGTGGCCATAGGCCTCGGCCAGCTTGACGAAGTTGGGCAGCGCGTCCATGTAGCTGTGGCTGTAGCGGCCGGAATATTCGATTTCCTGCCACTGGCGCACCATGCCCAGGTAGCGGTTGTTCAGCGCCACGATCTTGATCGGCGTTTCGTACTGCAGGCAGGTGGACAGTTCCTGGATGTTCATCTGCACCGAGCCTTCGCCCGTCACGCAGTACACATCGGCCTGCGGCTTGGCCAGCTTGATGCCCATGGCGTAGGGAATGCCCACGCCCATGGTGCCCAGACCGCCGGAGTTGATCCAGCGGCGCGGACGGTTGAACGGGTAGAACTGCGCCGCGAACATCTGGTGCTGACCCACGTCGGACGTGATGTAGCAATCGTCGTCCCTGGTCATCTCGTACAGCGTCTCGACCACTTTCTGCGGCTTGATCACGTCCTTGTTGTCGCGGTCGTACTTCAGGCAGTCGGTCTTGCGCCACTTGTTGACGGTTTCCCACCAGGGAGCCACCGCCTCGGGGTTGGGCTTGACTTCGGATTCGTTGATGGCGTTGAGCAGCTCGACCAGCACATCCTTCACGTCACCCACGATCGGCACGTCGACCTTGACGCGCTTGGAGATGACAGACGGATCGATGTCGATATGGATGATCTTGCGCTCATTCTGCGCGAAGTGCTTGGGGTTGCCGATCACGCGGTCGTCGAAACGGGCGCCCACGGCCAGCAGCACGTCGCAGTGCTGCATGGCGTTGTTGGCCTGCACCGTGCCGTGCATGCCCAGCATGCCCAGGAATTTCGGATCGCTGGCCGGATAGGCGCCCAGGCCCATCAGCGTGCTGGTGCAGGGTGCGCCCAGGGTATCGACCAGGGTGCGCAGTTCGTCGCAGGCGTTGCCCAGCAGCACGCCGCCACCGGTGTAGATGTAGGGACGCTTGGCGTTCAGCAGCAATTGCAGCGCCTTGCGAATCTGGCCGCCGTGGCCCTTGCGCACCGGGTTGTAGGAGCGCATGGCAACCGTCTCGGGGTAGCCGTGCCAGGCCACTTTCTGGAAGGACACGTCCTTGGGCACATCGATCACGACCGGGCCGGGACGGCCGGTGCGCGCGATGTGGAAGGCGCGCTTGACGACGCTCGGGATGTCCTTGGGATCCTTCACCAGGAAGTTGTGCTTGACCACCGGGCGCGTGATGCCCACGGTGTCGCATTCCTGGAAGGCGTCCTGGCCGATGGCGCCGGTCGGCACCTGGCCGGCGATCACCACCAGCGGAATGCTGTCCATGTAGGCGGTGGCAATGCCGGTGACAGCGTTGGTCAGACCGGGGCCGGAAGTGACCAGCGCCACGCCCACTTCACCGGTGGCACGGGCAAAACCGTCGGCCGCGTGCACGGCTGCCTGCTCGTGACGCACCAGCACGTGCTGGATGGTTTCCTGCTTGTACAGGGCGTCGTAGATGTAGAGCACGGCGCCGCCGGGGTAACCCCAGAGATGCTTGACGTTCTCGGCCTCGAGGCACTTGATGAGGATTTCGGCGCCCATGAGCATGGGAGCGCGGGAAGAGGAAGACTTGGCTGCTGCAGCCGTATTCTGTTGGATATCCATGTGATGAACCTTTGTGATTTTCTATACAGAAAAACCTTGGGTGCCTCTCGGCGGCATCCTTGTGAGATGGCTTCGAGACTTAAGGCCAAAGCCATGGGCGCTTCTTGTAACGCGCCGGACAGTGACCCGTTTGCCGAATGAGTTGTGCAGAGCGTCATTATGGCATTGCTGCAATGCAAAAGTGAAAAATTTTTACAAATCAGGAGCTTGGGCAAGCTGCCCTCCGGCTTGCGATGCGCAGATGCGACATGGGTCTGCATGCCGGGCTGCCCGATCACCTGCGCCGTGCGGGCGTCGTGCGCACCTGGGTGGGCATCGAAACGCACGGATCGCAAACCGCCCCGGCAGGAAACATTCCCGCAATCGCCCGATCGTCTGGCAGTTTCACCGGGTGCCGCTATACTCGCGCGAGTCCTCTGCCCAGCCTGTTTTGTGCCCGCTGGCGCAGCTTGTGCCCATCGCGCCAGCGCCTGAACCTGAATGAACGCCTCCTCCCTTCCCGCCGCCGGCCAGCCGGCTCCCCCGCTCTCGCTGCAGGCTCCGCCGCTGTGGCGCCGTCTGTCCTGCTGGCTGTATGAAGGCATGCTGCTGTTCGGCGTGGTGTTCCTGGCCGGCTACCTGTTCAGCGCGCTCACGCAGACGCGCCATGCCCTGCAGAACCGGCATGGCCATCAGATCTTCCTGTTTCTGGTGCTGGGCGCCTATTTCGTCTGGTTCTGGAGCAAGGGCCACACCCTGGCCATGAAGACCTGGCACATCCGCATCGTCGACCGCCTGGGCCAGCCCATCAGCAAGCTGCGTGCCCTGGCGCGCTACCTGCTGAGCTGGCTCTGGGTGCTGCCGCCACTGGGCGTGCTGTCGGTGACGCGCCACTGGCAGGAATCGCCCGGCCTGGCTACCGCTGCCTTCATGCTCTGGGTGGTGTTCTGGGCCCTGCTCAGCCGCGTACTGCCGCAGCGCCAGTTCCTGCACGACGTGCTGGCCGGCACCTACCTGATCCACCAGGCTCCGCCGCCCAAGGCCGAGCAGACGCGCAAATGGTGGCAGCTGTGATCGAGAAAATTCCCAAGCCCGATCCACGCCAGCACCCGCAGAAGTCGCGCCGCGGCCTGTCGCGGCTGTGGCATGCCACGCTCTACTCCATCGACGGGCTGAAGGCCGCCATCCGCGAATGCTCGGCCTTCCGCATGGAGCTGACGCTCGCAGCCTTCGGCATTCCGCTCTCGTTCCTGGTGGGACGCACCTGGGTCGAGATGGTGATTCTCTCCGGCTCGCTGGTGGCTCTGCTGGTAATCGAACTGCTCAACAGCGGCATCGAGGATGCAATCGACCGCATCGGCTACGAACTGCACCCGCTGGCCAAGCGCGCCAAGGATTTCGGCAGCGCTGCGGTGTTTCTGGGCAGCGTGTTTTGTGGCATCGTGTGGCTGTCGATGGTGGCGATCCGGCTGCATGCGCAGTTCTGATGCGGGGTGACTTGTCATGGATTGCCCCACCGCCGACCTGCAGTGCTGAACAGTCTGCCTCCTTGCGCCATTCCATTTTCCTGCGAGAAAAATCATGCATCCGTCCTCTCCCAGTGCACCCGCTCCTGCCCAGTCCGCCGGCGTGCGCTCCATGTTTGCCGATCCGGAACCGCGGTTTTCGGTGTGCGTGTATTGCGCCTCGCAGCCGGGCGAGAATGAGGCGTTCCGCACCACGGCGCGCGAAGTAGGCAGCTGGATCGCGCGCAATGGCGGCCAGCTGGTGTACGGCGGCGGCCATACGGGGCTGATGGGCATCGTGGCCGATGGCGCTCTGCAGGCCGGCGGCCGCGTGGTGGGCGTGATTCCGAAGGCGCTGGTGGAGCGCGAGTGGGCACACGAGGGCTGCACCGAACTGCACATCGTCGAGACCATGCACCAGCGCAAGCACATGATGGCCGAGCGCTGCACCGCTTTCCTGGCGCTGGCGGGCGGCATCGGCACCTTCGAGGAGCTGTTCGAAGCCTGGACCTGGAAGCAGCTGGGCTATCACAACAAGCCGGTGGCGATTCTCAACACCGGGGGCTATTACGACGATCTGCTGAAGTTTCTGGGCGGAGCAATCCGCCACGGCTTCATGCGCGACCACCAGATGGACATGATCCACGTCGGCACCGAGGTGGAGCCGACGCTGCGCTACCTGGCTGGCGGGGCTGCGGCCTGATCAGGCCGCTGGAACGCGTAGCCCTGCTGCCAGCATCAACGCTCAGACGGCGGTTTCGTCCTGCTCGCCGGTACGGATGCGGATGATGCGCTCGACCGGCGTGACGAAGATCTTGCCGTCACCAATCTTGCCGGTACGCGCCGCGCCAACGATGGCATCGACGCAGGCATCGACATCTTCAGCCTTGACCACCACCTCGATCTTCACCTTGGGCAGAAAGTCGACCACATATTCGGCGCCGCGGTACAGCTCGGTATGGCCCTTCTGGCGGCCGAAACCCTTCACCTCGGTCACGGTGAGGCCGTTGACACCGCATTCAGCCAGTGCCTCGCGGACTTCTTCCAGCTTGAACGGCTTGATGATGGCGGTGATCTGTCTCATGAAAAAATGCTCCTCGAAGTGCGGCAGCAAGCCGCAACTGGCATTGTGCAATAAAACGGCAGCCCTCGAACAGCTCAGGGCGTTTCACGGAAGCCGTTGATCAGCGGATAGCGCCAGTCCTTGCCGAAGCTGCGGTGCGTGATGCGAATGCCGATCGGCGCCTGCTGGCGCTTGTACTCGTTGATGCGGATCAGGCGCGTGACCTTCTCGACGGCGGCCTGGTCCAGCCCCTGGGCCACGATGTCGGCCAGCGGCACGTCATTTTCCATGTAGCGCATGACGATGGCGTCCAGCACTTCGTAGGGCGGCAGGCTGTCCTGGTCAGTCTGGTCGGGACGCAGTTCGGCGCTGGGCGGACGCGTGATGATGCGCTCGGGAATCGGGTTACTGCCGGTGCCGAAGGGGTCGTTGGCGTTGCGCCAGCGCGCCAGCGCAAACACCTGGGTCTTGAGCACGTCCTTGATCGGGCCGAAACCGCCAGCCATGTCGCCGTAGAGCGTGCTGTAGCCCGTGGCCATCTCGCTCTTGTTGCCGGTGATCAGCACCAGCGAGCCCATCTTGTTGGAAATCGCCATCAGCAGCGTGCCGCGGATACGGGCCTGGATATTTTCTTCTGTGGTGTCTTCCGGGCGGCCCTCGAACAGCGGCGCCAGTGCGGACTTGAAGGCCTCGAATGGGGGCAGGATGGCGATTTCGTCGTAGCGCACGCCCATGCGTCCGGCCATGTCGCGCGCGTCGATCAGGGAGATATCAGCCGTGTAGGGTGACGGCATCATCACGGCGCGCACATTGTCGGCGCCCAGCGCATCGACGGCAATCGCCAGCACCAGCGCCGAATCCATGCCGCCGGAAAGACCGAGCACCACCTGCTTGAACCCGCTCTTGCGCACATAGTCGCGCGTACCCAGCACCAGCGCCTGCCAGACCTCGGCACTGCTGTAGGCGTACTGGTACGGCGGCAGGCCGATCAGGCCGTCGCGTTCGGCCTCGGGCGTAGTCTCGCCCTGCAGGCGAACGGCGGCACCGGCCTGCGGCTCGAGCGTGAGCATCCAGTTCTGCTCGACGAAGCTGCGGGCGCGGCCGGCCAGGCGACCGTCTGCCTGCATGGCAAAGGAGCCGCCATCGAACACAACTTCGTCATGGCCGCCGACCATATGGGCGTAGATGATGGGGGTGCTTATTTTCTGGCTTAGTGCAGACTGACGTTTCTCCCGATCGCGCGCTTTGCCCATGTGATAGGGAGATGCATTCATGATCGCAATCACCTGCGCGCCCGCAGCCAAGGCAGCCTGGGCCGGCTCGTCGAACCAGCCGTCCTCGCACACCAGCAGGCCGATGCTCACGCCTTCCACCTCCAGCACACAGGGCTCGGTACCCGGCGTGAAGTAGCGCAGTTCATCGAATACCTGGTAGTTGGGCAGCTTCTGCTTGGCCACGCTGGCAATGCGCTGGCCGGCGCGCAGAGCGGTAACGCGGTTGGTGTGCTGCGGTAGGCTCACGCAGCGCGTGCGGTAGTCGGCGTTGCCAGTGGGGTGGCCCACAACCACCGTCAGATCAGGAAGGTCCGCCAGTTGGGCAGCGATTTCGTCCACCGTTTTTTCGCAGGCCTGGATGAAGGCAGGACGCTGCCACAGGTCGCCGGCAGAATAGCCGCAGACGGACATTTCTGCCGTCAGCACCAGGCGTGCACCCTGGGCGTAGGCTGCGCGTGCGGCATCAACGATGGCACGCGCGTTGCCGGACAAGTCGCCCACGACGGGGTTGAGCTGGGCTACACAGACAGTCAGGGACATGGTGATTCTTCTTCGAGAAAGGAAGGAGCTGCGCAGGGTGGCAGCGTTTTGACGATTATGGCTTAGGGAGTACCGGGCATCCGTGCAGGAATCGCTGCCGGAGCAGACGGGATAGCTGGCCCCCGGTTTGGCACACGGCGGACTGGCGGGCTCGATACATGGCTCAGGATTCCAGCCGCGGCAGCACATCCTGCAAGGCGCGCGCCGTGTCGGCCAGGCATTCCTCGCGGTCGCCCTGCCCTTGCCAGGCGTTGCGCCAGCCGCGGCTGCTGCCCTCCCATTCGGGATGCCCGCGTGCGGGAGTGAGTGCGCGCAGCACCGGGAACAGGCTTTCGGCCAGCGAGCGGTCATGTTCCGTATCTGGCTGATCGAGGTAGTGCACCTTGTCCATGGCGGCATGGCCGCGATGTTCGAGCGCCTGCAATAGCAGCAGCAGCTGGTCGGCAAGCACGACCAGCACGGTGTCTTCCAGGGTGAGTTCCTGCACGCCCTGCATGCGGTTTTCGAGCTTGCGCCACAGGGGGCGCCAGCCCTGGCTGGCCAGGCCGCCCAGGGTCGCGCCCAGCGTGGTGGCAGCGCCGAACGACAGACCGGCCAGGGCCACATCGGCGACCACGCCCAGGCCAGCCCCGACCATGGCGCCCAAGCCCAGCTTCTTGCCCGCCTCCATCAGCACTTCAGGGTTGAACAGGTCATCCTCCCAGCGGCCCTGCAGGCCGGGCAGGCTTTCCAGTTCGGCATCATCGGGGCGGAAGGCGAAGACGGCCAGCAGTTCATCCACGGCCTTGCGGCCGCGCTTGAGCACATCTGCCTGGAAGGCGCGCACGAAAGCCGCCTGCTGCACCGGATCGGAAAAGGCCTCTGCATCGAGTTCGCGCCGCATGGCGGCCAGATCAACCAGCGCGCCGGCGACGCTGCGGCAGGCGGCCTGGCGGCGCTCGGCCTGCTCCTGGGCAAGCCAGTGGACAATCTCGTTGAGTTGCTCTCGGCGCGGGCGCAGCAACGTCGCCAGATCGCCATAGAGCATGCGCTCGGCGCCGATGAAAGGCGCCACGGCATCGAACTCGACCTGGGCGTGCAGGTTGGCATCCAGCAGCGCCTGGCGCCATTCTGCCTGCCGGCTGTTGGCTGCGGCGACGAAGTTCAGCACCGGCATGACCGGGCGGGCGCAGTAGGTGAGAATCTCGAATTCGGCCCGGTACTTGGGCAGCACGGCTTCGCGGCTGTCGATCACGCACATGGCGGCGTCGGCTTCGTCGAGCAGCGCGCGCAGCACCTTGGCCTCCTGCTCGAACACGCCGCGCGCCTCGGGACCGGCCAGGAAGGCGCGCACGCGTTCGGGGCGCGTGCCGCCGGGCAGGCTGTTGAGGTAGTCGAGCAAGGCGATGGAGTCTTCCAGGCCCGGCGTATCGAAGAAGCGCACCGCGGTCTGGCCATGCATGCGCAGGTCGATGCTTTCGGCGTGGCGCGTGGTGCCGGGGCGATCGGACACTTCGCCAAAGTCCACGTTGCGCGTCAGCGTGCGCAGCAGCGAGGTCTTGCCGGCGTTGGTGTGGCCCACTACGGCGATGCGGATGGGATCAGTCATGGTGGGGATTATCTTCACCGGAATGCGCGCCCGCCAGCCAGGCATCGGCGGCGGCAGTGTCGACAAATACCGGAATCTGCGGGAATCCGCTGGCTTGGAGCCAGGCTTGCCAGCGCTCGGCGCTGCCGGTGCCGGTGCCGGTGCCGGTGCCGGTGCCGGTCAGCAGGATGGCGGTGCGGCTGGCAGTGGCGGCGGCCTCGCGCAGGAAGCGGGCCGTGCCGCGATCCGGGCTGCTGGCGCCCCAGGTGGCGATCAGCAGGGCATGGGGGCGCTGCTCGAGCAGGCGCTGGACCACGGCTGTGCGCTCGAGGCTGCTGCCGGCGATGCGTTCCAGCCATTGCACGGCGGGATGCCAGGCGGGCTGCCAGCGCTCCGGTGGCCAGGGCTGCTCCGGCGGCAGTTCGAAGCCCACCAGCGCGGGGGCGCCGGGCTGCGTCACGGGGGGCAGGACGTGCGCTGCGTGGCCGGAGCCGGCTCGCTCCGGATCTACCACCACGGCCGCGTCGAGTGCATCGAAACGGGCCAGCAGGCGGCGCACATAAGGATCGGAGCTGTCCAGCGCCAGGCGTCGCTGCCCGGCCTTCCAGGCCAGCCAGCACAGCAGCACCAGCAACAAGCGCGGCAGCAGGCCATAACAGAACACGCAGCCCATCAGCCACCAGGCCCAGGCCCGTTGGTCGCTTTCCAGACCGCCGCCGGCCGCGCGCACGGCGGCCGCATCGGGGACAGGGAAACCCAGTTGCGCCGGCAGCCAGCCGGTGACGTGCACAAACTGCTCGAAGAATGCCGGACTGAGGATGGTGGTTTCCCAGCTCAGGCGGTAGGCATGGAAGGAGAAGCCGAACCACAGCGCCAGCAGAATCAGCCCGAATGCCAGCGCCCAGATGGCGTGGCTGAGCAGGCCAAAGGCCCAGGGCGCCAGCCGGAAACGCTGCAGCACACGCCTTACGCCCTGCAGCAATGCCGCCGCATGCGGGCCGCGGTCCAGCGGCATTCTGGCGGTAAGTCGCAAGGCCAGCGCACCCAGCGACCAGCCCGAGCCCACCGCACTGCCCGATCCGGCATAGGTCCAGATCACGCCCCACACCCACAACACCAGCATCAACGCATGCGGCCCCAGCACGGTCACGAACGCGGCCATGGCATTGATGGAGCGCCCTTCGCCCATCACGGTCTGTGCCAGCCCCCAGGCCGACAGCGCCATCGCTCCGGCCAGACCCAGCATGACCCACAGACCCAGATGGCGCCAGCGCTCCCATTCGGCGGGCAGTCCCAGACGCTGGCCCAGCAGCCAGGCGCGCTCGAGCACACGTTCCATGCGATCGCTGCGCGCGGCATGAGCAGCCGGCAGGATGGCGCTGTCGTCCAAAGGACCATCGGATTCGATCGCCTGGATGGCATAAGCCACGCCGTGGCGGGCGAGCGGCGATGCGGAGGGCTGCACACTCGTCACCATGCGCAAGACACTCCTTGAGGCAGGGCCAGTGCGAAAAAACCCCAGTGGTCTCGGACAGGAAACAGGGTGCGGATAATGCGTGGCATGACGAATGGGCGACTACACATCGACGACACTTCCGGGGCTGACGCAAGCACGGCGCAGGCTCCGGAGCGTCCGGATGCGATCCATTATGGCGCACAAACCCGGCGCGTCCTGGAGCGTCTGCAGGGCGTGGTCGCCGCAGAATCCGGAGGCCGTCTGGAGTTGCAACTGGTGCTTGATCCGGCAGACATCGAGGCCGTGGCCTGGGATGGTCTGCTCGCCGTGCAGCAGTCGCCCACCCCATTCATGCAGCATGCCTATCTGCACGCGCTGCAGGAGAGTGGCAGTGCCACGGCCGAAACCGGCTGGCAGGCGCTGTTTCCCCTGCTCTGGCTGCAGGGTGCGCAAGGCCGCAAGCTGCTCGCTGCCTGCCCGCTCTATGTCAAGTCGCATTCCTATGGCGAATATGTGTTCGATTGGGCCTGGGCGCGCGCCTATGCCGAACATGGGCTGGACTACTATCCCAAGGCGCTGATCGCGGTGCCATTCACGCCGGTTCCCGGCAGCCGCCTGCTGGCGCAATCGGCGCACTGGCGGCTGGCGCTGCTGGAGGTGGTGCATGCGCTGTGCGTGGATTACGGGCTCTCCAGCCTGCATCTGCTGCTGGGAGACGACGCCGACCAGGCCGCAGCGCGGGAGCATGGGCTGATGCTGCGCGATGGCGTGCAGTTTCACTGGCAGAACCGTTCGCAGTTGCAGCCGAATGCCACCGACTGGAAAAGCTTCGACGACTTCCTCGCCAGCCTGCGCCAGGACAAGCGCAAGAAAATCCGCGCCGAGCAGCGCAAGGTGCGGGAAGCCGGCGTGCGCTTTCGCTGGGCGCAAGGCAGGGAAATTCCAGCCGGGGACTGGGCATTCTTCTACCGCTGCTACAGGCGCACCTATCTGGAACACGGCAATGCGCCCTATCTGACCCCTGCCTTCTTTGCCCGAATGGCAGACGCCATGGCGGAAAACTGGCTGCTGTTCATTGCCGAGCGGGATGGTGAGCCCATCGCCTGCAGCCTGATCGGCCTGCATCTGGACGACGGGGGCCGGCCGCAAGTCGCCTACGGCCGCTACTGGGGCGCGCTGGAGCGCGTGGATTGCCTGCATTTCGACGCCTGCTACTACCAGCCGCTGCAGTGGTGCATCGCCCATGGCGTGCAGCGTTTCGAAGGCGGTGCACAGGGAGAACACAAGATGGCGCGGGCCCTGGTGCCCTCGGCCACCTGGAGTGCGCACTGGCTGGCACATCCAGGATTTGCCAAGGCGGTGGAGCGCTTTCTGGACCGCGAGAAGGACGGCGTGGCGGCCTATCAGGATGACTTGCAGCAGCGCAGCCCTTTTCGCGTTGCTCTGCGGCCTCCCGCGACAGACGCCGACTGAAAAAACATCGCGAGCGGCAGCACCTGATTCAGTTACGGTAGGCCAACAGCAAAACTGCGATAATTTCCCCGCAGGCTGTCTCTAGCACCCTGCCTTCCGCCATGATCCAAGCAGTCCATCCTCCCTCCACCGAAGCTACCGGCAACCGCTGGGCCGAAGTGGTGCGCGCCAAGGGCCTGCGCGCCACGCGCGACGTACTGCGGGTGCTGGACGTGCTCGAATCCTCCAGCGTCCCGCTCAGCCACGAAGGCCTGATGCGCGGCCTGCTGGCCGATGCCTCCGGCCGGGACATTGACCGGGTGACCCTTTACCGCGTGTTGGACCGCCTGGTGCAAGCCGGGCTGGTGGTGCGCACGCAGGACAGCGAGCGCACCTTTCATTTTGCGCTGGCCCAAAGCGGCAGCACCGGCTTTTTCGAATGCGAGCAATGCCACGCACTCACCGCCCTGCCCGAAGATCCGCAGCTTCCGGCTCTGCTGGAGCAACTCAATGCCCGCCTGCATCAGCAGGGGCTGAATAGCACCGACATCACGCTGTCGGTGCATGGCGTGTGTGCCGATTGCGAAGAGGCACCCGCTGCTGACAAGCGCTGACATCTGAGCTCGGAACGGAATTGCAATTCAGCCCGTACCGATTGAAGATGGCAACTGGCGAACGCTGCGTCACATCTTGACGCATGCATGACCACAATAACCTTCTATTGGAACAATAGGAGGTCAGCATGGTTGTCAGAAAACGCAGTCGCCCGATTTCAAATTTCCTATCTGCCCAGGTTGGCCCGCTCATCCAATTGTGGCTGCTGCGGCTATTGGTTCCGCTCGGAGCCCAGAAGGAATACATCACCCGTCATGGATTTTGTTCAGATACGCTCTCCGAAGCCATTGGGCTGAACGCGCATATCGACCTGGAAGCGGACATTGATCCGGGCAAGGCGCGACAGGCAGTTCGTAAACTGCATGCCGAAGCAGAAATCCGATGCAAGGATGCAAAGGCCCCTGACTGTCTGACACGGAATATTGAGCGTCTTGCCAACTTGGTCGGTCTATCTGAAGTCGACTGCCGCATTCTGGAATTCGCCGTACTGATCAACAATGAACGTCTGCTTGACGACACTGCTGACTGGCTCGAAACCTTGTCAACCACCAAGGTCTATCACGTGCTTTCCGTGCTGCTGGACAAGCCGGTCGCTGACATCAAGCAGGCACTGAACATGGACGGGGTTCTGGTGAAATCCGGTCTGGTGAACCTGGACCGCCATGGCACCGCACACCTTCGCTCCAAACTGCAACTCCTTTCGGACTCGTTTTCGGATCGCATCCTCAGCTCCGATTCCGACCCGATCAACTTGCTGAAAGACACCATTGCTCCAAGCAAGAAGCCAACCCTGCAGCTGGACGACTATGGGCACATCCAAGAAACGCTCACCGTGTTGCGCGCTTACCTGGCGCACAGCGTCACCACAGCACGGCCAGGAGTCAACATTTTCATTCACGGTTCGCCCGGAACCGGAAAAACACAATTGGCCCGGGTATTGGCACAAGAACTCGGCTGTGAGCTATTTGAAGTAGCCAGCGAGGACAGCGACGGCGACCCCATCGGCGGGCTTGACCGTTTGCGTGCCTATCGTGCCGCACAGTGCTTCCTGGGGCAGCGCCGCGCACTCATCCTGTTTGATGAAGTCGAAGATGTCTTCAATGGTGACGAATTTCCCTTTGATCGCCAGCATTCCGCCCATGCCCGCAAGGCCTGGATCAACCGCGCGCTGGAAGAAAACCCGATTCCCACCATCTGGCTGTCGAATTCGATCCGGAGGCTTGATCCAGCCTATGTGCGTCGCTATGACATGCTTTTTGAGTTGCCGATCCCTCCCAAGAAACAACGCGCACGCATCCTGACACAGGCCTGCGGCAATCTGCTGGATGCGCGCAACATTGCGCGCATAGCCGAAAGCGAACGTCTGGCACCGGCCGTGGTGACCAAGGCCAGTGCGGTCGTGCAAAGCATTCGCGGCGAGATTGGTGAACAGCGCGCCGGTCAGGCGCTCGAGCTGCTGATCAACAATACCCTGCAGGCGCAACAGCACAAGCCGATCAAGCGCGACGATAGCTCGCGGCTTTCCGAGATCTACGATCCCGCATTCATTCATGCAGATAGCGATCTGGCTTCCGTTGCGGCAGGCCTTGTCCAGGCCAAGTTCGGTCGCTTGTGCCTTTATGGCCCGCCAGGAACTGGAAAGACCGCGTTTGGCCGCTGGCTGGCCGAGCAATTGCAGATGCCTTTACTGGTGAAACGTGCCTCTGATCTGCTGTCGATGTATGTAGGCGGGAGCGAAAAAAACATTGCGGCTGCGTTCCGTCAGGCCGAACAGGAAGGCGCGGTATTGCTGATCGACGAAATCGACAGTTTCCTGCAGGATCGTCGAGGTGCCGTGCGCAGTTGGGAAGTCACCGAAGTGAACGAAATGCTGACCCAGATGGAATCCTTCTCAGGGATCTTCATTGCCTCCACCAATCTGGTGGAAGGGCTTGACCAAGCGGCGTTGCGGCGCTTCGACCTCAAGGTGAAACTGGACTATCTGCGCCCTGAGCAAGCCTGGGAATTGCTGCTGCGCCACTGCGATTCGCTGGGCTTGCCCCTGCCCTCCGAAGCGCTGCAATTTCGCTTGCACGGACTGCGCTCACTGACCCCGGGCGATTTTGCCGCGGTTGTGCGTCAGCATCGATTCCGCCCCTTCACCTCTGCCAGCCATCTCGTCGCTGCTCTGGAATCCGACTGTGGCTTGAAGCAGGGAGGACGAGGCCCCATCGGTTTCCTCTGAATGTGTAACAAAATAACATAAGATGCCTCCAAGGAGAACAACATATGCGTACGCTTTCGAAGTCGAAGTTGCTCGCTTATCGGCAGTGCCCCAAGCGCCTGTGGCTCGAAATCCATCGGCCTGAACTGCGGGAGGATTCGGCCGCCACACAGGCCACCTTTGCAACCGGCCATGAGGTGGGTGACAAGGCACGCAGCTTGTACGACCCGGATGGCAAGGGAGCCCTGATCGACTTGCAATTGGAAGGATTCGATGCTGCGTTTGCTCGCACCCAATCCCTGCTTCAGTCGTTCCATCCCATTTTTGAAGCGGGCTTCAAAGCAGCGGGGGCAATGGCATTTGCCGATGTCCTGTTACCTGTCGATGATGTGGGGCGAAAGGGCTGGCGAATGGTGGAGGTCAAATCTTCCACCAGCGTCAAGGACTACTACCGTGATGACGCCGCCATCCAGTCATTTATCGCCCGTGCCGCAGGTGTACCGCTCACCGCCATTGCACTGGCGCATATCGACAGCAGTTGGACTTATCCCGGCAACCAGGATTATCGTCGCCTGCTGGTGGAGGAAGACCTGACCGACGAAGCCTTTGCACGGGGAGCCGAGGTTCGGGAATGGATTCAGCAGGCGCAACAGATCGCAGAGTCGCCGACAGAACCCGAAGTTGGCACTGGCTCACAATGCACCTCCCCCTATGCCTGTGGCTTCAGCGCGTATTGCACCCGGCAGGAACCAGTAGCCGAATATCCCATTGCCTGGCTGCCAGGCCAGATCAGTTCAGCATTGCGGGAACATATTGCCCTGACCGAAATCATTGAAATGGCAGATGCTCCCGATGACATGCTCAGCGACAAGCAACGACGTGTCAAAACGGTGACGCTGTCTGGAGAGGTGCACTTTGATCAGACTGCGGCCAGCCAGGCCCTGGCGCCTAACGCCCTACCCGCCTATTTCATGGATTTCGAGACGATCCAGTTTGCCGTGCCGATCTGGAAAGGCACCCGCCCCTATCAGCAAATCCCGTTCCAGTTCAGCGTGCAACAGCTCAATCCCGACGGACGTTTGAAGGAGCACGCATTTCTTGAGCTTTCCGGCGAAGATCCGTCAGAGCCATTTTGCCGCGCCTTGTTGGCCGCATGCGGGGTCACAGGCCCGATCTATGTCTATAACGCCGGCTTTGAAAACTCCCGCATGCGCGACCTGGCGCAACGCTTCCCGCAATATGCCGAAGGTCTCGATGCGTTGATAGCACGGGTAGTGGACCTGCTGCCGGTGGCCCGCACGCACTACTACCACCCTAGCCAACAAGGCAGCTGGAGCATCAAGGCCGTGCTGCCTGCAGCCTGCCCGGAACTGAGTTACGACAATCTGGACGGCGTACAGGATGGTGGAATGGCGCAGGATGCATTTTTGCAAGCCTTGGCCCCCGAGACGGAGCCGGCCCGCAAGGCTGAACTCGAACGCCAGTTGCTGGCCTACTGCGGCCTGGATACCTATGCCATGTTGAAGCTCTGGAGCCTGTTCACCAATTACACAGCAGCAGGCCAAACCGATGCCTAAACGACCGGACACCCTGGAAACCGTGATCCTGGCGCTGGAATTGTTGCGTCGCATTCCACGCAACCGAAAAATCACGGCATCAGAACTTTGGGAAGAGCTCAAGGACGCCGGCATCGAGCGTGAACTGCGCACCATCCAGCGCCAGCTCGAAATGCTGAGCGAGCACTTCGAGATCGAGCGGGATGACCGCAGCAAACCATACGGCTACAGTTGGCAGGAAAGGGCCAAACCCTTGGCTGTGCCCAGCCTGACGGCGCAGGAATCGCTGCTCCTGCAACTGGCGGAAGAACAGTTGCGCAACCTGCTTCCAACCCATGTGATGAGGTCGATGAATGGCTTTTTCACTCAGGCTAGGCGTAATCTGGGTCCTGCCAGCAATGCAACGCTGGAACGCGAATGGCCGCAAAAAATTCGGGTCGTTTCAACCAGTCAACCACTATTGCCGCCCAAAATCCGGCCCGGCGTATTTGAAGCCGTAAGCGAAGCGCTGTATGCCAACCACTGGTTGCGGGTGGACTACCGGAATGCTGCGGGCAAGCGCCATGAAGCGGACGTGATGCCCCTGGGACTTGCACAGCAAGGCCTACGCCTGTATCTGGTGGGCCGCTATCGCGACTATGACAACGAGCGCAGCCTTGCGCTGCACAGAATTTTGGCAGCAGAAGTGTCAATGTGCACGTTTGACCGCCCTGCTGAATTTAATCTGAAGAAATATGATGACGATGGACGCTTCGGATTTGGTGATGGTGAGTGCATCCATTTGCAGTTTAGGATAGCCAAGCCAGAAGGTCTCCATCTTCTGGAAACACCACTATCAGTCGATCAAAAAGTGATTGAGCACGAAGATGACTATGAAATCCATGCCACTGTAGTTGATTCAGACATGCTTGATTGGTGGCTGCGAGGGTTCGGAGACTCAATCCTGGATATAAAAAAACTGAAAATAAAATAATAACATGCCCCCGTAATTCCAATTAAAATTTTTCACAAATAAAATGCATACATCATTCTTTGATACAGAAAGCGCAAAAATTGTAACCCTGCCAGAATGGATGGCGTGGGCATCCAACCAGGCGGATGTAGCCCACCGTGTTGTGTTGCCAATGATTCAACGTGGATCGGTCTGGGCTCCGCACAAAATACTGGACTTGTGGGATACCTTGTTAAGGGGAATGCCCATGGGCGCACTGATGGCGCGCAATTCCCCGCAAGGAAGCACGGTAAAGATACTGGGCGAAATCCAAACACGTGAATCTGCAGAAGGCGACATTGACTTGATCGACGGCCAGCAACGCACATTGGCAATCATGGCGGGCTGGCCACCTAGCGGCTTGAAAGACTCGATGCGACCGGTGGTAATCTGGCTGGATTTGATCGACGCACCACAAGAAGAATACATTTTTCGCCTATTGGTCACAACCACGTCCCAGCCTTTTGGCTATGCCAGAGCGACAAGGGGCGGGAATGCAATTAGCAAACTGGAGCACAGCAAGTTGCGTGTAGCGAACGCAATCTGGAAACCAGAGGAAATAAAGGACGAAAAGGCGCTTTGGAAATCTCCTGATTTCATGCCTTGGGATGCCAATTTTTCCGTACCCATCACTGAGTTGATGGAAAACTCCAACGAATTATCAAACTTCCTTACAAGTCGGCTGGACAGTTACAGATCCGCATTAAATCAAAAGATAGATGCCATTAAATCCAGTAAAAACACAGAAGCAAACCCCAACAGCGATGCCGCCATAAAATATCTGGAGTCAAAATACAACTCCCTCCCTTCTGCAGAGGAAATCATCAAGCGCATCCCTACAATTCAAGCAGCACTTCAGAATATCAACACATGCCAGCTTCCGATACTCCGCGTCCGCGAGGATATACTGAATGACAAGGAACCACAGGATGACGATGAAAACTCCAATGTTGACCCACCGCTGGCCATTCTATTCAAAAGGGTGGGCACGAGCGGAGAGACATTGAGCGACGCTGATTACATATATTCCATCATCAAGCATCACATGAAAGAGGCGCATGAAACCATAGAGACCTTGCTCGAAGATCCCCGAACCAGCGCCATATACACCCCTACGACACTGGCAATGACCGCAGTCCGCTGGACTCTGCTATCACAAGATAACAAGGAGTCAAAAATCAGGGACTCAGCAAGAATGGACAAGACCTCTTTTGCGCGCTTAATTCGCAAACACCCTGGATTCATCAACAACCTCAGAGATGAAATTCTGCCAAGCGGGTCTTTTCAGCCCACACTGGAAAACATTCTGAAAGCAATCAGTTACGATAAAGACTTTCGCATCGGTCTCCCAAAACATGCCTTATCCTTGATACCCATACCATTATTGGAAGTGATCTTGGCATGGCACAAACTGAAAAACCCCTCCGATGAGGCAATCAAGAATTACAGGCACTCTCTAGTTCGTTTTATATTGCAGGGGCACCTTTGCATCTACGACTTTGCTAGTGCCAGCGAAGTGGCCATCGAGTTTCTGAAAAAAAACATGTCGTCGTCAGACAATGAGATATTCCCGGACCAAGCTTTAATGATGGAGCTTGAATCGGAAAAGCAGAAGCACCTTGCTCTCCCCTTGCCAAGCCCGGACGCACTGCAATCAATTCATGGTTTAACACTTTCTCCCGACGAAGTTCGTGGCATAAGAGGCTGGACCCGATTCGATACAAAGAACCTCAATGATCTAGAAAAACAATACGTTACATTTTACAATCGCTGGTGGAATAGAAACAGACGGCATATACACCCCATATTACTATGGCTGCAGCGTGACTATGTGTTCAAAAATTTCGAAGAGCAACCCGCCTTGCCAGGCCTAGGTGATGAAACACCGTTCGATTACGACCACATCCTGCCCCGCTCTCAGTGGTCTTATTGGACCGGGGCAAGCTCGGGCAATCGTTTGATGGATTTTCGCGCCAAGGACAATAGTGGCAACGTGGACCAAACAGGACATTGGTCCATTGGAGACAGCATTGGAAATATTCATATTCTATCCAGCCAGGAAAATCGTTCCTTTGGTGATACTCCGGTAAAAATCAAGTTTGGCAAGCCTGGCTTTAGGGACAATTCCCTTATCGAAGATGAATTCGAAATGCTTTGGCTCTCTGCTGGCGGCGAGGATGAAAAGCCCCGCTGGTGGGATATTCATCGTGCACTGGACTTTCAGAAAGCAGTGGAGACCCGGGCCTTCGATCTATATTCCAAGTTCTACACTGATCTTTTCATTCATCAATTACCGCTGAACACAAGCAACAGACAAAATACATAAATGACCGAAGATTTCTTACGCCAATTGATGGAGCACTTGCTCCAGGGTCGCCAACTACCCAAGGTTCAGGTTGAACGCTCGGTGGGACCAATTCTGGGATTTTTCCTCGAAGACGTGCTGACTGCAACCCTGAAAGACGATGAATTCTTGAGTGGACGCTACCGGATGCTTTGCCCTGAATTCCCCTTGATCAAAGAGAACAATCGTCAATCGACCAATATCGACTTTCTGCTGTACAACGAAGATCGGCAAGCATTGGTTTTTCTGGAACTCAAGACTACAAGCAGCAGCTTTGACAGCAATCAGGCCAGAAGATATCGCATATCGAGAATCAGGGTCAGGAAAGAGGGAGCATCTTACCTGCTCAAAGATCTGGACAACATCCAGACGCATTCGTCCGAGTCAGGCAAATACGACACGCTCAAATCGCTGCTAGTCAATGGTTTCAATCGTTTCCACAGAGACTTGGAAACCATGAAAAAATGTCGCCATCTGCATGTGATTTACCTGGTGCCAGCACAATTGAAAGAGAGCGAAGAAGAATTGCGCAAGATGAACAAGACCTTGTCATTCGACGATCTGTCGACAGAACTTCACCGGTTCAATCGGGAGTGGGCAACAATTAGAAAAGCACTCCTGCTACCGCTCGACAGCAATCCAGAGCAGTTTGATTCATCGCCCCAGCCAGAAAGTGGGCACATCAATTTTAAGGCACGAGCCAGCTTCGATGAAATTAAGACGCTTTGCAGCAAGCTTGGTGCACAGATCGTGGTAGGTTTCACTTGGGGGGGGGAAACTGCACTGATGAGAGCCGATCTCAAACAGCTTCAGCAGCGCATATACAAATGGGATCATGCTATGGGCGGTAACGGCAAAAAATTGCCGAACAACTGGATCGCTGGCAACAAGTTCCTAGACTACGTAAAAATCCTGGAAGCTGCCAGCGTCGCGGATTAACATTCCGGGGAGGCCATGCAGTCCTCAGCACCCGCAGGAAGCGCTTAAAGGTCCGATTATTTCAATTGCGATCATTGAACAGTCATCCAAGCGTCCTGCATAGAGATATGCCTGCTTCAAATGAGATATATTTTCGTCAAGTGAGGCTTCGCCTCGCCAAAGCGTGGACAGCCGTGCATCACCAACTGTGCCATGCAAGCCGTCTGTGGCAAGCAAATAGACATCACCTTGCGCAACACGGCCACGCCAAACATGCAACCACTCTTCCGAAGCACCAGTATGCTGCGTCAGACCAGCGTCCCATATCGGCTCGGGATCCGTGCTTTCACCGAGTGTCAGGCAGTGCAAAAGTCCATCGTAGATGGAGGCATGCTCCATGCCTGCTTCTTCCGGCTCCAATTCCTCCTGAAGAATTTGCTGCCACACCGTGTGATCCAGACTGAGCTGAAGCCATTCGATTTCACCGCTTCGCTGCCTGCGCAGACGCCAAACTCTCGAATCACCGCAGTTCACAGCACAAACCTGATCGTGAACGATATGGATACTGGCCAGAGTAGTGGACGCACCTTCAGTTCGCTCGTTTCGATATCGGAATTGCCATTCCTGTACCGCGGTACGCACGCGTTGAGGCAAGGTTTCAGGCAAGCCCTTTAACGCTGCCTCTTCAACAACATGGTGAAGCACCTCCAAAAAGCTCAAACTCGCAAGAGCTGCGCAAGGGCTGCTGGAGACACCATCAGCCACAGATGCCCAAACGGAGCCGCCAGTCAAGAGGGTCGATGGAAGTGCGCGTGATTGCGCTTGCCAGATGAAATCGTGGCTATCCGCCTGCAAGGCAAGTGCATCCTGCATACGCAAGCGCTTACCGTTGGTGCTATGGCG
This sequence comes from Brachymonas denitrificans, assembly GCF_907163135.1. Lineage (NCBI taxonomy): Bacteria > Pseudomonadati > Pseudomonadota > Betaproteobacteria > Burkholderiales > Comamonadaceae > Allobrachymonas > Allobrachymonas denitrificans. The sequence continues at coordinate 644,976 of NZ_CAJQUA010000001.1, read as the reverse complement.
CTGGTAGATGGCATGCTGGTACGCTGCTATGCGAAAACCAGTTGGGATGTCATTCAAAACCATATCCACCCTTCTCGCTTGGAAACGCACTTGTGCGGATGAAGCGGCTTATCAAGTGGGCCACACGAATGATCAAGTCTTGCTGGGTCTTCATCCTGCCAGTGTACGAAGCCCCTGCGTCAAATCGTGACGCTACGCGTCTTTCGTGCAGCGGCTTGCATGTATGAGCCCGGCGACACGTGTTTAGTCTGGCAAGAACAGCGCCTGCAAGTCACTCAAAAAATCAAATCCCTGCTCCGTCGGCCACACACGCGCAAAGTCGCGCGCAATCCAGCCGCGCCGCTCGGCCTCTTCCAGCGGGCGCTGGATTACCGTGATCGGCAAGCCGGTCCGGTCGCCGAAATCCGCCAGCGCAAAGCCATTGCGCAGCCGCAGCGCATTGAGCATGAACTCGAACGGCAAGTCCTCGCGCGCCACCTCGTGCTGCTGCGCCAGCGCTTCGCCGCGCAAGGCCAGTTCCATGTAGCGTTGCGGCTCGCGCACCTTGACCTGACGCACGATGCGGTGCGGGAAGCTCAGCTTGCCATGCGCCCCCGCCCCGATGCCCAGATAGTCGCCAAACCCCCAGTAGTTCTGGTTGTGCACGCAGGCATGGCCCGGACGCGCGTAGGCCGACACCTCGTAGCGTTCCATGCCGGCCGCCGCCGTGCGCTCCGTGATCAGGTCCAGCATGCCATAGGCGCTGTCCTCGTCCGGCAAGGCCTTGGGCGGATACTTGGCAAAGTAGGTATTGGGCTCGATCGTCAGGTGATAAATGCTGATGTGGGGCGGCGCAAACTGCAGCGCCTGGTCCAGATCCTGGCGCAGGTCGGCCATGTCCTGCCCCGGCAGGGCGTACATGATGTCCAGGTTGAAAGTATCGAAGCTGTGCGCAGCCTCTTCCACCGCGGCCAGCGCCTGGGCGCGATCGTGCACCCGACCCAGCGCCTTCAGGTGCGCATCGTTGAAGCTCTGTACACCGATCGACAGGCGCGTAACGCCCGCCTGCGCGAACGCCGCAAAGCGCTCACGCTCGAAGGTGCCGGGGTTGGCCTCCAGCGTGATTTCGCACATGGGCGCCAATGGCAGCAAGGCGCGGATCTGGCTGAGCAGACCGTGGATGGCATCAGGCGAGAACAGGCTGGGCGTACCGCCGCCCAGGAAGATGCTGTGCACCTGCCGGCCCCACACCAGCGGCAGGGCCTGCTGCAAATCGGCCATCAGCGCATCGACATAGGCCTGCTCGGGCACGCCCGCCCCACCCTGCACCGCATGCGAATTGAAGTCGCAATAGGGGCATTTTTTCAGGCACCAGGGCAGGTGCACGTACAGGCTCAGGGGAGGCAACGCCGGCAGTTGCAGGCTGCCGGGACGCATCAGGTCCAGCACATCGGGAGCATTGGCCATGCTGATTTCCGCTCAGGCGGCGTCGGGCGCCAGCCAGGTATTGCGCAGCAGGCGCACCATCTCGCGCGCCGACTGGCCGCGATGGCTGCGGCGGTTTTTTTCGTCCGGGTCCATCTGCGCAAAGGTTTGATTCAGTTCGGGAATGAACATCACCGGATCAAAGCCGAAGCCATTGTCGCCGATGGGCTGCTGCGTGATCTGCCCCACCGCACGGCCGACCGCCACCAGCGGTTCCGGATCGTCCGGCGAGCGCACGGCCACCAGCGTGCTGACCAGCGCCGCACGGCGCTGGGTGATGCCCTGCATCTGCTCAAGCAGGGCAATCACATTGTTGCCGTCCCCTTTCGGATAACCGAACTGCGTGGCGTAGTACGCCGTCTGCACGCCGGGCTGGCCGCCAAAGGCATCCACGCACAGGCCGGCATCGTCGGCAATGGCCGGCAGGCCGCTGTGGCGGCTGGCGTTGCGCGCCTTGGTCAGGGCGTTTTCCAGAAAAGTGTGAAAGGGCTCCTCGGCCTCGGGCACCCCCAGTGCCGCTTGCGGCACCAGTTCCACGCCCAGTTCGCCGAACAGCGCCTGCAGCTCGGCCAGCTTGCCCTTGTTGTTGGAGGCGAGCACGATTTTCATGGTCATGCCTCAGCCCGCCAGTGCCTCGCGCTGCTTGTCCTGCAGGGCGAGAATGCCTTTTTGCGCCAGCTCCAGCATGGTGTCGAGCTGCTCGCGGCTGAAAGGCTGGCCTTCAGCCGTACCCTGCACCTCGATGAACTTGCCGGCACCGGTCATCACCACGTTCATGTCGGTATCGCAGGCGGAGTCTTCCAGATATTCCAGATCCAGCAGCGGTGTGCCTTCGACCATGCCGACGGACACGGCCGCCACCGGCTCGCGGATCGGATTGCGCGTGACCTTGAAATCGCGCAGCAGGCCGTTGACGGCATCCTGCGCAGCGACGAAAGCCCCCGTGATGGCCGCGGTGCGCGTGCCGCCATCGGCCTGGAGCACATCGCAATCGAGCACGATGGTGCGCTCGCCCAGCGCCTCCAGATCGAACACGGCACGCAGTGCGCGGCCGATCAGACGCTGGATTTCCTGCGTGCGGCCGCTCTGCTTGCCCCTGGCTGCCTCGCGATCACTGCGGGTGTGGGTGGAACGCGGCAGCATGCCGTATTCGGCCGTGACCCAGCCTTCGCCACTGCCGCGGCGGAACGGCGGCACCTTCTCGTCCACGCTGGCGGTGCACAGCACCTTGGTGTTGCCGAACTCCACCAGCACCGAGCCTTCGGCGTGGATGGTGAAGTTGCGGGTGATGCGCACCGGGCGCAGCTCGTCGTGGGCGCGGCCGGACGGGCGCGCGTAGCTGTTCGTGGTCATGATGGTCTGGATCCTTCAGTATGAGACGCCCGAAGAGAGAAATGCGGACAGGTTGACAAACGCACGCAGCGGGAATATCAGTCACGATCATGCCGACTGGATCGACGCCTGTTTTGGCCGGTACAGCACGCGGCTGGCAAAGCGAGCGTCTATACTTCCGGCACGCCGCAGCCCTTGCTGCCAACCGTTTTTCCCCTCCCGAGGTAATGCATGCCAGTTTACAGCATGACCGGCTACGCCAGCCTGCAGTCCACCCCCGGCCAGATGCAGGCCGATGCCAACCAGGGCTTCGATCCCGCCCTGCCGGACGACTGGCGCCTGAGCCTGGAACTGCGCGCTGTCAACAGCCGCTTTCTCGACCTGACCTTCAAGCTGCCGGAAGAACTGCGCCCGCATGAAGCCGCCCTGCGCGAACTGCTGCAAAAGCAGCTGCGCCGCGGCAAGGTAGAGCTGCGCGCTTCGCTGGAGCACCAGTCTTCCGCCCCTGACCAGATGCAGGCCCCTTCCGTCGCCCTCTTGCAGCGCCTGGCCGCCGCGCAGGACGCCGTGCGCAGCTGGCTGCCCCAGGCAGCGCCGCTGTCGGTGGCCGACGTGCTGCGCCTGAATACCGCGCCTTCCTCCCTCGCGCTGCCGCCCGAGCAGATGCAGCAGTGGCTGCTGCAATCCATGCGGACGCTGTTGGAGCGTTTCCAGCATGCGCGTGAAACCGAAGGTAGGCAACTCGCCGACAGCCTGCTGCAGCGCGTGCAAGGCCTGCGCGCGCTGGCCAGGGAAGCCGAGCCGCTGATCCCGCAACTGGTAGAGCAGCAGCGCCAGCGCTTTCTGGACAAGTGGAATGACGCCTTCCAGCAGGCATCCGCCCAGTCCACAGCAAACCCTGTGTCGGCCGAAGCCGCCCAGGAGCGCGCGCTGTCCGAAGCCACCGCCTTCGCCATCCGCATCGATGTGGCCGAGGAAATCACCCGCCTGCAATCGCACCTGGACACCATCGAGAACCTGCTGAACAAGGGCGGCGAGCTGGGCAAGCGCATGGAGTTCCTGATCCAGGAACTGCACCGCGAAGCCAACACGCTGGGCTCCAAATCGGCCGCACTGGATACGTCGCGCATTTCGGTCGACATGAAGGTGCTGATCGAGCAGATGCGCGAGCAGGTGCAAAATATCGAATAAATCTTCCAAGCTCCGACCTATGCAGCAGAACACCCCCACCGAATACCCTGGCAACCTCTACGTCGTAGCCGCCCCCAGCGGCGCGGGCAAGTCCAGCCTGGTCAGAGCCCTGATGGAAGTAGACGCCGGCGTCAAGGCCTCCGTGTCGCACACCACGCGCGCCCCGCGGGGCCAGGAAGTGGATGGCCGCGAATACTTCTTCGTCGACAACGCCACCTTCGACACCATGATCGCCAACCAGGATTTCCTGGAGTGGGCCCAGGTGCACGGCAACCGCTACGGCACCTCGCGCCAGGCAGTAGAGCAGCGCCTGGCCGAAGGCGGCGACGTGCTGCTGGAAATCGACTACCAGGGCGCGCTGCAGATCAAGCAGATCTTCCCGCATGCGGTGCTGGTGTTCGTACTGCCCCCGAGCTGGGAAGAGCTGCGCTCGCGCCTGGAGCGCCGCGGCGAGGACAGCGCCGAGACCATCGAGCAGCGCCTGGTCAATGCCGAGCAGGAAATGGCACAGGCAGCAAAATTCGATTTTGTTATAATCAATGAGTTATTCGAGCGTGCACTGTTCGATCTCAAGAGCATCGTGCACGCCCAGCGCCTGAAATACGCCGCGCAAAGCCGCTCCAGGGCAACCGTGTTTTCCGCCCTGCACATCATCTGATTCCGGAGTACCTGCTTCATCATGGCACGCATCACCGTCGAGGACTGCCTCGAACAAATCCCCAACCGTTTCCAGCTGGTTCTGGCTGCCACCTACCGCGCCCGCATGCTGAGCCAGGGCCACCTGCCCAAGGTCGAAAGCCGCAACAAGCCCGCCGTTACCGCCCTGCGCGAAATCGCAGCCGGCAAGGTCGGCCTGGAAATGCTGAAGAAGGTCCCGACCTGATTCTGCGCCCCGCGCCCTGAGTGGCCCGCAGCCAATCGCAAGAAGCATCCTCCGGGGTGCTTTTTTCATGCCCGATCGCAGGCAAATGACAGGGCCTGGGCGCTGTCTTATTCCTGTCATCTCGGGTAATATGAGAGCTCCTGTTTCTTCCTCTTACAGCCGTGTCCTCCGAACGGATTGCCGCATGACTCCGTCCCCCGCCGAAACCGCCTCTGCCGCCAGCTTTGCTGCCCTGCTCAACAAACTCGACTATCTGGCCGAGAATGAGATCGCGAGCGTGCGGGCGGCCTACAAGCTGGCGGATCAGGCGCACCTGGGACAGACGCGCAAGAGCGGCGAACCCTACATCACGCACCCGATTGCCGTGGCGGCGCAGTGTGCGGAATGGAAGCTAGACACCCCGGCCCTGATGGCCGCGCTGCTGCACGACACCATGGAGGATTGCGGCGTCACCAAGGCAGAGCTGACGGAAAAATTCGGCACCCCCGTGGCCGAACTGGTCGACGGCCTCACCAAGCTGGACAAGCTGCAATTCAGCAGCCGGCAGGAGAACCAGGCCGAATCCTTCCGCAAGATGCTGCTGGCCATGGCCAACGACGTGCGCGTCATCCTGATCAAGCTGGCCGACCGCACGCACAACATGCGCACCATGTCGGACATGAAGCCCGACTCGCAGCGCCGCATCGCCACCGAAACGCTGGAAATCTACGCACCCATCGCCAACCGCCTGGGCCTGAACCGCACCTACCGCGAACTGGAAGACCTCTCCTTCAAGTACCTGCACCCCTGGCGCTACGAAACACTCACCAAGGCCATCGGCCACGCGCGCAGCCGGCGTCGCCATCTGGTGCAGGAGGTGCAGAAGAACGTGGAAGATGCCTTTGCCGCCGCCGGCCTCAAGGCCCGCATCAAGGCACGCGAAAAAACCATCTTCTCCATCTACCGCAAGATGGACAGCAAGAAGCAGAGCTTTGCCCAGCTCTACGACATCTTCGGCTTCCGCATCATCGTGCCGAGCAACTCGGACTGTTACCTCGCGCTGGGCATTCTGCACTCGCTCTACAAGCCGGTGTCGCAGCGCCTGAAGGACTTCATCGCCATCCCCAAGGACAACGGCTACCAGTCGCTGCACACCACGCTGATCGGCCCGGCAGGCATCCATGTCGAATTCCAGATGCGCACCGATGCCATGCACCAGGTGGCCGAATCCGGCGTGGCGGCACACTGGCTGTACAAGCAGCAAGGCGAGCAGGCAGCGGCCGACGACAAGAGCGGCAAGCCGGCCAACTGGCTCAAGAGCCTGCTCGATATCCAGAAGGAAACGCTGGATGCCAACGAGTTTCTGGACCACGTTCGCCTGAACCTGTTCCCCGAGGACGTGTTCGTGTTCACGCCCAAGAACCGCATCATGTCGCTGCCGCGCGGCGCCACCGTGGTCGACTTTGCCTACGCCATCCACAGCGACGTGGGTGATCGCGCCGTGGGCTGCCTGGTCAACAACCGCGAAGCGCCGCTGCGCACCGAACTGTCCAGCGGCGACGTGGTGCAGGTCATCACCGATCCGGATTCCACGCCCAAGCCGGCCTGGCTGAGTTTTGTGCGCACGGCGCGGGCACGTTCGCGCATCCGCAACCATTTGAAGGTGCAATCCAACGAGGAGGCGCTGGTGCTGGGCCAGCGCCTGTTCCTGCAGGCCTACCGCGCCGAAGGCATGGAGCACATTCCGCCACAGGACGAAGAACACAAGGCCGTCTGGGACAAGCTGCTGCGCTTTGCCAACAGCAAGAGCCTGGAGGATCTGTATCTGGACATCGGCCACGGCAAGCGCATCACCACGGTAATTGCCAAACAATTGGCCACGCTGATGACCGAACTGGGCGAAAAGCCCGACGCCGTGCTGCTGAGCATGGAGCGCTTCAACGAGGAAGCCCAGCAGTACCGCCAGATCATTGCGCTGGACGGCAGCGAAAAATCCTCCATCAAGTATTCGCCCTGCTGCCACCCGTTGCCAGGCGACGAGATCATCGGCTACCTGGGCCGCGGCGAAGGCCTGATCGTGCACACGGCCGACTGCACCGTGGCCAAGCGCCTGCGCGCCAAGGATGCCGAGCGCTTCATGGAAGTGGAGTGGGCCGAGCACATGACGCGGCGCTTCCCGACCGCAGTCACCGTCACCATCCACAACCGCGTCGGTGCTGTGGCGGGCATTACGGCGGCCATTGCCCGCTCCAACGCCAATATCGGCTACATCAGCATGTCGGACGACATGAACCAGGAAGTGCTGGATGTGCGGCTGATCCTGCAGGTGCGCGACCGGCTGCATCTGGCGAACGTGCTGCGTGGCATCCGGCGCGTGCCGGCGGCGATTCGGGCTACGCGGGTGAAGTCGGCCGGGTAAACATAGCGGCGATAGCCGTCCGATAGCCACCCTGTCATCACATTGATTCTGGAACCCAAGCACCCGTGCATATTCCCAAGCACTTCCATCAGGAAGACGTTGCCGCGCTGCATGCCTTGATGCGTAGTCACCCGCTGAGCACGCTTGTCACGCTGGGCGCTGATGGGCTGAACGCCAACCACATCCCCTTGCATCTGTCGCCTGAGTCGGGCCCTTATGGCGTGTTGCGGGGCCATGTCGCTCGTGTCAATCCGGTCTGGAATGATCTGCATGCAGACATGGATGTACTGGCGATTTTTCATGGACCGCAAGCGTACATCACTCCCTCCTGGTATCCGACCAAGGCAGAGACAGGAAAAGCCGTTCCCACCTGGAATTACACGACGGTGCACGCATACGGGAGGCTGCGCTGCATCGAATCTCCTGTCTGGTTGCACGACCATCTGGAAGCACTGACGAATGCCCAGGAGGCCGCTTTTTCCACGCCGTGGCAAGTTGCCGATGCGCCTGAGGATTACGTCGGGAGGATGCTGAATGCAATCGTGGGCATCGAAATTTCCATCACCCGCCTGCAGGGCAAATGGAAAACCAGCCAGAATCAGCCGGGACACAATCAGGAGGGCGTGGTGCGTGGACTGAGAACCCTGGGCAGCACGGATGCGGGCCTGATGGCAGACCTGGTCGCCAGTCATCTCCCTGATGGCGGCAACTGAGCCACGCCAGCAATTCGACCATTCCTTGATCACAGCCAACTCTTTGATAATGAGAATTGGTTTTATTTGTGGGATTTCGTGGATGATGGAGGCATGTACAGCTACATCCTCCTCACCCACATCCTCGCCGCGACTATCTGGACCGGCGGCCATCTGGTTCTGGCGCTGACGGTATTGCCGCGCGCACTCCGGGCACATGATCCGGGGATTTTGCTGAACTTCGAGTCCGGCTATGAAAAGATCGGCATGCCTGCCCTGCTGATCCAGATCGTGACCGGCCTGTGGATGGCACATCTGCTGCTGCCTTCGCATGCCGACTGGTTCAGCGGCGAAACACTGCAAAGCCGGCTGGTAATGCTCAAGCTGGGACTGCTGGCCCTGACTGCGGCAACGGCACTCGACGCACGCCTGCGCATCATTCCCAGACTCACAGCCGCCACGCTTCCCGCCATGGCGCGCCGGGTGACGCTGGTGACCGTGGTCTCTGTCTGCTTCGTGATTGTCGGGGTGGCGTTTCGCGGCGGGTTCTGAGATCAGGTCGGGCAATCGTCCACCAGGCGGTAACCCCCGTTACCGCCCCGTCACACCTCTCGCGCCAGCCGCATGGGAAGATGGCCCAACCTCAACCCACGGAGCGAGCCATGACGGATCCCGACGAGATTCTGGCCCTGGAAGCGAAGTTCTGGCAGGCCATGTGTGATGAAGACATCGGCAGCGCTGTCGCCATGCTCGACGAGCAAGCCGCGGTAGCGGGCATGCGCGGCATCCACCACTTTGACCACGAAAGCTATCGCAAGATGGCGGAAGAAGGCGGCGCGAAGCTGATCAGCTTCAAGTTTGCCGACGAGAAGGTGCTGTTTCCGACTCCCGATGTGGCGATCGCAACCTACACCGTCGATCAGACCTTCGAGATGAACGGCAAGCAGCAGCAGATGACGTCCTTCGACACCACCACCTGGGTGAAGAAGAATGGCAGCTGGCTGGCATCGGCCCACACCGAAACGCCCAAGCCCCAAGCGCCTGAGGATAACAACGACTGAGGCGCCGGCTTACTGGGGCTGCGGGTAGTTCACCTCGATCACTTCGATTTCTTCCACGCCCCCCGGCGTCTGCAGTTGCACCACATCGCCCACGCGCGAGCGCAGCAGCGCCCGACTGATGGGCGCAATCCAACTGACCTGGCCCTGCAGGTTGTCCACCTCATCGACGCCGAGAATGGTGATGGTTTTTTCGTCACCGGCCTCATTGGCATAGGTGACGGTGGCACCGAAGAAGACCTGGTCGCCCCCATGGTGCACGCTGGGATCCGCCACTTCGGCCTTTTCCAGCCGTTTGGTCAGAAAGCGGATGCGGCGGTCGATTTCGCGCAGGCGCTTCTTGCCGTACAGATAGTCGCCGTTTTCTGAACGATCGCCATTGCTGGCTGCCCAGTGCACGGTTTCGACGATGCGCGGGCGTTCGTCGTCGATCAGCTGCATCAGTTCGCTTCGCAGGCGCGCGTAGCCCTGCGGCGTGATGTAGTTCTTTACTCCCGTTGGCATGGACGGCATGACGTCGTCGTCATCGTCCTCGTGGTCGGTTTCCTTGGTGAATGCCTTGCTCATATCTCACATTCCATCATCCAGCCGCAGTCCCGCGGGCGAAGGCGATTTACCTGCTCACGCATGCAGCTCATAACGAGCGGCGCCCTTTACAGGATAAAAGGTCGCCCCGTCACCGGCGTGCTCGCCACCGCCATTTCCTGAGGCGCGATGATGCCCGCCTCAAAACCCGCGCGGCCCGCAGCGATGGCGTCGCGGAAGGCGCCGGCCATCTTCACCGGATCGTGCGCCTGCGCCACGGCCGAGTTGAGCAGCACGGCATCAAAGCCCAGCTCCATTGCCTGCGCCGCGTGGGAAGGCGCGCCCAGCCCGGCATCCACCACCAGCGGCACCTGCGGCAGGCGCGCACGCAGCGTGCGCAGTGCCCACGGATTGAGCAGCCCCTGCCCGGAGCCGATCGGCGCGCCCCAGGGCATCAGGATGCGGCAACCCGCGTCCAGCAGGCGCTGGCAGGTCACCAGATCATCGGTGCAGTACGGGAACACCTCAAAGCCATTGCGCGCCAGCTCCTCCGCGGCCTGTACCAGCTCGTAGGGATCGGGCTGCAGGGTCTGCTCGTCGCCAATCACTTCCAGCTTGATCCAGTGCGTGCCCAGCAGTTCGCGCGACATCATGGCCAGCGTAACCGCCTCGCGCGCGCTGCGACAGCCGGCGGTGTTGGGCAGCAGGCGCACGCCGGTGCTGCGTACTACGTCGACAAAACCGTTGTCGGACTGGGAGCCCTTGTCGATGCCCAGTTGCCGGCGCAGGCCCAGCGTCACCACCTGCGCGCCCGAGGCCACGATGGCCTGGCGCAACACCTCGGGCGAAGGGTAGCCCGCGCTGCCCAGAAAGAAACGGCTCTCCAGCGTCACATCCGCAATCTGCCACGTCATCGCCTTACCCTCCGACAATCGCCTGGAAGCACATCACGGTATCGCCGTCCTGCAGCGCATGGTCGGCACGCGCATCACGCGGCACGAACTGGCCGTTGACGGCGGTGGCGTGCGTCAGCGGGTCGAGCCCGCGCACCTCTAGCAGCGCCTCCAGCATGCTGCCGGCCGGCATCTGCAACGCCTCGCCATTGAGCGATACCTGCAACTGTCCGCCTGCGCTGCCCGGCGCGGGGACTGCCTCGGTCTGTCCAGTCATGGGAATCCATCCTTGTGCAAAAGCAGAATCATAGCGCTGCGAGAGCAATGTCACTTGCAGCGTTCCGTCCAAACGCATATGCAGGTGAAACGCGGGATTACCAGCACCCAGCCCCACGGCCTGCCGAATCTGCATACAATGCGTCCATATGCTCCGGGGTGTTTGCGCGGCATTGGCGCGCAGGCTGAGATGGCTTTTTGCCGAACCCGCGAACTTGACCCGGTTCACACCGGCGGAAGGAGAGCAGCCTGCCCTACCCGGCCCTCGCGGCCGCCATTGGCGCATCAGGCCTCCGGAGCACTTGTATAGAGATTCTTCTGGAGACAGCCCATGAACGCGCCCGACCATATCCCCGCCCCGCCCGCAGACCTGAACCAGTTGCTCACGCTCACGCGCGATCCGCTGCCTGCCTCCACCAAGGTCTACGTGCCCGGCCAGCAGGCCGGCGTGGCCGTGCCCATGCGCGAGATCGCGCTGACCAACGGCGAGCAGGTCACCGTGTATGACACCTCGGGCCCCTACACCGATCCCAAGGCCGAGATCGACGTGCGCAAGGGCCTGCCTACAGTGCGCAGCCAGTGGATCGAAGCACGTGGCGACAGCGAAACCTACGAAGGCCGTCTGCACCACATCCTGGACGATGGCGGCAAGCTGGACGAGCGCGATGCCGAACGCATCGAAGTGCTGCGCCGCGAAGCCGCTGCCCTGCAGCGCCAGCCGCGCCGCGCCAAGGCCGGCGGCAACGTCACGCAGATGCACTATGCACGCCAGGGCATCATCACGCCCGAAATGGAGTACATCGCCCTGCGCGAGAACGGCAAGCGTGAGTGGATGGCCGAGTACCAGTCCGACCTGAACCGCGAAATGCGCCTGAAGGGCAATGGCCTGGGCGCCAGCATCCCCAAGATCATCACGCCCGAATTCGTGCGTGACGAGGTGGCCCGCGGCCGCGCCATCATCCCCGCCAACATCAACCACCCGGAAATCGAGCCGATGATCATCGGCCGCAACTTCCTCACCAAGATCAACGCCAACATCGGCAACTCGGCCGTCACTTCCAGCATCGAGGAAGAAGTCGAGAAGCTGGTGTGGTCGATCCGCTGGGGTGCGGACACCGTGATGGACCTGTCCACCGGCAAGAACATCCACACCACACGCGACTGGATCATCCGCAACAGCCCGGTGCCGATCGGTACCGTTCCGATCTACCAGGCACTGGAAAAGGTGGGCGGCATTGCCGAAGACCTGACCTGGGACATTTTCCGTGACGTGCTGATCGAACAGGCCGAACAGGGCGTGGACTACTTCACCATCCACGCCGGTGTGCGCCTGCCCTACATCCACCTGACGGCGAATCGCCGTACCGGCATCGTCAGCCGTGGCGGCTCCATCCTGGCCAAGTGGTGCATCGCCCACCACAAGGAAAACTTCCTGTACACGCACTTCGAAGAGATCTGCGAAATCATGAAGGCGTATGACGTGAGCTTCAGCCTGGGCGACGGCCTGCGCCCCGGCTCCAACGACGACGCAAACGACGAAGCCCAGTTCGCCGAACTGCGCACGCTGGGCGAGTTGACCCAGATCGCCTGGAAGCACGACGTGCAGACCATGATCGAAGGCCCCGGCCACGTGCCCATGCACATGATCCAGGCCAACATGGACGAGCAGCTCAAGCACTGCCACGAGGCGCCCTTCTACACCCTGGGCCCGCTGACCATCGACATCGCCCCCGGCTACGACCATATCAGTAGCGCCATCGGCGCTGCCATGATCGGCTGGATGGGCACCGCCATGCTGTGCTACGTGACGCCCAAGGAGCACCTGGGCCTGCCCGACCGCAACGACGTCAAGCAGGGCATCATTGCCTACAAGATCGCGGCGCACGCGGCAGACATTGCCAAGGGCCACCCCGGTTCGCGCGCACGCGATTCCGCCATCAGCAAGGCCCGCTTCGAATTCCGCTGGATGGACCAGTTCAACCTGAGCCTGGACCCGGACACGGCGCTGGCGTTCCACGATGAGACCTTGCCCAAGGATTCCAGCAAGGTGGCGCACTTCTGCTCCATGTGCGGACCCAAGTTCTGCTCGATGAAGATCACGCAGGAAGTGCGCGACTATGCGGCCCAAAAAGAGGCGCAGGAGCAAGGCATGGCCGAAAAGAGTGCAGAATTCATGGCAGGCGGCGGCGAGATCTACGTGCCGGTGCCCGGGGCGAAAGCCTGATCTGGGAGGGGGTGTCCACACGGTTTCGTGACCGCCCCTATAATCTACTTGTTCGTAAATTGAATTTCAAGGAGAACGAGATGAACGTTGGTGGTATCGACCGCATCCTGCGCATTGCCGTAGGCCTGATCCTGATCCTGGGCACGCCCCAACTGCTCGGCTATATCGGCAGCAACTGGGCATGGCTCGGCCTGCTGCCCCTGCTGACCGGCCTGCTGCGCACCTGCCCTGCTTATAAGCTGATCGGCATGAACACCTGCCCGATGAAGAAGTGAGGACGCGCAGATGAGCGGTATTCCCAGCTACAAGGCCCACACCAAGGACATTTCCGGCCATCTGGCCGGCTTCCGTGCGGCCCAGCCCGACCTGATGAAGGCCTTCGGTGAGATGTCTGCTGCAGCCACGCGCGATGGCGTGCTCGATGCCAAGACCAAGGAGTTGATTGCCCTGGCCCTGGCCGTTGCGGCCCATTGCGATGCCTGCATCGGCTTTCACGTGAAGGCGCTGGTCAAGCTCGGCGCCACGCAACAGGAAGTGGAAGAAACGCTGGGCATGTGCGTGTACATGGGCGGTGGCCCGTCCCTGATGTACACCGCCAACGCCCTGGCCGCGTTCAAGGAATTCACGGCCCAGGCCTGATCTCCTCCTCTCGCGGCCTTGGGTCGCGAGTCTCCTCGGCCTGCGGTGCGTGCACCCCAGGCCGTTTTTCTTTGCCGCGTTCGCATTTTCTTGCCCCACGACAAAGCCCATCCAGCCCCTGTTGCAGATAATGCCCGCCATGCAATCCGTTCCTGCCTCCCTGCTTCCGTCTCCCCTCTTTTCTTCCCTGCACGCACCCGCGCATATCGGCATCGCCGGTGCTGGCGTACTGGGACGTTTGCTGGCCTGGCAGCTCGCCCGCGCCGGTCACAAGCTCACCGTGATCGACCCGGCTTCGGGCAGCACGCCGGATTATCAGCAGCCACGTGCTGCCGGTTTTACGGCTGCCGGCATGCTGAGCCCGCTGGCCGAGCTGGAATGCGCCGACTGGAATCTGGCCGAACTGGGCTGGTGGAGCATCAACCTGTGGCGCGTGCACGTGGAACAGTTGCGCGCCGTGCACCAGCAGGACGTGTACTTTGCCCAGCGCGGCAGCCTGCTGCTGGCACACGGCAGCGATATGGGCTCGGCCCAGCGCCTGCTGGCGGGGCTGCAAAGCAAGGCGCCCGCGGAACAGGGCGACGTGCCGCTGGCCCGGTCGCTGGGCGCGCAGGAACTGCAGGAAATGGAGCCCAGCGTTTCGCGCCAGTTGCGCGGCTGGTTGCTGGAGAAGGAAGGCCAGATCCACACGGTCGAGGCGCTGGTCGGACTGGTGGCGGCCGCCGAGCAATGTGGGGCCGTGTTCCGCTGGAACACCGCTGCGCGCGAGGTGCTGCCGCATGCCATCGATGGTGAACGCTTCGACTGGGTCTTCGACACACGAGGACTGGGCGCCCGCGATGGCAATACCGGCAGCACGGCTACCCTGCCTGCAGCCGATGGCAACCTGCCGCCTTTTGTCCATCAACTCGCCGCAGGCTCGGCGCTTCCCGACCAAGGGATGCGCGGTGTACGCGGTGAGGTGTTCTGGCTGCATGCTCCCGGCGTGGAATTGCATCGTCCGGTACGCCTGATGCACCCGCGCCATCGCGTCTACGTGGTACCGCGCCCCGGCGACATGATCGTGGTCGGCGCCAGCGAAATCGAGAGCGAAGACCGCAGCCCGGTCAGCCTGCGCAGCACGGTGGAGCTGCTGGCAGCGGCGCACAGTGTGCTGCCGGAGCTGACCGAAGCGCGTGTGGTGCACATGGAAAGCAACCTGCGCCCCGCCCTGCCGGACAACATGCCGCTGATCCAGGTGACCGATGGCCTGACTCGTATCAACGGTCTGTTCCGCCATGGCTGGCTGATTGCGCCCGCACTGGTGGAAAACGCGCTGCAGGCCAGCGGCCTGGCGGCCAGCCGCTGACGACTCAGGCCGTACGCGGCCCGAACATGATCACCAGCATGCCAGCCAGACACAGGCCGATACCCGCCCAGTCTGTCCATGCCGGCCGGATGCCGTCGACCTGCCACAGCCAGAGCAGCGCCACACTGATGTAAACGCCACCGTAGGCCGCATAGACACGGCCAGAGGCTTGCGGATGCAACGTCAGCAGCCAGGCAAAAAGCGCCAGGCTCAAGGCCGCCGGCAACAACAGCCAGGCGCTATGCCCCTGGCGCAGCCAGAGCCAGGGCAGATAGCAGCCAACGATTTCTGCCACGGCGGTGGCGGCAAACAGGCCCAGGGTTTTCAGGAATTCCATGACCAGCCCTCAGGCGACATCGGCCTGCAAGGGGTAGCGCACCGGCTCCTGCTGCGGCTCTTCCCGTACCGCTGCCACGCGCTGCACAAAGCGCTCCGGGTCGGACAGAAAGCCATCCTCATAGGCCACCACGCGCCATTCCTGGCCGGCCTCGTGTAGCACCTGCAGCAACTCTCCGGGCTGCAACAGGAAATCCGGACTGGATGGACGACCCACGCTGGCATTGCCGTGGGCAAAGGTTTCGTACAACAGCACCCCGCCCGGCTGCACGCTGGCCAGCAGAGCGGGAAACAAGGACCGCCACAGATAGTTGGTCACCACCACGGCACCAAACTGGCGCCCCGGCAAGGGCCAGGGGCTGCCATCTTCCAGATCAGCCTGCAGGGTGTCACCCCACTGGCTGGCGGTCTGCAGGGCCTCGGCGCTGCGGTCCACGCCCAGCACCGCATGGCCCTGCTCGGCCAGCCAGCGCATGTGGCGACCCTGGCCACAGGCCACATCCAGCACCGACGCACCGGCGGGGATCAGCGGAGTAAAACGGCGAATCCAAGGCGAAGCCTGGGAGGTGGCATGGGGCATGGCGATCAGCGGGAGTGGATGACAAGCCTCTACTGTACCCGTGCGCGGCCTCATGTATTGACCCAGCCCTTTCTGCACAGATCAGGCTGCTAAAGCATAAGCCTCAGCGGGGGTCTTCATACCCAGCGCCTGATGTGGGCGCTGGTGGTTGTAAAAGCGGATCCAGTCGCCAATCACACGACTGGCGTGTTGCAGCGTCTCGAACCGGTGGCGGTGCACGCATTGGTCCTTGAGTGTGCGGATCACGCGCTCGACCATGCCGTTTTGTTCCGGGCTGTACGGCGTGATGAACTCCTGCTGCAGCCCATAGCTTTTGACCAGGGCCGTATAACTGCGGCTGGTGAACACCAGCCCATTGTCCGAGCGCAGCAAGAACGGCTGCTTGACCTTGCCCAAACAGCCATAGCGGGCGATCAAGGCCTGTTCCAGCGCACTTTCTGCCGTTCTGGCCTTGCCGCTGCGGCTCAAGTGCCAGCCCAGCAGTTCCCGACTGTAGCAGTCGATCACCAGAGCCAGAGAGGCCCATCCGTCCTTGCCTGTCCAGGCGCGGCACAAATCTGTCGCCCAGCGCTCATCCGGAGCCTTGGCCACAGACGGCAAGGCCTGGATGCGCGGCCTGAACCCCACGGCCCGCTTCCTCACCTGCCAGCCCTTGAGCTGGAAGATGCGCTGCACCGTGTTCTTGTTCATCCCCAGCAGGTGCGCTACCGTGCGATACCCGAAGGACGGATGCTCCTCTATCAACACCTTGATCGGTGCCACCAAGTGCTCCTGTACCTTCGGGGCAGACTTGACGCTGCGGTAGTACAGCGTGCGGCGAGGCAGATCGAACCAGCGGCACAGCTTCACCAGGCTGACATGGAAACCATCAGCTGCCAGTCCCTGCTGCACATCGAGGATCATTTCTCGTCCTCTTCGCCCAGCAGGGACGCCAGCTTTTTTCTGGCACGCAGCTCCAGCATGGCTTCGCCGTAGGCTTCCTGCAGGTCACTGAGCTTCTTCTCATACTGCTGGCGCACATCAAGCGGGTTCGTACGCAAGGCATTCTCCATGCCACGTTTGCCTTCTTCCACCCATTGCTCCAGCTCTGAAGGCTGCAGGTCAAAGGCACGGCTGGCCTCTGCCACCGTGGTCTTGCCCTGGATGATCTCCAGGACCAAGGCCGTTTTACGCTTGGCCGTCCAGCGCTTGATATCGTCTTCCATCAGGGTACTCATCGTCGTTTCCTTCAACAATAACAACTGTGCAGGAATTCAGTGGGTCAATACACGCCGGAGCACCGAAGGTGCGGAGGGTACCAACACTGGCCATAAAAATGCCGAAGGCATGGCCAGTGTTGGCGTCCGCTTGACCGCCCAGTTAGGCCGCGTGCAGTAGTTGTTGAAGCCGCTGGTGTGCCCATCTATGTATACCTTGGAGTTCCCAGCATGCTGGATGTTCGTATGTACTTGCCGAGACCAATCGCCTCGGCAGCTTCACGAACAGCTTGTTCATCAGATGGGGGAAGCGACGGACCGATGAAAATTCGATGAACAAGTTGCGGAACCTCAAACTGCACTTTGATGCCTTCGGCTGGGACGGCAACTCCGAATTCTTCAGCCGTGCGCAGGGAGATAGCGAGACGGAACTCCCGCTCCCAAGAAAATGCTGCGTGTTTGTACCAAAAGCGGTGGAGCATACTGACCCTGAGCCGCTCTTTGAGAAGATCGACGTATCTAACATTCCCCGCCCAAAGATCCTCATGCCCGTATTCAGGTTGCAGGCGGAATGGTTCGGCAGCGGCTGCGATACGACTAGGCGTGCTAAGAATCGCGACACCTTTCCATGCGCCGGCGTACAGCTGCCACATCGCATCGCTCTCGTATTCAGCTCGGTGCCAACAGTTGATCTTGGTCAGGCGCCGCAGTTCCTCGAATGCTCTAGCTCTGCGTAACGGGGGTCAACAGGAAAGCCTGGAGGCATTACCGCCACAGCACCTTCGAAAGGATCTTGGAATTGACGGGCCGCTGCAAAGTAAATATAGCCGGTCTTTACGAAGTCTAGAAAGCGCTCCGTCTTGAAATATCGCCAGATCGGTTGTTCAAGGTCTAGATGTTCATCCTCGAAAACGATACGCACAAAACTCTCCTGTGAGGCCTAACGTTGAAGGTGAGGGGCCGCCGGAGCGGCGAAGCCGCGGAGGGAACCAACCAGCGCAGCTGGTTGGCGGTCCCACTCGACCGGCGGGTTAGGCATGTTTCCGCCGCTTAACTTGAGCATACCCGTAAGCAAGCAGTACGACTCCGAACAGAAAGGTAGCGGAAAATATTGACCAGAAGAACTGGGGATTCTGGGCAACGGCAACAGAATGGCGGCGCCAGCTATATTCCCCGTCGGCGAGGCCGGTGAACGAATAGAAGAAGAATACACAAGAGAAGGCGAGCAATATGTACGGGCTATCGGCAGCGCCAGCATTGCGTACGCTAAGAAAAACCATCACTCCAAAGAATAGGGTCCCCAGCAGGAGCCGCGGGTCGTGGGACCTGTATGCCGCGTAGGCAGAAAAAGCCGCGATGAGCAGCGCAACGATGCGGACGATGGTTGTTCTCATGCCTAACGTGCAGCTAACCGGGCTGGCGCGGCTTGCCGCGACAGGTCCGTGTTGAGCTGAATGTTAGGGCTCATCCCTGGCCCTAGGATTTCCGGAGTTTGGTCGCTGCCGCTTGCGCCGTCGGATTGGGCGTAGGCTCTCCGACCTTCCGGAGCGTGTTGCGATCCGTATGGTGGAACGGCTCCGCCTGGCCTGGGATGATCAACACAGTGTCCTGTTCGTAGGACCACGTTCCATCGACATTGATCGCAACCGTGATGATGTAGCTCTTCGTTCTGAACGCATATTCCAAGAACGGGTTTGACACGATCCCGTTTGTTTCGGACCCGCGGACAGCCTCGAGGCGAAACGTTCTCGCATCGGCCTCGGCACGGCCGACGGCCATCGCTGCCTGTCCGCGCGGTATCGAAAGCGTCTGGATCACGGTGCCCGTCGCCGGTTCCCATAGCCAATAGCCGACTTGGTCGTGGAATGTCTCGACGTCATCAGGCTTGACGATCCGCGTGTGGTACCTCAGTCCGTAGAACAATTGCGGCCCATTGGTCTGTGCATCGATCGGCTGCAACTCCATGTGTTCGATGAAAGCCTGCTTTTCGGGGCCGTTGGGCTTCGGATTGACGTCGAGGCCGTGCGTGCCCACCCATATGCCTGCCATGCCGGTGAGCGGTCCCAGATTGGCGAGCGTATCGACTGCCGGCTCAGGTTCCGTGTAGATGTCTTTGGGGATGTTTTCCATAGTTGATTCCAGCGGGCCTAACGAATTAGTTAACTGGCGCCGTAGCCCGAAGGGCGGAGGGCACCGACATGGGCCATGAAAATGCCGAAGGCATGGCCCATGTTGGCGTCCACGTTGAACGCCCAGTTAGGTTTTACGGGAAAAATTGAGTGTATAGGGCTTGCTGGCTGGGTCCAGGTGGTATGTCATTAATGCCCATTTCGGCTAAGAAACGCCTAATATCCATGGCGGTATGAGCCAGCCCGAACTCAACAAGCCTATGTATCGATTCGCTTAGCTTTGTGGATGGGTCTGAAAATTCTTCATACTTGTACAGCTCAATTGTCGATTCGCTGTTCCCATGCAGCATTCCAATGACACAATCTTTAGGGTGGAGTAACGGCGTACCACTAAAGCCTGCGATTGATGGGAAAGATATTTCACAAGTTCGTGGCGATACGCCACGTAGCTCTTGATGAAAAATACTTGCTATATGCCCTTTAAACAAACGCCCCTGGAAATTTGGTAGATGTTCTGGAGGCGCTGTGCCAGCATTGAAATAACTAAATGCTAGTACATCATCTCCTAGGTATAGATTTTCACCAGAGTAAATGAGAGGAAAGTGAAGACCCGGGCCATCAATTCGCGCAACCGCGAAGTCATAATTGGGGTGGCAAACTATTTCCTCCAGAGGGACATATCTTCTCTGGTTTGTGGCATCAAGTGCGAATAACGTTTCATTATCATTTTTGGCTCTGATTATATGGCTGCATGTTGCAATCAGGCCACCATTGCCAATGTGAAACGCCGTTCCTAAATGTCTCCAGCTAACAATGTCCCCGTTTGCATCTGTTACGCCAGAAATGATGATCTTGAGGTGCTCTGCTAACTGCATAAATTTCGTTCCTTAAACCTAACGCCGCGCTCACCGGGAAATTTGGAGCGCAGCGGAAAATTTATCCGAGTGCAGCGCTTTGTTAGCACTACTTAATCCAGTGCGCATAGGCTGAAGCTGATTTAGTGGGCACCGATGAAGGATCAATTAACTTCACAAGCTCTTTGAACCTGTTGCGGCAGCTAGAATAAGACTTAATTCTCTCACCTACCGTAATTTTCTTATTCGGCAAGCTGAGCATTATTTCGACTTCATTAGGCGAAAAGCCTTGTATGATTTTGTGATAGTGAGGAACCGCCGCATTCGAAACACCGTATGGATTACCAGTCGCACACGTAACTACGACAGTAACAAGCTCCTCTTTCACCGTATCAGGAATAGCCCCCTGCTGAGTCAGCTGCAACAACCTTTCAGCAAACGGTGGCTCGTTATAAAAATTATCCATTGCCTGATGAACGCCCAACAACCTTTTCGATGCATTTGATAAAAGTGCATGAAACTCGTGCTCGCCCAATAGTGCAAGCATTCCGAGCTTTTCAAAGAATTGCTGTGATGCCTTGTGTCGCTTTTCATCACCTTTAGCTATGTAATCATGGTGCCGGTTAATAAGATCTGATTTTGCTTTAGGTGTGAAATGCGGCGCGAAGGCGGAGGCAATCATTAGAGAATTTACACGAGATTGTTCAACACTTGCCGGATCGCTGTAAATTCCGTGCAATGTACCAAACAGAAGATATTGTTGCGCCTCATGAGTTCGAGTTATTCTCTGAACCCATTGACTCTTTTGCTCTTCAGAGAATTTTGTACCCTTCACAGCAACCATGAATGCTGAAATATCTACACCCACAGGGTTGTGCTCATTGCCTAAAGCATATTTAGCGCAACGATTGGCGAAGCCTATAAATTCGTGATCGTCTATTTTTCCGACAACAGGATGTGCAGCAGAAAAGTTATTTCTAATATCTCTACATTGATCAAGAAAGAAATAACCATCTTCTGTGATCAGGTTTAGCTTAAGACAGAGGCTTAATAATTCAGCATCCTTCAAATCAAGCAAAGCTTGTTCGTCAAAATTTGATTTGCTCAGTAGCTGCTCAACGACCGGCAAACCAAATCGCTTTACCTTTTCTCTCAGCTCAATAACAGAAGTATTCCAAATGTAATTTATAGCGCTATCAAATAGCCCAGCCGCAACCGCGACGCACATACGCGCCAGCCCTTCCGTGCGTAATGCCGGAGGAATTTTATTCATTACGCCAGGTAGGTTACTCCAAGCTGTTTGAATTTCTTGGTCAGAGGCAAGAATATCTCTTGGCACACCAAGAGAAGTAGTCAGCTGATCGAGCACAGGGAGAGTATTCCCAATTACTGCGGGTAGATTTACGTCTGTCATATTTCTTCCTGACTGTTCTTAATTCGGTTGATAGTGCTAACGTTCAGTATGCACCTCAAACGGTGCATACTTCTATAATTCATTGAAAACTAGTCACATAGTACTAAAATTTGATCGCAGATCAACAACATAGCCCCAGATATGACCCCGCATACAGTGTATAGCACAGTAGACAAGCTGAAGCCTCCGAAGCTGCTCGACCAGGTGCGCGAAAAGCTGCGACTTAAGCACTACAGCATACGCACCGAAAAGCAGTATGTCCAGTGGGTACGCCGCTTTATCCTGTTCCACGGCAAGCGCCACCCGCGCGACATGGGAGCGCCCGAAGTCGAAGCTTTTCTCACGCATTTGTCCGTGGAGGGCAACGTGGCCGCCTCCACGCAAAATCAGGCGCTTTCCGCCCTTCTTTTTCTCTACCGCGAAGTGCTGAAAAGCACCTTGCCCTGGATGAACGAAATGGTGCGTGCCAAACGTCCGGCCCGTCTCCCTGTGGTGCTCACACAGATCGAAGTGCAGGCGGTGTTGTCGCGCATGCAGGGGCCAACCTTACTGTTGGCCCAATTGCTGTATGGCACCGGCATGCGCCTGATGGAATGCATGCGTTTGCGCGTCAAAGACGTAGACTTTGAGCGGCTGGAAATCCTGGTTCGCGATGGCAAAGGTGGGAAGGATCGCGTCACCATGCTGCCTCGCACACTGGCTCCTGCCCTGCAACAGCATCTTGTATGGCGGCGCGCCCTGTATCAGGATGATCTGGCTGCCGGCAAGGCAGACGTCCATCTGCCGCATGCTCTGGCCATTAAATATCCAGACGCCTCCACCCAATGGGGGTGGCAATACATCTTTGTAGCAGCCGGATTTTCCACAGACCCGCGCAGCGGGGTAGTACGACGGCATCATCTCGATGAAAAGCAATTGCAAAGGGCTTTCAAGCGCGCAGTTCAGGCCGCGGGGTTTGCAAAACCTGCTACGCCGCACACATTACGGCACAGCTTTGCCACGCATCTGCTACAAGCCGGTTACGACATCCGCACCGTCCAGGAACTGCTGGGCCACGCCGACGTGACCACCACCATGATCTATACGCACGTGCTCAACAAGGGCGGCCGCGGAGTCTCCAGTCCGCTCGATATCCTGCAGTAAAAGCCAGTAAAAAAGCCACGGCTCCCGCCGTGGCTTTCGTCTCCTTGCGCCTCTTGTCAGGCACAGCCCTGCGCCTGTCAAGGCGCAGGTGCTGACGCCATAGGGCTTAGTGGAACTGCTCTTCTTCCGTGGAACCGGTCAGGGCCTTCACGCTGGAAGAACCGCCCTGGATGACGGTGGTCACGTCGTCGAAGTAGCCTGCGCCCACTTCCTGCTGGTGCGACACGAAGGTGTAGCCCTGCTCGCGTGCCTTGAATTCCGGCTCCTGCACCATTTCGGTGTAGTGCTTCATGCCTTCGCCGCGGGCGTAAGCGTGGGCAAACTGGAAGGTGTTGTACCAGTTGATGTGGATACCGGCCAGCGTGATGAACTGGTACTTGTAGCCCAGTGCGGACAGCTCGTCCTGGAAGGCGGCAATCGTCTTGTCGTCCAGGTTCTTCTTCCAGTTGAAGGAAGGAGAGCAGTTGTAGGACAGCAGCTTGCCGGGGCAGGCAGCGTGCACGGCCTGGGCGAATTCACGGGCAAAGCCCAGATCCGGCGTACCGGTTTCGCACCACACCAAGTCAGCGTAGGGAGCGTAGGCAACGCCACGGCTGATGGCCTGCTCCAGACCGTTCTTCACGCGGTAGAAACCTTCCTGCGTGCGCTCGCCGGTCAGGAACGGCTTGTCGTTGGCGTCGTAGTCGCTGGTCAGCAGGTTGGCTGCTTCAGCATCGGTACGGGCCAGAACGATGGTGGGCACGCCCATCACGTCGGCTGCGAAACGGGCAGAGATCAGCTTCTCGATGGCTTCCTGGGTAGGAACCAGCACCTTGCCGCCCATGTGGCCGCACTTCTTCACGGCAGCCAGCTGGTCTTCGAAGTGCACGCCGGCAGCGCCAGCGGCAATCATGTTCTTCATCAGTTCGAAGGCGTTCAGCACGCCGCCGAAACCGGCTTCAGCATCAGCCACGATCGGCAGGAAGTAGTCCACAAAGCCTTCGTCACCGGGGTTCACGCCACGGCTCCACTGGATTTCGTCAGCACGCTTGAAGGTGTTGTTGATGCGGCGAACCATGGTCGGCACGGAGTCGTAGGCGTACAGCGATTGGTCGGGGTACATGGTTTCGGAGGTGTTGCCGTCAGCGGCGACTTGCCAGCCAGACAGGTACACGGCTTCCAGACCGGCCTTGGCCTGCTGCATGGCCTGGCCAGCAGTGATGGCGCCGAAGGCGTTCACGTACCCCTTCTTGGCACCGCCGTTGACCTTTTCCCACAGCTTTTCGGCGCCGCGCTTGGCCAGCGTGTACTCGGGCTGCAGGCTGCCGCGCAGGCGCACCACGTCAGCGGCGCTGTAGCCACGCTTCACGAGCTTCCAGCGGGGGTTTTCGGCCCAGTCTTTTTCCAGGGCGGCGATCTGTTGTTCGCGGGTCAGTTGGGTCATGGTGCTCTCCAAGAAAAGAAAAAGTGTCTAAAGCGAATCAATCTACCGGGCTGCGACTCGGCCCTTGCGGGGCCTTGCCTTGTCTCTTTGCATGGTGCCTCGAGGCACTCTCTGCGCCAGTCGTTTTCTCGCTGGCATGGCCTCTATCATAAGTCTTGTATAAGAGTTGTCATCTATCTTATGTCTTATATAAGAGTTATTTTTGCTCTTTATAAATCAACCACTTACGTTATTTATTTCGTAATGCGGAAATATTATGCGCTCTGCAAAAAGACGGAGTCCGATTTTCCACGCCAATTTTCCACAATGTAAAACCATCTTCCGGAAATAGAAAATGGCTGCCGATCCACGCCTCGCAACTGCGCCCGAGGAACGGCAGCGTTTTTTCCCTCCAGCATGCCTGCTGCAGATGACACCAGCACGACAGGCCGCCGGCCCGTTTCCCTGCCGATAATGGCGAATCTCCGATCTGAACCAGCATTCCGCACTGCATGCACAGCATCCCCCGCCCCCTCGCCCTGCTCTGCCTGGCTGCCAGCATGTCGCTGGTGGGCAGCTATGTGGCTTTGTCCAAACCGCTGGCCATGGTGTTTCCGGTGATGCTGCTGGCCTGGCTGCGTTTCGGCATCGGCGGTGCGGCCATGCTGCACTGGCTACGCAAGCCGGCAGACGAACCACCGCTCACGTCACGCACGCGCTGGCTGCTGTTTCTCGAGTCCTTTTTCGGCAACTTCCTGTTCACGCTGTGCATGATTGCCGGCATGCGGCTCACCACCGCTGTCGCAGCCAGCGTCATCATGGCCTCGATCCCGGCCGTGGTGGCCGTGCTTGGCTGGCTGATCCTGCGCGAGCGCATGAGCCTGCGCATCTTGCTGTCAGTACTGTGTGCGGTGGGGGGTGTGGCCTTGCTCGCCCTGGGCCGCGATGCTTCGCCGGGAGGCAGCACGTCGCAGTCGTCCTCCTGGCTGGGCTACGCGCTGCTGTTTGCCGCCGTGGTGTGCGAGGCCAGCTACTCCATCATCGGCAAGCTGCTCACGGTCTCGCTATCTCCCAAGCGCATCACGGCCCTGATCAATCTGTGGGGTCTGGCGCTGTCCACGCCGCTTGGGCTGTATGCCGCCTGGCAATTCGATTTTGCTGCCGTTTCTGCCGGCATCTGGACGCTGCTGCTGTTCTATGCGCTGGCGGCCTGCGTAGGCACGGTGTGGCTGTGGATGACCGGGCTGAAAACCATTCCGGCATCACAGGCTGGCGTGTTCACGGTGATGCTGCCGGTCGGCACGGCAGCCACGGGAGTGATCGCACTGGGCGAAACACTCAACGCCATGCAGGGCCTGGCGCTGGCGATCGCCCTTTTTGGCGTGCTGATGGCTACCCTGCCCGGCCGCCCGCAGGCCTTGCCGCCGGTGTCAAGCTGAGGCGATCAGCACAAGGGCTGGCTACTCACCACGATGCCGTCGTCATCGGCATACAGCCAGTCACCGGGATGCACCACCACGCCCTGCACATGCACTGGCACATCCACCAGACCTTGCTGGCGCTTCATGGGCGGCATGGGCATGGATGCGAGCGCACGGATGCCGACCTTGAGCGGCGCCAGTTCGCGCACATCACGCACGCAGCCATCCACCACCACGCCGGCCCAGCCATTCTTCTCGACCAGCTGGCCGATATTGCCGCCAACCAGCGCCGTGCGCAGCGATCCGGCACCGGCCACTACCAGCACGCGACCCTTGCCCTCGGTTTCCAGCACGGACTTGACCGTGGTGTTGTCCTCGAAGCACTGCACCGTCACAACCTGGCCGCAGAACGGCTCGCTGGAAGCGAAGTTGCGGAACACGGGCGGCAAGACGGCAAAGCCGGGCGGCACGCCATCGCGGTGCGGATCGCAGAAGTCACAGGTGGCAAAAGCGGGCTGGGTCATGAGGGTCTCCTTTTTCGGTATGCGCCGCATGATACCCAAGCCATGTCGCCTGAAAAGCGCTGCGCACGCCATCGCGCAGCGTTCGGGCCCAAAAAGCGGCAGTCGCGGGTAAACCCTCTGCCCATCCGCGCGCAAATTTTCACAAACTCGCTTGCAGAGCTTGTGAAATCGCCACAATCTCCATTAGGATTGTCTGACCTGCAGTCCCTGCCTGACTGCACCCCTCCATTTTTTCCACTGCGAGAGACCAAACTACCATGGCTACTGCAAAGAAACCCGCTGCCGACAAGACCGCTGCTCCCAAGAAACGTGAACCCAATGCCGCTTTCATGAAGCCGCTGACCCCCAGCGCAGAACTGGGTGCCGTCGTGGGCAGCAAGCCGCTGCCGCGCACCGAGGTCATCAAGAAGCTGTGGGAATACATCAAGGCCAACAAGCTGCAGGATGAGAAGAACAAGCGCAACATCAACGCCGACGACAAGCTGGCCAAGGTGTTCGGCAAGAAGCAGGTCACCATGTTCGAAATGGCCGGCCTGATCGGCAAGCACCTGTCCTGATCGCCTGAGGCGGCTTCGGCCGCCCTGCTTCAGGGATGAAAAAACCGACTCCACGGAGTCGGTTTTTTGTTGCCGGCCTTCCTGCAGGAAGGCCGCATGCCGCTTACTGTGCCGGTTGCATCATCGGGCGCATCATGCGCTGGCCCGGCTGCTTCTGCATGCCACCCTGCCTCCAGGCACCCATGCTGTGCATCTGGTCAAAGCGGGCACGCTGGTCTGCAGTCAGCACGGCGCGCAGATTGCGGATGGTCACTGCCATTTTTTCCATCTCGGCAGCGCGGGCCTTCATCTGGTCCGCCTGATGCTGGGCGCGCTGGTCAGGCGTCATGGCCTGCATCTTCTTCATCCAGTCGGCGCGGTTGCCACTCATCATGGGCTTGCTCGCACGCATCTGTTCATGCGCCTTCACGTAGGCATCCCATTGGGGACGTTGTGCCGGCGTGATCTTCAGCACTTCGGCTTCGCGCACAAAGCGTTGCTGGAACCAGGCTTGACGCTGTTCGGGCGTCATGCGCTGCATTCTGGGCATGCGGGCATCGGCGCTACGCATGCCGGGGGCGCTCACCTGCTGGGTCGTGGCAGCTGCAGGCTCGGTCTTCTGGCCGGGCTGGGCACAGGCCGTCAGCACGGCGGCCACGCCGGCGATGATCAAGGGGTTGCGAAAGCGGATGGTCATGTTCATGCTCCTGTTGCGTTGTTGTCTTCAGGATGGATTCAGCCCACCGCCACTGGTTCCGGCGCCGCGCTGAGGCGTTGCAACAAAATGCAAGCGTCGCAAGGCAAATGCCTCTGCGCGTGCGACACAAAAAAGGCCGGAGCAGCCCTGCTGCCCCGGCCTTCCGGCTGTAACACCGCTTCAGCACATCACGCAGCCTCGAAACGGAACTCTCCGGGCGCGTTGACCGGATCCACACTGACCTTGATCGTGCTCTTGGGCGGGAACTTGCCCTCGAGCAGTGCCTTGGACAGCGGGTTCTCGATGCGCTGCTGGATCGCACGCTTGAGCGGACGCGCACCGAACACCGGATCGAAACCGACCTTGGCCAGCTCCTCCAGCGCAGCGGGCGACACATCCAGCTCCAGGTCCATCTTGTGCAGACGCTGCTGCAGCACCTTGAGCTGGATCCTGGCAATGTCGGCAATGTGCGCCGCACTCAGGCCGTGGAACACCACGATCTCGTCGATGCGGTTCAGGAACTCGGGGCGGAAATTCGCCTTCAGTTCATCGAACACCGCATCCTTGATCTCGTCCTGCGGGCTGCCCACCATCGCCTGGATGATGGGTGAGCCGATGTTGCTGGTCATAACGATCACGGTGTTCTTGAAGTCCACGGTGCGGCCCTGGCCGTCGGTCAGGCGGCCGTCGTCCAGCACCTGCAGCAGCACGTTGAACACGTCCGGATGGGCCTTCTCCACCTCATCCAGCAGGATCACGCTGTAGGGCTTGCGGCGCACGGCCTCGGTCAGGTAGCCACCTTCCTCGTAGCCCACGTAGCCCGGAGGCGCGCCGATCAGGCGGGCCACCGAGTGCTTCTCCATGAACTCGCTCATGTCGATGCGCACCATGTGCTCGTCGCTGTCGAACAGGAAGCCGGCCAGTGCCTTGGTCAGCTCGGTCTTGCCCACACCCGTGGGGCCCAGGAACAGGAAGGAGCCGGCCGGACGGTTCGGATCGCTCAGGCCGGAGCGCGAGCGGCGGATGGCGTTGGCCACGGCTGCAATCGCCTCTTCCTGGCCCACCACACGCTCGTGCAGCTTGGCTTCCATCATCAGCAGCTTCTCGCGCTCGCCCTGCATCATCTTAGCCACCGGAATGCCCGTGGCACGGCTCACCACCTCGGCAATCTCTTCGGCGCCCACTTGCGTGCGCAGCAGCTGGTTGCCCTTGCCCTGGCCATCGGCCGCAGTTTCCTTGTCCTGCGCTTCCTTCAGGCGGCGCTCCAGTTCGGGCAGCTTGCCGTATTGCAGCTCGGCCACCTTGTTGAAATCGCCCTTGCGGGTGGATTCCTCGATCTGGAACTTGAGCTTGTCCAGTTCCTCGCGCACCTGCTGGCTGCCCTGTGCGGCGGCCTTTTCGGATTTCCAGATCTCTTCAAGATCGGCGTATTCCTTCTGCAGGCTCTGGATTTCATCCTCGATGATTTCCAGACGCTTCTGCGAAGCCTCGTCCTTTTCCTTGTTCAGCGCCTCGCGCTCGATCTTGAGCTGGATCAGGCGGCGGTCGAGCTTGTCCATCGCCTCCGGCTTGGAGTCGATTTCCAGCTTGATCTTGGCCGCAGCCTCGTCGATCAGGTCGATCGCCTTGTCGGGCAGGAAGCGGTCGGTGATGTAGCGGTGGCTCAGTTCGGCCGCAGCCACAATGGCCGGGTCGGTGATTTCCACGCCATGGTGCACCTCGTACTTTTCCTGCAGACCGCGCAGGATGGCGATGGTCGCCTCCACGGTCGGCTCGCCCACCAGCACCTTCTGGAAACGGCGCTCCAGCGCAGCATCCTTCTCGATGTACTTGCGGTATTCGTCCAGCGTGGTGGCACCCACGCAATGCAGCTCGCCACGCGCCAGCGCCGGTTTGAGCATATTGCCCGCATCCATGGCGCCCTCGGCCTTGCCGGCGCCCACCATGGTGTGGAGTTCGTCGATGAACAGAATGGTCTGGCCTTCGTCCTTGGCCAGCTCGTTCAGCACGGTCTTCAGGCGTTCCTCGAAGTCACCACGGTACTTGGCACCCGCCAGCAGCGCTGCCATGTCGAGCGACAGCACGCGCTTGTTGCGCAGCGTGTCCGGCACTTCGCCGGAAACGATGCGCTGCGCCAGGCCTTCCACAATAGCCGTCTTGCCCACGCCCGGCTCGCCGATCAGCACCGGGTTGTTCTTGGTACGGCGCTGCAGCACCTGGATGGTGCGGCGGATTTCGTCGTCACGGCCGATCACCGGATCGAGCTTGCCCAGGCGCGCGCGCTCGGTCAGGTCGAGCGTGTATTTCTTCAGCGCCTCGCGCTGGCCTTCGGCATCGGCGCTGTCCACGCTCTGGCCGCCGCGCACGGCGTCGATTGCCGCTTCGAGGCTCTTGCGCGTCAGCCCGTTCTGGCGGGCGATGTCGCCAATGTTGCCCTTGGAATCGGCCACGGCGAGCAGGAACAGCTCGCTGGCAATGAACTGGTCATTGCGCTTGATGGCTTCCTTCTCGGTAGCCTGCAGCAGCTTGCCCAGATCGGGGCCGGGCTGCACCTGCTCCTGGCCCTGCACCTGCGGCAGGCGGTTGACCGCGCCCTCGACGGCAGTGGCCAACCCCTGCACGTTGACGCCGGCCCGCTGCAGCAGCGAGCGCGGGCCGTCCTCCTGGCGCAGCATGGCCAGCAGCACGTGGGCGGGTTCGATATAGGCGTGGTCCTTGCCCAGGGCAATGCTCTGGGCGTCTCCCAGGGCTTCCTGGAATTTGGTGGTGAGTTTGTCAAGTCGCATCAGGAAAATCCTCCTTCATTGCCCACGTATATACGTTCCAATCGGGGGCTTTCAAGGGCTGGCGACCACTGGATGCAAGCCCTGATGCGCAAACGCCACAGCCCTGCCAAAATAGGCCCATGCATGTCCATCAGATCAGCCTCCAGTACCGTCCGCTTGATGACCGCATCCTGCTGCGCATCAGTCTGCGTGAAGGCGGCGAACAAACCGCGTGGCTCACGCGCCGGCTCCTGCTCAAGCTGTGGCCACTGCTGCGCAACAGCGTGGCCGATTTCGTGGCCAAGGTGCAGGCCACCCAGGGCACCGCAGCTTCCAGCGTGGCGCTGGCCGACGGCAACACGCGCCAGTTGCTGAGCGACCTGCGCAGCAGTGCGGCCAACGAAAAGGCCGATTTTTCGCGCCCCTATGCCGAGGCCGGGAGCTCCCTCGACAACCCCCTGCTGGTGCATACCGTCAATCTCTACAGCCAGCCCCAGAAGGCCCGCTTCGCCATCGAACTGGTGGATAAACCGGCCACCCCCGATAGCCAGGCGCGCCGGCTCAAGTGGGACATGGACGAAACCACGCTGCATGCCAGCATGAAGCTGCTGGACGATGCCATCCAGGCCTCGGGCTGGGACATTCGGGCCGCCACCGCCAGCGCCGAGCCTGCACCGGCCAGCCAGACCGATTCGCTGCACGCGCTGGAACGCCCAAAATACCTGAACTGAGCCCGTCCGAAAGGGCCGCGCCGCCGCGTTACACTCGCAGCAAAACACCTTGCAGGATCGACGCATGCCCAACACCCGCTACCTCCGCACCGTATTCTTCGTCTCCGACGGCACCGGCATTACCGCCGAAACCTTCGGCAAGTCGATCATGGCGCAATTCGACATTCCGGTGCGCTACGTGCGCCTGCCGTTCATCGACAGCCTGGAGAAGGCGCGCAAGGTGGTCGAGCAGATCAACACCGTGGCCCAGAACGAGGGGGTGCGGCCCATCGTCTTCACCACGCTGGTCAACATGGACGTGGTGCACGTCATCAACGCCGACACGCACGCCGTAGTGATGGACATGTTCGCCACTTTCGTCAACCCGCTGGAGCGCGAGCTCGGCATCAAATCGCACCACCGCGTGGGCCGCTTCTCCGACGTGGCCAAGAGCCAGGCCTACCGCGACCGCATGGAAGCCATCAACTTCAGCCTGATGCACGACGACGGGCAGATGAACAAGGGCCTGGAAGAATCGGATGTGATCCTGATCGGGGTCAGCCGCAGCGGCAAGACGCCCACCTCGCTGTACCTGGCCCTGCAGTACGGCCTGAAGGTGTCCAACTATCCGCTGATTCCGGAAGATTTCGAACGCCGCCAGCTGCCCCCCTCGCTGCTGCCCTTCAAGGCCAAGCTATTCGGCCTGACCATCCAGCCCGATCGCCTGAGCGAGATCCGCAACGAGCGCCGCCCCGGCTCGCGCTACGCCAGCCTGGAAAATTGCCGCTACGAGGTAGCCGAGGCCGAGTCCATGATGCGCCGCGCCGGCGTGCGCTGGCTCTCCACCACCACCAAGTCGATCGAGGAAATCGCCACCACCATCCTGCAGGAGGTCATGCCGGATCGCGACTACTGAGCCAGCCGGCTCAGTCGTGCATCACCATGTCGTCGGAATAATCCCGGTCGATATTGATGCTGCTCTTCCTGCCAACCAGCGGATAGGCTTTCTTGAGCCAGGCCTGGGCCTGCGCACGGCCGTGCTCGAACAGGCGGTTGAGCAGCGTGGTGTCGGTAGAAATCTTGCTGTAGCTGTCCAGCCCCGACAGCATTTCGCCGCCATCGATGCGGTGCATCAGCACACGCTTGAACTCCGGTTCCTGCAGCTTGCCTTCGTCGATCAGGCGGTTGACGAAGCCGATGGTGTGCATCTGCGACAGCAGGTTGGCGTTGAAAGTGATTTCGTTGATGCGATCGGTGATCTCCGTCTGGCTGGTCGGCACGCCCGTGCGTTCGAGCGGGGCGATCTGCACCAGCAGGATATCGGCCGATTCGCAGTTGGAAATCAGCGGCGTGAGCGGCGGATTGGCGACAAAGCCGCCGTCCCAGTAGTGGTGGCCGTTGATCTCCACGGCCTGGAAGGCCTGCGGCAGGCAGGAGGATGCCATCACCGCCTGCAGGCTGATTTCCTTGCCGGTGAACACCTCTGCCTTGCCCGAGCTGATATGCGTGGCGGACAGGAACAGATGGTGCTTGCGCATGCGCGCCAGCGCATCGAAATCCACCTCGCGGCGCAGCAATTCGCGCAGCGGATTCAGATCCAGCGGGTTGAAGTTGTAGGGGGATGACCATTGCTGAAAGGCGTTGGCCAGAATGCTGCCGGGGTTGGGCAGCATGGAGAGAAACGGCACCATGCTGGCCAGGTTGTCGTTCAGTGCCGTCAGGCTGCCGGCAGCCATGACGCCCTTCCAGACGTTGCGCAGCTTGCTGCGCGCAGCCTCGTAGCAATCCATGTTTTCGGCATCGCAGCGAATCAGCCCGTCGACCAGGGCCACGGCGTTGACCGAGCCGGAACTCGCCCCGCTGATGCCCTCGAATTCCAGGCGGCCATCTTCCAGCAGGGCATCCAGCACGCCCCAGGTAAATGCACCATGCGCGCCGCCGCCCTGCAGGGCGAGATTGACCTTCTTGCGCCTTGGCAAAGCGGCTCGGGCGGAAGAGCGGGCAGAGGGGGATTTTTCTGGACGGGACATGCGCGGTTCTGGGTTTCCGTAAGCTACCAAACGCATTTTGTGCGCTGCAGCAAATCAGGGATATTACGGGAAAACGGTGTAATGCCTGTGCTGTAGTGGCCGGGATCTTGAAATTTCCTGTTTTGGTGTGACCTACGCGACAGGACTATTGCAGAGTTTACGCAACATACGGCGTTCGGGCATGCCATGTGCAAATCCGCACCGTACAGTAGGATCATCGCTTGCAGCATATTGAAAAAGAATGACAGATACTTCTTCCAGCGACCGCATGCGCATCGACAAATGGCTCTGGGCCGCGCGCTTCTACAAGACACGCGCCCTGGCCGTGGATGAAATCCACAAGGGACGGGTGCGTGTGAACGACCAGGAATGCAAGCCGGCACGCGACGTGAAGGTGGGCGACTGCATCAGCCTGCGCCAGGGCTACGCCACCCGCAGCGTGCAGGTATGCGCCCTCTCCAGCCGCCGCGGCCCGGCGCCGGAAGCACAAAAGCTGTATCAGGAAACGGAAGAAAGCCTGGCCCTGCGCAGCGCCCTGGCCGAGCAGCGCCGGCTGGCGCCGGAGCCTGCGCACAGCATCATGCAGGGACGACCCACCAAGCGCGACCGCCGCCAGCTGCAGCAGACGCGCGACGCCAATGCGCAAGGCCCCTGGGGCGATCGCTGGAGCGCCAGCCTGGATGACTGATTGCAACGATGAAACAGATTGCCAATTCCCTGAGCGACCTCAAGCACCTCAAGGCCACGCTCGACCAGCAGCGGGCCGAGGCAGCCGCACGCCTGCGTGCCGAGCAGGAAGAACGCCAGCGCCTCCAGGCCGAGCAGCGGCTGTTCGTACATGCCGTGGGCAAGGTTCAGCCGCTGTCCGGCAACCACCACGGCCGCGTGGCCCTGCGCGGGGAGCCTGTGGCGCCGCGCCCGGTTCAGCGCGAGCGTGATCACCAGGCCGTGCTGCAGGAGGCGCTGAGCGATGCCTTCGATATCACGACCCTGCTTGAAACCGACGAAACCCTGAGCTACCGCCGCCCCGGGGTGGGCCCGGACGTGGTGCGCAAGCTGCGCCAGGGCCAATGGAGCATCCAGGCCCAGCTCGACCTGCACGGGCTGCGCCGTGACGGTGCGCGCGATACGCTGGGCGCCTTCATCCGCGAATGCCAGCGCCACGATGTGCGCTGCGTGCGCATCATCACCGGCAAGGGACTGGGCTCACCGGGCAAGACTTCGGTGATCAAGCACAAGATGTACGGTTGGCTGATCCAGAAGAAGGAGGTGCTGGCTTTTGTGCAGGCCAAGCCCTCCGAGGGTGGTGCAGGAGCGCTGATCGTGCTGCTGGCGCCGCAGCATAGTGGAGCGGGCGGCTGAGCTATTCCTGATGGGCGACGGCCGCTCAATACCATGGCGGCACGCTGGCGCCCGCCTCCTGCGACTACGCTTTCAGCCGTGCCGGTTGCGCATCCAGTCGGCCGTCTGGAAAAAACTCTGGTTCAGCCGCTGGTGCAATTCGGGATCGATGCCCACATCGCCCATGGCCTGGTCCATGCAGGCGACCCACTGGTCGCGCTCCGTCTCGCCGATGGAAAATGGCAGATGGCGCGCCCGCAGGCGCGGATGGCCGAAGCGCTCGACGAAGTAGTCCGGCCCGCCGCTCCAGCCGCACAGGAACCAGAACAGGTGCTGGCGGGCACGATCCAGGCTGGGGCCATGGGCTGCGCGCAACTCGGTATAGGCCGGCTCCAGTTCCATCAAGTCGTAGAAGCGGTCCACCAGTTGCTGCAGCACCGGCTCGCCGCCGATCCACTCGAATACGGTTTCGGGGTGCGCGTTGCGCGTTGCGTTCGGGGTATCGGTATCAGACATGGCAATCCATCAGGCAATTCATTCCGTCGTCGCTGCCCGCAGCGTGGCCACCACCGGGCGGCGCAGCAGGCCGTGCAGGCTCCAGCGTCCGGCCAGCCACGACAGCAGCGATCCAGCCAGTGTCCCCGCAGGCAGCACCCACCAGGCCAGTGACCAGTCGAATTCAAACACATAGCGCGCCAGCGCCCAGCCCAGCGCCAGCGCCACCAGGGCCGCCAGCAGGCCGGCCAGGGCACCCGTTCCCGCCAGTTCGGCCGTCAGCATGCGGCCCAGCAACCGGTTGCCCGCCCCGAGTGCACGCATGATGGCCAGTTCGCGCGCCCGCTCCTCGCGCGTGGCACTGACGGTGGCAAACAGCACCACGACACCCGCTGCCAGGCCAAAGCCGAACAGCAGTTCCACCGCGCGGATCACCTGTTCGAGCACGCCCTGCACTTGGCGGATGGTGGCCGTCATGTCGATCTGGGTGATGTTGGGGAAAGTCTGCAGCAGGCGGTTGTCCAGGCTGGGCTGACCAGCAAGCGGCGGCGGTGTTCGGTAGGCCGTGATCCAGGTGGTGGCCACTTCGTCTCCCAGTGAGGCAACGGGATACATGGCGAAGAAGTTGACGTGCATCGAGGTCCAGTCGACCTTGCGCACCGATGTGATGGTGTTCTCGCGCTGTACGCCGCCCATGTCGAACAGCAGGCGGTCGCCCAGTTTCAGGCCCAGCGTTTCCATGATGCCCTGCTCCATGCTCAGGCCCCGGGCATCGCCGTCGCGCCAGCTGCCGACCACCACCGGGTTGTGCACCGGCCGTTGCGCGCTGAAGCTCAGGTTGAATTCACGGTCCACAAGCCGGCGTGCACGGTCTTCCTGAAACTGCTCGGGCGCGATTGCGCGACCATTGATGGCCACCAGGCGCCCGCGCACCATCGGGTACCAGTCGTACTGGCGCACGCCCGCCTGCTGCAACGCGGCGCGGAAAGCCTCGGCCTGGTCCGGCATGATGTTGATGACGAAGCGGTCCGGTGCATCCACAGGCGTGGCGCGCTTCCAGTCCTCCACCAGATCCGTGCGCAGCAGCAGGAGCAGCAGCAAGGCCAGCAGGCCCACGGCCAGGCTGCTGACCTGCACCATGGCAAACACCGGCCGCGCGGTCAGCTGGCGCCAGGCCAGAGACAGCCAGTGCGGCAGACGCGGTCCGCGGCGGAGCCACCCACGCAGCAGCAGCACGGCCAGCCAGCCCAGCAGCATGAACAGCAGCACGGCGCCGGCAAAGCCTCCTACGGCAATCAGACCCAGCTTGAGATCCTGGCTGGTGGCCAGCAGCAAGGCGGCGAAACCCGCAACCCCCAGCAGCACCGCGGATGCCGGCGCGGCCTTGAGCTGCCCGAGTTCGCGCCGGATCACCCGCAGCGGCGGCGTGCCGGCCAGTTGCAGCACGGGTGGCAGGCCGAATGCCAGCAACAGCGTCATGCCCACGCCCAGCCCCAGCCCGAACGGCGCCGCGCCGGGCGGCGGCAAATCGGTCTGCACCAAACCAGCCAGCAGCCAGACGAAGGCGTAATGCACCAGATAACCGAGCAACAGGCCCAGCGCACTGCCCAGTAAGCCCAACAGGGCAAATTCGAAGGTGTAGGCGAGCGCGATCTTGCGCTGTGGCAGGCCGAGCACGCGCAGCATGGCGCAATCATCCAGATGACGCGCCGCAAAGCCGCGCGCCGCCAGTGCCACGGCAACGGCACTCAGCAATGCAGCCAGCAGGGCCACCAGGTTCAGGAAATTGCCGGCGCGACCCAGTGTTTGCTGCATCTGCGGGTTGTTGCCCTCCAGCGCCTCCACCCGGATGCCATGCACATCCGGTCGCTTCAGCTCTGCCTGCGCCCAGGCGGTGTAGCTGCGCACGGCATTGGCCGGGCCGACCAGTGCCAGCCGGTAGTTCACGCGGCTTGCAGGCTGCACCAGTTGCGTGGCTGGCAGGTCTTCCAGCGCCATCATGGCGCGGGGCGCGAAGTTGACGAAGTTGTTGCCCCGGTCAGGCTCGCGCGTCAGCACTCCGCTGATGCGCAGGCGGCTTTCGCCGAGCAGCAAGTCATCGCCGATCTGCAGGCCGAGCGTATCCAGCACGGCCGGCTCGGGCCAGATCTCTCCGCGCCCGGGGCCGTGCGTAACCGCCTGTTCCTGCACCGATGTCGACATGCCGCCTGGAACAGCGACTGGGTCTGGCTTGGCAGAACTTGCCGGGACGGTAGCAGCTGTGCCGGCAGATCCTTCTGTACCTGTGGAACCTTCACGAGTCTTGCTGCCGGCGCTTGCGGCAGATGCTGGCTGCATCACCCCCAACGTCCCGCGCAAGGGATATCCGGCACTCACCGCCTTGAGCATGACCAGCCGCCCGGCCTCGCCCTTTTCCGGCGCGGTACGCGCCATGGTCGGGAAGGTCTGCGTCTGGATGGCGGTCAGGCCCAGCGCTCTGGCGCGCTCGGCAAAAGCGGCGGGGGTCGGCTGGTCGCTGCTCACCACCACATCGCCACCGAGCATCTGCGCCGCATCGCGCAGCAAGGCATTGTTCAGCCGGTCGGCAAAGAAACCAACCGCCGTCAGCGCTGCCACCGCCAGCAGCACGGCCAGCACCAGCATGCGCAACTCACCCGCGCGCACATCGCGCCAGAGCGTGCGCCAGCCCAGGCGCCAGAAGGAAATCGAAGGAGAGGAAGCTGTCATCGGATCAGGGTTTCGGTCATTGTGAAGCAACTTCCCCAACCCACGCAGGAACCCGGACAAAGCGGCCGCAAACAGCCCCTAACGGCGAGACCCCGTTCTGCTGCCATGCCCAGACAGTTTTTCCGCTCAGGACGCCCCTGCTTGTCTGGCCAATAGCCGGACAATCAGGCAACCTGCAAGGTCTGCCCGCCCTGCCAGGCTTGTCCCGGTTCCAGCGTCACCGCCGTATCGATCTGTGCTGCTTCGACACAGACAAACCGGCGATAGCCGTCAGCCGGCAGGTCCGGCAAGCTTGCGCACAAGGCGGCACCCGGATTCCACACCACGGTTTGCGCCATGCTGGCCGGCTGCGACACACGCAGCCAGTGCGAGGCCTGTTGCAGCGTGGCGCGCGGCAAAGCCGGATAGACACGGTCCACCTCGCCGGCAAATACGATGTCGCCCTGCTGTACCGGATACTCGGGATCGGCGCCCGTTACGGCATCCCAATAACGCTGGCCGTCCGCCCCGCTGATCGCCAGCGCGGCCACGTCATCCACGCCCAGATAGCTGTGCAGCGCCGTGGTGAAGGCAAACGCCTGCGCCCCGGTGTTGCGCACCTGCAGTTGCACATCCAGCCGCGCCGACAGCAGGCGTACCGTCAGGTCGACCTCGAAGTCATGCGGCCAGGCCATGATACCTTGCGCATCCTGCAACAGTGCCTCCGGCACATCGGCACGCGTCAAGCGCAGGGTAACGGCCGCATCCGACTGCTCCAGCACCCGCCAGGGCACCACGCGCGCAAAGCCGTGCTTGACCAGCGGCCCGCGCCGGTTGAACTGCGGCCAGCACACCGGAATGCCGCCGCGGATGGCCGCGCTGCGATCCAGCACCGCCTTCGGGCTGAGATAGAGCAATTCCTTGCCCTCGGCCGATGTCCATGACAGCACCTGCGCGCCGAACAGCGCCACCACGGCACGTTCGCCCGAGCGTGCCTGCAAGGTCACCACCGGCAGATCCGCCGGCAACAGGGAAATGTTGGACACGGCTGCCGCTTACTCGTCCGTACCGTTGAGCTCGTCGGCGCGATCCTGCGCAGCGGCAAAATCCAGATCGCCGCTGTAGATGGCACGGCCGGCAATCACGCCCACCACGCCTTCGTCCTCGACCGCGCACAGCTTCTCGATGTCGTCCATATTGCTCAGGCCGCCGGAGGCAATCACCGGAATCGTGCTGGCCTGCGCCAGACGCACCGTGGCCTCGATGTTCACGCCGCTCAGCATGCCGTCGCGGCCGATATCGGTATAGATGATGCTGTCCACGCCCAGGTCTTCGTACTTCTTCGCCAGATCGGTCACTTCGTGGCCGGTCAGCTTGCTCCAGCCATCGGTGGCTACCTTGCCGTCCTTGGCATCCAGGCCCACGATGATGTGGCCGCCGAAAGCGCTGCAGGCGTCGGCCAGGAAGCCGGGGTTTTTCACCGCGGCAGTGCCGATGATGACATAGCGCAGGCCGGCGTCGATGTACTGCTCGATGGTGTCCAGATCGCGGATGCCGCCGCCCAGCTGCACCGGGATTTCATCCCCGAGCTCCTGCAGGATTTCCTTCACCACGCCCAGGTTCTTGGGCTTGCCGGCAAAGGCGCCGTTCAGGTCCACCAAATGCAGGCGCCGTGCGCCCTGCTCCAGCCAGTGGACGGCCTGCGCCACCGGATCGGTATTGAAGGTGGTGACGCGGTTCATGTCGCCCTGTTGCAGGCGCACGCATTGGCCGTCTTTCAGGTCGATGGCAGGAATCAGCAGCATGATGGTCTCGAAAAATCAGAAAAAGGAATGCGGGGCCCCGACCATGCGGGAATCAGGGCTTCCAGTGCAGGAAGTTGCGGTACAGCGCCAGACCGGCGTCGGCGCTTTTCTCGGGATGGAACTGGGTGGCAAAAATATTGTCGCGCGCAATCGCGGCGGTGTAGCGGCCCCCGTAGTCGGCCTCGCCCACGCTGTGTTCGGCATTGGCCGGCGATGCAAAATAGCTGTGCAGAAAGTAGAACCAGCTGTTGTCGGCAATGCCTTCCCACACCGGATGCGGGCGGGAGATGGCAACCTGGTTCCAGCCCATCTGCGGCACTTTGAAGCGGCTGCCATCGGGCTGGGTACGGCCTTCGAGCTGGAAGCGTTTGACCTCACCGGGAAACAGTCCCAGCGCCGGCGTATCGCCCTCTTCGCTGTGCTCCAGCATCATCTGCATGCCCACGCAGACGCCGAACAGCGGCTTGTTCGCCGCCGCTTCCAGCACCGCCTGCATCATGCCGCTGTCGCGCAGGTGCTGCATGCAGTCGCGCATGGCGCCCTGGCCCGGAAGCACCACGCGCTCGGCCTGCTGGATCTGCTCGGGCTGGCGCGCAATCACCACCTCGTAGCGGTCCTCTGCCACATGCAGCATGGCCTGCGCCACCGAGCGCAGGTTGCCCATTTCATAATCAACGATCGCAACGACCGGTTTTGCCATCACAGACTGCCCTTGGTGGAAGGAATCATGCCGGCCGCACGCGGATCCAGTTCCAGCGCCTGGCGCAGCGCCCGGCCAAAGGCCTTGAACACCGTCTCGCACTGGTGGTGCGCGTTGATGCCGCGCAGGTTGTCGATGTGCAGGGTGACGCCCGCGTGGTTGACGAAGCCCTGGAAGAATTCGTACACCAATTGCGTGTCCAGCGCGCCGATCATGCCGGCAGTGAACGGGATGTGATACGTCAGGCCGGGGCGGCCGGACAGGTCGATCACCACGCGGCTCAGCGCCTCGTCCAGCGGCACATAGGCATGGCCATAGCGGCGGATGCCTTTCTTGTCGCCCACGGCACGGGCCACGGCCTGGCCGAAGGTGATGCCGATGTCTTCCACCGTGTGATGGCCGTCGATGTGCAGGTCGCCCTTGCAGGCCACGTTCAGGTCGATCAGGCCATGGCGGGCGATCTGCTCCAGCATGTGGTCGAAAAAGCCAATGCCGCTCTGGAGACTGGACGTGCCGGTGCCGTCGAGGTTGATGGCAACGGTGATGTCGGTTTCGGCAGTCTTGCGCGAAACCTCGGCAGTACGGGCGCTGGGCACGATCGGGGTGGTCATGGCGTGTGGGTTCTCCATCGCTCCCGGCCACGCGGGCCGGAGCAGGTCAGTAGGGAATTGTAGGAACGTTTGCCCGCATTTGGCCGATTGCCCGCCGGGCAGCCGGCCCGGCGCGCGGGCATGATGCACCCCTGCAACGCATTGCAGCACGGCCGGGGGCGAAGCCTCTATTGTCGCATTGCTGCGCAGCCTTATGCATACAGCGCGGGCTCCCTGCTAACATTGCTGTTTTACCGCATTGCAACATCAGGCAGAACCCATGAACCGCTACTGGAGCGCGCTGGTCCACGACCTCGTCCCCTACGTGCCGGGCGAACAGCCCAAGCTCGACAATCTGATCAAGCTCAACACCAACGAGAACCCCTACGGCCCCTCGTTGCGTGCCCTCGAAGCCATCCGCAACGCCACCGGCGACAGCCTGCGCCTGTATCCCGATCCCGAATCGGACGCGCTCAAGGCCGTGCTGGCCCAGCGCTTCGGCGTGGATCCGAAGCAGGTCTTCGTCGGCAACGGCTCCGACGAGGTGCTGGCCCATGCCTTCATGGCCCTGCTCAAGCACGACCGGGCGCTCTGGTTCCCCGACATCACCTACAGCTTCTACCCCACCTACTGCGGGCTGTACGGCATCGAGCACAAGCTGATCCCGCTGGACGACAACTTCGCCGTCCGCGCCGACGACTACCTGCCGCGCGCCGACGAACGTGCCGGCGCCATCATTTTCGCCAACCCCAACGCGCCCACCGGCAGCCCGCTGCCGCTGGGCGAGGTCGAGCGCATCGTCGCCGGCAACCCGGATGCGGTGGTGCTGGTGGATGAGGCCTATGTGGATTTCGGCGGCGAAAGCGCGACGACGCTGGTCAACAAGTACCCGAACCTGCTGGTCGTGCACACCTTTTCCAAGAGCCGCTCGCTGGCCGGCCTGCGCGTGGGTTACGCGATTGGCGATGCCGGCCTGATCGAGGCGCTGGAGCGCGTGAAGAACAGCTTCAACTCCTACCCGCTCGATCGCCTGGCACAGGCCGCCGCCGTGGCTTCGGTGGAGGATGATGCGCACTTCCGCAACAGTTGCGCCAAGGTCGTCGCCACGCGCGAGGCGCTGGTCACGCACCTGCATGCGCTGGGCTTCGAGGTGCTGCCGTCCGCCGCCAACTTCATCTTCGCGCGCCACGCCGTTCGCAGCGGTGCCGAACTGGCCAAGGCGCTGCGCGAGCGCTCCATCATCGTGCGCCATTTCAGCAAGCCGCGCATCGAGAACTTCCTGCGCATTTCCATCGGCACCGATGCGCAATCCGCCGCGCTGGTGCAGGCGCTGGTGGACATCCTCGGCCAGGAAACGGCCTGATTCGGGGGACGGGCGATTATGATAATCCTGTCATGATCGCCTGCTATATTGGCCTGCCATCAGGCCGCCAGCGTGCATCCGGAGGGGTTTTGCTGACCCGGACAGGCAGGGCCCGGGCCTGAAGCCAGTTCCGTCAACACAACCCAAGGGAAACCCAGAATGTCCAAATCCGTGATTGCCCCCGCCCTGTCCCTGCTGCTGGTCGCCGCCCTCGCCGGCTGCGCCTCCAGCACCGCCAGCAAGCCGGCCGCCAAGCCCGCCGAGAAGAAGCCTTCCGGCATCACTGCGCAGCTTGCCCCCACCGAGGCCAACGGCACCGTCAAGGGCGACATCAAGTTCGTCCAGCGCGACGGCAACGTCGTGGTCAGCGGCACCATCAAGGGCCTGCCGCCCAAAACCTGGCATGGCTTCCACGTGCATGAGAACGGCTCCTGTGCCGACAAGGGCAACGCGGCTGGCGGCCACTTCAACCCCACCGGCAAGCCGCATGGCGCGCACGGCGTGGGCGAACACCACGTGGGCGACATGCCCCCGCTGTACGCCGACTCCAAGGGTGAAGCCGCCGTCGACATCACCAGCACCAGCCTGGCACTGAGCGGCCCCAACAGCATCATCGGCAAGGCCGTGATCGTGCACGAGAAGGATGACGACGTGACGGCCCAGCCGGCCGGCAACGCCGGTGCGCGCATTGCCTGCGGTATCGTGACCTCCAACTGATAGCCGGAGGCCAACCCGGAACCGGACTGGCCCCCGATTTCCATCCAAAAAGACAATGACCGGCTGGCCGGTCATTGTCTTTTGAGCCTTGGGTTGCTGCTCGCCTTGTACGTTGCGCAACGCATGCCGCAACTTGTTCCGTGCCCCCTGCTGTCCGCGCTCGCTGCATTCTGCATTCAGCCGGCGCTCAATCCCTCAAGCGCATCTCCGCCGCACGCGCGTGACCCTGCAGGCCCTCGCCATGTGCCAGCACGCTGGCAATGCGTCCCAGCTCCTGCGCACCCTGCTCGCTCACCTCGATGATGCTGCTGCGCTTCTGGAAGTCGTACACGCCCAGCGGTGAACTGAAACGGGCCGTGCCGCTGGTCGGCAACACGTGGTTGGGGCCGGCACAGTAATCGCCCAGGCTCTCGCTGGTATAAGCCCCAAGGAAAATGGCGCCCGCGTGCTTGAGCAGCGGCTCCCAGCGATGCGGCTCGCGGCTGCTCACCTCCAGGTGTTCAGGCGCGATGCGGTTGCTGATGGCGCAGGCTTCTTCCATGCTGGCGGTCTGGATCAGCGCACCGCGGCCGTTCAGACTCGTGGCAATGATGTCGGCGCGTGGCATTTCGGGCAGCAGCCTGTCGATAGCAGCCTGCACCGCGTCGATATAGGCCGCATCCGGGCACAGCAGGATGGACTGCGCCAGTTCGTCATGCTCGGCCTGGCTGAACAGGTCCATCGCCACCCATTCG
Source organism: Brachymonas denitrificans (assembly GCF_907163135.1). Taxonomy (NCBI): domain Bacteria; kingdom Pseudomonadati; phylum Pseudomonadota; class Betaproteobacteria; order Burkholderiales; family Comamonadaceae; genus Allobrachymonas; species Allobrachymonas denitrificans. The sequence continues at coordinate 601,865 of NZ_CAJQUA010000001.1, read as the reverse complement.
GCCGGCGTGCTGCCATCGGCCAGCACCAGGATTTCGCTCGGGCCGGCAATCATGTCGATGCCCACGGTACCGAACACGCGGCGCTTGGCACTGGCCACGTAGGCGTTGCCGGGGCCGGTCACCTTGTCCACCTTGGGGACGGTCGCCGTGCCATAGGCCAGCGCTGCCACGGCCTGCGCGCCGCCAATGGTGAAGGCGCGCGACACGCCCGCCACATAGGCAGCCGCCAGCACCAGCGCATTGCGCTCGCCGCGCGGCGTCGGAACCACCATGATGATGTCTTCCACGCCCGCCACATGCGCCGGAATGGCGTTCATCAGCACGGAGGACGGATAGGCCGCCTTGCCCCCCGGGACATAGATGCCCACGCGGTCGAGCGGGGTCACTTTCTGGCCTAGCAGCGTGCCGTCGGCATCGCGGTAGGTCCAGCTCTGGCCGCTGGCGCGCTTCTGGGCCTCGTGGTACGTGCGCACACGCGCCGCTGCGGCCTGCAATGCCTGCTTCTGCACGTCCGGCAGGCTGTCGAAAGCGGCTTTGAGTTCGTCCTGCTTCAGCTCCAGCTCGGCCATGCCGGTTGCCTGCAGGCCGTCGAAGCGCGCCGTGTACTCGAGCACGGCGGCGTCGCCACGCTGCTGCACGTCAGCCAGGATATCGGCCACGCGCTGCTCGATGGCGGCATCGGTGTCGGCGCTCCAGTGCAGGCGCGCCAGAAAGGCGGCCTCGAAGTCAGGCTGGGAGGTGGACAGGCGAAGGGGTTTGGCTTGCAGGGTGCTCATGCGTTCAGTCTACAACTTCCGGCTTTTTCACGGCCTTGGCAAAGGTATCGATCAGGTGGCGGATCGGCTGCTGCTTGAGCTTGAGCGCGGCCTGGTTCACCACCAGGCGCGAGCTGATCGGCATGATGTGCTCGACTTCCACCAGGTTGTTGGCCTTGAGCGTGCCGCCGGTGCTGACCAGATCGACGATGGCGTCGGCCATGCCGGTCAGCGGCGCCAGCTCCATGCTGCCGTAGAGCTTGATGATGTCCACGTGCACGCCCTTGGCGGCAAAGAACTCGCGCGCGATGTTGACGTACTTGGTCGCCACACGCAGGCGCGCGCCCTGGCGCACCTTGCCGGCGTAGTCGAAGTCGGCCGGCACGGCCACGCTCATGCGGCAGCGCGCGATCTGCAGGTCCAGCGGCTGGTACAGGCTGGTTTCGCCCCACTCGGCGCAGTGCTCGATCAGGGTGTCCTTGCCGACCACGCCGATGTCGGCGCCGCCATATTGAACGTAGGTGGGCACATCGGTGGCGCGCACCAGCACCACGCGCACATCCGGCTTGTTGGTGGGCAGGATCAGCTTGCGCGATTTCTCGGGGTTCTCGAGCACCTCGATTTCGGCCGCCGCCAGCAGCGGCAGGGTTTCGTCAAAGATGCGTCCTTTGGACAGGGCCAGGGTAATCATGGGAAAAATCCGTTGGATGCCGCGCTCAGGCAACGCGCTCGATGTCGGCGCCCAGCGCGCGCAGTTTCACTTCCATCTGGTCGTAGCCGCGATCCAGGTGGTAGATGCGATCCACGATGGTCTCGCCCTCGGCCACCAGACCGGCAATCACCAGGCCGGCAGAGGCGCGCAGGTCGGTCGCCATTACGGTGGCGCCCGACAGCTTGTTCACGCCTTCCACCATCGCGTTCTTGCCTTCGATCTGGATATTGGCACCCAGGCGTGACAATTCGCTGACGTGCATGAAACGGTTTTCGAAAATCGTCTCGGTCACCATGCTGCTGCCCTGGCTGATGGCGTTGAGCGCCATGAACTGGGCCTGCATGTCGGTCGGGAAACCGGGGTATTCGGTGGTGCGGAAACTCTGGGCCTTGAGGTGGTTCCAGGCCGGGCCGGCGGCACGCACGCGCAGGCCGCCCTCTTCCTTGGTGATATCGGCGCCGGCATCGCACAGCTTGTCGATCACGGCGTCCAGATGGTCGCCGCGGCCGTTGCGCAGCAGCACATCACCGCCCGTGGCCGCCACGGCGCACAGAAAGGTGCCGCATTCGATGCGATCCGCCACCACGGCATGCTCGCAGCCGTGCAGCTTTTCCACACCCTCGATCACGATACGGCTGGTGCCGTGGCCCGTGATCTTCGCGCCCATCTTGATCAGCATCTCGGCCAGATCGGGAATCTCAGGCTCCTGCGCTGCATTCTCGAGGATGGTGGTGCCCTCGGCCAGCGTGGCGGCCATCAGGAAGTTCTCGGTGCCGGTCACGGTGATCATGTCGGTGGTGATGCGGGCGCCCTTCAGGCGCGTGCGGCCTTCGGGCAGGCGCGCCACCATGTAGCCATGCTCCACGTCGATGATGGCACCCATGGCCTGCAGGCCCTTGATGTGCTGCTCGACGGGACGCGCGCCGATCGCGCAGCCGCCCGGCAGCGAGACCTTGGCACGTCCGGTGCGCGCGAGCAGAGGGCCGAGCGCCAGCACGGAAGCGCGCATGGTCTTCACCAGTTCGTACGGTGCCTCGGGATTGACGGGATCACGCGCTTCGAAGGTGATGCCGCCGCGCTCGCCATGCAGTTCGATCGCCACGCCCATGTTCTCGAGCAGCTTGCGCATGGTGCTCACGTCGCGCAGGCGCGGCACATTGGTCAGCTTGACCGGATCGGCCGTCAGCAGCGCAGCACACATTTCGGGCAGCGCCGCGTTCTTGGCACCGGAGATGGCGATTTCGCCGTGCAGGCGCTTGCCGCCGCGGATCAGGAGTTTGTCCATGGTCTGGATCTTCTTTCAGGGAATCTTGTTGCTTGTTCGGAGGATGCGCGCTCAGTCCTGCGCAGCGGCCCACTCGGCCGGCGTGAAGGTCTTCATGGACAGGGCGTGCACCTCGTCCGTCTGCATGCGGTTGCCCAGCGTGGCATACACCAGCTGGTGGCGCTGGATCAGGCGCTTGCCCTCGAAGGCCGGCGACACGATGGTCGCGAACCAGTGGCGGCCATCGCCTTCCATGGTGATATGTTCGCACGGCAGCCCGGCCGTGATGAGGGAGCGCAGTTCGTCGGCAGTCATGAAAATCCTGGAAACAATCGTGAAGTATCAGCTACGCAGCTTGTAGCCGGTCTTGAGCAGGTACAGCACCAGCGCGGAAACCAGCACGAAGCTGCCTCCGGCCACGCCCAGGCTGAGCCAGGGCGAGACATCGCTGACGCCGAAGAAGCCATAGCGGAAGCCGTCGATCATGTAGAAGAACGGGTTGAAATGGCTCAGCGTCTGCCAGATGCCGGGCAGCGAATGGATGGAGTAGAACACGCCGGCGAGAAAGGTCATCGGCATGACGATGAAGTTCTGGAAGGTGGCCATCTGGTCGAACTTGTCGGCCCACAGGCCGGCCAGCATGCCGAGCGCACCCATCAGGCCGGCGCCCAGCAGCGCAAACGCCAGAATCCACAGCGGATAGGCCGCCTGCGGCGGCGCATAGAACAGCGTGATCAGATACACACCCAGCCCCACCAGCAGGCCGCGCGCGATGGCAGCGCCCACATAGGCAATGAACCAGTGGCGCCCCCCCAGCGGCGTCAGCAGAACGAACACCAGGTTGCCCATGATCTTGCTCTGCACCAGGCTGGAGGCGCTGTTGGCGAAGGCGTTCTGCAGCACGCTCATCATCACCAGGCCCGGCGCCAGGAAGGCGACATAGCTGACGCCCGGATAGACCTGCACGCGGTCGCTCAGCACATGGCCGAAGATCATCAGGTACAGCACGGCAGTCAGCACCGGCGCGGCAATGGTCTGGAAGGCCACGCGCCAGAAACGCAGGATTTCCTTGCGCAGCAGCATCTGCCACCCGTCGTTGGCGGCGGGAACGGCCTGCAGACCCTGGAATCCGGGCTGCAGGTTCACGGAAGGGGGAGACTGCGTCATGCCTGTACTCCTCGTGCGTCCACACCCGCCGGGCAGCTCGGCGCGTTCATGAGCGTGATGAACACGTCTTCCAGATCGGCCTTGCGGATTTCCAGCTCTTCCACCGACACACCGGCCTGGCGCAGCGCGGCCAGATGCTGCTCGATCTCCTGAGGATCATGCGCAGGCAGCTCCACCATGCGGCCGGTGATGCGGGCCAGCCCCGCCAGCGCGGGCGGCAGCGGCGCGTCGGTCTTGAAGTGCAGCACGTTGGCCGTGGCATTGGCCAGCAGCGTGCTGGTCTTTTCCAGCGCGATCACCTGCCCTTTCTTGAGCATGGCGATGCGGTGGCACAGGGCCTCGGCCTCTTCCAAATAATGGGTGGTCAGCAGCACGGTATGGCCCTTGCGGTTCAGGTCGGCCACGAAATGCCACAGCGTCTGGCGCAACTCCACGTCCACGCCAGCGGTGGGCTCGTCGAGCACGATGACAGGCGGACGGTGCACCAGCGCTTGCGCCACCAGCACGCGGCGCTTCATGCCGCCGGAAAGCTGGCGCATGTTGGCATTGGCCTTGTCGGCCAGGCCCAGGCCGGCCAGCAGCTCGTCGATCCAGTCGTCGTTGTGACGCAATCCGAAATAGCCGGACTGGAAGCGGAGCGCCTCGCGCACAGTGAAGAAGGGATCGAACACCAGTTCCTGCGGCACGATGCCCAGGTGGCGGCGCGCCTGCACGTACTCTGTGCGCACGTCGAAACCGTGCACCTTGATGGAACCGGAGCTAGCACGCGCCAGCCCGGCCAGGATGGAAATCAGCGTGGTCTTGCCGGCGCCGTTGGGGCCGAGCAGACCGAAGAACTCGCCGTGGCCGATGTCGAAACTGACATGGTCCAGCGCATGCACCGCCGGTGCATTGCCGCGCGGCGGGAAGGTCTTGACGAGGGATTGGATGGAGATGGCAGACATGAACCGTTCATTGTAACTTTTGCGGCCCATGCCTGCACGCAAGCTGACAGATCAGGTTCCGTGCGACACCTTGATCGTGGGGAATTTGTGCGTATAGTCACGCCCCTTCGCCGCGATGCTGGCCGCCACCTTGCGCGCAATCTCGCGATAGGTCTGCGCGGCCTGGCTGTCCGGGTCGGACACCACGGTGGGCGCCCCGCTGTCGGCCTGCTCGCGGATGCGGAGCGACAGCGGCAGCGCGCCCAGATAGGGCAGCCCCTGCGCCTCGGCCAGACGCTTGCCGCCTTCGTGGCCGAAGATGTGCTCCAGGTGCCCGCAGTTGCTGCACACATGCACGGCCATGTTTTCCACCACGCCCAGAATCGGCACGCCGACCTTCTGGAACATGTTGATGCCCTTCTTCACGTCCAGCAGGGCAATGTCCTGCGGCGTGGTCACCATCACGGCGCCCGTCACCGGCACGCGCTGGCTTAGCGAGAGCTGGATGTCTCCGGTGCCGGGCGGCATGTCCACCACCAGATAGTCGAGTTCGTCATCGGGAGCCGTGCCCCAGTGCGTCTGGTGCAGCAACTGGTCCAGCGCCTGCGATGCCATGGGCCCGCGCCAGATCATGGCCTGGTCGGCGTCGATCAGGAAGCCGATCGACATCACGCGCACGCCGTGGCCAACCATCGGCTCCATCGACTTGCCATCCAGGCTTTCGGGCTTGCCCTGCACGCCCAGCATCATCGGCATGCTGGGGCCATAGATATCTGCGTCCAGCAGGCCGACCTTTGCGCCTTCGGCGGCCAGCGCCAGCGCCAGATTGGCCGAGGTGGTGCTCTTGCCCACGCCGCCCTTGCCGGAAGCCACAGCCACCACGTTCTTCACGCCCTTGATCAGCTGGATGCCGGATTGCACCGCATGCGGCACCACCTTGGTCGTGATCTCCACGTCGACCTGCTCCACGCCGGGCAGTGTCCGCGTTGCCTGTTGCAGCGCCTCGCGGATCGCCGGATGGCGGCTGGCTGCCGGATAGCCCATCTCGAGCGTGAAAGCGAGACGATTGCCAGTCCAGACCAGATCCTTGATGGACTTGTCATTCACGAGCGGAGCGCCGGTTTCGTCGGTGACAGCGGCCAGGGCCTGGAGGAGTTCTGCGGGAATAGTCATGGAATGTGATCTGTCTGAAAAAACTGGTCTGTGAGGGCGGCCCGACTGCTTGCGATGGGCATCGGTCTGTCCACGCCCGTGTGTGCTGGGTCGCCGCGCACATCGGACAATGCCCGTCAGTGTAGCCAAAGCCGCCACCCTTACGGCGCAAGCGGATTAGATGCCGAACGCCGCACCTGCGGCACCGTGTAAGCCCGCTCCCGTAAAATGGGATGTTTGTCTACACTGCCTGCACCTGCTGCGTGCCGGCTTTCTGCCTTTATCATCATCCGCACCATGTCGCGCCAACTGTTCGTCACCACTGCCCTGCCCTATGCCAACGGCACCTTCCACATCGGCCACATCATGGAGTACATCCAGGCCGACATCTGGGTGCGTTTCCAGCGCATGCAGGGCCACGAGGTGAACTTCGTCGGCGCCGACGACGCGCACGGCGCACCCATCATGATCGCCGCCGAAAAGGCCGGCAAGACGCCGCAGCAGTTCGTCGCCGACATCGCCGCCGGCCGCAAGCAGTACCTGGAAGGCTTCCACATCAGCCACGACCACTGGTACAGCACCGACAGCCCGGAAAACACCGAACTTGCGCAATCCATCTACCTCGGCCTGAAGAAAGCCGGCCTGATCGAGAGCCGCACCATCGAGCAGTTCTACGACCCCGACAAGGGCATGTTCCTGCCCGACCGCTTCATCAAGGGCGAGTGCCCCAAGTGCGGCGCCAAGGACCAGTACGGCGACAACTGCGAGAACTGCGGCGCCGTCTACAGCCCTACTGAACTCAAGAATCCCTTCTCCGCCCTGAGCGGCGCCACGCCGGTGCTGCGCAACAGCGAGCACTTCTTCTTCAAGCTGTCCGACCCGCGTGCGGTCGAATTCCTCAAGCAGTGGACGGCCGGCGAGAGCACCCCGGGCGTGCCGCATGTGCAGCCCGAAGTGCTGAACAAGATCAAGGAATGGTTCCAGCCCGCCTCCGACGGCAGCAGTGGCGACCAGCCCCAGCTCGGCGACTGGGACATCTCGCGCGATGCGCCCTATTTCGGCATCGAGATTCCGGATGCCCCGGGCAAATACTTCTACGTCTGGCTCGATGCCCCCATCGGCTACCTCGCCAGCCTGAAGAACCTGCTCAAGCTGCGTGGCCAGGACTACGACGCCTATTTCGCCAACCCGGAGCTGGAGCAGTACCACTTCATCGGCAAGGACATCATCACCTTCCACACGCTGTTCTGGCCCGCCATGCTGCACTTCAGCGGCCGCAAGACGCCCAACGGCATCTTCGTGCACGGCTTCCTGACCGTGAACAACGGCGAGAAAATGAGCAAGAGCCGCGGCACCGGCCTGGATCCGCTCAAGTACCTGAGCCTGAAGATGAACCCCGAGTGGCTGCGCTACTACCTGGCCGCCAAACTCAATGGCCGCAACGAGGACATCGATTTCAACGCCGACGACTTCATGGCGCGCGTCAACAGCGACCTGATCGGCAAGTTCGTCAACATCGCCTCGCGTTCTGCCGGCTTCCTCACCAAGCGCTTCGAGGGCAAGCTGGGCACCCTGGATGCCCAGGGCACCACCCTGCTGGCCGAACTGCAGCAGGCCGGCGACGACATCGCCAAGCTGTACGAAACCCGTGACTACGCCCGCGCCGTGCGCGAGATCATGGCACTGGCCGACAAGGTCAACGTCTATGTCGACCAGCACAAGCCCTGGGAACTGGCCAAGCAGCAAGGCCAGGAGCAGCGCCTGCACGAGGTGTGCACGCTGTGCATCGAGGCCTTCCGCGTGCTGACCATCTACCTCAAGCCCATCCTGCCACGCCTGGCGGCCGAAGTCGCCAACCTGCTGATCGTGCCGCCGGAGAACTTTGCCGACGCGCGCAAGGCGCTGGGCGCCGGCCACCAGATGGACGAATTCAAGCACCTGATGCAGCGCGTGGACGTGAAGCAACTCGACGCCCTGTTCGCCCCGCCGGCCGACGCCGCCCCTGCCAAGGAGCCGGAAAAGAAGGCTGCCAAGAAGCCGCAGGCACTGGCAGCCCCGGTCAACCCCAACGCCCCCGGCGGCGAAGCGCTGGCGCCCACCATTACCATCGACGACTTCGCCAAGGTCGACCTGCGTATCGCCAAGATCCTGGAATGCAAAGCCGTGGAAGGGTCCACCAAGCTGCTGCAGCTCACGCTGGATGCCGGCGAAAAGGACGAAGCCGGCCAGCCGAAGACACGCAACGTGTTCAGCGGCATCGCCAGCATGTACCAGCCCGAGCAGCTGGTCGGCAAGCTCACCGTGCTGGTTGCCAATCTGGCGCCGCGCAAGATGAAGTTCGGCCTGAGCGAAGGCATGGTGCTGGCCGCCAGCCACGCGGACGAAGCAGCACAGCCGGGCATCTACGTGCTGGAGCCCTTCCCGGGTGCCCAGCCCGGCATGCGCATACACTGAACCAGCACAGATCCCTGATGTAGCCGTTCCCCATTCACCGCCGGAGTTCCCATGCAGTTGCCAGATTCCATCCTGATGTTCAAGCCGAGCATCCTGCAATCGATGCGAGGCTACAACCGGGAACGCTTCATCAAGGACGTCACCGCCGGCCTCACGGTCGGGGTGGTGGCACTGCCGCTGGCCATGGCCTTTGCCATCGCCAGCGGGCTGACTCCGCAGACGGGGATTTTCACGGCCATCATCGCCGGCTTCCTGATTGCGCTGTTCGGCGGCAGCAAGGTACAGATCGGCGGGCCGGCAGGCGCCTTCATCGTCATCGTCTACGGCATCGTGGAGCGCTACGGCGTTCCCAGCCTGATCATCGCCACCGCCATGTCCGGCGTGCTGCTGTTCCTGATGGGCCTGTTCCGCATGGGCACGCTGGTACGCTTCATTCCGGTCGCGGTGGTGATCGGCTTCACCAACGGCATCGCGGTGCTGATCGGCCTGTCGCAGCTCAAGGACTTTCTGGGCCTGAGCATTCCGAAGCTGCCTGCCGACTTCTTCGGCATGCTCTCCACCCTGTGGGCCTACCAGTCCACTTTCAACCCCTACGCGCTGGCGGTTTCCGTCGGCTCGCTGCTCACCATCATCGTCTGGCAGCATTTTCTTCCGGCACTCGGCCCCCGCACGCCGCTGGTGCACGGCAAGCTCACCATCATCCCCGGCTCCATCGTGGCCCTGATCCTCGGCAGTATTGCCGTGACTACCCTGAACCTGCCGGTGGAAACCATCGGCAGCCGCTTCGGCGGTATTCCGGCCGAGTTGCCGGCCTTTGCCCTGCCCGAGCTGAACTGGGAAACCGCCCGTTTCCTGTTCATTCCCGCCCTGACGCTGGCCATCCTGGGTGCCATCGAATCATTGCTGTGCGCGCGCGTGGCCGACGGCATGGTGGATGAACGGCACGACCCGAACCAGGAATTGATGGCGCAGGGCACGGCCAACTTCATCACGCCCTTCTTCGGCGGCATGCCGGCCACCGGCACCATTGCCCGCACCGTGACCAACGTCAAGAGCGGAGCCAGCAGCCCGATCGCCGGCATGGTGCACGCGCTGGTGCTGCTGCTGATCGTGCTGGTGGCCGCCCCGCTGGCGGCGCTGGTGCCGCTGCCTACCCTGGCCGCCGTGCTGATGTTCGTGGCCTGGAACATGGGCGAATGGCGCGAATTTGCGCGCCTGCGCAGCTACCGCATGCCCTACCGGCTGACGCTGCTGGCGGTATTCTTCCTCACCGTGGTGTTCGACCTGACCGTGGCGGTGGAGGTGGGTCTGGTCGCCGCCTGCCTGACCTTCATCTACCGCATCTCCAGCCTGTCGCGCTCCGAACCGCTGGTGCCGCCCGCCGCCGTCAGTGGTGCCCCCCAGTGGAACGACAGCGATCTGCGTGTCTGGCGGCTGTATGGCGCCCTGTTCTTCGGCGCCGTCAAGCTCATCGAGGACATCGAGGACCACCTGCCACGGCATGTGGCCATCGTCGATCTGAAGAACGTGATCTACCTGGATTCCTCGGGCGCGGAAGAAATGCAGCATCTGGCGCGCGCCTGCCAGAAGCGCAACATCACGCTGATCCTGTGCGGCGTGATCGAGCAGCCGCTGGACATGGCGCGCCGCGCCCGGCTGCTGGATCATCCCGGCGTCAGGCAGGAACCCGACCTGCGCGCCGCACTGGCTGCCGGCCTGGCCCTGCTGCCGCCCGGTGCAGACAACGGGCCCGCGCCGGCTACCGCCGCCAGCCCGGCGGCCTGAAGACGCTCAGGGCTTGTTGTCGGGGTTGGTCATGTCCTCCGGATCCTCGCGGTGTTCCGTGCGGATCACCGACAGGTCCGGATCGAAGGTCACCTCGAACACGCTGCTGCGGTTGTGCCCCTCGCGGTAACGCCAGGTGTAGACGGTTTCCTTCTTCAGCGGATAGGGCACCACGCGCGCCGGCTTGCCCAGCATGCGGCGCACGTCCTCCATCATCATGCCGGGCTTGACGCGGTCGAAGTTGTCGCGATTGAGCACCTGGCGCAGCGCCACCACCTTGCCATCGGGGCCGATGGTGATCTGGTAGTTGGTCGTGCCCTGCGGCTGGCGGTTGTACTCGAGGATGCGCTCGCCGTTCTGGCCTTCCCAGATGTTTTCCGGCTGGCCCCACTTGGCGTACACCTGCGCCTCGGTCGTCAGGTCTTCTTCGGTCGTTGCCACGCGCTCATTGTCGCAGCCCTGCAGCAGCAGCGCGCTACAGACGGTTGCGAGGGCCGCAGCCCACTGCCAGCGGCGGAAACGTCGGGAAAATGCCTGCATGTGTTCTCCTAAAGCATGGTTAACCGCCTGCTCGCTCCGCGAACTTGGCCGGAACGGGGCAGGAATCGCTAAAATACACGAAATTCGGCCTAACCCGCCCCACTCCCTCCATTTAGAGCGCTGCACCATGTATTTGTTCCGCCGTCCCGATTACCAGTCCGAAACCACCAAGTTCATCAACGAGCTGAAAAAGCAGCGTCCCGAGCTGGATGAGCAGCAGCGTGCCGGTCGTGCCCTGCTGTGGGACAAGGAGCTGGACCGCGACCTGCTGGCCGAATACAAGGCCGGCCGCGTCAAGCAGAAGCCCTACGTGTACCAGACCGACGCCGAATAACGCCTGCCCGGCATCCTGCCGGATGCCGTTGCAGACCCTCACAGCCACGCCTTGGACACCCCCGACCCCGATCTTGCATCCGCCGCCGACGCGCTGATGCCCGAGGTGGTGGACAACGTGGCGGTTGCCCGTCTCTATGGCGAGCCCCTGTTCAACGTCCCCCAGGACCTGTACATTCCGCCCGACGCGCTGGAAATCTTCCTGGAGGCTTTCGAGGGCCCGCTCGACCTGCTGCTGTACCTGATCCGCAAGCAGAACTTCAACATTCTCGACATTCCCATGGCCGCGCTCACGCGCCAGTACCTGGCCTATGTCGACGAAATCCGCACCCGCAATCTCGAACTGGCCGCCGAATATCTGCTGATGGCAGCCATGCTCATCGAGATCAAGTCGCGCATGCTGCTGCCCCCGCGCAAGTCTGCCGATGGGGAAGAGGTGGAAGATCCACGCGCAGAACTGGTGCGCCGCCTGCAGGAATACGAGCAGATCAAGCTCGCTGCCGCCCAGCTGGCCACGGTGCCGCAGGCCGGCCGCGATTTCTTCCGCGCGCAGGTACATATCGAACAATCGCTGCAGCCGCGCTTTCCGGACGTGGAGCTGTCCGACCTGCAGCAGGCCTGGGCCGACATCCTCAAGCGCGCCAAACTGGTGCAGCACCACCGCATCAGCCGCGAGGAACTCAGCGTGCGCGAACACATGAGCCTGGTACTCAAGACGCTGCAGGGGCGCCGCTTCGTCGAATTCGAGCAGCTGTTCGACCCTGCACGCGGCGTGGCGGTGATGGTGGTGACCTTCATCGCCCTGCTGGAGCTGGCCAAGGAAACGCTGGTAGAGATCACGCAGGCAGAAGCCTTTGCGCCCATCTACGTGCGGCTGGCGTATACGCCGAGCTAGCCTGATTCCCCCTACAGGCCCGCCATTCCAATCAACACCCGATCTGAGTGCGAATGGACTGTGTCTTGCTGCGCAATCCCGTCAAGAAGCAGGCGCCCCCAATCAGGGCGACAGGCTGGCGTTGCCGATATCCTTTGCCCCGGAGATGCTCATCAGCTTGTTCTCGGGATGCACGAAGCGCTGCCCGCTGGTGGCGAACACCACGCCCTCGATCGGGCTGAGCACGGTGCGCTGCTCCTGGCTCACGGGATCCACCACATCGGCCAGCGGCTGGCCGCACTGCACCCAGTCTCCGGCCTGCACGTGGTACACCACGATGCCGGGCATGGGAGCATTCACATACTGCATGCCCTGCAGCGGATGCGGCGCCCGTGCCAGTTCCGGGGCCTTGCGCACTGCATGGTCGGGCAATTGCACATCGCCCAACTGGTGCAGGTATTGCAGCAAGGCATCGGCATCCTGCTGCGCCCAGGCATGGGACAGGTCACGCTCTCCGCGCAATTCCACCGTCGCGCTGTGACAAGCCAGCGGAATGGCCGCCTCCGGCCAGTGGCGTTGCAGCCTGAGCCAGGGAGTGGACAGTGATTCATCGAACGACGCCGACTGCGAATCCTCCGCCAGGATCTGGCATTCCGACCCGAGATGCCGCGCCATCGGCTCGAACGCCTGCCACAGCTGCGGCAAGGTGTAGAGGTGCAGCACGGCGTGGTTGTCGCAATGCAGGTCCAGCACCAGATCGGCATCCACCGCCAGCCCGACCAGAACCGCATGCAGGGCTTCCACGCTGGTCTGCGGCTCGAACGCCGCAATCGCCTGTTGCAGGGCCGAACGGATGGTGCGTACGTTCAATGCGGCATCGTCACCGGGCTCGAAACCCTGCTCAAGCAGCCGCTCCAGCGCCCAGTCGAACAGGCGGATGCTGCGCAGGCGGTTGTAGTTCTGGCCGGTGGCAAAGTCGAAGCGCCCGATATGCCCGTAGAACAGGTTCTGCCGCAACCCCAGCGGGTTGCACATGGGCACCAGCACGATCTGCGCCTGCACGCGCCCTTGCGCCTCGAGCCGCTCCAGCCGCTCGAACAGGTGGTGCGCCACCAGCGAGCCCGGCAGCTCGTCGGCATGCAGGCTGGCCTGGATGTAGATCTTGCGCGATGACTGCGCCGGGCCGAAATGGAACGCCGTGACGACGGTTTCCGTGCCCGGGATGGCGTGGCGCAGGGGGTAGGTGCGTTTTTCCATGCTGCTTGCATTATCGGCCGGATGGCGCCCCACGCTCAATGTGGCAAACCCGCCCGCTCAGAAATGTTCGCTCTTGGCATTGCGGTCCAGCAGCATGCGCGCCGCATCCGTGGGCGCAATCGCCCCGTCCAGCAGCGCCACCACGCAGCGCGTGATCGGCATGTCTACGCCCAGCGAATCGGCACGCGCCAGCACGGTGCGCGCGCAGTAGACGCCTTCGGCCACATGGCCCAGGCTGTCCACCGCCTGGTCTGCCGTCATGCCTTGCGCCAGCAGCAGGCCGACCTTGCGGTTGCGGCTCAGGTCGCCGGTGGCGGTCAGCACCAGGTCGCCCATGCCGCTCAGGCCCATGAAGGTGGCCGCATCGGCCCCGAGGCGCATGCCCAGGCGCGTCATCTCGGCCAGGCCGCGCGTCATCAGCGCGGCGCGGGCATTCAGGCCCGGGGCAAAGGTTTCCGCCCCTTGGGCGGCACGCTGCGACAGGCCGTCCAGCACCCCGGTGGCAATCGCCAGCACGTTCTTCACGGCGCCGCCCACTTCCACGCCAACCAGATCGTCGCTGCGGTACACGCGCATGAAGCCGCCGTGCAGCGCCTGCACGGCGCGCTCGCAGACAAGCGCGTGCGGACTGGCCACCACCAGCGCCGTCGGCTGGCTGCGCGCCACCTCCTGCGCAAAGCTCGGGCCACTGAGCACGCCTGCCAGCAATTCCGGCGCCACCTGCTGCTTGACCTCATGCGGCAGCAGGCCGAAACCTGCCCCCGGTTGCACTGCCTCGAAGCCCTTGCACAGCCAGACCAGCGGCACCGTGGAACCACGCAGCCGTTCCAGTTGCGTACGCAGCCCAGCCACGGGCGCCGCCAGAATCAGCAGATCCTGGTCCGCCACGTCGCTGGCGCTCGCCGTGCCACTCGCCACCGCCAGCTTCTCCGGAAACGGCACCCCCGGCAGATAGCGCGTATTGCAGCGCTCGGCCTGCATGGCCTGGGCATCCTCGGGCTGGCGTGCCCACAGGCTCACCTCGTGCTGTTTCGCTGCGTGGATGGCAACCGCGGTGCCCCAGGCACCCGCTCCCAGAACGGCAATCTTCATCGCGTGTTTCCCAATGCGGCGGGGCCGGCTCTGCAACAGCCTCCCCAGACAAAAACAGAGCGCTCCGGGCGCCCTGTCCAATCCTTGCAGGCAGGACGGCTGCGCGCAGCCGCCGGCTTACGGAGGGGATTACTGCACGGCAGCACCGTCAGCCGGGCCTTCGGCGGCGGCAGCCTGCAGCTGCTGCTCGTACATGGCCTGGAAGTTGATTTCGGCCAGATGCACGGGCGGGAAGCCGGCGCGCTGCACGATATCTGCCACGTTGCCGCGCAGGTAGGGGTAGATGATCTGCGGGCAGGCCACGCCCATCACGCCGTTCATCTGCTCTTCGGGCAGATTGCGGATCTCGAAGATGCCGGCCTGCTTGGCCTCGACCAGGAATACGGTGCGCTCGCCGATCTTGGTGGTGACGGTGGCGGTCACGGTCACTTCGTACACGCCATCGGCGGCCTGCTCGCCGCCCAGACCCAGCTGTATCTCGACGTTGGGAGCATCCTGCTCCAGCAGGATGGCGGGAGAGTTGGGCTGCTCCAGCGAGGCTTCCTTCAGGTAGATGCGCTGGATGTTGAAGACGGGTTCTTGGTTGTCTGCCATGGCGTGCTTTCGCGAAATTGAGATGTAAAGGTCAAAGTGCCATTATGCAGCACGCCATGCAGGCTTCATGACAATCAGGCTGCGCCGAGCAGCGACTGCAACTCGCCCTTGCGATCCAGGGCGAACAGGTCATCGCAGCCCCCCACATGCGTGTCGCCGATCCAGATCTGCGGCACCGTGCGGCGGCCGCTGCGCTCCATCATGATCTGGCGCTGTGCCGGATCCTGATCAACCTTGATCTCCTCGTAATCCGGCACGCCGCGCTCCTTCAGGAGCTGCTTGGCGCGGATGCAGTACGGACAATAGGCGGTGGTATAGATGGTGACTTTTTGCATGGAAAGAAAGTATCGCTGCCGCGGCAAGCGGCAGTATTTCAGTGTGTCGGCAGGAGCGACAGGCGCTTACGCCTTGCCGCCGCTGACCGGCATGTTCGCACTCTTCCAGTTGCGCATGCCACCGCCGACCGAATAAGCCTGTTCGTAACCCAGCTTCTTGGCGATTGCAGCGGCTCGAGCAGAGCGCGAACCATGGGCGCAGAGGAACAGCACCGGCGTCGACTTGCTCTTCACCGTCTGCGGCAGTTTCTCGCTCAGCTGCGCCAACGGAATGTTCTTGGACTGTGCAATGCGCTCGTTCGCATACTCGCCCGCCTCACGCACATCGACCAGCACCGCCTTCTCGCGGTTCATTTTCTGTACCGCGTCCGCCACGGACATGCCGCCCTGCCCCACGCCCCCGGTAAGCGCCGGAAACAGCAGCATGGCGCCGGAACCGACGGCCACCAGGATCAACAACCAGTTTTGCAACAAAAAATCCACGTGTAACCTCTCTTGCTGCGCCGCACGGCGCCAATGAACATGGCGAGATTTTATAGAATAGAGGATTGTCTGCCGCCAGTCGGTGCGCAATTCCTTCCTACTCTTTCCCGCACTGTGAGAGCCATGTACAAACTCGTCCTCATTCGCCACGGCGAATCCACCTGGAACCTCGAAAACCGCTTCACCGGATGGACCGATGTCGACCTGACGCCCACCGGCGTGTCGCAGGCCATGTCTGCCGGCAAGCTGCTCAAGGCCGAAGGCTGGGATTTCGACCTGTGCTACACCAGCGTGCTCAAGCGCGCCATCCACACCCTGTGGTACACGCTGGACGAAATGGACCGTACCTGGCTGCCCGTGGTCAAGGACTACCGCCTGAACGAGCGCCATTATGGCGGCCTGCAAGGCCTGAACAAATCCGAAACCGCGCAGAAGTACGGTGACGAGCAGGTGCTGGTCTGGCGCCGCAGCTACGACACGCCGCCGCCGCCCCTGACCGCCGACGATCCGCGCAGCGAGCGCGGCGACCGCCGCTACGCTGATCTGGCGCCCGAGCAGATCCCGCTGACCGAGTGTCTGAAGGACACCGTGGCCCGCGTGCTGCCGTTCTGGAACGAATCCATCGCACCCAGCATCCAGTCGGGCAAGCGCGTGCTGATCGCCGCCCACGGCAACTCCATCCGTGCGCTAATCAAGTACCTGGACAATATTTCCGACGAGGACATCGTCGGCGTGAACATCCCCAATGGCATTCCGCTGGTGTACGAACTCGACGCCGACCTCAAGCCGATCCGCCACTACTACCTGGGCGATGCCGCCGCTGCCGAAGCCGCCGCCAAGGCCGTGGCCCAGCAAGGCAAGAAGTAAGCACTGTTGCAGTCTGGTCAAGGGGTTTACGCCCCCTGACAACCGTTACAACCACACGAAAACCCCGCCACGCAGCAGTGGTGGGGGCCGTGTATAGTCCCTTCTGTATCACATAGACTGACGGGGCTCTGGCGCCTGCGATGGCAGGCGATCGCCCGATCAGGCACCACTGGGCCCGCAGGGAGCGGGCCGGGAGAAGGTAATTACATGGGTTCCAAGTTGAAAGCAGCCGGCTGGATGTCGGCAGGCATTCTGGCCGGTGCGCTGGCGACAGTGTCGTTCCAGACGGCCGCACGCAATGCCACTGATCCGCTGCCGCTCGAGGAGCTGCAGCAGCTTGCCGCGGTGTTCGGCATGATCAAGAGCAACTATGTGGAGCCCGTCAACGACAAGAAGCTGATCACCGATGCCATCTCCGGCATGGTGTCCGGCCTGGATCCGCATTCGCAGTACTTTGACAAGAAGGCCTTCAAGGAGTTCAAGGAAGGTACCAGCGGCAAGTTCGTGGGCGTCGGCATCGAGATCACGCAGGAAGACGGCCTGGTCAAGGTCGTCTCTCCCATCGAGGGCTCTCCCGCCGACAAGGCCGGCATCAAGGCCGGCGACCTGATCACGCGCATCGACGACAAGGCCGTGCGCGGCATGTCGCTCAACGACGCCATCAAGCGCATGCGCGGCAAGGCCGATACCAAGGTGGTGCTGACCATCTGGCGCAAGACCGAAAGCCGCACCTTCCCGGTGACCATCACCCGCGCCGAGATCCGCGCCCAGTCCGTGCGCACCAAGATGATCGAACCCGGTTATGGCTGGGTGCGCCTCACGCAGTTCCAGGAGCGCACCGTGCCCGACTTCGTGCGCAAGGTGAACGAACTCTACCAGCAGGATCCCAACCTCAAGGGCATCGTGCTGGATCTGCGCAACGACCCGGGCGGCCTGCTCGACGCTGCCGTGGCCGTCTCTGCCGCCTTCCTGCCGCAGGGCGTGCCGGTGGTCTCCACCAAGGGCCAGCTGGCAGAGAGCAACACCGTGTTCAAGGCCATTCCGCAGGACTATGCCCGCATGCTGGGCAGCGGCGATCCGCTGCGTGAACTGCCGGCCGCGCTCAAAAAAGTGCCGGTGGTGGTACTGGTGAACGAGGGCTCCGCCTCGGCGAGCGAGATCGTGGCCGGCGCGCTGCAGGACCACAAGCGCGCGACCGTGATGGGCTCGCAGACCTTCGGCAAGGGCTCGGTGCAGACGGTGCGTCCGCTCGGCCCCGACACCGGTCTGAAGATCACCACGGCCCGCTACTACACCCCCAGCGGCAAGTCGATCCAGGCCACCGGCATCATTCCCGACGTGATGGTCGATGAAACCGCCGAGGGCAGCCCCTACGCTATCCTGCGCATGCGCGAGGCCGATCTGGACCACCACATCAGCAACGGCCAGAAGGATGACAAGGTCGATCCTGCCAAGGAAAAGGAGCGCACCCAGGCGCGTGAGGAAGCATTGAAGAAGCTCGAGGCGGAAATGAAGAAATCGCCCGACGGCCTGAAGCTGCCGGAGTTCGGCAGCGAGAAGGATTTCCAGCTGCAGCAGGCGCTGAACAAGCTCAAGGGTCTGCCGGTCACGGCCAGCAAGACGCAGACCGTGCGCCCGCCCGAATCCAAGGACAAGGACGACGAAGACAAGCCGGCCGACAGCAAGGACAAGCCGGCCAGCAAGGCTCCGGCTGCCAGGCCGCCGGCCTCGGCCCCGGCGTCACGCTGACGCCCTGCTCCCCCAACGCACCCTCCGGGGTGCGTTTCCATTTTCACCCGGTGACCCCCAGAATCCTGCCCCATGAACGACGCCCAACTGCTGCGCTATTCCCGCCACCTGCTGCTCGAGGAAATCGATGTGGAAGGCCAGGAGCGGCTGCTGGCCTCGCATGCCGTCATCATCGGTGCCGGTGGACTGGGTTCGCCGGCCGCGCTGTACCTGACCAGCGCCGGCGTGGGCCGGCTGACGCTGGTGGACAACGACACGGTCGACCTGACCAACCTGCAACGCCAGATTGCGCATACCGAAGCGCGCGTGGGCCAGGCCAAGACCGAATCCATGCGCACCGCGCTGCAGCAGATCAACAGCGAGACGCAGATCCGCACGCTGAGCCAGCGCGCCGACGCCACGCTGCTGCGTGAACTGGCCGCCGGGGCCGACGTGATGCTGGACTGTACCGACAACTTCGCCACGCGCCAGCTGGTGAACCAGGCCTGCGTGCAGGAAGCTACCGATCTGGTCTGGGGCGCGGCCATCCGCTTCGATGCGCAGATCGGCGTATACCGCGCCAGCGATCCGCTCAGCCCCTGCTATGCCTGCACCTTCGACCCGCGCCACGTGCCCGAGGAAGAGCGCTGCGCCACCATGGGCGTGTTCGCACCGATTACCGGCATCGTCGGGTCGATCCAGGCGGCAGAGGCAATCAAGCTGCTGTGCGAATTGCCGAGTGAGTTGCACCATGCCATGCTGCTGATCAACGCCCGCCGCATGGCCTTCAGCAGCATCGGGCTGCAGCGCCAGGCGGCGTGCCCGGTGTGCGGCAAGGCCCACGCCTGAGGGCTCAGCGACGGGGCATGGGCGCCTGCCTTGGCGTGACGAAGCACGGGCCATGCTCGGCCCGGAAATAGCGCGGATAGCGCGCCTGCGGATCGGCAAACAGGCCCAGCCTCTCCTTCTGCGCGGCACGCTCCTCGGCCGCATAGGCCCCGCGCGTCCAGCGCGTGCGATAGGACCAGGCCTGCCCTTCGCGCACCATTACGGCCGCAATGTCCTGCCCGTCAGGAGCGTGTACCTGCGCGAGCTGGCGCCGGTAGCGGTCCTGCCCCTGCGCCCGCACGCGCACCGTGGCATGCAGCACCCAGCGTTCCAGAAAGCGTTGCGATTTCGCACCATGCGCCTGGCAGATTTCCGGCGCATCGATGCCCTCGATGCGCAGCTTGATGCGGCGCACTGCAGGCGGCGGCACCGCACCGTCCTGCGACGCGGCGGGGATAGCCAGCGGCAACACCCAGAGCGTATCCCCGTCTACCACACGCAACACCGTGGCATCGAAGGGCTCCGCAGCCTGCGCAGCCCCTTGCACCAGCAGCGCCAGGCAGGCATGACGCCAGCCTTTGCGCACAATCTCGAAAATCGAACTGTTGTGCTGTAATCCTTCTCCGACAGCCCGCGTTGCATCCTGATGGCATACTTGAAAAAAGGCGCGGGATATCCTGTGCATCATTGTTCAATTTCCGGGCTCGCTGCTCAACAGGCAGGCGTTCCCCTTTAATAGTGAGCCAACCGCAAGTGGGCCTGAAGGTTTACATCGTAGAAGACAACCCGGTCATCCGTGAGAATCTGGTGGATACGCTCCAGGAACTCGCCGATGCCGAAACCGTGGGTGTCGCCGCCACCGAGAAGGAAGGAGTCAACTGGCTGACTTCGCATCTTCCCGAGTGGGACTTGGCCATCGTCGACCTGTTCCTGCAGCAGGGAACCGGGCTGGGTGTGCTCGAGGCCTGCAAGGACCGGCCCGAGGACAAGAAGATGGTTGTGTTCAGCAACTACGCCACCAACGACGTACGCGACCGCTGCGTACAGATGGGTGTCGACAAGTTCTTCGACAAATCCCGCGAGATCGATGCCCTGATCGATTACTGCATCGAGATTTCCGAGCAGTAGTCAACCAGGGCCGGCATACAGCAGGCTGATCAGTCGATCAGCTTGTTTTTCAGTGCGTAATAGGTCAGGTCGCTGTTGGTTTGGAGGTTCATCTTCTCCATCAGGCGGGTACGGTAGGTGCTCACCGTTTTCACGCTCAGTGACAGCTCGTCGGCGATATCGCTGGCGGTCTCGCCCTTGGCGAGTTTGAGGAAGACCTGGAATTCGCGTTCGGACAGCTGCTCGTGCGGCAGCAGGTCATCGCCCTTGCCCAGTTGCTGGGCCAGCAGCTCGGCCACGCTGGCGCTGATGTAGCGCTTGCCCATGGCAATCGTGCGGATCGCCTTGACGATCTCCTCAGGATCGCATTCCTTGTTCAGGAAGCCGCTGGCCCCCTGGCGGATCAGGTTGGTGGCGTAATGCTCCTCGGGATAGCCGCTCAGGATCAGCACGCCCACGTCCGGCGCCTTGGCGCGGATCATGCCCAGCGCGTCCATGCCGCTTTGGCCGGGCATGGACAGGTCCATTACCAGCACATCCATGGGCTCGTTGCGCACCAGATCGATGGCCTCGCGCCCGCTGGCGGCTTCCCCGATCACCCGGAGATCCACCTGTTCCGCAAAAAACTGTTTCAGACCCGCACGGACAATGGCGTGGTCGTCTACGATACCTACCTTGATCATCAAGCCCTCCAGCGTGGTGATGACGGGTGCAACCGGAGATGGTGCACCCATGAACCAGCCGCCCATGTTAACTGTAGAGACCTTCACCAAGGGGTTCATGCACCCCTTTATGCGAAAAATTCTTACAGCACTGGTCTTCCTGACCTGTGCTGCGCTGCTGGTGATCAATGAAATCAACTTCCGTGCCACCAGCCTCGCCTTCGATGATGCGGCCGCCGCACGACGCGCCAATCTGCAGCTGCAATCGCTGATGCTGGCCGTTTCGGACGCGGAAAGCACCCAGCGCAGCTACCTGCTCACGGGCGACGAACGCTACCAGGCCGATTTCATCCAGCACATGAGCGACATCGACACGCAGGCCGGCCAGCTGGCGGCGAGCGCGCAGGTAGGCGTGCGCGACAGCGTCAATGCCCTGCTCGGACAGGTGCGCGAGAAGCAGAAGGTGATGAACGAGACGGTGCAGCTGCAGATGGCCGGCAACGTCGCGGGATGGCGCCGCATCGTCGACAGCGGCGTGGGCCGCGAGCTGATGCGCAAGATCCAGGCGCAGGGCGCACATGTGATTGCCTTCAACAACCTGCGTCTCAAGCGTTTCGACGTGCAGGCCCGGCAATCGCTGCACATGGCCCGGCTGGCCATGGCCGGCATGCTGCTGTTCGCGGTCGGCATGATCATCCTGATCTGGCGCCAGACCGTCACCAAGGAGCGGCGCGAGGCGCGCGTGCAACAATTGCTGGAGGCCGAGCGCACCCAGCTCGAAAAGACCGTCGAACAGCGCACGCACAGCCTGCGCCGGCTGGCCGCCCACCTGCAGCTGGTGCGCGAGGACGAACGCGGCCGCCTGGCACGCGAACTGCACGACGAACTGGGCGCCCTGCTCACCACGGCCAAGCTGGACGTGGCCCGCATGCGCACCAAACTGGATCGGAACAGCGAGGGAGCGCAGGACATGCTGGAACGCCTGGCCCACCTGGCGCAGATCCTCAACAACGGCGTGGCCCTCAAGCGCCGCATCGTGGAAGACCTGACGCCCAGCGCGCTGGGCAATCTCGGCCTGGTGCCGGCGCTGGAAAACCTCACGCGCGACTACGCCAGCAGCGCCGGCATCGCCGTCATCACGCGGCTGGAGCCGGTGCAGCTGGGCAAGGACAAGGCGCTCACGGTGTACCGCCTGGTGCAGGAGGCCCTGACCAACTGCAGCAAGTACGCCAGGGCCAGCCAGATCAGCGTGGAATTGTGGACCGTGGACGATCAGGCCCATGTGCGGGTGCGTGACGATGGCTGCGGCTTCGACACCAGCCAGCTGGCCACCGGCTCGCACGGTCTGGCCGGCATGCAATACCGGGTGGAAACCCAGCAGGGCTGCATCCGCATCGATTCGGCACCGGGGCGTGGCACCACCATCGCCGCGCAACTGCCGCAGGATCCCGTGCCGGAAAATGGCACCGTGTAGGGCGATTCCTACAGTCTGTCGTCCGCCGCATACAAATCGTTTGGTGCCGCGACTACCCTTGTAATCCTGCAGGCGGTTACCATATGAGTGTCGTCCCCACTATTCTTTCCAAAGGAGATACTCATGGACATGAACAACGTGCAAAATACCACTGACAAGGTCATCAACGAAGCTGCTGCCACCACCCATGAAGTGGCCGACAAGACCTTGAGTGCTGCCGGCGCCGCCATGGAAAATGCCAGCGACCGCCTGGGCGCTGCACGTGCCCGTGCCACCGAGGCCATCGACCATCTGGCCGAGCGCGCACAGCAATATGCCCGTGTCGGTATCGACAAGGCCTCCGACGCCCGCGACTACGCCAAGCGCAGCCTGCAGAACGCCGGTGACGCCACCAGCAGCTACGTCGAAGACCAGCCGCTGAAATCGATCGCCATCGCCGCCGGCGTGGGCGCAGCCACTGCTGCCCTGCTGATGATGCTGCGCGGCCGCGATCGCTGAGCCTGAGCCCGCCGGAGAGGCAGGCTCGGGACGGCCTCCAGGGAGGCAACTGATCAGCTGGCCCTGCCTTTTTCCGATGCGATCGCCGCAGTCGTGAGCCGCACCCCGGTGCGTGCCCGCTGCGGCTTTTTCATACCGTCCCCGCGGGCGGTCCTCTTTTCGATACAGGCGATCCCATGCTCCACCCCCTTCTCAAGGTCATGATCAAGAAGCCCGATCTGATCGTGACCCATATCGGCAACTACCTCGACCTGTTCCGCGAGGAGTCGATGGACGTTGCCGGCAATGCCGTACGTCGTCTGGTAGCCTGGGTGGTCGTCGCCATCACGCTTTCGCTGTTCCTGGTCTTTGCGGGCGTAGCCCTGATGCTCGGCCTGCTGCAGAACCAGTTCCACTGGGCGCTGGTCGCCGTGCCGGCCGTGCCGCTGCTGCTGGCACTGTTCGCCTTCGGCATGACGCGCAAGCCGGTGCTGAGCGCCGAAGTCGGCGAAGTCAAGCGCCAGTTCATGGCCGACATCGAAGCCTTCCATGTTGCTGGAGAGAAAGATGCCTGAGAACAATCCCGGCACCACAGAAACCCTCACCCCCTCGCAGCGCTTGGAACAGTCCCGGCGCGCTCTGCTGGAAATGATGCGCCCCGGCGCCACGGCCAGCCTCAAGGCAGCCCGGCAGGCTGCAGAGGGCGCCACCGTGCAGGCGCAGATGCCGGACGCTCCCAGTCCGGTCGTGGCCCAGGCCCCTTCCTTCGTGACTGCGGCAGCCACCGGGCCGGTACCACCGACGACGGCCGATGTCGAGGCGGCTGCCGCCTCCGACGCACTGGCACGTGAACTGCCGCCGCGCACCCCGCGGGTCGCCCGCCGCCCGGCACGTGCCTGGTCGCTATCCGGCCTGGTCGACAGCGACACCGGCCGCGCCCTCTCCACCGGCGCATTGGCCGCCCAGCGCCTGCTCAATGCCTGGTGGCGCCGCCATCCCATGCACATGGCCATCGAAATCGGCGAGCCACTGGTGCAGAAGTATGCGCGCCGCCATCCCTACCGCCTGCTGGCCATCGCGGCTGCGCTCGGTGCTGCCGTGGTGGTGCTCAAGCCCTGGCGCTGGAACGGCACGCGCCGCTGGGCTCGCAACAGCTTCAACCGCGAACTGCAGGGCATGAATTTCTCGCGCCTGTCGCAGATGGTGGTGGACAGCCTGCTGCACAACGGCAAGCGCTGAACTGAACGCTCTTGCGGCACCAGGCAAAACAGGCAGCTTCGGCTGCCTGTTTGTCATTGGAGAGCAGAAAGGGCCTGAGGCCCCGGCCGCTCAGGCGCGGCCGATGATGTTGGCCGTCGCTACCAGTTCCTGCAGCATCGCCAGCGCCATCTTGCCGGAGTTGGCATAGGGATTGAAATCCGCATGCTCGGAATACTTCAGCACGGTGGAGGTATTGAGGCGGGAGATGTCCACGCGCCCCATGGTCCAGCCGCTGTAGCTGCGCTCGCTGATTTCCTCGTAGTGCAGCAGCTCCACGTCGCTATGGTGCGGATCACGCAGGATGGTGGCGTACAGGCGGTTCACCTCGGTGCGGCTGCCTTCGAGCACCTGCATGAAGATGTTGCTGCTGTAGCACAGCGCACCGGTGATGCCGTGCTCGGCGTTGTAGTTGCGCGCGTGCTGCAGGATGTTGTCCAGGTCGTTCAGGGCGGCATCGGCGGCACGGCTCACGTATAACAGTCTGACCAGCATAAAAACTCCGTTGAATTAGGGGCGACAGCGGCGATCCCGGCCGCTCAGTTCTTGCGCGGAATCAGCGAGAGGAATTCGCGCCGCAGGTTGGGATCCTTGAGGAACACACCGCGCATGACCGAGTTGATCATCTTGCTGTCCATGTCCTTCACGCCGCGCCAGGCCATGCAATAGTGCGTGGCCTCCATCACGATGGCCAGGCCATCGGGGTGCGTCTTGTCCTGGATCAGATCGGCCAGCTGCACCACGGCCTCTTCCTGGATCTGCGGGCGGTTCATCACCCACTCGGCCAGGCGCGCATACTTGGACAGGCCGATCACGTTGGTGTGTTCGTTCGGCATGATGCCGATCCAGACCTTGCCGATCACCGGCACCAGATGGTGCGAGCAGGCGCTGCGCACGGTGATGGGGCCGACGATCATCAGCTCGTTCAGGCGCTCGGCATTGGGAAATTCGGTCAGCACCGGCTGCGGCACGTAACGGCCGCCAAATACCTCCTTCAGGTACATCTTGGCCACGCGGCGCGCGGTGGTGTCGGTGTTATGGTCGTTCTCGGTGTCGATCACCATGCTGTCGAGCACGCCCTGCAGCTTTTCCTCGACTTCGTCGAGCAACTGCTCAAGCTCTCCGGGCTGGAGAAACTCCGAGATGTTGTCATTGGCATGGAAGCGCTTGCGCGCGGCCAGGATGCGCTCGCGGATCTTGACCGATACCGGCGTGCCTTCGTCTTCGGCGGGAGAGGAGGATGTCATGAGGGTCTGGATGAATTCGGACTGCTGAAGCTGTAGAAGCATACCATCTGTAACCCGTGTCACCGCGAGGGATGACAATCAGCCCTGCTAGGATTGGGGCTGCCCGTGCTCAGCGGTCGAGTTCGAACTCGGCCACCAGCGGCAGGTGGTCGGACAGACGCGACCAGGAGCGGATGCCGGTGCTGCGCACCACCGAATCGAGCTGGGGCACGAACTGGCGCACACGGTGCAGGCCGCGCGAATAGACATGGTCCAGCTGTGCCAGCGGCAGGCGTGCCGGATAGGTGAAATGGGCGGCCGACTGGCATTCGCTGTGCAGGCCGCATTCGGCCATGATGGGCACCAGCTGCTTGCCCCAGTCGTTGAAGTCGCCCGCCACCACCAGCGGCTCGTTCCAGCCGATTTCGCGGTCGATGAATTCCTGCAACTGGCGAATCTGCCGCACGCGGCTCGCGGCGATCAGGCCCAGGTGCACCACGATCACATGCACCGGCTTGCCCTGCAGGTTGACCTCGCCATGCAGCAGGCCGCGCTGCTCGAAGCGGTGGTCCGACATGTCCTCATGCTTGTGCCGCACCACCTCGAAGCGGCTGAGCAGGGCATTGCCGTGCTCGCCGTGCTTGGTGATGGCGTTGGTCATGTACAGGGCGTGGTAGCCCTGCGGCTTGAGGAAGTCGGCCTGCCCCAGCTGCGGCCAGTTGGCGAAGCGGCGCTCGCCCTGGCGGTTCATCTTGCGCACTTCCTGCAGGCAGACGATGTCGGCATCGAGCTGCTGGATGGCCTGCTGCAGGTTATGGATTTCCAGCCGCTTGGCCGGGCCCATGCCCTGCACGCCCTTGTGGATGTTGTAGGTCGCCACCCGCAGCGTGCGCTGCGGCTCGTCGGTCGGCAGAATGCGCTCGGGAACCTGCGGGGGCGACATGCTTCAGGGCTCCGGTCAGGCGCTCTTGGCTTCGGCTGCAGCCGGGTTGCGCAGGCGGATGTGCAGTTCGCGCAGCTGCTTCTCGTCGACCATGCTCGGGGCCTGCGTCAGCAGGCACTGGGCACGCTGGGTCTTGGGGAAGGCAATCACGTCGCGGATGGATTCGGCGCGCGTCATCAGCGTGATCAGGCGGTCCAGACCGAAGGCCAGGCCACCGTGCGGGGGCGCGCCGTACTGCAGCGCATCCAGCAGGAAGCCGAACTTTACCTGGGCATCTTCCGGCGTGATCTTCAGTGCGCTGAACACCTTGCTCTGCACTTCGGCGCGGTGGATACGGACGGAGCCACCACCCAGTTCCCAGCCGTTCAGCACCATGTCGTAGGCCTTGGCCACGCACTTGGACGGGTCGCTGTCCATGTAGTCCTCGTGACCGTCCTTGGGCGAGGTGAAGGGGTGGTGCATGGCGTTCCAGCGGTCGTCTTCCTCGTCGTATTCGAACATCGGGAAATCGACCACCCACAGCGGCGCCCAGCGGTCCTCGAACAGGCCGTTCCTCTTGCCAAACTCGCTGTGACCCACCTTCAGGCGCAGTGCGCCGATGGCGTCGTTGACGATCTTGGCCTTGTCGGCGCCGAAGAAGATCAGGTCGCCGTCCTGGGCGCCGGTGCGCTCAAGAATCACGTTCAGGGCGGCATCGTGCAGGTTCTTGACGATCGGGCTCTGCAGGCCTTCGCGGCCCTTGGCCTTCTCGTTGACCTTGATCCAGGCCAGGCCCTTGGCGCCGTAGATCTTGACGAACTCGGTGTAGCCGTCGATCTCGCCGCGGCTCATCTGGCCGCCCTGCGGCACGCGCAGCGCCACTACGCGGCCACCCGGGGTGGTTGCCGGCGTGGAGAACACCTTGAAGTCCACATCCTTCATTACGTCGGTCAATTCGGTGAACTGCAGCTTCACGCGCAGGTCGGGCTTGTCGGAACCGTACAGGTGCATGGCGTCGGCATACTGCATGACCGGGAACTCGCCCAGATCCACATCCATGGTGTTGCGGAACACCTGCTTGATCATGTCCTGGAACAGTGCGCGGATCTCGTCTTCGCCCAGGAAGGAAGTCTCGATGTCGATCTGCGTGAATTCGGGCTGACGGTCGGCGCGCAGGTCTTCGTCGCGGAAGCACTTGGTGATCTGGTAATAGCGGTCGTAGCCGGCCACCATCAGCAGCTGCTTGAACAGCTGGGGCGACTGCGGCAGCGCGAAGAAGTGGCCATCGTGCACGCGGCTGGGCACCAGGTAGTCGCGCGCGCCTTCGGGCGTGCTCTTGGTCAGCATCGGCGTTTCGATGTCGATGAAGCCGTTGGCGTCGAGGAACTTGCGCACTTCCATCGCCACCTTGTAGCGCAGCATCAGATTGCGCTGCATGTAGGGGCGGCGCAGGTCCAGCACGCGATGCGTCAGACGGGTGGTTTCGCTCAGGTTGTCGTCATCGAGCTGGAACGGGGGCGTGACGGAGGCGTTCAGCACGTTCAGTTCGTGGCAGAGCACCTCGATCTTGCCGGTGGTGATATTGTCGTTGGTGGTGCCTTCGGGGCGTGCGCGCACCAGGCCCTTGACCTGCACGCAGAACTCGTTGCGCAGGTCTTCGGCCACCTTGAACATCTCGGGGCGGTCCGGATCGCAGACCACCTGCACATAGCCTTCGCGGTCGCGCAGGTCGACGAAGATCACGCCACCGTGGTCGCGACGGCGGTTGACCCAGCCGCACAGGGTTACAGTCTGGCCCAGCAGGGCTTCGGTCACCTGACCGCAATAGATCGAACGCATTGCCATTTTTTCTCAGTCTTTCTGGTCCCGCAGACGGCGCGGGACATGCTTGATGTTAATCGGTCTTTTCAGGGCTTGCGGGCGGCGCCGGGGGAGCGGGCGCAGCGGGGGGTGCAGCAACCGGCAAAGGCTTGCCTGCAATCCCGCCCTTGCGCGACAGACCGCCCACGTGCTCGGGCGGCACCACCACACCCATGGAAATGATGTATTTGAGCGCCTCGTCCACCGTCATGTCGAGCTCGATCACGTCTTCGCGCGCCATCATCAGGAAGAAGCCCGAGGTGGGGTTGGGCGTGGTCGGCACATAGACGCTGACGTGCGCGCCGGGCAGGTGGTGCGCCACCTCGCCGCCGGGATGGCCGGTGAGGAAGGCCACAGTCCATGATCCATGGCGCGGATACTGCACCAGCAGCGCCTTGGAGAAGGCCTTGCCGCTGCCGGAGAACAGCGTGTCGGACACCTGCTTGACGCTGCTGTAAATGGAGCGCACCACCGGAATGCGCGCCATCAGCGCGTCCCACTGGCGGATCCACCACTGGCCGACGATGTTGGCCGCCAGCGTGCCGGTGAGCAGAATGAGCAGACCCAGCGCGAGCACACCGATGCCGGGAATCTTCATCACGGCCTGCGCCATGCCGGTCAGGCCGGGCACCACGGCCTCGATGGTGGCCAGGATGCTGACGAAGATACCGTCCAGCATGCCGAGCAGCCACATGAGCACCCAGACGGTGATCACCAGCGGCAGCCATACCAGCAGGCCGGCGATGAAATATTGTTGGAGCTTGCTCTTAAACATGCTGGGTGCGGAAAAAGGGAATCAGTCCTTGGCGGTGGATGCCGGGCAGGACGCGCAGGCGCTGCTTTCGGCTGCAGGCTGGCTGGGAGCTGCAGCGCTGGTGCCGCCCTGGCCGCCACGGAAATCGGTTGCATACCAGCCGGAACCCTTGAGCTGGAAGCCGGCCGCAGTTACCTGCTTGCGAAAGCTGTCGGCGCCGCAGGAGGGGCAAATGCTCAGGAGAGGGTCATTGATTTTCTGCAGGACATCGGCGCTGTGGCCGCAGGCTTCACAACGGTAGGCGTAAATCGGCATGGCTCTTCAGGAAGGGAACAGACAGGGACACCTGCCGGAACTGGCAGGGCAACTAGTGATTATAAAGTCCGGCCATGACTTGCGCTTGAAGATGACTCGGGCTGGCACCCCTGAAGCAGCGTACGCACCACATGGGCCGATCAGGGCAAGGTCCGGAACGCCCCATGCGCTTGAACGCATGGGCACCCCATCAGGCGATCAGGCGCCCTTCCACTTCGGGCGAGCCCTCGAAGTGCGGCACGCGGCCACGGTCCTGGTCAATCCACTGCGGCAGCAGCGAGCCGGCCACCATGCCCACGCCCGAGGCGATCACGCCGGCCAGCTGCTGCGGGAAGGCCTCGCCCCAGCCCCGCACGAAGATGAACAGCAGCCACACGCCCACGCCCAGCACCACCGAAAAGATGCCGCCCTGGGTGGAGGCACGCTTCCAGTACAGGCCGGCCACCAGCGGAACGAAGGCGCCGACCAGCGGCACCTGGTAGGCACCGGACACCATCTCGTAGATCGAGGTGCCTTCCATCAGGATGGCGTACACCAGCACGATGCCGGCAAACACCAGCACGGAGATGCGCATGGCAAACAGCGTGGCCTTGTCGCCCATGTTGCGCACGAAGTGACGCAGGATGTTTTCGACGAAGGTCGTGGTGGGCGCCAGCAGCGTGGCCGAGGCGCAGGACTTGATGGCAGAGAGCAAGGCACCGAAGAACACCACCTGCATGATGAAGGGCATTTTCTGCATCACCAGCGTGGGCAGCACCTTCTGCGGATCGTCGGCGATCAGCGCGCTGGTCTGCTCGGGCATCACGATCAGCGCCGTGGCCACCAGGAAGATCGGCACCGCGGCAAACAGGATGTACATGCTGCCGCCAATCACCGGCCCCCAGGTGGCGGCACGCACGTCCTTGGCCGACATCACGCGCTGGAACACGTCCTGCTGCGGGATGGAGCCCAACATCATGGTGATGGCCGCGGCAAAGAAGAAGATGATGTCGTGCCACTTCGGCTCGGGCCAGAAGCGGAACAGGTCCTTGCTGGTGGCCAGATCCAGCACCGGCTGCACGCCGCCGGCCATGTCGCTGGCGTAATAAGCCAGCAGCAACAGGCCCACGATCAGCACAATCATCTGGATGAAATCCGTCACCGCCACCGACCACATGCCGCCAATGAGGGTGTAGATCAGGATGGACAGCATGCCCAGCACCATGCCCATCTGCACCGACACCGAGCCTTCGCTCAGCAGGTTGAACACCACGCCCAGTGCCGCCACCTGAGCCGACACCCAGCCCAGATAGCTGATCATGATGATGATGGAGCAGAAAACCTCGACGAAGGTGCCGTAGCGCACGCGGTAGTAGTCGCTGATGGTCAGCAGATCCATCTTGTAGAGCCGGCCCGCGATGAACAGGCCGACCAGGATCAGGCAGGTGCCAGCGCCGAAGGGATCCTCGACGATGCCGCCCAGGCCATCCTGCATGAACTTGGCCGGAATGCCCAGCACCAACTCGGATCCGAACCAGGTGGCAAAGGTCAGCGTGATGATCATCGCCAGCGGCAGGTGGCGGCCGGCCACGGCGAAGTCGGCCGTGTTCTTCACACGGCGCGCCGCATACAGGCCGATGCCGATGGTGATCAGCAGGTAAACGAGGACCAGGGTAATCAGCACAGGGGGTGTCTCCGCGAGGCTTCAGACGTTGCAGCGTGCAACAAAATCAGCGCATTATCGCGGCAAAGTGGCTCTGTGCGGGCGTGCTAGCGTAGCAGTCTGCCCTGCCCCGCCTTGCACTTTTGGATATGCGGCACATTTGCCACACTGCTGGGCCCCCGCAGGCACGGCTGAGCGCCCGATCAGCCCAGTTGTACGCGGATGAACACCTGCATGGCCAGCATGCCCAGCGCAAAGCCAACGGCGCCGTACACCAACCCCTGCAGCAGGCGGTTGGTACGCTTCTGCTCGGCCAGCAGGGCCAGCAGCTCGCGGTTCTGCACCGGCTGGCTTTCGGCGCCCTGCTTCAGGTAGCCGTGCAGCAGGCGCGGCAGGTGCGGCAGCATGCGCGCCAGATGCGGCACCTCGTTCTTCAGCTCGGTCAGGAAGCGCTTGGGGCCCAGCTCGTCCAGCATCCACTTCTCGAGGAAGGGCTTGGCGGTGCTCCACAGATCCAGATCGGGGTCGAGTTCGCGGCCTAGGCCCTCGATGTTGAGCAGCGTCTTCTGCAGCAGGGTGAGCTGCGGCTGGATCTCGACGTTGAAGCGGCGCGAGGTCTGGAACAGGCGCATCAGCACGATGCCGAGCGACAGCTCCTTGAGCGGACGGTCGAAATACGGTTCGCACACGCCGCGCACCGCAGCCTCCAGCTCGTCCACGCGGGTGGTGGCAGGCACCCAGCCACTCTCGATGTGCAGCTCGGCCACGCGCTTGTAGTCGCGGCGGAAGAAGGCGATGAAGTTCTGCGCCAGGTATTCCTTGTCGTTCTCGGTCAGCGTGCCGACGATGCCGAAATCGAGCAGGATGAACTGGCCGAAGCTGCCCGGCTCCACACTCACCTGCAGGTTGCCCGGATGCATGTCGGCATGGAAGTAGCCGTCGCGGAAGACCTGCGTGAAGAAGATGTTGACGCCGTCGCGGGCCAGTTTCTTGATGTCCACGCCCAGGGCGCGCAAACGGTCCACCTGACTGATCGGAATGCCGTTCATGCGCTCCATCACCAGCACGTCCTGCGAGACCAGGTCCCAGTACATCTCGGGAATGCGCACCAGATCCAGGCCTTCCATGTTGCGGCGCAGCTGCGCGGCGTTGGAGGCCTCGCGCACCAGATCCAGCTCGTCGTGCAGGTACTTGTCGAACTCGGCCACCACTTCGCGCGGCTTGAGGCGGCGTCCGTCCTCGCTCAGGCGCTCGACCCAGCCGGCCATCATGCGCATCAGGCTCAGATCGCTTTCGATCACGCCCAGCATGCCGGGACGGAGCACCTTGACCGCGACGTCCTTCTCGACGCCCTGGCGCGTGCGCACCTTGGCAAAGTGCACCTGCGCGATGGAGGCGCTGGCCACGGGCACGCGGTCGAACTCGGTGAACAGCGTGTCGATCGGCTTGCGGAAGGCGCGCTCGATGGTCCCTACCGACACCTCTGCCGGGAACGGAGGCACGCGGTCCTGCAGTTGCGACAGCTCGACCGCCACATCGGGCGGCAGCAGGTCACGCCGGGTGGAGAGCACCTGGCCGAACTTGATGAAGATGGGGCCCAGGCTTTCGAGCGCCATGCGCAGGCGCGCGCCGCGCGGCGTGTTGTAGCGGCGGCCCAACGTGAGCACGCGCGAAAGCAGGCGCAGACCGCCGTGCGGGGCGGAAGACAGCAGCAGATCGTCCAGTCCGTAGCGGAAGAACACCCAGACGATGTACGCACCACGGAAAAATTTCATGAACTGTGGCTTTCGCGTTTCTGTTCGTCCGCGGTCTTGCTACCAGGCATGGCCGGGGCCACCTTGTTGACCACGCTGCGGGCCGCATCGGCAATGCCGCGCACGCCGCGGGCGATGGTGTGGGCCGGCACATCGCCGATCACACGCGCCAGGTCTTCTTCCACATCCCAGCGCAGGTGGTCGGCCATCCAGTTGATTTCGGCAGCGAGCTGCACATCGCCCTCGATGCGCACGGTGGGCTTGTCACCCTTCATGGCCGATTGCGCCATGGCCCAGGGAGACTGCTCCTCGACGGTGATGGTCAGATCCGGCACATGCCCGGCTTCCGCCAGATCGAACAGTCCTGCGGGAGTGACCTGCAGACGCATCTCGAAATGGCGCCAGCGCGCCAGCACCACCCGCTCCTTCTGACGGGCCAGGCGGTTCTGCGCCTCGGGCTCCTGCATCACCACATGGTTGAGCAGCAGCACCATGCGACGCTGCCCTTCGTGCATCAGCCATTGCGGCGGAGCCAGCTTGCCCAGCAGGCCGGAAGCGGAATCGGCCAGACGGCCCAGAAAAGAAAAGGGAGACTGTGTATCCATAGTCTCCCATTCTCCCCGATTTTCAGGCGCGCACCGCAAGATGCGCGTTGCAATTCGTATTAGTGCGAGGCCTGCACTCCGGCCACCTGCATGGCCTGCACGCCAGCCACCAGCCAGCCGGCCCCGCCACTCTTGGCCTTGCTCATGTTCCACACTTCGTGGAACGGGCTGGCCCCGGCGGATTCGTCCTCCTTGACCAGGCCGGAGAACTCGACGCTGGCCAGGTAGTCGGTCGGCGTTTCCTCGATGCCGAGCAGTTGCGCTTCGAGCATCTGCACCTCGGTCTTGTTCGGCTTGCCGGCCGCTTCGGCCTCGCGCTCGGCCAACTGCTGACGGATCTCGCCCAGCATTTCGTCGGTCATCATGGCGCGCAGGCTGCTGACGTCGCCGCGATCCCATGCGTCTTGCAGGGTGACGAAGTTGCGCTTGGCAGCGTCCAGGAAGCCCTGCACGTCGAAACCGGCCGGAATGCCCCAGTTCTGCGAGCCGGCCAGGCCGGAGCCGATCATGCTGCCACCGGCAGCCTGCTCGGCCTGAAAGGCTACGCCCTGGCTGCCCTGGCTTTCCCAGGGGCGTGCGGATGCGTCATTGCCCACATTCTTGGGGTTGTAGCCCTGCGGGGCTGCTGCACCACCCTGGTAGGCAGGCACCGGGCCGCGCGCTGCAGGAGCGGACGAGGAGCGGCGGAACATGCGGAACATGCGGAACAGCATCAGGCCGCCCATCACGAGCAGCAGGATCATGAGCATGTTGGCAAAGCCTTCGCCAAAGCCCAGCGCGTTGGCCAGCCAGGCGAGGCCCAGGCCGGCGGCCAGACCACCCAGAATGCCGCCCCAGGGCTTGCGCTGCGGCGTGGTCTGTGCCGGAGCCGTCTGGTTGGCCGTGCGGCCGGGCTGCGTCTGCTGCATGCCGGCGCCGGGCTGGCCGGGCGCGGTCGGGGTGGATTGCTGCTGCGTCACATTGGACGATTGGCGGCCGAACGACTTGCCGCCGCCCATGCGCTTGGCTTCGGCATGCAGGCTGGTGACGGACAGGACGACTGCCAACAGGACTGGCATGAGTCTTCGCATGGAATGGCTCCTTTGAGTGGGGTTTGAAAAACTGCTTTTCCCCACGTGGGGACGCATGCACCGATTGCAATGGCTGTGTTACCGATGCATCAGCATTTGATGCCGACGTGCAGAGCCACCACACCCGCCGTCAGGTTGTGGTAGTCCACATGGCCGAAGCCGGCCTGTTTCATCAGGCCCTTGAGTTCTTCCTGGCCGGGGTGCATGCGGATGGATTCGGCCAGGTAGCGGTAACTGTCGGCATCGCCGGCCACCAGCTGGCCCAGGCGCGGCAGGATGTTGAAGCTGTACCAGTCGTAGGCTTTCTCCAGCGGCTTGGCCACCTTGGAGAATTCCAGCACCAGCAGCTTGCCGCGCGGCTTGAGCACGCGGTTCATTTCCTTCAGGGCCGCATCCTTGTGCGTCATGTTGCGCAGGCCGAAGGCCACGCTGACCACGTCGAAATGGTTGTCGGGGAATGGCAGCTTTTCGGCATCGCACACCACCGTGGGCAGCACCAAGCCCTTGTTCAGCAGGCGGTCGCGGCCGGTGCTGAGCATCGCAAAGTTGATGTCGGTATGCACCACCTGGCCGCTGCTGCCCACTTTCTTGGCAAAGGCCAGCGACAGGTCGCCGGTGCCACCGGCGATATCGAGCGCGCGATCGCCCTCCTTCAGGTTGGCCACCATCAGGGTGTAGGCCTTCCAGGCGCGGTGCAGGCCGCCCGACATCAGGTCGTTCATGACGTCGTACTTGGAGGCGACGGAATCGAACACGCCGCGCACGCGCGTGGCCTTGTCCTTCTCGTCGACGGTTTCAAAACCGAAATGGGTCTGGCTCATGGGGGAGGTCCTTGGCGGAAAATGGGGCTGACGGCAATTCTACGCTGCGGGGTGGCCTGTTCAGTGGCCGCAGCCGCCGCTGCCGCAACCCTGGGCGGGTTTCAGCGACGGCAATTCCTCGTCTCGCGAGGCCCCTGCCGCCTGCAGGCGCTGCTCGTATTCGGCCCACAGGCGCGGCTGCTCGGTGCCCAGCCAGTAGAGGTAATCCCAGGAATAGATCCCGCTTTCATGCCCGTCGCTGAAGCGCGGCTGGATCGCATAGTGGCCTACCGGCGCCAGATCGACGATGTCGACCAGACGCTTGCCGGTCTGCAGCACTTCTTGTCCGGCACCATGGCCCTTCACTTCGGCCGAGGGGGAATAGACGCGCATCAGCTCGAACGGCAGCAGGAAGCTCTTGCCGTCGGCAAAGGCCACCTCGAGCTGGCGCGAGCGGGCGTGGACGGTGATGTTGGTGGGTTGCGGCGTATCGGGGGTCAGGCCAGCCATGGAAAGCTCCGGTCAACAGGGAAGACCGCCTCAGCGGCGGTCGTGCAGGGCATGGGCAATGGTACCGAGATCGACATATTCGAGTTCGCTGCCGGCAGGAACCCCGCGTGCCAGGCGGGTCACCTTGAGGCCGCGCGCCTTGAGGCGCTCGCTCAGCACATGGGCTGTGGCCTCGCCTTCGGCGGTGAAGTTGGTGGCCAGGATCACTTCCTGCACCACGCCGTCACTGGCGCGGTCGAGCAGACGATCCAGGCCGATGTCCTGCGGGCCGATGCCATCGAGCGGGCTGAGCTTGCCCATCAGCACGAAATACAGGCCCTTGAAGGCCTGGGTGCGCTCCAGCGCGGACTGGTCGGCCGGGGTTTCGACCACGCAGAGCTTGCTGCGGTCGCGGCTGGCATCCAGGCAGGTGTCGCACACCTCCTGTTCGGTAAAGGTGTGGCACAGGCGGCAATGGTGCACGCTGTCGCAGGCATGTTGGAGCGCCTGCGCCAGCTGGCGTGCACCGGCGCGATCGTGCTGCAGCAGGTGGAATGCCATGCGCGAGGCCGACTTGACGCCCACCCCCGGCAGGCGCCGCAATGCCTCGACCAGTACCTGGAGCGCGTGCGCCTGGGCCACTACTTGTGTCGCCCGCTCAGAAGGGGAACTTCATGCCGCCGGGCAGACCGGGCATGCCGGCCGGCATCACCTTGGACATCTTTTCCTGGCTGACTTCCTCGGCCTTGCGCACGGCGGCGTTGAAGGCGGCGGCCACCAGGTCTTCCAGCATGTCCTTGTCGTCTTCCAGCAGGCTGGGATCGATCTCGATGCGCTTGACGTCGTGCTTGCAGGTCATGGTCACCTTGACCAGACCGGCGCCGGATTCGGCCTGCACCTCGACGTTGGCCAGTTCATCCTGGGCCTTCTTGAGGTTGTCCTGCATGGCCTGGGCCTGCTTCATCAGGCCGGCGAGTTGTCCCTTGTTGAACATGGAATTGCCTTTCGTAGCTTGTGTGTGGATGGGAGGTTGGTGCCCGTGGCTGGCGCTCAGGCGCCTTGCGGACCAGGCTCCCGGGTAAACCGGATGGACCCCGCAACAGGCTGCGCGTCCAAGTCGCGCATCATAGCCTGAACATACGGATGTCCGATGAAGGTCTGTTCGGCGCGCTCCTGCTCGGCGGCGCGTGCCTTGGCCAGGCGCAGGCCGGGCGTATCGACGACACGGCCGCACTCGATGCGCAGCAGCACCGCGTGGCCCAGCTCGGCCAGCGCGCCTTCGAGGCGCTTGCGGCTGCCTTCGTGGTTGAGGGTCTCGTTTTCGACGCGGATGGTCCAGAGGGCCTGGGTGGCATCCGCCTCTTGGGCTGCCTGCTGCAGCAGTTGCGACTGCAGCAGCAGTTCGCGGGCGATGCCGGTCAGCAGGCTGCGCTCGATCAGGGTTTCGGCCAGGGCGTGCCAGGTTTCTCCGAGCTCGGTGGGAACCAGGCGGCGGCCGCTGGGCGGGGTCGCGGTGCTAGGCGGACGCTCGATGCGGGGGGCGGGAAGCTCCACGACCGGGAGCACCAGGGTAGCCTCGCCTTGCTGCGGGAGCGGCATGCGGTCCGGCTGGGGATGGGGCTGTGCCAGCGGCTGGCCTTCGTCCTGCGCCTGGTATTCGGGGGGAATGTGCTCCCAGGGGGCGATTGAGACCGGGGCTGACGGCGGGGCAACCTGCCGCGTTGTCGCTGGCGGACTGTCTTGCGTGCCTCCTTCTGCCTCGGGCGGCATGGCTGCAGGTTCGTGCGGTGTTGCCCCGGTGGCGCCGTTTTCACTGCAGGATTCCGGGTCTTCTGCGCTGCGGGTTTGGGCCTCCAACGACTGGGCGGCATGCACCGATACGGCTGGCATCCGGACCTCTGTCGATCCGGATTCGGCTCGCGGCGCAATGCCGGGCGCGGGCATCACCTCTGCTGTGTCCGACTGCGTTCCGGCCGGAACGATGCCAGCTCCCGAGGCAGGTGCAGGTGCAGGTGCAGGTGCAGGTGCAGGTGCAGGTGCAGGTGCAGTTGCAGTTGCAGTTGCAGGTGCCGGAGCCGGAGCCGGAGCCGGAGCCGGAGCCGGAGCCGGAGCCGGAGCCGGAGCCGGAGCCGGAGCCGGAGCCGGAGCCGGAGCCTCCAGATTATTCAGAGTTTTTTTTTCAGCCGTGCTGCCAAGCGCAGCAGCCGGTACCGTCTGCACACCCTGCCCCTGGGGCTGCTGGAACGCCAGCAGACGCAGCAGGATCATGGTCAAGGCGGCATATTCGTCGGGCGCCAGACCCAGTTCGTTGCGGCCATGCAGGCACAGGCTGTAGAGCAGCTGGGTCTCGTCCGGGGGCATGAGTGCCGAGAGGCGGCGGATTTCGGCTTCATCGGGGTTTCCGTCATCGCCGGCCTGGGGCACCATCTGCCACACGGCCATGCGCTGCAGGATGCGCGTCATGTCTTCGAGCGCATGTGCCGCCGACAGGCCATGCATCTGCAGGGCCTCTACCACTTCCAGCACCTGGGCCGGGGCGCGCCCTGCCAGTGCCTCGATCAGGCGGAATACATAACTGCTGTCCACGCTGCCGAGCATTTGGCGAATCGACGCGAGTTGCAGGCCTTCCGCCCCGCCCTGCCCCGCGCTGAAGGCAATGGCCTGGTCGGTTAACGACAGGGCATCGCGCATGGAGCCACGCGCAGCACGCGCCAGCAGGTGCAGCGCACCGGGATCAGCAGTGATCTGCTCCGCCTGCAGCACGTGCTGCAGATGCTGGAACACGGTCTCCGGCACCATGGGCCGCAGATTGAACTGCAGGCAGCGGCTCAGCACCGTTACCGGCACCTTCTGCGGATCGGTGGTGGCCAGCACGAATTTCAGGTACTCCGGCGGCTCTTCCAGCGTCTTGAGCATGGCGTTGAACGCCGTATTGGTCAGCATGTGCACTTCGTCGATCATGAAGACCTTGAAGCGCCCCTGCACCGGCTTGTAGACAGCCTGTTCAAGCAGCCCCTGTACCTCGTCCACGCCGCGGTTGGAGGCGGCATCAAGCTCGGTGTAATCGACAAAACGGCCGGCATCGATCTCGGTACAGGCCTGACAGACGCCGCAAGGCTGGGACGTGACGCCGCCCTGCCCGTCCGGCCCCGTGCAGTTGAGCGACTTGGCCAGGATGCGCGAGACGGTGGTCTTGCCGACGCCGCGTGTGCCGGTGAACATGTAGGCGTGATGCAGGCGCCCGGTCGTCAGCGCGTTCGTCAGCGCCTGCACGACATGCTCCTGCCCCACCATTTCGGAGAAGGTCTTGGGACGGTATTTGCGGGCGAGCACCAGATAGGACATGGCGCTATTCTAATCGCGGGGATGACGGCCGCCGGCGCGCCCTGTACTGCTCATCGCGTCATGCCGGCAGCCTGCATGATGAACCGCATGAGCAGCGCCGCAGCGCCCAGCGCGGCAATGCTGCATGCCCAGATCGCTGCCAGCCAAAGGAGGCGTCTGGTCCATCCATATGCAGGCGGGACAGGCTTCTTCATCTCAGTGGTACCCCTCGCCTGCCTTCACCTTGCCACGGAATACGTAGTAGGACCAGGCTGTATAGGCCAGGATAAAGGGAATGATCAGCAGTGCACCAACCAGGGCGAACCCCAGACTCTGTGCTGGTGCGGCAGCGTCCCAGATGGAAATCTCCGGCGGCAGGATATTGGGCCAGATGCTGATCACCAGCCCGGAGTAGCCCAGGAATACGAGGATCAGCGACCAGACGAAAGGAGCTGCATGCGGGGTGCCGGCCAGCGATCGCAGAATCGCCCACACCGCCACTAGCACCAGCACGGGAACCGGCGCAAAGTACAGTATCCGTGGCCAGCCAAACCAGCGCTCGGCGATGGCCGGATGCGCCAGCGGGGTCCAGATGCTGACGATCAGGATGATCGCAAGCGTGGTCAGGAGGATAGGACGCGCCATGGCCTTGACGCGTTCCTGCAGCCGGCCTTCAGTCTTCAGGATGAGCCAGGCAGCACCCAGCAGCGCATAGGCCACCACGACGCCCACGCCGGTGAACAGGCTGAACGGGCTCAGCCAGCTCATGGCATCTCCGACGGCAACGCCATTCACCACCCGGTGCCCTTCCAGGAAGGCGCCCAGTATCACGCCCTGGAAAAATGCCGCCACGAACGAGCCCGTCATGAAGGCCTTGTCCCAGAACGGCTTGTGGGCTTCGTCCGCCTTGAAACGGAATTCGAAGGACACGCCACGCAGGATCAGTCCGGCCAGGAAACACAGGGCCGGAATGTAGAGCGCGCTCAGGAGAATGGCATAAGCCTTGGGGAAGGCGGCCATCAGGCCGGCGCCGCCCAGCACCAGCCAGGTCTCGTTGCCGTCCCAGACCGGAGCGACGGTATTGACCATGGTGTCGCGGTCTTCGCGGCCCGGAATAAAGGGAAACAGGATGCCGATGCCCAGATCGAAGCCGTCCATGATGACGTACATCATGATGCCGAAACCGATGATCAGGAACCAGATGAGGGGGAGATCGATGCCCATGGTGTGCCTCTCGCTTCAGGGTGCCTTGTGGTTGGGGAACAGCGGTTCATCGACCGCGGAAAGTGGGCGTGCAGGCCGGTGCAGAAGCACAGACGCGTCTGGCGCGGCATGCTCGTCCAGCCTGTCGGGCCCCTGTTTTACCAGTCTCAGCATGTAGGCAATGCCCATGCCGAAGATGGCGAAATACATCACGACCAGAATCAGCAGCCCGATGGACAGGGTCATGGGCGAGTGGTTGGACACTGCGTCCCGCGTACGCATCAGGCCATACACCACCCAGGGCTGGCGACCCACCTCGGTCACGAACCAGCCTGCCAGCAGGGCGATCAGCCCGGACGGCCCCATCCAGAGCGCGAACCGGCTCAGCGCCGGACTGTCATACAGCCGGTCGCGCCAGCGCGCCCAGGCGCCATGCAAGCCGAGCAGCAGCATCAGCATGCCCAGACCCACCATGATCCGGAACGACCAGAACACGACGGGGGAGTTGGGACGGTCTTGC
This sequence comes from Brachymonas denitrificans, assembly GCF_907163135.1. Lineage (NCBI taxonomy): Bacteria > Pseudomonadati > Pseudomonadota > Betaproteobacteria > Burkholderiales > Comamonadaceae > Allobrachymonas > Allobrachymonas denitrificans. Next base: position 561,261 of record NZ_CAJQUA010000001.1, on the reverse strand, counting down.
GGCGCGAACTCCTTGAGCCCGGGAATCTGGCCGTCCAGCGTGTGGGTCAGGATCAGGCTGCCCAGGTGAGGCACCTCCAGTTTGTAGCGGGTGGTTTCGGCCTGCATGTCAGGCATGCCGAACAGGATCAGCGGCACGCCTTCCCCCGGCTTGTTCTCCCAATGGCCTTCCATGGCGGCAATCTTGGCCGGCTGGTGCTCGAGGGTGTTGAGACCATGCAGGTCGCCGATGAAAACCTGCAGCGGCGCGGTGAAAAACACCATCCACAGCGCCATGGAGAACATGCGCTTGACGGCGGGCTGCCGGTTGCCACGCAGCAGGTGCCATGCACCGGATGCGCCAACGAATAGCGCCGTCGAGAGCATCGCGGCTGTCACCATGTGCGCCAGACGATACGGGAAGGAGGGATTGAAGATGACCGCCATCCAGTCCACCGGGACCACCACGCCGTTGATGACCTCATGGCCTTGTGGCGTTTGCATCCAGCTGTTGGAAGCCAGAATCCAGGTGGCCGAAACCAGCGTGCCGAGCGCCACCATGACTGTGGCGAAAAAGTGTAGGCCGCGCCCCACCTTGTTCCAGCCAAACAGCATGACACCGAGACAACCGGCTTCGAGAAAGAAGGCCGTGAGCACCTCGTAGGCCAGGAGCGGGCCGGTAATGCTGCCGGCAAACTGGGAATAGAAACTCCAGTTGGTGCCGAACTGGTAAGCCATGACCAGACCCGAGACCACGCCCATGGCGAAGTTCACCGCGAAGATCTTCGACCAGAACTGATAGAGCTCCAGATAGGCGTCATCCTTCTTCCATAGCCAGAGGCCCTCCAGCACGGCCAGAAACGCGGCCAGGCCGATGGTGATGGCCGGAAAGAGGATGTGAAAGGAAATCGTAAACCCGAACTGAATACGGGCAAGGTCGAGTGCGCTGAGATCCGTCATGATATATACATACACAGTTAAATTGTATGGATTTTGTATGGTAAACTTCAGCCATTGTAGTGGCATCCGCATCCATTGACAACCCATAACTCGCGGCAAGATCCGCTCCGATGACATGAAAGATGCAATCGACATTCCCTGGCTCAGACCGCTGTCGGAGGGAGCCGGCCCGCGCTACCTGCAAATTGCCGATCTGATTGATGACGCCATCCACTCGGGCAAATTGGGAGCCGGCGACCCGGTACCCTCCCAGCGTTGGCTGGCGGCCAAGCTCGGCGTCGACCTCACGACGGTGACGCGCGCCTACACGGAAGCACGCAACCGCGGCCTGATCGCCTCCTTCAGCGGCCGCGGCTCTTTTGTCGTCGGCCCCGCCGATCCGGCGCAATCGGGCCGCATCGACCTGAGCATGAACACGCCGCCGCAGCCGGCAGACCACTCGATGGCGGAACACATCCGCAAGGGGTTGCAGGAAGTTCTGGCGCATCAGCCCATCGACAGCCTCTCGCGCTATCCGAGCGAGGGCTCACGCCGCTGCGCCATTCAGGCAGCCCAGGCGTGGCTGCGACCGGCGCTCGGCGACTTGGACAGCGCTCATCTGATGCTGTGCGAAGGGGCTCAAGCAGCCCTCTTTGGCATCCTGCTGACCGAGGCACGGCGTGGCGAAACGGTGTTGTGCGAAGCGCTGACCTACCCCGGCTTCCTGCAGGCCGCCCGCCGGCTCGGCCTGCGCGTAGTGGCACTCGAAGGGGACGAGGACGGAGTATTGCCCGATGCCATCGAGCGGGCGCACAGCGCGTTCGACGCCCGATGGCTCTACCTCAACCCGACCCTGCACAATCCCACCACGCGGACCATGCCTGAAAGCCGGCGCAAGGATGTCGCCAACACAGTGCAGCGGCTGGGGATGACCCTGATCGAGGATGATCCCTACCGGTATCTGCTGGGCGACGCGCCACCGCCAATCGCCGCACTGAACGGCGGAATCGGGACGTATTACCTGGCATCCTTATCCAAATGCCTCTCCCCCGCCCTGCGTACCGCCTTCGTACTCCCCCCCAGGGGACAGGACAGCAGCTCGCTGCAGGATGGTCTGCTGGCCGCCAGCATGGGCGGCTCCCCCTTGCTGACAGCCCTCGCCGAACACTGGTTGCGCAGCGGCGCAGCCCGGCACCTCGTGCAGGAAATCCAGCGCGAGGCGCGCGCCCGCCAGAGCCTGGCGCGCGCTTGGCTTCCGGCGGGCGCACAGGCCCATCCCACTGGGCTGCACGTCTGGTTGACACTGCCGGACCATTGGAATCAGCACCTGTTTGCCCATGCCCTCGATGGGGCCGGCATCAGCGTGGCCTGCGCCGAGGCTTTCAGCGCCGAAGCCGGAGCAGTAGACCATGCGGTACGCCTCTCGCTGGGCGGCGCCAACGACCACGCGGCGCTGGCCAGGGCATTGCAAACCATTGCCGACCTGCTTCCCAAAAACATCCGCCGAGGCTCCCATGGCATTGTCTGACCGGCTTCGAACCTGCGCTTGCGGAAATGCAAGCAGAACCCCTCGGGAGCCCGGACCATGATACGCGCACTGACCATACTCTTGCTGCTGCAACTGGCCGGAGACATCCTGGCACGGCTGCTGCAACTTCCGTTGCCTGGCGGTCTTGTCGGCATGCTGTTGCTGCTGGGCGGGCTGATGGTTCGCGGGCGTCTGAGCCCGGAGCTGCAACAGACAAGCCAACTGCTGCTGCAGAACCTGATGCTGCTGTTCATTCCGTTCATCGCCGGCATTCTTGCGCAGCTTGAACACGTGCGTGCGCAATGGTTACCGTTCGTGGCCGCATGCGTGCTCGGCGCCCTGGTTTCGCTGCTGGTCACCGCCTGGACATTCCGCTGGATGCTGGCACGTCAGGAACACAGGTCCCGCCATGGCGCATGATCCCTCCTCCCTGCTGGCACAGGCAGGCAACTGGCTCATGCACATTCCTGGCGACGCGAACCTGTTCTGGATCAGCGTGACGCTGATTGCCTATGCCTCGACAATGGCACTGTACCGCCGCAGCCGGGCTCATCCGTTGATGCTGCCGGTGGTAACCGGCACCGTCATGGTCGTAGCCCTGCTGGTGGCAACGGACACCCCTTACCCGCACTACCTTTCGGCGGTCTCGCCGCTGGTGTTCATGATCGGGCCGGCGACGGTCGCCCTGGCGGTGCCCTTGTTCGGTCAGGTACCGCGTCTCAAGACGCTGTGGAGGCCGGTGATGGTTGCATTGCTCGCGGGTTGCGTGGTGGCGATGGGATCTGCCTGGCTGATTGCCTGGGTCTTCGGCGGCAACGCACAGACCCTGATCTCGCTGGTCCCGAAGTCATCCACCATGCCGATCGCCACAAGCCTGAGCCAGCACTTCGGCGGACTGGTGCCACTGGCTGCCGCGGCGGTTGCACTCACGGGAATCTCCGCCACCATGCTGTCCGGCCCGGTTCTTCGCTGGTTCTTCGGACCGCTCGACGACGCGGCGCATGGGTTCGCACTCGGACTGAGCGCGCACGCAATCGGTACCGCGCGTGCATTGCAGATCAGCGAGACAGCAGGGGCTTTCGCGGCGATGGCGATGAGCCTCAATGGCCTGATGACCGCATTGCTGATGCCGCTCGTGGCCGCAGGGATTGCGGCGTACAGATAGCGCCGAAGTCCTTGGGCGCAGAAACGTCATACCCCGAGCAAGAAAAAGGCCAGCTCTCCTGAGGAGACTGGCCTGCAATCGGACTTCCTGGAAGCCTATCGAATTGTAAATTGGTGCGGTTGTCGGATTCGATATACGATCACAACTTATTGTTTTTCATGTAAATTTTTCCAATAAGACAGGCAAAGTACCAACAAAAATACCAACAAACTCGTTTGATACCCCCTGCCTGGCAGTGGCGTCCATGCACCACGCCAAGCCATAGGGCATCCTCATCGTGCCAGGCCGGTTTCTGGACCATTGGGTCAGCTCATGTCCAAATGAAAATCCCGATCTGAAAATCCAAATATGGGCCTAATGGCACCCCCGTAAACCCCCAATACCTATTCCAACCTCATTTTGAAATGAAATACGGGGTATATACACCCCCGTAAACCCCGAAACCAGAAGAGGCATCATCGGGGCGATTCGGCCGGATCAGGCGTCTCCCTCTTCTGGCCAAACAGAAGCGCGGCGACACCAGCCGGGACCGCCGGCGTAGACACTTGCCTGGCGGCCGGAACAACCAGGGCCGGCGCCACCTGCGTGGCCGCTTTCTCCTGCGCCATGCGCACCAGCACGCTGATCTGATCGCCAATCCCCAGCAGCTTGAGTTTGCCGCCCAGACCACCCAGCGCGTCGAGAGCCTTGCCCACCATCATGGCGCCCGTGTTGCTGTTGTTCACGGCGCTGCCGGCAGGCTGGACCTGGACATAATCGGCCACCCGGCCCAGCGCCTTCAGGCCCTCGATCTCCTCCGGGGAGAAAAACGCCTTCAGCTTCTCGGGACCGAACAAGGCAAGCCCCCGGCGATAGCCTGCTGCACTGAACTTGGCCACTTCGTCCGGCGCGCCGTTCACGGCCTTCTGCTTGATGGCGTGCAGCATGCCATTGCGCACCACCTCGAAGGCCTCCGGGCTTTCCTGCTTCAGCACAGCCGCCAGGCGCGATACTTCGTCAACCTTGGCGCTGGATCCGATGTGCTGCCGGATGAAACCGTCAGGCGTGAGCGTGCCATCGTGCAGTGCTCGCAAGGCCGGGATGCGCTCGATCTTGCCCATCATGTTCCGGTTGGCCGTGCGCGCCAGGTTGAAAGCAGCGATGGCATCATCACCCGCTTGCGCCACCTGGCCAGCTGCCGGCATCACAGGTGTATCGTCAAGCGCCTGCCGTACCAGCCCCAACGCCATGCGCTGCTGCCCGTCGCTGGTATTGCGCTGCAGCTTGCCGATCACGGTCTTGAGCTGCTCGGCATAGTTCACATCGAAGGGCACTTCACCCATGGCAATGCGGTTGAGGTGGGTTTCCACACCCTTGGGCAAGGCGTGGCCCAGCAGGTTATCGTCCAGCAACTGGCTGGCCTGCTTGGTAAAGGTTGCGCCATCGAGCTGCACAGCCCGGCCAGAGGTGTCGCGCGCAGCGGTGTACAGGTCATTCACCGCCGCCTTCTGCCCAGTCAGCCAACCATCGAGGGCATCTACCGCCCGCTGGCCGGTCTGGTATTCGTCCAGGGCCTGCCCGGCGCCGAGCTTGTTCAACTGCTCCAGCAGTGTGGCGTTGTTCTGGTTCTCCAGCGCGGCCAGGCCCTGCGCGTCCGGGTTGCCACTGTTGGCACCCACTTTCGCCAGGTTCTTCTCACGCGTGAGCTGCACCGGGTCCAGCGTGAGGGTGCCGCGTGTCGGCGTAGTTCCGACCGTGCGGAAGTCCACCAAGCGGCGCAGCGCATCCGGCGATAGATCGTCTCCGGTCTTCAGCGCCTGCTGCACGTCGGCCCGAATGCTCTGGCGGACTTGCTCGGGGATCTGATCCCAGTCCATGCCGCCACTCTTGAGGGCCGCGCTGATTTCCACGTCCAGCCGCTGCGGCTGGCCTACCGACCGCGGAGCAACCGCCCTTGCTGCGGACTTTACGCCCTGCGCGACACGCTGCACGGCACCGGGAGCAGTCGCGCCGGCAAGGCCACCGCCCAGAGCCGCCAACGTCTGCACCACCGGCCCGGCGCCTCCCTCCCGCGCTGCGCCACCAGCAGCACCAGCCCCCGCACCAGCTGCAATCTGCTGAACGGGGTTTGCTGCAAGAGCCTTCAGTGAGCCGGACACCACGGGGCTGGTGGCTACTTGCGCCAGTCGCCCAGCAGTACCGGCCACGCCGGCGCTGCCGGCCATCAGCCGCGTGGCATCGGCCACAACCCGCTCGGTTGCGTTTTCCGGCTTCGGCAGACCCAGCCAGTCGGCCACGCCAGCCACAGCCTGGCTGCTGGACTGGTTGGCCAATGGTGCGCCTACAGCGCCGGCCACCTTGTTCTGCACGTACCTGATCGGCTCAGTCACGATATCGGCCGCGCTTGCCAGCCCCTCGATGCCATGGCGGACTGTTAGGCCTGCCTGTCGGCCCAGCTCCTGGAAGAATCCTCGTTTTGGAGCCTCTGGCACCAGGGCCATATAGGGGTTGTCCTGCGCGCGCACGGGCGAGGCTTGGGGGGCGCGCGGCTGCTGCTCCGGTTTCGGTACCAGTGCCAAATAGGGGTTGCTCATGGGAGTGACTTTCGGTTGAGTGGGTGCCGGTGCCGGGGATGGTGCGCCAAGCGCAGAAGCTACGAAAGCGGCCGATTTTCGCGGCTGGGCATAGGGGCTGCTCGGCAAGCTCGCCCAGATGCGGCCGGTCTTGGCTACGGCACGATCAAAGCGGCCCTCGAGCACATCGCCAAGCGCCCCGGCCTGTCGGATCAACTCCAGGGCGCCAAGGTCTTGACTGCGCGGGCTGAAGTCTTTAAGGCCCAACTGCTTGGCCAGGCCGTCCCACGTTGATGCGAGAAACTGGTATGCGCCGGCAGCGCTGGTTCGGTTCACCTTCCCATCAGTCTGGCGAAACTCCCGGGTGACCCGCGGGTGATCCGCCAGGCTCGCTATCTGAGAGCCGCCGAAGCCCACGCGGTAAGGGTTGCCGCCGCCCTTCTGCAGGGTGCCTTCGGCCTGAGCCAGCATGCGCAGGAAGCGCTGAGCATTTGCGTTTGACAGCGCAGTATTCAGATCCATGACGCCCCCTTACAGCTTGCTCGGGTCTACACCGTTTTGCCGCAGCATCGCTTCCACAGCTGCGCGCGGCGCCCCCTTGCGCAAGGCTTCCCGCGCCATGTTCAGGTGCTGGCCAGCTGATGGACTTGCCTGCCGACCGGTTCCGGTACCGGGCGCACCAGCCCCGCCACCTGCCCCGCCGACAATGCCCGCCTGGTACGACTGCAGATTTGGCACCTCGGCCAGCATGCCCTTGATTGCGATCTCCCGGTTCCGGGCCTTCTGCGCAATGACTTGGGGAGAGTCGCCAATCTGCGGGAAGTATTGGCGCTCCGCATTGGAGAATTCAGAATCGGAAATCACAGCGCCAGACTCCCGGCGAAGCACCGCATTGATGAAGTCGCGTTTTGCCTGATCCAGTCGCTGATGCTGCGGCCCTTGCACAGCGCTGACAACATCCCCCACGATAGGCAGGCGCGATCCAGGAATGGAGGTGTTCACGCCGGAACGGCCCAACTCCGCCACGATGGCATCCGCCTCTTGCGCACGGGTTCCGAATAGAAGCGCCTTGGACTGGCCTTCGGTGAGGGCCTTATCCGTGCCCACCTTCGTGGGACCGATGACGGGCTGGCCACCCTGTCCGGTTACAGGAGCGGCGCGGCCGGTGCGTCGATCGATCAGCAGAACGCCGCCGCTTCCATCCTGGAACACCTCGTTGCCGCCGTAGCGCATCGAATCACGGTCCTTTTCGGCCTGGGCATAGTCCTTTTGCGCCTGCGCCTGCTCCTTGTTCCCGAACAGCCAGGCCAGTTTCGGATCAGCCACGGTCATGGATCCTGTCGCCTGGTGCATCACACGGCCAGTGTTCCCGACCGACTGCATGGGCATGTACTGGGTACCCGGCTTGGCCAGCGTGTTGTACCGGTTCATGAGGTCGACGTTACCCACGTTGGCGGCTGCAAGGGTGGTCATGTCGGTGTTCAGGCCCGTCTGCATGGCGTCGGCCGCCTTGCTCGGATCGCCGCCGATGAACTGCCAGGCTCGGATCATCCGCTGCTGGCTGGGTGAGAAGCCTTCCGGAACCGGTCCCATGCGGTTCTGGTTCGTCATCATCTGGTCTTGTGCCTCGGCACCATACTTGTTGCCGTGCATGTTGTGCGCATAGATTTGCGCCTGCTTCAACGCGGCTTCCTGCTCGGCCTGCGCTCGCAGAAACGGAGCCTGAGCCATGGCCGTAAAGATGCTTCCAAACCCGTCGCCGGCCGCCTTCCATGCCTCAGCTTTCGTGATGCTTGCCATATTCCCGCCTCCAATCACTTGAAACCAGTACCGATGGCGCCAAACCGGCGCCTGTAGCAATTGAACCCCAGGCGGCAGAGGCTCGGGGAAAATTGTCAAACCGCAGGCGATGGCTGGTAGCGATTGAGGGTCAGCCGGATGACTGGGCGGCCGCGGCCTTCAAACGTTTTGACCCGACCGTCAAAGGCCGCCAGGTCTGCAGGGGAGCCGGCTTCAGGCGCCACCATCACGATGGCTGTCAAAAGGCCGGCGCGCCAACCACCAGCCCGCTCGAGCTCAGATACACGCTTTTGCAGACCCTTCATGTCGTACCCCCATCCTCACCAGATCGCTGCATCATTGCCTCCCATTCGGATTCGGCCATCGCTTCCGGTACCACCAGGAACGAGCCGTGCCGCCCCTGAGCCACTGCCCGAGCCACCGCATCAGCTGAGCCTTCGCCGGGCTTCATCATCACCACGCCACCAGCCACCTGTGCAGCCTTGTGCAGGTCCTTCTCCAAGGCGGCCAGGCGTGCGCTAAGGGTTGCCATGGCTCCGCTCCAGTTGCTCGATCCTGCGGGTCAGCTCATCGATTTCCGCCACGCGCGCCAGCTGGCCAATGGCGGCAACGAGCTGGGCACCTTGGCCAGGAGCCAGCACGCCAGCGGACACCGCGGCGAGAACGGCCCGCCCCTGATCTGTCAGCGTTCCATCGGGCAAGGTAAGGGGCTGGGGTGGCTCTACAGCCTTCAGGGGCGCCACGGTTCGCTCGAGCAGCAGCCGCGCCGCCTGCACGTCGCCGCCAAGTGCCTGATCGGTCAGCTGCTTGATGATGGCCGGCACATGGGCGGCAATTGCCTTGCGCAACTTGCCAACTTCACCGGACCCCTTGGGCCGACCGGCCGGGTTTCCGGACTGCCCAGGCTTCCAGGGTGGCGAAAGGGATTTTTTGCTGCTGCTCATGGTGTTCCCATCATGCTCAATCACCGGTGCACCTGCCGATTTTTGGCAGTCGCGCCAGACAGTCAGTGCGGCATCAGGTGCCGGCCTTCCTTCATCTCCAGATAGGTGGCCTCGTACTGCACAACGCGCTGGACCAATCCCGCCATCATCTCGCCCGAGACCTCCAGCAACTCTGACATGGCGGCGGCATTGACCGGCACCATGCCATCGTCCGGTTCCTCTGCGGCTACGATCTTGATGAACCGGGCGACCAAGTTGCAGTCATTGATCAGCTTGGAAACCGCCTGCTGTTCGTTCTCCTTCATTTCGACTACCTCAATCACGGGTTCCACTGATCGCCATCATCCGGCCACTGGCCGCCGCTGTTCGGCAGGTAGTTGCCATGCTGGCCGCCGTCCTGCTGCTGACCGTCATCACCCTGCACGCGCTGGCGCTTCTTGCGCAAGTGGTACATGGTCAGCACCTGCTGTACCTGCATGTCGAGCGCCGGATGTGCCAGCCCCTCCCTATCCGTCCAGGTCTTGGGCGTGATGCTGCCAGCCGCCGCAACTGGGTCGCCATCGCCCAGCGCCAGAAACTGGCTGGCCGCATCGCCAAACACAATGCAGGACACGAACAGGCTTTCACCTGCTGCCGTGGCCGCCCGTATCTTGCCCAGCGCAAACACCCGGCCCCGGCTGTCCGTTCGGCTCTGTGGCTGGCCGTACACCTTGCCTGCAATCAGTCCATCAATCATTTCCTTCCCCCTTTCGCTGCCCACGGTACCGGGGCCTCTTCATAGCTGCGCCATAGGGCGGCGCCAATACTGCATCGCTCGCCGCGCCGCCTGCCAGCCGTTTTGCACTGGAGGCAATGAGCGTGGTGGTCCAGGTAAGCCCGGTCCAACTCGCGCCAGTCCAGGAAGGTCGGATCGTTCGCTGGCTCGCGTTGTTCGCTCCCTGTCGGGGCTGACTGGTGTGGTTGCACCGGGATCGGCCCATAGTGACTGCAGAAGTGATCAATCCACCCCTGCCGCTCGTCCGCCGCCAAGCTCGCGCAATCGTCCAGCATCTGCCGGCGCGCCCTCGGACCATCACCCAACGCGAAGCACGCACGCAATGCGGCCATGCCCAAGTGCTCCAAGGTCGGATACGGCACACCATTGAGCTGCCGAACCAACACCGGCGTGATTGCGCCGCCGCATGGCTGTTGAGGCTGCTCCAGCTTGGCAACGGCCTTCGTCGCCGAATGCGCCTCCTCGCGCTCCTTCAACCTTGTAAGCCAGCTCATGATGACCTCCGAATGTTGGAATATGCCCATATACACACCCCCGCAAACCCCTTAAACCAGATTTCGGGGTTTAGGGGGCTGGATGCCGTAGCGGAATTCAGGATTTCCATAAGTCCTCCGCCTTCGGGTTAATCGCCCAGGTTTCTGCCGGCCTGCCTCCCTTTTCGCCAGCAGGCGTAACGATGCAGCGGACCCATCCGTATTCCTCAAGCATGGCCGCTGCACGCTTCACATCCTCGGTCGTGGAAAGCCAAGCCCATCCGTTCTGCTGCACCTGCTTCAGCTTGAAGCCGTCTGTCACCTTGCCCTGCCGGATCTTCACAAGCAGAGCATCAGCTGCAGCCGAATCTGGCTGCGTGGCGGCCGCATAGACGCGCGTGGCATGGCTTCGCAAGTAGTCGCCCCAAGCGAAAGCACGCAGCAGCTCAGCTGCCCCCACAGTCTGCGGAGCGTCCGGCGTATCCACCAACGCGAACACCAGGGCAAGCGCAGGAATCAGCTTGCGGTACTTGGACAGATGGCTTTCCATAGCCACGTGCAGTTCACCGCTGCGCAGCTCAGTTTCAAGTTCCCGCCACCACTCATAGAACAGCGTTTGCGCCTCATCATCGAACCGCCAGACTTCTGGCTCATCATCCAAGGGCTCAAGCTTGGCCAGGCGATCAAACACTGCATTAGCATCCTGGCGTGCGCTGGCGCTCGGATGCTGGTCCACGATCCTGAAATCCCGGCCCGCATCCGGCCATACCGCCATGCCAAAGCGCTGCAACAGTCCGTCATCGCCAGCACCCCCGCTGGTGGCGCTGCGCACATACTCCTGCAGCCGCGCTGGCTGAATCCCGCCCAGCAAAGCCAGGCACACGCGCGGGATAGTGGTTTCTCCTCGCCCAATCCGGTCAAAGGTGTACCCTTGGTTGCCGTCGTAGGCTTGCAGGTAAAAGGCACGTGCACCCTCCTGCCCCTGCTTGTCCATGCCCGCTAGCAGCCCGTGCAGTTCGTCGCGATAAGCCAGAAGCCCCCAAGGGTTGGCTGTCAGCAGTTCTCCCAGCTTCTCTACTGTGGCATCGTTCACTACGAAGCGGCGCATCCGCGGTTCTGGTGGCGCTTCCACAGGGGTAAGCAGATGTCGCGCCCGTGCTGGATCCTTGATGGCCACCTTCTTGGCTTCGCTCTCGCTTGCCGCGGCCTGCAGATCTGCCACCCGACAATCCAACTTCCAGGCATCGTGCTCTGCCTTCCACTGTTCGCGCTCATTCGCTTCCAACCTTGAAAGCGGCTTCATCACCTCGGACAAGGTCGGGCTTTTCATGCTGCCCGGCCTTCCCGCAATCAGGCCCCATAAGACTGGAACCACGCGCCAATCGTCATACCTCTTGGGCTGGATTACCGCACGCGCGCCGATGAGGCTGGAAAGCGCCACAACTGCCCCCACGGCCGCAAAGTCCGGCGGTTGCTGCATCCGGTAGGAAATATCGCCGACCCACCACCGCAGGCCATGGGGCAAAAGCTCCAGATCAAAAGGCAGTACAGCTGGCAATGCGCACGGCAGCGGCTCCGGGTCTGGCCAATTCTCCGCATCAGCTACGTTGGGCAAGGCGGCGGCTTCAATACAGGCCCGCACGTCCTCCAGCCCCTGCAACTGGTGCAGGTCGTTGAAGTCGGTAGCGCCTGCCGGTCGGTCGGCAAATGCCGGTACCGCCAAACGCCCGCCAACAGCCTTGGCCGCGTCGTTCGCCTTGGTCAGGCCCGGATTGCCCGGCGTGGCGTGGTCGTCGTCAGCCGCCACGATGATCTGTAGGCCCGGGTGTCGTTCATGCAGCGCCTGCGCCACCGCCTGCAGGTTCCCCGCGTTGAAGGCCACCGCCACAGCGTGGCCGGTCGCTTCGTGGATGCTGGCCCCGGTTGCGTAGCCTTCGCACACCACGATGACGCCTGCAGGCTTGCCAATGGCGTGGTAGCAGCCAGTCACGCGCCCGCCGACGTGGAATCGCTTGCTGCCGTCCGCCGTGATTGACTGCAGGCTGTGCAGTGCGCCGGTCGTATCCCGCAGCGGTACCAACAAGGCATTGCCGTTCTGGCGCAGCACGTATGCCTGCACACCCTTGCGCGTCAGGTAGGGGTGGCCGGTGCAGGGGCTGGCCTGCTCCCAGCGTTGCGCGGCTGCCTGCTGGGCCTCTTGCTGCTGGCGCTGCCGCTCGGCATCCCGCTGGGCCTGCATGGCCTTGATGCGCTGCCGGTGGGCATCCCGTTCGGCTGGCGTCATGGCGTTGTCGTCCTTGCCGCACCAGGTCTGTGTGTAGCCCTGCCGCCAGTCGCCAAAGCTGCCAGCCGGTACGCCGTCCAGGTGAAGGCAGTACCAGCCCGCCATGTCGCTGCTCTTGCCGTTGCTGCTGCAGCGGTGGATGGATCCGTCGGCCTCGATGTGATCGGGTGGTGTCAGGCCAGCCGCTGCCATGGCTTCGCGGAATTGCTCGATGGTGTCTGTCTCGACGGTCATCATGCCCGCCCTCCAATCTGTTTCAGGAAATCCCGCACTTCGTCCAGGTTCGCCAGCGGCTTGCAGTAGCCCCATGCGCTGGCGTAGTACTTGGGCTGGCCGGTGTGCAGGTCGGCCACCTGCCGCAGCGCGTGGCCGCGCTCTCGGTATGCCAGCACCAAGCGGGCAAATTCGCCCGTGGCTGCGTCGTTGGTGTCGGTCTTGCTCATGGCCGCGCCTCCGTGCGTCTGCGCTGCTGGCGGGCCTTGCGTGCTGCCAGCGCCCGGTAGATGGTCCTGCCGGTCATGGCCGCGTCGTTGGCCGCCTCCAGCCCCGGTGGCTCTACCTCAAAGCCGATGGCCTGGGCGTGGGCCTGCAGGTAGGCCACACCAGCCGCTGCCGCTTCGCCTGCCGTGCGGTAGGTGGTTGGCATCCTCTCGCGCCGCAGCAGTGCGGCACTGGTGCCGCTCCATGCGGTGTAGATGGCAAGTCGGAAGGTCATGCCCCGCCTCCCTTGCCTAGCTTCAGCGTCATGTTGTGGATGGTCTCCAGCTCATCATGGATTGCCGATATGGCGTCTCCGGCCAGCTCGGCGATGGCCTTGGCCATGGGCAGACTGGCGAACTGCAGAGACCCCGTATCGCCATGCTCCGTGCGCTGCATCAGCATTCCGGCCAACTGGTCGATCTGGTACAGCGACTCCAGGGCAATCGCCATTCGTTCCTCGCACCAGTAATCCGCATTGCTGGCCGGGGTGGTGGTGGTGGTCGTGGCCATCACGCTGCACCTCCATTCCTGGCATCGCCCCATGCCTTGATGCGTCGCAGCGCCATGTGGTCCGTATAGCCGCAGTCGATGGCCTCCGCTGTGCAGTCGATGGTGTTCTGCATGTCCTGGGCAAGCGAACGGATGACGCTGAAGGCGTGCGCCAGCGGCTCGGTATTGAGTTGACCGTTCGGGGTCTCCATCGCCAGCAGTGCAAGGCGTGCCACTCCTGCGATTTCGTCAAACGCCTGATGCGCGTAGCCGGTGATTTCTTCGACGGCCAGTCGCAGTTGCTGCGTGCTGGGCTGATGAGTGTCGCCAGCGGTGGACGTGGCGGTGCTTGCGCTCGGTGCGCGGGTCTTGGTTGTCATGGTCAGGCTCCTTCGGGAACGATAGGGAAGCCACCTGCTGCCTTACGAAGGGCATAGGGTGGGCAGGATGTTCGTAACACGTCCGAAGCCGTGCCGCCGCCCTTACGGGTAGGCGCATCCTGCCCGCAACCGTGACGGCTGGACGTGGATACACCACGGCCCGCCTGTGGTTCGGACATGACAAAACGCCGCTTGTCGGTGGGCGTTGCAACCGCTTCGGATTTGGTGTTACGAGCACCAGCGCCTTTCAGCGCCGGGGATATTGTGGCATGGGCTGGATGACTCGTGCAAGTGGTCAAGGCGATGGCCGCCAGGGTTGCCAGCGTGAAGGTGAACACGTCACAATGGCGCGTCAGCTTGCTTTGCACAGCCGCCCGGTATGCTCCCCAGCGCCGGGCGGTTTTCCTTTGGTCAGCTCGCTGCATGGCTGGCCTCCTTGTCCACGAAGAACAGGCCCACGCGGTGCAGTTCGCCCGCTTCGGTTTCCTGCTGCACCCAGCTCATGGCAATGCCGACGCCTTCCCGGTGGCGCAGCTCGTGGATGCGTGCATTGGCGTCGTAGCAGTCAAGCAGCCGGATCAGCTCGAAGCTCGTGCAGGCTGCGTGAGACAGCGCCTCCTTGATCCGCTGGCGCTGGCTGTCAGCCCGATTCCCGGGGAACCGATGAAGGACACCGGCCAATAGCGACCGCTTGCATGGCGTGGTCGTGTGGATTGGCAGGCAGCTCATTGCGTCGCTCCCTGCTGTGAAGCAAGCCACGCATTGATGGCCGAGACGTTGAACAACGTTACCCGCGGCCCTGCCTTCACAGGCCGAGGAAAGTCGGTCCGGTGTTTGACCCAGTGCCACAAGGTCGTTGGGCTGATCTTCAGCAGGTCGCAAATGTACTGTGCGCGCTCCCACTGGGGCGCTTGTTCTGCCGGGATCTCCGGCTTAGGTTCGTTCGTGCGTTTTGCCACTGTGGCCTCCTGGTTAAGTTGACAGGCACAAGTAGAAGCCAGGACGCAACCCCCGCCGGATTTTTGTCACTTATCGGCCCTTGCCGATGCAAGCCATACGCTGTGCTAGTTCTCAAGTTCTAGCAAGCGACATTGAAAAACCCAAACTAGCGGACCCCAAGAGCCCGAAAATCTCCTTTCTTTCAATGGCTTACTCCATGAATTTTTTCTTTGTGCCGACGATCCATGCCGGCACCTCGGGCCGTCGAAGTGGACCGCACAGGCAACAAAAAAGCCCACCTAAACAGTGGGCCTTTGGGTCAATGGCCTAGGGTGCTACCGGCGGAACGCGCGTACCGCCTGGGAGCAGTTGACTGGGAAATGCTGGTTATGCCGACTTTTTGTGCTTACGCTTGTTGGCGGCAGGCTTCTGCGGCGTTGACTCTGAAGTCAGCAGCAGCATCTTGTCCAGTACGGGCAACGCCGCTGGGTCACGCGGTTTGAAGTAGCTGACAGCCTTTTGCGGCATCCACCGTTCGGCCATGAGTTTGCGGAAGAGAGGCAAGTGCTCAATGTCGTACAGATTCGCCTCCACTTCACGTCCATCTGGGAAGGTGTGCGTGTATTTGTCGACTGATTTAGTATCGACTCCAAGCGTTTCACGCAACTCTTTGCACAGCATCTTCGCCTGAGAGATGTCCGGCATGAGGTTTTCAGGCATGGTGTAGCCGTGGCTTTCCATGGGGCCAAGCAGGTAGATGGCCATCTCCTGGAGAACTGAAAACTTATTCGATGGCACCTTGTGGTTGTTCAGCACATGGCGCTCAAGGTGATAAGGTAGCTTTCCTGGACGGACTTTTCCGCTCATCCAGTCAACAACCCATTTCGACACCATGACAGCGAACTTGGGGGAAAGCCACTGCGCCAGGTGGATGGCTACCTGGGGATGGACCCACGTACCTTGCTGCGTAGGATCGCCTCCCTTAACTACTTGATTTAATTCCGATATGGGAATTCCCATATCGGAGCTGAGCGCCGCCAGAAAGTCCGAAGTAGTCTTCAAACGCAGGTAGTCTGCCATCAGCTTGTCGCACGCCTTGCACATGGCAGTTGCGTTGATGTAGCCGTCTGCAGCGCGCTGCTCGATGACGTTGTCGTTTACTTTGTGGGGGATGAGGGAGAGAGAGTATTGATGGTCTGGCATCTTGGTACAAAGTTAGCACAGCGGCTAAATTTTGTAACAGAGGCAGGTTTGATGACGTGCATTACTAGAATTCAGGGCTGTGCAAGTGAGAAAACTGCTCGTTGGAATACTTTCCTAGGGTGATCCACCGAACAGCGCTTGATACCCATGATTGCTCCGTATGCCTATTGGCAGCGGGGTTTTTTGTGGGCAAATGAATTCTAGTTGAGCTCAGGCGGCTTTTTGGGAGGATTTCGTCTCCCATCGCAAACGACAGGATTACTGTGTTTCCGCCCATTAGTTCCAGGTAGTCAGATATGCGTCTGGCATCTATGGCCTAGGCCAAGTCCACCTGCTGCACCGGGTCAACGGCCGCATGCGCCAGCATCTCGACCGACGGCAGTCGAATCAGTGCACGCGCCTGCTCTGGCTCCCCGTTGAGCCACACGTCCCAGTCGTCGGGCTCCAGCGGCACGACGGCGCGCTTCTCTTTTCCGGGCCGGTGCATCTTGCTCAGCACCGGATGTTCTGCAGCGGGCTGCGTGATCATCGTGTAGCTGTGCAGCACCTCCCCCGTCTGCCGGTCCGTCCATATCTCCCACAGTCCGGCCAGCGCCCACGGCAGACCATCTCCCCGCGCAAACCGCCACCAGATGTTTTTCCCGGTACCCCAGTACGGCTCGTCCCACGATTCAGCAGGGATCAAGCAACGCTGACTGCGCTGCCACGCATGCCGGAAAACCGGGCTGCTGTGCATCGTCTCCATCCGGCAGTTGTTCGTAGAGAGTGGTCGGCCCTCTCGGCTGATCGCATTTCGCACGGCCGAGTAGGGTGGAATCAGTCCCCATTGCCCGACTTCACACGCACCTGGCGTGACGAATGGCCCAGGCGCTCGCGGCACGATTAGATCCTTGTAGGTGCCCTTCGGGTTGACGCGCCAAGTCTCGTAGATCCTGTCCGCACGTGGCGGGGTGTAGCGATTGCACATTGACAGTCAGCCTATAAACCGGAGGTTCAGTGCGTTCGACACGGCCCCAACCGACCTGTTACTTTGCGCCTGGCAGCTTGAACGCAGTTGCGCTTGCCTTGTGAACGGTCCAACAGTTTCGCAACAGCCCGCTCTCTGTCGAATAGGAAAAGCCTGTGAGCCCGTCATAGCCTTGAGCGTACGCGGCCATGATCAAGTCGTCCTTGAGAGTGTCTTCCGAAGGACGCTCAGAGGTCAGATATTGGTGACATCTTTGCGTCCAGAGTTTCCGCTGCTCCGCAGCGTTCGAAGGCACGGTATCGGTAACCTTGATTGCCAAAACCGCCTTTCGCTTGTCTTCCAGGCCATATCGAGAATTAAGCGCGTTGCCTTCAAGTCCAGCAAAATTCGGATGCGCACAACCACCAAGGAATGCTGCGATCAAAACCACAAATAGCAAGTAACTGAATCTTTGCATGAGCGCCTCCGAGTAATTATTTGTAATGCTACCATCGCCCGGGCACGCACTGACCCCGGCACCATGAGGTTTCAGGGGTTTGCGGGGGTACCACATGGGCCACTTTCAAAAATAACAGGCATCGACACCAAATATAAATGCCTGCATTTTTCTTTGAAATATAAAATAAATAAGAAAAAAGTTAGTATATAAGACAAAACCAGTGTACTGATACAGCCCTGTTGGTGTACCGCCCCGTGTTTCACCTGGTCAGGCCGCCGCCCGCTTGGGCATCATGATGATGTTCTCGGCCGTGCAGGTCGCGACGTAATCGCCCCACCACTGCATCAGTTCAGCGCGTTTGGGCAGGTGAACGGCATCGTTGTAGGCCGCCCGCACCTTGTTGCGCTCCTTGTGGGATAGCTGCAGATCCACCAACTCGATGGGGAAGCCATGCTCGACCAGAATGGTGGTAGCCAGCCCCCGGTACCCGTGGCCAGTCATGATTCCCTTGTAGCCCATCCGATGCAGCGCCTGCAGCATGGTGCCGTCGCTCATGTGCCGGCTGGCGCTGCGCTGGCTGTAGAAGATGAATTCCCTGTGACCATGCATCTGCTGGAGCTTGCGCAGCACCTCCAGCGCCTGGGAGCACAGCGGCACCACGTGATCGGTCATCGGCCTGCCCCGCACCTTCTTCATGCGCTCAGCAGGGATGGTCCAGCGGGCATTCTCCCAATCGACTTCTTCCCACCGGCCGCCGATCAGCTCGCTCGTGCGTACGAACGTCAGGCACAGCAGCTGCAGCGCATAGCTGGTCTGCCACTCCCCGCGGCCAGAGTAGCCGTACACGGCCCGCAGAAGATCCGGCAGGCCCTGCTCTGTCACCCGGGCGAAGTGCTTTACCGTGTGAACAGGCAGGATGTCCGCAGGCCTCACATCCACCGCCGGGTTGCGATCTGCATCACTGTGGGCAACGGCGTAGCGGAACACCTGCGCGCAAGTGTTGAGGATGCGCTCTGCCACGTCCCTGGCGCCGCGCTTGTTCACGGTTTTCACCGCGGTCACCACCATGGGAGTCGTCACCTCCCTGATCGGCAGCGAACCGAAGTGCGGGAACACGTCCTGCTCCAGGCGCTTCCACTTGGCCGCCTTGGTGCCCTCTGCCTTGTCCACGGCCCATTGATCAAACCAGCGCTTTGCCACTGCCTGGAAGGTGTTGCCCGACTCCTCGTACCTCTGCAGCTTGCGGATGCGCTTCTGCTGGCCAGGATCGAGCCCTTGGGCCAATTCCCTCTTGGCTGCATCCCTTGCGGCCCTGGCTTCTGCGAGCGTGACTTCTGGGTACACGCCAATGGAATAGGTGAGCTGCTTGCCGTTGAAGCGGTACGGCATGCGCCAGTACTTGCCAGCTGCCCCAACGAACAGCCACAGCCCATTGCCGTCCGGCAGCTTGTCAAACTTGCGGGCTCCACTCCATACGTGGTTCTTCACCTTGGCGGGGGTCAATGACATTGCGGCCTCCTGTTGGTACCTGTTCTGTTGGTACTTGCGACCCCCTCCGTAGGGAAGTGCCAACAGCGATACCAACAATCCTATTGGATGTCAGTTTAGTGTGCCGCAGCTTACCGGACAACAAAAAGGCCAGTTCCCTCGGGAGACTGGCCTGTAAACGGACTTCCTTGAAGCCCATCGAATTGTAAATTGGTGCCGGTTGTCGGATTCGAACTGACGACCTACCGCTTACAAGGCGGGTGCTCTACCAACTGAGCTAAACCGGCGAAGCGTGCATTATATGCAGAAAAACAGAGGGAACATGCACTTACTTCACGACGCGGAGCGTGCTGCCCTTGCCGGGCTTCACGGGTGCCTTCTCTGTTGCCGACCTTTCTGCCGCAGCCGTCCCGGCAGCCGTCGGCAGCCCGCCAGGCTCAGCGTCCGACGGCCCCTCGGCCTCGGACTTGCCGACCACCGATAACCCGGCCCGCGGTGCTGCCGCCGGATCGGGCGCAGGCGTGGCTGCCTCA
The DNA here is from genome assembly GCF_907163135.1 of Brachymonas denitrificans. Taxonomy (NCBI): domain Bacteria; kingdom Pseudomonadati; phylum Pseudomonadota; class Betaproteobacteria; order Burkholderiales; family Comamonadaceae; genus Allobrachymonas; species Allobrachymonas denitrificans. The sequence continues at coordinate 541,905 of NZ_CAJQUA010000001.1, read as the reverse complement.
CCTACTTCCGCAGCCTCGATGGGCTCTCCCGCCCCATCCTGCTCCAGTACTTCGAAGCCCATGCCCTGCCCGGTCTCCCGCGCATAGATTGCCTGAACCCGCTCCACCGGCACAATGATCTCGCGCACCTTGCCCGAGAACCGGGCCTTGAAGCGGATTTCGTCGTTGCCCAGGCTTAGGCCGCCAGTGGCATCCATGCCGACGTTGAGCACGATCTCGCCGTCTTGCACGAACTCGCGCGGAACGGCAACCGTATGGTCAACCTTGACCAGCAGATAAGGCGTGAGGCCATTGTCCGAACACCATTCGTGCCAGGCACGGATCATGTACGGACGGGTGGACGTGAGTGCTTCGGACATGGCGCTTGCCTCCTTAGCGGCGCATCACCTTCTCGGACGGCGTCAGCGCCTCGATGTAGGCCGGACGGGAGAAGATGCGCTCGGCATACTTCAGCAGCGGAGAGGCGTTCTTGCTCAGCTCGATACCGTAGTAGTCCAGGCGCCAGAGCAGCGGAGCGATGGCCACGTCCAGCATGGAGAAGTTGTCGCCCAGCATGTACTTGTTCTTGAGGAACACGGGCGCCAGCTGCGTCAGGCGGTCACGAATCTGGGCGCGGGATTTTTCCAGCGCCTTGTCGTTGCCCTTGATCGTGCGGTTCTCGAGCACGGACACGTGCGTGAACAGCTCCTTCTCGAAGTTGAGCAGGAACAGGCGCACGCGCGCGCGATCCACCGGATCACCCGGCATCAGCTGCGGATGCGGGAAGCGCTCGTCGATGTACTCGTTGATGATGTTGGATTCGTACAGGATCAGGTCGCGCTCGACCAGGATCGGCACCTGGCCGTACGGGTTCATCACGCTGATGTCTTCCGGCTTGTTGTACAGGTCGACGTCGCGGATTTCAAAGTCCATGCCCTTCTCGAACAGCACGAAGCGGCAGCGGTGAGAGAAGGGGCAGGTCGTTCCCGAGTACAAAACCATCATGTTGCAAACTCCATCAGCAGCCCGCCGCAACGCGGGCGCACAAAAAGTAAAAGAGTGGGCACCTGAAGTATGCCCACTCTGGAAGGTCCGCGAAACCGCGGACACATATGCTAACGAATGCCCAGGGGCTTACTTGACGTCTTTCCAGTAAGCGGCATTCAGACGCCAGGCGGCGTAGGCGAACACTGCCAGGAAAGCCAGCACGATCGCACCGATCGTCTTGCGGGATTTCTGGGCCGGCTCGCCCATCCACTGCAGGTAGTTCACCAGATCGCCAACGGCCTGATCATACAGGGCCGGCTCCATGGTGCCAGGCGTGACCTGTTCCCACTTGCCCGTGAACACATGGGTTTCGCGCTCGCCTTCCTTCTTCACCTGGAAGACGGGCTTGCGCTCGCCCTGCAGTTCCCACAGCACGTGCGGCATGGCGACGTTGTTGAACACCACGTTGTTCCAGCCGGTCTGGCTGGCGGGATCGCGGTAGAAGCCACGCATGTAGGTGTACAGGTAGTCTGCACCGCTGCCACCGGCGCCGGCACGCGAACGTGCGATCAGCGTCAGGTCGGGCGGGGTGGTGCCGAACCAGGTCTTGCCCTGCTTGGGCGTCATGGCCACTTCCATGGTTTCACCGATCTTCTTGTCGGAGAACAGCAGGTTGTCCTTGATCTGCTGCTCGGTCAGGCCGATGTCCTGCAGACGGTTGTAGCGCATGAAGGCCGCAGAGTGGCAGTTCAGGCAGTAGTTGGCAAACAGCTTGACGCCGTTCTGCAGGGACGGCAGGTTGGAGACGTCAACCGGAGCCTTGTCCCACTTGACTGCACCACCACCTGCGGCCAGGCTGGCCGTTGCACCCAGCAGGCCGGCCGTGCACAGCAGACCTGCAATGATTTGCTTGAATTTTTTCATTGTTGGATTCTCCTGTGCGTCTGATCAGTGGGGCTTGAAGGTGACGCGTTCCGGGACCGGCTTGGGCTCACCCAGCTGGCTCCACCACGGCATCAGCAGGAAGAAGCCGAAGTAGAACAGCGTACCGATCTGGGAGACACGCTCGCCCACGGGGAACGGAGCCAGGGTGCCCAGGTAGGCCAGAATCAGGAAGTTGATCACGAACACCACATACAGCCACATGTGCCAGGTCGGGCGGTAGCGCAGCGACTTGACCGGGCTGTGGTCCAGCCAGGGCAGGAAGAACAGGATGACGACAGCACCACCCATGGCCACCACACCCCAGAACTTGGCATCGATGAAGTACAGCAGCAGGCAGGCCACCACTGCAGCACCCAGCACCACCATCTTGGCAATGGCAGACAGGCGCAGCTTGACCACGGCGAACAGCGCACCCAGCAGGGCGATGGCCATCAGCACGTACACCATTTCCGTCGTGATGGCACGCAGCATGGAGTAGAACGGCGTGAAGTACCAGACCGGAGCGATGTGCAGCGGCGTCGTCAGCGGGTCAGCCGGGATGAAGTTGTTGAACTCCAGGAAGTAGCCGCCCATTTCGGGAGCGAAGAACACCACGGCGGAGAACACGATCAGGAACAGGGCCACGCCGAAGATGTCGTGCACCGTGTAGTAGGGGTGGAACGGAACGCCGTCAGCCGGAGCCGTGGCAGACCAGCGGTTGCCTTTCGGGCCTTGCTTGATCTCGATGCCGTCGGGGTTGTTGGAGCCGACGTCGTGCAGCGCCATCAGGTGGGCAACCACCAGGCCGATCAGCACCAGCGGAACAGCGATGACGTGGAAGCTGAAGAAGCGGTTCAGGGTAGCGTCGCTCACCACGTAGTCGCCACGGATCAGCAGGGCCAGGTCAGGACCGATGAAGGGGATGGCGGAGAACAGGTTCACGATCACCTGAGCGCCCCAGTAGGACATCTGGCCCCAGGGCAGCAGGTAACCCATGAAGGCTTCGGCCATCAGCGCCAGGAAGATGCCGCAGCCGAACAGCCACACCAGTTCGCGCGGCTTGCGGTAGGAACCGTACAGCAGGCCACGGAACATGTGCAGATAGACCACCACGAAGAAGGCGGAAGCGCCGGTGGAGTGCGTGTAGCGGATCCACCACCCTGCCGGGACATCACGCATGATGTATTCGACGGAAGCGAAGGCGAAACGCGCATCCGGCTTGTAGTGCATCACCAGGAAGATGCCGGTGACGATCTGGATCACCAGCACCAGCATGGCCAGCGAGCCGAAGATGTACCACCAGTTGAAGTTCTTTGGCGCGAAGTACTCGGCCATGTCGCGCTTGTAGATATAGAACGCCGAAGGCAGCCGGTTCTCGAACCAGTTCATGACCTTGGCGCCGGTCGGCGCGTTGGGGGAGATTTCCTTGAATTCAGCCATGTTGTGTCACCTCAAGCCTTCTTGTCTTCGCCGATCAGCAGGCGCGTGTCGGACAGGTACATGTACGGAGGGATCTCCAGGTTGTCCGGAGCCGGCTTGTTCTTGAACACGCGGCCGGCCAGGTCGAACGTGGAGCCGTGGCAGGGGCACAGGAAGCCGCCCTGCCAGTTGTCGGGCAGGGAAGGCTGAGGGCCGGGCGTGAGCTTGTCGGAAGGAGAGCAACCCAGGTGCGTGCAGATGCCGATGGCAACGAAGATGTCTTCCTTGCGCGAACGCCACTGGTTCTTGGCATATTCGGGCGTGGGAATGTTGTTGCGCTCGGACTTGGGATCGGCCACTTCGGCGTCGACCTTCTTCAGGGTAGCCAGCTGCTCGGGCGTGCGCTTCATGATCCACACCGGCTTGCCGCGCCATTCGACGGTGATCTTTTCGCCGGGTTTCAGGGCCGAGATGTCGACTTCAACCGCAGCGCCTGCTGCCTTGGCCAGTTCAGACGGCTGGAAGCTGCTCACGAGGGGTACGGCAACGCCCGCCACGCCCGCTGCACCGACGCAGCTCGATGCAATCAGCCAGGTACGTTTACTGGCGTCCACTGGTGTATCACTCATAGGGATTCCTCACAACGCGTTGTTACGCTTGTTCACAACAGGGTTTAACCTATTCATTGTATCCGAGTGACAGACTGTTATTCAATGTAGCCTGACGTGTCTGCACCATATTTTTATGGAATACTCGTGCCATTCAAACAAGCACTGACTGGAGTCAATCAAATGGGAATGCTGCAGGAATTCAAGGAGTTTGCGGTCAAGGGCAATGCGATTGATCTGGCCGTTGGTGTCATCATCGGCGCCGCATTCGGCAAAATCGTCGATTCGCTGGTCAAGGACGTGATCATGCCGGTCATCTCCTCGGTCGTGGGCAAGATCGACTTCTCCAACATGTACGCGGTTCTGGGCACGATTCCGGCAGGCGTCCCCAATAACCTGGAAGCCCTGCAGAAAGCGGGCGTGCCGGTGTTTGCCTACGGCAACTTCATCACCATCCTGATCAACTTCCTGATCCTGGCCTTCGTGATCTTCCTGATGGTCAAGCAGATCAACCGCCTCAAGCGCGAGACGCCTGCTTCCAAGGAGGCTCCCGCAGAAGAAGTCGTGCTGCTGCGTGAAATCCGCGACAGCCTGAAGAAGTAAGCGGCCCATGACCCTGGCGGCATGGATATGCCGCCCCCGAACCCCTTGTGCTGCCGCTGGCGGACAAGGGGTTTTGTCTTGTCCGCAGCAGACAGCCCTTGCCGTGGCAACCGCCTGTGCCTCAGGCCGCTTGCGTCAGATCCACCGCCATGCGCACCGCTTCGCGCAGGCTGGTACTGTCGGCGCAGGCCTTGCCGGCCAGGTCGAAGGCAGTGCCGTGATCCGGGCTTGTGCGAATCAGCGGCAAGCCGAGCGTCACGTTGACGCCATGCTCGACGCCAAGATACTTGACAGGGATCAAGCCCTGGTCGTGATACATGGCGATGACAGCGTCGCAAAACGGCAACGGATCATGGGCATGGTGGCGCGCCTGCATGAACACCGTGTCCGGCGGATACGGGCCGCTCACGCTGATGCCCTCGGCCCGTGCAGCGTCGCGCGCCGGAATGATGGCAGTGAGCTCCTCGTCGCCGAACAGGCCACCCTCCCCTGCGTGCGGGTTGAGGCCCGCCAGTGCGATGCGGGGCGCCCTGAGCCTGCCGAGCGCGGTGCAACGCAGGAAGGCGTCGGTAATGCGGATGGTCTGCAGAATCTGGTCGACCTGCACGGCAGCGATGGCGCTGCGCAGACTGAGGTGGATGCTGTTGAGCACCGTGCGCAATTCCGGGTTGGCGAGCATCATGCGCACCGGCATGGCGCCCACGCCGACTCCCGCATGGTCTGCCGCCAGCGCCTGCAGCATCTCGGTATGCCCCGGATGGGCAATGCCTGCCAGGGATAGCGCCTCCTTGTGGATGGGCGCAGTGACCAGCGCTGCGGCCTGACCCTGCAGCGCTGCGCGCGCGCCGAGCACGATGCAGTCCGCCGCCATGCGCCCGGCCTCCTGCTGCACTTCGCCGAAACGCGGCAGCGTCGCGGGGCTAGTACACCCCTGCAGGATCCGGACGCCGGCACGGCCCTCCGGCACAGCCGCCTCCCAACCGGGCACTGCAACAGGCAGCGGAACAGCCGACCCGGGGTGCACGGTCTGGTAGAGCTGCGCCGCACGCTGCATCACCTGCAGGTCGCCCACGACAATGCAGGGCTGCATCAACCCGGGCTCGCGCACGAAGGCATCGATGATGATTTCGGGGCCGATGCCGGCCGGGTCGCCCATGCTCAGCGCGATGGGCCGGGAAAAGGCTGTCTGGGTCATGCCGGATTGTCGATGTCGATGAAGGTGTGGACCAGACCATGGCGGCGGGCCAGTTCCTCGCCCAGCGCAGACACGCCATAGCGCTCGGTGGCATGGTGGCCGCAGGCCAGAAACGCCACGCCGCACTCGCGGGCATAGTGGGCCTGGGGCTCGGACAGCTCGCCCGTCAGGAAGGCGTCCGCCCCGGCGGCAATGGCCGCCTCGAAATAGCCCTGTGCCCCGCCGCTGCACCAGGCCAGGCGGCGGATCGGGCGTACCGTCCCCCCGTCGACCAGCGTAACGGGCCGTTGCAGCACGTGTTCGACATGGGAAGCCAGTGCAGAAGCAGATGCAAACTCCGGCCCCGCCGGCTTGCCCAGAAATACCATGTCCTGATCGCCCGTGCGGCCGTCCGCCTCGAATCCGAGGCGCCTGGCCAGCTGCGCGTTGTTGCCAAGCTCGGGATGGGCATCCAGCGGCAAGTGGTAGGCAAGCAGGTTGATGTCGTGCGCCAGCAGCAGGGCCAGGCGCTGCTTCATCCAGCCGGTGACCCGGCCATCCTGGCCGCGCCAGAAGAGGCCGTGATGGACCAGGATCGCATCCGCGTCGGCCTCGACGGCCGCTTCGATCAGGGCGCGGCTGGCCGTGACGCCGGTCACCAGGCGGCCAATGTCGGGCTTGCCCTCGACCTGCAGGCCATTCGGACCATAGTCGCGGAAAAGCTGCGGTTGCAGCGTGGAGTCGAGGGACTGAAGCAAGTCGTTGCGCAACATGGTGACAAATGGGGTTCTGTAATGGGAAACTCGCCGGCCATGCGGAGATGCGCCACGATTTCGGCGACAATCCAAGCCATGAAACGATTGTGGTTGCTATTCTCGCAGGTTGTGACCGCCGCGCTTGCGGTTTACTTCGTGATCGCAGCCATGCAGCCGCAATGGCTCAAGCGACCCGCCCCCGACCTGAAGAGCGTGACCGTGCTGGAAGCACCGCCGAGCGACAAGCCGGTGCCGAGCACCCAGACGGAAACGCTGCGTTCCGCCGCACGGCAGGCCGCTCCTGCCGTGGTCAGCATCATCACCAACCCCGACGAGCGCTCCCAGCAGGAAGCAGCGCGACGTGCCAACACGCCGCGCAGTCCGGAGCAGGATGAGGACATGTTCTCCGGCGTTGGCAGCGGCGTGCTGGTGAGCGCGGAAGGCTATATCCTCACCAACAACCACGTGGTGGAAGACGCACAAAGCATCGAAGTGCAGCTGAATGACGGTCGCCGAGGCGCGGCAACCGTCGTTGGCACCGATCCGGATACCGATCTGGCGGTGCTGAAGCTCGACCTGGCCAATGTGCCTGCCATCACGCTGGGCGATTCGGCCAGCCTGCAGGTGGGTGATCCGGTGCTGGCCATCGGCAACCCGTTCGGCGTGGGCCAGACCGTGACCAGCGGGATCGTGAGCGCGCTGGGGCGCAGCCAGCTGGGCATCAATACCTTCGAGAACTTCATCCAGACCGACGCGGCCATCAACCCCGGCAATTCGGGTGGTGCGCTGGTGGACATCCACGGGAATCTGGTCGGCATCAACACCGCCATCTATTCACGTACCGGCGGCTACATGGGCATCGGGTTTGCCACGCCTACCAGCACGGCCAAGCATGTGCTCGACAGCATCATCACCGCAGGCGAAGTGCGGCGCGGCTGGATCGGGGTGGAGCCGAGCGACATCACCGCCGAGATCGCCGCCACCTTCAAGGCGCGGGAGAATGAAGGCGTAATCATCACCGGCGTGGTGCAAGGCGGGCCGGCAGCCAAGGCCGGGCTGAAGCCAGGAGACATCATCACGTCCGTGAACGGCACAGCCATTCACAACGTGCAGGAACTGCTGGATACCGTGGCTGCGCTCACTCCGGGACAAACGGCCACTTTTGCCATTCTGCAGCACGGAGAAGCCAGCACACGCGAGCTGACTCCGCTGCAGCGGCCCAGGCCTCGCGCACGCTGAGGAATCACACCTTGCGTTGCGCCAGGCGGATCACGCAGACCAGCGCACACAGCCACTGGCCTACATAGAATACTGTGCCCACGCTGTGCCAGAGCGCCAGGTTCTGGCGCATCTCGATGCGCGGGGCCGCCACCAGCTGCAGCAACAGCGCCAGCAGCAGGCCCGCGATCAGCAGACCGAAATACAGCATGTCGGGGCGCTGGATGTTGTCCAGCGTGACGCCCTGCCCCGCTTCATAGCGCTTTTCGGAAAAATCGCGCAGCCGGCTACGAAACAGCATCACCAGCAGCAGGACACTCAGGATGGACACCCAGCCCTGCGCCGCAAACAGGCGCGCCGCCATGGTGCCGGCCATGGACGGGGTGGGCAGGTGGGCGAACAGCAGCGGCACGGCCATGAAGCCGATCGCCGACAGGCTGCCCAGCCACAGAGCTGCCAGGAGGGAGCTGATGACGTGCTGGCGCGGGCTCATGGCGTGCTCCGTATCAGAGGTAGCGCACGCCGGTGATTTCGTAACGGCGCACGCCGCCCGGGGCCTGCACTTCGGCCGTGTCGCCCTCTTCCTTGCCGATCAGGGCTCGGGCGATGGGGCTGCCGACGTTGATCAGGCCCAGTTTCAGGTCGGCCTCGTCCTCGCCCACGATCTGGTAGGTGACGGCGTTGCCGGAGTCTTCGTCTTCCAGGTCGACCGTGGCGCCGAACACCACCTTGCCGCCGGCATCCAGCGTGGCGGGGTCGATCACCTTGGCAGCCGTCAGCTTGCCTTCGATTTCCTTGATGCGGCCCTCGATGAAGCCCTGGCGGTCCTTGGCGGCCTCGTATTCGGCGTTCTCGCTCAGGTCGCCATGCGAACGCGCTTCGGCGATGGCTGCGATGACGTCGGGCCGGTCCTTGGTCTTGAGTTTGTGCAGTTCGGCCTTCAGTTTCTCGGCGCCCTTGACGGTAATCGGGATGGTCGTTGTCATGTTATTGAGGGAAATGTCTCGTCCAGAAAAGCGAAACCGCCGGGTCTTGCGTCCCGGCGGCAGTCAACGGGCAAATTATGCCCGATTTGGTTGTAGCGTCAAGCCGTGAGCATGCCGTGCATTTCCTGCACGGAGATCACGCCGAGCTTGTCGGCATAGCGCATGCCTTCCACCACGGCTTCGGCGCCGGCAATGGTGGTGTAGGTGGTGACGCGCGCAGCCAGCGAACTGGTACGGATGGCACGGCTGTCGGCGATGGCGTTGCGGCGCTCTTCCACGGTGTTGATGACCATGACGATTTCGTCGTTCTTCAGCATGTCCACCACGTGCGGGCGGCCTTCGGTAACCTTGTTCACCGTGTCGCAGGCGATGCCGGCATCGTTGATGGCCTTGGCCGTGCCGCGCGTGGCGACCAGCGTGAAGCCCATCTCGACCAGCTGGCCGGCGATCTTGATCGCGGTCGGCTTATCGCTGTTCTTCACGGTCAGGAACACCTTGCCGGCGGTGGGCAGCTTTTCGCCTGCGCCCATCTGCGCCTTGAGGAAGGCTTCGCCAAAGGTCTTGCCCACGCCCATCACCTCGCCGGTGGATTTCATCTCGGGGCCGAGAATGGTGTCCACGCCGGGGAACTTAACGAAGGGGAATACCGCTTCCTTCACGCTGAAGTACGGCGGCGTGACTTCCTCGCCGATGCCCTGCTGGTCCAGCGTCTGGCCGGCCATGCAGCGGGCGGCCACCTTGGCCAGTTGCACACCGGTGGCCTTGCTGACGAAGGGCACGGTACGGCTGGCACGCGGGTTCACTTCCAGCACGTAGATGATGTCCTTCTTGCTGCCGTCTTCCTGTTCCTTTTCCTGGATGGCGAACTGCACGTTCATCAGGCCGACCACGTTCAGGGCTTCGGCCATGGCACGCGTCTGACGCTTGATCTCGTCGACCGTGGCCTGGCTCAGGTAGTACGGGGGCAGCGAGCAGGCGGAGTCACCGCTGTGCACGCCGGCCTGTTCGATGTGCTCCATGACGCCGCCGATGAAGGTGCGGCCGGCCGCATCACGCACGCAGTCCACGTCGCATTCGATGGCGTCGGACAGGAAACGGTCCAGCAGCACCGGAGAGTCGTTGCTGACCTTGACGGCCTCGCGCATGTAGCGCTCCAGGTCACGCTGCTCGTGCACGATTTCCATGGCGCGGCCGCCCAGCACGTAGCTCGGACGCACCACCAGCGGGTAGCCCAGCTCGGTGGCCTTTTCCAGCGCTTCGGCTTCGGTACGCGCGGTGGCGTTCGGCGGCTGCAGCAGGTTCAGTTCGTGCAGCAGCTTCTGGAAGCGCTCGCGGTCTTCAGCAGCGTCGATCATGTCGGGCGAGGTGCCGATGATGGGCACGCCGGCAGCTTCCAGGCCCAGCGCCAGTTTCAGCGGGGTCTGGCCGCCGTACTGCACGATCACGCCGGTGGGTTTTTCCTTGTCGACGATTTCCAGCACGTCTTCCAGGGTCAGCGGCTCGAAGTACAGGCGGTCGGAGGTGTCGTAGTCGGTGGAGACGGTCTCGGGGTTGCAGTTGACCATGATGGTCTCGTAGCCGTCCTCGCGCATGGCGAGTGCGGCATGCACGCAGCAATAGTCGAATTCGATACCCTGGCCGATGCGGTTCGGGCCACCACCCAGCACCATGATCTTCTTCTTGCTGGTCGGCTCGGCCTCGCACTCTTCCTCGTAGGTGGAGTACATATAGGCGGTGTCGGTCGCGAATTCGGCGGCGCAGGTGTCGACGCGCTTGTAGACCGGGCGCACGTTCAGCGCGTGGCGCGCATCGCGCACGGCTTTTTCGCTGGTGTGCAGCAACTTGGCCAGGCGACGGTCGCTGAAGCCCTTCTTCTTGAGCATGCGCAGGGTGTCGGCATCCAGCGCGCTCAGGGCGTTGATGCCCTGTTCCTCGAACAGCTTGTCGATGGCCAGCTCGATCTTGACGATTTCCTCGATCTGCACCAGGAACCAGACGTCGATCTTGGTGAGCTGGTGCACTTCTTCCACGCTCCAGCCGGCCGCGAAGGCGTCACCCACGAACCAGATGCGCTCGGGGCCGGGCTCGCCCAGCTCGCGCTCCAGGGTTTCGCGGTCCTGGGTCTTTTCGTTCATGCCGTCCACGCCCACTTCCAGGCCGCGCAGGGCTTTCTGGAAGGATTCCTGGAAGGTGCGACCCATGGCCATCACCTCGCCCACGGACTTCATCTGGGTGGTCAGGTGGTTGTCGGCCGCCGGGAATTTCTCGAAGGCGAAGCGCGGGATCTTGGTGACCACGTAGTCGATCGAGGGCTCGAACGATGCGGGGGTGGCACCGCCGGTGATCTCGTTGCGCAGTTCGTCCAGGGTGTAGCCCACGGCCAGCTTGGCGGCGATCTTGGCAATCGGGAAACCGGTAGCCTTGGACGCCAGTGCGGAAGAACGCGACACGCGCGGGTTCATCTCGATCACGATCATGCGGCCATCCTTGGGGTTGACCGCAAACTGCACGTTGGAGCCGCCGGTATCCACGCCGATCTCGCGCAGCACGGCCAGCGAGGCGTTGCGCATGATCTGGTATTCCTTGTCGGTCAGCGTCTGTGCCGGTGCGACGGTGATGGAGTCGCCGGTATGCACGCCCATGGGATCGAGGTTCTCGATCGAGCAGACGATGATGCAGTTGTCCGCCTTGTCGCGCACCACTTCCATCTCGTACTCTTTCCAGCCGAGCAGCGACTCTTCGATCAGCAGCTCGTTGGTGGGCGAGGCTTCCAGGCCGCGCTTGCAGATGGTCTCGAATTCCTCGGCGTTGTAGGCAATGCCGCCGCCGGTGCCGCCGAGCGTGAAGCTGGGGCGGATGATGGTCGGGAAGCCGACGTGCTTCTGCACGTCCCAGGCTTCCTGCATGCTGTGCGCCACGCCGGAACGGGCGGAGCCCAGGCCGATGCGCGTCATCGCGTCCTTGAATTTCTGGCGGTCTTCGGCCTTGTCGATCGCTTCGGGCGTGGCGCCGATCAGCTCGACCTTGTACTTGTTGAGCACGCCGTTGTGCCACAGGTCCAGCGCGCAGTTGAGCGCGGTCTGGCCGCCCATGGTGGGCAGGATGGCGTCAGGGCGTTCCTTGGCGATGATCTTCTCGACCGTCTTCCAGGTGATGGGCTCGATGTAGGTGACGTCGGCGGTGGCCGGGTCGGTCATGATCGTGGCGGGGTTGCTGTTGATCAGGATGACGCGGTAGCCCTCCTCGCGCAGCGCCTTGCAGGCCTGCACGCCGGAGTAGTCGAATTCACAGGCCTGGCCGATGATGATGGGGCCGGCGCCGATGATGAGAATGCTCTTGATGTCTGAACGTTTTGGCATGGTGTGGTTTTATCTTTGCGTTCGCGGATGGGGCGCCGCCTGGTGGGCACGCCCTGCTCCAGATCAATCAGGCGACCTTGCCCTCGCGCATCAGCGTGGTGAAGCGGTCGAACAGGCTGGAAATGTCGTGCGGGCCGGAGGAGGCCTCGGGGTGACCCTGGAAGCTGAAGGCAGGCTTGTCGGTGCGCTCCAGGCCCTGCACGGTGCCGTCGAACAGGCTGACATGCGTGATGCGCAGGTGCGCGGGCAGCGTGGCTTCTTCGACGGCAAAACCGTGGTTCTGGCTGGTGATGCTGACGCGGCCGCTTTCCAGGCACTTGACCGGGTGGTTGGCGCCGTGGTGGCCGAACTTCATCTTGAAGGTCTGTGCGCCGCTGGCCAGGGCGAGCAACTGGTGACCCAGGCAGATGCCGAAGATCGGCACGCCGGCATCCATGATCTGCTGGATGGCGGTGATGGCGTAATCGCACGGTTGCGGGTCGCCGGGGCCGTTGCTCAGGAACACGCCGTCGGGATTCAGGGCCAGCACCTCGGCGGCGGGCGTTTGCGCCGGCACCACCGTGACCTTGCAGCCGCGCTCGCACAGCATGCGCAGGATGTTGTGCTTGACGCCGAAGTCATAGGCGACGACATGGAAGTCGGGATCGGCCAGCTGGCCGAAACCTTCGCCCAGTTCCCACTCGGTCTGGGTCCAGTCATAGGAGGTGTTGCAGCTCACTACCCTGGCCAGGTCGAGACCGGCCATGCTGGGTGCGCCCTTGGCGGCGGCAATGGCCTGGTCGATTTCTGCCTGGGTGGGCGTGCCGCTGTGCTCCAGCGCCAGGATGCAGCCGCTCTGGGCACCGTGCGTGCGCAGGTGACGCGTGAGGCGGCGCGTGTCGATGTCGGCAATGGCAACCACGCCGTTGGCCTTGAGGTAGTCCTGCAGGCTGGCAGTGTTGCGGAAGTTGGAGGCGACCAGCGGCAGGTTCTGGATCACCAGGCCGGCGGCGAACACCTTGTGCGATTCGACGTCTTCGGGGTTGGTGCCGGTGTTGCCGATGTGCGGATAGGTGAGCGTGATGATCTGCTGGCAGTAGCTGGCGTCGCTCAGGATTTCCTGGTAGCCGGTGAGGGAGGTGTTGAAGACCACTTCGCCAGTGGTGCTGCCCGGCTCGCCGATGGAGTGGCCGGTGAAGGTGGTGCCATCGGCGAGGGCCAGGATGGCGGCAGGAAAGGGTGCCTGTTGGGACAAGAGCACGTGGTTCTCCGTAAAGCGGTGCGGGATCAGATGGAAGGCGGTACGCCAGCCTGACCCAAGAACCACCATGCCCTCGTGGGGGGTGCACGGTCTCAGCACCGTTGCTGCATGTGAACTTGAATCGCGGCAAGCGCCGGGTGTGCTGTGAAGCATCTCATTATAAACGGTGAGGGTTACCCCTTGTTTACTCTGTGCAGCAAAAAGCCACACTGCCGACGCGATTGTCGGCAGTGTGGCCCGGGTTGAGCACCAGCGCGGGAACTCAGACGCCGATGCGGTGTGCCTCGTCCATCACGGCGGCATGCGACTTGAGCATGCTGGCAGACGGGGTACCCATGCGGCTGACCAGCACGATGGCAATGGTGGAAAAGATGAAACCGGGGATGATTTCATACAGGCCCAACCAGCCGAACTGCTTCCACACCAGCACCGTAGCAGCGCCGACGATGATGCCGGCCAGTGCGCCGTTGCGCGTCATGCGGCTCCAGAACAGCGACAGGATGACGATGGGACCGAAGGCGGCACCGAAGCCGGCCCAGGCGTAGCTCACCATGCCCAGCACGCGGGAGTTGGGGTCCTGCGCGATGAAGATGGCGACCAGCGCGATCAGCAGCACCATGGCGCGGCCGATCCAGACCAGCTCCTTCTGCGAGGCGTTCTTGCGCAGGAAGGTGCGGTAAATGTCTTCCGTCAGCGCGCTGGAGCAGACCAGCAGCTGGCAGGACAGCGTGCTCATCACGGCCGCCAGGATGGCTGCCAGCAGGCCGCCGGCGATCCAGGGGTTGAACAGCTGCTTGGACAGCTCCATGAACACGGTTTCGGCGTTGGCGTTGACGGCAGCAGCGCCTTCGGGATGGGCAATGAAATACGGGATGCCGACGAAGCCGACGGCCACGGCGCCCATCAGGCACAGAATCATCCAGGTCATGCTGATGCGGCGGGCGCTGGGGATGGTTTCCACCGAGGAAGCGGCCATGAAGCGCACGAGGATGTGCGGCTGGCCGAAATAGCCCAGGCCCCAGGCCAGCAGCGAAGCGATGCCGGTGACGGTGGCGCCCTTCATCAGGTCGAACTTGTCGGCCGGCACCACGGCCGCCCAGTCCTGGCCCGGCTGCAGCTGGCCCTGCACGGCCAGGTAGGCCATGACGGGCGCCAGGATCAGGGCGGTGATCATCATGGAGGCCTGGATGGTGTCGGTCCAGCTCACGGCCAGGAAGCCGCCGATGAACACATAGGCGATGGTGCACAGCGCGCCTACCCACAGGGCGGTTTCGTAGGGCATGCCGAACATGTTCTCGAACAGGCGCGCACCGGCCACCACGCCCGAGGCGCAGTAGATGGTGAAGAAGATCAGGATCACCAGGGTGGTGAAGATGCGCAGAATGTTGGATTTGTCCTCGAAGCGGCTGGCGAAGTAGTCGGGCAGCGTCAGGGCGTTGCCGGCGCGCTCGGTGTACAGGCGCAGGCGCGCGGCAACGAAGCGCCAGTTCAGGTAGGCGCCGATGACCAGGCCGATGGCGATCCAGGACTCGGACAGGCCGGTCAGGTAGATGGCACCGGGCAGGCCCATCAGCAGCCAGCCACTCATGTCGGAAGCGCCGGCGGACAGGGCCGTGACGAAGCTGCCGAGACTGCGGCCGCCCAGGATGTAGTCGGACAGGTTCTTGGTGCTGGCATAGCCAAGCCAGCCGATGCCGAGCATGGCCATCAGGTAGATGGCGAACATGATCGTGGTGGGGTCGCTCCAGTTCAGATGCATGGGAGTCTCCAGGAGAGGGATAGGTTGTTTTGGGGTGATGCACAGCGGCGCGGGTTGCCCGCTTGTGGCGGACGCACCGCTGTGCACCGGAAAATGCCGACTCAGGCCATTGTCATGAGCTGGGCGTTGCCGCCTGCGGCGGCAGTATTCGTGCTGATGCTCTGTTCGTGCACCAGCGCCGAAAGGGTGTAGCCATGGCCGGCAGCGAGTTCGTCGCTGCGGCGGCTGTCGATACGGACCAGGTTGCCGTCGCGCGCTGCAACACGCATGCCGACTTCCAGCAGGGCATCGCCGTCACCTTCGAACAGCAGCGCCTGCATGGGGGTGGCATTATCCGTCAAGGCATCGGCGTTTGCGGCAGCGATCCATCCGGATAGCTCCGGAATCTGCAGCAGCGCGGTCAGGCTGGAGGTGACCTCGTCCGACGGCGCCGGCACGACGCGGCAATGGTTGCCCGTGGCATAGGCGGCGGCAAGCTGGTGCACCAGGCCGAGCGCAGTCTGTGGCATGGCCCAGACGTCGCCCCGCGGCAGCAGACGGTAGCGGTTGCTTTCGCCGGTCGGGCCGGGCAGCAGTTCACTGTAGCCCAGGCGCGAAGCGGTGGCGGCGCTCTCGCATGCCTGCAGGGCGGCGTCACGATCGTGCGCGGGCAAGCCCGTGATCTGGCCGTTGGCGATAGTGCGCTGCAGTGCGGCCAGGGCACCTTCCTGCGCTGCGGCTTCCGCACCTTTGGAAGCGGTCTGTGTTGGCAGCGCGTCCAGATCGGCATGCGCATCGCTGGCCTGCACCAGACGGTACAGATAGAGCGGACCACCCGCCTTCGGGCCGGTACCGGACAGGCCCATGCCGCCAAAGGGTTGCACGCCGACGACTGCACCAATCTGGTTGCGGTTGACGTACAGGTTGCCGGCATGCACGCGCTGCGTCATGCGCTCGATGGTTTCGTCGATACGGCTGTGCACGCAGAAGGTCAGTCCGTAACCGGTGGCGTTGATGCCGTCCACCAGCGCATCCAGCTCGTCGCGCTTGAAGCGCAGCACGTGCAGCACCGGGCCGAACACTTCACGCGTCAGGCGCTCGACGCTGTCCAGCTCGATGATGGCCGGACGCACGAAGTGGCCCTGCTCCAGGCCTTCGCCACGCGTCACGCGCGTGACGGTCTGGCCTTCGGCTTCCATGCGCTCGATATGCGCCTCGATCTGCTGGCGTGCCTCGGCGTCGATCACCGGGCCCACATCGGTATGCAGGCGGTCCGGGTTGCCCAGCGTCCATTCCTGCAGGGCCTGCTTGAGCATGCCCACGGTGCGATCGGCCACATCGTCCTGCACGCACAGCAGGCGCAGGGCCGAGCAGCGCTGGCCGGCGGAGTCGAAAGCGGAAGCCAGTACATCGGCCACCACCTGCTCGGCCAGTGCGGAGGAGTCCACCACCATGGCATTCTGGCCGCCGGTTTCGGCGATCAGCGGAATCGGCTGGCCGTTGGGCGACAGGCGCTGCGCCAGTTGGCGCGCGATGATGCGGGCCACTTCGGTCGAGCCAGTGAACATCACGCCACCCACTGCGGGACTGGCCACCAGGGCTGCACCCACGGTTTCGCCAGTGCCCGGCATCAGTTGCAGGGCATCTTCGGGCACACCCGCTTCATGCAGGATGGCGACCATGGCCGCTGCCGTCAGCGGCGTCTGCTCGGCAGGCTTGGCGATCACTGCGTTGCCGGCGGCCAGTGCGGCAGCGACCTGGCCGCAGAAGATGGCCAGCGGGAAGTTCCACGGGCTGATGGCCAGCACTACCCCGAGCGGACGGTGTGTGCCGCTGTCGAATTGTGCTGCAGCCTGTACGCCGTAGTAACGCAGGAAATCCACCGCTTCACGCACCTCTGCAACGGCGTTGTTCAGCGTCTTGCCCGCTTCGCGCATGATCAAGCCGAGGAGACTTTGGCTGCGCTGCTCCAGCAGATCGGCCGCGCGTTGCAGCGCATCGGCACGCAGTTGCGGCGGCGTGCCGGCCCAGATCGGTACCGCCAGAGCGGCGCGTTTCGCGGCGGCGGCCACCTGCTCGGCCGTGGCTTCATGCACCCAGCCCACAGTATCACGCTGATCGGCCGGGTTGCGCACGGCTTGCCAGCCTTCGGACTGCGCAGGCTCTTCGGGAATTTCCACGCCGGCCGGCGCGGCGTATTGTGCTTCCCGCGTGCTGTGCAGCAATGCGGCAGCCAGCGAAGCCAGTTGCTGTTCGTGCGCCACGTTGAAGCCGCGCGAGTTGGCTCGCGCCTGCTCCCCCTGCCCCGCAAACAGGTCCACCGGCAGCGGAATGCGCGGATGCGGTGCGCCCAGCACGCCCTCCTCTTCGGCCAGAGCCTGCACTTCCTGCACCGGATCGGCCACCAGCTCCGACACGGGCACACTGGCGTCGCCAATGCGGTTCACGAACGAGGTGTTGGCACCGTTTTCCAGCAGACGGCGCACCAGGTAGGCCAGCAGTGTCTCGTGGCTGCCGACGGGTGCATAGATGCGACAGGGGCGGCCCAGTTTGCCGTCTCCCACCAGACCGGTCACCTGCTCGTACAGCGGCTCGCCCATGCCGTGCAGGCACTGGAATTCGTACTGGCCGCTGTAGTAATTGGCACCCGCCATATGGTAGATCGCCGCCAGCGACTGCGCGTTGTGCGTGGCGAATTGCGGATAGATGGCATCCGGCACCGCCAGCAGCTTGCGCGCACAGGCCAGATAGCTCACATCGGTATAGACCTTGCGCGTGTACACCGGATAGCCGGCCATGCCGTCCACCTGGGCGCGCTTGATCTCGCTGTCCCAGTAGGCGCCCTTCACCAGCCGCACCATCAGGCGACGGCGCGTGCGGCGCGCCAGATCGATCAGGTAGTCGATCACCTGCGGACAGCGCTTCTGGTAGGCCTGCACCACAAAGCCGATGCCGTTCCAGCCCTTGAGCGCCGGCGCCGCACACAGCGCCTCCAGCAGGTCCAGCGACAGCTCCAGGCGGTCCGCCTCTTCCGCATCGATGTTCATGCCAATGTCGTAGCGCTTGCACAGCTCCGCCAGATGCAGCACACGCGGCAGCAGCTCACCCATCACGCGGTCATACTGCGCACGGGTGTAACGCGGATGCAGCGCCGACAGCTTGATCGAAATGCCCGGCCCTTCGAAAATGCCGCGCCCGGCCGATGCGGCGCCAATCGCATGGATGGCCTGTTCGTAGTCACGCAGATAACGCTTGGCATCGGCTTCCGTCGCCGCTGCCTCGCCCAGCATGTCATAGCTGTAGCGAAAGCCCTTCTTCTCGAACGGACGGCTGTTGGCCAGCGCCTCGGCAATGTTCTGACCGGTGACGAACTGCTCGCCCATCAGCTTCATGGCACGGTGCACGCCCTGGCGGATCAGCGGCTCGCCGCCCTTGCCGATCACGCGCGTCAGCGCCGCGGACAGGCTCTTCTCGCTGGTGGTGCTGGTCAGCTTGCCGGTAATCACAAGGCCCCAGGCCGCCGCATTCACGAACATGGACGGCGAACGGCCCACATGGGCACGCCAGTCGCCGTGGCTGATCTTGTCGCGGATCAGCGCATCTCGGGTCGCGCGGTCAGGGATGCGCAGCAAGGCTTCGGCCAGACACATCAGGGCCACGCCTTCCTGGCTGGACAGCGAAAACTCCTGCACCAGCGCGGCAACGCCACTGGTTACCGGCGCATCGCGCAGACCCTGCACCAGCTGGCTGGCCAGGCGCTGCACGGATGCCGCCTGCTGCACATCATCGGCACGGGCCATGGGCAGCAGCACCGGCAGGCACTCCGGTTCCGGGCGATGCCAGGCGGCGGTGATGGCGGCGCGCAGCGGCGTTTGCGGCAGTATGCCCTGGGCAAACTCCAGGAAAGGTTGCACCTCTTCAGGCGCCGCGGATGCCTCCGGTTGCACCCCCTCTTCCTGGCCGCCAGCGCCTGCGTGCGTCAGGTGAATCACCTGCTGCCCCCGCTCCAGCGCCTCCACATACTGCACGATGGCCTGCTTCACCAGCCAGTGCGGCGTGCGCTCCATGCCCTGCGCCGCATTGCGGATGCGTTCGCGCAGGGCATCGTCCACCTTGATTCCCATGGTGCTCGCCATGTTTCGTCCTTTCATCGCTTGCCGATAAAGGTTGCACCTTTTGTGAATTGAGGTGCAACCTTGAATGGGCTGCGATGATACTTCTGGCAACAGCGAATCAGCCTAGGGTATTCCCTAGAAGGAAAAAATGGCCATCTTCCCCGAATGAGCAAACGCGCTGGAGCAGGATAACCCTATTGAAGGAAGGCAGTTTAATCAGGCCAGATTCGCCACGCAGCTGGCATGCATGCAGATGGCAGCCGCAGCCGCAACGTTGAGCGACTCCTCGCCACCAGGCTGGGCGATGCGCAACAGCATGGCAGCGCGCTGCACCAGAGCCTCCTGCACGCCCTGTCCTTCGTGGCCCAGCACCCAGGCGCACGGAGTTGGCAACGCCGCTTCGTGCAAGGGAGTACTGCCCTGAAGATGCGTCACCAGCAACGGCACACGCAGCGTTGCGAGCTGCTCCAGCGTCAGACCTTCGTGCAGCTGCAGGCCGAAATGCGCGCCCATGCCGGCGCGCAGCACCTTGGGCGACCAGAGTGCCGCCGTCCCCTTGAGCGCCAGCACCTGCTTGAAGCCCAGCGCACTGGCACTGCGCAGGATCGATCCCACGTTGCCGGCATCCTGGATGCGGTCCAGCACCACGCTGTTCACGTCCGGTGCAAAATCCGCCTGCTGCTCGGCCTTCCACTCCAGCACAAAGCCCATGGTGGCAGGCGATTCGAGCGTGCTGACCTGGGCAAACAGGCCATCCTCCAGCACCGCAACGCGCTCCGCACCGGCATACCAGGACTCCGGCAACTGTCCCCAGGCGCGCGCCGCAATCACGGCCCAGGCGGGCCGCAAGCCCCGCTCCAGCGCTGCGCGGCACAAGTGGTCGCCCTCGACCCAGATCTGCCCCTGCTTGCGATAGGCAGCCGGATCCTGCGCCAGCTTGCGCAGCTGCTTCACCAGCGCATTGTCGCGTGCGGAAATCTGCACCACCTTCATGCACGCACCTCTTGCTCGGCAACCAGCACCACGCCCTCTCGCACCACCATTGCCACCGGCGCAAAGCTGCGTCGGTGGTAGGGTGTGGCGCCCAGCGTGCGCAGCGCCTGCAGGTGCTCGGCGGTGCCATAGCCCTTGTGACGCTCGAACCCATAGCCGGGATACAGCTGCTCGATCTCGCAGCACCAGCGGTCCCGCGTGACCTTGGCCACGATCGACGCCGCCGAAATGGCTGCCACCGTGGCATCGCCCTGCACAATGGCCTCGGCCCGCACCCTCAGCTCCGGAATCCGGTTGCCATCCACCAGCACCTTGTGCGGCAGCAGGCGCAGGCCTTCCACGGCGCGGCGCATGGCCAGCATGGTGGCCTGCAGGATGTTGAGCTGGTCGATTTCCTCTACGCTGGCCTGTCCGATGCTGCAGCACAAGGCATTGGCCAGGATGGCGTCATAAAGCTTTTCGCGCCGCGCTGCCGTCAGCTGCTTGGAATCCGCCAGCCCCTTGATCGGCTTCTGCTCGTCCAGAATGACGGCCGCAGCCACCACCGGCCCGGCCAGCGGACCACGGCCAGCCTCGTCCACCCCGGCAACGAGGGCATCGGGAGCATCCCAGGGCAACAGCCCCTGCTCAGCGGGAGAGAACCTGGGCGATCGCATCGGTAGCCAGTCTGGCAGTATCACGCTGCAGCACGTGGTGCAACTCGGTAAATCGGGCGCGCACGGCAGCCACGCGGGCCGGTTGGTCCAGCCAGTCGCTCATGGCAGCCGCCAGCGCGCGTGGCGTCGCCTGGTCCTGCAGCAGTTCGGGCACGACGAAATCCCGACACAGGATATTCGGCAGCCCCACCCAGGGCTGCAACTGCTTGCGCCGCATCAGCAGTGCCGACACCGGATGCATGGCATAGGAAATCACCATCGGGCGCTTGAACAGCGCCGCTTCCAGCGTGGCCGTGCCGCTGGCAATCAGCGTCACATCACAGGCTGCCAGTACCGCATGCGACTGCCCCTTGACCACCTGCAGCTGGCCCTCCATGCCCTGCTCGCGCACCAGTTGGCGCACGCGCTGGTACTGCGCAGGCACGGCCGGCAGCACGCACTGCAGGCCTGGGCGCTGCTTCTGCAGCAGCTTCGCTGCATCCAGGAAGCGTGGTGCCAGATATTGGATTTCCGAGCCGCGGCTGCCTGGCAGCAAGGCCAGCACCTCGCCCTGCTCCGGCAGGCCGAGCGCGCGCCGCGCACCGGCCTGATCGGGCTCCATTGGCAGTGTATTGGCGAGCGGGTGCCCCACATAGGTACTGGAAATACCGTGCCGCGCCAGCAGATCCGGCTCGAACGGGAAAATGCACAGCACATGGTCGGCCGCGCGGCGGATCTTGTGTACCCGCTCCGGCCGCCAGGCCCAGATGGACGGGGAGACGAAATGCACCGTGCGCACTCCGGCGCTGCGCAGGTCTTCTTCCAATCCGAGGTTGAAATCGGGCGCATCCACGCCGACGAACAGATCCGGCTTGCGTGCCAGCAACTGCTGGCGCAGCTCGTTGCGGATCTGCCAGATGCCCGCCACCCGGCGCAGCACTTCGAAACTGTAGCCGTGCACCGCCAGCGCCTCGCTCGGCCACTGGGCGACAAAACCCTGCGCCTCCATCTGGGCACCGCCAATGCCGCGCGCCTGCAGATGGGGCCAGCGCTGGCGTGCGCCCTGCAGCAGCAGGCTGGCCAGCAGATCGCCGGATGCCTCGCCCGCCACCATGGCGAACTGCAAGCCGTCATTGGCAGCAAAAAACTTCGGCATGTCGCCCCGGCTGATCAGCGCACGATGCCGCGGCGCGACGCAGCGAGGAAATCGCGCATCAGCTGCACGTCTGCAGTCGCTTCGGGATGTTCGGCCTCGATGCCGCACAGGGCTTCCAGCGCCTGTTCCAGCGTCAGGCCCGCACGGTAGATCTGCCGGTACATGGCCTTGACCGCCGCAATGCGCTGCGGGCCGAAGCCGCGACGGCGCAGCCCTTCGACGTTGAAGCCACGCGCCGCCGCCGGATTGCCATCGGCCATGATGAAGGGCGGCACATCCTGGCTGATGGCCGACGAAAACCCCACCATCGCATGCGCACCGATCTTGACGAACTGGTGCACGCCCGACAGGCCGCCGATGATCACCCAGTCACCCACATGCACGTGTCCGGCCAGCGTGGCGTTGTTCGCCAGAATGGTCTGGCTGCCCAGCTGCACATCGTGCGCGATATGCACATAGGCCATGATCCAGTTGTCATCGCCAATGCGCGTGCAGCCGCTGTCCTGCGCGGTGCCGGTATTGAAGGTGCAGAATTCGCGCACCGTATTGCGGTTGCCGATCTCCAGCCGGGTCGGCTCGCCCGCGTACTTCTTGTCCTGTGGCGCGGCGCCGATGGAACTGAACTGGAAGAAGGTATTTTCCTCCCCGATCGTCGTATGCCCCTGGATCACGCAATGCGCACCGATCTTGCTGCCACGGCCGATGCGCACATCGGGGCCGATCACGGCATAGGGACCCACTTCGACATCCGCAGCCAACTCGGCCGCGGGATCGATCAGCGCGGTAGGGTGAATCAGGGTCATGCCTCTGCCTTTCTCCGGATCAGGACTCGATCTTGCGGATGGTACACATCAGGTCAGCCTCGCACACCAGCTCTCCATCGACCGTAGCCTTGGCGTGGAACTTGTAGATGCCGGCGCGTGCGCGCTCCATGGTTGCTTCCATTACCAATTGGTCGCCCGGCTCCACCGGACGCTTGAAGCGCGCGTTGTCGATGCCGACGAAGTAGTACACCACATCCGGTGCCAGTTCATCGCCCTCGGGGATCATGGACAGCAGCGCCGACGTCTGCGCCAGCGCCTCCAGCATCAGCACGCCCGGCATCACCGGACGGTGGGGGAAGTGGCCCACGAAGAATGGCTCGTTGATGGTGACATTCTTCAGCGCCTTGATGCGCTTGCCATCCTCGAGTTCGAGCACCCGGTCCACCAGCAGGAAGGGATAGCGGTGCGGCAGGCGCTTGATGACCTGGTGGATGTCCATCGATTTCATTGTTGTTGTTCCGAAAGTTGACGTTCTAGGGTGCGGACACGCTCGCGCAGCCTGGCAAGCTGGCGAACCACCGCAGCATTCTTTTCCCAACTCGCATTATCGTCGAAGGGAAAGTGTCCCGAATAGGTGCCGGGCTTGAGAATCGAGCGCGAGACAAAGGTGGTGGCCGACACGTTGACGCCCTTGACCAGCCGGCTGTGCCCCATGATGTTGGCGGCGCCGCCGATGGTGACGCCCTCCTCCACCGTGGTACTGCCCGCAATGCCGGCATTGGCGGCCATGGCCACGTTGCGGCCCAGATGCACGTTGTGCGCGATCTGGATCAGGTTGTCGAGCTTCACGCCGTCCTCGATCACGGTATCGTCGATCGCGCCGCGATCCACGCAGGTGTTGGCGCCGATCTCCACATCATTGCCGATGCGCACGGCGCCAAGTTGCTCGATCTTGGTCCAGCCGCCACCCTTGACCGGCGCAAAGCCGAAGCCATCGGCACCGATCACGGCACCCGGATGGATGATGCAGCGCTCGCCCACGCTGCAGTATTCACTCAGCTGCACGCGCGATTTCAGCCAGCTGTGCGCACCCACGCGCGCGCCGCGCTCGACCACGCAGAGCGGACCGATAATGGCGGTTTCGTGCACCTGCGCCTCGGGGTGCACCACCGCACTCGGATGAATATGGTGCTCCGGCGCGGGGCGGGTACGTCGCTTCCACCACTGGGTGAACTGCGCATACCAAGCATAGGGATTGTCGGTCACGATGCAGGCGCGACCCTGCTTGCTGGCCGCCTCCAGCATGGCCGGTGCCACGATCAGGCAGGCAGCCGGGGTAGTCTGCAGCAGATCAGCAAAGCGCGGATTGCTCAGGAAGCTGATGCTGTCGGCCGTGGCATGCTCCAGTGCGGCAATGCGCGCCACGCGGATGTTGCCATCTCCGTGCAATTCACCGCCGCAGGCCTGCATGGCCTCGACAATCTCCTGTACGCTCACATCCACCATGGCTCTCTCCTGAAACATGAAAAAAAGGCGCCAAGGCGCCTTTTGCGGTAGCCAGCCTGCGCTACCTTACTTGCCGGCATTGAGGGCGGCAATGACCTTGTCCGTAATATCCAGGCGACGGTCCACATAGACGGCCTCCTGCAGGATCACATCGTAACGCTCGGCCTTGGCCACCTGGATCACCACGCGGTTGGCACGATCCAGCAGTTGCTGCAGCTCTTCGTTCTTGCGGTTGTTCAGGTCTTCCTGAAACTCGCGGCGCTTCTGCTGGAATTCGGCATCCTGCGTCATCAACTGGCGCTGGCGCTCGGCACGCTGCGCCTCGGACATGCGGGGAGCGTCCTTCTCGAACTGGTTCATGGCCTTCTGCAGGCTTTCACCCATGCCCAGCAACTGCTTTTCGCGGCTCGCAAACTCCTGCTTGAGCTTGTTCTGCGCATTTTGCGCCGCATTGGTCTCGCTGAACAGGCGATCCGTATTGACGAAACCGATACGGGTGCCAGCCACCGCGACCGGCTCGGCAGCAGGTGCTGCCACCTGTGCCTGAGCCGCGCAACCAAACAACGCAGCCGACGACAGCAGCAGCGCTGCACTCAGGGCGGAGGGAGAAAAACGGGACTTCATGATCAGAACGTAGCGCCAATCTGGAATTGAACCTTCTGCAGTTTATCACCCGGGTACTTCTTGAGCGGGAAACCGAAAGCCAGACTCAAGGGACCCATGGGCGACAGCCAGCGAATGCCAGCCCCCGCCGATACACGCACCTTTTTGGCATATTGGTTCACATCAACGGTTTCACCGTCCACACTGGTATAGACCGGATTGTAAGCGCCCGCACGATCGGAATAAACATTGCCTGCGTCCAGGAAGCCAAACATCCGGAGCGTTTTCTCATTACCGGCACCTGGGAAGGGGGTGATCATTTCAAGGTTCACGTTGAATGTCTTGTTGCCACCGACCGAATAAACACCTCCATCCCAAGCCTTGTTTTTCGGGCCAAGAGAACCTTGGTCAAAACCTCGCACCGAGCCCAAACCGCCGGAATAGAAGTTCTTGAAGAACGGGAACTCCTTGTTGCCCAGACCCTTGCCATAGCCCAGGTCCGTATTGAAGGCGAGCGTGAACTGCTTGTTCAAGGGGTAATAGTACTGGAAGCGATAGTTGGCCAGCGCATATTTGAGGTCTCCGAACGGGCTCACAGCCGCACTCACTCGCTGGTACATGCCGGTCGTTGGCGCCAATGAGCTGTCGCGGGAATCACGCGACCAGCCAATCGTCAAGGGCACCCCGTACGCGCTGGTCTTGCAGTTCGCAGCGATGTACTTCTTGTCGTCGTCGCTCAAAGGCGTGCTGAACGTTCCGGAGTTGCAGGTATTTTCTGCCAGGAACTGCCATTGCTCATTGGTCAACTTGTTTTCAACGGCAATCGTGGATGCATTGCCCGGCTGGATCTTGTATTGCTCGAAGCCACCGCCGAAATACACGGTATCACGTTCGGTAAACGGAATCCCGAATGCCAGATTGCCGCCCAATTGCTGAATGCGGTAGTCATAGGAACCGCTACCCTGCGAAGCGTAGGGCTCGGCGCGGCTGTAGAACGCATTGAACGTACGCGACACGCCATCCGTCGTGAAATACGGATCCACCGATGTGATGGACGCCGAGCGGTTGTACTTGCTGGTGTTGATCTCTGCAGACAGCGACTGGCCGGAGCCGAAGATGTTGTCCTGGCTCACGCCGGCGGACAGGGACACCTTGTCCGTCGAGGAGTAGCCGGCACCGATCTGCAGCGAGCCGGTGGGGCGCTCCTTCACCGCCACCGTCAGGTCGGCCTGATCGGAAGTACCGGGCACCGGAGTGGTGTCCACAGTGACTTCGTTGAAGTAGCCCAGGCGGTCCACGCGGTCGCGCGAGCGCTTGATCTTGTCGGCGTCATACCAGGACGACTCGAACTGACGCAGTTCGCGGCGGATCACCTCGTCACGCGTCTTGGTGTTGCCAGCCACGTTGATGCGGCGCACATAGGCGCGCTGGTCGGGGTTGGCGGCAAACACCAGCGCCACCTGCTGGTTCTCGCGGTCGATGGACGGCTGCGGCGTGATCTTGGCAAAGGCGAAGCCGTAGTTGCCGAAGCGGTCCGTCATCGCCTTGACCGTTGCTGCCACATCGTCCACCTTGTAGGGCTCGCCCGGCTTGACCTTGACCAGCGACTTGAACTCGTCTTCCTTGTCCAGGAAATTGCCTGCCAGCGATACACCGGACACCACATATTTGGGACCTTCGGTCACGTTGACGGTGATGTCGATGTCGCGCTTGTCGGGAGACAGGGCCACCTGGGTCGAATCCACCTTGAATTCAAGGTAGCCGCGGTTCAGGTAATAGCTGCGCACGGCTTCCAGATCGCTGTTGAGGCGCTGCTGGGAGTATCGGTTGGACTTGGTGTACCAGGACATCCAGCCGCCGGTATCCTGCTCCATCTGGCCACGCAGCGTGGACTCGCTGAAGGCCTGGTTGCCGACGAAACGGATGCTGCGGATGCGGGAGGAAGCGCCCTCATGCACGGTGAAGTTAACGTTGACACGGTTGCGGTCGATGGGCGTGACGGTGGTCACGACCTCGGTGCCGTAGAAGCCCTTGTTCTCGTACTGGCGCTTGAGTTCCTGCACGGCCAGGTCTTCTGCCGCCTTGTCGAAGGGACGGCCGGCGCCAATGCCTGCTCCGGCCAGGCCGGCCAGCACCGTCTTCTTGTCGAAGGCATTGAAGGACGTCAGCGTCACCTCGTTGATGGTCGGGCGCTCCTGCACCACCACCACCACGTCGCCACCACGCGTCTCGACCTTGACATCGCTGAACAGGCCGAGGCTGTACAGCGCGCGAATGGCAGCGGAGCCCTTGTCATCGTCGTAGGTCTCGCCCACTTTGACCGGAATGGAGGCAAACACGGTGCCGGCATCGACCCGCTGCAGGCCTTCGACCTTGACGTCCTTCACGATGAAGGGAGTGACAGCCCACGCTGCATTGGCGAGGAAACCCAGACCCACGACGGCAGCAATGGCGGTGTGGCGGAAAGGCAGGGAGGTTCGCTTCATGAATATCGCTTGTATTGGTTCAGGCATTGGCCGCAATCCGCTTGCGGGCACTAGGTGCCCAGCACGCGGGTGAGATCATTGAACAGGGCTATGCCCATGAGACCGATCAGAATGGCCATTCCGATCTGCTGCAGGCGCTGCACAAACGCGTCAGGCACAGCCCGGCCCGTAGCAGCTTCCCACAAATAATACATCAGGTGACCACCGTCCAAGATCGGGATTGGCAACAAATTGAGTACGCCCAGACTCACGCTGATCAGTGCGAGGAACGCAATATAGGTGGCCAGGCCCGCCCGTGCCGAGCGGCCGGCATAGTCGGCGATACTGATCGGACCACTCAGATTCCTGAGCGAGGCTTCTCCCACCACCATGCGGCCCAGCATGCGCAGGCTGAAAGCCGCCATGTCCCAGGTGCGCTGCAGGCCGTGCTTGGCACCATCGACGGCGCCCAGACGCACGGTCGTCATTTCGGGGGGCGCGCCCAGAAAGGCGCCGATACGGCCCACGCTGACACCTTCCTGCTGCACGGCTTGCGGGGCAACGGCAATCTCGAGCAGTTCACCGTTGCGGCTCACCTGCCAGAGCTGCCGCTTGCCGCCGGTTTCGGCACGAACCAGACGGCGCAGCTCGGCCGCATCCTCCACCGGCTTGCCATCGACACGCAGTACGCGGTCACCGACCTGCAGGCCGGCACGCTCCGCCGGTTCGCCCGGCACCATCTCGCCGACCAGAGGCGGCATGAAAGGGGCAGCTATGCCGATCCGCTCCAGCGTCCCGGCATCCACATCGCTCAGGCCGGCCTGCTGCATGGCCAGCACATGCGTGCGGATGGAATCACTGCCCTGGCTGGCCTGCAATTCGACATCGCGTCCCTGCAAGGCGGCCTGCGTCAGCTCCCACTGCAGCGTTCCGAGCGAACGGACGGGCTGCACCTCCTGTGCTTCGTCATCGAGCCAGCGCAGGGAGACGATGCGGTCGCCGCTGCGCAGGCCGGCCTTGTCGGCCAGGCTGCCCACAGCAGGCTGCGCGATCACCGGACTGACTTCGCTCATGCCATACCAGGCCAGGCCCGAGTAGATCAGCACGGCCAGCAGCAGGTTGGCCAGGGGGCCGGCCGCGACGATGGCGATGCGTTTCCAGACAGACTGGGTATTGAAGGCGAGGTGGCGCTGGTCGGCCGGCACGGGCGCCTCCCGCTCGTCCAGCATGCGCACGAAGCCGCCCAGTGGCAGTGCTGCCACGGCGTACTCGGTGCCGCTGCGCGGGCTGGTCCAGCTCCAGAGCGGCTTGCCGAATCCGACAGAAAACTTGAGCACCTTCACGTCACAGGCACGCGCCACGCGGTAATGGCCGTACTCATGGATGGTGATGAGCAGCCCCAGCGCGACGAGGAAGGCCAGCAGCGTGATCATGTCTGCAGCTGCTGCACCAGCCGGTCAGCCAGCGCGCGCGATTGCCCATCCAGCGCCAGCAGGTCGTCCAGCGATTGCGGCGAGGCAAATTGCGATTGCTCCAGCGTGGCAGCATTGATCTGGTAGATCTGGTCAAAGCGGATGCGGCGATCCAGAAAGGACGCCACCGCCACCTCGTTGGCAGCATTCAGCACCGCCGTGCTGCCCGGTTGCGCCTTCAGCACCTGCCATACCAGCGGCAGACAGGGGAAGCGCTCCGGATGGCCGTGCTGGTCCACCGCCTCGAAGGTCATGGCCGACAGGCTGGCGAAGTCCAGCGCCGCCGCCCCGCTCGCGATGCGCTCCGGCCAGGACAGGCCATAGGCAATCGGCACACGCATGTCGGGCGTGCCCATCTGCGCCACGATGGAGGCGTCGCGATATTGCACCATGGAATGCACGATGCTCTGCGGGTGGATCACCACGCCCATGCGCTCGGGCGGCATGCCGAACAGGTAGTGCGCCTCGATCACCTCGAGCGCCTTGTTCATCATGGTGGCGGAATCGACCGAAATCTTGCGACCCATGCTCCAGTTGGGATGGGCACAGGCCTGCTCGGGGGTGACGTCCCTGAGCACAGCCGGGTCGGCCGTGCGGAACGGCCCGCCGGAAGCGGTCAGGATGATTTTTTCGACGCGCTGCTGCCAGGTGGCCGGATCTTCTGGCAACGACTGGAAAATGGCGGAGTGCTCGCTGTCAATCGGCAGCAAGGTGGCACCTCCCTGCTCCACCGCATCCAGGAACACGCGGCCACCGACGACCAGCGCCTCCTTGTTGGCCAGCAGCAGGCGCTTGCCGGTACGCGCTGCCGCCAGACAGGGCGCCAGCCCGGCGGCACCCACGATGGCGGCCATCACGGCATCCACATCGGGATGGCTGGACACATCCACCAAACCCTGCTCGCCACTGAGCACCTCGACAGCCAGGCCATGCGCCTTGCAGGCCCCGCGCAGCGCCTGCGCATGCGGCTCGGAAGCCATCACCGCATAGCGGGGCACAAAGCGGCGGCACAGCTCCAGCATCTTGTCGGTCTGGGTGGCGGCGCTCAGCGCGAACACCCGGAACTGCTCCGGATGGCGGGCGATCACGTCCAGCGTATTGGTACCGATGGAGCCAGTGGCGCCGAGAACGGTGACTTGTTGCGGGAAGGAAGAAGGAGAAGACGGAGTCATGCGCACAGGCCGGCTCATGCCAGCCACAGGGTAACGGTCAGGGCCAGTGGCAGTACCGGCAGCAAAGCATCTATCCGGTCCAGAATGCCGCCATGGCCGGGCAGCAGCTGGCTGCTGTCCTTCATGCCCATACTGCGCTTCATCAGGGACTCGACCAGATCGCCCACCACGCTCATGGCGGTGAGGGCTGCCACTACCAGCAGCAGCACCGCAATACCGGCACGGCCTGCCACATCGGCATGGAAATTGGCTACCGGCAACTGGGTGCAGACCAGCGCCAGCACCAGTGCGCCGGCCAGACCGCCGTACACGCCGGCCCAGCTCTTGCCGGGGCTGATGGAAGGTGCCAGCTTGCGCTTGCCGAAGGCGCGGCCGGCGAAATAGGCAGAAATGTCGGCCGCCCAGGCCAGTGCCAGCACCGAGAGCAGATACCAGACGCCGAAACGGCCATGCAGCTGCACGGCCGCCAGCCAGGAGGCGCACAACACAAACAGACCCATGGCCAGACGCAATGGCGTCGGGATGCGCTGCCAGACGGGAACCCCCGCGCGCAACAGCCAGGGAGCCAGCCCCAGCCAGGCCAGGCTGGCCAGCGTCACGAACAGGCGCACCCCTTCGGAGGCACTGGCATGCCAGCCCCAGGAGGTCATCAGGGCACAGGCTCCGGCTGCCAGCACCGCACTTGCCCAGCACAGGCCGGACTGGCAGCCACTCAGGCGCGCCCATTCCCATGCGGCGGCGGCCATGACCACGGCCATCAGCAGGCCGAAGGCAGCCTCGACCGGCGCAAACAGGGCTGCCAGCAGCACCAGCAGCAGCAGGACGGCGGTGATGACGCGCTGCTTCAGCATGCGCTGTCCTGCTGGACCTGCTCGGAGGTCTGGCCGAAGCGGCGCTCGCGCGCGGAGAAATCGGCGATGGCACGGTCCAGCGCCGCCTCGTCGAAATCGGGCCAGAGCGCCTCGGTGAAATGGAATTCGCTGTAGGCGGACTGCCACAGCAGGAAATTGCTGATGCGGAATTCGCCGCCGGTACGGATCACCAGATCGGGATCCGGCACATGGTGCAGCGCCATGGCGCCGGACAGCGAGGCTTCTGTCATCGGCTCGCCCCGCGCGGCCAGAGTGGCAGCGGCCTGGGCAATGTCCCAGCGGCCCCCATAGTTGAAGCAGACGTTCAGGATCAGGCGCTGGTTGCCCTGCGTGGCGCGCTCTGCCTCATCCAGGCCCTGACGCACGCCGTCGGACAGGCCGGTGCGTGCGCCCACGAAATGCAGTTGCACCCCGTCTGCATGCAGCTGCGGCACCTCGCGTGCCAGCGCCTTGCCGAGCAGTTCCATCAGGCCGGAGACTTCATCCTCGGGACGATTCCAGTTTTCGGACGAGAACGCAAACACCGTGAGCACCTGGATGCCTCGAGCAGCACAGGCGCGCACGCAGCGCTTGAGGGATTCGACACCCTGGCGGTGGCCCGCCAGGCGGGGCATGAAACGCTTGCGCGCCCAGCGACCATTGCCATCCATGACGATGGCGACGTGGTGCGGCACGGAAGCAGGCAGAGGGGGCTTGCGCATCGGTCGTTACCGGTCGTGCCGCCAGCGGAGGCCGGCGGCAGGCCTTACACGGCCATGATGTCCTGTTCCTTGGACGCAACCAGCTGGTCAATCTCCGCAATTTCCTTGTCGGTGATCTTCTGCACGTCGGCTTCGCTGCGCTTCTGGTCGTCTTCGGAGATTTCCTTGTCCTTGACCAGCTTCTTGACGGCTTCGTTGGCGTCACGGCGCAGGTTGCGGATGGCGATCTTGGCGTTTTCGCCTTCGTGACGCACGATCTTGGTCATCTCGCGACGACGTTCCTCGCTCATGGGCGGCATCGGCACGCGGATCAGGTCGCCCATGCTGGCGGGGTTCAGGCCCAGGTCGCTCTCGCGGATGGCCTTCTCGATCTTGGCACCCATGGGCTTTTCCCAGGGCTGCACGCTCAGGGTGCGCGCGTCGATGGCGGATACGTTGGCAACCTGGCTCAGCGGCACCATGGAGCCGTAGTAATCGACCAGCACCGTATCCAGGATGGCCGGGTTGGCGCGGCCGGTACGGATCTTGGTCAGGTTGTTCTTGAACGCGTTGATGGACTGCTCCATCTTGGTCTGCATGTTTTTCTTGATTTCGGCAACCGACATGACTTCTCTCCAGATGACTGATTTCGCTGCAAACGGCGGAATGTTCAAATATATACCAGTGTGCCTTCGTCTTCACCCATGACCACACGCTTGAGCGCGCCCGGCTTGAAGATGGAGAACACCTTGATCGGCAGTTTCTGGTCGCGGCACAGGGCGAACGCGGTGGCGTCCATGATGCCCAGATTCTTGGCGATGGCTTCGTCGAATGTAAGCTTGTCATAGCGGGTGGCCGACGGATCCTTCTTCGGATCGGCAGTGTACACGCCATCGACCTTGGTGGCCTTGAGCACCAGCTGGGCGCCGATTTCGGCACCGCGCAGCGCAGCGGCCGTATCGGTGGTGAAGAAAGGGTTGCCGGTACCGGCAGCAAACACCACGACCTTGCCCTCTTCCAGGTATTGCAGCGCCTTGGGGCGCACATAGGGCTCGACTACCTGCTCGATGGAGATGGCGGACATGACGCGTGCCGTCAGGCCCACGTTGTTCATGGTGTCGGCCAGGGCCAGGGAGTTCATCACCGTGGCCAGCATGCCCATGTAGTCAGCCGTGGCGCGGTCCATGCCGGCGGCGCCGCCTGCCATGCCGCGGAAGATGTTGCCGCCACCGATCACCACGGCCACCTCGACGCCGAGCTTGCTCACCTCGGCCACTTCATTGGCCATGCGCAGGATGGTGTCGCGGTTGATGCCGTAGGCATCGTCGCCCATCAGGGCCTCCCCGGAGAGCTTGAGCAGTACGCGTTGAAAGGCGGGTTTTTCTGTGGTCATGGCAATCTCCTGGGATGATGGTAACG
Source organism: Brachymonas denitrificans (assembly GCF_907163135.1). Taxonomy (NCBI): domain Bacteria; kingdom Pseudomonadati; phylum Pseudomonadota; class Betaproteobacteria; order Burkholderiales; family Comamonadaceae; genus Allobrachymonas; species Allobrachymonas denitrificans. Next base: position 509,063 of record NZ_CAJQUA010000001.1, on the reverse strand, counting down.
GATTGGGAAAAAAGGAACAGGCGAAAAAAAGGCCGCGGAAGCCGGGTGCATGCACCCGTTTTCCGAGGCCCTTGCGGGGATGCGATCAGCCCTGCTTGGCAGCTGCCACCTGGGCGGCCACTTCAGCGGCGAAATCGTCCACCTTCTTCTCGATGCCTTCGCCCACCACGTACAGGGTGAAGCCCTTGACGGTGGTGTTCTTCTCTTTCAGCATCTGCTCGACGGTCTGCTTGTCGTTCTTGACGAAGGGCTGGCTCAGCAGGGCCACTTCCTTCAGGTACTTCTGCACGGAACCTTCGACCATCTTGGCGGCGATGTCGGCCGGCTTGCCGGATTCGACGGCCTTGGCGTTGGCCACGCTGCGCTCGCGCTCGATCAGCTCGGCGGGAACGTCGGCGCTGGACAGGGCCACGGGCTTCATGGCGGCCACGTGCATGGCGACGTCCTTGGCGGCGGTTTCGTCACCCTCGAACTCGACGACCACGCCGATGCGGGTGCCGTGCAGGTAGGACACCAGCTGGCTGCCTTCGAAATACTTGAAGCGGCGGAAGCTCATGTTCTCGCCGATCTTGCCGATCAGGCCCTTGCGCACTTCTTCCAGCGTGGGGCCGAAGCCGTCCTGCTCGTAGGGCAGCGCGCCCAGGGCTTCGACGTCGGCGGGGTTGTTCTTGGCGACCAGGTCGGCAGCGGCCTTGACCAGGGCCAGGAAGCTGTCGTTCTTGGTGACGAAGTCGGTTTCGCAGTTCACTTCGACCAGCGAGCCCTTGTTGCCTTCGATGGTGCTGGCAACGGCGCCTTCGGCGGTGATGCGGGCTGCCGCCTTGCCGGCCTTGCTGCCCAGCTTGACGCGCAGGATCTCTTCGGCCTTGACCATGTCGCCGTCGGCTTCGGTCAGGGCTTTCTTGCATTCCATCATCGGGGCGTCGGTCTTGCCGCGCAGTTCGGCCACCATGCTTGCGGTAATTGCTGCCATCTGTAGTTCTCCGTATTCAGTTGGGTTCGTTCGACTGTACTTACAGAAAAGGGGCACAGTGCGCCCCTCTTCCCTTATTGTGCCTTATGGGCGTGGCAGTGCCGTGACTCAGGCGCTGGCTTCGTCCACTTCGACGAATTCGTCGTCGCCTTCGGACACGGCCTTGACCACGTCGTTGACGGCGTTGGCACGACCTTCCAGGATGGCGTCAGCCACACCGCGGGCATACAGGGCCACGGCCTTGGCGGAGTCGTCGTTGCCGGGGATCACGTAGTCGATGCCGTCGGGGTTGTGGTTGGTATCGACCACGCCCACCAGCGGGATGCCCAGCTTCTTGGCTTCGGACACGGCGATCTTGTGGTAGCCAACGTCGATCACGAAGATGGCGTCAGGCAGGGCGTTCATGTCCTGGATGCCGCCGATGTCCTTTTCCAGCTTTTCCAGTTCGCGGGCGAACATCAGCTGTTCTTTCTTGCTCATGCTGTCCAGACCGGCTTCCTGCTGGGCTTTCATGTCCTTCAGGCGCTTGATGGAGGTCTTGACCGTCTTGAAGTTGGTCAGCATGCCGCCGAGCCAGCGTTGCTCGACGTAGGGGACGCCGGCGCGCTGGGCTTCAGCAGCGACGATGTCGCGGGAAGCGCGCTTGGTGCCGACCATCAGGATGGTGCCACGGTTGGCAGCCAGCTGACGCACGAACTTCATCGCTTCTTCGTACATCGGCAGGGTCTGCTCGAGGTTGATGATGTGGATCTTGTTGCGGGAACCGAAGATGAAGGGGGCCATCTTGGGGTTCCAGAAGCGGGTCTGGTGGCCGAAGTGAACGCCGGCTTCCAGCATCTCACGCATATTGGTAGACATAGAGTTTCTCCAGAGGTTGGGTCTAAAATTCCGCTACGTTTGCCTGCACGGCGGCAGCTGGCTGGAAAGCGCAACTGGCAGCAGGCAACACCCGGATCAGCGGATTTGCGATTTGCTTAGCAGGGCATGGCAGGGCGCCATGTGCAAAGCCGCGAAATTATAGCACGCCCATACACAGCCGGATAGTCATGACAGGCAGCCCCACCCTCTCCTTCCCGCCAGCGCGCCTGCATCTGTCGGCGCGCGGCCACACCCTGCCCTTGCACGATGTTGCCGCAACACGCCGTGTGGAACAGCGGCATATGACGCTGCTGCCTCCTCATGCGCTGATGCAGCGGGCCGGCCTCGCTGTGGCGCGGGTGGCGCTGGCGGTTGCGCCGCATGCCCGCACGATCTGGATTGCCTGCGGGCCGGGCAACAACGGCGGCGACGGACTGCAGGCCGGTGCCTGGCTGCAGGCGCAGGGCAAGCAGGTGCTGGTGACCCTGCTGCAGCAGCCGGATGCCCTGCCGGACGATGCGCGCGCCGCATACAGGGATGCCGTGGCGGCCGGCGTGCGCTTCGTGGACCGGGCGCCTGCCTTGCTGGCCCAGGATCTGTGCATCGACGCCCTGCTCGGCATCGGCGCCAGCCGGGCGCCGAGCGCTGCGATGCAAACCTGCATAGCCGCGATGCGGCGTGCGCCTTGCCGGACACTGGCGGTGGATATTCCCACCGGCCTGCATGCCGAAACCGGCCACTGGCTGGATGGTGGCAGCGCGGAGCAATGCGTGCATGCCGACCATACCGTGACCCTGCTGACGCTGAAACCGGGGCTGTTTACCGGACACGGGCGGGATGCGAGCGGGGTGTTGTGGTTTGACGGGCTGGGAACAGCGCCGGTGAATGCGCCGCACGCTGCGGAAGCCACGGCCTGGCTGTATGGCGCGCAGTTGTCTGCTGAAGAAGCTCCGGCGCCGATTCCTGAAGCGCCGCATGCCAGCCACAAGGGCAGCTTTGGCGATGTCTGCATCGTGGGCGGCGCGGCCGGCATGACGGGCGCTGCCTGGCTGGCGGGCAGTGCAGCCCTCCATTCGGGCGCGGGGCGTGTCTATGTGGGGCATCTGGGTTCGGAAGCTGGCTACGGCTGGCCGGAACTGATGCCGCGGCAGCTGCCGGATGTGTCTGCTCTGGAACGCTTGCCACGGGCTACCGCAACCACGGCTTGTGGCTGCGGCGGAGGCGCTGCCATTGCGGAGTTTCTGCCCGCCCTGCTGGAGCAGTGTCCGCGGCTGGTGATCGATGCCGACGGCCTCAATGCGCTGGCCGCAGATTCCAGCCTGCAGGCGCAATTGCGCAGACGCGCCGGCCGGCAGCAATGGACGGTACTGACGCCTCATCCTCTGGAAGCCGCCCGGCTGCTGGGCATTCGGGCACAGGAAGTGCAGGCCAATCGCATGGCTGCCGCTGGCGAACTGGCTGAACGTTTCCAGTGCGTGGTGGTGCTGAAGGGCTCGGGCACCCTCTGCGCCGCACCGGCAGTGAGCGCTGCCCCCTCCCATGGCAGTTCCACCTGCTTCATGGAAATGGCGGAACTGGTTGATCCGATGGCGTCCGCCCCGCTGCCGACGCTGCATTACGCCGGCAATGCGCGGCTGGCGACGGCAGGCACTGGCGATGTGCTGGCGGGATGCCTGGCGGCTTGCTGGGCGCAACTGCACCAGGCCAGCGAGGACGTGGTCGGCACAGCACTGGCGCAGCGCGCCGCCAATGTCGCTGTGCATCTGCATGGCTGGCAAGCCAATGCCTGGCAAGACGAAACCACGCTGACCGCCTCGGCACTGGCTGCCAGGCTGCCGCGCTACGCAGGCACCAGCCGCGAAGCCTGAAGCCAGCGGCCAGGCCGCTCAGGCCTTGCGTCGCTTCGAGGGCTTGGCCGCTGCGCTGCGCGAGGCGCCGTCGGCGCGCGCTCCGCTCGCCGGACGCGAAGCCGTCCGGCCACGCGCCTGTCGACGTGCTTCCTGCACCGGGGAAGCTGACCGGGTACTGCGTGTCGTGCGCTTGCGCGGTTGCCAGACGGTTTCCTCTTCAACCCCGGTGCCGGCCGCTTCCACGGCACCCGCCTCGTCGTCCTCCGGAGATTTCGCGGCCTCGGCGCTGCGCTTGGCATTGCGCTTGCGCTGCGTGGCGGTTTCGCCCGTCAGCGCGCCTTCGCCAGCGCGCACCAGGCGGAAGTCGATACGGCGGCCATCCAGGTCGACGCGAATCACCTGCACCTGCACGCGGCTGCCCAGGGCAAAGCGCACCCCGGTGCGTTCGCCGCGCAACTCCTGGCGCGCCTCGTCGAACTTGAAGTAGTCGCCTCCCAGTTCGGTGATGTGCACCAGGCCCTCGACATACATCGCATCCAGCGTGACGAACAGGCCGAAGCTGGTGACGGTGCTGACCACGCCGCTGAATTCCTCGCCGAGGAAATCGCGCATGTACTTGCACTTGAGCCAGGCCTCGACGTCGCGGCTGGCTTCGTCGGCACGGCGCTCGTTGGCGCTGCAGTGCAGGCCGGCAGCTTCCCATGCCTGCACTTCGGCGCTGGCCTTGCGCGGTTTCTGCGTGGGCGCCTTCACGCGGGCGGCAGCCGTTTTTTCGAGGCGACGCGCCAGTTTGGCATGGGCCTCGCCCGGTGTCGGCAGGGCCGGCAGCACGTAGCGCTCGTTGTTCAGGATGGACTTGATGACGCGGTGCACCAGCAAGTCAGGGTAGCGGCGGATCGGGCTGGTGAAATGCGTGTAGGCGTCGAACGCCAGACCGAAGTGGCCGCTGTTTTCCGGCGTGTAGATGGCCTGCTGCATGCTGCGCAAGAGCATGGTGTGAATCTGCTCGGCGTCCGGGCGCTCCTTGGTGGCCTCGGCAATGGCGGCGAACTCGCGCGTTTCCGGCTCGTCGCTGATGCCCAGGGGCACGCCCATGGTACGCAGGTAGTTGCGCAGGGTTTCGACCTTCTCGGGCGTAGGCCCCTCGTGCACGCGGAACAGGCCGGCGCGCTTGTGCTCGCCAATGAAGTCGGCCGCACACACGTTGGCCGCCAGCATGCATTCCTCGATCAGCTTGTGCGCATCGTTGCGCACGCGCGGCACGATCTTCTCGATGCGGCCGTTCTCGTCGCAGACGATCTGTGTCTCGACCGTATCCAGATCGACGGCACCGCGGCGCTCGCGCGACTTGAGCAGTGCCTTGAACACGCCATGCAGGTTGAGCAGATCATCGACGCGATGCTTGAACTTGCGTGCTTCCAGCCCCTTGGTGTTGGACAGGATGGCCGCCACCTGTGTGTAGGTGAGGCGTGCGTGGCTGAACATCACCGCCGGATAGAACTGGTAGGCGTGCAGTTCGCCCTCTTCCGTGATCAGCATGTCGCAGACCATGCACAGCCGGTTGACTTCGGGGTTGAGCGAGCACAGGCCGTTGGACAGTTTCTCGGGCAGCATGGGAATCACGCGGCGCGGGAAATAGACGCTGGTGGCACGGTCGTAGGCGTCGATGTCGATGGCATTGCCGGTCTGCACATAGTGGCTGACGTCGGCAATGGCGACCAGCAGGCGCCAGCCCTTCTTCGCGGATTTCCCCCGGCCCGACAGCACGGCGGGCTCGCAATACACGGCATCGTCGAAGTCGCGCGCATCCTCGCCGTCGATGGTGACGAGCGGGATGTCGGTAAGGTCGACACGGCCCGGCAGGTCGCCCGGCTGCACCGTGCTGGGCAGCGCCTTGGCCTGTTGGAGGCAGGCATCGGAAAAGATGTGCGGTACGCCGTACTTGCGCACGGCGATCTCGATCTCCATGCCCGGGTCGTCAACCTCGCCCAGCACCTCCTTGACGCGGCCAACGGGCTGGCCATAGAGCGCGGGCGCCTCGGTCAATTCGACCACCACCACCTGGCCGGGGCCGGCAGTAGCGGTGGCATCCTTGGGAATCAGCACATCCTGGCCATAGCGCTTGTCTTCGGGCGCAACCAACCAGACGCCGTTTTCCTGCAGGAGACGCCCGATGATGGGCTGCTTGCTGCGCTCGATGATCTCCACCACGCGCCCTTCCGGGCGGCCACGGCGGTCGAGTCGCGCGATACGCACCTTGACGCGGTCCTTGTGCAGCACGGCGCGCATTTCGTTGGGCGGCAGATACACATCGGGCCGGCCGTCATCCGGAATCACGAAGCCGTGCCCGTCGCGGTGCCCCTGCACCACACCTTCAATTTCTTGGTCAAAATCTTTTTCTTGATTTTGTTTTTTTGCGGAATTCTTGATACAATCACCTTCTTCAGTTGATGCCCAGGTGGCGGAATTGGTAGACGCACTAGTTTCAGGTACTAGCGAGTAACATCGTGGAGGTTCGAGTCCTCTCCTGGGCACCATCAACAGAAGCAAATCATAGCCGCCATTGGGCGGTTTTTTGATGCCGCAGGGAATGTTTCGGGATCAAGTCCTTCTTCAGACAGATGGCACCGAAAAAATTTTCTGCAACAGGCACCAGATCAAAAAATTTGCTGTTATAGTTACGCCTTCTCTAGATGACGCCCAGGTGGCGGAATTGGTAGACGCACTAGTTTCAGGTACTAGCGAGTAACATCGTGGAGGTTCGAGTCCTCTCCTGGGCACCAGTCATCGAAGGAAACGCAATCAACCGCCCTTGAGGCGGTTTTTTGTTGCCTGTCCTTTTCTGTCCTTGGTAGATGGGCGGATCAACGGCTTTCGACGGTCACACGCAACCCGCCCAGGGTGTCGCTCCGCGCCAGGGTGATGTCGAGCCCGTGCCGCGCCGCAATGCGCCGCACGATGGACCAGCCCAGGCCGCTTCCGGTCTTGCCGGTGCCGAGCACGCGGAAGAAGCGTTCTCCGAGGCGTGCCATGTCTTCCTCGCTCATGCCGGGGCCGCTGTCTTCCACCACCCAGCGCATGCCGCTGCCGTCCGCTTGCTGCGTGAAGGCAACACGCACCGTGGCACCGTCGGGACTGTAACGCAAGGCGTTGTCCAGCAGGTTGCGCAGCAGCACGCCCGCGAGGGTCGGCGGCAAGCGGGCCGGCAGCTGGTCCGGCGCTTCGCACGCGATGGTCTGGCCGCGCGGATCGGCCTGCGTGTACTGCAGGTCCTGCACGACCTGACGCAGCGCAGGGAGGATATCCACCGATTCGGAAGCCGCTCCTGCGGCACGCTGGGCTGCATCGTCGGTGTCAGCTTCCAGCCGCGCCAGTTGCAGCAGTTGCTCGACCATGCGCGTGGCGCGGTCGCACCCCTGCAGCACGCCTTGCAGCGCCTGCTGGCGCTCGCCGGCATCCTGCGCGCCCGAGGCCACCTGGGCCATCATGCGGATGGCGGCAATCGGGGTGCGCAGCTCGTGCGCGGCATCGGCGGTGAAGCGGCGCTCGTTGTGCAGCATGTCGCCCACGCGCACGAACAGCTGGTTGAGGGAGTCGGTCAGCGGCTGGATTTCACGGGGTGCGCTGTCCAGCGCCAGCGGGGCATGGGACTGCGGCGGGCGCTGCGCGATCAGCTGGCCCACCTGGCGCAGGGGCCGCATCGCGGCACGCAAGGCCAGCCAGACCACCAGCGCCAGCACCGGAAACAGCAGCAACAGCGCGATCAGCAGGGTCCGCACGCTGGCGATGGCAATTTCATTGCGCACCTCGGCGTCTTCGGCCACCATCACGCGCACCTTGTCCTCGCCTTCCGCGGTGTAGACGCGCCAGGCACGCTGGCCCGTCCTGGTATCCGAATAGCCCAGCTCACCACTGCCCAGCGGCTGGCGCGGCGCGTGCGTGGACTGGGCAAGCAGTGTCCCCTCCTTCCAGACCTGGTAAACCGTATGGACGTGGTACTTGCGTTCGCCGCGTCCACGGCCGCGACGCGGACGCAGGTCGCGCTCCTCCAGTTCGTCGGGGTCGATCTCGTCCAGCGGCTGGGCGGCCAGCATCAGCGCTGTCTGCTCCAGATGGGCATCGAGCAATTCGTTGACTTCGTGCCGCGTGAGGTACCAGGTGGTTCCGATCACCAGCATCCAGACCATGGCCAGGGTCGCCAGGATGATGGTCAGCAGTCGCAGGTAGATAGAGTAGCTGCGCGCGGGCGCTGCTGCGCCGGCCGCCGGGGATGAACTGCTTCCCTGCCCTGCCAGACCCATGATCACTCTCCGCTGTGCACCACTTCAGGCAGCAGATAGCCCACGCCGCGCACGGTTTCGATCAGCTGGCTGCCGAGCTTGCGGCGCAGGTGGTAAATGTGCACCTCGACGGCATTGCTGGCTACCTCGGTGCCCCAGGCGTAGATTTTTTCCTCCAGTTGCTCGCGGCTCATGACGCGGCCGGCATTGCGCATCAGGGCGTGCAGCAGGTCGTATTCGCGCTGGGCAAGGTCGACCGGCACACCGGCCAGCGTCACCTTGTGCGCCATGGGATCGAGCACCACATCGCCCGCGCGCAACACGTTGTGTGCCTGTCCGCTCGAGCGGCGCACCAGCGCACGCAGGCGCGCGGCGAGTTCATGCAGGTCGACCGGCTTGACGACATAGTCATCGGCGCCGGTGTCCAGGCCCTGGATGCGCGACTGCACGGCATCGCGCGCCGTCAGCACCAGCACGGGTGTGGAGCGCCCCTGCTGGCGCAGGGCCTGCAGCACGTCCATGCCATCCATGCGCGGCAGGCCGAGGTCGAGTACGGCAGCTTCGTAGTCCACCGCCTGCAGCTCGCGCAGGGCAGCGCTGCCGTCGCGGACCCAGTCCACATGAAAGCCCTGCTGCTGCAGCCCGGCGCGCAGCGCAGTGCCCAGCAAATCGTCGTCTTCAGCCAGCAGGATGCGCATGATGTTTCCTTGCTCCTCGCTCAATCAGTCGTCGTGGTCGCCATTGTGCAGGGCACCGGCCTGCAGGGTTGCCGTCGTGCCGCCCTCGTTGCCGAGCGTGCTGCGGGCATCCTGCCAGTACCATCCGGCAAAGGCTACCATAGCTGCGCTGAACAGCAGCGCCAGCCAGGCCCGATTGTGCGGCACCAGATCCGGGCCGGCGCCACTCTGGCGGCCACCGATCATGGGGCGCGCCAGGTTCTGGCTGCGCAGCAGGCTGGCGGCCAGCAGCACGCCCAGATGCAGCAGGACGGCGAACAGCGCGAGGTTGCCGAGCAGTTCGTGCAGCTCACCCATCCATTCGCCTGTCAGTTCCTGATAGGTAATATAGCCACTCAGGCCGAGCCAAGGCAAGGCGGCAATCAACAGCACGATGGACAGGCTGATGCCCTGCGTCATGGCCTGGCGCAGTTGCGCGCCGGGTTGCGAGGTCCAGCCCTGCAGGCCGCGGGCCGAGAATTGCTCGCGCAGCCAGCGCAGCGAGGCGCCCATGCGGCGGCCCCAGATGGACAGGCCGACCGACTTCGGACCGAGCAGACCCCAGACGATGCGGAAACCCAGCGCCAGCAGCATGCTGTAGCCGGCGATGACGTGCCAGAGGCGCCAGCTTTCGCTGTCACCGGTGATGTAGGCCACGAGAAAGCTGCCTGCGATCCACCAGTGGGCGGCGCGCGTGGGGGCATCCTTGACGCGACGCGAGGGCGTGGCCGTCGCAGCCCCGGCGGGAAGTGTGGAAGCGGTTTGGGTCATGATGTTCTCCGGAATCAGCGCGGAATGCGCACGCTGTCTTCGTCATAGTTGCCCTTGTCGGCGCCGGTATGGCAGGCCATGCAGTTGGCCGCGCTGCCGATCTTGGGTCGCTTGAAGGTGGATGCAGGAATTTCGTCGTGCTCGTGCAAGAACCAGCGGGTGCGCGTAATGCGGTCTTCCGGCGGCGTGCTGCCGAGGCGGTTGCTGCTGCCGGCATTGGCCTGCAACCAGGTGGAAATGGTTTTTGCGGTGGCAGCGTCGATCGAGGCATCGGTGCCGTAATGCTTGTCGAGCGTGTTCATCATGCGTTGCCACGAAGCTGCCGGCAGAAAGCGCGGCTCGTAGGCCATGTGGCAGGAAGCGCATTCTGACTGGTAGGCCTTGGGCATGCCGACGCGTACGCTATTGGCAATGGGACGACGCTCGGATTCGCGGCGCTCGCTGCGCGGCGTTTCGCGCTCTTCGTGATCGTCGTCAGCCAGCACCTGGCTGCTGAACAGGGGCAAGGTAATGGCAGCACCCAGTGCGGCGATGCCGGCAATCCACCAGCGTTTGCGGCTGGACGATGATTGGGAAGTCGGTTTCATGGCGGTCTCCTTGAGGGGATGGATCAGCGACGCAGGCTGATGAGGTAGGCCATGACGTCAGCCTTTTCCTGCGCCGAGCATTCGCGCTTGAAGACGTCGTTGCAGTTGCGCTTGAACCACTTGTCGACCTTGGCGGTTTCGGTGAAACGGTCCGGCTGCACGGCGGGGGCCAGCGGAGCGATGTTCTTGCCGGTACTGGCATGGCGGCCGGCGGTGGTGGGCGGCGCGTTGTGGCAGGAGGCGCAACTCCACTCGCCACCATGCTTGCTGTTGAACAGCTGCTGGCCGCGTGCGGCCTGGCCGGGGCCGGACTGCGACTGCCAGCGCTGCAGTTGCTGCTGGGCCGTGGTGTCACCGGCGTGCACGGGGGCAGCCAGGATCAGGCCGCACAGGCCCGCCAGGGGCAGCAGGCGTTGCAGAAAGGATGATCGGGACATGGGAGGGCTCCAGGGTGTGTGCTTGAATGGTTCCCATGGTGCCTGCGGCATCTGAAAGCCGGCTTAAGAGACGATCAGGAAGGGCTAAGCCTCTCGCCGCGGCGAAAAAAATGCACCCGGCTTGCGGCTCGGGTGCATCGGACAGGCGTACTGCCAGGGGCTTACTTGCGCAGCAGCACCTTCAGCGCCTGTTGCAGGCGGCGCGCGCGGCCCGCATCGTGGCTGTCGGCCAGCACCTGGGCCACATCGCCGATCCAGGTCTCGGCGGGAGCCGGATCGTGGCGGCGCGTCAGCAGCTGCAGTTGCAGCGCGCGGCGGGCCGTGAGCTGGTCAGCCGGGGTGGGCACTTCGGCAGCCATTTCCAGGCGCAGCAGTGCCGTGTCGGAAGCGCCAGCCTTGGCAGGGGCACCCAGTGCAGCCACCCAGGTATTGCGCTGCGCGCCCGGCACGGCCTTGCCCAGTTCACTGGCGCTGGGCACGGCATCGGGCTGGCGTTTTTCCCAGGCACCCAGCAGCTGGGTGATGGTTTCGCCGTGGGCCTGTTCGGCCAGTTTGCGCAGGGCCATCTGGGCGTGGTCCAGCGCATCGCGCTGGGCACGGAAGGCGGCATCGCCCAGGCGCGGCGCGCGCGGGCCACGCTCGAAACGGTCGTCGAAGCGGCCACGCGGGCCATCACGGCGGTCGCCCGGACGGCCATCGCGACGGTCACGGCCGTCACGGCGATCTTCCTGGGGCTTGCCCTGGGCGCCGATGCGGGCCTGCGGACGGTCATCGCCACGCACGGCAATGGCCGGGCGGTGTTGCATGGCGCTGGCGGCGGGCGGGCGCGGTGCACCCTCTTCCGCCGGAGCGGCGTCGGTCGGAGCTTCCGCTGCCGGGGCGGGGGCTTCTTCCGCCTGTGCAGCCATTTCGGCAGCGGCTTCGCGCTGGCCCTTGATGGCTTCTTCCAGCGCGCGCATGGCTGCGTGGATGGCTTGAGCATCGCCCTTGGCGTTGGCGGCTTCCAGGGCCTTGGCGGCCTGCACCACGACCTGGTCGCGTTCGCTCAGGGCGGCCTGGGCATGCTCGCGCTGCTGGTGCTTGCGCTGGAAGGCCTCGTCCAGCGGCTTGCGGAAGGCATCCCACAACTTCTGTTCGTGCTTGCGCTCCAGCGGCACGCTCTGGGCTTCCTGCTGCCAACGCTGTTGCAGCGCCTTGATGGCATCGATGCGCAGGCTGGCGGCAGCGCCGAGTTCGCGTGCCTCGTCGATCATGGCCTGGCGCACCTGCGCGCTGGCTTTCTGCGCCGCATACAGATGGGCGCCAGCTTCGGCCATGGCGGCCTTCCAGCGCGGCTGCAGCTCGGCAAACACCTTTTCGCTCAGGTGGCCGGCCTCTCGCCAGCGGCGGGAGAAGCCGAGCAGGTCGCGATGGGCGGCCTTCCAGTCGGCCACGCCCTGCTGCACCTGCTGGGCATGCTGCTCGCCCCAGGTTTTGAGTTCGTCCATCAGGTGCAGGCGTGCTGCCTTCTGTTCGGCGGCATGCTCCTTCATGGAGGCCAGCCAGGCCTCAACGATGCGGTAGGCCTCGTTGCAGGCGGCATCAAAGCGCTTCCAGAGCACGTGGTTGGGCACCCCGCCCTGGTCGGTCTGCTTCCACTGCTCGCGCAGGTGGCGCAGGGTTTCCTGCAGCTTGCGCGGGCTGAGCTTGCTGGTCGGCATGGGACGCGGACCGGCGGGCTGGGCCTTGGCTGCGGATTTGGCTTTCAGTGTCCTTGCGGGGACAGCAGATTCAGGCTTGGTGGTTTCTGCCTGTTCTGTCTGGCCATCGGCTTCAGCGGCCGGCTCGACTGCATCCGTCGCTTCGGCAGCGGGAGCAGCCGGCGCGCCGGCAGCCTCGGTGCTCTCGGCAGACGCTGCAGGTGCTTCGCCTTCTGCCTCCTGAACGGGAGCCTGTTCGCCGGTTGCGACTGCTTCTGCAGCGTCAACAGTTTCTGCAGACACCACAGCTGCCTCGGGGGCAGCCTCTGCCGATTCTTCAGTCACAGGTGCTTCGATGGCTTCTGCTTGTGCCGCTGCGGGCACTTCTGCAGGCGCTGCCGGCTCCACAGGCGCGGCACTCGCTTCCGGCTTGCCGGTTTCTTCCTGCTTCGGAGCTTCCGCAGCCTTGTCTGCAGCCGCCTTCTCCACCGTCACCGTGCGTTCCGGGCGGTCGATCAGCGCCTCGGCCTGCTGTACCAGCTCTTGGCGGATCTGGTCGGCGCGCCAGCGCTGCCAGCCTTCCAGTTCGCCGGCAGAAGCCAGCACTGCATGTGCCTTTCCTTCCAGCTCGGCGCCAACCTGCTTGCGATGCTCCTTGAGGGCATTGCGCAACGCCTGCGCCGCAGCGACGCTGGCCTTGCTGTGGCCGCTCACCAACTCCTGCTCCAGAGCGGCGACAGCGGCCTGTACGGCAGCTTCGGCATCGGCACGGCGCTGGGCCTGGGCCGGGTCCTTGAGTGCTGCCGGTTCGCCCGCCGGCTCCGCAGCCTCGGCAGGCGCCACGTCCTCGCCACGCAGCACGCGCAGTTCGTCGGCCCATACAGGTACCGGAGGCAGCGGACGGGAAGCATCCTCGACAGCGGCACGGGTCTGGCCCAGCGCATCCTCGAAGGCACGCACCACCAGCTGCAATTGTTCAATTGCGCTTTCCAGTTGCGTCACATGCTTGGGATCGACGCTCTGCCAGGCGGCATCCTGCTGCAGCGCCTGCGCCTGCTCGCGCCAGTGCGCCACATCGGCATTCAGGCTGGCTTCGGCGGCATCGGCCTCCTTCCAGCTCTTGGTGGACAGCACCTCGATGCGCTGCGCCAGCAACACGGCGGCTTCGCGGTGCACCTGCACGCGGGTCTGCAGGTCCTCGATGGTCTTGATGCGCTCAGCCAGCTGCAGCTTGAGACTGGCCAGCGGCTCCTTGCTCAGCGGTGCGCCGGCCTTGGCAGCATCCCGCTGCCACGCCATGGCATCGGCAATATTGAGCTTGGCCGTCTGCAACAGTTGCTCGGCCTTGGTGCCCCACTCGGCTGCCAGCAGTTCCTGGCCCTTGCTGCGCTTGATTTCGTCCAGCTTCTCGCGCAGCGCCTTGGCCGCGCCCTTGTCGCGCGCGCTCAGTTCCTTGAAGACTTCCTGCATGTTGGCCAGCTCGGGCTCGGTGGCGAGCCAGGCACGCACGCGGGCGGCGCGCTCGCCCGACGTGGCGGCGGAGAACACGCCCCCGGTCAGGGCATCGAGCGGATGCGCGGACTGGCGGCCGGAAGTGGAGGAGGAAGCGCTGGCTTCCGGGCCCCCTGCGGGGGTGGAATCATTGGATTCGGCTTCGGGGCCGGCTCCAAATAGTGGAAAGCGGATCATGTCAGTAGTCGTTTGTGTCGTTCCGGAAATGGAAAATGCCGCGCACGACGGCATCGGGACTATTTTGCCCGGTTTTTCATGGTGTTGTCATCCGCCAACGCTCCGGAGCCGAAAGACAGACGCAGAAACCGGCACCCCGGAACACGTTGCGCGATACCAAACATTACATTTCTTGCAAGTTTTGCCTGCGGAACGTCTCACCAGAGGCAAACCGCATGGAAACAGGGCCCGACAACTCCCGCAACTGCGGCCCGAAACATGGGGAAAACCCGGCCAATCATGGCCATCCAGAGCGCCAAATCATTCCTGAAAGTAATAATGTTTGTGTTGTTAATGCTTGACCGGTAATTAGCGGCCTTTCTAGAATTCGCTGATTCTGCGCATTGCCTATTTTTTCATCGGCTTGCGCCCGTGCAGGCGGACACCTTGCACTGAAGAACCCATGTGCCGCTGGCCAGCCACTTGAGATAGTGAAGCCCCGCAGCCCTGCTGCAGAACCGGCACCGCAGTCCGCCCGCAACCCGATCAGCATCCGCGTCCGTGGGTTGGACGATGGATTACCGAGGATCCGCGCTTGACCGCCGTCTCCACAACCCCTGATTCCACCCTGGCCTCCCGCTCGGATGCCGGTGACATGACTTCCTGGAAGCACCCGCTGCGCAAGCTGGGGCGCGCATTCTTCACGGTCACCCACAGCAGCATGGCTCTGGTGGGCATTGGCGCCGTGCTGTCTGCCGGCGTGCTGGCTGCCCAACCCGAGTTGCGCGACGACGCTGCCGCCCATGTGCTGGGCTGGCTGCAACCGGCCGAGAACGGACAGGCTTCCATCGACAGCCTGCCGGAGGATGCGGCCGCCACATTTGCCAGCGCAGCATCTGCGGTCGAATCCACGCCGGTGATGCAGGCCAATGCAGCCGAGGGCCGCTTCCCGGCGACCGATCCCGGCGACCTGCCACGCCAGCAGGCTGCCGTCACCTACTGGATCAGCAAGAAATACCGCGTGGCTCCCGAGCCGGTGGGCCTGCTGGTAAAGGAAGCCTTTGCCGTCGGCAGCCAGGAAAAGATCGACCCCTCGCTGATTCTGGCGATCATGGCGATCGAATCCAGCTTCAACCCCTTTGCCCAGAGCACCGTGGGCGCCCAGGGCCTGATGCAGGTGATGACCAAGATCCATTCGGACAAGTATGCCCATCTGGGCGGCAACCTGGCCGCGTTTGATCCGGTGAGCAACCTGCGCGTAGGCGTGAAGGTACTCAAGGAAACCATTGCGCGCGCCGGTTCGCTGCGCGGTGGCCTCAAATACTATGTGGGCGCGGCCAATCTGCCGTCCGACCAGGGGTATGGCGACAAGGTGCTGGCCGAATACGCACGCATCCAGGCTGTGGCCCAGGGCCGCACCGTGGCCGCCAACGCGCAGGTTCCGGTGAAAGAACCGCAGACGCCCGCAGCCAGCAGCGTGAAGACCGCAGCCGCCAAGCCCCAGGCCGACAATGCCGATGGCCGCAAGCGCGTGCAGATCGCCGCTGCGCCGATGCAGGCCAGCTTCAGCAAGCGCAGCACGCCGTCCGTGGATGGCAGCGCACCGCTGGTACAGCGTGCCCTGGCCTCCAGCAACCTGAAGGGCGAAGGCGCCCGTCGCCTGGAACTGGCGCGCAATGACAGCCGCGCCGACACCACCACGCAGGAACTGCAGGCGCAGTAAGAGCCCCTGGAGGGTCCTTTCACGGGCCGCCGGCACGCCACGCAATTGAAATAAATTCGTTGCAGACCGGCTTCGCATCCGGCCCTTCAGGGTTCAAGCGCAGGCCGGATTCCGCTACACTTGAGCCCGTGCACGACTGGCGATAGGCATCAGGCCCTGTCCTGATGCCGACGTGGATCCGGCCGCCATGCCACCCGCATGCGCAGCGCCATCACCACGGGGGAGTGCGCCATTGCCTGCAGCCGCGCTTGCGCCTGCACCGATGCTTTTGCCGTTCGCCTGGGCAGCCCTGACGCCGCATCCCGCGCAGGGGTCAATCTCCTTTTGACGAAAGACTGCCAATGTATCAGCGCAACATCCTGATTGAACAAACCGATCCCGAACTGTGGGCTGCCATCCAGGCCGAGAACCAGCGCCAGGAAGACCACATCGAGCTGATCGCCAGCGAGAACTACGCCTCCCCGGCCGTGATGGCCGCGCAGGGCACCCAGCTCACCAACAAGTACGCCGAAGGCTACCCGGGCAAGCGCTACTACGGTGGCTGCGAATATGTGGACGTGGCCGAGCAACTGGCCATCGACCGCGTGAAGCAACTGTTTGGCGCCGAAGCCGCCAACGTGCAGCCGCACTGCGGCGCCTCCGCCAACGAGGCCGTGTTCCTGGCCTTCCTCAAGCCCGGCGATACCATCATGGGCATGAGCCTGGCCGAAGGCGGCCACCTGACGCACGGCATGGCGCTGAACATGTCCGGCAAGTGGTTCAACGTGGTGAGCTACGGCCTGAACGACAAGGAAGAAATCGACTACGACGCCATGGAGCGCAAGGCCCATGAGTGCAAGCCCAAGCTGATCATCGCCGGTGCCTCCGCCTACAGCCTGCGCATCGACTTCGAGCGCTTCGCCAAGGTTGCCAAGGACGTCGGCGCCATCTTCATGGTGGACATGGCCCACTACGCCGGTCTGATCGCCGCAGGCGTGTACCCCAACCCGGTGCCGCACGCCGACGTGGTCACCTCCACCACGCACAAGAGCCTGCGCGGCCCGCGTGGCGGCATCATCCTGATGAAGGCCGAGCACGAGAAGGCGATCAACAGCGCCATCTTCCCGGGCCTGCAGGGTGGCCCGCTGATGCACGTCATCGCCGCCAAGGCCGTGGCCTTCAAGGAAGCGCTGAGCCCCGAGTTCAAGGCCTACCAGGAACAGGTCGCGAAAAACGCCGTGGTGATGGCCGAGACGCTGACCCAGCGCGGCCTGCGCATCATCAGCGGCCGTACCGAAAGCCACGTGATGCTGGTCGACCTGCGCAGCAAGGGCATTACCGGCAAGGAAGCCGAAGCCGTGCTGGGCGCCGCCCACATGACGATCAACAAGAACGCCATCCCGAACGACCCCGAAAAGCCGTTTGTGACCAGCGGCGTGCGTATCGGCACCCCGGCCCTGACCACGCGTGGCTTCAAGGAAGAAGAAACCCGCATCACGGCCAATCTGATCGCCGACGTGCTGGACAACCCGCGTGACGAAGCCAACCTGGAAGCCGTGCGCGCCAAGGTGGCCGAGCTGACCCGCCGCTTCCCGGTTTACGGCTAAGCTGGCGCATGCCAGGGCGCTTCGGCGCCGCCTGCTTCCTGTGGGGAGATGGCGGCACGAGGCGCTTTTTCTTTTCGGGAGACTGCCATGAAATGCCCTTTCTGCGGCCACAACGACACCCAGGTGGTGGAAACGCGCCTGTCCGAGGAAGGCGATACCATTCGCCGTCGCCGCAAGTGCGGCCAGTGCGAAAAGCGCTTCACCACCTATGAACGGGCCGAAGTGACCATGCCGGTGGTGGTGAAGAAGGACAGCCGTCGCGTGGAGTACGACAAGCGCAAGCTGCAGGCCTCGTTCGCGCTGGCGCTGCGCAAGCGCAGCGTGAGCACCGAGCAGGTCGATGGCGCCATCAGCCGCATCGAGGAAAAGCTGCGCACCCTGGGCGAGCGCGAAATCGCCAGCCACCAGCTGGGCGAGCTGGTGATGCGCGAACTGAAGAAGCTGGACAAGGTGGCCTATATCCGCTTTGCCAGCGTGTACCGCAGCTTCCAGGATATCGACGAGTTCACCGCGCTGGTGGATGAAGTCAGGAAATAAGGCGTACGGGCACCCGACGTGCGGTAGCCGGCGTGAGCCCTGTTCAAGGAAGAAACGCGCGGTTCCAGCAGGAAATCGGGCCCATTCAGAACACCAGCGTACGCCAGCGCAGATTGGCCGCACGCGCCATGAACTGCACCGCCCCGCCGTGCCCAGTGCATTCGGGGATCAGGCCATGCGGATCGATGGCGTGGGCACGCAGCGCGTCGGTGCATGCCAGGATGCGCGCACCCAGGGCCACTGCCTCGCGCATGGCGCTGGCGATATTCTTCTGGTGCATGGGCGCCTGCAGCGCTTCCGCCACGCCGGGCACCAGCAGGCGCACGCTGCCGGCCGTGCAGTAGATTTCTACCGGAACGTCCATGGCTGCGGCCGCAGCGGCAAAGAAGAATGGCGTGTGCAGCAGTTCCGGCTGCTCCGGACTGGCGGCCCAGAGCAGGATGGCGATGCCGTCGGCAGCATGATCCACATAGCCCATGTCAGAACTCCAGGCGGTGCAGCCAGGCATGGTGGCGCATGGCGGGCAACACGGCTTGGCCATGCAGCAGGTGCTGCTGGTCGTGCTCCCAATCCGTCAATCGCATGCGCACCAACCAACCATCGCCATAGGGCTGCCGGTGCACCAGTTCGGGCTGTTCTTCCAGCAGCGGATTGACTTCGATCACCTCACCCGTCACGGGCGAACGCACGGCAACGATGGATTTCGCCAGTTCGACCACGGCGATCGAATCCCCCTGCTTCACGAGGGAACCGGCGCGCTTGGGCCGGCACATGTAGATATCGCCGGCCAGGGCGATGCCGAGCGAGGTGATGCCGATCGTGGCCACGCCGCCGTCCGCAATACGCGCCCAGACCTGCTGCTCGATCAGATAGTGCAACTCCTCCGGGCAGTGCGCCATGGCTGCGACGGCTGCTGAGGGAAGCCCGGCCGCATCAGTCATCCCTGCGCCTCGGTTCGTCGTCATCGCCCGTGGCGCCGATGTTGCCCTGGGAGGTGGTGGCCTGCACCGTGGCCGATGCACCGTCGCCGACCGTAGCCTGAACCGTGGCATTGGCCTGTCCCGCGTTGCGCGAGAACCGGCCTGCCAGGGAGCCACCCTGCGCGGAAGGCAGTGTTTGCAGCGGCTGCGGTGCCACCTGCACCTGGGGTGCGACCGGTTGCACCGGCGTGGCCGAAGATCCGTGCGGCGGCACACCGCCTGCCAGATTGGCACCGGTTCCGGCAGCTGCAAAACTCAGCTCCATCGCCCGCCCGCCCTTGGCCTGCAGGCGTGCGGAGCGCCGTCCCACGGCCTCCAGCGTCCAGCCATCGGCAACCTCCTGCCCGGCGCGGAACGGCCGCCCGGGCTGGCCATCCACGGCAATCACGGCAATGCCGGTGCCGAACTGGTTGGCGACGGCGCCCTGCAGCACGAAGCGGCCGCTGCCGCCATCGGGGGTGGCTGCAGCTTCGGCAGATTCCGCAGGCGGGGGGGCATCCGAATATCCCAGCAGCCGTGCCAGCAAATGGTCATCCGCATGCAGCGCGGTATCTGCTACCAGGGCGCTCACCCCGCCGCCCTGACCACGCGAGCCGAGCAGCCAGAATGCCAGCGCACCCGCCACCAGCAACCAGACCAGCAGTGACAACAGGCGGACACCCCAGCGCTCGCGCAGGGACAGCCCTTGCAGCGCGGCGACAGGAAAGGAAGGCAGGGTCAAGGCAGACATTGCCGCATTATGCGGCAAGGTGATACGGCGACCTGTGCAGAAAAGCCACGTGTCACTGTTTTGCCCCAAAGTGCCGCTAGCATTGTCCGGTTGCGATCCCGATTGACTGAAAACACTTCCCATGTCTGACCGAATCTCCCGCTCCAGCCGCCAGCACCGCGCCCAACGCGGCTTTACCCTGATCGAACTGATGGTGGTGCTCGTCATCATCGGCGTGCTGGCCGCGCTGGTGGTGCCCAACGTGCTGGGCCGCGCCGACGATGCGCGCGTAACGGCCGCCAAGACCGATGTCAACAACCTGATGCAGGCGCTCAAGCTTTACAAGCTCGACAACCAGCGCTATCCCAGCGCCGAGCAGGGCCTGCAGGCGCTGGTGACCAAACCTGCTGCCGCCCCCGTGCCCGCCAACTGGAAGCCCTACCTGGACAAGCTGCCCACCGACCCCTGGGGCAAGGACTACCAGTACGCCAACCCCGGCATCAAGGGCGAAGTGGATGTGATGTCCTTCGGCGCTGACGGCCAGCCGGGCGGGGAAGGCAGCAACGCGGATATCGGCAGCTGGCAGTAAGCGACTGATGGCCGGCTGCTGCGCAGCGGCGCTCTTTCCGATGTCGCGTGCATTGAGCCCCATGCCTCGCAGGCGTTTATTGTCCGTATCGGCACAAGCTGCGCCGCGTAGGCGGCTGCGCGGCTTCACCCTGATCGAATTGCTGGTGGTGCTGGTCATCATGGCGATTGCCACGGCCGGAGCCACGCTGACATTGCGTGATTCCGACCACACCCGCATCGAACGCGAGGCAGACCGGCTGGCAGCGCTGCTGGAAGCGGCGCGGGCGCAATCGCGCGCGAGCGGCATTCCGGTGCGATGGCAACCGGCGGGGGATGGTTTTGTCTTTGCCGGACTGCCCGAAACCAGCACTCAGCCCCGCGAGTGGCTGGCTCCGACGCTGGTGCTATCCGGCGGCACGGCGCAGACGCTGCGCTCGGAAAACATCGAATTGGTGCTGGGCCCGGAGCCGGTATTGCCGGCGCAGACGCTCACCATCGCCATCGCCGGCAAGCCGCAGATGCGGCGCACGGTGGCCACCGATGGCATCCGGCCCTTCCGGCCGGTGGTGGAAGGGCCGGCACCATGAGTCCTTGCCGCATGCCTCCGTCGTCCCATCACAGCCGCCAAGGCGGGCCCACTGCTGCCAGTTCGGCGCAAGGCGGCTTTACGCTGATCGAGGTGCTGGTCGCGCTGGCCATCGTGGCGATTGCGCTGGTTGCCGGCGGCCAGGCCACGCAAGCGCTGGTGAGCCATGGCCAGCGCCAGAGCGACATGCTGCTGGCGCAGATCTGTGCCGAGAACCAGTTGGTGGCCATGCGGCTGTCGAGGGTGTTTCCGCCGGTGGGCGACAGCGAAGTGGCCTGTCCCCAAGCCGGCGAGGAGCTTACCGTGAAGATCACCGTGATGCCCACGCCCAACCCCAACTTCCGCCGCGTGGATGCGCATACGCACAAGGGTGCGCTGCCGCTGTACCGGCTGTCGACCATCATGGGGCGTTTGTGATGGTTGTTGATCGTCCGGCGCGTCTGCGGCACGTGCGGCCGGCCTTGCATCACTACCGGAGCCGAGCGGTATTGCGGACCAGCCCGGCCCGGCAGAGCGGTTTCACCCTGATCGAGCTGATGGTGGCCATCGGCATTCTGGCGCTAGTGGCCCTGCTGAGCTGGCGCGGGCTGGACGCCATGGTGCGGGCGCAGCAAGGCACGCAAAGCCGCAGCGACCAGATCGCGGTAGTGCAGACGGCGCTGGCGCAGTGGCGCGTGGATCTGGATGCCATGTTGCCCAGCGCCGGCAGCAGGCAACCGGTGCTGGACTGGGACGGGCAGACCCTGCGCGTCTTGCGGCTGGCCAGCCCCGAGACGCAGACGGCAGCAGAAACCGGCGCAGGACAGGCGCAACAATCCTTGTGGACGCCGGCGACCATCGTGGTGGCCTGGACGCTGCGCAGCGCTTGCCCGCGCAGCCCGGCGGAGACCTCCTCCGGGGAAGCTGCCAATGGTGCCGTTCCCGGCTCCTGCTGGATGCGCTGGCAATCTCCCCAGTTGCGCACCCATGGCGAACAGCAGCAGGCCTGGCAGCAGGCTGCCAGCTGGGGATCAGGCGCGCAAGGCGAGGCTGCAGGCTCGCAGGTGATGCTGCCCCTGCAGGCCTGGGAGGTGCTGGGCTATCGCGATGATGCCTGGGGGCCAGTCAAAGGCCTGCCCGTGGGCAGCGCACCAGCCGGTGGTGCTGACGGTGCTGACGGTGCTGACGGTGCTGACGGTGCTGACGGTGCTGACGGTGCTGGCGGTGCTGGCGGTGCTGGCGGTGCTGGCGGTGCTGGCGGTACTGGCGGTACTGGCGGTACTGGCGGTACTGGCGGCATTGGAGGCGCCGGTGGTGCGGGCAGCGGAACGCCGGGTGCTGCACCCAACCCTGTTCCGGACGGCCTGCGCCTGCAACTGACGCTGCCCGGCCAGGGCACCGGAATCGCCGGCAGCCTGACGGTGGACTGGCTGCAGCCTACCCTGACGCGGGAGCGCAGCTGACATGCGCAAACGCCTCCTTATCCGCCAGATCATGCGTCGCTCAGCGCGAGGCCCGCAGCGCCAGCGCGGCGCCGCCCTGCTGCTGGCCATGCTCACCGTCACGCTGGTTGCCGCCTTTGCCGCCGCGGCCGTCTGGCAGCAATGGCGCAGCACCGAAATCGAGACTGCCGAGCGCGCCCGCCTGCAGTCCGGCTGGATTCTGGCCGGCGCACTGGACTGGTCGCGCCTGATCCTGCAGGAAGACGCGCGCCAGGGCGGTCCCGATCACCTCTCGGAGCCCTGGGCTGTGCCGCTGATGGAAGCACGCCTGTCCACCTTCCTGGCCGCCGAACGCAACATCACGGTGGATGCCAGCAACCTGCCCGATGATGCCTTCCTCTCCGGCCAGATCGAGGACGCGCAGGGACGCTTCAACCTGCGCAACCTGCTGCGCAACGGCCAGCCGTCCGAGGTTGACAGGCAAACGCTGCAACGCCTGTTCGTGAACCTGCGGCTGCCGGGCACGCAGGCCGAGGCTCTGGCCACCCAGTGGCTGCGCGCCGCCCGGGCAGAACAGCAAGGCCCCGGCAGCGAGCCCGGTGCACCGCTGCTGCCGGCCCGGCTGCAGCAACTGGCCTGGCTGGGGGTGGCACCCGAACTGATCCGCCAGCTGGCACCACACGTCACCATCCTGCCCGAACGCACCAGCATCAATGCCAATACCGCCAGCGTTGAAGTGCTGAGCGCGGCGGCACCCAATGTGGCCCCGGGAGATGTCGCCCGCGCCGTGGCGCAGCGCGCCAGCAAGCCCTTCCTGGATACCGCCGCCCTGCAGGCCGCGATTCCGGCAGGCGAGGGGCAGGCCGAACTGGGTGTGAACAGCAAGTATTTCGTAATCCGCGGCAGTCTGCGCCTGGGCAGCATCCGCATCGACGAGCAAGCGCTGGTCGAGCGGCAGGGGCTGCAAAGCGTGATGCTGTGGCGTGAAAAAGGGAGTGTGTTCAGCCCCGAACAGTAAGACGCTTTTTCTCATCCACTTCCGCCATCCAGTTGGCAGGACGATCGTCCGCAGATGTCATCTGGGTTGTCGTTTTATGACATTTCGGTGTCATACTGCCCCACTAAAATCGCGCGGTCCATGGCCCAACTCCTTGTTCGCCTTCGCCTTCCCGGTGCTCCTGAAGCATCGTTTTCGCATGTCCTGAGTCCCGACGGCCAGGCGGTGGACAGGCACGCCCGCAGCGAGGCGGCGCTGCTGCCCTGGCAGGACGCGCACGAGGTCGTGGCACTGGTGCCGGCCCAGGCGCTGTCCTGGCACCGGGTGCAGTTACCCAAGGGCAGCACGGCCAATCCGGCCCGCCTGCGCACGGTGCTCGAAGGCCTGCTGGAAGAGCATGTGCTGGATGACATGGCCGAGTTGCACTGCGCGCTCCAACCGGATGCGGCCAAGGCGACCGGGCCTGTGTGGGTGGCGGTCTGTCATGCCGGCTGGCTGCGCGAGCAGCTGGATGAACTGGAAGCGGCGGGCTGTGTGGCCAGCCGCATCGTGCCCGAGTTTGCGCCGCAACCGTTCGGTGCGGCACCAGCCGCGTTCAGCGAACCCGGCCTGGATGCCCCCGCCCTGCCCGAGGACGCCCGCGTGCACGCCATTGCCGAGGACGACGGCAGTGCCTGGTGGGTACGCACCGGCAGCGACCTGGAAGCCGGCGACGATGCCCCCGGCGTGCTGCTCTGGCCCCTGCCCGATCCGGCCGAGGCCGATCTGGCACAGGCCGAGCCGCCCGAATCCGTCCGTCGACTGGCGCAACAGCATCCGAATGCGGTTCTGGCCGACGCCGGCATTGCGCAGTGGGCCGAACAGTCCTTGCGCCAGCCCGTCACCGTGCAGCATGCCGCGCAGCGCTGGCTGCAGGCCTCCGCCACCCCCTGGAACCTGGCGCAGCTGGCCTTCGCCAACCGCCAGTCCGACCGCATGCGCAAGCAGGCCGGCCAGCTCTGGCAGCGCTTTCTCCAGGCGCCGCAGTGGCAGGCGGTGCGCTGGGGCCTGGTTGCCCTGGTGCTGGTACAGCTGATCGGCCTGAACTGGGCCGCGCTGCAGGAGCGCCGCCTGCTGGCCGACAACAAGCAGGCCATTGCCAAAACGCTGACTGACACCTTTCCGCACGTGAAGCTGGTGGTGGATCCGCCCACGCAGATGCAGCGCGAGCTGGCCGTGCTGCGCCAGCGCAGCGGCGCACTCGCGCCCACCGAGATGGAAGGCATGCTCACGCTGATCAGCCGCGCCCTGCCCGACGCCCAGTTGCAGGCCCTGCAATGGGATGGGGCGCAGCTGCGCATCAAGGGCCTGGCTCTCTCGACCGAACAACAGGCCAGCCTGCAAGGCACGCTGCACCCTTCCCGACTCACGCTGTCGCAGGACGGCAATGACTGGCTGATCCGACCTGCCCCATGAGTGCCAATGCCCCCGCTTCTTCGCGCCTGCAGGCCCTGCAACAGCGGTTGCAGCCGCTGCGCACCGCCTGGAAAGGACTTTCCGCACGCGAGCGCCGCATGGTGCTGGCTGCCAGCCTGGCGTTGCTGATTGCCGCAAGCTGGCTGATCGCCATCGCCCCCGCGCTGCGCACGATGCGCGATGCACCCGCACAGCGCGCCATGCAAGAACAGCAACTCGCCCAGATGCGCCAGTGGCAGAGCGAGGCCCGCACGCTCAAGCAGCAGCCGCGCATCAGCCCCGAGGAAAGCCAGCGTGTACTGCAGGAACTGGGCGACCGTCTGCTCGGCCCGGGCAGCGTGACGCTGCAGGGCGCCCAGGTGCAGGCGCAGTTCAAGGGCGTCTCGCCCGAAGCCGTGGCGCAATGGCTGCAACAGGCACGCACACTGGGACGTGCGCTGCCGCAGCAGATGCAGCTGGAACGGACATCCGATGGCTGGCACGGCACCATGGTGCTGCGCCTGCCGTCCTGAGGAGCACCGGCCAGCATGGCGTTTCGTATGGCTCCTCCCGCGCGCCGCTGGCAGGCGCCCTCGCGCAAACGCGCGCCGACGCGCACGCCGATGGGTGCTCGCCGCCTGCATCCGTGGCGCTGGGCTGCCGCCGGCATGGTGCTGGGCCTGCTGCTGGTCAGCCTGGTCTGGGCACCGGCACGCTGGCTGGCCGGCGCCGTAGCTTGGGCGACACAGGACAAGGTGCAGCTCAGCAAGGTCGAGGGTACGGTCTGGAAGGGGTCGGCCTGGCTGGTTCTCTCCGGCGGCCGCCAGAGCCGCGACGCCACCACGCTGCCCAGCCGCCTGCACTGGAAGCTGCAACCGCGCTGGTTGGGTGCCGACATGGAACTCAACAGCAGCTGTTGCACCCCCAAACCCGTGCAGGCACGCCTGCGCTGGCAGCCCGGCGGCACGCGCGTGCATGTGGCTGACAGCACACTGCAACTGCCCAGCAGCCTGCTGGTCGGCCTCGGCACGCCCTGGAACACCCTGCAGCTCGACGGTACGCTCAGTGCCAGCACGCAGCAGGTGCAGCTCTGGCTCGGCCAGCAGCGCGTGGACTATGCCGGCACCGTCACGGCCACGCTGCAGCAGGCCTCCACCCGCCTCTCCACCATCCGACCCATCGGCAGCTACCGCGTGCAGCTGCGCGGTGGCAAGCCGCCGGGCAGCGGCGAAACGCCGGCACAGGCCACGCCGGCCGAACTCAGCCTGGAAACCCTGCCCGGCAGCAGTTTGCAACTCGAAGGCAGCGGCCAGTGGGTGGGCGCGCGCCTGCGTTTTTCCGGCCAAGCCTATGCCGCACCCGAAAAGGCGGCGGCCCTCAACAATCTGCTGAACATCATCGGTCAGCGCAGCGGCGAGCGCTCGCTGATCACCCTGGGATAAGCACATGTCTCTGTCTTTCGTTCCGCCCCGTCGCCTGCGCCAGCCGCTTGCCCGCCTGACGCTGGCTGCGCTGATGGCGTCCACCCTTGCCGCCCCCGCCGTGCTGGCACAGGGTCTGGTCACGCTGAATTTTTCCAACGCCGAGATCGAATCGGTGGCGCGCACCATCTCCGCCATCACCGGCCGCAACGTAGTGCTCGATTCGCGCGCCAAGGGCACCATCAGCATCCAGTCCGAGCGGCCGGTAACGGCGGCGCAGGCAGTCAACCAGTTCGCAGCGGCGTTGCGCCTGCAGGGCTTTGCGCTGGTGGAATCCGGCGGCATCTACAAGGTGGTACCCGAGGCCGATGCCAAGCTGCAGGCCCGCGTGGTGCCGCGCGGCAGTGCCGCCATGGGCAACCAGGTAGTAACGCGCGTGTTCAAGCTGCGCTACGAGAACGCCAACAACCTGGTGCCGGCGCTGCGCCCGCTGATCAGCCCCAACAACACCATCAACGCCAGCAATGCGCATACGCTGGTGGTGACGGATTACGCCGACAACATGCAGCGCATCGAGCGCATGATCGCCGGCATGGACCAACCCGTGGGCAGCGATGTGGAAGTGATTCCGCTGCGCTACGGCATCGCCACCGACATGGCGCCGCTGGTGCAGAAGCTGCTCGATGGCAGTGGCGCCGGGGCTGCCGCTGCGCCCGGCGGCGTGGGCGGCGGACGCACCACGGTGCTGCCCGAGGCACGCAGCAACGCGCTGATCGTGCGTGCGCCCACGCAGGCGCAGGCCACGCAGGCGCGCAGCCTGATCCTGCGGCTGGACCAGCCGGCCCTGAGCAACCACAGCACCAATGGCGAGGCCGGCAACATCTGGGTGGTGCACCTGAAGAACGCCGATGCCACCCGCATCGCCGCCACGCTGCGCGCGGCCATGGCAGCGAACCAGGTCAACAGCGGCTCCGGGTCGCCGGGCATGTCGGTCTCGGTCGGCGGCACGCAGCCGGGCGCCGCGCCTCAGGTGCAGGTCACGGCCACCTCGGCACTGCAGGGCAGCGGCTCGCCCTCCACCGGCGGTCCGATCCAGGCCGATCCGGCCACCAACTCGCTGATCATCACCGCCAGCGAGCCCGAATATCGCCAGCTGCGCGCCGTGATCGAGCGGCTGGATACGCGCCGCGCCCAGATCTATGTGGAAAGCCTGATCGCCGAAGTCAGCGCCGAGAAGGCGGCCGAGCTGGGCGTGCAGTGGCAGAGCCCGTTCTCGCAGGGCGGACGCGTGGGCATCCTCGGCTCCAACTTCGGCAAGGCGGGCAATATTCTGGACATGTCGGCCGAGCTGGCCAACAACAACCTGCCCAGCGCCAAGCCGGGCATCAACCTGGCGACGCTGGCCACGTTCCGCGGCACGCCCATCCTCGGGGTGGTGGCCAACTTCCTGCAGACCACGGGCGACGCCAACATTCTGTCCACGCCCAACCTGATCACGCTGGACAACGAGGAAGCGCGCATCATGATCGGCCAGAACGTGCCCTTCGTGACCGGCCAGTATACGAACAACAACAGCGCCAACGGCGCCGTCAACCCGTTCCAGACCATCGAGCGCAAGGACGTCGGCCTGACGCTGCGCGTGAAGCCGCAGATCAGCGAGAACGGCTCGGTAAAAATGCAGATCTACCACGAAACCAGCAACGTCGATCTGGCCACCATCGACTCGCCGCGCGGGCCGACCACACACAAGCGCTCCATCGAATCCAACGTCATCGCCGATGACGGGCAGATCATCGTGCTGGGCGGCCTGTTGTCGGACGAATATGCCAACCGCCAGGAAAAGGTGCCGGTACTGGGCGATATTCCGGTGCTGGGCCAGTTGTTCAAGAACGAAAACCGCAGCCGCGCCAAACGCAACCTGATGGTGTTCCTGCGCCCGGTGATCGTGCGCGATGCACGCGACAGCGAGAGCCTGACACTGGACCGATACGACATGATGCGCGTAAGCCAGCTCAACACACAGCCCGCTGGCAATATCGTCAAGCCCTACGAGGCACCGGTGCTGCCTCCGGTACGGCATCCGGAATCGGCCTGGACTCCCGTTAGCGAGCCGGGCCGCAGCGCGCCTGCACCGCTGATGCAGCAGACCCTGAGCGGCGACGCCATCGGCTGGCGCATGCAGCCAGCCAACACCGCCGCCACCACGGACACGCCCTACACCGGCGCCGACAACACCCCCTGACGCCCCGCCATGCGCTACCCCCTGCCCTACGCCTTCGCGCGCCGCCACCAGCTGCTGGTTGAACAGCAGGACGACGGCAATCTGTGGCTCTGGCACGGCCAGGGCGTGCTGCCCGGCCCGGCCTGGAGCGAAGTGCAGCGCAAGTACCGCATCGCCGCCGTGCAGGCGATCGAACCGCCGCAACTGGCGCAGCGCATCAGCGCAGCCTATGCCCAGGGCGAAGGCAGCGCCGCCAGCGTGGTGAGCGAGGTGCAGAGCGATGCCGACCTGAGCCGCATGATGCAGGAACTGCCGCCGGTGGAAGACCTGCTGGAAGCTGCCGACGACGCACCCATCATCCGCATGCTCAACGCCCTGCTCACCCAGGCCGCGCGCGATGGCGCCAGCGACATCCACATCGAGCCCTTCGAACACCACAGCGCGGTGCGCTTTCGTGTGGACGGCAGCCTGCGCGAGGTGGTGCAGCCCAACCGCGCCCTGCACGCCGCGCTGATCAGTCGCCTGAAAATCATGGCCGACCTGGACATCGCAGAAAAGCGCCTGCCGCAGGACGGCCGCATCAGCCTGCGCCTGGGAACGCGCGCCATCGACGTGCGCGTTTCCACCCTGCCCAGCGCCTTCGGCGAACGCGCCGTGCTGCGCCTGCTGGACAAATCCGGCAACCGCATCAGCCTGGAAGCGGTGGGCATGCAGGGCGAAACCCTGCGCCAGTTCACCCAGCTGATCCGCCAGCCGCACGGCATCATCCTGGTCACCGGCCCGACCGGCTCGGGCAAAACCACCACGCTGTATTCGGCGCTGAGCCGGCTGGATGCGCACAGCGGCAACATCATGACGGTGGAAGACCCGATCGAATACGAGCTGCCCGGCATCGGCCAGACGCAAGTGAACGCGCGCATCGACCTGACCTTTGCCAAGGCGCTGCGCGCCATTCTGCGCCAGGATCCGGACGTGATCATGATCGGCGAGATCCGCGATTTCGAGACGGCGCAGATCGCCATCCAGGCCTCTCTCACCGGCCACCTGGTGCTGGCCACGCTGCACACCAACGACGCCGCCAGCGCCGTCACGCGCCTGACGGATATGGGCGTGGAACCCTTTCTGCTGGCCAGCTCGCTGCTGGGCGTGCTGGCGCAGCGCCTGGTGCGCAAGCTGTGCACGCACTGCCACGGACAGGGCTGCGAGCACTGCGGCCAGAGCGGCTATGCCGGGCGCACCGGCATTTTCGAGTTGCTGCTGGTGGACGATGCCATCCGCGCGCAGATCCACCAGCGCGCCTCGGAGGCAGACATCCGCACCGCCGCGCTGGCCAACGGCATGACGCTGATGCGCGACGATGGCGAACGCCTGGTGGCCGCCGGCATTACCAGCGCCGAAGAACTGCTGCGCGTGACGCGCGACTGACGCCATGCCGGTCTACCAGTTCCAGGCACTCGACGTCCAGGGCCGCACGCGCAAGGGCACGCTCGAAGCCGACACCCTCAAGGCCGCCCGCGCCGCCCTGCGTGCGCAGCAACTGGTGCCCATGCAGGTGCAGGCGCTCAACGGCGAACAACTGGCGCGCGGCAGCGGGTTGAACCGGGCGCTGTTCGTTCCCAAGGCCTTCAACAGCACCGCGCTGGCGGTATGGACGCGGCAACTGGCCGGCCTGGTCAGCGCCGGCCTGCCGATCGAACGCGCGCTGCTGGCGCTGGCCGAAGAATCCGACAACCAACGCCAGCGCCAACTGGTGACTGCCCTGCGCTCGGAAGTGAACGCCGGCAGCAGCTTTGCCAAGGCGCTGCAGCAGCATCCGCGCGAATTCAGCCCCATCTACACCGCCGTGATTGCCGCGGGCGAACACAGCGGTGGTCTGGGCGCCGTGCTGCTAAGCCTGGCGGACGACCTGGAAGCGCAGCAGGAACTGCGCTCCAAGCTGATCGGCGCCTCGCTCTATCCGGGCATCGTCACGCTGGTGGCCATCGTGATCGTGGTGTTTCTGCTCACCTACGTGGTGCCGCAGGTGGCCAATGTGTTTGCCAGCAGCAAGCGCACCCTGCCGCTACTGACCACGCTGATGCTGGCACTGAGCGACTTTGTGCGGCACTGGGGCTGGCTGCTGGCACTGCTGCTGGCCGGTGGCGTGACGGCGCTGGTGCAACTGCGCAAGCGCGACAGCTTCCGGCAGCGGCTGGATGCGCTGTGGCTGCGGCTGCCGGTGGTGGGTGTGCTGGCGCGCAACTTCAATGCGGCGCGCTTTGCGGGAACGCTGGCGATGCTGGTGCAGGCGGGTGTGCCGATTCTGAAGGCACTGCAGGCCGCGAGCGAGACGCTGTCGAACCGGGCGATGCAGGTGGATGCGGAGGATGCGATCGTGCTGGTGCGCGAAGGGGCACCGCTGGCGAGTGCGCTGGCGCAGAAGAAGCGCTTTCCTACGCTGGTGAGCATGTTTGCGCGGTTGGGGGAGCAGACGGGGCAACTGCCGGCCATGCTGGGGCGGGCGGCGACGCAGTTGGGGAATGAGGTGCAGCGGCGGGCGATCCGGTTGGCGACTATACTGGAGCCGTTACTGATTGTAATGATGGGGTTGGTGGTGATGCTGATTGTGTTGGCGGTTTTGATGCCGATTATTCAGTTGAATCAACTAACCGGATAACCTCCCAATTAAATAATAAAATAAAAAATACATTCTTAAATATCAAAAAATGAACCTCAACACTCTTGAAGAAATTGACGCATTAACAGCCCAAGATTACATCTCTGCACTGCAGAAAATTAAACCGACAAAAAATGAGTGGGAGATGCTATACACCCATATGCGCACACCAAATCATACGATTTCAATGCGCGAACTAGCACAAAAAGTCGGATTTTCAAACTGGAATGCAGCCAACCTTCACTACGGAAAACTTGCGACCAAACTATGCATTGAGTTGAAAAAATTCCCTGAAACCAAACTTGCAATTTTAGCTGACTTCTCAAAACCCCGGGAATTTGAATGGCAACTTCAACTGAGACCAAATGCGCTCGCCGCACTCAAGCAGCTTGATGCTATGGCGCACCCAGCAGATCAAAACGAATGGGAAATGGATCATTTCATAGCATACCATAGCGTTAAGAAAATGGGCTATGAATTGAAGCCTTCTGGGACCCTGCAATTCTTCAGTAAAAAAGAGCCTCTCCTCCGAAGAGCTATTTGCAATACCGTTTGGGTAATACAGGGGTCTCCACGTGGAAATAAAACGGCATACTCGTTGGTTGGCGCATATATCGCCGAACATATCGAAATTGAAGATCCCTCATCTAAGCTGTACGCCATACTCGGGAAGAGTATTCACGAATTTTCACCCCCACTCCCTCTAAATCACTTGGACTGGCTACCCGTTCTTCTAAAACAACAAAGCAACTTCAGCTTAGGTTTCAATCGCGTTAACGATCAAGCTGTCATTAACACCCTAAAAAAATTGCTACCCAAACCCTCTCAATCACCCCCACCTCCTTCCACTCTTTACGATCCCGACCTGCCTTTCTTTGCCACTGAAGGATCACAAAAGTTAGTATCTCATCTCACGCGTGAACGCGATAAAAAAATAGTCGATTTAAAAAAGCAAACAACCCTTGCTACCAAGGGTCACCTCTCGTGCGAAGTCTGCAACTTCAACTTCGCCAGAACTTATGGACACCTTGGTGATAACTTTTGCGAAGTCCATCATTTAGTACCCCTCTCCAGTCTAAAAGATGAAACCGTAGCGACAGCTCTCGACGATTTGGCTATCGTATGCTCAAACTGTCACAGAATCATTCATCGATCGACCCCGCCACTTGCTTTGCAAGACCTTATCAAGGCATTTAATAACAATCAATAATGACGCCTCGGTCGTCCGAGAATCTAGCCCCGAGTCATTGTTAGCGGAGCGAGTAAGTGTGTATCAAGTCAAACTCTACAGAGCTTGAGCTTTTACGCCAACATGCCTCGCGCAGCCTCCGTAATCGCCACCACACACCGATGCGTAATGCGCCGCTCAATCGACAGCGCATAAAACTCATCCCGCACCCCCTGCGCCAGCCCCACCGCCAGCATCCCATGCTGCGCGGTGATGGACGGGGCCAGAAATGCCGGCCCTACGAAAAAGCCGACGCCCTTCTTGCCAAATTCCTGCGCCAGCGCACTGTCGTCAAACTCCCCCACCACCACCGGCCGCACGCCGGCGCGCTCAAACCAGGCACGCAAGCGCTGGCTGATGGCCGCATCCGCCCCCGGCAGCAACACCGGCGCCCCGTTCAGGCAGGACGGAAACTCCCCCGGAAAGCGCTCGCGCAAGCTCCCCGCCGCATAGAAGGCCACGTCCGTCGCCCCCAGCCGGTGACTGTAGGCCCGCACGCTCACCGTGGAAGGCACCGGCGCGTCGGCCAGCACCAGGTCCAGCCGGTGCAGGCCCAGTTCTGACAGCAGACGCTCGGTGCGCCCCTCCTGGCAGATCAGCCGCACCGGATCGGGCAGTTCCAGCGCCGGCTCCACCAGATGAAAGGCCACCGCCTTGGACACGCTGTCGGCCACCCCCACGCGGAACTCCAGCGCCTTGCCACGGCCGCTGCGGTCGCGCAGCACGGCCTCCAGCTCGGCGCCGGTGGTGAAGATGTCGCGCGCGTATTGCAGCGTGAGGCGACCGGTTTCCGTCAGTTCGAGCGAGCGCCCGTTCTTGACGAACAGTTCCACGCCCAGCCGGTCTTCCAGTTCGGAAATCTGCGTGCTGATGGTTTGCGGGCTGACGTGCAGGCGCTCGCTGGCGCGCGAGACGCCGCCGGCCTCGGCCACCTGCTGGAAGTAGTGAAGATGCTTGTAGTTGAGCATGCGCGTCTCCTTGCGATGCTGCAATTATCAGTTTTTCTGGAAATTTCAGTGTGAAATTTCTAATTTACCGAAAGATTGGAAGTTTCTAGAATTACCCACTTTACAGGACAAGGCCGCCAGTTCGGGCGTGGCGGCTTGTACATGTCGTTTGCTGCCCTGCTCTCTTTGCATCATGGAATTTTTGCTGGATCCGAACGTCTGGATCGCCTTCGGCATGCTGACCGCACTCGAAATCGTGCTCGGCGTGGACAACATCATCTTCATCTCGGTGCTGGTCGGCCGTCTGCCGGTACAGTTCCGCAACCGCGCGCGCCAGCTCGGCCTGGGCTTTGCCATGGTCACGCGCCTGCTGCTGCTGTTTTCGCTGAGCTGGGTCATGGGCCTGAAGGCCGACCTGTTCCAGGTGTTCGGCCAGGGCATCAGCGGCCGCGATCTCGTGCTGCTGCTGGGTGGCCTGTTCCTGCTGTACAAGGCCTCGCACGAGATTTTCGTTGAAGTGGAAGCGCGCGAGGAAGACGCCCCGCCGCAGACTGACGGCGAGGCCATCAAGGCCGGCGGCAGCAAGCTGTTCTGGAGCATCATCGCCCAGATCGCCATCATCGACATCGTGTTCTCGCTGGATTCCGTCATCACCGCCGTGGGCATGGTGGACCAGATCTGGGTGATGGTGGCGGCCGTGGTCACCTCGGTGGGCGTGATGCTGTTCGCGGCCCGCCCGATCGGCGAGTTTGTGGACAAGCACCCGTCCGTCAAGGTGCTGGCGCTGGCCTTCCTGGTGATGGTGGGCATGGCGCTGACGGCCGAGGCGTTTGAAGTGCACATGCCCAAAGGCTATATCTACGCGGCGATGGCGTTCTCGCTGGCGGTGGAGGCGCTCAATATCCGCGCCCGTAGCAAGCGACAGAAGCTGGCTGCGATCAAGGCCGAGTAAACAGGGTTCACCTCAGGGCGTTTGCCCCTTCATAGCCTGTCCCGTTCCGGGGCAGGCTTTTTTTGTTGGCGGAAGGGCATGGGAGTCGAACCCACCCGGCAGCGCTTGGCGCCACCCACCGGGTTTGAAGCCCGGCCGACCCACCAGGATCGTTGCCCTTCCTTCTCGTCGCCTCAGGCATCTTCCCGAAACAGCGGACAATCCACGCGCAGCTTGTGCACGTCACCGACGCGGCGCAGCAGGCCGATGCGGTCGAAGTATTCCAGAATCTGGATCGCGCGTTTGCGGCCGAGGCCGGTGGCGTCGCGGAAGTCTGCGGCCTGCAGCTGCCCCTGCTGCGCAGCGGCCAGCCGGCGCACAGTATGCGCCAGATTGCGCATGATGTCGCCGGCATAGTACAAATCCTTGACGACCTGGTGCAATTCTCCACGCCGGGCCAGGCGCGCGAGCGTGGCACGCAGCAGCGGTTCTGGTTCGGCGGTGAGCTTGGCCAGATCGCGCGCCCAGGCGCCTTCGGCACCGACCTGCAGCAGATGCGGCAGCGCTTTCTGGGCGATGCGCTCTTCGGTGGCCGAGAGGCGCACACCGTGTTCGGGCAGGTGCACATAAGCACCCTGCTGCACAAGAACGCCCTGCTGCTGCGCATGGTCGAGCACCGCCAGCCACAACGCATCCGGCATGCGCGGGTAGGCCAATCGGCGCAGGCGCGAGTTGACGGGGCCGAGTTCGTCAGGGGATTGCTCATGGTAGGTGGCCAGCACACCCGCAATATGCGCCAGCGCCTGCTGCGTCATGGAGGGCGCCAGCACCCAATGGGCATGGCCATCCTGCTTTTCCAGCGCGCGTGCAGGGATTGCAGGATGACCGACGACACCTTGCATCCTGGTAAAATCCGACATATCAACCCCGTTCGGGTTTATTTCCAGAATACCTGATAGCCGATCCGCAATATGCTCGTGCTGCATCGCCTCAAGACAGGCAAGCCGCTGCGGCGTGCGCCGGTAACGCACCGGTGCACGCGGATCAAGCACCTGTCCGCCCGCGATCGTGCGCGTGGCGGAAGCATCGCGCAGCACCACCCGATCTCCATGCCAGGCGCCAATCGGCGTGCGGGTGATGATCTGCACCGTGGCAGTTCCGCCGGGAGGCAGTTGCTCGGCATCCAGCAAGGCCACGGTGCCCGCAACACTCACCGCACCCAGATGCACCTGCACGCGCGCGCCGGAGCGAAGCGGCCTGGCTTCGTCCTTCCACAACGTGAGCCTGGCATCGAAACGGTCGGTAGTCAGCGCAACGGCTGGATCGACCACCCAGTCGCCGCGATGGATGGCGTCCTTGTCGACGCCGGCCAGGGCGATGGCGCAACGCTGCCCGGCATGTGCCTGTTGTACCGGCTGGTTCTGCGCGTGCAGGCTGCGCACGCGCGCAGCTTGCATGGAAGGCACCAGCATCAGCGTGTCTCCCACGCGCACGCTGCCGTGGTGGATGGTGCCGGTCACGACGGTGCCGGTGCCGTCCAGGGTAAAGCTGCGGTCGATCGCGAGGCGGAAAGCCTGTGGCGGTTTTTTTGTCTGCTTTGACGAATGGCTGAGCGATGCGGGGGATTCGGAATCCCCTGCACTGCCTTGACCCGGAGCTTCACTGGGCAAGCCTGCCTCGCCTGAAACGCCCGCAGCCAGAGGGACAGCTACAGCGTCGTCATCCACACCCGGGGAATGCCTCCCCGCCTCCTGCCAAAGCAATTCGCGCAAGGCATCAACACCCTCCCCCGTCTGCGCCGAAACGCGCAGCACCGGGGCCTGCACCAGCGAAGTGCCCTGCAGCAACTGCCGCACCTGCTGCTCCACAGCCTGCAACTGCGCCTCGTCAGCCCGATCCGCCTTGGTCAGCACCACCGCTCCGCGCTGTTTGCCCAGCAGCGACAGCACGGCCAGATGCTCGCGCGTCTGCGGCATCACGCCATCGTCGGCCGCCACCAGCAGCAGCGCAAAGTCGATGCCGCTGGCCCCCGCCAGCATGGTGTGCACCAGCCGCTCGTGACCAGGCACATCGACAAAACCGATGCGCTCTGCACGGCCCGGCACGTCCAGAAAGGCGTAACCCAGTTCGATGCTGATGCCACGCTTCTTTTCCTCGGGCAGGCGGTCGGTATCCACGCCCGTCAGGGCGCGCACCAGCGTGCTCTTGCCATGGTCGATATGGCCGGCGGTGCCGACGATCATGCCAGCGCCTCCTGCAACAAGGGCAGCTGGTGCAACAGCTGGTCGGTATCCTCCAGGCAGCGCAAGTCGAGCAATAGCCGGTCTTCGGCAATACGGCCGATCACCGGCAGCGGCAGGCGACGCAAGGCGGTCGCCAGTTCATCCAGCGCGCGCCCGGCGCCCTTCTTCTGCACCGGCGCCAGCGCCAGGCCCGCAGACGGCAGCCGATCCACTGGCAGCGAACCGGAACCGATTTGCCCCTTCAAGGCCATCACGCTCACCGCAAAGCGCGGCGCCACGGCCTGCGCCACCGGCGCCAGCAATTGCTGCGCCTGGGCACGGATCTGCGCTTCCGGCCGCGTCAGCATGCGCAAGGTGGGCAAGTCCCGCGCCAGCCGTTCGGGGCGCAGGTAGAGCATCAGCGTGGCCTCCAGCGCCGCCAGCGGCAGCTTGCTCATGCGCAGCGCGCGCTTCATCGGAAACTTGCGGATACGGCCCACCATTTCACGGCTGCCGACGATCAGGCCGGCCTGCGGCCCGCCCAGCAGCTTGTCGCCGCTGAAGGTCACCACATCGCAGCCGGCTGCAATCATCTCCTGCGGCAGGGGCTCGCGTGGCAGGCCGTAAGACGCCAGATCGACCAGCGAGCCGCTGCCCAGGTCAGTCGCCAGCGGCACGCCGCGCGCACGCGCCACGCCGGCCAGCTCGGCCTCGCTCACCGCCTTGGTAAAGCCCTGCACCGCGTAATTGCTGGTATGCACCTTCATCAGCAGCGCGGTGCGCTCGTTGATGGCGTTTTCGTAGTCGTGCAGATGGGTGCGGTTGGTGGTGCCTACCTCCACCAGACGCGCACCGGCGCTTTCCATCACGTCGGGCATGCGGAAGGCACCGCCGATTTCGACCAGTTCGCCCCGCGAGACGATCACTTCGCGCCCGCGCGCCAGCGCTGCCAGCGTGAGCAGCACGGCCGCGGCATTGTTGTTGACCACGGTAGCCGCTTCAGCACCCGTCAGCGTGCACAGCAGCTCCTCAATGATGGTGTCGCGATCGCCGCGCGCACCGCTGTCCAGGTCGTATTCCAAGTTGTTCGGGCCGGCCATCATGGCCAGCATGTGCTGCAGCGCGGGCTCGGCCAGCAGGCTGCGGCCCAGGTTGGTGTGGATCACCGTGCCGGTCAGGTTCAGCACCGCTCGCATGCGGGGCTGCAGGCGCTGCTGCAGACGCTGCTCCAGCGCGTCGGACAGGCGGGACACGGCCACGTCCGCCACCGGCACCGTGCCCTCGACCACGGCAGGCCGCAAGGCATCGAGCAAGGCACGCGCCTCACCGGCCACCAGCGTATGGCCATGCTCATCCAGCAAGGCCTGCACCACCGGCTCGCGCAGCAGGCGGTCTACGGCGGGAAGATCACGGGGCTGGGCCATCTGCCCGGCCCGGGAACCGTGCACCACGTATTCGTCGGGCCGCTGCATCACTGCATCTCCGGATCGGGAGCCGGCTCTTCGGATTCCCCGAACAGCAGCAGCATGTTCACACCATGGCGCTGCAGGCCGGTTTCGGCCACCAGCAGATCAAGCGTGAGCGTGGCCAGGTCCTCGGCCACCGGCTCCACCATGGGATCGCGCTCGCCGTGCACGATTTTGAGATAGTGCCCGCACTCGCTGCAGGTTTCCGCCTGCACCACGGGCTCGCGGCCCTGATTGTCTTCTTCGGTGGCACCGGCCGGCGCCACCGCCTCGTAGGCCAGCCCCTTGGTCGATTCGCAGTGCGTGCACTTGATGCGCACCATGTGCCAGTGCGTGCTGCACAGCGAACAGTGCAGATAGCGCTGGCCGCCGCGCTCGGCACCCGCCTTGACGATGCTGGCCGTGGGCCGGCTGCCGCAGCAAGGGCAGACGGTGGCATCGTCGATGCGGCCGAACGGGGCCGCCAGGCCGGCCGGGGCGCCCTGCTCCTGCACGGCGCACACCAGATGCGTCCAGTACACCTGCAGCGCCGCCGCGATGATGGGCGCAGCGGCCATGTCCAGCCCCTGCATCACGCCGTGCAGCAAGCGCTCGGCCTGCTGCTCCAGCCAGTCGCCATCGGCCTGCGCCAGATCCTGCAGCACTTCGCGTCCGGCCTCGGGCGCCTTGGGCAGCACTTCAGCCGCCATGGTGCGCAGGGCCTGCTGCCAGGCCGGATCGCGCTGCCAGTGCGCCACCGGCAGCGGCGGCATGCCCAGGCGGGAGGCATTCATCAGCGCCTCGCCATCGGGCAGCGGCACCACGGGAAAGCCGAGCAGCGCACGCTGCTGCGCATCGGCCAGTTCCGCCATGAACTGCAGAAAATCGCCCATGGCATGCCCGCTGGCCAGCTGGCGCAAGCGCATGGCGCGCTCGGCAAACACCGTGCCGCGGGCGGGAAGTTGCAGGAAGCTGGCCTCGCTGGCCTGGCGCTGCGCCAGTTCTTCGGCGTCCATCAGACGCGCGGTGGAAGTGATCTTGTCCATAAGCCCCAAATGAAAAGCCCCGGCCGCACAAGGCGCCGGGGCCTGGTTACCGGCATTGCGGATCAGGTCCGGTCGGTGTTGCCCCCGGTGACCTTCTTGTACCACAGATAGTGGTGCTGCTTGGCCCAGCCGGCAGAGACGGTGCCCTGCGTCATGCCCCGTATCGTGCCCTTCACCCACAGCGCGGCGTAGATGTGGATCACCACCAGCAGCGAGATGACAAAGGCCGCCAGCGCGTGCAGCACCACGGCCAGACGCTGCAGCGGGATCGGCACCGAGTTGGCGAACCAGGCCTGCCAGAACAGCACGCCCGTCACCATCAGCACGATCAGGCACAGGAAAATGCCCCAGAACACGCCTTTCTGGCCGGCGTTGTACTTGCCCACCGGCGGCATGGCGGTCTGGTTGCCCTTGAGCATGTCGCCCGAGTGCCTGATCCACTCCGCATCATCCTTCGTGGGCAGGTTGTCGCGCCAGTAGCGCGCCAGCATGAACAGGAAGGCGATGAACACGCCGATGCCGAAGTAGGGATGCACGATGCGCGTCCACTGCGGTCCGCCAAAGATGCCGGTCAGCGGGAACAGGTTGGGATGGAACAGCGCCAGCCCCGAGAAACCCGCCATGCCGAACAGGATGACCATGATCCAGTGGTTGAAGCGCGTCACACTACTGTGTCGATGCAGATAGCGTTTCATCACGATTCTCCTTTCTCGGGCACACGCGCCGGCGTCACCTGCACCAGCCGGCCATCTTCAGTGCGCACGGGATCGGGCACATCGGCCTCGTCCTCGGGCTCCTCTTCCGGACCCACCTTCACATAGTGGAAGAAACCGGTCACGGCAGCGCCGACCATGGCAGCCAGCGCCAGCGGCTTGGCCAGCCCCTTCCACAGTCCGACCAGCGGGCTGATGGACGGGTCCTTGGGCAGGTCGTTGTACAGCTCCGGCTTGTCGGCATGCTGCAGCACGTACATCACGTGCGTGCCCTGCACCCCTTCCGGGTTGTACACGCCGGCGTTCGCGTAGCCACGCTCCTTCAGGTCCGCCACGCGGGTGGCACCGAAATCGAGCATGTCGTCCTTGGTACCGAAGCGGATGGCCCCGGTCGGGCAGGTTTTCACGCAGGCCGGCTCCAGGCCCACACCCACACGGTCGGAACAGAGCGAACACTTGTACGCCTTGTTGTCCTTAGTGGAAATGCGCGGCACGTCGAACGGGCAGCCCTTCACGCAGTAGCCGCAGCCAATGCAGTTCTCGCTGATGAAGTCGACGATGCCGTTGGCGTACTTGACGATGGCACCGGGGGCCGGGCAGGCCTTCAGACAGCCCGGATCCTCGCAGTGCATGCAACCGTCCTTGCGGATCAGCCACTCGAGCTTGTTCTCTTCCACCTCCACTTCGGAGAAGCGCATCACGGTCCAGGCCTCGGGGGCCAGATCAGCCGGGTTGTCGTACACCCCGACGTTGTTGCCCACTTCGGGGCGCAGGTCGTTCCACTGCATGCAGGCTACCTGGCAGGCCTTGCAGCCGATGCAGGCAGACACATCGATCAGCTTCGCGACTTCGGGCACCGCGGTGCGCACCTGCGGGGTGGGCGTGGTGGTGGCCGAACGCTTGACGACGTCGAGGGATTGCAAAGATGACATGTTTCGCTCCCCCTCAGATCTTTTCGATGTTCACGGTGAAGGACTTGTACTCGGGCGTCTGGGTATTCGCATCGCCCACGAAGGGGGTCAGCGTGTTCACCAGATAGCCGGGCTTGGTCAGCCCGACAAAGCCCCAGTGGTTGGGCAGACCCACGGTGTTGACCGTCTGGCCGTCCACAGTCAGCTGCGGAATGCGCTTGGTCACCACGGCCACGGCCTTGATGAAGCCGCGGTTGGAACTGACCTTGACGCGATCGCCCTGACGAATGCCCTTGGCCTTGGCGAGCTCCTCGCCGATCTCGACGAACTGCTCGGGCTGGAGAATGGCGTTGCTCAGCGCGTTCTTGGTCCAGTAGTGGAAGTGCTCCGTCAGACGGTAGCTGGTGGCCACGTACGGGAAGTCTTCGGGCTTGCCAAAGGCTTCCATGTCGCCCTTGTACACGCGGGCGGCCGGGTTGGACTTGGCCTGCGCGTTGTTCGGGTGCATGGGGTTGCGCTTGAGCGGCGTCTCGAACGGCTCGTAGTGCTCGGGCAAGGGCCCCTCGGCCATGCCGGACGGCGTGAACAGGCGTCCCACGCCCTCCCCGGTCATGATGAAGGGGTTCATGCGGTCGGCATCGGCCGGGTTGGCATCGGCCTTGAAGTCGGGCACGTCAGAACCGGTCCACTGCTTGCCATTCCAGAACACCAGCGGGCGCTTGGCATCCCAGGGCTTGCCGTCCGGCGCGGCGGAGGCGGCGTTGTACAGAATGCGGCGATTCACCGGCCAGGCCCAGGCCCAGTTCGGCGTCTGACCGTTGTCCCACGGATCGCGGTTGTCCCGGCGCGCCATCATGTTCCCCGCCTCGGTCCAGGAACCGGCGTAGATCCAGCACCCCGATGCGGTGCTGCCATCGTCGCGCAATTGCGCAAAGCTGGCGACCTGTTGGCCGGCTTTCAGGATCACGGTGCCCGTAGCGGGATCGACCAGATCGGCCAGGGCCTTGCCGTTCGACTCCATGGCCAACTCGGTGGCCGTGGGTGCATGCGGCACCTTGTACTTCCAGTCGAGGTTGAGGATTGGATCGGGGAAAGCGCCGCCTTCCTTGCGATAGGCATCGCGCAGGCGGATGAACAGCTCGGCCATGATTTCCATGTCCGGTTTGGCTTCTCCCGGCGGGTTGGCGCCTTTCCAGTGCCACTGCAGCCAGCGGCTGGAGTTGGTAATGGAACCATCCTCCTCGGCAAAGCAGCAGGTCGGCAGGCGGAACACCGTGGTCTGGATTTCTTCCGGCTTCACATCGTTGTGCTCGCCGTGGTTTTTCCAGAAATCGGCCGTCTCGGTATTGAGCGGATCCATCACCACCAGGTACTTGAGCTTGCTCAGGCCGGCGATGATCTTCTTCTTGTTCGGGAAGGAACCGACCGGGTTGAAGCCCTGGCAGAAGTAGCCATTGAGCTTGCCCTGGTTCATCAGCTCGAACGCGGTCAGGATGTCGTACAGCCTGTCGTACTTGGGCAGGTAGTGGAACGCCCACTGGTTCTCGGCCGTAGCTGCATCGCCCCACCAGGCCTTCTGCATGCTGACGAAGAACTTGGGATAGTTCTGCCAGTAGCTCATCTGGTTCGGACGCAGCGGCTTGACGGCGCGCGGTGCGTAGTAGGTTTCCAGATCCTGCTCGGTTTCGCGCGGCAGGCTCAGGTAGCCTGTCAGGCTGGTGGACAGCAGGCCCAGGTCCGTCAGACCCTGGATGTTGCTGTGGCCGCGCAGCGCGTTCACGCCGCCGCCCAGTTGGCCCACGTTGCCCAGCAACAGCTGCATGATGGCCGCAGAGCGGATCATCTCCGAACCGACGCTGTGCTGAGTCCAGCCCAGTGCGTACAGAATCGTCATGACGCGGTCGGTCGTGGCGGTGCTGCCGATCATCTCGGCCACCTTCAGGAACTTGTCCTTGGGTGTGCCGGTAATCTGCTCGACCACCTCGGGGGTGTAACGCGCATAGTGCTTCTTCATGATCTGCAGCACGCAGCGCGGGTGCTCCATGGTCATGTCGACCTTGGCGTAATCCCCCTCTTTTTCGTAACCCC
The DNA here is from genome assembly GCF_907163135.1 of Brachymonas denitrificans. Taxonomy (NCBI): domain Bacteria; kingdom Pseudomonadati; phylum Pseudomonadota; class Betaproteobacteria; order Burkholderiales; family Comamonadaceae; genus Allobrachymonas; species Allobrachymonas denitrificans. Next base: position 466,872 of record NZ_CAJQUA010000001.1, on the reverse strand, counting down.
AGCTCGCGTTGTCGTACTTGCGCGTGTTGGCGTCATATCCCGAGAAGATGCCGTCCTCGAACGTATAGCCTTCGCCCACGATGAAGGTGGCGTTGGTGTAGTTGCGGACGTACTCCGTCTGGATCTTGTTGTTGCTCAGCAGGTAGTTGATGACGCCGCCCAGGAAGGCGATGTCACTGCCTGCGCGCAACGGCGCATAGTAATCGGCCACCGCTGCCGAGCGCGTGAAACGCGGATCGACCACGATGAGCTTGGCCTTGTTGCGTTGCTTGGCCTCGATCACCCACTTGAAACCCACGGGATGCGCCTCGGCTGCATTCCCGCCCATGATCAGCACGAGATCGGCGTTCTTGATGTCCTCCCAGTGGTTGGTCATCGCGCCGCGCCCAAACGTCGGAGCCAGACTGGCTACCGTCGGGGCGTGTCAGACACGTGCCTGGTTGTCGAATACCAGTGTGCCCAGGCTGCGCATCACCTTGTGCGTGATGTAGCCGGCCTCGTTGGACGAGGCGGACGCAGCCAGGAAGCCGGTCGTCGTCCAGCGGTTGACCACCTGCCCGGCGGCGTTGGTGGCCTGGAAGTTTGCGTCGCGGTCTTCCTTCATCAGCTTGGTCACGCGCGTGAGCGCCTCATCCCAGCTAATGCGTTTCCATTCCTTGCTGCCCGGCTCGCGCACCTCGGGATACCGGAGGCGGTTGGGGCTGTGCACGAAATCGAGCAGGCCGGCGCCCTTGGGGCACAGCGAGCCGCGGCTCACCGGGTGATCCGGATCGCCCTCGATATGGATGATGCTGCCGCGCACGTTCTTGGCGCCGTCACCCAGGGTATACATGATCAGGCCGCAACCCACCGAGCAGTAGGTGCAGGTGTTGCGGGTCTCAATGGTGCGAGCCAGCTTGAAATTGCGCGTTTCAGCCAGAGCGGCCGTGGGCGAAAAACCCAATGCCACCAGACTGGAGCCTACCAGCCCTGCGCCGCTGACCCGGAAGAATTGCCTCCGGTCCATATCCATTGTTGTAGCCCTCCTTTGCTTCTCGAGATACTTCTTGACGCACCTATCTTAGCCCTTGAAACCCCCTCAAATTCAAGGGTTAACCCATGTGCGCGCTCCCGCACGTGAACAGATTTCAATACGTTGATGAAACTTTTGAGTTTTCATCAAAAACGACAGGCAAGTCGGCGTTTCGGGCCAAAACGGCGGAGGAAGGCTTTGCGCTGGAGGAAGTTGGCGAGAGGATCGCCCGATGAGAACGCAGATGGGACGCAGACACGAAAAACGCCCCCGAAGGGGCGTTCTTGCTGTTCTTGGCGGAGACGGAGGGATTCGAACCCTCGATGGGGCTCTACACCCCATACTCCCTTAGCAGGGGAGCACCTTCGGCCTCTCGGTCACGTCTCCAAAGAAGGCTGAATTATAGCCTAAAAAATCGCACGATCTTACGCCTGCGGCGCCTCATCCATGTCAAATGCGCGGTGCAGCGTACGCACGGCCAGTTCCATGTACTTCTCGTCGATCACGACGGAGGTCTTGATCTCGGAGGTGGAGATCATCTGGATGTTGATGCCTTCATCGGCCAGCGCCTTGAACATCTTGCTGGCAACGCCCACGTGGCTGCGCATGCCGATGCCGACGATGCTGACCTTGGCAATGCGCGGATCGCCCACCACTTCGGCGGCGCCCACTTCCGGCTGCACCTTGGTACGCAGCAGATCGAGCGCGCGCTCGAAGTCGCCGTGGTTCACGGTGAAGCTGAAATCGGTCTTGCCATCCTTGCTGATGTTCTGGATGATCACGTCCACCTCGATATTGGCGTCGGCAACCGCGCCCAGGATGCTGTAGGCAATGCCCGGCTTGTCCGGCACACCCAGCACGGAGATCTTGGCTTCGTCGCGATTAAAGGCGATGCCGGAGACGATGGCTTTTTCCATATTCTTGTCTTCCTCAAAAGTAATCAGGGTACCGGATTTGGCTTCCTCGTTGATGTCGATGTCCCAGGGGGTGAAGCTGCTGAGCACGCGCATCGGCACCTTGTACTTGCCGGCGAACTCGACCGAGCGGATCTGCAGCACCTTGGAGCCCAGCGATGCCATTTCCAGCATCTCCTCGAAGCTCACGCTGCCCAGGCGGCGCGCCTCGGGCACGATGCGCGGATCGGTGGTGTACACGCCATCCACATCGGTGAAGATCAGGCATTCGTCCGCACCCAGTGCAGCAGCCACGGCCACGGCGGAAGTATCGCTGCCGCCACGGCCCAGCGTGGTGATGTTGTTGTGCTCATCGATGCCCTGGAAGCCGGTGATGATCACCACCTTGCCGGCGTTGAGTTCGGCCTTGACACGCTGGTCGTCGATGGAGTCGATGCGGGCCTTGGTGTAGGAATCGTTGGTCCTGACGGGCACCTGCCAGCCGGTGTAGCTGATGGCGGGCTGGCCTTCGGACTGCAGCGCCAGCGACAGCAGACCCACGGACACCTGCTCGCCCGTGGAGGCAATCATGTCCAGCTCGCGCAGCACTTCCCTGGTGGATTTCTCGGGCGACAGCTCGCGCGCCAGGCCCAGCAGGCGATTGGTTTCGCCGCTCATGGCGGAGGGAACCACCACCACCTGGTGGCCGGCGCGCGCCCATTTGGCGACGCGCTTGGCGACGTTGCGGATACGCTCGGTCGAGCCCATGGAGGTGCCGCCGTACTTGTGAACAATCAGTGCCATAGTGTTATCAGCAATTCATTGGTGCACAGGCCTTGGCCTGCGCGTGGGTAAGCCGTGTCAGCCCCGGCCGGATCAGGACGAGGACGGACAACCCTTTATTGTACCAAGATGTAGTGGCACCCAGTCGAGGCACGCATCCCTGCGTTGTACATAGCCCGCACCCACGCGGATATGGATGCGGTGCCCGCGCGTGGTGCAGGCTGCCAGCACATCCTGCAGGGCACGCATCTGCGCCTCGCTGCCGACCACGCCATGGCGCTGCTTCAGCCACCAGCGCAACACATTCGCCTGCCGCGCCCGGCCGAGCGCCTGCAACGGGCGGATTGACGGCGGATCGCCCACCGCTAGCAGGTCCAGCTGTGCCAGTTCACCCAGCAGCTGGTCGGCCTCGGCCGCCAGCCGGGCACTGCGCGCAAAGCTGGTGCGGAAAGCGGGCATGGCCTGCTCCAGCACCGGAAACAGCTGGTGGCGGAAGCGGTTGCGGGTGAAGCGCAAATCGGCGTTGCTGGGATCTTCCTGCCAGGGAATCTGCAGCTCGCGCAGCCAGTCACGCAGCAACTGGCCCGGCACTTCCAGCAGCGGGCGGGCAAAGGCAGACCCCTGCCGTGTGAAGGCAGTGCCCATGCCGGCCAGACCGGCCACCCCGGCGCCCCGGCTCAGCGCCAGCAGGACGCTTTCGGCCTGGTCGTCGGCATGCTGGCCGAGCAGCACCATGCCGGCGCCCTCCTCCTGCGCCATGCGGGCCAGCGCCGCATAGCGCTCTTCGCGGGCGCGGGCTTCGAGGCTGTCTCCGGCGACCAGCGCCACCGTCACGCGGGCGCTGCGCCAGACAAGACGCCCGTCCAGAGAAAAGCCGCTTGCTCCATCGCCTGCGAGGATTCCGCCGTCCGCAGTGCCTGCCGGATTGCCCAGCAAGGGAGCAGCAGTTGCAGACATGGCCGCCTCATGCACAAGGCGCTCGCAAAGCTGCGCCCCGGTCTGTTCGAAATCATCGGCCGCATCCTGCAGGCCATGATGCACGTGCAACGCCACCACCCGCCGCGGCAAGGCGCTGGCGTCCCGCTGCCAGGCCTGCAGCACCATGCGCCACACGGCCATCAGCAAGGCGGTCGAATCCGCGCCGCTGCTCAGGGCCACCGCCAGGGTGTGGGGCGGTGTGGAAAGCCCCTGCCACCAGCCGCATACGGCTGCGTCAACGGTCGAACGCGGCGCCAGCAGCCACTGCGGCTGCGGCTGCGGCTGCGGCTGCGGTTCAGTATCCGGCAAAGACGTCATGGCAGGCTCTCCCCGCCGCAGCGCCGGCGCTTATTCCTTGTCGGCGCGCGTATCGTTGAAACGGCCGTAGCTCTGCAGGCGCTCGTAGCGGCGGTCCAGCAGCTCCTTGGGCTTGAGATCGCTCACGCCACGCAGCGCATCGCCCAGCGCGCGCTTGAGCAGCGAGGCCATCTGCTTGTAGTTGGTGTGCGCACCGCCCACCGGCTCGCTCACGATCTTGTCCACCAGGCCCAGCGCCTTCAGACGGTGCGCGGTAATGCCCAGCGCCTCGGCGGCATCCTGCGCACGCTCGGAGGTCTTCCACAGGATGGAAGCACAGCCTTCCGGGCTGATCACCGAATACACCGAGTACTGCAGCATCAGCACCTGATCCGCCACGCTGATCGCCAGCGCGCCGCCCGAGCCACCCTCGCCGATGATGGTGGTGATGATCGGCACTTCCAGCTGCGCCATCTCGAAGATGTTGCGGCCAATGGCCTCGCTCTGGCCACGCTCTTCGGCGTCGATGCCCGGAAATGCGCCGGGCGTATCGACAAAGGTGAACACCGGCAGGCCGAACTTCTCGGCCGTCTTCATCAGGCGCAGCGCCTTGCGGTAGCCCTCGGGCTTGCTCATGCCGAAGTTGCGCAGGCCGCGCTCCTTGGTGTCACGCCCCTTCTGCTGGCCCAGCACCATGCAGGGCTGGCCGTTGAAGCGCGCCAGACCTCCGACGATGGACTGGTCATCCGCAAAGTGGCGGTCGCCGTGCATCTCGACGAAATCGGTGAAGATCTCGCGGATGTAGTCCAGCGTGTAGGGACGGTCGGCATGGCGCGCGATCTTGGTGATCTGCCAGGGCGTGAGGTTGCTGTAGATGTCCTTGGTGAGCTGCTGGCTCTTCTTGCTCAGTTGTTCGATTTCCGTCGAGATGTCGACGGCCGATTCGCTCTGCACATAGCGCAACTCCTCGATCTTGTTCTCGAGTTCGGCGATGGGCTGTTCAAAATCCAGAAAGGTCCGTTTGGCCACGGAATGACTCCTCGTTGATGCCGGCAACAGGCCGGCTGGGCCGGAAATGGCTATGGTACTTGGGTGCTATTGTAAATTTGGCCAGTGCCGCAAAACCGGCCGGCCTGCATTTTGGGCGTGCCGCCGGTCAATAGGCCACCGGAAGCGGCGTAAGCGAGCGCCACAGATACCAGGTCGCCACGCTGCAATACGGCTGCCAGGCCTGGGCCACTTCGCGCATGTCGCTGCGGCTGACCGGCTCGCCGGAAAAGTAGTTGTGGCTGATGCCCTTGATCAGCCCCACGTCATCCAGCGGCAGCACGTTCGGGCGCAGCAGGTGGAAGATCAGGAACATCTCGGCCGTCCAGCGGCCAATGCCGCGGATCGCCACCAGCTGGGCGATCACGGCCTCGTCGTCCATGCTCGTCCAGTCGGTCTCGTTCAGGTTTTTCTCGCTGAAATGCAGCGCCAGATCGACCAGGTACTCGACCTTGCGCGCACTCAGGCCGGCCGCGCGCATGTCGTCGATGCGCAGGCGCAGCACCTGTGCTGCATCCAGTTCGGGCGCCAGCGCGCTGAAGCGGTCCCACACGGATTGCGCCGCCTTCACCGAAATCTGCTGCCCCACGATGCTGCGCGCCAGCGTGGTAAAGGCATCGCCGCGCGATTCGAGGCAGGCGGTGCCGTGCTGGGGGATCAGGCGCTTCATCACGCGGTCGCGCCGCGACAGGAGCTTGCAGGCCTCGGCCCAGTAGGCAGGCGTGATCACGCAACTGCCGTCCGCAACAGCGGGGATGGGCGTGCGGGCCTCCGTCACCGGGGAGGCCGGCTCACTGGTACGTGCCTGCATTTACTGCGCCATTTCCCAGGTCGTGCCGGTGGGCGAGTCCTTCAGCACCACGCCCTGCTCCAGCAAGGCCTTGCGGATACGGTCGGCTTCGGCCCAGTCCTTGGCGGTCTTGGCGGCGGCACGGGCATCGATCTGCGCCTGGATGGCGTCGGCATCCAGCGCGGAGCCCGCCTGCAGAAAGCCTTGCGGATCATCCTGCAGCAGGCCGATGCAGCCCCCCAGTGCGCGCAGCAGACCGGCGCGCTCCGGCGACTGCGTGCGGTTGACTTCGCTCGCGAGCTCGAACAGCACGGCCACCGCCTCTGGCGTGCCGAAATCCTCGTCCATGGCGGCCTTGAAGCGTGCGGCGAAGGGATCATTCCAGTCGATCTGCGCCGGCACTTCGGCCTTGACCAGGCTCAGCGCGGTGTACAGGCGCTTGAGCGCCGCGCGGGCATCGTCCAGATGCGCGTTGCTGTAGTTGAGCTGGCTGCGGTAGTGGGCGCGCAGGATGAAGAAGCGCACCGTCTCGGCGTCGTAATCCTTCAGCACCTCGCGGATGGTGAAGAAGTTGCCCAGGCTCTTGGACATCTTCTCGTTGTCCACGCGCACGAAGCCGTTGTGCATCCAGAAACGCACCGGCGCCTTGCCGGTGGCGCCTTCGCTCTGCGCAATCTCGTTCTCGTGGTGCGGGAACTGCAGGTCGGCACCACCGCCGTGGATGTCGAACTGCTCGCCCAGCAGCGCGCAGCCCATGGCCGAGCACTCGATGTGCCAGCCGGGGCGGCCCACGCCATAGGGGCTGTCCCACTTGGCATCGTCCGGCTCGCTCGCCTTGGCGGATTTCCACAGCACGAAGTCGAGCGGATCCTGCTTGCCGTCCTGCACCGCCACGCGCTCGCCGGCGCGCAGTTCGTCCACCGACTTGCCGGACAGGCGGCCGTAGTTGGGAAACTTGCGCACGGCATAGTTCACGTCGCCGTTCTCGGCCTGGTAGGCCAGACCCTTGCCCTGCAGCGTCTCGATCAGCTGCACCATCTGCGGCACGTACTCGGTGGCGCGCGGCTCGTGCGTGGGGCGCTCGATGCCGAGCGCGTCGGCATCCTCGTGCAGCGCGTCGATCATGCGGTCGGTCAGGCCGCGAATGGTCTCGCCGTTTTCCAGCGCGCGCTTGATGATCTTGTCGTCGATGTCGGTGATGTTGCGCACATAGGTGACGCGGTAGCCGCTCACCTTGAGCCAGCGCTGCACCACATCGAAAGCCACCATGGCGCGGGCATGGCCCAGGTGGCACAGATCGTACACGGTCATGCCGCACACATACATGCGCACATGGCCGGGTTCCAGGGGAGCAAAAGGCTGTACCTCACGCGCCAGCGTGTTGTAGATTTGCAGGGACATTGTTTCAATCGGTTCGTGGAAGCGGGGTCACCGTGATCATGCAGCACAGCACGCCAAGCCGCAACTGCCATGCGGCATACAGACGTGACCCGGAACGCGGCATGGGGCAGCCGCACACCCAGCATGGTACCGTATCCGCGCCACCGCTTGTCCCCGATCACGTGCGACGCCCGGCGAACCTGCAATAATCAGCGCATCACGACCCCGGTCATCCCGGCGCAAGCCGCCGCCAGAATTGCCTTTGCCCATGCGTCTGCCGCCCCTGAACTGCCCCTCTGTTTTCCACCGCCGTGCCAGCTGGATCGCCGCCGCCCTGCTCGGCACCCTGCTCTGCCTGCAGCCCGCCATGGCCCAGGACGGGCCGGTGGGCGCCGACTACCGCAAGGTGCAGCAGATGATCGGCAGCGGCAACCTGAACGGTGCCAGCCAGGCGGCAGACGCCTATCTGGCCGGCAACCCGCGCGATCCGCAAATGCGCCTGCTCAAGAGCCGCATCCTCACGGCCCAGGGCCAGAAGGATCAGGCCCGCGCCATGCTGATCGCGCTCACGCAGGAATACCCCGAAATCCCCGAGCCCTTCAACAATCTGGCCGTGCTGTATGCTGAAAGCGGCGAGCTGGGCTTGGCGCGCGAGGCGCTCGAGGCAGCGCTGCGCAGCAATCCCAGCTACGCCACCGCGCTGGAAAATCTCGGCGACGTCTACCGCCGCATGGCGCACGACAGCTACAGCCGCGCCCTGGCGCTGCAGCCCGGCAATGGCGCCCTGCGCGCCAAGGTCCAGGCCGCGGGCTCCTGAAGCGCAGGCCGCAGCGGCCTGCCTCCACCGCCGATTGCCAGTCTTACCCTTGCACACATTGCGCTGGCGCAGGGCACTGGATAATCCGCATCAGTCTCCATCCCTTGCCCGAACGAAGAGGATTTCCCCCATGCCACTGACCCGTCGACAACTGCTTCCCTTGGGCCCGCTGGGCAGCCTGCTGATTGCCGGCTCGCTCGCTCTTGGCGCTGGCGCCGCCGTGGCTGCCCCCAAGGCCGCTGCCGCACCCCAGGTGCGCTTCAATACGTCCATGGGTGATTTCGTGATCGAGGTCTACCCCGACAAGGCCCCCAAGACCGTGGCCAACTTCCTGCAGTACGTGCGCAGCAAGCACTACGACGGCACGGTGTTCCACCGCGTCATCAACAACTTCATGATCCAGGGCGGCGGCTACGACACCCGCTACGTCGAGAAGGCCACGCGCGCACCGGTGCCGCATGAAGGCCGTCAGTCTGCCAAGGCCGGCCTGCGCAACACCGTGGGCACCGTGGCCATGGCACGCACCAACGACCCCAACTCCGGCGCTGCACAATTCTTCATCAACGTGAAGGACAACAGCTTCCTGGATCCGGTGCAAATTCCCGATGGGGATCCGGTGGCCAAATTCGAGTATCAGGGCCGCACTTACACCAACGTTCCGCGCTCCAGCCTGCTGCGCTCCAGCCAGCTCTACGGCTACACGGTTTTCGGCAAGGTGGTAAGCGGCATGGACGTGGTCAACCGCATCAAGGCGGTGCCGACCGGCGGCAATGCCCAGTTCCCGAGTGATGTTCCCAAGCAGGCCGTGGTCATCAACTCGGCCACGCAGATAAAATAAGCCATCCCCGCGGGCCGTCCGGCCCGCTTTCTTCATAACGAGATCCACAACGACCATGAGCACTGTAGAACTGCACATTGCCAACCTCGGCACCATCACCCTGGAACTGGACGCTGAAAAAGCCCCCATCACCGTCGCCAACTTCCTCGAGTACGTCCGCAACGGCCATTACGACGGCACCGTGTTCCACCGCGTGATTCCCGGCTTCATGGTGCAGGGTGGCGGCTTCGCCCCCGGCATGCAGCAAAAGCCCACCGCCAAGGAAATCCAGAACGAAGCCAACAACGGCCTGAAGAACGACAAGTACACCATCGCCATGGCCCGTACCTCGGCACCGCACTCGGCCAGCGCCCAGTTCTTCATCAACGTGGCCAACAACGACTTCCTGAACCACACCGCTCCCACGCCGCAGGGCTGGGGCTACGCCGTGTTCGGCAAGGTCACCGGCGGCACCGAGGTGGTGGACAAGATCGCCAAGGTCGCCACCGGCCGTCGCGGCTTCCACGATGACGTGCCGAAGGAAGACGTGGTGATCGAGAAGGCCGTGGCGCTGTAAGCGCCTGCCGCCAGCGCCACGCTGTTTCCAAGCCACGCAGGGCCTTGCTTGCGTGGCTTTTTCATGCCCTGCCCCGAGCCTCCATGTCTGACTCCCTCTCTCCCGCCACTCCGGATACTGCACTGGCCCACGTGATCGCGCCCGCCAGCTGGCGTTGCGTCGATTTCGTTTCCGACCTGCATCTGCAGCAGGACGACGCCACCTGGCAGGCCTTTGCCCGCTATCTGCAGCAGACGCCGGCCGATGCGGTGTTTCTGCTCGGAGATATCTTCGAGGTGTGGGTGGGGGATGACGTGACCGGGTCAGCCGAACATGGTTTCGAACGCGCAGTGGCCGCTGCCCTGCGCACCGCCGGCGCGACGCGTGCGCTGTATTTCATGCATGGCAACCGCGACTTTCTGGTCGGCCAGACCTTCTGTGCCGAAGCCGGCATGACGCTGCTGCAGGATCCCTGCGTACTGGAGTGGCCCCAGGCTGCCGGCGCCAGCGAGCGCATCCTGCTCAGCCATGGCGATGCACTCTGCATCGACGATACCCAATACATGCAGTTCCGCGCCCAGGTGCGGCAGCCGGCCTGGCAGCAGGCCCTGCTGCAGCAAGCGCTGGAACAGCGCCTGGCGCTGGCGCGCCAGTTGCGCGCGCAGAGCGAATCGCGCAAGAATGAATTGGGAGTCGAAGGCTATGCCGATGTGGACCACCCGCTGGCCTGCCGCTGGCTGGCGGAACATGGCTGCCACACCCTGCTGCATGGCCATACGCACAAGCCGGCGGAACATGTACTCGATGCCTCGCACCAGCCGCCCTTGCGCCGCCTGGTGCTGGGTGACTGGGAGATGGGCGGCCATCCTGTGCGGGGAGACGTGCTGCGCTGGTGTCCTGGCAAAGACCAGCCGTGGGACCGTGTGCCGGCAGTCAGCTACGCCACGGGTGATTGAGCCGCTCGTGCCGCTCTGCCGGAATGCAGACGCAAGAAAGCCACCCTAGGGTGGCTTTCTTGTTGCTTGCCACGGCGCGAGGCCGTGGCAAATATCCAATTACTTGGAAGCAGCAGCGGAAGCAGCGTCAGCAGCAGCGGTAGCGGCGGCGGAAGCAGCGTCACCAGCAGCAGCAGCGGCTTCGGAAGCAGCGCCAGCAGAAGCGGAAGCAGCGGAGTCAACTGCGGTAGCAGCAGCGGAAGCAGCGTCAGCAGCAGCGGAGGAAGCTTCCACAGCAGCGGAAGCAGCCACGTCAGCAGCGGAAGCGGCCTGCACAGCAGCTTCTTCTTTCTTGCCGCAAGCGACCAGAGCAGCAGCAGCGATCACGGAAGCGATGACGAGAGACTTGTTCATTGGATATCCTTGTATGTCAGGTGAATAAAAACAATTTCCGGAAATTGTTCTTACCGTTTCGGCAAAAACAGAGGCGGAACACCCGAGCTCCACCTCTGCGTTGAATTATAGGGAAAGCCCGGATATTTCTGACATTGCCTGACGCCTTTCCTGACAAAAACGTCAACTTCGTTGTATCGATGTGACAGAAATCCGTCAGTTTTCTGCGACCTGCTGCATGCCGAAGGTCAACGGAGCAGATTTTGTGGGGACGTTCGCCTTACTGGCCGTCGTGCAGCCAGCCAGCATCCACCCAGGACAGCATCAATTCGCGAGCCGACTCGCTGGCACGCTCCACCGCTTTGGGCTTGAGCATGCGCTCGTCGGCCAGCTTGCGCATCAGCCTCGCGTCCTTGCCGGCAGCGCGGTAGCTTTCGCCGTTGATGAAGATATGGTGCTCGTCATACAGCATGCGGCTGCGGCGGTCCAGCCGGACACCACCCGGCTGCAGTCCGGTTGGCTCCTGCTCGGGCGCATCGAACCAGACGTTGGCCTTGGGTTCGGTGAGGTATTCGCCCAGCGCGCACGCGATGTTTTCGCCATCGAGCATGGCAGCATGAACGGCGTCGAAGGCGAACTGCTGCATGGCCTGCGGGATTTCCGCGCCCTGCTCCACGGCCGGCTGGCCGGCATCCTTGTACAGCTTTTCCCCCAGGGCATCCTCGGCCGGTTCGGCCATGCGCAGCAATAGTTCACGCGCAAGATCGCCTTTCTGCGGCACGCGGAAGCCAATGGAGTACGTCATGCATTCGCCCACCGCTACCCCATCGTGCGCCCAGCCCGGCGGCAGGTAGAGCATGTCGCCCGGATCCAGCACGAATTCCTCCTCGGGCTGGAAATCGGCCAGGATTCGCACCGGCATGTCGGGTAGCAGCGTACGGTCCTTCTGGCGGCCGATGCGCCAGCGACGCTGGCCATGCGCCTGCAGCAGAAATACGTCGTAGCTGTCGAAATGCGGACCGACGCCGCCGCCATCGCTGGCGTAGCTGATCATCACGTCGTCCAGACGCGCATCGGGAATGAAGCGGAACTGCTGCATAAGCGCATGCACGCGCTCGTCGTGCAGGTCCACGCCCTGCACCAGCAGCGTCCATTGCCGCTGCTTCCAGGCGGGCAGCCTGGTCTCGGGGAACGGGCCCTTGGCAAAGGTCCAGCCTTTGGCGGTGCCCGAAGTGATCAGGCGCGATTCGACGTCATCGCGCTCGGCCAGCGCGGCCAGTTCGCGGCGATCGAGGAACGGCTGGAAGCCTGGGATGGCCTGGCGCACCAGCAGGGGCTTGCGCTGCCAGTGGCGGCGCATGAATTGCACGGGCGACAAATTGCCGAGCAGGGGAAGAGCTTGGTCGGTGTTCATGGGACAATTGTGCAATGGAAAATTCATCCGACAAGACTCTGGTGACCGATCAATCGGTCGTGGCGCTGACCTGGATCATGAAAGACATGCAGGGCGAGGTGCTGGACGAACTGCAGGAGCCGGTCGAGTTTCTGGTGGGCGGCGACGACCTGCTGGAGGCCATCGACGAAGGGCTGCTGGAGCACAAGGTGGGCGATACCGTCGAACTGCATCTGGAGCCGCACCACGCGTTTGGCGATTATGACGAAGAGAAGGTCTTTCTCGAGGCGCGCAAGTGGTTCCCGGCCGAACTGGAAGAAGGCATGGCCTTCGACGGGCACGCTTTGCCCGCGGGCTGCAATGCGGATATTCCCAAGGATGCGCTGTACATCGTCACCGACATCTATCCCGACCATGTGGTGCTGGACGGCAATCATCCGCTGGCCGGTATCGGGCTGGAACTGCGCATCAAGATCCACAGCGTGCGCGAGGCGACGGTGGACGAGGTGGGGCGTGGCTCGGCCGGCACCGGCTTCTTCAAGCTGGAATCGGGCAGCACGCTCATGCCGGGGAACGATACGCTGCACTGAGCAGTCGTCGACTGCAATGGCATGGCGACCGACCGGTCGCCATTTTTTCTCCTGTTGTTCGCTCTGGCAGGTGCTGCCCGGGCAGCATTGCGCCTGCCGGTGCCTTTATCAGGAACGATAATCTGCGTTGATGCTGACGTAATCGTGGCTCAGGTCGCAGGTCCAGACGATATCGCTGGCGTCGCCGCGGCCGAGGTCCACGCGCACGGTGATTTCGGCCTGTTTCATCACGCGCTGGCCCTGCTCTTCCTGGTATGCCGGGTTGCGGCCACCCTGCGTGACCACGTGCACGTCGTCCAGATAGAGTTCGATCTTGCCCTGATCCAGATCGTCGATGCCGGCATAGCCGACGGCAGCCAGGATACGGCCCAGGTTCGGGTCGCTGGCGAAGAAGGCGGTCTTGACCAGCGGCGAATGGGCGATGGCGTAGGCGGCGAGACGGCACTCTTCCTGTGTCTTGCCCCCATCCACGCGCACGGTGATGAACTTGGTGGCGCCCTCGCCGTCACGCACGATGGCCTGGGCCAGCTGGCGCGATACGCCCCGCATGGCGGCCTTCAGGGCCTGGCCGGCGGTGCTGTCCAGGCTGGTGATTTCGTCGTGCGCCGCCTTGTTGGTGGCGATGACGACAAAGGAGTCGTTGGTAGAGGTGTCGCCGTCGATGGTGATGCGGTTGAAGGAGCCATCAGCCAACTCACGCGCCAGCTGTGCCATCACGCCCTGGCTGACGCGCGCGTCGGTTGCCAGAAAGCCCAGCATGGTCGCCATGTTGGGGCGGATCATGCCGGCGCCCTTGCTGATGCCGGTGACGGTGATGGTCACGCCGTCCACCTCGGCCTGGGCACTGAAAGCCTTGGGCACGGTGTCGGTCGTCATGATGCCTTCGGCGGCCTGCGCCCAGTTGCCGGGCTGGGCATTGGCGATGGCGGCGGGCAGGCCGGCGACGATGCGGTCGACCGGCAGGTTTTCCATGATCACGCCGGTGGAGAACGGCAGGATCTGCTGAGGTTGCACGCCCAGCTCCTTCGCGAGCGCCACACAGGTGTCGCGCGCAGCCTGCAGGCCGGAAGCGCCCGTGCCGGCATTGGCATTACCGGTGTTGATGACCATGGCGCGGATAGCCGCCTGACCGCCCTCCAGATGCTCGCGGCAGACCTGCACCGGAGCAGCGCAGTAGCGGTTGCGCGTGAACACGGCGCCGACAGAGGCACCCTCATCCAGCAGCAGCACGGTCAGATCCTTGCGGTTGGCCTTGCGCACGCCGGCTTCGGTCACGCCCAGGCGCAGCCCTTCGACGGGATACAGGTCTTCGGCACGGGGGGCAGTCAGGTTCACGGGCATGGACAAATCTCCGGGAGACAATCGTTGGTGGGGATGCGGGTCTCGCAATCTTTCAATTGTGCCGCCAAAAAAGCAGAAAACAGGCACGAGGCCTGTTTTCCGTGGGGAGGCACGCGCTGATCAGCTCAGCTTGCCATGGCACTGCTTGTACTTCTTGCCGCTGCCGCAGGGGCAGGGATCGTTGCGACCGACACCGACGAAGGCTTCGGCCGGCATGTCGGCCAGGGCACCGGCAGCCAGCGCAGCACCGGCTGCAGCCGGTGTGCTTTCCGGCTCGCCGCTTTCGTTCGGCGAGGTGTAGGTGATGTTGATGTAGCCGCCGCCATCGCTGGGCAGCGCGGCTTCGGTGGCTTCATCCAGCTGTTGCGGCGATTCGATGCGCACGTTCATCAGGATGCGTGTGACGTCGTTCTTGATGGCATCCAGCATCTGGCCGAACAGTTCGAAGGCCTCGCGTTTGTATTCCTGCTTGGGCTGCTTCTGCGCGTAGCCGCGCAGATGGATGCCCTGGCGCAGGTGGTCCAGCGCGCTCAGGTGTTCACGCCAGTGCGTGTCCATGCTCTGCAGCAGCACGGCGCGCTCGAAGTTGACGAAGTGCTCCTCGCCCACCAGGTCGAACTTGGCCTTGAAGGCAGCGTCGGTTTCCGCCAGCACCTTCTCGACGATCTCCTCGTCGGTGATGCTGTTGGACGCCTCGACCATGCCGCGCAGGTTGATGTCCAGGCCCCAGTCCTCGGCCAGTGTCTTTTCCAGGCCGGCCAGATCCCACTGCTCTTCCATGCTCTGCGGCGGCACGAAGCTGTGCACCAGATCGGTGAAGCTGCTCTGGCGCAGGCCGTCGATCTGCTCCTGCAGGCCGATGGATTCGAGCACCTCGTTGCGCTGGCGGTAGATTACCTTGCGTTGCTCGTTGGATACGTCGTCGTACTCGAGCAGCTGCTTGCGGATGTCGAAGTTGCGGGCTTCCACCTTGCGCTGGGCGCTTTCGATGGAGCGCGTGACCATGCCGGCCTCGATCGCCTCGCCTTCGGGCATTTTCAGGCGGTCCATGATGGCACGCACGCGGTCGCCGGCGAAGATGCGCATCAACTGGTCGTCCAGGCTCAGGTAGAAGCGGGAGGAGCCCGGGTCACCCTGGCGGCCGGATCGGCCGCGCAGCTGGTTGTCGATGCGGCGCGATTCGTGGCGCTCGGTGGCGATGATGCGCAGGCCGCCCAGCTCCTTGACCTTTTCGTGGTCGGATTGCCAGTTGGCGCGCAGATCCTCGATGGTCTTCTGCTTGGCGGCATCGTCCAGGCTGGCGTCGTTCTCGACGGCAGCGATCATCTTCTCCAGGCTGCCACCCAGCACGATGTCGGTACCACGGCCGGCCATGTTGGTGGCGATGGTGATCATGTGCGGACGACCGGCCTGCACCACGATCTCGGCCTCGCGCTCGTGCTGCTTGGCGTTGAGCACCTGATGCGGCAGGCCGGCTTCGCGCAGCAAGCCCGAAATGATTTCGGAGTTCTCGATCGAGGTGGTGCCCACCAGCACCGGCTGGCCGCGCTCGTAGCACTCGCGGATGTCGTCGATGGCCGCCTTGTATTTTTCGGGCGTGGTCTTGTAGACGCGGTCGAGCTGGTCGATGCGCTGGCTCGGTCGGTTGGGCGGAATCACCACAGTTTCCAGACCGTAGATTTCCTGGAACTCGTAGGCTTCGGTGTCGGCCGTGCCGGTCATGCCGGAGAGTTTGGCGTACAGGCGGAAGTAGTTCTGGAAGGTGATGGAGGCCAAGGTCTGGTTCTCGGCCTGGATCGGCACGCCCTCTTTGGCTTCGACGGCCTGGTGCAGGCCATCGCTCCAGCGGCGGCCGGCCATCAGGCGGCCGGTGAATTCATCCACGATGACGATTTCGGGGCCGTTTTCGCCCTGCTGCACCACGTAGTGCTGGTCGCGGTGGTACAGGTGGTTGGCACGCAGCGCGGCGTACAGGTGGTGCATCAGGCTGATGTTGGCCGGGTCGTAGAGCGAGCTGCCTTCGGGCAGCAGGCCCAGCTTGGCCAGCACTTCCTCGGCATGCTCGTGGCCCTGCTCGGTCAGGTAGACCTGGTGCGCCTTTTCATCGACGGTGAAGTCGCCGGGGGTGATGACGCCTTCGCCCGTGACCAGGTTCTCTTCGCCTTCCTGACGCGTGAGGTAGGGCACCACCTGGTTCATGGCGCGATACATCTCGGTCTGGTCTTCGGCCTGGCCGCTGATGATGAGCGGGGTGCGCGCCTCGTCGATCAGGATGGAATCCACTTCATCGACGATGGCGTAGTTGAGCGGGCGCTGCACGCGCTCGGCCACTTCGTACACCATGTTGTCGCGCAGGTAGTCGAAGCCGAATTCGTTGTTGGTGCCGTAGGTGATGTCGGCGGCGTAGGCTTCCTGCTTGAGGTTGCGCGGCATCTGCGGCAGGTTCACGCCCACCGTCAGGCCCAGGAAGTTGTACAGGCGGCCCATCCATTGCGCATCGCGGTTGGCCAGGTAATCGTTCACGGTGACCACATGCACGCCGTTGCCGGACAGGGCATTTAGGTAGACCGGCAGCGTTGCAGTGAGCGTCTTGCCCTCGCCGGTGCGCATTTCGGCGATCTTGCCTTCGTGCAGCGCCAGACCGCCAATCATTTGCACGTCGAAGTGGCGCATCTTCATGATGCGCTTGGAGGCTTCTCGCACCAGGGCAAAGGCTTCGGGCAGGATGGCGTCCAGCGTTTCGCCCTTGGCGACGCGCTCGCGGAATTCCGCGGTCTTGGCAGGGATCTGCTCGTCGGAGAGCTGCTCGAAGTCCTTTTCGAGCGCATTGATGCGCGCGACCGTCTTGCGGTACTTGCCCAGCAGGCGATCGTTGCGGCTGCCGAAGATTTTGGTCAGGATGGTGGCCATGCATTCACACTGCCGCCCGGGGTGCCGCCGCCGGGGCGGGAGCTGAAGGACGGGCAGTGTCCTTGTAGTTTGTTGGGTGTTGAGGCGGATTCCGGTTCAACAGATAGGGGCGGTGCGGGCAATCTCAACTGCACGATGCTGCACCGCGTCAACCCGGGATCGGCAATCGCCCATTCTACTATCCGGCTTGGTTACAGATGCAGCAATGCCCCGTCGCAATCGATTGCATCTGTGCGCATTTGTGAAAAGCGGCCGCCCTGCCCTGCAGCGCAACGATAATGGCGCCATGCAACGCAGACACCAAGCCATCCGCCTGGAACAGGCCGCCGAAGAGGCGCCGGTGCTGGGCACGCTGATGCAGCGGCTGCGCCACGCGCAGGACTGCGGGCGCTGCATCACGCCCTTGATTCCGCCCATGCTGCGCGCGCATATCACTTTTGGCGTGGTGGAGGATGGGGAATGGTGCCTGATCGTCTCGGGCAATGCGGTGGCAGCCAAGGCACGGCAGTTGCTGCCGATCTGGCTCAAGCAGCTCAGGACGCAGGGATTCGAGGTGCAGCATATCCGCTTGCGGATGAAGGGCAGTTTGCAGAACTGATTGCGCTCCGGGGATGCATGGTCCCGGAGCACGAACGCAACGCCGACACGCAAAGCCGTAATCCCGCCATGCGCGACGCGCCGGCTCACCGCGCTGTCTAGTAGAGGAACTCGTCCGTAATCACCTGCCCCAGTTCGTGGATGCGCTCCAGGAAGCGCGTAAGGTAGCTGTGCAGGCCGGTTTCCAGGATGTCGTGAATCTCGCCATATTGCAGTTCGGACTGGATACGCCCAGCCAGGCGACGGGAGGGGCTGCTGAGGGTTTTCGCACCGATGCGGTCGAGGTTGGTCAATACCTCGTCCATGCTGGCCAGCAGCGAGCGCGGCATGTCGGGGCGCAGCATCAGCAGCTCGGCCACGCGGTCGGGGCGGATCACGTCGCGGTAGACCTTGCGGTACACCTCGAAGGCCGAGACACTGCGCAGGATGGCGCTCCAGTGGTAGAAGTCCAGCTCTTCCTGGTCCACCAGATCACTGACGTGGAATTCCTTGTCGCGGGCGTGGAATTTCACGTCCAGCAGGCGTGCGGTGTTGTCGGCGCGCTCCAGAAAGGTACCGAGGCGCAGGAACCACAGCGACTGGTCCATCAGCATGGTGCCCAGCATCACGCCGCGGGCGAGATGCGAACGGTCCTTCACCCACTCGAAGAAACGGCTGGGGTCATCGGTGAGGATGTCGGTTTTCAGCATGGCCTGCGCCTCGATCCAGGTCTGGTTGTAGGTTTCCCAGACTTCGGTGGTAAGCTGGCCGCGCACGGCGCGGGCGTTCTCGCGCGAGGCCTGGATGCAGGCGATGATGGAGGACGGGTTGTCGGCATCGGCGGCCATGAACGCGATAATGCGTTCCGGCCGGATATCGTCATGCCGGCGGCGGTAGGCCGGCAGCAGCTCGCAGATGGAGAGCAACCCCTCCCAGCCCTGCTCGGCCTGCGCGGCAGAAATCGGCAGCATGCCGGTCTGGCAGTTGACGTCCAGCATGCGGGCGGTGTTTTCGGCGCGCTCGATGTAGCGGGCCATCCACAGGAGGTGATCGGCAGTGCGTGACAGCATGGCTTCCCTTTCTTGTTGTTGTGTGGCTCAGAGCACCCAGGTGTCCTTGGTGCCGCCGCCCTGGGAGGAGTTGACGACCAGCGAGCCTTCCTTCAGCGCCACGCGCGTCAGGCCGCCTGCCACCATCTGCACTTCCTTGCCGCAGAGCACGAAGGGGCGCAGGTCGATATGGCGCGGAGCCACGCCACTGTCAACGAAGGTCGGGCAGGTGGAGAGGCTGAGCGTGGGCTGGGCGATGTAGCGCTCCGGGTGCTGCTGCAGCACGGCGCGGAACTCCTCGATCTCGGCCTTGCTGGCGGTGGGACCGATCAGCATGCCGTAGCCGCCGGCCCCATGCACTTCCTTGACGACCAGTTCATCGAGATGGTCCAGCACGTAGCGCAAGTCGTCCGGCTTGCGGCAAAGCCAGGTTGGCACGTTGGCCAGCAGCGGCTTTTCGCCGAGGTAGAACTCGATCATCTGCGGCACGTAGGGATAGATCGACTTGTCATCGGCAATGCCGGTGCCGATGGCGTTGCAGATGGCGACGTGGCCGGCGCGGTAGACGTCCATCAGGCCGGCGCAGCCCAGGGTGGATTCCTTGCGGAACACGCGCGGGTCCATGAAATCATCATCGATGCGGCGATAGATCACGTCCACGCGCTGCGGGCCCTGCGTGGTGCGCATGTAGCAGAAGCCGTCCTTGACGAACAGGTCCTGCCCCTCCACCAGTTCCACGCCCATCTGTTGCGCGAGGAAGGCGTGCTCGAAATAGGCGCTGTTGTACATGCCCGGGGTGAGCACCACGACCACCGGGTCGGAAACCGCGGCGGGAGCGCTCTGGCGCAGGGTTTCGAGCAGCAGGTCGGCGTAATGCGCCACCGGCGCCACCTTGTGCGACTGGAACAGTTCCGGACACAGCCGCATCATCATCTTGCGGTTTTCCAGCATGTAGCTCACGCCGCTGGGCACGCGCAGATTGTCTTCAAGCACGAAATACTGGCCCTCTTCCTCGCCGTGGGTGGCACGCACCACGTCGATGCCGCTGATGTGCGAGTAGACGCCATTGGGCACGCTGACGCCGATCATCTGCTGGCGGAACTGCGCGTTGCCGAGCACCTGTTCGGACGGGATGATGCCGGCCTTGAGGATGGCCTGCTCATGGTAGACGTCGTGCAGGAAGCGGTTGAGGGCGGTAACCCGCTGCGCCAGGCCGGCCTGTAGGCGGTCCCACTCGGCAACGGGGATGACGCGGGGAAGCAGGTCGAAGGGGATCAGGCGCTCGCCGCCGGTGCCGTCCTCGTCCTTGTCGCCATAGACGGCAAAGGTGATGCCGACGCGGCGAAAGATCAGTTCCGCCTCTTCGCGCAACGATTGCAGATCCTGCGGGGTCTGTTGCCGCAGCCATTGGGCATAGGCTGCGTAATGGTCCCGTACCGGCGCCAGGTCGTAGGGCACGAAACGGTACATCTCGTCGAAGGCAGTCATGCAGGATCTCCCCGGGCTTGTTGTTCTGTTGTACAGCATAGCAAGCTGCGGGGATTCCGTGTGTCGGAATGCATGCCGAGTGACGGGAGCGTCGTCCCAGCGCGTGCAGGCGGGCAACCGGTAGGTACACCATGCATCGCCTCACGTATTACCAGTGCCGCCTTGAGGAGCCTGCTGACGGACGGCGGGCAAGGGCACATCGTGCTGCCAGTAGCGGCGGTGCTGTTCACGCTCGCAGACGATCTGGTTGCTGCTGGAACGCCACCAGCCGGCGCCGCACTGGTCGGTCTGAACGATGGTGGTGCCCTGTGCCATCAGGCGTTGGAGCACGGAGGCGTGCGGGTGACCGTAGCTGTTGCGGTAACCATGCTGGATCAGCGTCCAGCGCGGCTGCACGGCCTGCAGCCATTCAAGACTGGTGGACGTGTCGCTGCCATGGTGGGCGGCCAGCAGCACATCGGATTGCAAGCGGCTTGCAGGCAGGATTTGTGCCAGCCGTAGCTCCTGCTCCACCTCGATATCCCCCGCCAGCAAGGCACTGCGTCGCCCGTTGCTGATGCGCAGCACGCAACTGCTGGCATTGGTGTTCGCTTCCGTGATGGCAGCGCCTGCAGCGGGATGCAGGACTTCGAAACGTACTCCCTCCCATTCCCACTGCTGGCCGGCCTGGCAGGTCGTGACGCCCGGGCTGGCATGCAGGGGATGCGCCGGAGGCAGCGAGCCCATGACCCGCGCCTGCGGCCGGGCCTGCAACACGGCCGGGGCGCCGCCAGCATGGTCGTTGTCGGCATGGCTGAGCACCAGACGGTCGAGCCGCTCGTCCAGCGCCGCAAGCAGCGGCACCAGGATGCGCTGCCCCGCATCGCTGCGTTCGCTGTGTCGGGCTCCGGTGTCGTACAGCAGGCTGTGGCCAGCCGTGCGCACCAGCACGGAGCTGCCTTGGCCGATATCCAGCATCAGCAGCTCGAACTCTCCGCTGGCCGGCCGTACCGATTGCCACAGCAGCACCGGCGCCAGCCAGAGCAGGCCCTGCCAGCGCCAGGAAAACGGCAACCGCGCGGCCAGCAGTATGCCGCCGCCCAGTCCGGCCATGCCTGCCCATAGCGGCGCCAGCGCTGCCCCGTGCATTGCCCACGGCCAGCCGGCCATCCATTCGAGAATGGCGTTCATCAATTGCAGCAGGTCCGCCGCCAGCAGCCACAGAGGGGGCAGCAGCACACCAAGCAACGCCAGCGGCGTGACCAGCAGGGTCACCAGCGGCACCGCCAGCATGTTGGCGGCAATGCCGGCGATGGAGAACTGGCCGAACATCAGCATCGCCAGCGGCGTTAGGGCCAGCACCACCACCCATTGCTGGTGCAGAAAGGCCCGCACCGTCTGCCAGACACGCCCGCGCCAGCCGGCTGCCGGTGCCTGCTGCGCCTCGCCGGTGATGAACAGCATGGCAACCGCGACGAAACTCAGCCAGAAGCCCGGCTGCAGCAATGCCCAGGGATCAAGCAGGGTCACGGCCAGCGCTGCCATGGCCCAGATCGCATGCCATGGCCACTGCCGCCCTCCTCCGCGCAGCACGGCCACCACCAGCAGCATGCAGACCGTGCGCTGGGCCGGCACGCCCCAGCCGCTGAACCAGGCATACAGCAGTGCAAACAGCACGCCACCCCACAAACCGGCCAGCGGCGCCGGCAGCCAGAGGCACAAGGGCCAGCCCCGGCGTGCGCTGCGTCGCCAGGCCCAGCCGACCAGGCCTCCGGCCAGCCAGGCAAACATTGTCACATGCAGCCCGGAAATGCTCATCAGGTGCGCCACGCCGGTGCGCCGGAAAATATCCCAGTCCTGGCGCTCGATGGCTGCCTGATCGCCCATCACCAGCGCTGCCAGCACACCGGCGACACGCTGGCGCTCTCCGGCATCGGCTCTGTCCTTCTGCGCGGGTGCCACGTAGGCCAGCAGCCGCTCACGCACCTGCAGGCGCACGCCGTCCATGGCGAGGTCGATGCGGTACCACGGTGCCGCTGCCAGTCGCGTTACCGCAGCATCTTCCGGTCTGACCAGCACCTGCCCGTTGGCACCGACACCCTGCTGCCACATCCAGAGCTCCAGATCAAAGCCGAAAGGGTTGCGGTTGCCGTGCGGCTGGCGCAGACGCACGGGAAATTCCCAGCGTTCGCCGGGGCTGACGCAACTGGCACATGCCCTGCCGGCGGCCAGGGTCGTATCCCGGTTGCGGGCGGCACCGTTGCTTGCAATGGCACCAGCGCCACCGTTGCCGTTACCGTTGCCGTTGCCGTTGCCGTTGCCGTTGCCGTTGCCGTTGCGCCAGCTTAACGCGACCAAAGTCGGCACCTGCACAACCTGCCCGCGCCACGTGGCCCGCTCCACCTCCAGCTGAAACCGGGCCCCATCCGCCTGCCACTGCGGCAGGCCCGCGACTGTGCCACGCACCAGCAGCTCCTGCCCTTCCAGAGCCCCGGACAGACGGTTGTCCACCGACGCTGCCGCGCGCCAGCCTGTCGATGCAAACGCCAGCAGGCCAATCGCGCCATACAGCCACCACGGCGAACGCAACAGGCCCTTCATCTGTCCCACTGCCAGCATCAACCCGCCAACGACCAGCAGCCCGTACCAGCTTTGCGTCCACAGCGACGGCTGCTGCAGTTGCACCGCAATGCCAATCACCCAGGCCAGCCCCGCCAGCGTGATTGATCGCCGCCGTGCTTCTTCATCATGAAAAATATAATTCTTATGTATTAATTTTTGTACCATGTGCGCATGGTAACGCCTTGAGAGACATGTAGAGTCCCATTCGCCCGTAGACTTGCCCGCATGATTGGGACATCCGCGCCGTTCAACCCGCCCGCCCCGCCTACTGCCGGAGACTGCGGCAGCAGCCCCGTGCCCGCTACGCCCGCCGGCTTCGATCAGAGCGCCGCCGCACCAAGCCACTTCGACGAACTCCGGGGCTCGGCATCCTCCGATACCCCCTTGCCGCTCACGCCGGACTGGCAGCGCTTTTTCAGTGCCTTGCCCGATGCGAGCCCCGCAGCGCTGGACCTGCACCAGGCCCGTCTGCAGCGTCTGATCCGCGACAACGGCATCAGCTATACCGCCCAGGGCAAAATGCCCGCCACCCTGCGACCCTGGGAACTGAACCTGTTCCCCCTGCTGCTGCGTCACGAAGAATGGCAGCACCTGGCCGCCGGCATCCGGCAGCGCATGCAGCTGCTGGAGCAGGTGATGGCCGATGTCTACGGCCCGCAGACCCTGATGCAGCAAGGCTGGCTGCCCCCGGCGCTGATCCAGGGCCACCCCGGCTATCTGCGCCCCATGCACGGCATCGTCCAGCAGCGCTATCTGCACATCGCCGCCTTCGACCTGATCCGCGACCACGCCGGCTTGTGGTGGCTGATGGCGCAGCGGACGCAGGCCCCCTCCGGCTTGGGTTATCTGATTGAAAATCGCCATGTAATGCGCCAATTGTTCCCGGAAGGGTTCAATCAGCTCAAGGTAGCGACAATCACAGAAGCCTATCGCAGCTTCCTCGACACCTTGCGGCAGCAGTGCCAGCCCCTGGTGGAAGACGGTGCAGCGCCTACCCTGGTCCTGCTTACTCCCGGCGCCCACAGCAAGACCTGGTTCGAGCAGGCCTATCTGGCCCGTTATCTGGGATTGACACTGGTGCAGGGTCACGACCTGACCGTGCGCGGCAACAAGCTCTACCTCAAGACCCTGCACGGACTGGTGCGCGTGCATGGCATGCTGCGTCGCGTGGACGACAGCTGGATGGACCCGCTGGAACTCCGTCCCGAATCACGCGAGGGCATCCCCGGCCTGCTGCAGGCCATGCGTGCCAGCCAGGTCATCGTGGCCAACAGCCCGGGCAGCAGCTTTCTGGAATCCCCCGCCCTGCAGGGCTTCCTGGCACCACTGGCGCGCCATGTGCTGGGCGAACCGCTTGCCATCCCCGCCCTGCCTACCTGGTGGTGTGGCGAGGCAGCCGTGCGCACCGGCGCCGAACAGCAGCTGCACGATTACGCCATCAAGCCAACCTATTCGGGCAGTGAGCTGCATGACAGTTTCCCCACGCGCCTGGGCCGCGAACTCGACGCCGAGGAACTTGAGCAACTCCGGAACGACATGCGTAACCAGGGCGACGATTTCACCCTGCAACATTACGCCCCCCTGTCGCAGATGCCAGCCTGGGTCCACAGCGAGAATCGGCAAGAGGGATATCCGGCGATGCGCTCCCTGGTGCTGCGCCTGTTCGCCCTGAGCGACGGCGAGGGCTGGCGTGTGCTGCCGGGCGGCATGGCCCGGCTGGCGGCTGGCGATGATTCCATCATGTCGATGCAAAATGGCGGCAGCAGCGCCGACGTCTGGGTCACTGGAAGCATCAACCCCGCCATCGCGCAGCCACCCCGGGATCACGCAAGCGAACCGGAGCGCATCGTGAGCCGCACGGCCGAAAACCTGTTCTGGCTTGGCCGCTACACCGAACGCGCAGAAAACGCCGTACGCCTGCAACTGCTCACGCTCGACAGTCTGCAGCAACTCGACCGTCCCGGACCTGCCCTGCGCCATTGGCTGCGGCAGCTGCTGCTGGACCAGCAGCTCGTCAGCAGCGAAACTCCTGCGGATCTGCCGGACGAACAGCTGGCCCGCGAACTGATGCGCCAGTGGCAGGACCGGGGCTGCGCCGCACAAGGCAATATCGCGTCAATGGCACGCACCGCCGCCGAGCTGCGCGGGCAACTGCCCCACCAGCACTGGCATCTGGTGCAGGAAGCCGAAACGCACATGCGAGCCTTGCGCACCGACAACGGCGAACAGCCAGGCCACTCCCCCATGGATCTGGCCAGCCAGCTGCACCAGCTCAGCCACGCCATGGCGGCCGTCACCGGCGTACAGCTCGACCGCCTACAGCGCGATGCCGGCTGGCAACTGCTGATGCTGGGCCGCTGGATCGAGCGCCTGAGCTTCGTGGCCGGCGCACTGCTGCCAGCCAGCACCTCCGGCACCCCGCTGGACGGCCAGACGGCCGCCACCCTGACGGCGCTGTTCGACCAGCACCTGCAGCAGCCCCGCATGCAGTCGTTCGGCCCACCGGCGGCAGAAGCCTGGCACACCCTGACCGGCAGTACGCGCCATCCCCGCTCGCTGCGCTGGGTGCTGGAGCAGATCAGCATCACGCTGCAGGCCTTGCCGCCATTGCCTTTTTCACCGGCGATGCCCGACAGTGTCCCGCTCGCGCAGCAGATCGACTCCCTGCAGGCCAGCCTGCAGCAAGCTGCCAGCGCCCCGTCCGATTCGTCGCACCTCCTGCGCCAGTGCATCCAGCTGGCCATGATGCTCACGGACGACATCACACGCACCTATTTCCACCCGGCCGACCCCGCCACCCACAGCGTGGGCGCCTGACAATCCACACCCATGCTGCTCCGCATCACCCACCAGACCCGCTACGGCTACACCCCCGCCGTGCAGCACGCCCAGCACATGGCCTGGCTGCAACCGGTCAGCACGCCCTGGCAGCAATTGCTGGATTTCCAGCTGCAGGCCGATCCCGCCCCCGCCAGCATGGACACCAGCACCGACGTGTTCGGCAACCAGCGCTGCCACTTCTCCATCGAGCAGCCGCACGAGGCGCTCACAGTCACCGCGCGCAGCCTGGTACAGACGGCAGCGCCCCCCATCCGCTTCAGCCACGCCACCTGCGCGCAGGTGCGCGAGCAGTTCGCCTACCGCGCCGGCCAGCAATTCAGCCAGGCTGCAGAGTTTCTCTACCCCTCGCCCTACGTCGCCCGCGAGCCGGCCTTTGTCGACTATGCTGCCCCCTCGCTCAGCCCCGACCGTTGCCTGTTCGAGGCGTGCATTGAACTGACCGCACGCATCCATGCCGATTTCCGCTACGACCCGCACAGCACCGACCTGCACACCCCGGCCCTCACCGCGCTGGAGCAGCGCTGCGGCGTCTGCCAGGATTTTGCGCACATCATGCTCGCCTGCCTGCGCGGACTGGGCCTGCCGGCCCGCTACGTCAGCGGCTATCTGCTCACGCAACCGCCGCCCGGCCAGCCCCGTCTGATCGGCGCCGACGCCTCGCATGCCTGGGTCTCGGTCTTCCTGCCGGATGCCCATGGCGAACAGGCGCTGGATGCGGGCGGCATCCAGCAGCACGGCCTGTGGTGCGATTTCGACCCCACCAACAACCGCTTCGGCTGGGGCACGCCCGGAGAAGACTACGTCACCGTCGCGATCGGCCGCGACTTCGGCGATGTCACGCCCCTGCGCGGCGTGCTGCACGGCGGCGGTCATGGCCACACGCTGGACGTCGGCGTGACGGTAGAGCCCGTCTGAAGCCTCGCCACGCGCGCCTACAATCGCAGTCATCCCGCCAACCCCAGAGAAGGAAACCACCATGTCCGACGTCTACGCCCAGCTCACCGCCCTCGACATCACCCTGCCCCCGGTCGCCGTGCCGGCCGCCGCCTACGTGCCCTTCGTGCAGACCGGTAACCTGATCTTCCTGAGCGGCCATATCGCCAAGCGGGACGGCCAGGTCTGGACCGGCCAGCTCGGCAAGGACATGGACACCGCCACCGGCGCCCAGGCCGCGCGTGCCGTCGCGGTAGACCTGCTCGGCACCCTGCAGGCCGCCACCGGCGACCTCAACCGCATCAAGCGCGTCGTCAAGGTGATGAGCCTGGTCAATTCCACGCCCGAATACACCGAGCAGCACCTGGTCACCAATGGCTGCAGCGAACTGATCGGACAGGTGTTCGGCAACACCATCGGCGCCCACGCGCGCAGCGCCTTCGGCGTGGCGCAGCTGCCGCTGGGAGCCTGCGTCGAGATCGAGATGATCGTCGAGGTGTAAGCCCTCCAGACGCAGCAAAGGGTGGCAGTTCACAGTGCCACCCTTTTTTTGTCCGCATGCCGGAACCGCTTATTCCACGCTCAGCACATACATCGCATAGAACGGCATGCCCGCCATGAAGGTGAATCCGGCGCTGCACATGGCATTGGCCCAGTCGTAGCCAGCCATGATGTCCATGCTGTCGATCAGGCAGAAGCGCTCGTGCGCCTGCTCCAGTTCGTCCGCGCGCTTGAGGCCCCACTTGATGCTGGCGCCCGTGTTGCGCAGCGAGGGATGCCAGAAGGCGCTGCCGGTCGCCAGCACGCTGAAGGCATCCAGCACCAGCAGCGAGCCGGCGGGCGCATAGGCACCGATGGTGTCCAGCACGCCGCGCATCTGTCCGGCGGACAGGTACATGCTCACGCCTTCCAGCAGCAGGAACAGCGGCTGGCCCTGGCGACGCGGCAGGCGCAACTGGCGCCACCAGTCCTCGGCCGTCAGGTCCACCGTGACGGTCTGCTGGCGTGCGTTGAGCGGAGGCAGCAAGCGGTCACGCAAGGCCACCACTTCGGGCAGGTCGGCATCCGTCATGCGCGTGCTGCCGTTGTCCAGCCACTGGAAATACTGGCTCAGCCCGCAACCGATGTTGACGAAGTGCGCTTTCGGATAGTCGCGCATGAAGCGCTGCGCCTGCTCGCGGATATAGCGCGTGCGGGCCAGCACGCCCCACATGCTGTAGCAATCGCCGACCCAGCGGCTGCCGTCATCGCCAATGGCAGCCAGCGTGGCGGCGGCGTAACGATCGTGCACGGCCATTTGCGGGAACATCCGGTCGCCCAGGGCGCGCCCGGCCAGTGGAATGCGCAAGGTGGAGGGAATGGCCTCTAGAGCATCGGCAGCCGCCACCAGCGGCTCGATCCGATGCGGCCGAATGGCTGTTGTATCCATGGCTCGCATGCTTGTGAGTGCAGACACGGCATCCGCACTTTGTCTCCTTGGTGACATAGTACCCGCGCTTGCCAGAAACGCACAAACCTTCTGGCGATAACGCAGGAAAAACATCAGCTATTTCAACACGTTACGAACGGGCGTGCGTTTTTTCGAGCTATTGCGAACACTGAAACGGAGTCATGCAGGAAGATTGCATTGTTCCATTTCTGTACGTCATTTTGATGACGTTCTCAGGTCTGTCCCATGGCACGCCAGGTCGGAATGCAGTGCGCCGCCAGCGCGGTAATCCACGGCGGACAGTCCGGATCGAAAGCCAGCCCGAAACGCGGGCTCACCACGAATCCGCCCCGCTCGAATGCCGCCGCATCGTGCCGGCGCACATGATCGGCCAGCCGGGCAAACGGGATCAGTTCATCACCCAGATAGAGCAGCGGCGAACGCCGGGTGATTTCCTCCAGCCGGCCGTTGTCCTGGAATCGCACGATCAGGTCCCCATAGTCCAGCTCGTTCAGCCCCACGTTGTTGCCCTGTGCGGCACGCGGACGGCCATAGTGCGCCAGCACCTGTTCGCGTGTGGCGGTGAAGGGAATGGCATCGGCCAGGAAATAGGGAATCAGGCGCATGGTGCTGCCAGCCTACCACCACCAGGTGTCAGGGCTTGTCATGACTGGTAACACCACGGTGCAACACCGGGATACAAAAAAAGCGGAACAGACCCGCAAGCCTGCTCCGCTCCTGTTCGAATCCGGCAACCGGTTTCGGGATTACTTCAGCGCCTTGTAACGCACACGCTTGGGCTTGGCACCCTCTTCACCGAGACGCTTGATCTTGTCGGCTTCGTACTCCTGGTAGTTGCCGTCGAAGAATACCCACTGCGAATCGCCTTCTGCCGCCAGAATGTGCGTGCAGATGCGGTCCAGGAACCAGCGGTCGTGGCTGATTACCATCACGCTGCCGGCAAACTCCAGCAGCGCGTCTTCCAGCGCACGCAGGGTTTCCACGTCCAGGTCGTTGGAGGGTTCGTCCAGCAGCAGCACGTTGCCGCCCTGCATCAGCGTCTTGGCCAGGTGCAGGCGGCCACGCTCACCACCGGACAGCATGCCGACCTTCTTCTGCTGGTCGCCGCCGTTGAAGTTGAAGCGGCCGCAGTAGGCACGGCTTGGCATCTGGAACTTGCCCACGGTGATGATGTCCAGGCCGCCGGAGATGTCTTCCCACACGGTCTTGTCGTTGGCCAGGTCATCGCGGTGCTGGTCGACAAAGGCCATCTGCACGGTCTTGCCGATCTTCACCTCGCCGCTGTCCGGCTGCTCCAGGCCGGCCACCAGCTTGAACAGCGTGGACTTGCCCGCGCCGTTCGGGCCGATGATGCCGACGATGGCACCCGCCGGTACCTTGAAGCTCAGATTGTCGATCAGCAGGCGGTCGCCAAAGGACTTGCTCACATTGGTGAACTCGATCACCTCGGTGCCCAGACGCTCGGCCACCGGAATGAAGATTTCCTGCGTCTCGTTGCGCTTCTGGTATTCGTAGTCACTCAGTTCCTCGAAGCGGGCCAGACGCGCCTTGCTCTTGGCCTGACGGCCCTTCGGGTTCTGGCGCGCCCATTCCAGTTCCTTCTTCATGGCCTTGGTGCGGGCGTCTTCGGTGCGCTGCTCCTGTTCCAGACGCGCTTCCTTCTGCTCCAGCCAGGTGCTGTAGTTGCCCTTGTAGGGAATGCCGTGGCCGCGGTCCAGTTCCAGAATCCACTCGGCGGCGTTGTCGAGGAAGTAGCGGTCGTGCGTGATGGCCACCACGGTGCCCGGAAAGCGCTGCAGAAAGATTTCCAGCCACTCCACCGATTCGGCGTCCAGGTGGTTGGTGGGCTCGTCCAGCAGCAGCATGTCGGGCTTGGAGAGCAGCAGCTTGCACAGCGCCACACGGCGTTTTTCACCACCGGAGAGTTTGCCGATCACGGCCTCCCAGGGCGGCAGGCGCAGTGCGTCGGCAGCGATCTCGAGCTGGTGTTCGCTGTCGGTGCCGGCCGCGGCAATGATGGCCTCCAGCTTGCCCTGTTCTTCACTCAGCGCGTCGAAGTCGGCGTCCGGCTCGGCATAGGCGGCGTAGATTTCTTCCAGGCGGGCGCGGGCGTCGTTGACTTCCTTCATCGCCTCTTCCACCGCCTCGCGCACGGTGTGCTCGGGGTTGAGTTGCGGCTCCTGCGGCAGGTAGCCGATGTCCAGCCCCGGCATCGGGGTGGCTTCGCCTTCGATTTCCTTGTCGATGCCGGCCATGATCTTGAGCAGCGTGGACTTGCCCGAGCCGTTCAGGCCCAGCACACCGATCTTGGCGCCGGGAAAGAAGCTGAGCGAAATGTCCTTCAGGATCTGGCGCTTGGGCGGCACGATCTTGCTGACGCGATTCATGGAATAGACGTACTGGGCCATGGATTTTCCTTGTAATACGGATGAGGTGGCAGCCGCCACACCCTGTGCGGGCGGGCTGTTTCGGGCTGCAATTGTCAAAAATTTACGCTTGCTGGCAAATTTCTTTGCCCTCCATTATCCCAGCATGCGACAATACTTGCTGTTGCCACCACCAGTGCATGGCAACACCAGCATTTTGCTGCATGCCGCGCCCACGGTTTTCACACCGGCCCGGCTTCTCTGGAAACTCCGTTGGCTTCTCACTGGTTCTGCGCCGCCTGCCTAGCAGCAGCCGCAAACAGCCAACGCCATTGCACCTTGCAAGGTGCTCCTCTCGCATGAATTTTGAAGACCTGCAACTGGCGCCAGCCATTGTTTCTGCTGTGCGCGATCTCGGCTACGAGACGCCGACCCCCATCCAGGTCGAGGCCATTCCCCTCGTCCTCGCCGGCAACGATCTGCTCGGCGGTGCCCAGACCGGCACCGGCAAGACCGCGGCCTTTACCCTGCCCATGCTGCAGCGCCTGAGCGAAGGCACCCCCGCCGCGCGCGGCCAGGTGCGTTCGCTGGTGCTCTGCCCCACGCGTGAACTCGCTGCCCAGGTGGAAGAATCCGTGCAGCAGTACGGCAAGAACCTCAAGATGACGTCTGCCGTGATCTTCGGCGGCGTCGGCATGAACCCGCAAATCCAGCGCCTGCAAAAAGGCGTGGACGTGCTGGTCGCCACCCCCGGCCGTCTGCTCGACCTGCATGGCCAGGGCGCGCTCGACCTGAGCCAGGTCGAAATCCTGGTGCTGGACGAAGCCGACCGCATGCTCGACATGGGCTTCATCCATGACGTGAAGAAGGTGCTGGCCCTGCTGCCGGCGCAAAAACAGAGCCTGCTGTTCTCCGCCACCTTCAGCGACGAGATCCGCGATCTGGCCAGCCGCCTGCTGCATGATCCAAAACAGGTGCAGGTGACGCCGCGCAACACCACGGTGCAGCGCATCACGCAGGTGATCCACCCGGTGGGCCGCGCCAAGAAGAAGGCGCTGCTGGCGCACATCATCCAGGAGCGCAACTGGAGTCAGGTGCTGGTGTTCACCCGCACCAAGTTCGGCGCCAACCACGTGGCCGAATACCTGAACAAGAACGGCATCACCGCCATGGCGCTGCACGGCAACAAGAGCCAGACGGCACGCACGCAGGCCCTGGCCGGCTTCAAGAGCGGCGACATCCGTGCGCTGGTGGCCACCGACATCGCCGCCCGCGGCATCGACATCGACGACCTGCCGCACGTGGTGAACTACGAGATCCCGAATATCTCCGAAGACTATGTGCACCGCATCGGCCGTACCGGTCGCGCCGGCGCCAGCGGCGAAGCCGTCAACCTGGTCTGCATGGACGAGGAAGGCTTCATGCACGCCATCGAGAAATTCACGCGCCAGCAGATTCCGGTGCAGTTCATCGAGGGCTTCGGCCCGGATGAAGGCGAAAAGGCCGAGCCGATCGCCATGGGTCGCCAGACCCTGTGGGGCGGTGCCGGCAAGCCGCCGGGCCGCGAGGTAATGGCTGCCGCCGCCAAGGCCGCGCGCCAGGAGATGATGCAGCGCATCCGCGAGAACAAGGCCGGCAAGCCGCAAGGCGGCCACCGCAAGCCGGTGGCCCAGGCCGCTTCCCGCGCTGCGGGGCATGATGCCGAAACCGATCCGGCCGATCTGACGGACCAGGACAATCGCCCCGCACAGGACGGCCAGCGTCCCGAAGGCCAGGAGCGCACGCGTCGCCGTCGCAACCGCTTCCGCAGCGGTGGTGGTGGCCAGCGCAGCGAGGGCCAGGGCGAAGGCAATGCGCCCTCCATGCAGGAGCGTGCACCGCGCGCGCCGCGCCAGAACCAGGGACAAGGCCAGGGTGGCAACCGCAACAACAACGGCCAGCGTCGTCAGGGCCCGCGCCATGGCGGTGGCGAAGCCCAGCCGCGCAGCCACGAGAGCGCGCCCTTCCGCCTGCACGACTTTGGCGTGCCGCGCAGCCAGGGCAACGGCGGCCAGCCCGATCCGCTGCGCACCAGCGTGGACAGCATCCGCCGCAGCAACCGTACTTCCGGCAACAAGCGCGGCGGCAACCGCGGAGGCGGTGGCAACTACGGCGGCTGGTAAGCCAGCCTGACAGCCTGCGCCGAGCTGGCGCAGGCGCAATCAATGCATCACGGCTGGAATTTCCGGCCGTTTTTGCTGTCTGCCTGCTGCAGCAGGCAAGGAAAATCGTGGCTCAGCAGCTGCAGTACATGCCGTACAGCGTCTCGAGCAGACGCTGTGCGCGCTCATCCACCACGCGGTAGATGATCTGCTTGCCCTCCCGGCGCGTCTGCACCAGACCTTCGTTGCGCAACACGCCCAGTTGCTGGGACAGGGTCGGCTGCCGGATCCCGAGCAGGGTTTCCAGTTCGCCTACGGATTTCTCGCCCTGGCTGAGCTGGCACAGCAGCAGCAGGCGGTTTTCATTGGCCAGCACGCGCAACATCTGGGTAGCCTCTTGAGCCGCCTGTTGCATATGGCCCATGTCAATGATGGGTGCAGTCATCGGATGGTAACTTTCTATCGAACCTGCAGATTATCCCCTGCCCACGGGGGTTCGCAAGAGGGGCAACCCCGATAGCCCTTGCCGCATATCAACTGCGTCAACATCCGTTTACACCTTTGCACCTTCGGTGACCCACGGTGCGCACCAATGGGCGAGAATGGTCAGAAAATTGTCAGCCCAATTCAAGGAGCCTGCCATGCCAGTCACCCATTCCCGTCCCCTGTTCCGCCTGCGCCAGCCCCTGCTCGCCGCCTTGCTCCTCGGCGGCCTGGCCGCAACCCAGCAGGCCAGCGCCGTCGGCAACACCATGGATGTGCAGGTGATCGACCGCAACACCGGCCAGGCGTTGCCCGTCTACACGCACCAAGGCGAATACTGGGTCGCCGGCCAGCCAGGGGCACGCTACGCCATCGGCGTGCGCAACCTGCAGGGACGGCGCGCGCTGGCCGTCATGTCGGTGGATGGCGTCAACATCGTCACCGGCCAGACTGCCAGCACGCTGCAGGACGGCTACGTGTTCGACCCGCACCAGTACAGCGAGATTGCCGGCTGGCGCAAGAACCTGAACGAAATCGCCGCTTTCCACTTCACTCAGCCGCGCCACTCCTACGCCAGCCGCACCGGGCGGCCCGATGACATCGGCGTGATTGGCGTGGCCGTGTTTCCCGAACGCCGGCCGGTCTATCCACCGATCCGCCCTTGGCCACGCGCCACGCCCGAGCGTGGCGAAGCCCCGGCCGGCTCGCTGCGCGGTCAGGACAGCGCTGCCGCAGAGGCCTCCCGCCCGGGTACCATGCCGCCGCTGCGGGACGAGGCGCGCACCCAGGCCTCTCCCGGCCTGGGCACCGGGCACGGCGAGCGTGAATCGTCAGAGGTGAGCACCACGCGCTTCGTGCGCGCCAGCACCACGCCGGCTGAAGTCATCCGCATCCGCTACGACAGCCTGGCCAACCTGCGCACCCGCGGCATCATCCGCCCGTGGGAACCGCCACGCCCCGCAACCCCGCAGCCCTTCCCGGCAGACAGCGGCTTTGTACCGGATCCGCCACGCTGAGGCATGCCGTGGATGTCAGTCAGGGATATGGCACACTTGACCGTGCGCGCTCCGGCGCACTTTCCCAATCCCTGACCTGACCTTCATCCCATGCGAATCCTCCACACCATGCTGCGTGTCGGCAATCTGCAGCGCTCCATCGATTTCTACACCCAGGTACTGGGCATGCAGTTGCTGCGCACTGCGGACAACCCCGAATACCAGTACACGCTGGCCTTTCTCGGCTTCGAAGCCAACCCGGCCCAGGCCGAGCTGGAACTGACCTACAACTACGGCACCGAAAGCTACGACATGGGCACCGCCTATGGCCATCTGGCCATTGGCGTGCCGGACGTATACGCCGCCGTCGAGAAAATCCGCGCAGCCGGCGGCACCATCACGCGTGAAGCCGGGCCGGTCAAGGGTGGCACCAGCGAAATAGCCTTCGTGCAGGATCCGGACGGCTACAAGGTGGAACTGATCCAGCGTGCCGGAACCGCGGGCATGGACAAGTTCTGATCCACCCAGTCCCACGGCGCCTACCTGCTGATCCAGCAAAAAGCGCCCCAAGGTTCTGCAACCTTGGGGCGCTTCGTTCATTTCAGCATCCCTGACCAGCACTGCGCAAGCCAGGGATCCAGATGAAAACCGATCAGTCGATCTTCACGTCCACGCGACGGGCTTCGGGATCGTTGCCCTTGCTGTCGGGCATGATTTCGGGCTTCTTCAGGTCGATGCTGCTTTCGGCAACGCCTTCGGCGACCAGGGCATCACGCACGGCAAAGGCACGCTGCTTGGCCAGCTCGGCATTCTTGGCCGGATCGCCCGTGCTGTCGTGGTAGCCGCTCAGCACCAGCTTCTTGCCGGCCTTGGCAGCAGCCACGGCATCCGCCAGGGCTTCCTTGGCACCGCCGGCCAGTTCGGCCTTGCCGCTGGCAAAGTAGAAGCGCACCACGCCGTCCACCACCTTCACGCTGGCTTCGTCGGCACCGGCCTGGGCGGCAGCGCCCTGATCAGCAGCGGACGCAGCGCTGCCGGAAGCAGCGGCAGAGCCGGAGGCGGCATCGGATGCTGCATCGGAAGCGGCCACGGCTGCGGAAGCGGCGTCAGCGGCTGCCACGGCGCTGGCACCCAGGGAGGCAGCGCCATCCTTCTTGCCAAACACGCCGGCACGCGACATGCCGAAACCGACAGCCAGCGCAATCGCCAGCAGCACAACGGCGCCGATCAGGAAACCGACGACCGTCTTCTGTTCGCGGTCGTCATCATTGATGTTGAAAGCCATGTTTGCTCCAGTAGGGGATGGTATGGAAAGAAAAAATCCTGCCCACAGGCAACGAAACCAGTCCGGCACCTGTGCTATCGCCGGCTATTGTAAAGTATCAGTGTCTTACGCCTCCTTACAACACCCCATGAACACCGGCCACCCCGATATCGCCCATCTGCGCAAAAGCTACGAACGCGCCGAACTCAACGAAAACGCCTCGCATGCAGATCCGATGCAGCAGTTTGCGCAATGGCTCGATGAAGCCTTCAAGGCCCAGGTGCCCGAACCCAATGCCATGACCCTGGCCACCGTCGGCAACGACCTGCGCCCCAGCACCCGCGTGGTACTGATCAAGGGCTACGACGAGCGCGGTATCACCTGGTTCACCAACTACCAGAGCCGCAAGGGCCGCCAGCTGGCCGGCAACCCGTTTGCCGCACTGCAGTTCCACTGGGTCGAACTCGAACGCGTGGTGCGTATCGAGGGCCGCGTGCACAAGGTGGCCGACGAGGAAAGCGATGCCTACTTCCAGTCGCGCCCGCTGGACCACCGCATCGGCGCCTGGGCCAGCCCGCAGAGCGAAGTCATCGAGGGCCGCACCGAACTGGTGACGGCGGCCGCGCGCTATGGCGCCCAGTTTCTGCTGCAGCCGCCACGCCCGCCGCACTGGGGTGGCTTCCGTCTGGTGCCGGACCAGTGGGAATTCTGGCAGGGCCGCAAAAGCCGCCTGCACGACCGCCTGCGCTACCGACAGCAGGCGGATGGCAGCTGGCTGCGCGAGCGCCTGGCGCCCTGAGTTCCCCCGATCGAACAGCGAGTTCCGGCCTTCCGCTTTTCGCTGGCTGTGCTGCAGCGCATGCAGACGGGCGCACGCGCCGGCCCGACTAGCGCTGCCAGCCGGCAAACACCTGCCGGAATTTTTCCACCTTGGGCGCCACCACCATGGCGCAATAGCCCTGGTGGGGATGCTGGTTGAAATAGTCCTGGTGATAGTCTTCCGCGCGCTGGTAATCCTGAACCAGCGCGAGTTCGGTCACGACCGGACGGTCGTAATGCCTGCGCGCCAGCTCCACCCAGGCCCGGACCTCGTTCAACTGTGCTTCGCTGGCGCAGTAGATACCGCTGCGGTATTGCGTACCGACGTCCGCACCCTGCCGGTTCAGGCTGGTGGGATCATGCACGGTGAAGAAGATCGCCAGGATCTGTTCCAGCGCAATCTCGCGCGGGTCGAACTCCAGCCGCACCACTTCGGCGTAGCCAGTGGTGCCGCTGCATACCGCCTCGTAGTCCACCGTTCGACCGTCGCCATTGGCGTAGCCGTTCTCCACGGACAACACGCCACGCACCTGCTGGAATACCGCTTCCATGCACCAGAAGCAGCCGCCAGCCAGCCAGATCACCGAGGTTTCCGGAACTTGTTGCGTTTGCTCTGCCATGGCGTTCATCTCCTCAGAATGCGTATCGGCCCATTACAAACGCGATATTGCCATAGCGCCGCCCATCGGTCCTGCCGCCAGGGATATAGGTCGCATACAGCGAGAAATCGCCATAGCCCAGCTCCACCACCGGAAGCACGCCGGGAAACGGCAGGTAGCGATGGAAGTGCCTGCGTGCGGTGACGAAGGCGGTGTAGCCCAGGCCGGCGAACAGCCCGCCAGACTGCATGCGCCAGGTCTGAAGATAGCCTGCGATGGGCTGCACATCGCCCTCGGAATCGCGGAAGGCCAGGGCATAGAAGCTGTAATGGCTGGAACCGTCCGGCGTCAGGGCGCTGCCACCCACGCCCAGGCCCAGCGGTCGTTCGCTCAGCAGCGCCCGCTCCTCCGGGCTGTACACGCTGCGGTTGTGCCAGGCGTAGAGCGGCAGGTACAGATCCACCTTGCCCCGCTCGCCGCCCGTTTCGGCCCAACGGCTGGATACGGCCCCGGCTGCGCGTTGCAGCAGGGAGTCGGCGTGCGCCGCAGCAGGCAGCATGCACAGCAGGCAGGTCAGGACAAATCGGTTCATGCGGGGCTTTGGGAAAGGACTGCCAATGCAGCAGCGTGGGTGCAAATGTTGCGAAACGCATATGACAGTTTCGAGACACCCTTTTTGGTGATGCCCCCGTGCTGCGGTGCGCTGCAGCATGCCAAGACGGATTCGACCGTATCCCACGTTAAAATAAGTAAATTCGTCTGTACAACCTGCGCCGCACAAGCGCACATGCCGGAGCAAGCATGAACATCGAACAAGCCCGTTTCAACATGATCCAGCAGCAAATCCGCCCCTGGAACGTGCTGGATGACCAGGTTCTGGAACTGATGGAAGAGGTCAAGCGGGAAGATTTCTGTCCGCCCGAACACCGTGACCTGGCCTTCATGGATCTGGAAGTGCCGATCGGCCACGGTCAGGTGATGCTGGCCCCGCGCGTGCAGGCGCGTCTGGTGCAGGATCTGCAACTCAAGCCCACCGACAAGGTGCTGCAGATCGGTACCGGCACCGGCTACATGACGGCTCTGCTGGCCCGTCGCAGCCAGCAGGTGCTGGCCTTCGAAACCCGTGCCGAACTGGTCAAGCAGACGGTGGACAACCTGCGCAATGCCGGCATCACCAACGTGGACGTGCGCCATGGCGATGGCCTGGCCGGTGCCTTGGCCAACGGCCCCTTCGATGCCATCGTGCTGTGCGGTTCCGTCCCTGCCATCCCGCATGAACTGCAGGACAAACTCAGCAACGGCGGCCGCCTGATCGCCGTGGTCGGCCACGAGCCGATGATGCACGTCAACCTCGTCACGCGCGTCAACTCCGGCACCTTCGACACCACCAAGCCTTGGGACGTGATCATTCCGCGTCTGGAAGGCTTCCCCGAAACGCCGCGTTTCCGCTTCTGATTCCGGCACCGTCATGGTTGCTGAACTGGCGCCGGCCCAGGTTGCTGACTGGGCCGAGCAGATGCGTGCCGACGGCCTGACGCCGTATGTGCTGGATGTGCGTGAAGACTGGGAACGCGAGGCCGCCCATGTCGAACAACAGGCGGCTGCCCAGGGATTCGTGCTGCTGACCGAGCCAATGTCGCGCCTGGGTGCTGCGCTCGACCGCCTGCCCGACGATCCGGACACCCCGCTGGCCTGCCTCTGCCACCATGGCGTGCGCAGCTACCATGTGGCACATTTCCTGCACCAGCAGGGGCATGATGCGATCTGGAACATCACGGGCGGGATTGATGCGTGGGCGACGGTGGATCCGGCAATTCCCCGCTACTGAAGGACGCACATCCCGGCCGGCACGTCTTCCGATGCGTGCTATCGCCTCGTGCTCAGCCAGCCGAGCGCATGGATATCCTGCACGATGCGCTGGGCCGCTCCCTGGTGCTGCTGGCTGAAAAGCAGCGCTGCGCTGCGCATGGCGGATAGCTTGTTGCCAGAGGCTGCTGCTTGATCCGCACCGATGGCTGAGGCTTCTGCGCCAACTGCGGGGACTTCCACACCATGCACTGAAGCTCCTGCCCCCACCAGCCCAAGTGCTGTCTGCACGGCATCCGCCATGTCCCCGCAGCGCAAGGCCGCACCGACTCCGATGGCCTGCTCGCTGGCCTCGGCAAAGTTGAAGGTATGCGGCCCCAACAACACAGGGCAGCCGCAGGCACAGGCCTCGATCAGGTTCTGGCCACCCAAAGGCTCGAAACTGCCACCCATCAGCGTGAGATCGGCCAGCGCGTAATAGAACACCATCTCGCCCATGCTGTCGCCGAGCCAGACGGCAGGAGCGCCTCCATCTTGAGCCGAAGCCACATGCAGTTCATTCGCTGCGCCCGCATGAATACCCCACGCGCTGCGTCTGCTCACATTCCAGCCGGCTTGCTCCAGCATCGCCGCCACCTCATCGAAGCGTTGCGGGTGGCGTGGCACCAGCAGCCACTGCACGGCTGTCCGCTGCTGCTGCGGCAATCCCGCCAAGGCCTCGATCCAGAGCCTTTCCTCACCCTCCCGGCTGCTGGCCAGCATCACGACCGGCGTCGCGGCCTGCCCAGCAGACCGCAAGGCGTCGTCCCGCGCGGCACGCAGCTGGTGTCCCAGCTCCAGTTGCTGCGGATCAGGCCGGGCATCGAACTTGAGATTGCCAGTGACGCGAATGTCGCGCACCCCCAACTGCAGCAGGCGTTCCGCATCGTCGGCGGTTTGCGCATAGGCCACGCGCAACAGGCCGTAGATTTTCCGGGCGAGTGACTCGAAACGCAGCGACTGGCGCAAGGTCTTCTCGCTCATGCGGGCATTGGCCAGCACCACGGGAATGCCCGCCGCATCACAGGCTGCGAGCATTTCCGGCCAGATTTCCGTTTCCATCAGCAGGCCAAGGCGGGGACGGAAGGTTTCGACAAAGCGTCGCGTGGCGGCGCGGCTGTCCCACGGCAGCCACACATGCATGTCACCAGGCTGCAGCAGCTTCTCCCCTTCCTGCCAGCCGGTCGCCGTACCGTTGGTCAGCAGCAGGCGCATGCCCGGCATGGCGGCGCGCAGGGCCTCGATCAACACCGCAGAAGCCCGGGTTTCACCCAGCGACACGGCATGCAGCCAGACCCATTCGCCCGCATGTGCCCGCGCAGCCTGTACTTCCTCATCCGTGTACTCGGCAAAGCGCTGGTGCACGGCATGCAAATACAGGGGCTCCTGCTCTCCGCGCCGGCGCAGCTTGCGCAGCAGCAACGGACGGCCCAGGGCCATGGCGACGCGATAAAGAGAAAGCAGCATGCCGAACGATGAATATAGAGGCCCGCACTCAGTGCGCCGCAGCCCCCAGCACCGCATCCGGCTTCACGCGGCGCAGCAGTTCCAGCATGGCATGCTGGATACGCTCCAGCGCCTCGGGCGTATGGCCTTCGAAGCGCAGCACCAGCACCGGCGTGGTGTTGGAGGCACGAATCAGGCCGAAGCCGTCCTCCCAGTCCACCCGCACGCCATCAATGCCGTTGACCTGCGCCTGACCGGCAAATGCCTGCTGCGCCAGCGGCAACAGTTCGGCCGCCAGACGGTGCGGCTCGCCTTCGGCGCAGGCCACATTGATCTCGGGCGTGGAGTGGCTGGTAGGCAGCGCATTGAGCACGGCCGAAGGATCCGCTTGGCGGCTCAGGATTTCCAGCAGGCGCGCTCCCGCATAGGTGCCGTCGTCAAAGCCGAACCAGCGCTCCTTGAAGAAGATGTGGCCACTCATTTCGCCACCCAGCGGCGAATCGACTTCTTTCATCTTGGCCTTGACCAGCGAATGCCCGGTCTTGTACATCAGCGGCACGCCACCTGCCGCCGCAATGGCGGGTGCCAGGCGTTGCGAGCACTTCACGTCGAACACAATGGTGCCGCCGGGCACGCGCTGCAGCACGTCCTGTGCAAACAGCATCATCTGGCGGTCCGGGTAGATCACATTGCCATCTTTGGTGACGATGCCCAGACGGTCGCCATCGCCATCAAAGGCCAGGCCGAGCTCGACATCGGTGTCGCGCAGCGCGCGCTTCACGTCCTCGAGGTTTTCCAGCTTGCTGGGATCGGGATGGTGGTTCGGAAAATCGCCATCGACTTCGCTGTACAGCTCGCTCACCTCGCAGCCCAGCGCACGGAACACCGCAGGAGCCGTCGCGCCGGCGACGCCATTGCCGCTGTCCACCACGATCTTCATCGGGCGCGCCAGCTGCACGCTGCTCGTGATCTTGTCGCCGTAGGCGGGGAACACATCCTCCTGGCGCACGCTGCCACCTTCGGCCAGCACCCAGCTTTCCTGCTCGATGACCTCGCGCAGGCCCTGGATTTCCTCGCCATAGATGGCCTTGCCAGCCAGCACCATCTTGAAACCGTTGTGGTCCTTGGGGTTGTGGCTGCCCGTTACCTGGATGCCGCTGTCGCACAGGGTGTGCGCCGCGAAATACAGCATGGGCGTGGTCACCATGCCCACGTCGATCACCTGCACGCCCACATCCATCAGGCCGGCGATCAGCGCCTGTGCCAGTTCCGGCCCGCTCAGGCGGCCATCACGGCCCACGGCCACCGTCTGGCTGCCCTGGGCGCGCGCACGGGTACCGAAAGCCCGGCCAATAGCGCGCGCCACATCGGCAGTTACGGTAGTCGGCACCACGCCGCGAATGTCATAAGCCTTGAAGATCGAAGCGGCTACTTGCATGGGAGGAAAAGCCCGCGCGCGGACTGGTGTTGTTGGATCGACCCATTGTAAGGGGAGTACACTGGGCCGCAGCCGAGTGCACGGCATGCTTTGGTACGACATGGCGGGCGTGCAGCGCGCCTGCCGAGTCTTCCTGATGCTGGACTTCCCCGCTGCGCTGCGGGCGGGCGCCCCGGATTTTTCTTTACCAAACCCTGCGAGACCTGCCATGCCTGCCGTTCCCTACCGTCGCCTGCTGCAAGCGCGCAGTGTGTACTCTTCTCCCCTGGGTCCGCTCCACGTGGGCGCGACCGCGGAGGGGCTCGCCGGCGCCTGGTTCGAGCCGCAGAAATACTTCTCCGTGGACGAGCTGGACGGCGTCCCCGTCGCTCCGGAACATCCGGTACTCAAACAGGCCGCCCTGGCGCTGGACCGCTACTTCGCCGGCAAAGAATTGCAGAATCCACCGCTCACCTTCGTGGAAGGCAGCCCATTCCAGCAACGAGTGTGGCATGCCCTGGTCGGCATCCCGCAAGGCCACACGAGTACTTACGGCGCGCTGGCCAATGCCCTTGGCTGCCCTGGCGGCGCCCGGGCCATCGGCATGGCTGTGTCGCGCAACCCGGTCAGCCTGTTCGTGCCCTGCCACCGGGTGGTCGGTGCGGGGCAGCAGCTGACAGGCTACGCCGGCGGACTGGATCGCAAGATTGCCCTGCTGGAACTGGAGCATGCGCTGGTACCCGAGCCGGAGCAAGATTTGTTTCCGCAGTAAATTTTAGAACTTTTTAATTAAAATAGCGGGATGCATCTGCGCATCCCCGTTCACCGCCGTCATCCCCGTCATCCCCGTCATCATCGAGGCTTCAGCCTGATCGAAGTGCTGGTCACATTGGTGTTGCTCGGCGTCGGCCTGCTGGGTGCGCAGCAGATGCACGCCACTGCGCTGCGTCAGCATCGCGACACGCAGCAGCAGGCGCGTGCCGATCAGCTCGCCGCCGATCTGGCCGAACGCATCCGCGCCAATCCTGCCATCGCTCGCTTGCCGGGGAGCCCCTATCTGCTGGACATGCGCGCGGGCGCAGCGCCTTCGCTGCCCTCGCCGGACTGCATCACCGCACCCTGCGAAACGCCCGAGCAGGCGGCAGCCTACGACCTGGCCGACTGGCAGCAGCAGGTCGCGCAGGCCTTGCCAGGCGCACGGATCCAGGTCTGTGCCAATGCAAACCCAGTGGATGCACAAGGGGAAACCAACTGGGCCTGTACCAGCTCCAGCGCTCAACCCGCACGCACTCTGGTCATCAAGCTGGGCTGGAGCAAACGCCCAGGCGAAGAGCCCGTGCAACCACGCACCGTGCTGGTGGCAAGCACCGGGGCACCTTCGCCATGAAGTCGATGCGCCGACCGGCTCCCGGCTTTACCCTGATCGAGCTGCTGGTCGCCCTCGCACTCGGCCTTACCGTGATCGCGCTGGCCAGTTCCGGCCTGCTGCTCGCACGTCAGGGCATGCAGCTGGTGGATCAGTCCACCCAGCTTCAAGACCGCGAGCGGCTGGCTCGAGATGTCATCACGCGCACGCTGCGCCAGGCAAGCCGGGGAAGCGCCACCTCCGCGCAGGAGCGGGTCGTGTTCGGCTGGGACAATGCTGTTTACCGCAAGCCCGAACATCCGGACTTCGCCACGGTGGCCAACATCCGCAATGGCAACCGGCCCACCCGTTGCGGATCGGTGCGTGACAGCAGTTGCGTCAACGGCAGCGATATCGTGCTGGTACAGTCCGCGGGCGGAGCAGGCGCTGCGCATTGTGGCGGGGGAACGGCATCTACATCCTTCATCCAGATTCTGTATGTCGCCCGCGACAGCCACTCTGCGGAGCCTGGCCTGTCATGCGCTTACCGCAGCACCAACGACTGGGTGTCCGTACCCCTGATGGAAGGCGTGGAAAGCCTGCAATTTCTCTACGGCTTGCAGACCCAGGACGCGCGATTCAGCCATGTCACGCAGTGGCAGCATGCCGGGGAGCTGGAGGTGGCCGGCGATGCCGAGGCCACGCGGGCGAACTGGCAGCGCGTCCGGGCCGTGCGCATCGCTCTGGTACTGCGCAGCACGCAGGGCGTGGCCGCCCGCGGGCCAGCTTCCTTGCATCCCTTCGGATCTGCCTATGCAGAGCTTGCCTCCACCGACGCCGGAGCAACCCTCACTGTAGTGCCCGACAAGCGCCTGCGTCGCACGGTGCAGTGGACCGTGCATCTGCCTGCAACCGGGAGCCGCTGATGCACGACCAGACGGCACCCGGTATCCGTTCATCTGCTGCTAGGCGCACTTCCCGGCAAGATGTCGGCTTCACCCTGATTCCCACCCTGATCCTCCTGCTGGCAGTCGCACTGATAGGCAGCGCGACAACGCAATGGGTGCTGCTCTCGGCCCGCTCTCTCACCAGTGACCGCCAGCACCAGATCGCGTACCAGGCTGCCCGTGCCGCTCTCGACGACGCCATGCACGACATGCTGAATACCTCGACATCGCCTTCGGAACGCAGCGCGCTATTCCGCGGAACATCCTCTGCCTTGCTCTGGCCAGAGGAAGGATGTGGCAGTGGCCCCTTTCAGGGGCTGTGCGCGCCGGATGCTGCACAAGCCCTGCTCGCGGGTGCTGCCACCCTGACAGGAGCGTTTGCCGCTCCTGCCAGTGCACACGACTGGCAAGCCCCGGAAACCAGCGTCCCGTTCGGCCACTTCACCGGCGCCCGCTATCCCATGGGGCCGGGAATGCAATCGGCTGCACCGCCCCGCTACCGCATCGAGCGCCTGCAAGCCCCGGCTGCAGCACAAAGCACCGTCTCCACCACTCTTTACCGCGTGACGGCATTGGGTTTCGGCCCGTTGCCTGCACGCATCCCGGTCCTGCTGCAAGCGGAACTGACAGCCACGCCACCACCAGCAGAATCGCCGGCTTCGTCCATGCAGCTGCGAGAAATCGCCTTCCGCCAACTCCCTCCCCCACAACTCGATGCCAATGACTGACTCCTTGCGCGGCTTCACGCTGCTCGAAACCCTGCTGGTCCTGACACTGGTCGGCATTCTTGCCAGCCTCGCCTACCCCTCGTATGCCCGCCATCTGCGCCAGGGCGAACGCCAGACGATCCAGACCGCGCTGCAGGAACAGCTGCTGCAACAGGAGCAGTACCGCGCACAACACCAGCGCTATGCCACATTTACCGCGGGCGAACCGGGAGAGCTGCCATTTGCCGCCGACACCGGCCGCGCAGAAGGCCGTTACCTGCTGGGCGCCCGCGCCTGCAAGGACGAGGATGGCAATGCTGTGCCTCTTTCCGATTGTGTGGTGGCATTCGCCCAGCCAGTTGCAACTGGCTCGACACGGCCGTCCTATGGCATGGACGCTATGGGAAAACGATATTGTCCTGATGAGGAAAATTCCTCTAATTGCTGGAATCAACCATGAAAAACCAGCTCTCCCAGCCCACACAGCGCGGCTTTACCCTGACCGAACTGTTGGCCAGCCTCGGCATTCTGGCACTGGCCAGCA
Organism: Brachymonas denitrificans; assembly: GCF_907163135.1. Taxonomy (NCBI): domain Bacteria; kingdom Pseudomonadati; phylum Pseudomonadota; class Betaproteobacteria; order Burkholderiales; family Comamonadaceae; genus Allobrachymonas; species Allobrachymonas denitrificans. Next base: position 422,084 of record NZ_CAJQUA010000001.1, on the reverse strand, counting down.
CGCTGGCGGTCCCCGCCTACCAGGACTGGCAATCGAGGCTGGCCCTGCAGGAAGCCAGCGCCGGCTTCATCGCCGCTGCCCATGCCGCGCGCAGCCATGCGCTGGCGACAGGTCACAATACCATGGTGCAGGCGCCCGAAAGCAACTGGAACAACGGATGGCGCGTGTTTGCGGATGCCGATGGCAACGGTCAATGGGATCCCGACCGGGATACGCTGCTGCAGGAGCGCAACACCGGCTCGCAAGGCGTTGCAATTTCTGCCCCGGCCACGGCGACCGGAAATGCCAACACACTCAAGGACGGCTACCTGCTCTTCAATGGGCAGGGGTTTGCACGCAATCGAGAAGGCTCCCTCGCCAACGGCACGCTGGAATTTCGTCTGCGTGACCGGCTGCGTGCCGTGGTGTTCTACCGCACAGGCAGAATCCGCACCTGTGATGACGACGCGTGTCGCTGATCAGCACCTGGGACGTCCGGGCCCCTGCTCCTTGCGACAACGCTGTTCGCACCCTGCAGGTAGAACGGCCTCTTTATGGCATCGTGCAAAAGGTGTTTGCAGCTGAGCACGCAAGAAAAAACCGCCTGCTCACAAGAAACAGGCGGTTTGGAGGATGTGGCGGAGTGGACGGGACTCGAACCCGCGACCCCCGGCGTGACAGGCCGGTATTCTAACCAACTGAACTACCACTCCTGGTAGCTGGCAGACTGCCGAAGCAAGCTGCCTGCCAGATGCCTTTTATAGGCATTGTCTGGCGACCCTACGGGGATTCGAACCCCGGTACTCACCGTGAAAGGGTGATGTCCTAGGCCTCTAGACGATAGGGTCAAAACCTGGGAACTGACTAAAAAGCCTTGCACGGATGCAAGGCTTTCGATGTTGGCGGAGTGGACGGGACTCGAACCCGCGACCCCCGGCGTGACAGGCCGGTATTCTAACCAACTGAACTACCACTCCTGGTGGTTCGCATGCCGTTGCCAGCCTGCTTGCCAAGTCTGCTGTTGCCAGCAGATTGTTTGGCGACCCTACGGGGATTCGAACCCCGGTACCTACCGTGAAAGGGTAGTGTCCTAGGCCTCTAGACGATAGGGTCAAAACCTAGAATTTGGTGGAGGTAAGCGGGATCGAACCGCTGACCTCTTGCATGCCATGCAAGCGCTCTCCCAGCTGAGCTATACCCCCAAATTTTGCTTCGCTTTCAACGAACTTCGTTTGCTGCGAAGACTTGAATTATAGGCCAGTTTTCAGACTTTTTGCAAGTCCCGCAAAACTTTTTTGCGTTGTTGCAATGTCAGCACGGCGTCGAGGGAAGGCGTCTGGGGAGTCCCCATGACCAACACGCGCACCGGCATGGCCAAGTGCGGCATTTTAAGCCCAAAATCAGCCAGAATCTGCTTGATGGCTGCAGAAATTGCTTGCTGCGTCCATTCACAGCTTTCCAGCTGCGTCGCCAGTGCTGCAATGGCCGGACGAACAGCCTCCGTCAGGTGCTTGGCCTTGTCTTCTTCCGAGGCCTCCACGGAAACATGGAAACGCTCGATCCAGTCCGCCAGCGCCACCAGCGTATCGCAGCGGTCCTTGAGCAGACCGCACATGGCGGGAAGGCGGCCATCATCCAGCAGGTCCGCAGCAATGCCCTTCTGGATCAGAAAGGGACGCACCAGCTCGGCCAGACGCGCATCGTCCATGGCCTTGAGGTGCTGGGCGTTCACCCAGCGCAGCTTGGCTTCGTCGAACTGGCCGGCGCTGCGGCCCAGGTGGTCCAGGTCGAACCATTCCAGGAATTGCGCGCGCGAGAAGATCTCGTCATCGCCGTGGCTCCAGCCCAGGCGAGCCAGATAGTTGACCATGGCGTCGGGCAGGTAGCCTTCATCGCGGTACTGCGTCACGGCCTTGGCGCCGTTGCGCTTGCTCATCTTCTCGCCCTGCTCGTTCAGCACGGTAGGCAGGTGGGCAAACACCGGCACCTGGGCGCCCAGGGCCTCGAAGATGTGGATCTGGCGTGGCGTGTTATTCACGTGGTCGTCACCGCGGATCACGTGGGTGATCTGCATGTCCATGTCGTCCACGCAGACGCAGAAGTTGTAGGTGGGCGTGCCGTCCGGGCGCGCGATCACCAGGTCGTCGAGCTCGGCGTTCTGGAATTCGATGCGGCCCTTGCACTTGTCGTCCCAGCCGACCACGCCCTGTTTCGGCGTTTTGAAGCGCAACACCGGCTGCACGCCTTCGGGCACGGGCGGCAGCACCTTGCCCTCCTCGGGGCGCCAGGTGCCGTCGTAGCGGGGCTTTTCCTTGTTGGCTGTCTGGCGCTCGCGCAGAGCGTCCAGCTCTTCCATGCTCATGTAGCAGGGGTAGACATGGCCGGAAGCCTGCAGTTGCGCCAGTACTTCCTTGTAGCGGTCCATGCGCTGCATCTGGTAGAACGGGCCTTCGTCAGGCGTCAGGCCCAGCCACTCCATGCCTTCCAGAATCACGTCGACGGCCTCCTGCGTGGAGCGGGCCACGTCCGTGTCCTCGATGCGCAGGATGAAATCGCCCTGCTTGGCGCGGGCGAAAGCCCAGGGATAGAGGGCGGAGCGGATGTTGCCCAGGTGGATGAAACCGGTGGGCGAGGGAGCAAAACGGGTACGGACTTGACTCATGGTGACGGAGGGTAAACAGGAATAAGGGGCGATCAGGCCAGCGTGGACAGGCCGCGCATCAGGTCGGCCTTGAGGTCGTCCAGATGCTCCAGGCCCACGGCCACGCGGATTAACCCTTGTACCACACCGGCAGATTGGCGCTGCTCTTCGCTCAGGCGGCCATGCGAAGTGCTGGCCGGATGGGTGATGGTGGTTTTCACATCACCCAGGTTGGCGGTGATGCTGCACAGTTGCGTGCTGTCGATCACATGGAAGGCGCGCGCGCGGCCCAGCTCGGGCGATTCGGCCTTGACGGTGAACGACAGCACCGCGCCGCCCAGGCCATTTTGCTGGCGCATCGCCAATTCATGCTGCGGGTGCGACGCCAGGCCAGGATAGAACACACGGTCCACCTGCGGCTGCTGCTCCAGCCATTGCGCCAGTGCCAGCGCCTGGGCGCACTGCGCCTTCACGCGCAGCGACAGGGTTTCGAGGCCCTTGAGCACCACCCAGGCATTGAACGGAGACAGCACCATGCCGGCAGCGCGGATGATGGGGTTGAAACATTCGTCCACCAGCTTGCGGCTGGCGCAGATGGCGCCGGCCATCACCCTGCCCTGGCCATCCAGGAATTTGGTGCCGGAGTGGATCACGATATCGGCGCCCAGGCTGAGCGGGCGCTGCAGCACGGGTGTGGCGAAACAGTTGTCGACGGCCAGCAGCGCACCGGCTGCATGGGCGATCCCGGCCAATGCCGCAATGTCGCACAAATCGGTCAGCGGGTTGGTGGGGGTTTCGGCAAACAGCAGGCGCGTGTTGGGACGCACGGCCGCGCGCCAGGCCTCTGCGTCGGTCTGCGGCACAAAGGTGGTCTCGATGCCGAAGCGCGCCATGTCAGTGCCCATCAGCTTGATGGTGGAGCCGAACATGGATTGCGAGCAGATCACGTGATCGCCGGTCTTGAGCAGACCCATGGCCATCAGCAGCACGGCCGACATGCCGCTGGCCGTGGCGATGGCAGCTTCGGCCCCCTCCAGCGCAGCCAGACGCTGCTCGAAGGACGTCACCGTCGGGTTGCCGGTGCGGGTGTAGGTATAGCCGTCGGCCGGGTGGGCAAAGTTGTGCGCCGAGGTTTCGCTGTCGGGCTGGACGAAGCTGCTGCTCAGGTAAAGCGCTTCGGAATGCTCGCCGTACTGGCTGCGTGGCAGGGCCTGGCGCACGGCCAGAGTATCGACATGCCAGCCGGTTTCGGCTGGCGGTGTGGAATCGTGGGACATCGGAGATTTATGGAGGTAGCAGGTATCAGCCCTGGATTTCGGCATTGGGCAGGGTTAGGCGCGAGGTGGAGTCGCCGTCCTCGCCCGTCCTGGGACGTTCCTGCTGCATGCGCGCGATATCGCCGTCGCAGATGTCGCCGGTCACGTACACGCCATCAAAGCAGGAAGCGTCCATGTTCTCGATGGCCGGATTGAGTCCGTGCATGGCAGACTTGAGCGCTCCCAGATCCTGGTAGATCAGTGCATCGGCACCGATCAGCTGGCGCACTTCCTCGTCGGTGCGGTTGTACGCTACCAGCTCCTGCTGGGTCGGCATGTCGATGCCGTATACGTTGGGGTAGCGCACCGGCGGTGCGGCGCTGGCAAGATACACCTTCTTGGCGCCGGCGTCGCGTGCCATCTGCACGATTTCCTTCGAGGTGGTGCCGCGCACGATGGAATCGTCCACCAGCAGCACATTGCGGTCCTTGAACTCGCTGGCCACCACATTCAGTTTCTGGCGCACCGATTTCTTGCGCACCGCCTGACCCGGCATGATGAAGGTGCGGCCCACGTAGCGGTTCTTCACGAAGCCCTCGCGGTACGGCAGGCCCAGTACATGGGCCAGCTGCATGGCGCTGGGGCGGCTGGATTCGGGGATCGGGATCACGGCGTCGATCTCGGAGGGCGGCACCATGGAAATCACGCGCTTGGCCAGCGCCTCGCCCATCTTCAGGCGTGCGCGGTAGACGGAAACGCCATCCAGCTCGGAATCGGGGCGCGCCAGATAGACGTACTCGAACAGGCAGGGATTGAGCACCGGATTCTCGGCGCACTGCTGGGTGTGCACATTGCCGTCCAGGTCGACGAAGACTGCTTCGCCAGGAGCCACGTTGCGGTCGAACGGCACGCCGACGCCTTCCAGCGCTACCGATTCGCTCGCGACCATCACGGTGCCGTCCTCGCTCTTGCCCATGCACAGCGGGCGGATGCCGTGCGGATCACGGAAGGCCAGCATGCCACGGCCGGCGATCATGGCGATCACGGCGTAGGAGCCCTTGAGACGGCGGTGCGCGGCGCGCACGGCGTTGAACACGTCCTGTGCCTCCGGCGTGCGGCCCCCGCTGGATCGCTGCAGCTCGTGCGCCAGCACGTTGAGCAGCACTTCGGAGTCGCTCTCGGTGTTGGTGTGGCGATGGTCGGTAGAGCTCAGTTCCTCGCGCAGGCTGCGCGCGTTGGTGAGGTTGCCGTTGTGCACCATCACGATGCCGAACGGCGCGTTCACGTAGAACGGCTGCGCCTCTTCCTCGCTGTAGGCATTGCCCGCGGTGGGATAGCGTACCTGACCCAGGCCGCAATTGCCGGGCAGCGCGCGCATGTTGCGGGTGCGGAACACGTCGCGCACCATGCCCTTGGCCTTGTACATGAAAAACTTGCGGTCCATCTGCGTGGCAATGCCCGCCGCATCCTGGCCGCGGTGCTGCAGCAGCAGCAAGGCGTCATAAATCAACTGGTTCACCGCCGAGCGGCTGACCATGCCCACGATTCCACACATATCAGTACCCTTCCTTGCTGCAGAGGCTGTCCGGCTGCAGCACCCGATTCGATTACGCTTTCGTACCCAGGGCCGGCGGCAGCCAGCTCCGCACTTCAACCGGCAGCATGGGTGTCAACTGCTGCAGCGAGGCCGTCAGCCAGCCTGCCGCGGGAGACTGCACCCACCAGCTGCCCTGGTGCAGCGGCGTGGACCAAACGGCCACCGTCAGCAGCCACAGTAGCACCATGGCGCGCAACGCGCCAAAACCCGCACCCAAAAACCCGTCCACGGCGCCCAGTCCCAGGCCCTGCAGGCTGCGGCGCAGCGCCCCGGACACCAGGCTGATCAGCAGCAGCACCAGCACGAACACCAGAGCAAAGGCCAGCACGTACTGTGCCTGCGCACTCCAGCCCCGCATGAACTCGCTCGCCGAAAACCAGATCTGCACTGCCGGCGCCGCCCAGCGCGCGGCAAAAAAGGCCGCCACCCAAGCCAGCAGCGACGCCAGCTCGGCCACAAAGCCACGCACCATGCCCAGCACAATGGACAACAGCAGCACCGCGATGCAAATGGCATCGAACAATCCCGCCGACTGCCACAGGCCCAGCACGCTCTCCGTCACGATTCAATCCTGCCGTCAGTAACTGTACATGGACACCGGCAGGCCGAGCGCCTTGACCTTGGCGGCCACGCGTTCCATTTCCTTGCGGCTGGTGAATGGCCCCATGCGCACGCGCGTGACTTCCTTGCCGCCGATCTTGACTTTCTGCGTGAAGTTGTTGATGCCGGCAGCAGACAGCTTGCGACGCGTTTCGGCCACACGAGCCTCCTCCACGAAGGCCCCCACCTGCACCACGAAACGGCCTTTTTCCGGGAAGTCATAGGTGACTGCCGGCTTCTCGGCGGTTTTCTGGGCGTCTTCACGGGCCTTCTGCTCGGCCAGCTTGCGCTGCTCGGCTTCCCTTGCCTTCTGTTCAGCCAGCTTGCGCTGCTCAGCCTCCCTGGCCTTCTGTTCGGCCAGGGCACGCTGCTTCTCGGCTTCGGCTTCGCGGGCAGCCCTCTGCTCCACGGCACGCTCCTCGGCCGCCTTCTGTTCAGCCAGACGGGCGGCTGCCGCCTTTTCCTCGGCAGCCTTCCTGTCGGCGGCGCGTTTCTCGGCCGCCTTCTGTTCGGCCAGGCGGCGCTCCTGCGCCTTCTTGTCGGCAGCCTTGCGCTCGTCTTCAGCCTGTCGGGCGGCGCGCTCTTCCTCGGCCTTGCGCCGGGCTTCGGCTTCCTTTTCGGCGGCGGCATCGCGCTCGGCGACCCGGGCGGCTTCTGCATCGCGCGCGGAATCGCCGGAGGCGGCAATCTCGCCCGCCTGGGCGTTGCCGGCATCGGCCACGATTTCCTCGTTGTCGGCCAGGCTCTTCTGCACGTCCACGCGCGCGGCTGGCGAACCGGTCGGCACCGTGTCGATCCTGTCGTCCATCACGATCGGGATGGTGGGTGACACCGTGCGCGGCTCGGAATCAAAAATCAGGGGAAACAGGATGACCGCAGCCACCACCAGCACGGCAGAGCCGATCAGGCGATGGCGGGCACGGCGGCGCAGGTCTTCCGCCGAGGGCACGAGGCCGGCTTGCGCACGGCCCTTGTCGGCAGCACCTTCGGCCGGAGCCGGATTTTGGGGGCTGGAATTTCGGTTTGTGAAAATTGCCATGCAACAACCAGGGTTCAGGATCTTGGACGCGCGGCCTTGTGGGCGATGCAAGCCGGCGTAGCGATGCGGCGATTGCCGCGCTCAGTCCGCCACATGTGGAGCCGACAGACGGGGCAAAGGTTCCCGCAATACTTCTCCAACGGTGAGGAACGATCCGAAAACCACAATTCTATCAGCCGGGTCTGCCGCAGCAATGGCTGCCTGCAGCGCCTGTTGCGGGCTGGAGAAGACCTGCGCCTCGGACTGCACCACACGGCCGCCCTGCCCGCTGCAGCATTGCTGCCACACCGCCATCAGCCCCTCGGCAGTTTCGGCACGCGCAGTGGGCAGATCGGTGAAATACCAGCGGTCGATCACCGGATGCATGCGGCGCAGCATGTCGCCCAGATCCTTGTCGGCCATGGCGCCGAAAACGCCGTGGGTGGTCGGGTAATACGGCATGGCATCGAGGTTGGCCACCAAGGCCGCTGCGGCGTGCGGATTGTGCGCCACATCGAGCACCAGCGTGGGCTGGCCGGGCACCATCTGGAAGCGGCCCGGCAGCTCGACCAGCGCCAGCCCCAGGCGCACGGCCTGCGCCGGCACCGGCAGACGGTCGCGCAAGGCAGTGAGCGCGGCCAGCACGCCGGCAGCGTTGACCAGCTGGTTGGCGCCACGCAGGCCCGGATAGGCCATGCCGCTGTAGCGGCGGCCGCGTCCGGCCCAGCTCCATTGCTGCTGGTCGCCCGCGGTGTTGAAATCACGCCCCACCAGCCAGAGGTCGGCTCCCAGCGCCTCGGCCTGCTGCACGATGCTCTGCGGCGGCACCGGGTCGCTCACCACCGCCGGCTTGCCCGCACGCAGGATGCCGGCCTTCTCCAGACCGATGGTCTCGCGGTCATTGCCGAGGAACTGAACGTGGTCGATGTCGATGCTGGTGATGATGGCGCAGTCGGTGTCGATCAGGTTGACTGCATCCAGACGGCCGCCCATGCCCACTTCGAGGATGACGGCATCCAGCTTCGCACTGGCCAGTGCGTCGAGGATGGCCAGCGTGGTGAATTCGAAATAGGTCAGGCTGATGTCTCCGCGTGCGGCCTCCACGGCGGCGAAATGCTGGCACAGCACGGCATCGTCCACCGGCTCATTGTTGATGCGGCAGCGCTCGTTGAAATGCACCAGATGCGGCGAGGTGAACAGGCCGGTGCGGTAGCCGCCCTGACGCAGGATGCTCTCGAGCATGGCGCAGGTCGAGCCCTTGCCGTTGGTGCCGGCCACGGTAAAGACCGGGCATTCGAAGCGCACGCCGGCGCCATCATGCATGCGCGCAGCCACGCTGCGCAGGCGGTCCAGGCCCATGTCGATAGTGACGGGGTGCAGTTGCTCGCAGTGGGCCAGCCACTGCTCCAGGGTGGTGAAGGATTGCATGGGCCGTATTGTCCCAGACTATCCGCACCCATAATGGCAGCATGAACAACAGCAGCTCCCCCACCATCACCGTTTATGGCATCCCCAATTGCGACAGCGTGAAAAAGGCGCGCACCTGGCTCGACCAGCAGGGGCTGGCCTATGCGTTTCACGATTTCAAGAAGCTGGGAGTGCCGGATGCCCCGCTGCAGCAGTGGCTGGAACAGGCGGGCTGGGAGCGCGTGCTCAACCGCAAGGGCACGACCTGGCGCAAGCTGGAAGCTGCCACGCAGGCTGCAGTGGTGGACGCCGCTTCGGCTGCCGCCGTCATGCAGGCGCAGCCGAGTGTGATCAAGCGCCCGGTGATCGACTGGGGCGACGGCCGCATCACCGTGGGCTACACGCCCGACGAATGGCCGCCGGCCACCTGAGCGCTGGCGCCTGTGCCCGCATGGGCAGGCGCCATTCGGCGATCAGCGGTGGAACTGGCCCTGGGCTTCGGGCTGGGCGATGACTTCGAGGATGCGCAGTTCAAGTGTGCGGCCACCCGGCATCGGCCAGGCAATGGACTGGCCCACCGACAGGCCCAGCAGCGCGCTGCCGGCCGGAGCCAGCACCGAAATCGTGTCCGGCGCACCGGCGCCCTTGGGATAGACCAGGGTGAGCGCGTGCTGGCTGCCGGTCTTGACGTCCTCGAAGCGCACGGTGGAATTCATGGTGACAACGCCGGCAGGCATGTCCTGCGGCTCCACCACCGTGGCACGCCGCAACTCCTGCTCCAGAGCGTCCACGCCCGGCAGGCCGTGGGCCATGTCGGACTCCAGCAGTTGCTCGATGCGGTCGTAGTCCAGGCTGGACACGACAATGGGCGGGAAGGAAGAAGGTGCAGCTTGCATGTTGTTCTCGGTGTGCAGGGAGTTGCCAGAAGCAAAAGCTTCCTATGCTAGCCGCAATGGCACTGCTTTGGCAAACCGCAGGCAATCATCCGTGTGAGCCGGTGCGTCTTTCTGCGTACCCGGCGGCAGCGCCGGCATGGCCGCACGCTGCCCTGTTGCAAATTGCGCGACGCACTTCTCCCGCAGGCACGGACTCTGCTAATCTCGACGCATTCCCGCTGTCTCCCGTACTGCCTGTTTCCCTTCGATGCACGCCGCCCTGAATTTCCTGATGCTGCACTGGAAAAGCCTGCTTGGCTGGGTCTGGCTGCTGACGGGCATTTATCTGGCAATCCGCATCGTCTGGCAGCAACGCTCGCCGGCCGCAACGCTGGCGTGGATCCTGGCGCTGTGCCTGATTCCGCCGGTCGGTCTGGTGCTGTACCACTTTGTCGGGCCGCGACGCATCCAGCGGCAATCGCTGCGCCGCATGCGCAGCCGCGCCCTGCTGGCCTCGGAAACCGACCTGGAGGCCTTGCGCGCCAACAACCCCCATCCGCCCGTATGGGCCACACAGCACAGCCGGCTGATCGAGGCGAGTTCGGGCATTCCTGCGGCCAGCTGCTCGAAGGTGGAGCGGCTGCTGGGAGGTGCTGCCACGCTGCGCTCCATCCTGCAGGCGGTGCAGTGTGCCTGCCAGCATATCCACCTCGAGTACTACATCTTCGAGCCGGACCAGACCGGCCAGCGCCTGCTTGCGGCCCTGACGGAGCGCGCCCGCCAGGGCGTGAAGGTGCGGCTGCTGGTGGATGGCGTGGGCTCCTCCGCCCTGCTCGGCTGGCGCGGCCGCACCATGCTGCAAGCCTACCGGCAGGCGGGGGGCGAATTTGCCATATTCCATCCGGCGCGGCTGGACCGCTGGCGCCCGCTGGTGAATCTGCGCACCCACCGCAAGATCGTGGTGGTGGATGGCAGCATCGGCTTTACCGGAGGCATCAACATCACCGACGAGGAGAACGAGGAGCTGTTCCCTGACGTTGCCTACCGCGATACGCACCTGCGCATGGAAGGGGCCGGCGTGCGCTGGCTGCAGTACGTGTTCATGCAGGACTGGGTGTATGCCAGCGGCAAGCACCGCTTCGAGCCGGAAGTGCTGGCACCGCATGCACCGGGGCCCTATGCCGTGCATGTGGTGGCCTCCGGGCCGGACAGCGACGGCCAGTCCATCCACCAGAGCATGCTGCATGCCATCAGCATTGCCGAGCAGCGCATCCTGCTGACCACGCCCTACTTCGTGCCGACCGAGCCCACCTTCTTCGCGCTGATGAATGCCGCGCTGCGTGGCGTGAACGTGCAGATTCTGGTGCCGCGCCGCAGCGATTCCTGGCTGGTGACGGTGGCGGCGCGCTCCTATTTCGGCGTGCTGCGCGGGGCGGGCGTGAAGATCTTCGAATACCAGGGCAACATGCTGCACGCCAAGACGCTGGTGGTGGACGACAACTACAGCATGGTGGGCACGGCCAACTTCGACAACCGCAGCTTCCTGCTCAACTTCGAAATTGCCGTGGCGCTGTTCAGTCCCGAACTCAACCGGCAGCTCGCCGAAGACTTCGTGCACGATCTGGGCAAAGCCCGGCTGGTGACCTTCAACCCGCGCAGCATCCGCTGGTATTACCACCTGCCGGCCTCATTCGCGCGCCTGCTGTCGCCGCTGCTCTGAGGCTGCGCCGGTTTCGGCCGGCAGCAAAAAAAGGTAACATTCACACTTTGCCGCAATTGCGCCGGCATGTCTTCGCACGAGAACCGCATCCATGACTTCCCCCCTGAGCAACGTGGCCCTGGATCCCAAGGCCAATGTCTATTTCGACGGCAAGTGCGTCTCGCACAGCTTCACCCTGGCTGATGGCACGAAAAAGTCGGCCGGCGTGATCCTGCCCGCCACGCTGACCTTCAATACCGGCGCACCCGAGATCATGGAATGCGTGGCCGGTTTCTGCGAATACAAGCTGGCCGGCAGCGACGCCTGGCAGCGCAGCAATGCCGGCGAGCGCTTCAGCATTCCCGGCAACAGCTCCTTCGAGATCCGCGTGACCGAGCCCTATCACTACATCTGCCACTTCGGCTGATCGGTCCTCCTGCATTTTCCTGACGACACACCATGTCCAACACCATCCTGCAATCCATTCCCTCCGGCCAGAAGGTCGGCATCGCCTTCTCCGGCGGCCTGGACACCTCCGCCGCCCTGCTGTGGATGCGCCAGAAAGGCGCCGTGCCCTACGCCTACACCGCCAATCTGGGCCAGCCTGACGAATCCGACTACGACGCCATCCCGAAGAAGGCCATGGAATACGGCGCCGAGCAGGCCCGCCTGATCGACTGCCGCACGCAACTGGCACACGAAGGCATTGCCGCCATCCAGTGCGGTGCCTTCCACATCAGCACCGGCGGCATCCACTACTTCAACACCACGCCGCTGGGCCGCGCCGTAACCGGCACCATGCTGGTGGCCGCCATGAAGGAAGACGACGTCAACATCTGGGGTGACGGTTCCACCTTCAAGGGCAACGACATCGAGCGCTTCTACCGCTACGGCCTGCTGACCAATCCGGCACTGAAGATCTACAAGCCCTGGCTGGACCAGCAGTTCATCGACGAACTGGGCGGCCGCGCCGAAATGAGCGCCTTCATGACCGCCAACGGTCATGGCTACAAGATGAGCGCCGAGAAGGCCTATTCCACCGACAGCAACATGCTGGGCGCCACGCATGAAGCCAAGGACCTGGAAGAACTGAGCAGCGGCATCCGCATCGTCAACCCGATCATGGGCGTGGCGTTCTGGAAGCCGGAAGTCGAAGTCAAGCCCGAGGAAGTGCGCGTGCGCTTCGAGGAAGGCGTGCCGGTCGCGCTGAACGGCAAGGAGATCCACGATCCGGTGGAACTGTTCCTGGAAGCCAACCGCATCGGCGGCCGCCATGGCCTGGGCATGAGCGACCAGATCGAGAACCGCATCATCGAGGCCAAGAGCCGCGGCATCTACGAAGCGCCCGGCATGGCGCTGCTGTGGACCGCCTACGAGCGCCTGGTGACCGGCATCCACAACGAGGACACCATCGAGCAGTACCGCATCAACGGCCTGAAGCTGGGCCGCCTGCTGTATCAGGGCCGCTGGTTCGATCCGCAGACCCTGATGCTGCGCGAAACCGCCCAGCGCTGGGTGGCGCGCGCCATCACCGGCGAAGTAACGCTGGAACTGCGCCGCGGCAACGACTACTCGATCCTGAACACCGAGTCGCCCAACCTGACCTACGCGCCCGAGCGCCTGAGCATGGAAAAGGTCGAGAACGCGCCCTTTTCTCCGGCCGACCGCATCGGCCAGCTGACCATGCGCAACCTCGACATCGTCGATACGCGCGACAAGCTGGGCATCTATGCCAACAGCGGCCTGCTGCAGCTCGGCGAAGGCGCTGCCATGCTGAAGCTGGAAGGCAAGAAGGACTGAGCCTTTCCGGCCTTTTCTGCACGAGCCGCCCGATGCGCAAGCCGGGCGGCTTTTTCGTGGCCATGCCGTGAAAACAGGAACGCCCGCAGGCGGATGCCATGCGGGCGTCGGTGCGAGACGCATCAGCGCAAGGGCTGATGCCGGATGCGCTTAGCGGCGGCCACCCAGGAAGGTCGCGCCCATCTTGAGCAGGTCGCCCAGTCCGACCTGACCGTCACCGTCCTGGTCCAGCACGGCGTTCATCAGGGTGCCGCCAAGGCCGCCCTGCTGCTGCACCTGGGCACGCTCCTGGCCCAGCATGCCGCCCAGGCTGCCGGAGTTCATGCCGCCAGCCATCACCTTCTTGGCCAGGAAGGCCATGACGATGGGCGCCAGGATCTTGAGCAACTGGGCCGACTTGTCGGAGCCGATACCGGTCGCCTGGCCCAGGCCTGCTTCGGCACGCGGCTGCGCGCCGCCGAAGATGTGGCCGAGAATGCCGCCACCGTCCATCTGGCGGGCCGGCGCCATGGCGGCACCGCCGCCCAGCAGCGAGCCCAGCAGGCCGCCCAGATCCACGCCACCCGCGGCAGGCACGTGGTCGCGCTGCAGCGCGCCGAACAGGTCATCCGCACCCTGCGGGGTCTGGGCGTTCCGGCCCAGTGCGCCCACGATCATGGGGATGGCGGCTGTGATGGCGTTCTGCGTCTGGGAATTGTCGGTGCCCAGCTGGCCGGCGATCTGGCCCAGCAGCGGCCCCTGCAGCTGGCCCAGTAGCTCGTCGACGATGGAGTTGTTCATGGTTGGCATCCTTCCTGAAATAAGGGATCACGTTTTCTGATCATACGATGCCGCCTGCTTCAAATTTTGCGCTCGGGCCCGAGACAAAGCCGAAATAGGTGAAAACCTTCACGCTACGCGAAGCGTTCGATCGCGCTCTCCAGGCGGCCCCTGATCAGGAGCCTGCGCCCCGGCAGGAATCAGGACCCCTCACACCACCACGGGCTCCGGCTCGAGACGGATGCCGAAGCGCTCGTACACGCTGGTCTGGATGGCACGCGCCAGCGTCATCACTTCGCCGCCGGTGGCGCGCACGCCGGTTTCGCCGAAGCGGTTCACCAGCACCAGCGCCTGCTTCTCGTACACGCCGGCATTGCCCATGCTCTTGCCGCGCCAGCCACAGGCGTCGATCAGCCAGCCGGCCGCCAGCTTGATGGTGCCGTCGGGCATCTCATAGTGCACGATATTGGGCTCGCGGTTGATGATGTCGCGGCACTGCTCGGCGCTGACTACCGGGTTCTTGAAGAAGCTGCCCGCGTTGCCGATCACGGCCGGGTCGGGCAGCTTGGCGCTGCGGATCGCCACCACCATGTCGAACACCTGCTGCGCCGTCGGCTGCGTGATCTGCAGTTCGGCCATCTTGCGCTGGATGTCGAGATAGCCGGTTTCGGCACGCCACTGTTTGGGCAGTGCAAAGCGCACCTGGGTGATGACAGCCTTGCCAGCCAGGCCATGGTCGCCCGGTTTGGCGGGCGCGTGCTTGAACACGGAATCGCGGTAGCCGAAACCGCATTGCGCCGCCGTCAGCGTGAAGCTGCGGCCGGTGTCGATGTCCACCGCATCCAGGCTGTGGAAACGGTCCTGCAGTTCGACACCGTAGGCGCCGATGTTCTGCACCGGCGACGAGCCCACTACGCCCGGAATCAGCGCCAGGTTTTCCAGGCCGGGATAGCCCTGCTGCAGCGTCCATTCGACAAAACCGTGCCAGTTCTCGCCGGCGCCGGCCTGCACGATCCAGTGCTTGTCATCTTCATCCACCAGGGCCTTGCCCATGATCTCGATCTTGAGCACCAGCTGGCGCACGTCGCCCGTCAGCACCAGATTGCTGCCGCCGCCCAGCGCCAGCCAGCCTTTGGACAGCAGTTCCGGCTGCTCGCTCAGTGCCTGCAGGTCGGCCGCCGAGCGCACGTGCAGCAGGTCGTGCGCACGCGCGGCGATGCCGAAGGTGTTGAAGGTATCCAGGGAAGCGTTGCGTTCGATGCGGAGAATAGTCATGGGGGATAATTGTCCCACCATTCCCAAGACACACACTACGAGCCAGGAGCCCTCATGCCCTCTTTTGATACCGTCTGCGAACCCAATCTGGTCGAAGTCAAAAACGCCGTCGAAAACACCTCCAAGGAAATCGGCACCCGCTTCGACTTCAAGGGCACCAGTGCCGCCATCGAGATCAAGGACAAGGAAATCACGCTGTTCGGCGATGCCGATTTCCAGTTGCAGCAGGTGGAAGACATCCTGCGCAACAAGATGACCAAGCGCAACGTCGACGTTCGCTTCCTCGAAGTCGGCAAGGTCGAGAAGATCGGTGGCGACAAGGTCAAGCAGGTCGTGAAGGTGCGCAACGGCATCGAGAGCGAGCTGGCCAAGAAGATCCAGAAAATCATCAAGGACAGCAAGATGAAGGTGCAGGCCTCCATCCAGGGCGACTCGGTGCGCGTGACCGGCGCCAAGCGCGACGACCTGCAGGCCGCCATGGCGCTGATCAAGAAGGACGTGACCGACGTCCCCCTGAGCTTCAACAACTTCCGCGATTAAGCCGCGGCAGTTACCACCACTTCGATGCGCCAGGCCGGGTCGGCCAGCGCCGCCTGCACGGTGGCGCGGGGCGGGCTGTTGGCGCTGTCCACCCACTCGTCCCACACGCTGTTCATCACGCCGATGTCGGCGATGTCTGCCAGGAAGATCTGGCACATGAGGATGCGCGACTTGCTGCTGCCGGCTTCGTGCAGCAGGCGGTCAATGGTGGCCAGCACCTGGCGCGTCTGGCCGGCCGTGTCGGCGCTGGCGTCGTCGGGCACCTGCCCGGCCAGATAGACCACGCCGTTGCAGATGGCCGCGTCGCTGTAGCGCGGCTCGACGTTCAGGCGGCAGATGGAATGACCCATGTGCTTTTTCTCTCCGATTTTTCAACCGCGACAGAAAGCTGCGCGGAAGGTTTGCTGACGAACAAGTCTGGCAACGCCCTATTTCTTGCTGCCAATACGGCCTTCTTCGCCGGCCAGCAGGCGGCGGATGTTCTCGCGGTGACGCCACAGCAGCAGCATGCTCATGAGGACCACCGCCATCAGCACCGGGCCCTCCACCTTCCACCAGCCGTTGATGCCCAGCATGTAGACCAGCGGCGCCGCCATGGCCGCCACCAGCGCCGCCAGGGACGAGTAACGGAACACGAAGGCCACCACCAGCCAGATCGCCAGCACCAGCAGGCCCAGCAAGGGACCGAAGCCGATCAGCACGCCGGCGGCAGTGGCCACGCCCTTGCCGCCCTTGAACCGGAAGAACACCGGATACAGGTGCCCCAGGAAAGCCGCCAGGCCCACCAGCGCCACATCGGTCGCGCCCAAGCCCCACTGGCCACCCCAGTGCTGCACCACGAACACCGGCAGCCAGCCCTTGAAGGCATCCAGCAGCAGCGTGAGGATGGCGGCTTTCTTGCTGCCGCTGCGCAGCACGTTGGTGGCGCCGGGATTGCCGCTGCCGTAGCTGCGCGGGTCGCTCAGGCCCATGGCCTTGCTGACGATGACGGCGAAACTGAGCGAGCCGATCAGGTAGGCCAGCACGAGGGCGATCAGGGAAGAGGTTTGCATGAATGAAGGAAGTTCGTTGCGAGGTCAGGCGCTATTCTGCCAGTGCACAGTCCACCGGCTGCGCCTGCAGCAGCTGGATGCACACCTGCGGATCGATACCGAGCAGATAGCCGCGGCGTCCGCCATTGAGGGCGATGCGCGGCAGCTCCAGGATGCTGCGCTCGATATAGACCGGCATGGCGCGCCGCGTGCCGAACGGTGAAGTGCCGCCAACCAGGTAACCGCTGTGGCGCTGCGCCACTTCCACCGCGCAAGGCTCGATATGCTTGCGTCCGGTCTGACGCGCCAGCTGCTTGGTGGAGACGCTGCGGTTGCCGTGCATCAGCACGACGAGCGGCTGCCGGTCCTGGTCCTGCATCACCAGCGTCTTGACCACGCTGAACGGATCCAGCCCCAGCACCTCGGCGCTGTGGCGCGCGCCGCCATGCGGCTCCCACTCGTAGGTATATTCCTCGAACGCGATCCCGTTCTTGCGCAGCAACTGCGTTGCGGGCGTTTCGCTCACATGCGGTTTTTTTGCCATAGGCACCATTATCAGGGCTCGGCACGTCTGCATTCGCGTCTTGCCAGCCTTGCTGTCAAGGGGAAGCAGCACATCGGCGCATGGGAAAACAACAGTCCGCTCCCCGTAGCCAGTGCGACTTGCAACCATTCGCAAGCATGGGCGCCGCAGCCTGCCAAATGCCTGCAGCTTTTCCCTAAGCGTTTGAAAACAATGGAGATTCCAATCCTTGTCACGCCTTCGTGCTGACAAACTCCTGACAGTTGCGTTTACGGGTTTTCGTGATGTTTTTCCCGTTTCACCCATGAATTCACAAGCATCATCCGGAAGACTTTCAAAGTCGGATACAAACAATTACCAGCCGGATCAGCACCGTCCTACAAATTTGCCATGACGCGCTGCCTAGAATGTAACCGTTGCGAGCAAAAAACCGCTGCAAGCAATCATTTTCAAAGGAGATAGAACATGAAGAAGGCTTTCACTTCCCTGACTATTGCTGCTTCCGCTGCCGCCCTGCTGGCAGGTTGTGCCGCTGATGGCACCATGACCACCACCGGTCGCAACACCGCCATCGGCGCTGCCGTGGGTGCTGGTCTGGGTACCGTGGTGGGTAACCAGGTTGGCGACCGCGACAACCGCACCCGCGCCACCGGCGCTGCCGTTGGTGCCGCCCTGGGCGCTGCTGGTGGCTACCTGTGGTCCCAGCGCATGGAACAGCAGAAGCAGGCCATGCAGCAAGTGACCGCCGGCACCCCGGTTCAGGTCTCCCAGACTGCCGACAACCGCCTGAAGATCAACATCCCGTCTGACGCCGGCTTTGCCACCAACTCTGCCGTGCTGAACGCCAACATGTACCCGATCCTGCAGCGCCTGGCCCAGACGCTGAACCAGAACCCGGCTGCCACCGTGTCCATCGTGGGCCACACCGACAGCACCGGTACTGATGCCATCAACAACCCGCTGTCCCAGCGTCGCGCTGATGCCGCCAAGGCCTATCTGGTGAGCCAGGGCGTGGCAGGCAGCCGTATCGCCACTTCCGGCGCCGGCTCCACCCAGCCGATCGCCAGCAACGCCACCGTCGATGGCCGCGCACAGAACCGTCGCGTGGAAATCTTCGTGGCCGAGCCGGCCCGCTGATTCACGCGTCTGACCTCGCGTTGAATGCAAAGCCACCTTCGGGTGGCTTTTCTGCGTCCATAGCAGGCATACTTTGGGAATCTGATCTGTTTCATTTGTCAATTTTGCTGTACCCCATGGCTTCCGATACCACACTTCCCCCCTACCAGCCCCGCCGCGAAGCGCAATCGCATCGCCTGCCCATCCGCGACCTGCAGCACCATGTGCTGGAATGGGGCCAGCCGCGTGAAGGCCAGCCGCTGCTGGTGCTGTGCCATGGCTGGATGGATGTGGCGGCGTCGTACCAGTTCCTGGTCGATGCCCTGCAGCAGGATCGCCATGTCATCGCGCCGGACTGGCGCGGTTTTGGCAGCACCTCCGCCAGCCAGGCCGACCACTTCATCTTTGCCGACTACCTGCTGGACCTGGACTATCTGCTCGATCATTTCGCGGGCGACGCCCCGGTGGATCTGGTAGGGCACAGCATGGGCGGCAACGTCGTCACACAGTATGCCGGCGTGCGTCCGCAGCGCGTGCGCCGCCTGGTGAACCTGGAAGGTTTCGGCCTGCCGGCCACCCAGCCGGAAGATGCGCCCCAGCGCCTGGTGCAGTGGATGGACAACGTGCGCGCCCTGCGCGCCGGCACCCTGAAGCTGCGCCACTATCCGGATCTGCCGGCCGTGGCCCGGCGCCTGCAGCAGACCAACGCCCGCCTGCCGCTGGACAAGGCCCTGTGGCTGGCACGCCGCTGGGCCGAACAGGATGCCGACGGAAACTGGCATATCCAGGCGCATGCCGGCCACAAGATTCCCAACCACCAGCTCTACAACGCCGACGAGGCCATGGCCTGCCTCGCCTGCATCACCGCGCCCACGCTCTGCGTCGAGGCGCGCGAGGACAGCATCGGGCAGTTCTGGGGCGAACGCTACACGCAGGAGGAATACCGTGCCCGCATGGCGCGCATTCCCGATGTGCGCCACGCCATCGTGGACGATGCCGGCCACATGCTGCACCACGACCAGCCCGAAGTGCTGGCCCGCCTGATCGAGGATTTCCTGGGCGCCGAACAGCCCGCCTGACCGACATGATCCCTACCTTTCTCTGGCACGACTACGAAACCTTCGGCATCAACCCGCGCAGCGACCGCCCGGCGCAGTTTGCCGCCATCCGCACCGATGCCGACCTGAACGAAATCGGCGAGCCGATCAACATCCTGTGCCAGCCGGCGCCAGACTATCTGCCCAGCCCCGGCTCCTGCCTGATCACAGGTATTACGCCGCAGCAATGCCTGCAGCAGGGACTACCCGAGTGGCAGTTTGCGCGCACCATCCACGAGGCGATGGCGCAGCCGGGCACCATCGGCGTGGGCTACAACACCATCCGCTTCGACGACGAGTTCACCCGCTTCCTGTTCTGGCGCAACCTGATCGACCCCTATGGCCGCGAATGGCAGAACGAATGCGGGCGCTGGGACCTGCTGGACGTGGTGCGCATGACCTATGCGCTGCGCCCGCAGGGCATCGAATGGCCGGTAATCGATGGCAAGCCGAGCTTCAAGCTCGAGCATTTGAGCGCCGCCAACGGCCTGGTGCACGAGGCAGCGCACGACGCCCTGTCCGATGTGCGCGCCACCATCGCGCTGGCGCGTCTGCTGCGCGAGAAGCAGCCGCGCCTGTTCGAGTTTGCCCTGGGCCTGCGCCGCAAGGACCGCGTCGCCAGCGAACTCGGCCTGCCCGCCACGCAGCAGACGGCACAGCCCTTTCTGCATGTCTCCGGCATGGTGCCCGCCGAGCGCGGCTGTCTGGCGCTGATGTGGCCACTGGCCAGCCACCCGACCAACCGCAACGAGCTGCTGGCGTGGGACCTGCGCCACGACCCGTCCGAACTCGCCCTGCTGGATGCCGAAGCCATCCGCCAGCGCCTGTTCACGCGCAGCGATGCACTGCCCGCGGGCGTGCAGCGCCTGCCGATCAAGAGCATCCACCTGAACAAGTCGCCCATGGTGGTGCGCAACCTGCGCACGCTGAGTCCGGAGATGGCGGCACGCTGGCAGTTCGAGCTGGAGCCGCAATTGCAGCATGCGGTATTGGCGCGCGACCTGCCCGACATGAGCGCCATCTGGGCGCAGGTGTTCACGCGGCCGGCAGCGGGCACTGCAGTCGACGTCGATGGCGATCTGTATGGCGGTTTCCTGGGCAATGGCGATCGTCGCAAGCTGGACGAACTGCGCCAGCTCTCACCTGCGCAACTGGCGACCAGCCGCAGCAGCTTCGAGGACGAACGGCTGCCGGAACTGCTGTTCCGCTACCGTGCGCGCAACTTTCCGGACACCCTCACGCCGGAAGAAGCCGGGCAGTGGCAGGAGCACTGCACCGCACGCCTGCTCGACGGCGAAGGCGGCGCCCGCAGCGTCGACGCCTTGCTGGCCGAACTGGACGAACTGCAGCAGCAGGATCTGGCGCCGGAAAGCATGCAGGTGCTGGAGCAGCTGTACGAATATGCAGAGATGGTGGTGCCGCAGGATTGAACGGGATCGCCGGCAGCCCGTGTCTGCGAATACATGCACGACAAGCCGTAACGGCGCATAAATCCTGATCAGGAATTTACTTGTCTCTGCCGAAAAGCACCAACTGGAAAAAGCGCAACAGTTCGGCATCCAGCGCGGCCTTGATACCGGCGAAATCGGCCGCCCGCGGTTCGGCCGGACGTTCTGCCTCGGCCCGGTGCATGGCTTCCGCACGGCGGCGCGCATCGGCATCGTCGGAGTGTACGGCGTGGTCCGCCAGCACGCGCACATAGCCCGGCCCCACCTCCGCCAGACCGCCGATCACGTACACCGATTGCCCCTCGCCATGGCGCTGGTCGCGGTAGACCAGCGGGCCGGAGCGCAACAGCAGCAGCATCGGATCGTGGCCCGGCAGCACGCCCAGGCTGCCAGCCTCTCCGGGCAGCGTCACTTCCTGCACGTCGCCGTCGAACAGCAAGGCGTTGACGGTGCTGACCTGCAAGTGCAGCTTCTGCGGCAGCGCCTCGCGCCCGCCGGGATGGAAGCTGCCGATATTGGCACGCTCCGCCCGTGCACCGGAAGCCGGCAAACCGGATACGCCCTTGGGGGCTGCCTGGGGGGTGATCATCCTATCGTCCATCGATTGCCGCCGCTCCTGCCACGATTTCGATCAGTTCGCGCGTGATCGCTTCCTGCCGTGCCTTGTGGTACTGCAGGGTCAGTTCCTCCACGCGACGGTCCGCGTTCTCGGTGGCAGACTTCATCGCCGTCATGCGGGCGGCCTGCTCGCATGCGGCGTTTTCCGCCACCGCCTGGTAAATGATGGTTTCAACATAACGCCGCAGCAAGGCATCCACCGCCTCCGGCTCGCCAGGCTCGTACACATAATCCACCGGGGCGTAGGAAGCATGCCCGATGGCCGGCTGCAGGTATTCGGGCACGCCCACCAACTGGTCGTCCAGCGGCAGGAAGCGCGACACCACAGGTTCGTAGTTGAGCGTGTTGACAAAACGGTTGGTGGCCACGTACAACTCGTCGATCTCGCCTTTCAGGAACTGCATGATCGGCACCGACATGGTACCCAGCAGTTCCTCGGAATGCTGGAACTCGCAGCCGCAGGGCACGTGCGCCACCACCTTGAAGCCGGCACGGCTCAGGGTGGAGAAGCCGCGCAGCCCCACCACAGTCAGCGACACATCGCGCCGCGCCTGTTCCCAGGACGACAGCTGCGCCACCACCTGCTGCAGCAGGCGGGTGTTGAGCGGGCCGCACAGCCCCTTGTCGGTAGTGACCACGATCACGCCGATGCGGTGCGCCGGCACGCGCCGGGCCATCAGCGCCGGCTGGTAATCCTGATCCACGCGCACCAGGCGCGCCATCATGCCGCGCAGAATGCGGCCATAGGGCCTGATTGCCTCGGCCCGCTTGCGCGCCTGCGCCAGCTTGGCAAAGGAGATTTGCTGCATGGCACTGGTGATCTTGCGCGTCTTGCTGATATTGGCAATCTGCGCACGGATATCGCGGGTATTGGTCAACTGCATTGCTTCTATTCTGCACCCATTGCCCGGCGTTGTGCCTGATCTGGCAGTCGCGTACCGGCGGCGCCACCTCATTATATTAATTCATTAAATGTAATGTTGTCACCGCTCATTGCCGCAGTAGAACACTGCGGCACCTGCAGGGCCTTTTCCCAATCGGGCATAAAAAATTGCTGGTGTCAAGCTCCGTGTGCAAATCGCCCACGGCTTGAAACTCTATACAGGACGCTAGGTTATCTCTGTTTTGGGCCGCTTGAAGTGACTGCGGCGTTGTGGGCTAGGTGCCACATAAGACCGACGAGAAAGAAAGCCGGGGCGCGTTGCATCGGGTGCGTTCCCCAACAGCAGGCCGACTTGTCTATCCATATTAGCCCAACTGCACGACTACCAGAACGACAAAACGCAGCCTGTGGCTGCGCTTTGTCGTTGGAGTGATGTCAAGATCGTCAAGGCTGTTTTTGCACGGCAACTTTGGCTGTTGTTCCTTTCCTGAATCCCCGATCCCCGGCCATGAACACCTCCAGCATGTGCGGGATCAACTTCTCGGCATCTACAACCTTGCCATACGCCTGCGCGTGCAGCGCGGCGTATCGGTCGAGGTCGGCCTTCAAGCTGGCCGGACAAGCAAAGGTCAGCTTGACGCTCTCGGTCTTGGGCAGCGGCCCCAGCCGCAGTTTCTTGGTCGTACTCATCGCATCGCTCCACTGTTGAAGAACAGCGGCTGGTACGGCCGCAGCACCAAATCGCGGTTGACGATGATGCGAACCGGCAGACGCAGGCCGGTCAAAGGCCGTTATGGCGGTAATTCAGGCTGAAAAGGCCGCCCAGCACGGGTTAACTGAGTGCTACGGGTGGTGCGAACAAACAGGCTCGCTCCCAGTTCCTCCTCCAGCTCTTTGATAGCGCGGGACAGAGGTGACTGATCAATGTGCAACCGTTCTACCTCACGGGCGAAGTGGAGTTCTTCAGCAACGGCTAAGAAGTAACGGAGGTGACGTAATTCCATAGTTCTGAGCCCTCATGAAACTTCACTTTATGAAATAGGCGAAAAACGCATCAGTGTGCGCTCGCGTGCCCTGGCGTGATCGACGACAGGCTGCGGGTAGTCCACCCCCAGCCGCAGACCGCAGGCCGCGAGTTCGACCGGCTTCATGGCGGCGGGAAAGTGGATGTGCGCATCCGGCACTCGGGCCAGTTCGGGCAGGTAGCGGCGGATGAACTGCCCGTCCGGATCGAAGCGTTCGGACTGCGTGATGGGGTTGAAGATGCGGAAGTAGGGCTGCGCGTCGCAACCGGTAGACGCGGCCCACTGCCAGCCGCCGTTGTTGGCGGCCAGGTCGTAGTCGTTCAGGTGCTGGGCAAAAAAGCGCTCGCCGCGGCGCCAGTCAATGCCCAGATCCTTGGTCAGAAAGCTCGCCACCACCATGCGCAGGCGGTTGTGCATGTAGCCGGTGTGTAGCAATTGGCGCATGGCGGCATCGACCAGCGGGTAGCCGGTGCGTGCCTCGCACCAGGCCTGCCACAGTTCAGGGGCCTCGTCCCACTGCACGCGGTCGTATTCGGGCTTGAAGGACTGCGTGACCACCTGCGGGTGATGCCACAGGATCATGAAATAAAAGTCGCGCCAGGCCAGCTCGGACAGCCAGGTCTGCGCGCCCGCGCTGCCTTCGCATGCCTGCTGCGCCGCCAGCGCCGCCAGCTGACGGATGGACACGGTGCCGAAGCGCAGGTGCACCGACAGGTAGGACACGCCCTTGCGCCCGGGGTAGTCGCGCGCCTCGTGATACGCCGCCATGCGTGGCGCAAAGTCGTGCAGCAGCTGCTGCGCACCGCGCATCCCGGTGGGTAGAGGCAGCGCGTGCAGGTTGGTGGGGACAAAGCCCAGGTCTGCCAGCGTGGGCAGGCGCTCGCCGGCAGGTGGCGGCGCCAGATGTCGTGCGTAGCGCGCCACCGGGTAGGGTTTGAGCTGGAAGGCATCCAGCCGCTGCAGCCAGGCGCGCTTGTAGGGGGTAAACACGCTGTAGGGCCGGCCCTGTTGGGTCAGCACCTCGTCACGCTCCAGCAGCACCTGGTCTTTGTAGTCGCTAAAAGCGATGCCCAACTCGCCCAAGGCCTGGGCCACGCGCTGGTCACGTTCCAGGGCCTGGGGCTCGTAGTCGCGGTTGGCCAGCACCTCCTGCACGCCCAGCGCCTGCGCCAGTTGCACGATGCACGTCAGCGACGGGCCGTGGCGCACGATGAGCCCGCCGCCGGGCGCGCCGCTGCGTGCGGCCAGCTGCTGCAGGCCGTCGTGCAGCTCCAGCACGCTGGCGTGGATGAACTCCACGCGCCGGTCGCAGCGCGTGGGCAGCGCATCCAGGATGTCGGTGTCGAACACGAAGGCGCAGTACACGCGCTCATGGCGGCGCAGCGCGTGGTAGAGCGCGGCGTGGTCGTGGCAACGCAGGTCGCGGCGCAGCCACACCAAGGCGCTGGGGGCCGTAGCCGCCACGCCGTTGCTGCCCGCAGGTATTTTTTTTATCGTCATGGTCCGTTCACGAGGACATCAACACCGGCCCGCCCTTTTGCAGCGCACGCTGGTAGGCAGGCCGTGCCTGCAGGCGCTGGCGGTAGGCGGCCAGATGCGGCCAAGCCGCTTCGTTGCCGCCCCGGGCCAGGGCTGCCTCCACGGCAAAGCTCATCTGAAAGTCCGCCATGGTGAGGTGCTCGCCCGCAAACCAGGGGTGCTGCGCCAGGTGCGCCTCCATGAAGGCCAGCGCGGTCTGCACGTTCGGCGTGATGAGCTTTTGCTGCACCTTGGCACACAGGGCGCGGGCCACGGGCCGCACCAAGAACGGCATGGGCTGGCGCGGAATGGAGTCGAACACCAGCTTCATCACCAGCCAGTTCATCAGCGAGCCCTCGGCGTAGTGCATCCAAAAGCGGCACTGGCGATGCTCTGCTGTGCCGCGCGCGGGCTCCAGGTGGGCAAGCTCTGCCGGCGCCTGGGCGCCAAAGCGCTCGGCCAAGTATTCGATGATGGCGCCGGACTCGGCCACCACGGTGTCGCCATCGGTCACCACGGGCGATTTGCCCAGGGGGTGGATACGCTTGAGTTCGACAGGCGCCAACCGGCTTGCCGGGTCGCGCCGGTAGAGGCGGATGTCATAGGGCACGCCCAGCTCCTCCAGCAGCCAGAGGATGCGCTGGGAGCGCGACATTTCAAGATGGTGAACGGTGATCATGGTGCGGCCTTGTGGGTGGCGGAAGCTGCCTTGCGCAGCCAGCGCATCAGAGTGCCGAGCAGTGGCAGTTTTTCGTACAGCTCTTCGGCGGCATCCCAATAGTCGCGGTGCAGCGTTACGCGTCCCTGGGTGTCAAAGCGCACCAGGGTGGCGCCGCGGATGCATTGCGCCACCTGAGGCCGCCAGCGCCGCATGCGAAAGTGAAATTCCCAGGCCAGAAACGCCTGCTTGCCCTGCACGAGGTGCTGCGTGACGACGAAACGCGGCTGCTCCAGCGTGTCAAACATGTGCGCAAACACCTGCGCAATGGCGGGTACGCCGCGCACGTAGTTGAAGGGGTCTTTGAACTGCGCGTCGGGCGCGTAGTAGTCGCCCAGCCGCGCCAGGTGCGCGGGGCTAAGCTGCTCGTACAGCGCAATCAGTCTTTGCACGGCGGCGGGGGTGTCGGGGCACGAAGCGGCGGGAGAGGTTTGCATGGGTCAAAGGCCGGTGAAGCGGTGCACCAGCGGGAAATACCAGCGGTACGGCAGGCAGCGCATCAGGCGGAGCACGCCCGTGAAGCGCTTGGGGAAATGCGATTCAAACACCCCCCGCTCCCAGCCGCGCACGATGGCCAGCGCCGCCTGTTCGGGTGTGATGAGGGACGGCATGGTGAACTGGTTTTGTGCCGTGAGCGGCGTATCGACAAAGCCGGGGTTGACCAGGCTCACGCCCACGCCCTTGGGGCGCAGGTCGAGAAACAGGTTTTCCGCCAGGTTGATCAGCGCCGCCTTGGTGGGCCCATAGGCCAGGCTTTGCGGCAGGCCGCGCCAGCCGGCCACGCTGGCCACCAGGCTCAGGTGCGGCGCGCGCCCGGCGCTGGCGGCCTGCAAGAGCGCGGGCACCACGGCCGCCAGCACATGCAGCGCGCCAGCGACGTTCACGCGCTGGTGCTGCAGCAGCTCGGGCAAGTCCAGCGCGTCGGCCGCCATGGGGCGGTAGTAGCCGGCGCAATAAAGAACCAGATCCAGCGGCCCGCCCTGCAGCAGCTGCTGCGCAGCGCTGGCCGTGGCCTGGGCGTCGGTCACGTCCAGCGCCAGCGCCTGGCTGCCGGGGTGCTCGCGCACGAAGGCGTCCAGCAGGCCCTGCTGACGCGCCGACACGCACACCTGCGCCCCGCGTGCGTGCAGCAGCGCGGCCACGGCACGCCCAATGCCGGTGGACGCGCCCACCAGCCATACGCGCTTGCCGTGCCAGTCGGTGATGCGGGGGTTCAGAGGCATGGGCTCATTCCTTGGTGAAGGACAGCAGCACTTCGCCCAGCGTGATGCCGAACTTGCTCATGGTGGCGCGGTTGAGCATCACGCGCTCATCGACCAGGAACATCCAGTCGTCGAACTGCACCTCGTACTCCTTGCCGTCCACCGGCAGGCGCAGGGTGTAGTTCCAGCGGAAGGCGTTGCCGGACTCCTGCCCCGCGGCCTCGCCCACCACGTCGTCGGCGCGCCCGGTGTAGCGCCCGCCCTCGTGCTTGGTCAGGCGCCAGACGCGGCGGGAGGTGCTGCCGTCGGAATAGCTGAAGGCTTCGTCCAGCACGCCCTGGTTGCCCTCCCAATGGCAGTCCATGACCACGGTGAAGCGGCGTACCACCTCGCCGCCGCGCTTCTGGAAAATGCCGTGGGCACGGATGCGGCCATTGAAATAGCGATCGAGCTGCAGCGCGGGGCGCTGCTGGGCGTAGTCGCTGACCTGCGGCCCGGCGCAGCCCGCGAGGACGGCCGAGCCCGCAAGCATGGTCAACAAAACATGGCGGCGTGTGTTCATGGTGTCACTCCTGGGGGTGGTCTGGAGAATCGATCAGCAGCAAGTGCAGCAACGACGCGGCCACCAGCTTGAGCGCGCAGGGCAGCAGCGCGTAGACCCAAGCCAGGTGCTGCAGCGCATAAAAATCCTGGCTGCCGGGCGTGTAGCCCAGCCATTGCAAGAGCGGCAGCGTGGCGCCTGCGGCCAGCGCCAGGTTGAGCTTGGTGGCCAGGTTCCACCAGCCCAAGTAGGCGCCGTCGTGCACGCCCTGGGCACCGTGGCGCTCGATCAGCAGGGCCAGCAGCGCGCCGGGCACGGCCAGGTCGGCCCCCAGCGCCATGCCGGACAGCACGCAGATCACGCCAAAGGCAAGCACCTGGCCGCCTTCCAGGCCCGCAGCCCAGCCAAAGCAGACCACAGCCAGCAACATGCCGGCCAGCCACGCGCGCTCCAGCCCGAAGCGGCGCACCACGCGCAGCCAAGCCGGCATGGACAGCGCGCCACTGACGAAATACAGCACAAGAAACAGCGCGATCTGCGGCTGCGTGGCCAGCAGCCGGTCCTGGGCGAAGAACAGCATCAGCGCGGCCGGTATGGCGCTGGCGATGCCGTTGCACAAAAACACGGTCAACAGGCGGCGGAATGGTGATTCGGCCAGTGGCTGCCACAGCGCAGGACTGGGTTGATGCCCCCTATCGCGTAGCGCAACCGCCACCGGCGGGCGCGGCGCGCGCCACAGCACCAGCCAGCCGGCCAGCAGTGCCAACGCAAACACGGCCAACATACTGCCCGCGCCCCAGGCCACCGACAGCGCGCTGGCCGTGACCACGCCCAGCAGCCCCGCCCCCTCGCGCCAGGCCACGATGCGGCTGCGCTGCAAGGCGTCGCCCCCCAGGCGCACGCCCCAGGCCTGGTGCGCGATGACCAGCAGGCTGTGCGCCAGGCAGGTGAACAGCAGCCCCGCCACCATCCACACCGCCAGCGCCGCTTTACCCTGCACGCGGGGGAAGAACAGGCCCGCCAGGCCCAGCGCCAGCAGCAGCGCCGCAGCCCCGGCCACCCACAGCACGGCCTGCGAGGTGCGGCGGTACAGCCGATCACTCAGGCGGCCCAGCAGCGGCTCAGCCCCAGCATCCATCAGCCGCACCAGCATCAGCAGCGCGCCCACGGTGGCCAGCGGCAGGCCCAGGTCGCTGGCGTAGTAATGCGGCAGCACCACGTACAACGGCAGCGCGGCAAAGGCCAGTGGCAGGCCCAGCAGCCCGTAGGCCAGGCCGGCGCGCCAGGGCAGCACCTGCGCGGCAGTCCACGGAAGATGGGCGCGGGTCATGGCCCGCCTTCTGATCTGCGCGCCAGCAAGGCGCTGCGCAGGCCGGGCTCGGAGGTGCGCGGCGACAGCCAGATGGCGAAAAAGCGGCGCGCCAGCTCGGCATCGTCCGTGACGCCCAGCAACTGCTCGCCGCGCCAAAAACGCATGCCCCGGCCGGGTTGGTACAGGCCGGTCAGCCGGTCGCCAGACTGCACATCGGGCAGCAAGGCGGTCAAGACTTTCAGCCAGCGTTGCGCCTGCGCGGGCGGCAACTCACCCTGGCGCTCGATCTCGTCGATGGAGCGCTGCGCGATGGCCGCGCCCTTGAAGGCGCGGTGGTAACTCAGCTCCAGCGCCAGCGGGTAGTCACCAAAGTCGGCCGCCTTGAATTGCGGGCCCACCCACAGGCGGGCGTCGTAAATGCGCAGCCCCAGAAAGCGCATCTGCCCCTGGCCCAGCAGGGCTGCGGCGGGCAGCGCCTGCTGCACAAAGCTGGGCGGGGCGGCTGCGCCATCGGCCGCAGCGGTGGCGCTGGCGACCGCGGCCCCCAAGGCCACCGCCAGCACGCCCACGCGGGCCATTCGGTTTAGCGATGAAATGAGGCTGTAAGGCATATGCAGAAAGCGCGAGCAGCTATGGTTTTTAATCTTTCACCAAGGTGTACTGCACCACGTCGATGTTGCGGCTGTCGAAGGCCGCCTCGCAGTACGCCAGGTAAAACTCCCAGGTGCGCAGGAAGGCCGCATCAAAGCCCTGGGCCAGCACCTGGGCGCGCCGCTCGGTGAACTGGCGGTGCCAGCGGCGCAGGGTTTCGGCGTAGTCGGGGCCGAAGGCGAATTCCTCGATCACGCGCAGGCCGGCCTGCTGCGCGGCGGCGCGAAAGCGCGCCGGGCTGGGCAGGCAGCCGCCAGGGAAGACGTACTGCTGGATGAAGTCCGTGCCCTGCACGTAGCGGTCGAACAGCGCGTCGTCGATGACGATGCTTTGCACACAGGCCCGCCCGCCGGGCTTGAGCAGCCGCGCCAGCGCGCCAAAGTAGCTGGGCCAGTAGGCCTGGCCCACGGCTTCCACCATCTCGATGGAGCAAATGGCGTCGAATGGCCCGTCCTGTATGTCGCGGTAGTCCTGCAGGCGCAGATCGGCCTGCGGCGCCAGGCCCGCGGCCTGCAGGCGCACCTGGGCAAACGCCAGCTGCTCGGTGGACAGCGTCACGCCCGTCACATGGGCCTGACACTCGCCCGCCGCCATCTCGGCCAGTGCGCCCCAGCCGCAGCCAATTTCCAGCACGCGGCTGCCGGGCTGCACGCCGGCGCTGTGCAGGGCGCGGCGCACTTTGGCGTGCTGCGCAGCGGTCAGGTCGCCCGTCAAGTCACCCTGGAACCAGGCCGACGAGTAATTCATGCTCGGGTCCAGCCACAGCTGGTAGAAGGCGTTGCCCAAGTCGTAATGGGCGTGGATGTTGCGGCGGCTGCCCGCGCGGCTGTTGCGGTTGAGCAGGTGGCGCAGCCGGTAGGCCAGGCGCCCCCACCAGGCGCCGTAGACCAGGGATTCCAGCGCATCACGGTTGGCCATCAGCAGGCGCAGCAGGTCGGCCAGGTGGGGCGTGCTCCATTCCTGGGCGATATAGCCCTCGGCCAGGCCGATGTCGCCCGAGCGCAGCACTGCGCCAAACACGCGCCAGTGGTGCAGGTGCAGGCTGGCGTGCGGGTAGCCGCCCTGGCCCGCGCCCTGGCCCACTTGCAGCGTGCTGCCGTCGGGTAGCTCCAGGTGCAGCGTGCCGTGCTGCAAGCGCTGCAGCAGGCGCAGTCCGCTGCGCGCGCTGGCGGGCGCACTGGCGGGCAGGGGCAGCGAGAACGGGTTTGTCGTCGTGGTGGTGTTCATGGTCAGTGCTCGGATGAGGATGAACGGGAAACGGGCAGCACCGGCGCGGCGGGCTTGGCGTGGAATGGCACGTGTTTGAGCCACAGCAGCAAGGCGTTCCAGAGAATGCGGGCCATCACGCCCAGCGTCAGCAGGGGGTAGCGCCACAACGCGCGGCGGCGACTGGCGGCGGTAAGGGGTTCGAGCCGCCCGGCCATGCCGGTGAGCAGCACCGGGCCTTCGGCGTCGTGGTAATCGATACGCACCCGCGCTGAGCCCAGGCCTTCGGGCCCGCTGCGGCGGAACTCGAAGCGGTAGCCGCCCTCCACCGCGCAAAACGGCGACACATGAAAGGCCTTGCGCGCCTGCAGCTCCTGGCCGTAGCGCGGCTGATCGAGCAGATAGGCGTGGCGCTCGCCAAAGGTGTTGTTCACCTCGGCCACGATGGCGCGCAGGCTGCCGTCGCTGCGGTGGCAGTACCAAAAACTTACCGGCTTGAAGCTGTAGCCCAGCACGCGCGGGTAGCACTGCAGCCAGATCTCGCCCTGCGCGTCGGTAATGCCCTCGGCATGCAGCAGCGCCTCCAGCCAGGCCAGTGCGCCGCCGTGGCTCGCGTCGCTGCCGTCGCCGTGATCCGCATCGCGAAAGGCCAGCACCCCGGCGCGGTTCAGGGCCAGCACCCCCGCCGCCTGCGGCTGCGCGCGCAGCGTGCGCATGGGCAACATGAGGAAGAAGGTAGGCACGCTGAAGCGGTGCTGGCGCGGGCGCAGCCGCGTGTGCCACACATGGCCGAAGCCGATGTGCGGCACAGGGCCGGGTGCGGCAGCGGGGGTCATGCGGCCTTCCTGCGCTGCATCTGCGCCAGCAGCGCATCGGCGGCGCGCCAGCCCGACTGCAGGCCGTCTTCATGAAAACCGTAACCCGTCCAGGCACCGGCAAACCAGGTGTGCTGCGCGCCCTGCAGCTGCGGCACGCGCTTTTGTGCGGCCATGGCCCCCAGGTCGAACACCGGGTGGTCGTAGTCGAACTCACCCAGCACCTGTGCCGGGGCAATGTCGTGCAAGGGGTTCAGCGACACCAGCACCGGCTGGGCAAAGGGCAGCGGCTGCAGGCGGTTGAGCCAATAGTGCAGGCAGACGCGGGCCGATTCCTGTGCGCCGCTGGCCGCGCGCTCGTAGTTCCACGCGGCCCAGGCGGCACGGCGCTGGGGCATCACGCGGGTGTCGGTGTGCAGCACGGCGCGGTTGGGCTGGTAGCGGATGGCGCCCAGCACCTGTTGTTCAACAGCGCTGGGCTGGGCCAGCAGGCGCAAGGCCTGGTCGCTGTGCACGGCCAGCACCACGGCGTCGAAATGCTCGCTGCCGGCGCTGGTCTGGATGAGCACGCCGGCGGCGTTGCGCTGGATGCGTTCTACTGGCGTTGCCAGCCGCGCGTCCAGCCCTTGCACGATGGCATGGACGTACTGGCGCGCGCCGCCCGCCACCGTGTACCACTGGGGCCGGTTCCGCACCTGGATCAGGCCATGGTTGTGGCAAAAGCGCACCATGGTGGCCACGGGAAAGCGCAGCATCTGGTCCGTCGGGCAGCTCCAAATGCAGCCCAGCATGGGCAAAAAGTACCAATCACGAAACGCAGCGCCAAAGCCGTGCTGGTCAAGAAACTCGCCCAAAGGCTGGGCCACCGCCCGGTCTTCACCGCGCTCGGCCAGGGCGGTGCACAGGCGGTTAAAGCGCAGCAGCTCGGCCAACATGGCCAGAAAGCGCGGTCGCAGCAGGTTGCGCCGCTGGGCAAATACCGTCGCCAAGCTGGAGCCGCTCCACTCCAGCGCCCCTGCCCCCAGCGCGCCAGCACCCGGCACCTGTACCGAGAACGACATGTCCGACGCCGCCGTGGGTACGCCCAGTTCTTCCAGCAAGCCAATCAAACCGGGATAGGTGCGCTCGTTGAGCACCAGAAAACCCGTGTCCACGCCGTGCGTGACGCGCTGGCCCTGGGCATCGGGCAGCGTGACATCCACCGTGTGGGTGTGGCCGCCAAAATAGCTGCCCGCCTCGAACAGCACCACCTGCGCGTGCCGCCGCAGGCGGTGCGCGGCCGCCAAACCCGAGATGCCTGATCCGATCACTGCGACTTTCATGGGCCTGATTCCAATCTGCGGTACTGTGGAGTGCAGCCCTGGCTGCTGCACATAATGCGTATTGTACTAGACAAAATTATTTTTGTCTTAGACAATTAACGCAACCCATCCTCCTTTGTCCATGAGCACCCCAACTCCCGCACCGTCTTTTACTGCACCCCCCACCGGCGATGCAGGCCTGCCGATTGCCGCCGTGGAGCGCGAAACAGGCCTGGGCAAAGACACCTTACGCGTGTGGGAAAAGCGCTATGGATTCCCTGCGCCCACGCGGGATTCGGCGGGTGACAGGCTGTACAGCGCAGCCCAGGTGCAGCGGCTCAAGCAAATCCGCCGGCTGCTCGATGGCGGCCTGCGGCCAGGCAAGGTGGTGGGCCTGGATGACGCCCAGTTGGGGCAATTGCTGGAAAGCCAGGAACCGGCCACCACAGCCTTTTTGTCCAAGACACACAAACAAGACTCTCTCCACTCGCACCTGCTGGAGGAACTGCTCCACGCCATCGGCACGCACGATCCGCGCGCGCTGCGGCACGGCCTGAGCCACGCCCAGCTGCGCATGGGCCTGGGGGCTTTTGTCACCGATCTGGTCGCGCCTTTGACGACTGCGGTGGGCGACGCCTGGGCGCAGGGCCGCTTCGAGATTTACGAGGAGCACCTGTACACCGAGGTCATCACCGGCGTGCTGCGCCATGCCATTTCCACGCTGGCGCCGCAGCCCGTGCCGCTGGGCCCCAAGGTGCTGCTGACCACGCTGCCGCAAGAGCAGCACAGCCTGGGCCTGCTGATGGTGGAAGCCCTGTTGGCGCTGGAGGGCTGCACCTGCGTGTCGCTGGGCACGCAAACGCCGCTGACCGACATTGCGCAGGCCGCGCGGGCCCACCGCGCCGACGTGGTGGCCCTGAGCTTCAGCAACGTGCACAAACCCGCCCTGGTGCAGGCCAGCCTGCGCGAGCTGCGCGCGCAACTGCCCCCCGCCACCGCGCTGTGGGTGGGTGGCGCCTGCACCGCGCTGTACCAGCGGCCGCTGGCAGGCGTTAGCGCCGTGGCGCAGCTGCCTGCCCTGCAACCGCTGGTGGCGCAGTGGCGCCGCGGCCAATGAACCACTGGAGGACTTTGTATGCACACCGCCGCCCGCACCCTGCGTAGCGCCCGCCCATCGCGCCAGCATCGCCATCGCCTGGCACTGCTGGCCCTGCTGCTGGCCGGCACTGTCCTGCTGCTGGCGGGCTGCGCCAGCACCCGCCCGCCGCAGGGCGTGACCGCCGTGACGCCGTTTGACATGCAGCGCTACCAGGGCCGCTGGTATGAGCTGGCGCGCCTGGATCACGCCTTTGAGCGCGGCATGACCGATGTGTCCGCCACCTATACCGCGCAGGCCGACGGCAGCGTGCGCGTGGTCAACCGCGGCTATGCCCCGGCCAGCGGCCAGTGGCGCGAAGCCGTGGGCAAAGCCCTGTTCACCGGCGCGCCCACCACGGCGTCGCTCAAGGTGTCGTTCTTCGGGCCGTTCTACGGCGGCTACCACGTCGCCGCGCTGGACCCGGACTACCGCTGGGCCCTGGTCGTGGGGCCTGATACGGGTTACGCCTGGATTCTGGCGCGCGACAAGCACATCGCCCCGGCACAGCAAAACGCCATCGTCGCCCAGGCGCGCGCGCTGGGGGTCGATACCGCCGCGCTCATCTGGGTCACGCACGAGCGCCAGGACCCGGCGCACTGACCGCCCCACGCATCGGCCCCCACCCCAGGCAAGCGCACCATGGCCTACACCGTCGTCTGGTTCAAACGCGACCTGCGCGTGCATGACCACGCGCCGCTGATCCACGCCGCGCGCCAGGGCCCGGTGCTGTGCCTGTACGTGCTGGAGCCCAGCCTGTGGGCGCAGCCCGACTGCGCGCTGCAGCACTACGGTTTTCTGCGCGAAAGCCTGCGCGACCTGGCCCTGCAATTGCGCACCTGTGGCGCCACGCTGCAGCTGGCCGTGGGCGAGGTGCCCGAGGTGCTGGCGCACCTGCATGCGCTGCAGCCCTTTGCGCGCCTGGCCTCGCACGAAGAAACCGGCAACGCCCACACCTACGCCCGCGACCTGGCCGTGGCGCGCTGGTGCCGCCAGCACTGCGTGGGCTGGCAAGTGAAGATGCTGCACCCGCTGGAGGTGCTGCAGCGCGCCGAGGGTGCGTGGCGCAGCGGCCAGGCCCCGCTGGCCGCGGTGGAGGGGTTCGTGCGCCAGATTCTGGGCTGGCGCGAATACGTGCGCGGCATCTACTGGGCGCACATGCCGGGTTACGACGCGCACAACGCGCTGGGCCACCACCAGCCGCTGCCGCACTGGTTCTGGAGCGGCGACACACGCATGCGCTGCCTGCACCTGGCCATCACCCAGTCGCTGCAGACAGCGCACGCGCACCATATCCAGCGGCTGATGGTGATTGGCAATTTCGCGCTGCTCGCCGGGCTGGAGCCGCAGGCGCTGCACCGCTGGTACCTGGGCATTTACATCGACGCCTTTGAGTGGGTGGAACTGCCCAACACCCTGGGCATGAGCCAGCGCGCCGATGGCGGCGTGATCGCCACCAAGCCCTACGTGAGCAGCGCCGCCTACCTGCAGCGCATGGGCGACTATTGCCGGGGCTGCGCCTACGACCCCAAGCAAAAGACCGGCGCGCGCGCCTGCCCCTTCAACGCCCTATACTGGGACTTTTTTGCGCGCCACGCCCCGGCGCTGCAAGGCAACCCGCGCCTGGCCCTGGTGTACCGCCAGTGGCAGAAGATGGACGAGCCCCAGCAAACCGCCCTGCGCGCGCAGGCCACGCAGCTGCGCCAGCGGCTGGAAACCCTTTGACGAAAGGCCCTACCGCCATGCAATCCCTGCCCGACGGTTACCGCGCCCTGGTGCTGGGCGCCACCGGCGCCATTGGCGGCGCAATGGCCGCGCAATTGCGCACCGACCCGCGCTGCGCCGCGGTGCGCACGCTGGCGCGCGGCAGCACACCTGCGCTGGACTTTGGTGCGCCCGGCAGCATCGCTGCCGCAGCCCAGGCCCTGCACGCCGAAGGGCCCTGGCATCTGGTGCTGGTGGCCACCGGCATGCTGCAGGGCCCCACCGGCAACCCTGAGAAACGACTTGCCGAACTCCAGGCCGACCACATGGCCGCCAGCTTCGCCATCAACACCATCGGCCCGGCGCTAGCGCTGGCGCACTTCGCCCCGCAACTGGCGCGCGACGAGCGCAGCCTTTTCGCCGTGCTATCGGCCAAGGTGGGCAGCATTGGCGACAACCGCCTGGGCGGCTGGGTCAGCTACCGCGCGTCCAAGTCCGCGCTGAACATGGTGGTGAAGACCGCCGCCATCGAGTTGGACCGCACCCACCCGCAGTGCGTGCTGGCGGCGCTGCACCCAGGCACGGTGGATTCGGCCCTGTCGGCCCCGTTTCGCGGCGCGCAGATCGGGCGGCCCGCGCAGGATGCGGCGTGCGACTTACTGGCGGTGCTCGACCACCTGACCCCAGAGGACAGCGGCGGCTTCTGGGCCTACGACGGCCAGCGCCTGCCTTGGTGACGGGGCCATCAACACATTGACGAAAGGAGATGCCACCATGCGCATCCTACTTACCGGCGGCACGGGCCTGATTGGCCGCGCGCTGTGCCAGCACTGGAGCCGGCAGGGGCACGCCCTCTGCGTCTGGAGCCGCAGCCCCCAGCAGGTGCGCGCGCTGTGCAGCGGCGCGCGCGGCATTGCGCAGTTGCAAGAACTGGACGCCGGCCCACCAATGGACGCTGTGGTCAACCTGGCCGGCGCCCCCATAGCCGATCGCCCCTGGACCCAGGCGCGCCAGGCCCTGCTGTGGCGCAGCCGCGTGGACTTGACGCGCAGCCTGGTGGACTGGATAGGCCGGCAGACCGTGCCGCCGCGCGTGCTGCTTTCGGGCTCGGCCGTGGGCTGGTATGGCGACGGCGGCGAGCAATGGCTGTCCGAAGACAGCGCCCCCGGCAACACCGACTTTGGCAGCCGTCTGTGCGTGGCCTGGGAACAAGAGGCCGAGCGGGCGCGCCAATGGGGTGTGCGCGTCGCGCTGCTGCGCACCGCGCCGGTGCTGGCCGCGCAGGGCGGCATGCTGGCGCGGTTGCTGCCACCGTTTCGCCTGGGCCTGGGCGGCCGGCTGGGCAGCGGCCAGCAATGGATGCCCTGGATTCACCTGGACGACCAGGTGGCGCTGATCGACTACCTGCTGCAGCACCAGGACGCCAGCGGCCCCTTCAACGCCTGCGCACCCGAAGCGGTGCGCAATGCCGACTTCACCCGCACCCTGGCGCGCACCCTGCATCGCCCCGCGCTGCTGCCCGCGCCCGCCTGGGCGCTGCGCCTGGCGCTGGGCGAGATGTCGGTGCTGCTGCTGGGCGGCCAGCGCCTGGTGCCACAGCGCGCCCAGGCAGCGGGCTTTGTCTGGCGCTACCCCGAGCTATCGGGGGCGCTGGCGCAGCTGCTGCAAAAAAAATAGCGAAAGAACGTCACACTTCAAGCGGCACCGCACGCCCAGCGCCGCAGCTTGCCCTTCGTCAGGGCGTGGCAAGCAGCTTTTCCAGCTGCTCCACAAATGCCTTGTTGTCAGGCTCGACCGTGCTGGCGTAGTGGGTCACCGAACGCCCAGAGCGGTCAATCAGGTATTTGTTGAAGTTCCAGGACGGAACCTTGCCCGTAATTTGCGCCAGTTGCTTGTAGAACGGGTTGGCATCCGAGCCACGCACGGCAGAGCGCGCAAACATCGGAAAGATCACGCCATAGGTGTTGTAGCAAAACTCGGCAATCTCTTTGTTGTCGCTTTTTTCCTGCAAAAAGTCGTTGGACGGAAAGCCCAGCACCACCAGGCCGCGGCGGTTCACGTGCCACAGCGGCCACCTGCGCAGGCGCAGGGGTGGGGGATGCGGCCAACACCATTGGTGGCACCAGAGCCAGCAAGAGAGCCAATGCACGAGCAGACATATGCAGTACCCATGGGAACTATGACCGCTTCATTGTCATGCAAACGCGCTTGCCTCGTTGGGACATGCGGGCGACCCGGGCGTTCAGGCTGCGCGCATCGCTTGGATGGCCGGCGATACATTGGTGTGGGCATAAAAAGCGAACGACGCGACCGCAGTGCACCCCACCTGAGCAACTGACGTTGAATGTGTTGACGATCTTCCATATGAAGCGGGAAATGCTTTGACAGCGTTGGTTGTGGGCGGTGCTTGCGCCGACATTCCCCTGACGGCGCGGCCTGCTGCTGCGCCAGCACTCGCAACGCGATGCCAAGGCAGTGCCGGAGCTGGGTGGCGCAGGCCCTGGCGGCTTTGTGTTGATCCGCCCTTTTTCATTGAGGAGCCATCCATGAATGCAATGATGTCTGCCGATCTGCCGGTCAAGCTGGCGCACGCTCCAGCCGCCGCGCAGGGATTCGGCTTCGTAGAACCGGCGGGCATGGTCGTCCTTGACCGACAGCAGTCGCACGTAGGCCGACCACGGCAGCGTGAACACCTGCGCCAGTTCGACGAGGCTCAAATTCCCAGACACCGTCTGGGAATTCTCTGAGGCCGGGCCGCCGCCCAATTTCCCAGACAGTGTCTGGGAAATCTCGGAGCGGGGATACGCGAGGAAGAACCGCCGCATGTTCTCCAGGTTGTTGACGCCGAACCCGCGCCCGAACTGCACGGTCAGATCAGCGGACAGCCGCTCGATCAACTGCTCGCCGTAGCCCGCGCGCCGCTTGCCCTGCTGCTCGGCCTCCACAATGCGGCGGCCAACCTCCCAATAGCTGGCCGTCATCAGCGCATTGACGCTGCGCGCCGCCGCCTGGCGAGCGGCATCGAGCAGTTCCACGATGCCGCCGTGGATGCCGGCGTAGCCGGCAGGCATGGCGATAGCTTTGGGTGTCCGGGTGCTCATGCCGTCGCCTCCTGCGGCTGTTGCTGCCGCGCCCCGGTGATGATCTTGCGCCGGTTCGCCACCAGATCGGCCGCCTTGCGCACCGGGTCATCCTCGGTGTGGACGTAGCGCATGAACATCGCCACGGTCTTGTGCGCCGTCAACGCCATGCCGACCTTGACCGGGATGCCCGAGTTGGCAATGTCCGTGGCCGAGCGGTGGCGGATGCCGTGCGTGCCGACGTGGGCCGCGCCGGCAGCCTTGAGAGCCCGGCACCAGCCGCCGTAATACTCGCCCGTGGTCAGGTGCTGGCCCGCATGGCTTGGGGACGGCAGCACATGGGGAATTCCGTCCTGCCTCGGCGCGGTCGAAAGCAGTCGGTAGGCTTCCTCACTCATGGGCTTGGACATGCCGCCTGTCTTGCTGTCGGGCCAGACCACGCGCCGGTTCTCGAAGTCCACCCAATCCCATTGAAGCGTGACGATTTCGCCACGGCGGGCGGCGAACTCGAATTGCAAGCGGATCGCCAGGGGAATGACGTAAGGCTCCAGCCCTTCGTCCTCCAGCTTGCCCAGATGGCAGAAGATTCGCGCCATGTCCTCATCGCTGATGAGGTGCGTGGCCTTCCCATTCGGGTACATCGGAACGTGGCGGCACGGGTTGGTGCCGTCCGTCCGGTAGCCCCACACCTCGGCCAGGTTGAACATCCTGCGCATCACGCTGAAGGCGTTGTTGGCCTCGGCTGGCTTGTGGGCCATCTTCTTCATCACCGTGGCCACATCGGGCCGCTTCACGTCCTGCACCTTCATCCGGCCCAGCATCGGAACGATGCAGCGGTCGATGACGGCC
Source organism: Brachymonas denitrificans (assembly GCF_907163135.1). Lineage (NCBI taxonomy): Bacteria > Pseudomonadati > Pseudomonadota > Betaproteobacteria > Burkholderiales > Comamonadaceae > Allobrachymonas > Allobrachymonas denitrificans. The sequence continues at coordinate 382,865 of NZ_CAJQUA010000001.1, read as the reverse complement.
TGATAGCCGCGTTGGGTGCTGGGCTTGTTGCGCAGCTTGGAGTAGTCCTCCATGAACTTGCCGCACAGTTCCGCGACCGTGGGCACGGCACGGGCGGCGGCCTTGGCCGCGCCAGGATCACCGCCCTTGCGCACCTCGGCCAGCCACTCCTGGGCCAAGGCGCGGGCCTGCTCGACGGTCAGTTCCCCATACAGGCCCAAGGCAGGCTTGCGCCGCTCTCCGGCGTTCGTGCGGTACTGAAGCATGAACACCTTGCGGCCCGCCGGGGTGATCTTGCAGAGGAAGCCGGGCACCATAGTGTCCCGGAGTTCGACGGCCTGCGCCTGGGGTTGCGCCGCATCGACTGCGGACTTGGTGAGCTTGAGTTTTGCCATGATGACTCCTCGGAACGACCCGGTTTCCAAGAGCCACATGGGAGCCATGCGAGCACAAGCCGGGTCAGGTTTCAGAAAGCACCGGCATATGTTGAACTCGCCTAAGTCATTGATAAACCTGCTGTATCTTGCTTGGGCGTAGTCCGTCGTAATGTCGGGCTGGAGTCATCGTGAAATAAAAAAAGCCACGGCAATGTCGTGGCTCCTGCATCCAGCCCTGCGGCACGGGGGCCGCAGGCCTCGTGCTTACATGCGTTCGAAGATGGCAGCGATACCCTGGCCACCGCCGATGCACATGGTGACCAGCGCGTAGCGGCCGCCAGTGCGGTGCAGCTCGTGGATGGCCTTGACGGTGATGACCGCACCGGTGGCACCGATGGGGTGACCCAGCGAGATGCCGGAACCGTTCGGGTTGACCTTGGCCGGATCGGCGTTCAGGCCGCGCGTGACGGCACAGGCCTGGGCGGCGAAGGCTTCGTTGGCCTCGATCACGTCCATGTCGTTGATGGTCAGGCCGGCCTTCTTCAGCACCATGTTGGATGCCGGCACCGGGCCGATGCCCATGATGCGCGGCTCGACACCGGCGTGGGCATAGGCCACCAGGCGTGCCAGCGGCTTGGCGCCACGGGCCTTGGCAGCTTCGCCGTCCATCAGCACCACGGCAGCAGCCGCGTCGTTGATGCCGGAAGCGTTGGCAGCCGTCACGGTGCCGTTTTCCTTGACGAAGACGGGCTTCATCTTCTGGAAGTCCTCGATCTTGGCGCCAGGACGGAAGTGCTCGTCCTTCTCGAACACCACATCGCCCTTGCGGCCCTTGATGGTGACCGGCACGATCTGGTCCTTGAACCGCTCCTCGGCCCAGGCCTTTTCGGCGCGCTGGTGGCTTTCGAGGGCCAGCGCATCCTGGTCTTCGCGCGTGATGTTGAAATCCTTGGCCACGTTCTCGGCCGTAACGCCCATGTGGATGGTCTGGAACGGGTCGTTCAGGGCACCGACCATCATGTCGACCATCTTGGTGTCACCCATGCGGGCACCCCAGCGGGTGTTGAGGCTGGCGTAGGGCGCGCGGCTCATGTTCTCGGCACCGCCGCCGATGGCCACGTCGCAGTCGCCCAGCAGGATGGACTGGCTGGCGGAGACGATGGCCTGCAGGCCGGAGCCGCACAGGCGGTTGACGTTGAAGGCCGGGGTTTCGATCGGGCAGCCGCCGTTGACGGTGGCCACGCGGGACAGGTACATGTCCTTGGGCTCGGTGTTGACGACGTGGCCGAACACCACATGGCCGACATCCTTGCCTTCGACGGAGCCGCGGGCCAGCGATTCGCGCACGACCAGGGCGGCGAGTTCGGTGGGGGGCACATCCTTGAGGCTGCCGCCATAGGTACCGATGGCGGTACGGACAGCGCTGACGACTACGACTTCACGCGACATGGTTCTCTCCTAACACTCAGGTGGTTTTAGCTAACGGGAATGGGAATTGGCGCACCGGACTGACACGCAGCCAAACGTATCAACCGGTGACACGCTGATACATGATAGCGCAGCAACGGCCTCGCTCCGGGTTGGCGCATTCACCTACCCCGGCCACTTTTTTCAGTAGCGCTCGGGCACGTACATGGCCTCGGGAATCGGATGACGCACGTAATCGGGGTGGCGGGTGCGCTCGGGCAGGATCACTTCGGGGCGATCCACCTCGGTATAGGGCAGGCTCTCAAGGATATGGCTGATGCAGTTGAGGCGGGCACGCTTCTTGTCCACCGCCTGCACCACCCACCAGGGGGCTTCCTCGATATGGGTGCGCTCCAGCATCACCTCCTTGGCCTTGGTGTAGGCCTCCCAGCGCACGCGGCTCTGCAGGTCCATGGGGCTGAACTTCCACTGCTTGAGCGGATCGTGGATGCGGCTCAGGAAGCGGCTGTGCTGCTCCTCGTCGCTGATGGAGAACCAGTACTTGAGCAGGCGGATGCCCGAACGCACCAGCATGCGCTCGAATTCGGGCGCGCTGCGGAAGAACTCCTCGTATTCGTCATCGGTACAGAAACCCATCACGTGCTCGACGCCGGCACGGTTGTACCAGCTGCGGTCGAACAGCACGATTTCGCCGCCCGCGGGCAGGTGCGAGACGTAGCGCTGGAAATACCACTGCGTGCGTTCGCGGTCGTTGGGTGCGGGCAGCGCGGCCACGCGCACCACGCGCGGGTTCAGGCGCTGGGTGATGCGCTTGATGACGCCGCCCTTGCCGGCCGAATCACGCCCCTCGAACACGATCACCACCTTTTCCTTGGTGAACTGCACCCAGTCCTGCAGCTTGACCAGTTCGGCCTGCAGGCGCAGCAGTTCACGGAAATACAGGCGGCGGTCCAGTGTGCTGTGGTGGCCCTCGCCGGCCTCGTGGCCGATCAGGCTGTCGGCATCTTCCAGCTCGAGTTCCAGGAATTCGTCATAGCTGTCCATGACCTCCTGGCTCATGCGCTGATACAGGCTGGCCGGATCGCCGGAATGGTTGTCACCCCCGAACATAAGTCTTCCCTTTCTTTTCCAGTGTCGTGGGTCGCCCCATCTTTACATCGCCGTGATGATGGCAAAGCCATATGACGAAAATATGACAGATGGATGGCAACCCGCGTATCACGCCCTCCAGGGTGTGGCCGGCAGGCCGTGCCAGCGCGTGCCGGCCGGAATCGCTTCGCCCTTCATCACCAGCGTCAACGGCCCGAGCTGCGCGCCATCCGCCACCTGGGCTCCGTACAGCACGGTGCAGCGCGCGCCCAGCGTCACGCGGCTGCCGATGCGCACATGGTCCACCTTCATCACGCGGTCCTCGAACAGGTGCGTCTGCGGGCAGCACAGGGCGTTGAGTTCGCTGTGGTCGCCGATGTGCACGCAATCGAATTCGGTGATGTCGGTGGTGTCCATGTAGACGCCACGGCCGATACGCGCTCCCAGCAGGTTGAAGGCATCGGACAGCCACGGCGTGCCGCGCAGGTAGCGCAGGAACCAGGGCACGGTAATGCCCTCGTAGAGGTTGGTCGCTGCCTCGGACAGCCAGACGAACGGCGTCCACATCGGCACCGAGCGCTGTTTGTAGCGGCCCAGCAGCAGCCACTTGAACAGGGCCACGAAGACGAAGGTGGCCAGCCCGAACAGCACGCCGCCCACCGCCAGATCCAGCGCGACTTCATCCCAGCGGCCACGGGCCGCCAGCGGCATGGCATCGAGCACCAGGGCATAGCCCACGGCGATGACCAGCGCATGGGGCGCTGCAATACGGAACGCCTCGACGCTGCCGCGCCCCAGCTTGCGCAGGCGCGAGGGGGCAAATGTAAGGTGTTCGGGGAAACCGCTCACCACTTCGCGCGCCGGCAGGTGCATGGGCGGCGAACCAACCCAGGTGTCGCCGTCCTGCATCGAGGCGTTGCGCGGCACGGCGCTCATCACGCCAATCAGCACGTTTTCGGGAATGGTGGTGCCATCCGGCACGTAGGCACCGTTGCCGACAAAGCTGCGGCGCGACACCACGGTCGGCCTGACCGTCATCCAGCCACCGTCGATGTGCTCGTCTCCCAGCATCACCGCATCGGCGATGAAGCATTCGTCGCCCAGCGTGAGCATGTCGGGCACCACGCCGAGCGCGGTGGACAGCTCGGTTTCCTTGCCGACCCTGGCGCCCAGCAGCCGGTACCAGGTGGCGGAATACACCGTGGCGTACACCCCGTGCAGCACCGCCAGACTGGATTCCTGAATCTGGTTGACAAGCCACTTGGCCAGATAGCGCTTGCTGTGCAGGGGCCAGGAGCCGGCGCGCATCTTCGGCAGGAAGGCCCAGCGGATCAGGGCCGCTATCAACGCCGTGGCCAGGATGAACACCAGGCTGGCCGGCAGCGCCAGGATGAAGAACTTGACGAGGCGCAGCCCGAACGCTTCCCAGTCGCTGATCGAGCCCGAATCCAGCAGCGGGCGCACCGCGATGGCATCCACGTCCATCAGGTCGATCAGCATGAAGGTCGGGAATACCGGCATGAAGAACAGGACCGCGACGGCCAGGGCCCCCACGATGAAGAAGGCGCTTTCGAACCACAGCCGTGCGGTACTGACCGGCGGACGTGCCGGCAGGCTGGCGGGGTCGAAATCCCCCCGTTCGCGCGCGGGTGAGCCATGCCAGACCTTGCGTGCCGGCACGCGCTGGCCGCTGCCCAGCGCCGACTGCCCTTCCAGATGGCCGTATTCGCCAATGGCCGTGTCGCCCTCCAGCACGACGTAGGAGCCGATACAGGCTTCCCGGCCAATGTCGATGCGGCCCAGATGCAGCATGCCGCCTTCGACGCGGGCGTTTTCCAGGTTGACCGCGTTGCCGATGGCGGCACCGTCGCCGATGGAGATGAGCTCGGGCACACGCAAGGTCACCGAACCCAGGTTGACTTCGGCCCCCACCTTCGCACCCAGCGCGCGCAGCCACCAGGAATAGAGCGGCGAGCCGTTGATCATGTAGGTGGGAACGGCTTCGGTCAGCCGGTCAACCAGCCACCAGCGGAAATAGGTCCAGCCCCAGAGCGGATAGCTGCCTGGCTTCAGCCGGCCGGCAATCAGCCATTTGCCGGCCCAGGCAACGACAAATTCGGCCAGCGTGGTGACAAGGAAGGCCACGATCGACATGGCAACGGCATACACGAGCGAGTCGTCCGGATCGCCGGTATAGAAATGGTAGGTAAAGAACGGCGCCAGCCATTGCGCCATCTTGAGCAGCACCAGGAACGGCGTGACCAGGCCTTGCGCCAGCCCGCAGCGCCAACGGCGCCAGGCGCTGTGCAGCACAAAGGGGCGCTCGGCCGCGGGGGCGCTGCCGGATTCGTCCATGCGCTGCTGCAGCGCCTCGGCGATCAGGCCGATGCGGCGGTGCTGGTAGATGTCGCCGACCGTGGTCTGGGCAAAGCGGGCGTCCTGCCGCAGCAGCGACACCAGGCGCGCGGCGAACAGTGAATGGCCACCCAGGTCATTGAAGAAGTCCAGTTCGCGCCGCACCGGCTGGCCGGGGAACAGTTTTTCCAGTTCGCCGAACAGCGCCTCCTCGGCGGGAGTTTCGGGCCGGTCGCTGCCTTCTGCAGCCGCTGCAGCCGCCAGCGGCTGTGCCTTGAGCACCTTGCGGTCGATCTTGCCGCTGGACAGGCGCGGCATGGCCGGCAACGGCTCGAAGCGCGCGGGCACCATGTAGGGCGGCAGCACCCCGGCCAAACCGTTGCGCAATGCACTCGTGGCCGGCGTGTCGCTGCGGGAGGGGACATAGAATGCGACCAGCTGCTCGATGCCATCGTCATTGCGCAGCACCACGGCGGTAGTCCCCACGCCCGGCTGGCGTGCCAGCACGGCTTCGATTTCGCCGAGTTCGACGCGGAAGCCGCGAATCTTCACCTGGTCATCGGCACGACCCAGGCACTGCATCTGCTGCACGCCACCGGTCTGCGTTTCGACGCGGGCCAGGTCGCCCGTGCGGTACAGGCGCGCTTCCTGTTCGTTGCGGGCCCAGGGATTGGGCAGGAATTTCTCGGCCGTCAGGTCGGGGCGGCCCAGGAAGCCGGCGGCCACGCCGGGGCCGGTGATGCACAGCTCGCCGGTTTCGCCAAACGGCAGGATCTTGAGCGGGGGCACCTTGCCATCCACGATGCTGTCGGGATCGATCACCTCGATCACCAGCAGGCCGTAGTTGGGCAACGCCTCGCCGATGGTGACCGGCTGGCCCGGCTTGAGCTCGGCCAGCGAGGCTGAAACCGTCGCTTCCGTCGGGCCATAGGTGTTGAACATCTGCCGGCCATGCGCCCAGCGCTCGACCAGCGTCTGCGGACACATCTCGCCACCCAGGTTGATGATGCGCAGATTGGGCACATCCTGGGCGAACAGCGCCAGCAGCGTGGGCACGGCGTGCAGCACGGTGATGTCGTTCTCGATCAGGGCGCGCGGCAGGGCTTCGGGATCGCCGGCGATTTCCTTGGGGGCGATCCAGAGCGTGGCGCCGACCAGGTAGCTGATCCAGATCTCCTCGAAGGACATGTCGAAGGCGACCGAGAAGCCCTGGTAGACACGATCGTCCTCGCGCACACCCAGGCGGGCGTTCTCGCTGCGCAGGAAATGGCAGATGCTGCGCTGCGTGATGGCAATGCCCTTGGGCTTGCCGGTGGAGCCGCTGGTGTAGATGACGTAAGCCGTGTAATCCGGCGAGGCATTCTGGCGGCGCTGCAGCACGATGCCCTCGGGCAGCGGCTGCAGCAGTTCCTGCGCCGTGAGAATGCGCGCCTGGATGTCGGGCTGCTGCAGCACCGGCTGGCCATGGTGCGCGTCGATCAGCAAGGCACGCGCCTGCGCATCTTCCAGGCAGATGGCAATGCGCTCGACCGGCACCTCGGCGTCGAAGGGCAGCCAGGCGGCACCGGTCTTGGCAATGGCAAGCTGCAACACGAGCAGTTCGATGCCGCGCGGCAGCCACAGGCCGACCATGTCGCCCGCCCGGATGCCGGCCTCGATCAGCCGGTGCATCACCGCATCGGCCGAGGCATCCAGCTCGGCATAGCTGAGCTGGCGCTCTCCGTGCGTCAGCGCGGTTTTGTGGGGAATGCGATGTGCCGTGGCCTCGAACAGGTCTGCCAGGATGTCCTCGCCCAGCAAGTCGGGCAAGTCGGGGCCGCGCAAGACATAGTCGCTTTCTGAGTCTGCCATGGGATACTTCCTGCGTGCCGGATTCCGAAATCACCCGTACGCGAAAAACCGGGCAACAGACGCCTGCGACCGGAAGGCCGCCGTCGTCCGCATGCCCGGCAGTGTTGTGCGAGAGGAGCGCTTATTTGGTGGAGCAGGCAACGCCACGGTCGGCGCGATTGCCAGCGCCGCGGGCAGCCGCCTCGCTCATGTACTGGCCCTTCCTGGTCTTGCCGTAGTATTTGGTGCCGGGGCAGTGATAAACCCTGGAATCAGCGTTGACCCACACCTGAGTGCTGCCCAGACCACTGCCGGATGCTGCCTTTACCGGGACGCTGGTCTTGGCGGCGGGAGTGGCAGGAACGGCAGGGGTAGCCGGCTTGGCAGGAGTTGCCGCGACAGCTGGAGTTGCCGGCTTAGCAGGCGTGGCTGCTACAGCGGGTCTGGCGGGAGCGGCCGGAACTGCCGGCTTGGCGACAGAAGTCATGGGCTTGGAAGCCGGCTTGGTGGCCACAGCCGCAGAAGCAGGCTTGGCAGCAGGCAATAGCTTGCCGAAGAAGGAAGTCGACTTGATCGCACCAGACGCTGTTTTCACAGGAGCACTGGCCGTAGCGGCGGGAGTGGCAGGGGCTGCCATGGCGGCACCACCGGCCAGCAGGCAGGCAGCGAACAGCGCGGAAAAGGAAGACTGGCGCAAGGTCATCATGAATCTCCTGGAAAACGGGCTGGAAAAAACTTGCTGATCCCGATCATCACTGCCCTGATGACAGGGCGCGTGACAAAACCCGCCTCCCCCTGTTGCAACTGCAATCGATGCGACTGCAGGCCGCCCTCACGGCGCTGGGGTGCCATGCAGCATGGCCTCGAGCGCCTGCAGCAGTTCCTGCCGGTCCAGCGGCTTGCGCAGGATGGAGCCGATGCCCAGCTCCTGTGCGCGCGCGGCCAGCATGGGGCCGCCCTGCCCGGTGACCAGAAGCACCGGCAACTGAGCCAAAGCTCCTCCAGCCGTGCGCAAGGCACGGACGAGTTCGGTGCCGGAGAGGTCCGGCATGCGTTCGTCCGTGAGCAGGGCCGCAAAACGCGCCGGCTGCTCCTGCAGCAGAGCCAGGGCCCGGGAGGACTGCGTCTCCACCGTTGCCTCATACCCCAGCAGTTCCAGCGTGCTGGCAACCAGCTCTGCCAGCTCCGGCTCGTCATCCACCACCAGGATGCGCGGGATCGTCCCGCCCGCTCTGGCTTCTGCAGGAACTGACAGCGGCTCCAGCGCGGGACTACCCACCGGAAACCACAGCGTGAAGCACGCCCCCTCTCCAGGCCGGCTTTGAACATCGATGGCTCCGTGCAGTTCGACCATGGCGCCATGCACCACAGACAGGCCCAGACCCGTGCCGCCCTCGCCGCCCCGCGTCGTGTAGAAGGGCTCGAGCAGATGCTCCATCGAGACCGGATCGATGCCCCGCCCCTGATCCGCCACCGACAGCCTGAGCCAGTCTCCGGCGCCGAGCTGGCTGTGGGAAAGCACCTGCTCCTGCGCCACGCGCTCCTCGCCCAGCGCCACGCGCAGCACACCGCCCTGCGGCATCGCCTGCACGGCATTGACGCAAAGGTTCAGCACCGCCTGATAGGCCTGCAGCGGATCCCCCTTGACCGTTGCCTGCGGCGCCTGCAGTTGCACATCCAGCACAATGCCCGGCTGCTGCAGGCTGCGCACATGCTCCAGCACCTCCTCGATCACCGGCTGCAGCCGGAACACCACCGAGCGCCGGGCGCCACCGCGGCTGAAAGCCAGGATGCGCTCCGTCAGCGCCCTGCCCCGTTCCGTTGCCCCCATCAGGCGACCCAGTTGCCGTGCCTGGGCGCTGCCGGGTTCGGCCTTGTCCAGCGCCATCTCTCCATAGCCGGCAATCGCGCCGAGCACGTTGTTGAAATCATGCGCCACCTCGCCTGCCATGCGCCCCAGCACCTCCAGTCGCTCGCCCCGGGCCTGCTGCCGGCGCAGCGCCTCCTGCGCCTGCACATGACGCCGCTGGGCGCGCTGCAGAATCCACAGGGCCACCGCCATCACCACCGCCAACAACGCAAGCAGCGCACCGGCGATCTGCGCAGAATTGGTCCAGTCATGCAGCACCACATCGCGGCTGCGCAGCAGTTCCACCTTCAGGCCGTAGGGTTCGATGGGAATCTGCTCCACCAGCCGGGACTGTCGGCTCACGGGATGCGAAGCGCCCGGCGTGGAGGCCAGCAGTGTGCCGTCACGCCGGTACACCAGCATTTGCGCCTCGTCCTCGGGCAAGGCCGCCTGAAATGCCCCCAGCAGGGCATCGGCCGGCACCCCGGCAACCACCCAGCCGAACCGCGCCGTGTCCACGGAACTGGCGATGGCCACCAGCGGGTGGGCGGCATGGGAATCCTGGAACGGCGGGCTGAAGGCCAGCCCGTCGATGCCGGCAGGCTTGAGGGCCGGCCTGAAGCTCTCCGCTTCCGGAAAGCCGATAGAATCGGAACCCGCCACGCCAGCCCCATGCCGGTCGAGCAGCCAGAGGGTCTGCGCCATGGGCATCAACTCCACCCGGCGGCGCAGCCTTGCAGACACCTCTTCCTCGCTGCCGGGCATGCCATCTTCCTCGATGGCATTGCCGATGGCCGTCAGGCCTTCATTCACCCCGTCCAGGCCACGCTCCAGCTCGTCGGAAGCCACCACGGCCAGCGTATGCAGGGCCCGCTGCTGCTCGCTCAGGGTGGAGCTGCGCATGACCCACAGGGCAGCCGCCGTCAGGAGCACCAGCAGCAGCCAGGCCAGCAGCAGAGCCATCCAGGGCATACGGCCGCTGGAGAGGAAACGCGACAGCGAGTGTCTGCGTGCGGGGCCCCGATTCTCCGTTACCATCCTGACCATGTCCTTCCTGAACCAGCCCCATGTATTGGTCGTCGACGACGATCCCGATGTGCGTGACATGGTCTGCGACTACCTGCAGGAGCATGAATTGCGCGCCACGCCCTGCAGTTCCGGTCGGGAAATGATAGCCTGCTTCGACAGTCAGGCGATCGACCTGGTGTTGCTGGACCTGCGCCTGCCGGGCGAGGACGGGCTGGATCTGGCGCGCCAGTTGCGTGCGCGCGCCACCGTGCCCATCATTCTGCTAACCGGTCGCACCGAAGAGGCCGACCGTGTGATGGGGCTGGAACTGGGTGCCGACGATTACGTGACCAAGCCTTTCAGCCCGCGCGAGCTGCTGGCGCGCGTGCGCGCAGTGCTGCGGCGCTATCAGGTGCAGGCCACGCTGCCGCAGCGCGACAGCGCGCGCCGCGCCTTCCGCTTTGCCGGCTGGGAACTGAACCTGCGCACGCGGCGTCTCAAGTCGCCCGATGGTTCGTATGTGGAGCTGTCCAATGGCGAGATCAGCCTGCTCAGCGCCCTGTGCCAAGCGCCGCGGCGCGTGATGTCGCGCGACCAGCTGCTGTCCATGTCGCGCCTGCACGAGGCCGAGGTGTATGACCGCACCATCGACGTGCAGATCCGGCGGCTGCGGCTCAAGCTCGAGGCCGACCCGGCGCAGCCTCGGTTGATTCTGACTGAGCGCGGTGCCGGCTATCTGCTCGCGTGCGATGTCGAGACGCTGTATTGACATGAAACCCAGCTAGGCTGGCGCTGCAAGCCTGGCCGGGACAGATCCTTACACATTGCGCATTGAATCGCCCGCAATCAGCGGCAGATAGGGTTTGCCATGACTCACGGAGGACCCCATGGAACACAGCGAACTCGAGAAGGAACTGCAAGCCCTGCGCAACAAGGTGCGCGATCTGGAAGCCCAGCTGGCCAGTGCCGATTCTGCGGCGGACGAGCCGGCAAGCTCTGCATCGATGCAGCGTGACCAGCGCGCCGTGGTGCAGCAACTGGTCGACGGCCTGTCGGCGGTGGAAAAGGAAGCTCTGCATGACTGGGCCACGCGCATGGTCGACCTGCGCCATTCCCGTGTGCCGGCGTGGACCAGGGCCAGCCAGGCAGTGTCCGTCACCCTCTCCAGCCGGGCCGCCCTGCCCACCCTGAAGGTGCTGGCAGCCGAGGCCAAGGACCGCGCTTGGGACAAGCAGGGAACCGGCGGCCGTGCCGTGCTGATTACCGTGCTGGCTGCCGCCCTGCTGACCGGCCCTGGCGCCATCGCCTTTACGGCGGCAGGCATGACGGTCGGTTTTCCGCTATGGATTGCATTTGGCAGCGGCGTCGAACTAGCAACCACGATCCGCGATGCCTGCGCGCCTGCAGCTCCGCAAGAAGCGAGCGAGCCACCGGCTGCGCCTGCCTCGCAAGCGATGGCGGTGTCGGAAGAAGCTCCTGCTGACAAGGACGAACCCACGATCATCATCCCGCCGGCGCCCTGAGGCCCAGCCAAGAAAAAAGCACCTGCAGCGCATGCTGTAGGTGCTTGATTTCGTGGACCATCTGGCGGAGAGAGAGGGATTCGAACCCTCGATACAGGAGAACCTGTATGCCGGATTTCGAATCCGGTGCATTCGACCACTCTGCCATCTCTCCGTGGTCTGTTCATTCCGCAGCGAGAGCGCTGCAGGAAACAGGCAATTTTACATGCAAGTGACAGCCTCCGCCAAGAGGCCGTCCGCATTTTTTCGCCTGACTCAGTCCGCGCGCAGCACGCTGACACCACCCATGTAGGGGCGCAGCGCCTCGGGCACCTCGATGCTGCCGTCCGCCTGCTGGTAGTTTTCCAGCACAGCCACCAGGCAGCGGCCCACGGCCAGACCGGAACCGTTGAGCGTGTGCACCAGTTCGTTCCTGCCCTTCGCGTTCTTGAAGCGGGCCTGCATGCGGCGCGCCTGGAACGCCTCGCAGTTGCTGACCGAACTGATCTCGCGGTAGGTGTTCTGCGCCGGCACCCACACTTCCAGATCGTGCGTGCGCGTGGCGCCAAAGCCCATGTCGCCGGTGCAGAGCACGATCACGCGGTACGGCAGGCCCAGCTTCTGCAGGATGGCTTCGGCGTGGTGGGTCATTTCCTCCAGCGCCTCGTAGCTCTTCTCTGGATGCACGATCTGCACCATCTCGACCTTGTCGAACTGGTGCTGGCGGATCATGCCGCGCGTGTCGCGGCCATGACTGCCCGCCTCGGAGCGGAAGCAGGGGCTGTGGGCCGTCAGCTTGATCGGCAGGTCGGATTCGGCCAACAGGGTGTCGCGCACGGTGTTGGTGAGCGGCACTTCGCTGGTCGGGATCAGATACAGCGGGGTGTTGTCGGGATGCTCTTCCGACTCCTGGCCACCCTTCTTCGCGGCAAACAGGTCGGCTTCGAACTTGGGCAACTGGCCGGTGCCGCGCAGGCTGTCGGCGTTGACGATGTAGGGCGTGTAGCACTCGGTGTAGCCATGCTCGGTGGTCTGCACATCCAGCATGAACTGGGCCAGCGCACGGTGCAGGCGCGCCACCGGGCCGCGCAGGAAGCTGAATCGCGCTCCCGAAAGCTTGGCGCCCGTGTCGAAATCCAGACCCAGCGGTGCACCCAGATCCACGTGGTCGCGCACCTCGAAATCGAACTGGCGCGGGGTGCCCCAGCGGCGCAGTTCCACGTTGTCGGCTTCGTCCTTGCCCACCGGCACGCTCTCGTGCGGGAGGTTGGGCACGCCGGGCAGGATCTCGTCGATCGCGGTCTGGATCTCGGTCAGGCGGGCGGCGCTGGTTTCCAGCTCCTGCTTGATGGAACCGACCTGAGCCATCACGGCCTCGGCACCGGCATGGTCGCCCTTGCCCTTGAGCTGGCCGATTTGCTTGGACAGCGTGTTGCGCTGCGACTGCAGCTCCTCGGTGCGGGTCTGGATGGTCTTGCGCTCGGCTTCGAGGGCGGTGAAGGCAGCCACGTCCAGCCAGGGCTGCGGCGACTTGCGCGTCTGCAGGCGGGCCACTACGTTGTCGAGGTCTTTGCGGAGCAGGAGGATGTCTAGCATGGGGATACTTCTGAAACGGGGAATTACTGGTCGAGCTTGAGGCCCTTGGGCAGCGGGAACTTGAGCGTTTCCTGCACGCCATCCATGGTGCGCACGGAAACGGCTCCGTAGGCCTTCACGCGGGCCACCACCTCTTCGACCAGGATTTCGGGGGCGGACGCGCCGGCGGTGATGCCGACCGTGGCAGCATCCTTGAACCACTCGGGCTGCAACTCATCGGCATTGTCGACCATATGGGCCGGAACGCCCAGCCGCCGCGCCAGTTCGGCCAGGCGGTTGCTGTTGCTGCTGGTCGGGCTGCCGACCACGATGACCACGTCGGCCTGCCTGCTCAGCACCTTGACGGCGTCCTGGCGGTTCTGCGTGGCGTAGCAGATGTCCTGCTGCTTGGGCTCGCGGATGTTCGGGAAACGCGCCCTGACGGCGGCCGTGATGGCTGCCGCATCGTCCACGCTGAGTGTGGTCTGCGTGACCACGGCGAGACGTTCGGTCTGCGAAGGCTGCACGCGGGCCACATCTTCCACGTCTTCCACCAGATGGATGCCGCTGTCGAGCTGGCCCATGGTGCCCTCCACTTCGGGATGCCCCTTGTGGCCGATCATGATGAATTCGTAGCCTTCCTTCGCCAGCTTGGCGACTTCGACATGCACCTTGGTCACCAGCGGGCAAGTGGCATCGAACACCTGGAAGCCGCGCTGGGCGGCCTCTTCCTGCACCGCCTTGCTCACGCCATGCGCGCTGAATACCAGCGTGGCGCCGGGTGGCACCTCGGCCAGGTCTTCGATGAAGATGGCGCCGCGATTTTTCAGGTCGTTCACGACATGCGTGTTGTGCACGATTTCGTGCCGGACGTAGATCGGACGGCCGAATTTCTCCAGTGCGCGTTCGACGATGTCGATGGCACGATCCACACCGGCACAGAAGCCGCGCGGCGCAGCCAGCACGATGCCGGCATCGGGAGCGGTTATGGGGGCCGAAGGATTGCGTTCAGTCATAGCACACCGATGATCTGCACCTCGAAGGTGACGGGCTGCCCCGCCAGCGGGTGGTTGAAGTCGAACAGGATGGCGTCCTCGCCCAGCTCGGCAACGGTGCCGGCAAACTGGCCTTGCGCGTCGGGCGTGGGAAACTGCACCACTTCGCCGACCGCGTATTCCTCGTTCGGATCGCCCATTTCCTTGAGCACGCTGCGCTTGAGCCACTGCAGCATCTGCGGATTGCGCTCGCCAAAGGCGGCGCCGGCCGGCAGTTCGAAGGTGGTGTGCGTGCCCTCGGGCATGCCGATCAGCTTCTCCTCGATCGCCGGCGAGAGTTCGCCAGTGCCCAGCGACAGCGTGGCGGGCTGCTCGAGGAAGGTGTCAATCACATCGCCCTGCGGACCGGACAGACGGTAATGCAGGGTGAGAAAGGAATCGGCTTGCACCACGGGCGTGCCGGGGGCTGCGGAGGGGGTAGCTTCAGTCATGATCCGGTCCGGAGGTTGGATGCGCTATTGTAAGAGGCTGGCTGCATGGCAGGCGGAGCGAGGGCATTGTCGCCTGCCCGGGATCAAATCCGGCATCACTCATTTATAATACTTTTTATTTATCAATGGGTTTTCATGGCGCTCCACGACCTTCCGCATGCCTCCCGTCCGCGCGAACGCCTGCTGCAGCATGGTGCCGCAGCGCTGGGAGATGTCGAACTGCTGGCACTGCTGCTGCGCACCGGCACGGCCGGGCGCAACGTGCTGGTCATGGCGCAGGATGTGCTTGATGCCTGCCAGGGTCTGGCCGGGCTGCTGCATGCCGATGCGCGCACGCTAGGGCAGATCAAGGGCCTGGGCGGCACCGCCAAACGTGCCGAACTGCTGGCCGTGATGGAACTGGCGCGCCGGGCCATGGCGCAACAGCTGCAGCAGCGTACCCTGCTCAACCACCCGGCGCTGGTCAGCCACTACCTGCAGGCGCACCTCGGCAATCTGCCGCATGAGTGCTTTGCCGTGCTGTTTCTCGACAGCCAGCACCAGCTGATCCAGCTCGAGACGCTGTTTCGCGGTACGCTTAACCAGACCAGCGTCTACCCGCGCGAAGTGGCCTTGCGCGCGCTGCACCACCATGCCGCCAGCGTGGTGCTGGCGCACAATCACCCGAGCGGGCAGGTGCAGCCATCCAGTGCCGACATTGCCCTGACGCGCCAGTTGCAACAGGCGCTCGCCCTGCTCGACATTCGCGTGCTGGACCATATCATCGTGGCGCGGGGGCAGAGCCTGTCGATGGCCGAACAGGGCCTGATGCCTGCCGCCTGAGTTTTCCTGTCTGTCTGCCGATACGCCATGCGCCCTGCCCTCACCCGCCACCTGCCCGAGATTGTTCCCTTTGCCCACGGGCTGCTGCAACGCGCCTTGCAGCCGGGCGATATCGCCATCGACGCCACGGCCGGCAACGGGCACGACACGCTGTTGCTGGCGCAACGGGTGGGCGATGGCGGGCATGTGTATGCCTTCGATGTGCAGGAGCAGGCCATCTCGGCCACGCGCGAACGGCTGGAGGCACACGGCGTCGCTTACCGCGTCAGCGTGATTCATGCCGGACATGAAACCGTGCAGCAGCATGTGCAGCAGCCGGTGCAGGCCGCCGTGTTCAATCTGGGCTATCTGCCGCGCAGTGACAAGCAGGTAACGACGCAGGCCGACAGCACCATCGCGGCGCTGGAGGGCATCTGGCAGCTGCTGCAGCCGCATGGGCTGATCGTGCTGGTGGTGTACCACGGGCACGCCGGCGGCAAGCAGGAGCGTTCCGCGCTGGAAGATTACGTGTGCAGCCTCGATCCGGCTACCGTGCGCGTGGTGCGCTATGCGCTGGCGAATGTGCCGAACGATCCGCCTTACGTGCTGGCGCTGGAGAAGCTCAAGCAAGTTTCCGCCTGTTGAGTCGACGCGGCGTCCTGTCCCGCTTTGCAGGCACGGAACGAGCCTGAAACCTGCGGGATCAGGCTCCACCTTGCCTGTCAGTCTCCCAGCACCACCCCTTCGCGCCGCGGATCGGCCCCGCCGAAATAGCCCTGCGGCGTTTTCTGGATCGCCTGCAGGCCGCTGGTCATGTCCATCTCGCGCACCTCGGCGCCGCGCTTGCGCAGGGCCTCGATGGTGGCCGGGGCGAAGCGTTTCTGCTCCAGCAGCGTGGGACCGTTGATCGATCCGAAATTGGGCAGGTCGATGGCGCGCTGGGGATTCAGGCCCCAGTTGAGCGTGCCGTACAGCGTCTTGGCCACGTAATGGATGATCAGCGCGCCGCCCGGGCTGCCCGCGCTCATCAGCAGTTCGCCGCGACTGCCATCCGGCCGCTTCGCATATACCAGGATGGGCGCCATGCTGGAACGTGGCCGCTTGCCGGGCTGCACGCGGTTGGCGACCGGGCGTCCAGCGGCATCCGTGGGCGTGAAACTGAAATCCGTCAGCTCATTGTTCAGCAGGAAGCCGCCCGCCAGCCCCTTGCCGCGGTTGACCATCAGGCGTGCCCCGAACTGGTCCTCGATGGTGGTGGTCATGGAGACGGCGCGGCCCTGCGCATCGATCACGCTGATGTGGCTGGTGCCGTATTCGGGCTGGGCCGGCATGGGCGCCCAGGCGGCACGCACGCCACCGGCTTCGCCCGGCTGCGCAGTCTGCATGGAACGCCCTTGCGGCCCCTGCTGGATCAGGCTGGCGCGCTGCTGCAGGTAGGCCGGCTGCAGCAGGGCCTGCCAGCTGCCGCCCGGGGCCGGCACGAAATCGGGATCGGCCACATACTGCGCGCGGTCGGCAAACGCCAGGCGCGCTGCCTCCGTGTAGAGGTGCAGCCAGTCGGCACTCGGCTGGCCCTGTTGCAGAGGCAGCTTCGCGGCTTGGGTGTGATTGAGAATGCCCAGGATCTGCCCGATCGCCAGCGTGCCCGAACTGGGCGGGGGCATGCCGCAGATGGCGTAGCGGCGTGCTACGGCCTCGTAATCGAAACAGAGCGCCGGATGCTGGCGCGGCTGGTAGCGTGCCAGATCGCTCAGCGCCAGCTTGCCCGGATTGCCGGCATGACCCTGCACGGTACGCACCATGGCCTGCGCCACTTCGCCCTGCATCAGGTAGCGTGCGCCCTGACCGGCAATGCCGCGCAGCACGGCCGCATATTCGGGATTGCGCAGCACATGGCCGACTGGCCAGGGCTGGCCGTCCGGGCCATGGAAATAGCTGGCGGCGGTCCTGTCGTTGGCGCGCAGGTATTTTTCGGCGCTCAGCAGCCGGTGCAGGCGCGCACTGACGGGAAAGCCCGCCTCTGCCAGTCGGATCGCCGGCTCGAACAGGCGCTTCCACGGCAGGCTGCCCTGCTTTCGATGCACCTGCTCCAGCATGGCGACCACGCCAGGCACGCCGACCGAGCGCCCGCCCACTACCGCTTCATGGAACGGCAGGGCCTTGCCATCGGCGCCCAGGAACAGCGTCTCGCTTGCACCTGCCGGCGCAGTTTCGCGCCCGTCCCAAGCCTGCAGCGTCCTGCCATCGTCATACAGCAGGAAGGCGCCGCCGCCGATGCCGCTGGATTGCGGCTCGACCAGCCCAAGCACCATTTGCACGGCAATCGCCGCATCCAGCGCATTGCCGCCGGCACGCAGAATCTCCAGCCCTGCCTGCGTTGCCAGCGGATTGGCGGCCGCCACGGCCTGACGCTGCCATTGCCAGCCGGGCTTGCTGGTCCAGCCGCTGGAGGCTTCAGGGTTGGGTGGAACCGTGGAGGCTGCCGGTGCCGCGGACGGCGCCTGCAATGGGGCGCAGGCAGCCAGCACAGCCGCTGCTGCTGCAACCCCTGCCAGTCGAAACATGGCCTGTGTCATGCGAAACCCTTTCGAATCCACGGGCCCTGTGCAACTGTGCCCCAGTGCCGAAGGCTTATTCGACGCCGGCGTCTTCCTCGTCCTTGGCCGGCCAGTCGCGGATGTAGGCCTTGAGCATCTTGTTCTCGAAGTTCTGGCTTTCCACCACGGTCTTGGCCACGTCGTAGAAGCTGATCACGCCCTGCAGCACCTTGCCTTCCATCACCGGGATGTAGCGGGCATGGTGATCCAGCATCATGCGGCGCACTTCGTCCAGCGCGGTTTCGGGCGTGCAGGTGATGGGGTGGTCATCCATGGCGGCGCGCACCGTGGAGTTGCCCAGGCTGCCGCCGTTCTTGGCCAGCTGGATGTTGATTTCGCGGAAGGACAGCATGCCTGCCAGTTCGCCATGCTCCATCACCACCAGTGCCCCGATGTCCTTCTCCACCACCACGTTCAGCGCGTTGAGCAGCGAATCGTCAGGGTGCACCGTGTACAGCGTATTGCCCTTGACGCGAAGAATGTCACTTACTTTCATGTTGGCACCTTGTCTCTGGAATGGCCGGTGAAAAACAAAACAACAGGATCAATATAGCCCACATTTGGAGACATTTTCCTCCGTGTTAGCCCGCTGCACCCAGCATATACACTTGCACAATCGGCACAAAACATTGAAGGAGACCCCATGCCTGGCTACGCCAACCCCGGCTTCGATACGCTGGCCCTGCACGCCGGCGCCACGCCCGATCCGGCCACCGGCGCGCGCGCCGTTCCGATCCACCTGACGACCTCGTTCGTGTTCCAGGACAGCGACCATGCGGCCGCGCTGTTCAACATGGAGCGTGCGGGGCACGTCTACTCCCGCATCAGCAACCCGACCAACGCCGTGCTCGAGCAGCGCATGGCCGCACTCGAAGGCGGCGTGGGCGCCATCGCCGTGGCCACCGGCCAGGCCGCGCTGCACCTGATCATCAGCACGCTGATGGGCACGGGCAGCCATATCGTTGCCAGCGCCGCGCTCTATGGCGGCAGCCACAACCTGCTGGCCTACACGCTGCCGCGCTTCGGCATCGAGACCACCTTCGTGCCGCCGGGCGATCTGGAAGCCTGGCGCAATGCGGTGCAGCCCAATACCAAGCTGTTCTTTGGCGAGACCGTGGGCAATCCGGGTCTGGATGTGCTGGACATTCCGGCCGTGGCCGATATCGCGCATGCGGCCGGCGTGCCGCTGGCGGTCGATTCCACGCTGACCACGCCCTATCTGCTGAAGCCGCTGGAGCTGGGCGCAGACATCGTCTACCATTCGGCCACCAAGTTCCTGAGCGGGCATGGCACGGTCATGGGCGGCGTGGTGATCGACGGCGGACGCTTCGACTGGGAGGCCTCCGGCAAGTTTCCGGAGCTGACCGAGCCCTATGACGGTTTTCATGGCATGGTGTTCAGCGAGGAAAGCAGCACCGGGGCCTTCCTGCTGCGCGCGCGCCGCGAAGGCCTGCGCGACTTTGGCGCGGCGCTCAGCCCGCACAGTGCCTGGCTGATCCTGCAAGGGCTGGAAACACTGCCGCTGCGCATGGAGCGCCATATGGCCAACACGGAAAAAGTGGTGCAGTTTCTGGCCAGCCATCCGTTCGTCACGCGCGTGGGCCATCCGCTGCTGGAGAGCCACCCCAGCCACGCATTGGCCGGCAAGCTGCTGCGCCATGGCACGCGCGGTGCGGGCAGCGTATTCAGCTTCGACATCGCCGGCAACCGCGCGCAGGGCAAGGTGTTCATCGAGGCGCTCAAGCTGTTCAGCCACCTGGCCAACGTGGGCGACTGTCGCAGCCTGGTGATCCACCCGGCCAGCACCACGCACTTCCGCATGGACAACGAGGCGCTGGCGCAGGCCGGCATCACGCAGGGCACCATCCGCCTGTCCATCGGCCTGGAGGATCCGGACGACCTGATCGACGATCTGAAACGCGCCCTGAAAGCGGCAGAAAAAGCAGGAGGCCAGGCATGAAACGCACCGTCAACAACGAAGTGCTGTACGCGTACACCGGTGGCAAGGACTACAACCCCGATCTGCCGACCATGGTGTTCATCCACGGTGTGCTGAACGACCATAGCGTCTGGGCACTGCAGAGCCGCTACTTTGCAAACCATGGTTTCAACGTGCTGGCGATCGACCTGCCCGGCCATGGCCGCAGCAGCGGCGCGCCGCCGGCCAGCGTGGCCGAAGCGGCGGCCAGCGTGCTCGGGCTGCTGGACGACCTGCAGGTGACCGAGGCGGTGCTGGTGGGCCACAGCTGGGGTTCGCTGATTGCGCTGCATGCGGCCAGCCTGGATCCGCAACGCGTCGTGCAGGTGGTGCTGGTGGGCACAGCGTTTCCGATGCCGGTATCGCCGGCGCTGCTGGAGATGTCGGTCTCGGCGCCGGGCAAGGCCATCGACATGGTCAACACCTTCTCGCATTCCACGCTGTGCGCGGCCGTGCCGGGCCAGGGCGCCAATGTGGGCAGCTGGACCTACGGCGGCGCCCGCGCGCTGATGCAGTACGTGCTGGCCAGCAACCGCTCGCACAATGTATTCAACATCGGTTTCAATGCCTGCAACAGCTATGCCACCGGGCTGGAAGACATGGCGCGCGTGAACTGCCCCGTCACCTTCGTGCTGGGCAGCGCCGACCAGATGACGCCGCCCAAGGCCGCCAGAAGCCTGATCGGCGCCGCTGGCAAGTCACAGGTGTTCACGCTGCCGGCCGGCCACAGCCTGATGACCGAGGCTCCGGATGGCGTGCTGCGCGCCATCCAGGCAGCGGTGAAAGGCATGTCGCAGGTGCGCGCAACCGCGTGACACGGTGCCGGTGCGGCCTGCCAGGGCCGCATCTCCCGTGTTGGGCAAGCACAGTTCCATGACGCTCAGACAAGACCTGTTCGACCTGGCCCGGCATTTCGGGCTGAATCCCGCGCAAGGACAAGCCCTTCACAACGCCGCGGGCATGGACGCGCAGCCCGCCGCGGCCAACCGGTTGGCGGTGCCGGCGTTGACGCTGCTCGCCGCTGTCATGGCCGGCTTCGGCGTGATCCTGTGGATTGCAGCCAACTGGGGACTGTGGGAGCGGCCGGTGCATTTTGCCCTGCTGGGTGCACTGTTGCTGGCCAGCAGCGTTGGCAGCTGGGCGCTGGCGCGTTTCCGGGCCGCCAGCCTTGCCCTGGGCGTCCTGGCAGGAGCATCGGTAGGCGGGCTGCTGGCGTATTTCGGGCAAACCTATCAAACCGGCGCCGATCCCTGGCAGCTGTTCGCCCTGTGGGCCGGCCTGACGCTGCCCTTGTGCCTGGGCCTGCGTCACCGCGCCCTGTGGATGCCCTGGAGCCTGATTGCCAACACGGCCATCAGCCTGTGGGCCTGGGCCCAGATGGACCGGTGGGCCAGCAACTACGAGGCGCCGCAATTGCTGTCCATGCTCGCGGCGTTTGCGGCAAGCCTGCTGGTCAGCGTCGCGCTGTATCCTGCTTGGCGCCGCATCACGGGCAGCAGTGCACTGTCGCATCGTGTGGCCATGCTGTGGACGGTCCTGCTGATCGGCTCGCTGTCGGTGGCGCAGTTCCTGACACTCATGGGCCATGCCGTCGCACTGTTGCCGGGATTGCTGCTGTTCGGTGCCATGGTTGCCTGGTATGGCACGCGCCGCCATTTCGACGTACTGATCCTGAGTGCCGCCAGCCTCGGGGTCCTGGTACTGCTTTTCGTATTCCTCACGGAACGCCTGCTGCGCCTGGCCGGCTATGCCGACCCTTTTCTCATCATGCTGCTCGGCATCTTCGCGATGCTGGGATTGGCGGGTGCCGTGGCCTGGATCATGCGACGCTACCGTGCAGTGACAGGTACACGTCCGGTTGACGACGAACGCGAGAAGCATGCCCCGCAAGAGAACGACATCGCGTTGACTGCGGCGCTGGATACGGGCGTGGCGCATGGCTGGTGGAGCTCGCGGGCACATGCCCTTGCAGCCCTGGTTCCGGATTCCGGCGAGCGTCCCTGGTCGGTGGTCCTGCTCACGGCACTCGGCGCTTGGCTTGCCGTGGTGCCTTTTGTGATCGCGCTCGGTCTGTTTGCATGGAATACCAGCTCCGCCGCGCTGACGCTGGGAGCGTTGTTCACGACGGGAACGGTGCTGCTGCTGCGTCAGCCGACGCTCCCGCTGTTCCTGGAACAAATGGCGTATGCAATGCTGATTACGGGGCTGGCCTTCCTGGTCATCGGAGCGGGCTCGCTCTGGGGTGAGCGGGAAGCCCTGTGGCTGTTGTTCGCCGTGCTGATGGGACTGGTGGTTTTTCTGCGCGAGCCGTGGCTGCAGTTGCTGCTTGGCGCCGCCTTGTGCTGGATGATGCCCGCCGTCATCGCGAGTCTGCTTTACGCGCAAACCGATTTATGGATGCTGGACCAGACCTGGACGCTGGCCTGGCTGCCCGCCCTGATCGCCCTGATCTGGCCGCTTGCCATGCTGCGCTCCCCCGCACGCTGGCTGGGCTTGCCGCTGGTGCGTTTCGCTGCCCGGCGTGAGGCCTTCTGGGCCGGGTGGATGCTGACGGTGCTGGTGCAACAGGCTGCCAGCGCCGGCATGACCTTCATGATGACCGGCATGCTGGGCGGCGGGGGCATGACCCCCACTGCATGGGGCAACAATGTGTGGACCGAAGCGGCCGGCCTGCAGTTCTGGCAATGGTGGCTGCCTCTCAGTTCCGGCCTGTTCGCGGCGGCAGCCTATGCCATTGGGGCCCAGCGCTGGCCGCTGCTGCACCAGCCTGCGCTGGGCCTGCTGGCCGTGCTGCTGGTGGTGGCATCGTGGTTTCTGCCGTCGCTGGGCATTCCGCTGTGTTTCCTGGCCACGGCTGCCGTCACGCAGCGCTGGCGGCTGGCGCTGGCGGCGGCAGCGGCCGTCGCGTGGGTCATCGGGGCCATCTACTACCAGACCGACTATCTGCTGGTGCACAAGGCAATTTCGCTGATCGGGCTGGCCTTGGTCACAGGCGCGCTCGCAGTCTGGCTGCGACACACCCAGGCCCGCCAGGCACCGCTGCTGTCAGCCTCCATGCTGTCCATCCCCGAAAGCCATGCACCGGCAGCGGCTCCTGATCGGCTGCGTCGCCATCTGGTGCTGCTGGTTCCTGCCGCAATGGCCGCCATTCTGCTGCCCGGAGTGCTGAACAATGAGGCATTGATCCGCGATGGGGAGCGCTTGCTGGTGAAACTGGCACCCGTCGATCCACGCTCCCTGCTGCAGGGTGACTATATGGCACTGGCGTTTGACCTGGGCCCGGCCACCCCCACCGGCGGCATGGACGAAAGCCTGGAGCAGGCCCGCCATGTGGTGTTCCAGCGTGCCGCGAACGGCCTGGCCACCGCACGACGGCTGGAACTGGACGATCGTCGCCCGCCTCTGGCGTCCGACGAGCGACGCATGCCGCTCAGCCGCAAGAGTGGCCGCACCGTTCTGGTCACGGATGCGTGGTATTTCAAGGAAGGCACCGGCGAGCGCTGGGCCCAAGCCGCCTACGGAGAATTCCGCCTGCGTGCCGATGGGCGAGCCTTGCTGGTCGGCCTGGCAGACGAAAACATGCAGCCAATCCCGCAGGATTGATGCCAGCTTGCCATGCGCGTCAGTCCAAGCGTGACGGAGTATGCGGCATCCAAGCCGTCAGACAGCCAGCGTTGAATGTTGCGCCGCCTAAACTGCCGTCTTGGACGCCACATTCTCGCGCTTGAGCGCGTCCAGCAGCGTCATGTCCGCCAGCGTGTGGTGCCACAGCGGCTGCAACTGCGGCGTCTGCGGCAGCAGCCAGCGGGCGATCAGCGGTTCCAGGCGGGTTTTTTCCGCGGGCACCAGCAGCACCCAGGGCGAATCGGCCTCGTCCAGACGCCCGACCCAGCGCAACTCCGCCAGTTCTTCCAGCACCGGCTCCAGCTGGGGGGCCTCCACGCGCAATTGCTGCGACAGCAGTTCCAGCGGCACGCCGCGAGCCGGCATCTGCTGGGCATGGTGCAGCTTGCGCAACAACTCGATCGCCAGTTGCATCTGCCAGCCCATGCCCTGCCCGCGGCGGCGCAGTCCGTGCAGCAAGGCGGGCAGATAGGCGGCGATGACGGCCCCCAGCAGGATGATGATCCATGCCAGATAAACCCACAGCAGCAGGATCGGCAAGGTGGCAAAAGTGCCATACACCACCGAGTAGGAAGGCACACGTGCCAGATAGGCCGCCAGCAGGCGCTGCGCCAGCGCAATGCCCGCCGCCGCAAACACGCCACCGGCCAGCGCATGCGTCCAGCGCACGCGCGTATTGGGAACGAAGTGGTAAAGCGCCGCCATGCCCCCCGCCATCAAGGCAAACTCGACGGTGTTGATCAGGAACTGGACGCCGCCCGGCGTGCCGACCGGCGTGCCCGTGATCCAGCCCTTGGACAGCGACAGCACATAGGAGGTAGTGGCCACGCTGGCCCCCAGCACCACCGGTCCGATGGTGACGGCAGCCCAGTAAATGAGCAGGCGCTGCCCGATCGGACGCTGCTTGCGCACGCGCCAGATGGCATTGAGATGCTCGTTGATGCTGGACATCAGCATCAGCGCCGTCAGCACGAAGAATACGGTGCCCGCCGTACCGAGCTGCTTGGCGTGGGTGGCGAACACGGTCACGCTTTCCACCACCGGATTGGCGATGGCCGAGGGGATCAGGTTCTGCACCATCCACTGTTCCAGCGCGCGCTGCAGCTTGCCGAACATCGGAAAGGCCGTGAAGATGGACAGCACCACCGCGAAAAAGGGCACGATGGCCGTGAGCGTGGTGAAGGTCAGGCTGCTGGCGGTGAGCGAGAGATGGTCCTCGCGGAAACGCTGGCGCAGCATGGCCAGGGTTTCGCGCCACGGAAAGTCCAGCAACAGCATGGGCAGCCGCGCATGAAAGTCGAGCAAGCGTCTAAGCAGTTTCTGCATGGCCGCCATCATGCCATCTTTGTGCGGCAATGGCAGCGCATTCGTGGTAGCCTTGGCAGCCGTCTCCTGCCGCTGGCGGCTTTCTGCCAGATCCTTTTCCATGAACGAATTCAACGACCTCAGCCTGCAGCCGATCCCGCCCACTCCTGCCATCCGCCGTACGCGTGTTGCGGCCGTGGGGCTGCTGCTGGCGCTGGTGCTGCTGCTGGTGGCGTGGGAACTGTGGCTGGCGCCGGTGCGTCCGGGCGGCTCCTGGCTGGCGCTGAAGGCATTGCCGCTGTGCCTGCCGCTGGCCGGCCTGCTCAAGAACCGCATGTACACCTACCGCTGGCTCAGCCTGATGGTGTGGCTGTATTTCTGCGAAGGTGCCGTGCGCGCCTGGAGCGACCGTGCGCCGAGCAGCTACTACGCCCTGCTGGAAGCCGTGCTGTGCGTGGCGCTGTTCGTGGCCTGCGTGATGCACATCAAGCTGCGCTTTCAGGCGGCGCGGCAATTCTTTGCAAAGACTCTGGCACAGGCGGACGCAAACGTCGACCACCAGATGGCAGCGGCGACCGCACCCTCCGCTGCAACGCCTGACGCACCCGCAGGCTCGGCGCAGGCCTGAGACAGGCGCCCGTCGTTGCACTAGACCAGATCGCCGGCAAGGCAGTTCAGCCGCTGCTGCGCCGCCTGCACCGCATCATCCACGCTCCAGAAAACCGGCACCAGTTGCCCCGCACTGCCGTCAAGCAGCCCGGCCCGCTGCAGCGACTCGCGCGACCGGTCCTTGACGCGCGCCAGCATCAGCGTGCAACCGTGGTGCCCCAGATCCTGGGCCAGTTCGGCCAGCGCCTCCACGCTGCTGGAATCCAGCGTGTCGCACAACTCCATGCTCAGCACCAGAACCTGCGTCCCGCTGGCCAAGGCGTGCTCGCGCATGCCGGCGAAGATACGCTCGGCATTGGCGAAGAACACGGGCTCTTCGGGCCGCAGCACGGTGATGCCCGGCATGCGCAAGGTTTCGGGGTGCGCCTTGCGGTCGAGATAGTCCCGCGTTCCCGGCAGCTGTCCCAGCTCGCTCCACAGCGGGCGCGCAAAGCGTCGCAGCACCAGCAGCACGGAGAGCGCCACCGCCAGCAGCAGCCCGAACAGCACGCCGAACACCAGCACCGCCGCGGCCGCCACCCAGGCCAGCCAGGTGTCGCTGCGCAAGCGCAGGCTATGCAACACCGTGCGCGGCCACAGGCTGTGCGCCAGAATGCCGATCACCACGGCCGCCAGCACCGGCACGGGCAGCAGCGCCAGCCAGTCGCGGCCCTGCCAGAGCAGCAGCGCCAGCGCAAGCGCAGCAGCCAGTCCCGTCAGCTTGCTGCGACCGCCTGCAGCCTCGTTCGCCGACGAAGCTGAAAACCCTGCCCCCACGGGCAACCCCTGCAGCGCTCCGCTGGCCAGGTTCGCCAGACCCAGCCCCAGCAGCTCCCGCCGCGGCGCCACCCGGTCGCCATGCTGCAGCGCCAGCGTGCGCACCGAACCCCAGGACTCGGCAAACAGGATCACCAGCAGCGCCGGCGCGATTTCTGCAGCGCGCAGCCAGTAGGCATCAGCCAGCCTGGGCCAGGGCCAGGGCCAGTGCCAGCCGGCCCAGTTCCATTCGATGGCGCCGACCAGTGCAACACCGTCCTGCGCCGGTGCCAGCAACTGCGACGCCACGATGCCGGCCACCAGAATCAGCAGCGAAGGCGGCACCAGCAGCCAGCGGTGCAGGCGCTTGAAGAGCCCCCAGCACAGCAGCGCCACCAAGCCCCACACCAGGCTGGGCCCATGCACCAGCGCGCGGTAGTGCCACAGCTGCTCCAGCAACGAGAAAAAGCCCGGTGCGGATACAGGCATGCCTGCCAGATGCGGCACCTGCCGCAGGATGATGGTGAGTGCCAGCGCCCAGGCAAAGCCGCGCAGCACCGGCCGCGAAACGAACGCGCCAAGGAATTCAGCCCGCAGCGCCCAGGCCAGCAGAAACAGCACGCCGGTCAGCATCACCAGCGCCAGCCCCATCGGCACCCCACCCAGCGCCACGGCAGAGGCAAATACCGCAGCAGCCGACGAGGTAGGCGACACGATGGCAAAGCGGCTGCTGCCGAACCAGGGATAGAGGCACAGCCCCACCAGCGCCCCGAGCAGGGCATGGGCCGGAGGCACGTTGGCGATTGCCGCATAGGCCACCGCCTCGGGTAACAGTACGCCGGCCACGGTCAGCCCGGCGAACAGGTCGTCGAGCAGGGGGCGCAGCAACAGGCGGCGCGCTGCGCCTCCCTCACCCTGCAAGGGCATTGCCGATCGCTGCCCGCTTCCGTTCATTCCAGATCCTTGACGTCGCCACCATGGCCTGCATGCATTATCTGCCCGCCTGGCGCGTTCGAGAGCCGTATCATTGCGCCATGCAAGACGCACTTCCGGATTCCTTTGCCCGCATCGTCGGTGCCTCCCACGTCCTGACCGGCAGCGATGCCGCCCCCTACTGCCGCGACTGGCGCAAGCGCCACGAGGGGCTGGCGCTGTGCGTGGTCAAGCCCGGCAGCACGCAGGAAGTGGCCGAGGTGGTCAAGCTGTGTGCAGCGGAGCAGATCGCCATCGTGCCGCAGGGCGGCAATACCGGCCTGGTCGTCGGCTCCGTGCCACGCGATCATGGGCGCAATATCGTGCTCAGCCTGCAGCGCATGCAGACCATCCGTGCCATCGACGTGGCCAACCAGACCATCAACGCCGAAGCAGGCTGCATTCTGCAGAACGTGCAGCAGGCCGCGGCCGACGCGGGCTGGCTGTTTCCGCTGAGCATGGCCAGCGAGGGCAGCTGCACGCTGGGCGGCAACCTGGGCGCCAACGCCGGTGGCACGCAGGTGCTGCGCTACGGCAACAGCCGCGAGCTGTGTCTGGGGTTGGAAGTGGTCACGCCGCAGGGCGAGATCTGGAGCAGCCTGCAGGGCCTGCGCAAAGACAATACCGGCTACGACCTGCGCGACCTGTTCATCGGCAGCGAGGGCACGCTGGGCGTCATCACCGCCGCGACCATGAAGCTCTACCCGCAGCCGCGCGTGCAGCTCACCGCCTGGGCTGCCGTGCCTTCGGTGCAGGCTGCGGTCGACCTGCTCGGGCTGGCACGCCAGCACCTGCATGCGGGACTGACCGGCTTCGAGATAATGGGCCAGTTTGCGCTGTCACTGGTGGACAAGCACTATCCGCAGCTGCGCGTGCCGCTGTTCCGTGACACGCCGTGGTGCGTGCTGCTGGAGAATGCCGATTTCGAGGGCGAAGCGCATGCCCGCGAGCGCTTCGAAACGCTGCTGGAGGCGGCCATGGAACAGGGCTGCGTAACCGACGCCATCGTCGCCGAGAACCTGACGCAAGCGCACACCCTGTGGCACATCCGCGAGAGCATTTCGCTGGCGCAGGCCGAGGAAGGGCTGAACATCAAGCAGGACATCTCCGTGCCGATTTCGGCCATCCCGCAGTTCGTGCAGGAAACCGATGCCGCGCTGGCCGCCCATGTGCCCGCGGTGCGCATCGTGAACTTCGGCCATCTGGGCGACGGCAATCTGCACTACAACGTGCAGGCGCCCGAAGGCGTCGATCCTTCGCGCTTTCTGGCCGAACAGGAGCCGGATATCAACCGTATCGTATTCGATGCCGTGCACCGCTTTGGCGGCAGCATCAGCGCCGAACATGGCATCGGCCAGCTCAAGCGCGATACGCTGCCCAGATACAAGTCCGCCGTGGCACTCCAGCTGATGCGGGCCATCAAACAAGCGCTGGACCCACAGGGGATCATGAATCCGGGACGGGTGCTCTAAGCAAAAGCACCGCCGCAGCGATTCCGCGGCCCAAGTCCCACTGTCAGATTTGCCTGGCAGGCACGCTCACCCGCCACGCACCGCGGCACGACTCCTCTGTCTTGCCAGCAGATGCAAGGATCGTTCCAGGAGAAGATTCTTCGATATCCTTACTGGTCCTCGCTTCAGCGTCGCTCCGTACAATCACCCCATGCAGAATCCCACCCCCTCCAACCAGTACGAAACCTTTCTGCGCCACGTGCGCGACACCGGCGTGGCCAAGGCCGACCGCACGGGCACCGGCACCACCAGCGTGTTCGGCTACCAGATGCGCTTCGATCTGCAGCAGGGCTTTCCGCTGGTGACGACCAAGAAGGTGCACCTCAAGAGCATCATCTACGAACTGCTCTGGTTCCTGCGCGGCGACGGCAATGCGCGCTGGCTGCAGCAGCACGGCGTGACCATCTGGGACGAATGGGCCGACCCGGAAACCGGTGACCTCGGGCCGGTGTACGGCGTGCAGTGGCGCAGCTGGCCGAAGCCTGATGGCAGTCATATCGACCAGATCGCGCAGGTGATGGAGACGCTCAGAAGCAATCCCGACTCGCGCCGCATGATCGTGAGCGCCTGGAACGTGGCCGAGCTGGACAAGATGGCGCTGATGCCCTGTCATGCCTTCTTCCAGTTCTATGTGGCCAACGGCAAGCTGAGCTGCCAGCTCTACCAGCGCAGCGCGGACATCTTCCTCGGCGTTCCGTTCAACATCGCCAGCTACGCGCTGCTCACGCACATGGTGGCGCAGCAGTGCGGGCTGGAGGTGGGCGAGTTCATCTGGACGGGTGGGGACTGCCATATCTACAGCAACCACAGCGAACAGGTGGACCTGCAGCTCTCGCGCGAGCCCTTCCCCTACCCGCAACTGGTAATCAAGCGCAAGCCGGCGGATATCTTCAGCTACGCATTCGAGGACTTTGAAGTGGTGGACTACCAGCACCATGCGCCGATCAAGGCGCCGGTGGCGGTGTGATTGGAAGCGTAGCCAGCTGATTGCAGCCGGCTCAGGCGAAACGCCCTGCCGGAGGGCGTTGGCCTCGGGAGAATCATGGCTCATTTAACTTTATAAAGCCTACAGTAGTTGAAAAAATTCCCGATCAAGCGCCAATCATGGTGTAAAGCGTATTTTCAATGCAAACCCTGACCCGCAAGCAACTCCTTGCGCTGCTGGTGCTCACCCTGATGTGGGGCATCAACTGGCCGATGATGAAGCTCTCCTTGCGCGAGCTGCAGCCGCTGCATTTCCGAGCCCTCACCATGAGCCTGGGCATGCTCGGATTGATGCTGTACTTCCGTACGCGCGGGGTGCGGTTGATGCCGCAGGGCTGGAGCGAATGGCGTGCCATTCTGATCCTTGCGCTGCCCAACATGCTGGGCTGGCATGGCCTGTCGATCTACGGGCTGCAGCAGCTGTCATCCGGCCGCGCCGCCATTCTCGGCTTCACCATGCCGGTGTGGACGGTGCTGCTGGGCGTGCTGTTCTACCGCGAGCAACTCAACCGGCGGCTGATCGTTGCGGTGGTCGCGGTACTGGCTGCCATCGGGCTGCTGCTGGCCAACGAGCTGAGCAATCTGGCGGGCCGGCCCGTGGGCATCCTGTGGATGCAGGGCGCGGCCATCTGCTGGGCACTCGGCACCATCTGGACACGCCGCCTGCCCACCACCTTGCCGACCGAGGCGCTGATCGTGTGGATGATGGCCTTCGGCGCGGCCAGCATGGGCGTGCTCGCAGCCCTGCTGGAGCCGCCGCAGAGCTACGCTTTCAGCACCCCGGTCTGGCTCAGCCTGGCTTATGGCGTGCTGATCAACTACGGCGCGGCGCAGGTGCTGTGGTTCAGCCTGGCGCGCGCGCTGCCGCCCAGCACCAGCGCGATGAGCGTGATGGCGATTCCGCTGATCGGCATCATGAGCGCCACTGTCATCGTGGGCGAATGGCCGCACTGGCAGGACTTTGCCGCCGTGGGCTGCGTGATGCTGGCGATTGCGGCAGTGTTGCTGCCGCGACGGGGCGCCTGATCAGCGATTGCGGAACTGGTCGTGGCACTTGCGGCAGGTGCTGCCTGCATCCACCACCAGTTTCTTCAGCACGTCCAGATCACCGGCGCGTGCCGCGGCGGGCAGCTTGTCCACCTTTTCGCGCAGCTGCTGGGCGCTGGCCTGGAAGCGCGGCGTGGCCGTCCAGACAAACTCGTTGGCGCGCGTGTTGACCAGCGGCGCACCGCTGCCCGGCACGAAGGCATGGAACGGCAGGCGCGACATCACCATCACCACATTGGCGTCTTCCACGGCCTGGGCCTGATCGTAAGGGATACGCTTGAGCGCCATGGCACTCAGGCGGCTGAAATGGTGTTCCATCACCTCGAAAGCGCCCTTGCGGTAGGCAACGGCGTCCTCGGCCTTGGGAAAGGTCATCCACTGGGCCGAAGCACCCAGACTGGCAAAACCCAGGCCCGCCACCAGTGCGGCGCGGCCCCATCGAGCAAACGTCTTCATTGTTCAGATCCTGCATGGCCGGCAGGTTGGCCGGCGCCACCTGTTGCGCCCCTCAGCCCCTGCCTTGCAAACCGGCCTACTATACACATAATGTGTCACGCTCCAATAGTCAGGTTACGCACGTAACCTGCCTACAATGCCCGCATGAAACCCGCCCTGCACCTCATCTACGCACGCGCCCGCAATGGCGTGATCGGCCATCAGGGCCAGATGCCCTGGCATCTGCCGGAAGATCTGGCGCACTTCAAGCGCACCACGCTGGGCGCGCCCGTCATCATGGGCCGCAAGACCTGGGACAGCCTGCCGCAGAAGTTTCGCCCCCTGCCCGGTCGCACCAATGTGGTGATCACGCGCCAGCGCGACTGGACGGCCCCCGGCGCCATCGTGGCGCACAGCCTGGGTGATGCCATCGTGCAATGCGGCGCGGTGGACACGATCTGGGTGATGGGCGGCGCCAATGTGTATGCGCAGGCCCTGCCGCTTGCCGACCAGGTGGTGGTGACCGAAATCGATGCGGATTTCGAGGGCGATGCCTATGCGCCGATTCTGGGCGAACAGTTCCAGCCGGTGGAGCGCGAGGCGCATGTGAGCAGCCAGGGGCTGCCATTTGCGTTTGTGACCTACGTGCGGGTGGGCTGACGTTTCTTCTTCACCATGGTTGTGCACTCGGATCACTACAGGGATGGGAGAAGCTGACCTGCACTCCACCCCAATCGTCGACCCCACACACCTCCACCACACGGTGAAACCGTATTGCTCCTAGAATCCCCTGCTTCAGCGTCAATGCGCCGTGTTCGCCACCCCAAGGGCACAGGATCCCCTCACCATGCAAATCGCCACCTGGAACGTCAACTCCCTCTCCGTCCGCCTGCCGCAGGTGCTGGACTGGCTCGCCGCCAACCCCGATGTGGAGGTGCTGGCACTGCAGGAAACCAAGCTCACCGATGACAAGTTCCCGTTGCAGGCGCTGAACGAGGCGGGCTTTCAGGTGCACTTCTTCGGCCAGAAAACCTATAACGGCGTGGCCCTGCTCTCACGCACGCAGGCTGGCACCGACGTGGTGCGCAACATTCCCGGCATGGATTGCGACATGGCGCGCGTGCTGAGCGCGACCTACACGGCGCCCAATGGCCAGCCGCTGCGCGTGGTGAACGGCTATTTTCCCAATGGACAGGCACCCGGCACCGACAAGTTTGCCTACAAGATGCGCTGGCTCACCGCGCTGCGCGAGTGGCTGCGCACAGAGCTGGTCAAGACGCCGCAACTGGTGCTGCTGGGTGATTTCAACATCACCTTCGATGATCTGGACGTGTACGACCCGGTGGCGCTGCACGAAACCATCCACTGCACCACGGAAGAACGCAGCCACCTGCAGGAGCTGATCGGCCTGGGCCTGACCGACAGCCACCGCCTGTTCCCGCAACCCGAGAAAAGCTACAGCTGGTGGGACTACCGCAACTTCGCCTTCCGCCGCAACAACGGCCTGCGCATCGACCACATCCTGGTCAGCGATGCCGTCAAGCCGATGGTGACGGCCTGCGCGATAGACCGGCTGCCGCGCAAGAACGAGCGCCCGAGCGACCATACGCCAGTGGTGCTGACGCTGGAACGTGCCGCTGCATAAATACGGCAGTGCTTAGCAAATAGCCTGAGCACCTAAGGACCCGAAGCGATATCCTACCTACAATTTATTTGTTTTACTTATTTAAAATCCAAATATCATGACTTTCAGTTTTATTGAAACCGAAAGGACATGGTCATGGATTTCTCCGCTTCCCGCACCGCACGCCGCCACTGGCTCGCCTCCCTGGCAACAATCGCCCTTGGCGTTGCAGCATTACCTGCACAGGCACAGCCCGCCACCGTGCAGCTGCTCAATGTCAGCTATGACCCCACGCGCGAGCTGTATCAGGATATCAACCGCGCCTTTGCCGACAGTTACCGAAAAGCCACCGGAGCCAACGTCCAGATTCGCCAGTCCCATGGCGGCTCGGGCAAACAGGCTTTATCGGTCATCCATGGCCTGAAGGCCGACGTCGTCACACTGGCGCTGGCAGGCGACATCGACCAAGTTGCCCAGGCCGGCCTGTTGCCAGCCAACTGGCAAAAGCGGCTGCCGCAGAACAGCACGCCCTACCGCAGCACCATCGTGTTCCTGGTGCGCAAGGGCAATCCGAAAGGCATCCGCGACTGGGGTGACCTGGTCAAGCCCGGCATTTCGGTCATTACGCCCAATCCCAAGACCTCCGGCGGCGCCCGCTGGAACTATCTGGCCGCGTGGGGCTATGCCCTCAAGAAAACCGGCTCGCAGGAACAGGCGCGTGCCTTCGTCAGCCAGCTGTACAAACAGGTGCCGGTGCTCGATACAGGGGCGCGGGGTTCGCTCATCACGTTTACCCAGCGCGGCATCGGCGACGTGCTGCTGTCCTGGGAAAACGAGGCTTATCTGGCCCAGAAGGAACTTGGCAAGGGTCAGTACGACATCGTGACGCCCTCCGTCAGCATCCTGGCCGAGCCGCCGGTTGCCGTGGTCGATCGCAACGTGGACGCCCGTGGCACACGCCAGGTAGCCCAAGCCTATCTGCAGTTTCTCTACACCCCGGCAGCGCAGCATCTGATCGGCAAGCACTACTACCGCCCAGCCGATAGCAGCGTCGCCCGCAGCTATGCCCACCAATTCTCCAAGGTGCAGCTGTTCACCATCAATGAGCTGTTCGGTGGCTGGGGCCAGGCACAAAAGACACACTTTGCCGACGGTGGCGTGTACGACCAGATTTTCGGCAAGGCACGGAAATGATCTTTATTCCATTTCGGAAATAAACAAACAACAACATATTCGTTTCCAAGTATGTAGCAAGTCCCTACCATGCTGACATTCCCTCGGCATGCACCGAGGCCGACTTTGCTACCAGCCTGCTGCTTTCAAGGACTCCCTTACCATGCACACCACTTTTCAACGCCGTCCGGTGATCACCTTCCTGGCAAGCTCCTTCGTCCTGCTGACCGCAGGCACGCTGGCCGGCTGCGGCAAGGGCACTCCAGCCCCCGGCGCCAGCGCTGCTGCGGCCGCCGCTTCCGGCAGTGCCGACACCAGCAACCCGAACAAGCTGCTCAACGTCAGCTACGACGTGTCGCGCGAGTTCTACAAGGACATCAACGCCGCTTACCTGCCCATTGCCAACAAGAACGGCGGCAAGCTGGAGATTCAGCAATCGCACGGCGGCAGCAGCAAGCAGGTGCGTAGCGTGGCCGAGGGCCTGCAGGCCGATGTGGTCACCATGAACCAGGCCAGCGATATCGACTTCCTGGCCGGCAAAGGCCTGGTGGACAAGGACTGGGCGAAAAAATTCCCCGACAACGCCGTACCCAATACCTCGCTGTCCGTGATTCTGGTACGCAAGGGCAACCCCAAGCAGATCGCCGACTGGGCCGACCTGGGCAAGCCGGGCGTGCAGCCCATCATCCCCAACCCCAAGGTAACCGGCAATGGCCGCTATACCTGGGTGGCGATCTGGGGCGCAGCGCTCAAGTCCGGCCAGAACGAAGCGCAGGCCGCCGAGTTGACCGGCAAGGTGTTCGCGCAGGTGCCGGTGCTGGACGGCGGGGGCCGCGCCGCCACCACCACCTTTGCGCAACGCAATATCGGCGATGCGCTGGTCACCTTCGAGAGCGAAGTGCCTCTAATCCAGCGCGAGTTCGGTGACAACTTCCAGGTGGTCTACCCCAAATGGACGGTGCTGGCAGAGAACCCAGTCGCCATCGTCAACAGCGTCGTCGACAAGAAAGGCACCCGCGAGGCGGCCACCGCCTACCTGAACTGGCTGTGGTCGCCCGAAGCGCAGGAGATTGCTGCGAAGCACCACCTGCGTCCGCGCAACGCCGAAGTGCTGGCCAGACATGCCAAGGACTTCCCGCAACAGCAAACCTTCACCGTGGACGAGTTGTTCGGCGGCTGGAGCAAGGCGCTGCAGGTGCACTTCAGCGATGGCGGCACTTATGACAAGGCGATGGCGCAGCGCAAGAAGTAAACCCGACAGCGGCACCGCGTGCCGCACGGCGTGACCTTCGGGACAGCCAATCCACACGGTGACCCCACCTGACACGCCCTTCTTCTTTGCAACACCGCGCCCTCCACCTTCCATGAATTCCAGCCTGACGCTTTCCTCCCCTGCCGTGGCCAATACAACCCCAACCGGACGACGGACATCGCGCCCCTGGCGCAACCCGCTGCTGCGCAGCCACAGCGTGCTGCCCGGCTTCAACCTGTCGCTGGGCATTGCCGTGTTGTACCTGGGCCTGATCGTGCTGATTCCGCTGGCGGCGGTGTTCTTCAGCAGTGCGCAGCTGGGCTGGGAAGCGTTCTGGAGTGTTGCCACCGACGCGCAGGTGGTGGCCTCTTACAAGCTGACCTTCGGCGCGTCGTTCCTGGCGGCGCTGGCCAATGCCGCCGCCGGCCTGCTGGTGGCCTGGGTGCTGGTGCGCTATGAGTTTCCCGGCCGCCGCCTGCTCGATGCCATGGTCGACCTGCCGTTCGCCCTGCCCACCGCCGTGGCCGGCATTGCGCTGACCACGCTGTACGCCCCCAACGGCTGGATCGGCAGCCTGCTGCCCTTCAAGGTGAGCTACACCCCGCTGGGCGTGTGGGTGGCACTCACTTTCATCGGTCTGCCCTTCGTGGTGCGCACGGTGCAGCCGGTGCTGCAGGACCTGCCGCGCGAACAGGAAGAAGCCGCCGCCCTGCTCGGCGCCAGCCGCTGGCAGACCTTCCGCCACGTGCTGCTGCCCACGCTGCTGCCTGCCCTGCTCACCGGCTTTGCCCTGGCCTTTGCCCGTGCACTGGGCGAGTACGGCTCGGTCATTTTCATCGCCGGCAACATCCCGTTCCAGACCGAGATCACCTCCCTGCTGATTATCGGCAAGGTCGAGCAGCAGGACACCGCTGGCGCCGCCGCAATTGCCGTGGTCATGCTGGTCACTGCCTTCGTGCTGCTGCTGATCCTCAACCTGCTGCAGGCCTGGCAACGCCGCCGCCTGCCGGCCTGAGCCACGGGAAACACCATGCCCTCCTACGCGCCCTCTCCCACCACCGAGTCTCCCTGGCTGCGCCGCACGCTGATCGGCACCGCGCTGCTGTTCATGACGCTGTTCCTACTGGTGCCGCTGCTCAGCATCTTCATCGAGGCCTTCCGCCAGGGTCTGCAGGTGTACTGGGCTGCCATCACCGAGCCGGATGCGCTCTCTGCCATCAAGCTCACGCTGCTGGCCGCCGCCATCGCCCTGCCGCTCAATGCCATCTTCGGCATCGCCGTGGCCTGGGCCGTGACCAAATTCGATTTCCGTGGCAAGAGCCTGCTGCTCACGCTGATCGACCTGCCGTTTTCCGTGTCGCCGGTGATTGCCGGTCTGGCGCTGGTGTTGGTATTCGGCGTCAATGCGGCGCTGGGTGGCTGGCTGGAGGCGCATGGCCTGCAGGTGATCTTC
This sequence comes from Brachymonas denitrificans, assembly GCF_907163135.1. Classification (NCBI taxonomy): domain Bacteria; kingdom Pseudomonadati; phylum Pseudomonadota; class Betaproteobacteria; order Burkholderiales; family Comamonadaceae; genus Allobrachymonas; species Allobrachymonas denitrificans. The sequence goes on along the minus strand of NZ_CAJQUA010000001.1, from coordinate 346,227 downwards.
GCTGTGCCGGGCATCGTGCTGGCCACCGTCTTCGTCACCTTTCCCTTCGTGGCGCGCGAGCTGATTCCGCTGATGCAGGCCCAGGGCAGCGCGCAGGAAGAAGCGGCGCGCATCCTCGGCGCCAGCGGCTGGCAGATTTTCCGCCGCGTGACGCTGCCCAACATCAAGTGGGCACTGCTCTACGGCCTGATCCTGAGCAACGCCCGCGCCATGGGCGAATTCGGCGCCGTGTCCATCGTGTCCGGCCATATCCGCGGCCAGACCAACACCATGCCGCTGCACATCGAGGTGGTCTACAACGAATACCAGTTCGCCGCCGCCTTTGCCGTGTCCTCGCTACTGGCCCTGCTGGCCCTGGTCACGCTGGTACTGAAATACCTGGTCGAACGCCGCAGCCACGCCTGATCCTGACGAAAGCTCTCCATGCAGATCCGCATCCAGAACCTGAACAAGTCCTTCGGCCGCACCGTGGTGTGCGACAAGGTCAACCTGCAGATTGCCAGCGGCGAACTGCTTGCCCTGCTCGGCCCCTCCGGCTCCGGCAAGACCTCGCTGCTGCGCGTGCTGGCCGGGCTGGAACTGCCCGACAGCGGCAGCGTGCATTTCGATGAGCGCGACGTGACCTGGGCCGACGTGCGCAGCCGCAACATCGGCTTCGTGTTCCAGCACTATGCGCTGTTCGCCCACATGACGGTGGCGGACAACGTTGCCTTCGGCCTGACGGTGCTGCCTGCTTCGCAGCGCCCTTCGAAAAAGGAGATCGCCGAGCGCGTGGCCCATCTGCTGGAGAAAGTGCAGTTGGCCCCGCTGGCCAAGCGCTATCCGCACCAGCTCTCCGGTGGCCAGCGCCAGCGCGTGGCCCTGGCGCGGGCCCTCGCCACCCAGCCCAAGGTGCTGCTGCTGGACGAACCCTTCGGCGCACTCGATGCCAAGGTGCGCAAGGAACTGCGCCGCTGGCTGCGCCAGATCCACCACGACATGGGGGTGACCAGCATCTTCGTCACGCACGACCAGGAAGAGGCGCTAGAAGTGGCCGACCGCGTGGTGGTAATGAACGCCGGCCGCATCGAGCAAGTCGGCACGCCGAACGAGGTGTACGAGCACCCGGCCACGCCGTTCGTGATGGAGTTCCTCGGTGATGTGAACCCGCTGCACCCGCAGGGCAGCGCCACGCCCACCTACGTGCGCCCGCACCAGATCGAGGTGCTGCCGGCTCAGCCCGGTTCCCTCGCCCCACAGGATGGCATTGCCGCGGTCTGGAAACAGACGCAGGTGGTCGGTCCCTACACCTATATGGAGTTCGAACGCAGCGACAGCGCCCAGCTGATCGACGTGCAACTCACGCGCAGCGAGCATGAACAGCTGGCGCGCCGCATGGCCTTCGACGCCGGCACGCCGGTGTGGCTGCGGCCGACACGCATCACGGAGTTTGTCGAGGCGGGCGCCGGAATCTGACGCGATCCTTGTCGCTTGCGCGGGCATGCGCAAGCATCCGGACGGCGTCGGCCGGCCGCCGTAACAGGTGCACGAACCCGAGCCAGCTTCTATAATGCGCAACGCGGTCTTGGTATCGCGTTTATCGGTCCTTCGGTAGCCCGCAAGACCACGCTGCTCTCCGTCATCGGCACCGTGCACCGGCGCCACCCCTGCGTGCGGTACGTGCAGTGTGGCTGCGCGCATGAGCAACAGCCCTCTACCAGGCCTTACAGCTGCGACTTGATCGGCAACACGAAGCGTTCAATCAGCTTTTCCTTCAGCGGCCGGTTCAACCAGTCCTGGTGGGTGTAGGGGCGCGAGTGCTTCAGGTCCTCCTCGAACACGCCCGTCATCTTCGCCGCAAATCCTTTGTCGTACACATTCAGGCTAGCTTCATCGTTCAGGCGGAAAGAGCGCGAGTCGAAGTTGGTCGATCCCACCGACACCAGTTCCCGGTCCACGATCAGCAGCTTGTTGTGCATCATCGTCGGCAGGTATTCGTGGATTTCCACGCCCTGCTCCAGCAGTGGCCCCCACGACGCCTTGGACGCCAGCCGCACCGTGTCCGAATCGATATGCTCGCCCGGCACCAGCACGCGCACGCGTACCCCGCGCTTGCGCGCCTCCTGCAATGATTTGATGATGAGCTCATCGGGAACAAAGTACGCAGCCTCCAGGTCGATACTGCGATCGGCTGCTGCAATCGCCATCAGATACATCAGGTGCATGCTCTCGCTGCCGCCGGAGGGCGAGCTGATGAACATGTGGGCATCCATCTCGCCCGCCACCGCCGTCGCCGGAAAATAGGCCTCGCCGTTCAGCACCTCGCCAGTGGCCTTGATCCAGTTGTCATTGAAGGCCGCCTGGAATTGCGTCACTGCCGGCCCGCGCAACTCGAAGTGCATGTCGCGCCAGTGCTCCGGATCCTGCGCCTGCCCTTCCCACTGGTCGGCAATGCCGACGCCACCCGTGAAGGCTACCTGCCCGTCCACAATCAGCAGCTTGCGGTGCGTGCGGTTGTTCATGCGTGCAAGGTTGTACCAGTGCAGCGGGCGGTAGCGGTGCACCTTGACGCCCGCCTGCTGCATCAGGTCGAGCAGATCCTGTTCCATTTTCAGGCTGCCGACCCAGTCCAGCAGCACGTTCACGCGCACGCCGGCCCTGGCGCGTTCGGCCAGCAGTTCCGCCATCTTGCGGCCGATATCGCCGGACCAGTAGATATAGGTTTCGAAATTGATGGTGTGCCGGGCAGCGCCGATCGCCGCCAGCATGGCGGGGAAGATTTCGGCACCGTTCTGCAGATCACGCACCTGGTTGCCGGGCACGATGGCGGGGCCCAGCAATACTCCCATCTCGCGGCGGAACTGTGGATCGGCGATGACGTAGCGATGTGCCAGCTTGCGTTCCAGCTTCTTTTCGGGCGTGGCAAAGTTCAGCGCCAGTACCCCGGCAAGCAGGGTCAGGACAATGGTGACGATGACGACCCAGAACACTTTGCGTTTTTTCCACATGGCGAGGGGCTGAAGGGATTTGCAACGCAGTGTATCCCGGCGCGGCAAGCGCGTTTGTCGGAGAATCTCCCGATGTAACGTAGATTGCCACATAGGGAAGTTGCGGAGGGGGATCATGGCGGGCGCGGCTTACAGTGGCCTTTACGAACGCCCATCCGTTTATTGCTGCTCCCCCATGGCCCTGATCCAGTACATCACTCACATCCATTTGGCGCATGGCGCCCTGTCCGAACTCCCCGCCGAAATCACCCGCATCGGCATGCGCAAGCCGCTGATCGTGACCGATCCCGGCGTGCGGGCCGCAGGCCTGCTCGACAGGGTAGAAGCCGTTCTGCAGGGGCAGCCATTTGCCGTGTTCGACCAAGTCAGTTCCAACCCGACCGAGGCTTCGGTGCTTGCCGGCACCGAGATGGCACGCATCCAGGGCTGCGACAGCCTGATCGCCGTCGGCGGCGGCTCGGCCATCGACTGTGCCAAGGGCATTGCCATTGCGGCCACGCACACCGGCCCGCTTACGCATTACGCCACCATCGAAGGCGGCTCGCCCCGCATTACCGACGCGGTGCTGCCGCTCATTGCCATCCCCACCACCAGCGGTACTGGCAGCGAAGTGGCGCGCGGCGCCATCCTCATCGTCCAGGACGGGCGCAAGCTGGGCTTTCATTCCTGGCATCTGGTGCCGCGTTCGGCCATTTGCGATCCCGCCCTCACGCTCGGCCTGCCGCCAGCACTGACGGCGGCGACCGGCATGGATGCGATCGCCCACTGCATCGAGACTTTTCTTGCTCCCGCCTTCAATCCGGCGGCCGACGGCATTGCGCTGGAAGGCTTGCGTCGGGGCTGGTCACACATCGTGCGCGCCACCAGCGACGGGCTGGATCAGGATGCGCGCCTGAACATGATGACGGCCTCGATCCACGGCGCGCTGGCATTCCAGAAGGGGCTGGGCTGCGTGCATTCGCTCAGTCACAGTCTAGGCGGTATCAATCCGGGGCTGCATCATGGCACGCTCAATGCGATCTTCCTGCCCGCAGTGGTGCGATTCAACAGCACGGCGGAGTCCGTGCGCAAAGAAAATCGTCTGGATCGGCTGGCTCAGGCGATGGGCCTGGCCGACGGCGATGCCGTCGCGCCGGCGCTTGCCGCCATGGTGCATACACTCCAGCTGCCGGCCGGACTGACGGCACTGGGCGTGGCGCCAAGCCAGTTCGATGCCATCATCACCCACGCTCTGGCCGACCATTGCCACAAGACCAATCCGCGCGAAGCCAGCGCGCAGGATTACCGACAGATGCTGCAGGAATCGATACAGTTGTGAGTGCGCTTGCAGCCAGTGCGTGGCTCAGCCCCTGGTGAAGGCGCGCGGCAGCCAGGCCTGCCCGTTGACCAGCAGGATGCCCAGCAGCACCAGCACAGCGCCGAGCACAAAGCCCGGCTCGAGCGGGTCATTCAGCAGCCATACGCCCAGCGCGACGCCAAACAGCGGCGTCATGAACGAGAACACCCCGAGGCGCGAAGCCAGGTACTTGCGCAGCAGCCAGAACCACACCAGGTAGCTGGCAAACGACACCAGAATTCCCTGGAACAGTACACTGCCCCAGGCCAGCGGCGTATGGTGAATGGTGCCCAGCCCCATCAGCAGGCTGGCCGGCAACAGCACGACGAAGGCGCCCACCAGCTGATACTGCAGCGTGCGCGTGGCCGGCGCATTGGCCAGGCTGGTCAGGCGCACCGCCACGGTCGTGCCCGCCCAGCCCATGGCGCCCAGCACCACCAGAAAGTCGCCCAGCAGGCTCGCGCCATTTCCCGCCGCGTTGGCACCGCGCCAGAGAAACGCCAGCGCCACTCCGGCGAACGCCAGCAGGATGCCCACCCACTGCACCCGATTGAGCCGCTCCGACGGCAAACGCCAATGCAGGGCCAGGGCCACGAAAATGGGCGCGGTGTAGAGAAACACCGCCGCATGGGAAGCCGTGGTGTGCCGGATCCCCTCGGCTACGAACAGAAACTCGACCGCAAACAGCAGCCCGACCAGCAGGCCGGGCTTCAGGTCACGTCCGCCAAGATCCAGCCGTTCGCCGCGCCAGCGCATCAGCAGCCAGACCAGCACTGCCGACATGCCCGAGCGCAGCGCCACCTGCATCATCGGCGTGATATCCACCGCTGCCGCCTTGAGCAGCACCTGCTGCAAGGCCCAGATCGAGCAGAGCAGCAGCATCAGGCCGGCGGCCTGGGTATCAATCGGTTTGCGTGGATCCATGGGGGGCTGTCAGAGCGATGCGTGAAAAATCGAACACGCATCATAGCCTGCAGCCGGTCGAGCGCAAGCTCGTCGTCAACGAGAAGGAAGCGGCGCTGGTGCGGCGCATCTTCGACGACTTCGTGAACGTCGGCTCCACCACGACGATGGCCAAAACCTACGCCGCCGAGGGGCTGTTGAGCAAGGTGGGCAAGCCGCTTACCAAGCAGACGATGTACAAGCTGCTGCACAACCGGATGTACCTGGGCGAGATCAATCACCGGGGCCAGAGCTACCCTGGCGAGCATCAGGCCCTGATCACGCAGGAACAGTGGGATGCCGTCCACGCGCTGATCGAAACGGATGCGCGGCAACGCAAGCGCGTGGCGCGCGGCGAGGCCGAACCCTTGCTGTCGGGGCTGCTGTTCACCGACGACGGCGAGAAACTGATGCCGACCTACACCAACAAGAAGGGCAAGCGGTATTGCTACTACACGCCGGTGCTGCACCGGCGCATGGGTGCTTGGGCCAGTCGGCACGGGCCGTTGCCCGCCGAACCCATCGAAGCACTAGTTATCGAGCAGATCGTGATGGCGCTGCAGGCCCCGCACATCGTGCAGCGGGTTGTGGATCAGATGCACGTCATTCGACCTGACCTGGACGAGCCCCAGGTGGTGCTGCCGATGCGCAACCTCGCGGCGATGTGGCACACGCTCTATCCAGCCGAGCAGCGGAGGCTGGCGCAGTTGCTGATCGAGCGGGTGGTGCTGGGTGATGCCGGGCTGGAAATCGTCTGGCGTGACCTTGGTTGGCAGGATCTGGCGATGGATCTGCTGCCCGGCACCGTCGGCGCGGAGTTGCAGGAACTGGAAGCGGAGGCGGAGTGAAGAACAAACCCGAGATCGAGGCCACCGGGTTGGCGGTAAGACGCGAGCGGCGCGACGGCGATGAAATCCGGCTGACGACCTTCATCCCGATCAAGATCAGGAAGCGTGGCGGCCGGGCCGTGGTGGTGCGGCCTGCGGTGGCGCAGGTGCAGGCCAAGACGGCCGCCGTCCACGACCAGCCCTTGCTGACGGCGCTGTCACGGGCGTTCTACTGGCAGCAATTGCTCGACGACGGCGTGGTCGAAACCGGCAGTGAGATCGCCAAGCGCGAAGGCTTGCACCATTCCACGGTCAACGAACTGCTGCGGCTGACGCTACTGGAGCCGGACATCGTGAAGGCGATCTATGCCGGGCAGCAGCCCCGGTGCATGAGCCTGCTGTGGTTCCAACGCAACCCGTTGCCGACCGACTGGGTGGCGCAGCGGGAGGTGGTGGCGGGGTTCGATTCGTAACCAGGATCGTCGTTCGCTTCAATCGCTGGATGCGGGCAGCCACTTGATGCCTGCCACACCCAGGTTTTTCTGGCTGATGTGATCACTGAGGATGGGCACGAGGGTCTGCACGTTGGTATCAAAGCTCTGCCGCCACATGGCTTGCAGCTTCTTCAATGCGTTTTCGTTCCGGTAGATGCTGCCGTCCCAGTCGATGACCATCATCGCCACGTCACCGTCGTCCGCCAGCATGCACAGCAGGGCGTCATCAGCGTCCTTGTCGAGCGAGGCCTTGAGTTCGTCCTCGTAGTCGGCCAAAACTTCCACGTACAGATCGATGCTCAGTGGGCTCTGCCCAGATAGGGCTGACTGCAGATCAGCAGCGATTTTCTTTTTGCTTGTCATCGTCGACATTTTCGCCGCCAGGATCCTGCTTGCTCGCAGCCGACCGAATGGGCCACCCAGTGGGAGGTCGTGGCGCGGTTCGATGTTTAACCGGCGGGCGCGGTTGACAGCGAACCAGGGCGCGTAAGTGGTTGATTTTTTGGGCTTCAGGCTGCGATTACCCGCAAGCCAAACAGAGACAGAGACGACTCTGGGCGGGAAAAGTGCCCGAAAAACGCCGATTTTGGAGCCGAGCGGCAGGATGGCTTCCGCAAGCCCTTCGGCCGGAACCCCACGTGGCGCGGGGATTTCAGGCAAGAAAAAGGGCCCGGAGACTATCCGAGCCCTTGTAGATGGTGGAGCTGGCGGGATTTGAACCCGCGTCCACAAGCCTTCTTCGTCCGGTTCTACATGCGTAGCCAGCTGATTTGATCTCGCCCGTCATGCCGCGCAGAGGCACGCTGCACAACAGGCCAGTCCCCTTAGGTCTCGCCACACGTCAAGGAACACGACGCATGGCCAGTCAATGTGAATTAACCTTGCAGCCGGGATCGGTCAGCTTGCGCCAACCAACCCTTGCCCAGCCCATTGACCGACTGTTGCAAGGCCCGCTGGATTAAGCAGCGAGTGCGAAACGTTCGTCGTTTGCAGTTACTTTTTTGAATCGAGATTAACGAGCGTGACCCAAGCTCGACATGCTCCGCAACGCTTCCGAACCCATGTCGAAACCAATGCAGCCCCAAGAGCGTCAATTGTACGTGACACTGTCGCAGCTGTCACCCCCGCCCTGACAGTTGCTTGCAAGGCTTGCCTCCTGTCATCAATCGGCGCAACACCTGCGCTCAAGGCGTGAGTCCATGCAGCCCGCCAAAGCCCGCACGCTCGCGCAGCACATCCTGCCGCTGCACACAACGCGGCAAGGCAGCCGCCTGCCCCGGATGCTGCTGGCGCCAGGCCCGCACCCCGGCACTCTGGTAGGGGTCGGCAATCGTGTAGCCCACCCGGTCCGTGCAGTTGCCCCCCGCCGCATCGCACTGGCGCAGCGTGCTGGCATAGATCACCCGCCCGTCGCGCGTGATGCCCGGAAAGGCGCTGGCCATCAGCCGCTCGCCCGCGCGCGCCGGCGGTGGCGCCAGATTGAAGGCCTGCTTCAGTGCCCGGCTGTACCACCAGATCTGCCCGCGATATTCGTAGGCCAGATCCGCACCCTGCCCGCCCGGATTCGGAAAACCGAACACCGTCTTGCCGCTCGCATGCGCAAACGCATCGCGCAGCTCGCACCCCTTGCCGCTTTCGCCAAAGCCGAACACGCGCATGGTCGGCTTGCCCTGCACCGGCATCTGCGGCATGGCCGCGTATTCGGTGCCGTCCACCGAAATCATGGGCAACGCGTACATGTTGCCATCCACGCGCACCCGGTCACGACACAAATATTCGATGCCCGTATCGCCACTCACCCGCTGCTGCTGCGTGTCCACTGTCAGCGTACGCACCGACAGCGCCCCCTGACCCTGCGTCTCGTCATCGCCGCCCGCATTGGGCCAGCTGAAGGAGCGGATGCGGATCTCGTCCGGACGGTTGCCCGGCAGCTCGGCCGCCGCCGCATAAAAGCCCGTCATGCCACCCCGGAACAGCGGGCGTGCCTTGCCTTGCAGCTGCAGGATATCGGCCAGCCGGTAATGCTCGCCCGTCATGTCCACCAGATAGCGCCAACTGCCCTGCACCGGAAACGCCTCGTTGGACAACGGCGTGCGATAGCCCCGCACCACGGTGCCGGCAAACGCCGGCAATTCCATCAAGCTCACATTGCCCAGCTGCGCGCCGGAATAGGAGCGCAGCACAAAGCGCCCGTCCGGACTGATGCGCTCGTAGCTGCCCAGCGCCGCCACCGTCCTGCCAGCCGCATCGCGCGACGTACCGGCCACCTGGCCCGTCAGTTCGACAAAGGTACTGGGCGCAATGCAGGCCTGGGGCGAGTCCGCCGCCACAGCCAGCGCCAGTCCGGGCGAGCCAGCCCCCAGTACCAGCCCTATGGCGCCGGCACAGCGCGCAAGGCAGCGCTCCATGCTGCTGCCCGCAGCGTCACGCAAAGTCCCTTGAAACAGTCCGGCAACAAGATGCATGCGCATGGATCAATCCGCTTTCGGTTTTCCGGCCTGTACCATGCGCAGGCGGATGCCCTGTCGCCAGTACGGCATCGGCATGGCCGCCACCAGCGGCCGGGGATGGGCACTGCCCTTGCGCACCACCCACGCCGTGGGAAAGTGGCGATAGGCATCCTGCTGCACCAGGTCTTCGTTGCACAGCGGCACGCTGCCGGCCAGCGCATCGGCTGCCGCCGCATTCTGCTGCCGCAAACGCTGCAACGCCTGCGAAACCTCTTCCGCCGGCACGCGATGGTCATGCACCGGCACCATGCGCAGCCCTTCCTGACGCGCCACGGTCTGCACCTGGTCCGCATGCACGGCCGACAGCACCATGCGCGGCGACCACACATACAGCAAGGCGGGCTGCACTTCGGATTGCTGCTGCAACGTCTGCCATTGCGCCTCGTCAAGGCAGGCTGCAGCCCACGCGGCAGGCGCACTCAATACCAGCAGAGCACTTGCGGCAAGCATGCGCCACAGGCGAAGCGCCCGGCCCATTGCCCGCTTTGCCCCCGTTGGCCTCCCTGTCCCCAATGCCCTCTTTGCACCAGGTGCACCACCTGCGCCCCAGGCGTCTCGTGCACTCCCGGCGCCCTTTGTGTCAGCCGCACTGCGCCGGTCACCCATGCCATGGATGCGGTCCATGCCATTCATGCCGCCTGCCCGGCGCATACCATGCCCAGCACATCCAGCGGCTGCGCTGCTTCGGCACTGGCGCCCCAGCTGGAAATATCATGCTCGCCCAGATAGCCCCAGGCCGCAGCCACGCAGGGCATGCCGGCCGCATGTGCCGCCACCATGTCCCGCAGGTCATCCCCCACATACAGGCACTGCGCCGGCTCCAGCGCCAGACGCCGCGCAGCTTCCAGCAGCGGCTCCGGATGCGGCTTGGCATGTGGCGTGGTATCGCCACAGATCACCACCGCTGCCGATTGCAACACCGGCATCTGCCGGCATAGCGGCAGGCCGAAGCGTTCGGTCTTGTTGGTCACCACGCCCCACGCCAGCCCCTGTTGCTGCAATTGCCCCAGCAGCGCTTCGATCCCATGAAAGGCGTACGTCCTGTCCAGCAAATGCGTCTCGTAGTTGCGAAAAAACTCCTCGCGCATCTCGGGAAACAGCGGGTCCTCGGGCGTCATGCCAAAGGCCACACCCAGCATTCCACGTGCGCCGGCGCCCGCCATGGGCCGGTAGTCATCCAGCGGCAGCGAGGGCAATCCACGCGCCGTGCGCATGCGATCCACGGCTCCGCCGAGGTCAGGGGCACTGTCGACGAGCGTGCCATCCAGGTCGAAAAGAACGGCCCGAATACCGGGAAAAAACGCAGTGCCGGATTTATCCATGGATTAACTATCGAATATCAAAACCAGAGTGAATCAGGATATTCCCTGCCCAAAACGGTAATTTGCCACACCCTCATGAAAATCATGACGGGGGCCGCTGATTCAGGCCGGCTTGCGGCAGGCCAGCATGTAGTTCACATCGATGTTGTCGCTCAGCCAGTAGCGCTGCGTGAGCGGGTTGTAGTGAAGGCCACGCGTGGCCTCGGGCACCAGCCCGGCCAGACGGCACTCGCGCATCAACTCGCTCGGCTGGATCATGCGCGCATACTCGTGCGTGCCACGCGGCACCAGGTTGAGCAGGTACTCCGCCGCCACGATCGCCAGCAGGAATGCTTTCGGATTACGGTGGATGGTGGAAAAGAACACCCAGCCACCCGGTTTCACGGCCTCGGCACAGGCGCGCACGACAGAGCCTGGATCGGGCACATGCTCCAGCAGTTCCATGCAGGTCACCACATCGAACTGTCCCGGCTGCTCGCGCGCCAGATCCTCGGCGCTGATCTGGCGGTAGTTCACGTTGTTCACGCCGGCTTCCAGCGCATGCAGTTGCGCCACGCGCAAGGATTCTTCCGCCAGGTCGATGCCCGTCACCTGCGCCCCGACCTGCGCCATGGATTCGGACAGGATGCCGCCACCACAACCCACGTCGAGCACGCGCAGATCCTTCAGACGCTGGAATTCCTGCACCCAGCCCAGCCGCAGCGGGTTGATGGCGTGCAGGGTACGCAGCACCCCGTCACGATCCCACCATTGATGGGCGAGCTCGCCGAATTTGGAGATCTCGGCCTGGTCCACGTTGGCGGCAGGCGCGGCAGAAGAAGTGATGTCCGTGTTTTCCATGAGGCCGATTGTGCCTCAAAAGCTGGCGCGCCCGTGTCCGGTACAGGCAATAAAAAAGCCCCGCAAGCGGGGCTTTTTGCGTCTGCGGAAGCAGAAGGATTAGCGGGTGCCAACCACTTCGATTTCCACGCGACGGTTCTTGGCGCGGCCTTCGGCAGTCTTGTTGGTGGCAACAGGCTGCTTCTCGCCCTTGCCTTCCACGTACACGCGCTCGGCGGCGATGCCCTTGGACACCAGGTAGTTCTTCACGGCGTTGGCACGACGGATGGACAGAGCCTGGTTGTAGGCGTCGGAACCGATGGAGTCGGTGTGGCCGGTAGAGATGATGGCTTCGATGTTCAGGCCCTGGATCTTGGAAACCAGGTCATCCAGCGTGGCCTTGCCAGCCGGCTTCAGCACGGACTTGTCGAAGTCGAAGAAAGCGTCAGCAGCGTAGGTCACCTTGGCAGCAACTGCCTCGGGAGCCTTGGGAGCCTGGGCAACCGGAGCGCCGCAAGCCGGGGAGGCAGCGGTAGCGGGAGTCCAGTAGTTGTCTTGCCAGCACAGTTCGTTCGTGCCGTTCATCCAGATCAGGTTGCCGTGGTTGTTGCGCCAGTTGTCACCGGTCACGGTGGAGGGGGAAGCCACAGCAGCACCTGCCATGGCGACAGTTGCGAACAACACAGCTACTTTATTCAGTTTCTTCATGTTTATCCTCTTGATAAATACCACAGCAGGAGCTGCACGATTATGCGAGTTTCGGATGCGTTTGAGCGTAACCCGTCGAGCCGATTGTGCCACAGCACGCATTCACTGTAACCGCACTCCACGCGCTCGGCACGGGGCCCTTCCGGAAATCACGTTCTTTGTTGCATCATTGCCACATGGGCCGCAGCAATGCCCCCAAATATACAGCATCTGCGGTGAAGCTAAAATGTCATATTCCCACGAATAATCGGCCCTTCTACGCATGACTGAATTCGCCAAAGAAACGCTGCCCATCAGCCTCGAAGAGGAGATGCGCCGCAGCTACCTGGATTACGCCATGAGCGTGATCGTGGGGCGTGCCCTACCCGACGCACGCGATGGTCTCAAACCGGTGCACCGCCGCGTCCTGTTCGCGATGCACGAACTCAACAACGACTGGAACCGGCCCTACAAGAAGTCGGCCCGTATCGTCGGTGACGTCATCGGTAAATACCACCCGCACGGCGACAGCGCGGTGTACGACACCATCGTGCGCATGGCGCAGGACTTCTCGCTGCGCCACATGCTGGTCGACGGCCAGGGCAACTTCGGTTCGGTCGACGGCGACAGCGCCGCGGCCATGCGCTACACCGAGATCCGCCTGGCCAAGATCGCGCACGAAATGCTGGCCGACATCGAGAAGGAAACGGTCGATTTCGGCCCCAACTACGACGGCAGCGAGCAGGAACCGCTGGTTCTGCCGAGCAAGCTGCCCAACCTGCTGATCAACGGCTCGGCCGGTATCGCGGTGGGCATGGCCACCAACATTCCGCCGCACAACCTCAACGAGGTGGTGGATGCCTGCCTGCACATGCTGGCGCACCCGGATGCCAGCATCGACGACCTGATCGAAATCATCCCGGCCCCTGACTTCCCCACCGCCGGCATCATCTACGGCATCCAGGGCGTACGCGAAGGCTACCGTACCGGCCGCGGCCGCGTGGTGATGCGCGCCAAGTGCCATTTCGAGGATATCGACAAGGGTCAGCGCCAGGCCATCATCGTCGACGAGCTGCCCTACCAGGTCAACAAGAAGACACTGCAGGAACGCATTGCCGAGCTGGTGCACGAGAAGAAGATCGAAGGCATCAGCCACATCCAGGACGAATCCGACAAGTCGGGCATGCGCCTGGTGATCGAGCTCAAACGCGGCGAGCTGCCCGAAGTGGTGCTGAACAACCTGTACAAGCAGACGCAGCTGCAGGACACCTTCGGCATCAACATGGTGGCGCTGGTCGACGGCCAGCCCAAGCTGTGCAACATCCGCGACCTGGTCAGCATCTTCCTGCAGCACCGCCGCGAGGTGGTCACGCGCAGGACGATCTTCAACCTGCGCAAGGCGCGCGACCGCGGCCACGTGCTGGAAGGCCTGGCCGTTGCGCTGGCCAATATCGACGAGTTCATCCGCATCATTCGCGAATCCCCCACCCCGCCGGTGGCCAAGGCCGAACTGATGGCGCGCAGCTGGGACAGCTCGCTGGTACGCGAGATGCTCACCCGCGCCCGCGAAGATGGCACCGTTGTCAGCGCCGATGACTACCGCCCCGAAGGCCTGGGCCGCCAGTACGGTCTGCAGGGCGATGGCCTGTACCGCCTGAGCGAAGTGCAGGCGCAAGAGATTCTGCAGATGCGCCTGCAGCGCCTGACCGGCCTGGAGCAGGACAAGATCGTGGCCGAATACAAGGACGTGATGGCCGAGATCGAGGACCTGCTCGACATCCTGGCCAAGCCCGAGCGCGTCAGCACGATCATCAGCGACGAACTGACCGCGCTGAAGAACGAGTTCGGCCAGACCAAGGTCGGCGCGCGCCGCAGCCAGATCGAGCACAACGCGCAGGAACTGGGCACCGAAGACCTGATCACCCCGACCGACATGGTGGTGACGCTTTCGCACACCGGCTATATCAAGAGCCAGCCGCTGTCCGAGTACCGCTCCCAGAAGCGTGGCGGCCGCGGCAAGCAGGCCACCACCACCAAGGACAACGACTGGATCGACCAGCTGTTCATCGCCAACACGCACGACTACATCCTGTGCTTCAGCAACCGTGGCCGCCTGTACTGGCTCAAGGTGTGGGAAGTGCCTACCGGCAGCCGCGGCTCGCGCGGTCGCCCCATCGTCAACATGTTCCCGCTGGAAGACGGCGAGAAGATCACCGTGGTGCTTCCGCTTACCGGCGAGATGCGCACCTTCCCGGCCGACCGCTATGTGTTCATGGCCACCGCCCAGGGCACGGTCAAGAAGACCGCGCTGGACGAGTTCAGCAACCCGCGCAAGGCCGGCATCATCGCGGTGGGCCTGGATGACGGCGACTACCTGATCGGCGCCGCCCTCACCGACGGCGAGCACGACGTGATGCTGTTCAGCGACGGCGGCAAGGCCGTGCGCTTCGACGAGAACGACGTGCGCCCCATGGGCCGCCAGGCACGCGGCGTGCGCGGCATGATGCTGGAAGAAGGCCAGAACGTGATCGCCATGCTGGTGGCCGAGGATGAGTCGCAAAGCGTGCTCACCGCCACCGAGAACGGCTACGGCAAGCGCACCAGCATCGTCGAATACACCCGCCACGGTCGCGGCACCAAGGGCATGATCGCCATCCAGCAGAGCGAGCGCAACGGCAAGGTCGTGGCCGCCACGCTGGTGCACGCCGACGACGAGATCATGCTGATCACCGACCGGGGCGTGCTGGTGCGCACGCGCGTGGCCGAGATCCGCGAGATGGGCCGTGCCACGCAGGGCGTGACGCTGATCGCGCTGGATGACGGTGCCGAACTGATCGGCCTGCAGCGCATCGTCGAGAACGACGCCGGCGAGGAGCAGAACGGCTCCGACGCGGAGGATTCCACCGCCAGCGACAGCCCCGATACCACAGCGGACGACAGCACTACGCCGGACGCATGACAATGCTATGCTGAGAGCCAAAGAGGGTTGTCAGCCGGCAGCCCTGCCAGAGTACTTTTGAACGAAAGCCCGATTTCATGAAACAAGCCCGTTTCCTGTCCCTCCGTTCCACTGCCGCCGGCTGTGCCCTGGCCCTGGCTGCGCTGGCCGTCAGCGCGCCCGTCCAGGCGCAGGACGCCACGCGCAAGGAACTGGCCACGCGCATCGTCAACCTGCAAAAGGCGCACGACATGGATGCGCTGATCGCGCAACTGGCCAGCTCGGCCACGCAGACCGTGGTCTCCACCTGGCTGCCCAAGCTCGACCAGGTGCCGCAGGCACGCCAGAAGGCCGCAGCCGACCTGCTCGACGCCGAGCTGAAGAAGTTCAACGACGACAACGTACGCACCATCAAGGCCAGGAACGAGCGCGTCAGTCTCGACGTGCTGGTGCCGGCCTACGCCGAGCGCTTCACCGCCGACGAGTTGCGCCAGCTGGTCGCCTTCATGGAGTCGCCCGTGATCAAGAAATACTACGCGGCCAACCCGCAGCTGGCCAACATGCTGGCGCAGAAGCTGGTGGACGCCACGCGCGCCGATGTGGAAGCCCGCATCAAGGCCTTTGACACGCGTGCCGCGCAGATCATCGGCAACGCCTCCAAGAAGTAATTCCCGCCCTGCTCCCGCTCCATGACTGATTCCGCGCTTCGTCCCTACAACTTCTCCGCCGGCCCGGCCGCCATCCCCGAGCCGGTGCTGCAGCGCGCCGCTGCCGAAATGCTGGACTGGCCCTTCCCCGATGGCCGCCACAGCGGCATGGGCGTGATGGAGATGAGCCACCGCGGCGAAGCCTTCGGCATCATCCTGCAGCAGGCGCAGGACACGCTGCGCGAATTGCTGGCGATTCCGGACCATTTCCGCATCCTGTTCATGCAGGGTGGCGGTCTGGCCGAAAACGCCATCGTGCCGCTCAACCTGAGCCGCGGCGAAGCGGCCAGCTTTGTGGTGACTGGCGGCTGGAGCCAGAAAAGTCATGCCGAAGCGGCCAAGTTCTGCGAGGCGCTCCTCGCCGCCAATGCCGCAGTGCAGCACCCCTCGGGCGGTCTTTCTTACACGCACATTCCCGCGCCCGCAAGCTGGCAACTCGACAGTGGCAGCCGCTATGTGCATATCTGCAGCAATGAAACCATCCACGGCGTGGAGTTCCAGCAGTTGCCCGATCTGGCGGCGCTCGGCTGTGATGCCCCGCTGGTGGTCGATTTCTCATCCAACGTGGCCTCCCGCGCCATGGACTGGAGCAAGGTCGGCCTGGCCTTCGGCGGCGCGCAGAAGAACCTCGGCCCGGCCGGCC
This sequence comes from Brachymonas denitrificans, assembly GCF_907163135.1. Classification (NCBI taxonomy): domain Bacteria; kingdom Pseudomonadati; phylum Pseudomonadota; class Betaproteobacteria; order Burkholderiales; family Comamonadaceae; genus Allobrachymonas; species Allobrachymonas denitrificans. The sequence goes on along the minus strand of NZ_CAJQUA010000001.1, from coordinate 330,015 downwards.
TGACGCTGGTAGTGGTACGAGATGACCTGCTCGGCCATGCCATGCAGCACTGCCCGAGCGCCTTCGACTACAGCCTGGTGGCCAGGAACAACTCGATGTACAACACGCCGCCCACCTACGGCATCTACATCGCCGGCCTGACCTTTCAGTGGATCAAGGCGCAAGGCGGCGTGGCGGCGCTGGAGGCGCAGAACATCGCCAAGGCGCAGCTGCTGTACGACTTCCTCGACAACTCCAGCTTCTTCCGCAACACGGTCGACAAGTCCTGCCGCTCGCGCATGAACGTGCCCTTCTTCCTGGCGGACGAAAGCCGCAATGCCGATTTCCTCGCCGGCGCGCAGGAGCGCGGCCTGCTGCAGCTCAAGGGCCACAAATCCGTCGGTGGCATGCGCGCCAGCATCTACAACGCCATGCCGATGGCCGGCGTGCAGGCGCTGGTCGACTACCTGCGCGAGTTCGAAGCCCGCCACGCCTGATCCCCCTGTTCCACTCCTTTAGCCGTACCTTTCATGACCCGCTCCATCGCCGACCTGCGCGTCGCCATCGACGCTGTTGACCAACAACTGCTGCAACTGCTGAACGACCGCGCGGCGCTGGCCAACGAGGTTGGCGACATCAAGCGCAAGGAAGGCTCGCAGGTGTTTCGCCCCGAGCGCGAGGCGCAGGTGATCCACACCCTGCAGCAGGGCAATCCCGGGCCGCTCAAGGGCAACAACATCGCCAACATCTGGCGCGAGATCATGTCGGCCTGCCGTGCGCTCGAGGCGCCGCAGCGCGTGGCCTACCTGGGCCCGGCCGGCACCTTCAGCGAGCAGGCCGCCGAAGCCTTCTTCGGCGTCAGCATCGACCATGTGCCCTGCGCCAGCTTCGATGAAGTGTTCGATGCCACCACTTCCGGCCGTGCCGACTTCGGCGTGGTGCCGATGGAAAACTCCACTGAAGGCGCCGTCACGCGCTCGCTCGACCTGTTCCTGACCTCGCCGCTGCACATGATCGGCGAAACCAGTCTGCTGGTGCGCCACAACCTGCTGTGCAGCCAGCAGACGCCGCTGGACCAGATCGAAGCCGTCTATGCCCATCCTCAGGCCTTGGCGCAGTGCCAGAACTGGCTGAGCGTGCATGCTCCCCAAGCCGAACGGCATGCAGCATCCAGCAACGCTGAGGGCGCCCGGATCGCTGCCAGCAATCCGAAGTGGGCCGCTATCGCCAGCCTGCGCGCCGCCTCGCAATTCGGCCTGCACGTGGTGGCCCCTGCAATCCAGGATGAAGCCTATAACCGCACCCGCTTTGCCGTGATGTGCCTGCCGCAAACGCTGGCCATGCCCGAAGCCTCCGGCAATGACTGCACCAGCCTGGTGCTGTCGGTCGTCAACCGCCCCGGCGCCGTGTACGAACTGCTGGAGCCGCTCAAGCGCCACAACGTGTCCATGACGCGCTTCGAATCGCGTCCGGCGCGCAGCGGCCAGCAGTGGGAATACTTCTTCTACATCGACCTGGTCGGTCACATCAGCGAGCCGCATGTGGCCGCCGCGCTGGCCGACCTGCGCCCGATCTGCGCCTACTACAAGGTGCTCGGGTCCTACGCCATCAACGGCTGACGCCACAGATACGGAGCAGTGCAATGTTTCACCGACTGGCCCTGATCGGTTGCGGACTCATGGGCGGATCGCTGTCGCTGGCCATGCAGCGCGCCGGCCTGGTACAGCATGTGATCGGCTACAGCCCCAATCCCGCCACCGTGCAGGAAGCGCTGCGCCGCGGCGTGCTGACGGAAACCGCCGGCACTGCCGGCCAGGCCGTGGCCCATGCCGACCTGGTGGTGCTGGCCGTGCCGGTGGCCGCCACCGGCAGCGTGCTGCAGCAGATTGCCGGCCACCTGCGCCCCGATGCCATCGTCACCGACGTGGGCTCGACCAAGCAGAACGTGATCGCCGATGCCGAACAGGCCCTCGGCGGCCGTGTCGGCCAGTTCGTGCCGGCGCATCCGATTGCCGGCAAGGAAGTGGCCGGCATCACCCACGCCGATCCCGATCTGTACCGTGACCGGCTGGTGATCCTCACGCCGGCGCGCCATACCCGCATCGGCCCCTTGCAGCACATTACCCAGCTGTGGGAAGCGCTCGGCTGCAAGGTGCAGACCATGACGCCGCAGGAGCATGACGCCGCCTTCGCCGCCGTCAGCCACCTGCCGCACATGACGGCCTTTGCGCTGATGCACAGCATCCTGCACCAGGACGATTCCGCCGACACGCTGGCCCTGGGCGGCTCCGGCTTCCGCGACTTCACCCGCATTGCCGCGGGCGATCCGGCCATGTGGCGCGACATCTTCCTGTGCAACCGCGAGGAAATGCTGCGCCAGACCGAGCAGCTGATAGCCTCGCTGCATACCTTCACCGACGCCATCTCCGCCGGCGACGGCGCAGCCCTGCATGCCCTGATCAGCGAAGCCAGCGAGGCACGCAGCCAGTGGCGCATGATCACGCGCGACGAGAACGCGCGGCTCTGAGAACATCCCCATGAGCAAGTCTCCCTTCCTCGACATTCCGCCGCTCGTGGCCGCCAATGGCACGGTGCACCTGCCGGGCTCCAAGAGCATCAGCAACCGCGTGCTGCTGCTGGCCGGCCTGTGCAGCGGCAGCACCACGCTGCACGGCGTGCTCGACTCCGACGACACCCGCGTGATGCTGGCGGCGCTGGAGCGCATCGGCTGCAGCGTCTCGCGCCAGGGCACCACGGCCCGCATCACCGGCATTGGCGGCGCCCTGCCGGCGCAGGCCGAGCAGGAGGAGCCGATCGAGCTGTTCCTGGGCAATGCCGGCACCGCCATGCGCCCGCTCACCGCCGCCCTGGCCATGCTGCAGGGCCGCTTCCTGATGACCGGCGTGCCGCGCATGTACGAGCGCCCCATCGGCGACCTGGTGGACGGCCTGCGCCAGCTCGGCTGCGATGTGGAATATGCCGGCACGGAAGGTTATCCGCCGCTACGCATCGGCCCGCGCGCCACGCCCGCGGACGGCCGCAAAGATGGCGGCAACAACAGCAACTCCAACCCCGCAGCAGACGCGCAGGCCAGCCTGGTCCGCGTACGCGGCGATGTCTCCAGCCAGTTCCTCACCGCCCTGCTGATGGCTGCGCCGCTGGCCGGCCACACCATCACCTTCGAGATCGAGGGCGAGCTGATCTCCAAACCCTACATCGCCATCACGCTCAACCTGCTGCAGCGTTTCGGCGTGACGGTGCAGCGCGACGGCGACACCGGCTGGAAGCAGTTCACCATCGCTGCCGGCGCCGCCTACCAGTCGCCCGGCGAACTGCATATCGAGGCCGATGCGTCCTCGGCCAGCTACTTCATCGCGCTCGGCGCCATCGCCGCCGATCCTGCACAGGGCCACAGCATCACGGTGCAGGGCGTGGGTGCCGACTCCATCCAGGGCGATATCCGCTTCATCGAGGCGGCCGAAGCCATGGGCGCCAAGGTCAGCAGCACGCCCGACAGCATCACCATCCAGCGCGGCCAGTGGCCGCTGCGCGCCATCGACCTGGACTGCAACCACATTCCCGATGCCGCCATGACGCTGGCCGTGATGGCGCTGTATGCCGACGGCACCACCACGCTGCGCAACATCGCCAGCTGGCGCGTGAAGGAAACCGACCGCATCGCCGCCATGGCGCGCGAGTTGCGCAAGCTCGGCGCCAGCGTGGAGGAAGGCAACGACTTCATCCGCGTCACGCCGCCAGCCAGCGCAACCGACTGGCGCCACGCCAGCATCCATACCTACGACGACCACCGCATGGCCATGTGCCTCTCGCTGGCCGCCTTCAACCCTGCTGCGCTGCCGGTGCGCATCGAGGATCCGGCCTGCGTGGGCAAGACCTTCCCGCACTATTTCGACGCCTACTTCGGCGTCTGCCAGGCCGATGCCACGCACATCCCCGTGCTGTGCGTCGACGGCCCCAGCGCCAGCGGCAAGGGCACCCTGTCCACGCACCTGGCCAAGCAGCTGGGCTATCACCTGCTCGATTCGGGGGCCCTGTACCGCATCGTCGGCCTGGCGGCGCGCCGCACCGGCTTGCTGCAGGACGAGGCAGAGCCGGATGCCGAGGCCATCGCGCGCCTGGCCGCCAGCCTGCCGATCCGCTTTGGCGACGGCTGCGTCTGGCTCGATGGCGAAGACATCAGTGACGCCATCCGCACCGAACAGGGCGGCATGGACGCTTCTACCGTCTCGGCCATGCCGCCGGTGCGCAGCGCGCTGGTGCAGCTGCAGCACAGCTTCCGCAAGGCGCCCGGCCTGGTCGCCGACGGCCGCGACATGGGCACGGTGATTTTCCCGGAAGCAACACTCAAGGTGTTTTTGACGGCCAGCGCCGAAAAACGTGCCCAGCGCCGCTATAACCAATTGATTTCCAAAGGATTCGCCGCTAGAATGGATGACCTTCGCGCGGACCTGCAGGCGCGCGATGCGCGTGACAGTTCGCGCGCAGTCGCTCCCTTGCAGCCCGCGCAGGATGCCCTGCCCCTCGACAACTCCGACATGGACGTGAAAACCTCCGTCCAACTGGTGCTGGACTGGTGGCAGGACAGACAGCCTTTTCCGGCTCCCGAGGCGCACGGCTAAACCGCGCTGCTCCCGGGCCGCAGGGCTGCCGCTTACCCGGCAGCCCTGTTGCCATTCAAAGGCTGTCTTTTTCGTACCGCCGGTGCGGCTGCAGCGCCAGCCGGCGGATTGTGTCAGTACCCAACCCCCGCGATGTTTTCCGCATCGCAACGCAACCCCTGCGAGCGACAGTCGGCCTGCAATGGTGCAGCCCGCATTCCCGCCCGCAGATCAGGAACCTACATGTCTGAATCTTTTGCTGAACTCTTTGAAGAATCGTTGAAGCGCGCCGAAATGCGTACCGGTGAAGTGATCACCGCCGAAGTCGTGCGCGTCGAGCACAACCACGTCGTGGTCAACGCCGGCCTCAAGTCCGAAGCCTACGTGCCGATCGAAGAGTTCAAGAACGACCAGGGCGAAGTCGAAGTGCAAGCTGGCGACTTCGTGTCCGTGGCCATCAGCAGCGCCGAGAACGGCTTTGGCGAAACCATCCTGTCCCGCGACACCGCCAAGCGCCTGGCCTCCTGGCTGGCCCTGGAAAAAGCGCTGGAATCCGGCGACTTCGTCACCGGCACCACCAGCGGCAAGGTCAAGGGCGGCCTGACCGTGCTGGTCAACGGCATCCGCGCCTTCCTGCCCGGCTCCCTGGTTGACACCCGTCCCACCAAGGACCTGACTCCCTACGAGAACAAGACCCTGGAGTTCAAGGTCATCAAGCTGGACCGCAAGCGCAACAACGTGGTGCTGAGCCGCCGCGCCGTGCTGGAAGCTTCCATGGGCGAAGAGCGCGAGAAGCTGCTGGCCACCCTGAAGGAAGGCGCCATCGTCAATGGCGTGGTCAAGAACATCACCGAATACGGTGCCTTCGTTGACCTGGGCGGCATCGACGGCCTGCTGCACATCACCGACATGGCATGGCGCCGTGTCCGCCACCCGAGCGAAGTCGTTCAGGCTGGCCAGGAACTGACCGCCAAGGTCCTGAAGTTCGACGCCGAGAAGAACCGCGTCTCCCTGGGCCTGAAGCAGCTGGGCGAAGACCCGTGGCTGGGCGTGTCCCGCCGCTACCCGCAAGGCACCCGCCTGTTCGGAAAGGTCACGAACATTGCCGACTACGGCGCGTTCGTCGAGCTGGAGCCGGGCATCGAAGGCCTGGTGCACGTGTCCGAGATGGACTGGACCAACAAGAACGCCGCTCCGAACAAGATCGTCTCCATGGGCGACGAAGTCGAAGTGATGGTCCTGGAAATCGACGAGGACAAGCGCCGCATCAGCCTGGGCATGAAGCAGTGCAAGGCCAACCCGTGGCAGGAGTTCGCGCAGAACGTCAAGCGCGGCGACAAGGTTACCGGCCCGATTAAGTCCATCACCGATTTCGGTATCTTCGTGGGCCTGCCCTCCGGTATCGACGGTCTGGTGCACCTGTCCGACCTGTCCTGGAACGAGACCGGCGAAGCTGCCGTGCGCAACTACAAGAAGGGCCAGGAAGTCGAGGCCGTGGTGCTGGGTGTGGACGTCGAGCGCGAGCGCATCTCCCTGGGCATCAAGCAGCTGGATTCCGACCCGTTCACGACCTTCGTGTCCGTGAATGACAAGGGCCAGTCCGTGACTGGCAAGGTCAAGAGCGTGGACGCCCGCGGCGCCGAAATCGACCTGGGCGAAGACGTGGTGGGCTACCTGCGCGCCAGCGAAATCAGCCAGGACCGCGTGGAAGACGCCAGCCAGGTGCTGAAAGTGGGCGACGAAGTGACCGCCGTGATCACCAACATCGACCGCAAGAGCCGCAACGTGTCCCTGTCCATCAAGGCCAAGGACGCTGCCGACCAGCAACAGGCCATGGCCGAGCTGAACCAGGGTGCTTCTGCCACCCACGCCGGCACCACCAGCCTGGGCGCCCTGCTGCGCGCCAAGCTGGACAACAGCAACAACTGATCCGCGTGATCCCCGCCAGGCGCCATCGTGCGCCCGGCGGGAGTCCGTACCGCCTGCGGGCGGCGCGGACTGCTGTTTCCTGCAACCCTCCCGTTTTCCTTGACCCGAGGGCTTGCACAACCTGACGGCTCCCGCCCGGTTCTGCAAACCTTTGATTTTCCACCGGACCTCATGACCCGCTCTGACCTCGTCGACGAACTGGCTGCCCGCTTTCACCAGCTCCCCCACCGCGATGCCGAAATGGCGGTGAAGACGGTGCTCGACACCATGGCCGATGCGCTGGCGCGTGGCCACCGCATCGAGATCCGCGGTTTCGGCAGCTTCTCGATCAACCATCGTCCGGCCCGCGTCGGCCGCAATCCGCGCAGCGGCGAGAGCGTCGAGATCCCGGAAAAGCGCGTGCCCCACTTCAAGCCGGGCAAGGCGCTGCGCGAGGCGGTGGACCAGCCGTTCCGCGAAGCGGCCGGCGGCAGCACGCCCGAGGCCTGATCCGGCGCTGGCGCACAACTGCAGCCACACCGGCCGGCAAGGCAAGTCCGCCAACACACGACCTCCGTCTCCCCGGCAGGCAGCGCATACAATGCAGACATTGCCCTTGCACCTCCACTGCGGAGCTGCAACGGCGCGCTGACCAGGACCCCGGCATGAAATACCTGCTCTGGCTGCTCAAGGCGGCCATCTTCTTTGCTCTGTTCGCCTTTGCGCTGAACAACCAGCAGAACGCAACCGTCAACTTCCTGTTTGGCTACGCCCTCACCCTGCCGCTGGTACTGGTGATCCTGGCGAGCTTCGCCCTGGGCGCCCTGCTGGGCGTGCTGGTGATGGTGCCGCGCTGGTGGCGTCGCCGCCGCGATGCCCAGGTGGCACAGAAGCAGGTGCGTGACGTGGAACAGGCGCTGGCCTCCGGCACGCCGCGCAACGATGCCCCGGCCGAGGTTCCAGCCCCCGATCTGGAGCGGCACAAGACCGATCCTTCCCTGCCGATCCACTACGGACCCTGACGCATGGAACAGGAATTTCCCGTCTGGCTGCTGCTGGCCCTGCCCGTCGCCTTCGGCTTGGGCTGGCTGGCCTCGCGCCTGGACCTGCGCCAGTTGCGCGCCGAAAACCGCAGCGCCCCCCAGGCCTACTTCAAGGGCCTGAACTATCTGCTCAACGAGCAGCAGGACCAGGCTATCGATGCCTTTATCGAGGCCGTGCAGAAGGATCCCGACACCTCGGAACTGCACTTTGCGCTCGGCAACCTGTTTCGCCGCCGCGGCGAATACGAACGCGCCGTGCGCGTGCACCAGCACCTGCTGGGCCGTGCCGACCTGAGCACGGTCGACCGCGACCGCGCCCAGTACGCACTCGCCATGGACTTCCTGAAGGCCGGTCTGCTCGACCATGCGGAAACTGCCCTGCGCGTACTGGAAAACAGTCCCACGCGCCGCAACCAGGCGCAGATGGCGCTGCTGGGCATCTACGAGCGTTCGCGTGACTGGGAACAGGCCGGCAAGGCCGCCGAGGCGCTGGAGCAGGACGGCGAAAACGATTTCAGCAAGCGCCGCTCGCACTTCCTGTGCGAACGTGCCGATTCCGCCCGCAAGCAGGGAGATGTGGAGGGCGCGCGCGCGCTGCTGCAGCAGGCCCTGCAAACCGCGCCCGACGCCGCCCGCCCGCGCCTGCTGCAGGCCGAACTCGAGTTGCAGCAAGGCCAGGCCGAACAGGCCTATGCCACCCTGCAGGCCACCATGCAGCAGCTGCCCGCCTTCGCGCCGCTGATGGCCGGCGGCCTGGCGCGGCTGGCAATCGAAACCGGGCAAATCGACGCCGCCCGCGCCCAGCTGGAAGCCTCGCAGAAGCAGACTCCCTCCATCGATCTGGTGGAAGCACTGGTTCAGCTGGACCAGGCTGCCAACTCTGAATCCGATTCGTCCCCGCGCTACCTGACGCACCTGCAGGAGCACCCGTCCCTGATTGCAGCCACGCGCTGGCTGGATCAGGAAAAGCTCAAGGGAGATGCCGCCAAACCCTGCGTGGATCGTGCGCTGCAGCATGCCATCCGGCCGCTTGCGCGCTATCGCTGCGCCGCCTGCGGCTTCGAGGCACAGCACCATTACTGGCATTGCCCCGGCTGCCAGAGCTGGGACAGCTACCCGCCGCGCCGGATCGAGGAGCTCTGAGCGCAGCCACATGCATGCATGCCTGCCCCTGCATCGCCACAGCCCAGGCTGCAATGCCATAACGTCCTGAAGCTGTCGCTGCAGACATCCACACAAGGCAAAGGGGCTGCAACTGCAGCCCCTGAATCGTGCATATCCGAAGATGCCTCAGCGCATCTGCACTGACCCGTTCACCACCATCCGCACGGTGGACTTGCCCGGCTCCACCGGCACCGGTGCGCTTTCCATATCCGCACGCCCGGCCTTCATCGCCATCATGCGCGGGCCGCCGTAGCCGCCTTCGGCATTGACCGATACTTCGCGCAGCGTGTAGCTGCCGAAGCCGAAACTGCGCGTGATGGACTGCGCCTTCTCGCGGAAAGCCTGGATGGCCAGTTCCTGCGCCCTGGTCTCGCTGCTGCGACGTAGCTCCTTGCTGATGTCGAAGCCGACATCCGACACCGTCATGCTGCCGATCCTGCCGGCGGTGCTGCTGATGCGCCCCATGTCCTTGCCGCTGAGCACCACCTCGGCACGGCCCTGCCACTGGCTGATCTTGCCGTTGCGGTCATGGCTGGGATAGAGGCTGAAATTGCCGGTGTGCACTTCCATGGCGTCCGGGCGCGCCTGCGCCTTGGCGACCTGCAGCGCGGCGTCGACGGCCTGCTTGAGCTGGCTCTGCACCGCCTGCGCGTCGCTGCCCTGGCGCGTGGTGCTCAGCACCATGCGCAGCACGTCCTGCTGCACCTCGACGCTGCCTTCGGCAGACAGTTGCGCCACATTGCTGGGAACGTAATTGCTGCCCACGCCCTGGGCTGCTGCCGCCAGCGGCAAGGCGGCGAGTGCCGCCGCCACAAGCAGCTGCTTGCGCTGCCGCGTCATTCTGCCCAGGGAGCCAGTGGAAATATTGGCCATGAAAAACGTCCTTCCTCAAAGTAACAAGGCCCGCAGACGCGGGCCGGAAAAATCCTGTCAGCGCGAGCGCAGCTTGCGCCCGTTGGCAGTGGCATGGTCACGGATGGCCTTGCGCAGCTCCTGCAATTCGCGCGGGCTCATGCGCTTGGGCTGGATGGTATTCATGCAATCCCTGGACGTGGTGAGCGTCTGGCGCAAGTCGTCCCGCACCGGCGGGCCCGGAAACTGCTTGCCAACCTCATTGGGAGACGGACAATCCGCCCACGCAGCCGGGCTGAACAGCCCTGCCGCCAGCAGCGCCGGCAAGGCAATCCATTTGCCCCCCCAGGCGCGCTTGCCCGGGACACTCTCGCCTCCCGCAAGCATGGCCGGGTTGAACGTGATGTCTGCCTTGTCTGATTTCATTGCTTACTGCCTTGTTCCTGCATTCTGGACGCCAGCTTCCGCCATGCCAGCAAATCCTTGCGACATGCTTGCAGGGCAGACCAGAACGCCTTGTCAATTCCCCAAGCTTAACGGTCTGCCGCGAGGATACTAGGCACCATCCGGTCAGAAAGGCAATCCCCCCGCAAGATGTGTAACAGTGTGAAAAGGCAATGAAAAATGGGTGGTTTTTTGGCGAATGCGGCCTAACATCCGTCTGTGTTACAAATTCACGGAGGACAAGATGACTCAGGCCAACACCCGTGCCGACAAGATCGTGGTAGTGGATGACGATGCCCGCATCCGCGATCTGCTGCGCCGCTACCTGAGCCAGGAAGGCTTTGAAGTGATGGTGGCCGAAGATGGCAAGAACCTCAACCGCATCCTGCTGCGCGAAGCGGTCGACCTGATCGTGCTCGACCTGATGCTTCCCGGCGAAGACGGCCTGTCCATCTGCCGCCGTCTGCGCGCCGCCAACGACAAGACGCCCATCATCATGCTCACTGCCAAGGGCGAGGACGTGGACCGCATCGTCGGCCTCGAAATCGGCGCCGACGACTATCTGGGCAAGCCCTTCAACCCGCGCGAGCTGCTGGCCCGCGTGCACGCCGTGCTGCGCCGCCGCCCGGCCGTCGAGGCGCCCGGCGCTCCTTCCACCGAGACCGAGGTCGTGAGCTTCGGCAACTACGTGTTCGACCTGAGCGCGCGCACCCTGAAAAAGGATGGCGAAGACCTGCCGCTGACCACGGGCGAATTCGCCATGCTCAAGGCTCTGGTGCGCCACCCGCGCCAGCCGCTGTCGCGCGAAAAGCTGGCCCAGCTGGCACGCGGCCGCGAGTTCGAGCCCTTCGACCGCAGTCTGGACGTGCAGGTCTCGCGCCTGCGCAAGCTGATCGAAACGGATCCGGCCTCGCCACGCTACATCCAGACTGTGTGGGGCGTGGGTTACGTGTTCGTACCGGATGGCGGCGGCAACACCTGAGACGCCATCACGATGACGCGGGCATGCCTGTCCCTGCCGGATAGTCGCCCCGCACATCGCATGACGCCAACCCCTGCGGCACGCCTGTACCGCCCTCCATTCCCGCTGCGGCCCGCAGCGCCTGTTCGCTGTTCATGAGCAAAGACACGTTCTCTTCCCTGACCCGTCTGCTGGCGCCGCGCTGGTCGGCCCAGCACGAAGCTGCTGCAGACGGCCAGGAAGAGCCATCCGTCCAGACGCCGGCACCTGTTGTCGCAGGCGAGCCGGGAGCCGTGCCCTACGTCGTGCCGCGCTGGGGCCTGAACCTGTTCTGGCGCACCTTCATCATGATCGGCCTGCTGCTCACCATGAGCACCATCGGCTGGCTGATGACGATCCGCTCGCTCGACTTCGAGCCGCGCGCCACGCAGACGGCCCAGCAGATTGCCTCGCTGGTCAACCTGAGCCGGGCCGCGCTGGTGTATTCCGATTCGATCACGCGGCTGGCGCTGATGAAGACGCTGGCCGAAGAAGAAGGCGTGCGCATCCTGCCACGCGAGCAGGAAGACAGAATCGAGATCATCAACCGCGACCAGCTGGATGAACGCGTGACGGAAGAGCTGGAGCTGCGCCTGGGCCCCCGAACGGTGGTAGCAAGCTCCGTCAACGGCGAAGAAGGCCTGTGGATCGGCTTCGACATCGACGGCGATGCCTACTGGCTGCTGACCGACCAGTCACGCGTGACGCCGGTGGGCGGCACCACCTGGCTGGTGTGGATGCTGATGGCAGCCGGCCTGTCGCTGGCGGGCGCTGCGCTGATGGCGGGCCTGGTCAACCGGCCGCTCAAGCAGCTGTCCATCGCCATCGGCAAGATCCGCCAGGGCGACTTCAATGCCGGCCACCTGGACGAGGCAGTATCGACCAAGGAGCTGCGCGAGGTGAACATCGGCTTCAACCGCATGGCCGAGCAGATGGCCAAGGTGGAGCAGGAGCGCGCCGTGATGCTGGCCGGCATCTCGCACGATTTGCGCACCCCGCTGGCGCGCCTGCGGCTGGAAGTGGAAATGAGCGTATCCGACGAAGAAGCCCAGAAGTACATGGCTGCCGACATTGAGCAGGTCGACTCGATCATCAACAAGTTCATGGACTACGCTCGCCCGGACTCCATGCAACTGACCACGGTGCAGCTGAAGGAGGTGGTGCAGACCAGTGCCTATCCCTACCTGAATGCCGATGACATGCGCCTGAACATCCAGGTACCGAACAACCTGCGCGTGAAGGCGGACGAGATCGAGCTGGCGCGGGTCGTCTCCAACCTGCTGGAGAATGCACGGCGCTACGGCAAGACCCCGAATGCGGACTACACGGAAGTGGATGTGATTGCGCGCGCCGAAGCCGGCTATGTGCACCTGCAGATTTCCGACCGTGGCGCGGGAGTGCCCGAAGCCATGCTGCACCGGCTGACGCAGCCCTTCTACCGGGCCGATGAGGCGCGCACCTCGGCGGCGGGCAGCGGCCTGGGCCTTTCCATCGTGAAGAAGGTGGTGCAGTACATGGGCGGCACGCTGATGCTGAGCAACCGCAAGGAAGGCGGTCTGCAGGCGGACCTGCGGCTGCCGCGGGTCAAATAGACATCTGGTCCACCAAGAGTGATTGCACTGTAACCCGCAGCCCTGCCTGCAGGCGTGCCCCGCGTTTCAGGCAGGAAACAGCAGCACCACCGCGCGTGCTTCCATGCTGCGCTCCTCACCCACTGGGCCGAGCTTCTCCGCCGTCTTGGCCTTGACGTTGACCTGCGCGGCCGTCACACCCAGGCAGTCCGCCACCGACTGCGCCATGGCGGCCTTGTAGGGCGCCAGCTTGGGCTTTTGCGCGATGATGGTGCAGTCCACATTGCCGACCTGCCAGCCGCTGGCGCGCACACGCTGCATCGCCTCGCGCAGCAGCACGCGCGAGTCGGCGCCCTTGAAGGCAGGGTCGGTGTCGGGGAAGAGCGTGCCGATATCGCCCATGCCGGCAGCGCCCAGGATGGCGTCGGTGATGGCATGCAGCAGCACATCGGCATCGGAGTGGCCCAGCAGGCCCATGGGATGCGGGATCTGCACGCCGCCCAGCCAGAGCGGTCGGCCTTCAACCAGCTGGTGCGTGTCCCAGCCTTCGCCGATGCGGAATGGGGGGAAAAGCGGTGTCGAGGTAGTCATGCACCGGATTGTCGCATTGCCTGCAAGAACGGGGGCCGCAAACCGCTCCGGCTGCCTCTCCGACCGGCCTCAGTCTACCTTCTGGTGCTGTTGCCGTGCCAGCAGCACGGCCTCGGCCAGGGTGAAGTCTTCCGGATAGGTGACCTTGAAGTTCCAGCCACTGCCCTGCACCAGCAGCGGCTGCAGGCCAAGGCGCTCGATGGCGCTGGCTTCGTCGGTGATGTGCTCGGGCGCGTGCTGCAGGCCAGCCTCCAGCGCCTGCAACAGCACGCCAAGGCGGAACATCTGCGGCGTCTGCGCCAGCCATTTGTCGCTGCGCGGCACAGTCGCTGCGACGCGCGCGGGCACGTCGTCCGGCAGGCCGTTGCGCGGCAACTCGCACTTGAGCGTGTCCGGCAGCGGCACGGCCAGCAGGCCGCCGGTTTCGTCCGGTTTGCAGGCGGCGATCAGGTGCTCGATCTGCTCCCGGGTAATCAGGCAACGGGCAGCGTCATGCACCAGCACCCAGTCTTCGGGCTGGGCGCCCTGCGCGCGCAGGGCCTGCAGGCCGTTGCGCACGCTTTCGGCGCGGCTGGCGCCGCCTGCGGGCGTGGTCATGAAGCGGCGGGCCGGCACTTCAGGCGGCGCCTGGTGTCTGGCAAACCAGTTGTCATCAGGAGCAAGCACCAGCAGCGTTTCGGTGATGGCCGGGCAGGCCGCAAAGGCAGCCAGCGTGTGCCAGAGCATGGCCTTGCCGGCGATCGGCTGATATTGCTTGGGGATGGCCGTGCCGGCGCGGCTGCCGGTGCCGGCGCAGGGGATCACGGCATAGATATCGGGCATGGACAGGCTCTCTCATTCTGTTCTGCATGACAGTGTGCCAGAGCCCGGGCGGCGGGATGGCGGGCTGCCCGTTCTTTGCATTTTCTTACCCCGAAAGAAAGCCTGCGGCAGTCGTACAAGCCCTGCGGGCAGCCCCCGCGTTTTACAATGAACGCCATTCACCCCGCGCCCTGTACAGGCCGCGGGTATTGGTGTTTTGTTCCCCCGCCTCCCATGCAATTGCCCAAGCTCGCCCCCGGCCAGCGCTACACGCTGCCCCGCCCCATCGCCTCCGCCGATGCCGCCCTGCTGGCGCAGCTGGCGGCACGGGACAAGGCCGGGGGACGGTGTACTGCCATCGTCACCTCCGATGCCAGCGATGCGCAACGGCTGCTGGACGAACTCCCCTTCTTCGAACCGGGCTTGCGCTGCGTGCTGTTTCCCGATTGGGAAACCCTGCCCTACGACAGCTTCTCGCCGCATCAGGACCTGATCAGCGAGCGGCTGGCAACACTGTGGCGCATCAGCCAGCACAGCGCGGAAGATGGCGCGGATGTGGTGCTGATTCCGGCCACCACGGCGCTGTACCGGCTGGGGCCGCCCTCCTTCCTGGCGGGCTACACTTTCCATTTCCGTACCGGCCAGATGCTGGACGAGGCTGCGCTGAAGAGCCAGCTCACCATGGCCGGCTATGCGCATGTGAGCCAGGTGGTGAGCCCTGGCGAATACGCCGTGCGCGGCGGCCTGATCGACCTGTTCCCGATGGGCTCGCCGCAGCCCTTCCGCATCGACCTGTTCGATGACGAGATCGACAGCATCCGCACCTTCGATCCGGACTCGCAGCGCAGCCTGCAGCCGGTGCCGGAGGTGCGCCTGCTGCCGGGGCGCGAGTTTCCGATGGACGATGCGGCACGCTCGCGCTTTCGGCAGCACTGGCGCGAGTTGCTGGAAGGTGACCCGACGCGCAGCCGCATCTACAAGGACATGGGGGCAGGAATTGCCACGGCAGGCATCGAGTATTACCTGCCGCTGTTCTTCGATGACACGGCCACGGTGTTCGACTATCTGCCGGCACACAGCACGGTGGTGTTGCATGATGATCTGGAAACGCCGTTCCAGCGCTTCTGGGAGGATACGCGCGAGCGCTACCGGCTGCTGCAGGGCGATCCCGAGCGGCCGGCGCTGCCGCCCGAAACGCTGTTTCTGAGCGTCGAGCAGTTTTACAACGAGGGCAAGCGCTTTGCGCAGCTGGCGTTGCGACCGGCACGTGCCATCAGCCTGCCATCGGAAACAGCCGAGGCCGCCCGCGCAAAGACTTCTGCCTCCGATGGCGGCAATGGCGCAGAAGCAGCTGGAGAGGCAGTCAGTCATTACGCCGAATTCTCGCTGCTGCCCGACGTCGCTGCCATGCGTGGCACGGACGACCCGCTGCTGCGCCTGCAGGCGCATATCCGCAGCACGCCACACCGCGTGCTGCTGCTGGCGGAGAGTGCCGGCCGGCGCGAAAGCCTGCTGGATTTCCTGCGCGCCAGCGGCGTGCAGCCGGTGGCGATGGATACACTGGCGGAGTTCCAGCAGAGCGACGAAAAAGTCGGTCTGGCCACGTCCAGTCTGGTGCAGGGCTTTGCCTGGAACGAGTCCGCCATCGACCTGATCACCGAAGCCGAGCTGTTTGCCGGCAGTGGTGGCGTGCAGCACAGGCGCCGCCGGCGTCAGGAGCATGCGAGCGACGTCGAAGCGCTGATCAAGGACTTGAGCGAGCTGAAGGTGGGCGATCCGGTGGTGCACAGCGCACACGGCATTGGTCGCTACCAGGGCCTGGTCAACATGGACGTGGGCCAGAAGAATCCGGATGGCACGGCGGCGCTGCAGGAGTTTCTGCATCTGGAATACGCGTCTGACGCGACACTGTACGTGCCGGTGAGCCAGCTGCACCTGATCAGCCGCTATACCGGCGTGAGCCCGGACGAGGCGCCATTGCACAAGCTGGGCGGCTCGCAATGGGAAAAGGCCAAGCGCAAGGCCGCCGAACAAGTGCGCGACAGCGCGGCCGAACTGCTCAACATTTACGCACGCCGTGCCGCGCGCGAAGGGCATCCGTTCCGCTTCTCCATGGCCGATTACGAGGTGTTTGCCAACGACTTCGGCTTTGACGAAACCGCCGATCAACTGGCGGCGATCCACGCCGTGATCCAGGACATGGTATCGCCGCGCCCCATGGACCGGCTGGTGTGCGGCGATGTGGGCTTCGGCAAGACCGAGGTGGCCTTGCGCGCCGCATTCGTCGCCGTGACCGGCGGCAAGCAGGTGGCCTTTCTGGCGCCCACCACGCTGCTGGCCGAACAGCATTACCAGACGCTCAAGGACCGCTTTGCCAAATGGCCGATCAAGGTGGCGGAGATTTCGCGCTTCCGCTCCGGCAAGGAGGTGACGGCGGCGGTGAAAGGCATCGCGGAAGGCACGGTGGATATCGTCGTGGGCACGCACAAGCTGTTGTCCAGCGAGGTGCAGTTCAAGAATCTGGGCCTGCTGATCATCGACGAGGAGCACCGTTTCGGCGTGCGCCACAAGGAACAGATGAAGCAGCTGCGCGCCGAGGTGGACGTGCTGACGCTGACCGCCACGCCGATCCCGCGCACCATGGGCATGGCGCTGGAAGGCCTGCGCGACCTGAGCGTGATCGCCACCGCACCGCAGCGCCGCCTGGCCATCAAGACCTTTGTGCGCAGCGAAAACAGCGGCGTGATCCGCGAAGCCGTGTTGCGCGAGTTGAAGCGTGGCGGGCAGGTGTACTTCCTGCACAACGAGGTCGAGACCATCGAGAACCGTCGCCAGAAGCTGCAGGAGATCCTGCCCGAGGCGCGCATTGCGGTGGCGCATGGCCAGATGCCCGAGCGCGAGCTGGAGCGCGTGATGCGCGAGTTCGTGGCGCAGCGCCACAACATCCTGCTGTGCTCGACCATCATCGAGACCGGCATCGACGTGCCCAGCGCCAACACCATTCTGATCAGCCGCGCCGACAAGTTCGGCCTGGCGCAGTTGCATCAGTTGCGCGGCCGCGTCGGCCGCAGCCACCACCAGGCCTATGCCTACCTGATGGTGCCCGATATCGAAGGGCTGACCAAGCAGGCGGCGCAGCGGCTCGATGCCATCCAGCAGATGGAGGAACTGGGCAGCGGCTTCTATCTGGCCATGCACGACCTGGAAATCCGCGGCGCCGGCGAGGTGCTGGGCGAGAACCAGAGCGGCAATATGATGGAAATCGGCTTCCAGCTCTACAACGAGATGCTGGCCGAGGCGGTCAAGCAGCTCAAGGCCGGCAAGGAGCCGGATCTGCTGTCGCCGCTGCAGGCCGTGACCGAGATCAACCTGCACGCCCCGGCCCTGCTTCCGGACGATTATTGTGGCGACGTGCATCTGCGCCTGAGCTTCTACAAGAAGCTGGCCACGGCCAAGACCAGCGAGCAGGTGGACCGCCTGCTGGAAGAGCTGGTGGACCGCTTCGGCAAGCTGCCGCCGCAGGCCGAAACGCTGGTGAACGTGCACCGCCTGCGCGTGCTGTCACAGCCCTATGGCGTGCTCAAGGTGGAGGCGGCGCCGACGGTGATCACCATCACCTTCAAGCCGAATCCGCCGATCGATCCGATGGCCATCATCCAGCTGATCCAGAAGAACAAGCACGTGAAACTGGCCGGCAACGAAAAGCTGCGCATCGAGCGTGCGCTGGAGAAACCGCTGGATCGGGCGATGCTGGTGCGGGATATTCTGCGCAGTCTGGGGCAGCCGCTGACCGAAGAGGCCGGCGCTGCCTGAGATCAGGTGAACTGGCCCTTGTCCAGTTGCACCGGCCACGGCGCGGTGATGTCGGCAAAGCGCAGCATCTTCTTGCCCTTGTGGTCCTTCAGGAAGTCTCGCGCATCAGCTTCGGTTGCAAGCGGCACAAACTCGTGCCCCATCGGGCCCAGCACATCCGAGCCGATTACGAACCAGGCCTTGCGTGCATCGACCTTGTCCAGGTTGTAGTATTCGGTCACGGCGATGGTGACGATGTCCTGTGCCTGCTGGCGCGGGGCGTACTTGGCCAGGTTGTGCAGGAACTTGAACATGTCCTTGGCACCATCGAAATGGTGCGTCTGGCCGTTTTTCCACAGCACGGTCGCGACCCAGTTCGGGTACTTGGACACCACCATGCCGCACACCGGGCACAAGTCCATCGGTGCCGGTTTGGGCACCTTCACCACGGGAGCAGCCACGCCCGGCTGCCCCGCCGCATGCACGGGAGCAAGGGCCATGGCAGCCAGCAGACCCAGCGTGGCGCGGCGGTTCAGTCGGACGTAGGACATGGTACTTACCCTTTCTTCTGTTCAGCCATGCGCTTGCGGCGCTCTTCGCGGTTCTTGCGGATCATGCTGACGTCAGCCGACAGGTCGGCATAGGCAGCGGCAAGTGCCTGATCGAAACCGGTGATCTCGCCACCGTTGGCCTTTTTGGATGCCTCGGCAGCGGAGCGAGTTCCGTACGCCACCTTGCTGCGCTTGGTCATCACGCCCTTGATGCTGCTGCCCACCAGGAAGGAGGCCTTGTCCACTTCCACCAGCGGCTTCACTTCGGCGTTGGAAGCGTTGTCGCCGACCCAGATCATCTTGGGCTGGCGGTCGATGTTCAGGCCCAGACTCAGCGCCGAGCAGTGGATGGAGCAGGTACCGTCCACCAGATCGTCACCGTACTGGATCAGCATGCGGCTGTGGCTGTACTGGGTACGGTCCATGCCGCAGTAGGGACACTTGGGATACTTGGCCAGCTCGTTCTGCAGCGGATTCGCATCCGCCGTTTTCTTCGGAATGAACTGGTTGGGCGTGCCATCGGTCGGGCAAGCGGTCTTCTGGGCAACGGCAGGCGTCTGGGCATAGGCCGTGGCCATGACGCCGGCACTCCCCAGCATGGACAATTCAACAAAGCTGCGACGTTTCATGGTGTTCTCCTTGAAGGTACGAGTTGTCTGCCGGTTTCTTGAACGGGAACCGGCGGCCCCGGAAATGCAATGCCTTACGCCCCCTCCAGCAACATCAGCCCCGAGTGCCAGACCAGCCCCAGCGACAGCAGCAGGAAGATGCCAAAGCCCAGCAGCGCCACCCAAGCCAGCCGGCGCGCCAGGTCCGGTGCCACGGTCTGCAGGCTCGGAACGTGCGCCACACGGCCGAGAATGCCGACGCCGATGCCGGCCGCCGAGGCGGCAAACAGCGGGAGGTAAAGCAGATAGCCGCGATAGCCATACTCGGGCTTGAGAATGCAGAACGGGCAGTGGTGATGCGGGTGCTCGTAGATGTAGAGCGAGAGGAAGGAGATGATCCCGGCAATGGCCACCACGAAGGCCGCCGCGCTCAATACGCCCACGAGAGCGGACGCCCTGCCCCGCCACACCTGCACGGCTGCCGCCACCGTAGCGGCCAGCAAGGTGCCGGTAAACGCCCACAGTGCCGGCCCCGGCGGCAGGCCGGCCAGATCGCCGCCCAGATCGGTCGCCTCCACCGAGAACAGGCTGCCGCAGCACGAGGTGATCACGTCCGCGCTGAGGTTGCCGAAATACAGCCACTGCAGCCCGAAACTCAGCGCCACCGCCGGCAGCAGCACCGCCACCAGCAGCACGAACTTGATGCGTGTGAGCGGATAGTCCGGCGCACGTGCATCGGCCGCATGCAGCACCAGCCAGCCACTGGCCAGAAAGAACACCGCCAGCTGCGCATACAGTGCCGGAAAGCCGTAGCTGTTGGCCTGCAGCGTGCCTACTGCGCACATGGCGCCGACAAACTGCACCGCCATGCGATCGGCATTGAACACAAACAGCAGCAACGCCGCCATCTGCACCACCAGCACGAAGCCGACCAGCGTGGAAAGCAGATAGGTGCGCCGTTCCAGCACCAGTTGCAGCCGGCTGCCGCTTTGGAGATCCCAGTGCCGCACCAGTTGCAGCACCCAGGGCGATGCCACCAGCAGCGCAGCCAGCCCCAGGCCGGAAGCCAGCAACAAGGCAAGGATGGCCGGCTGGAAGAACATTCAGCGCACCTCCTGCACCTGGCCGTCGCGCAGGCCCACGCGCTGCTGCACCAGCGGGCTGTCCAGCACCAGCGGATCGTGGCTGGAGAGGATCACCGTGGTGCCCCGGGCGTTGAGCTCGCCCAGGATGTCCAGGCATTCCTTCGCCAGCGCACTGTCGAGGTTGGCGGTGGGTTCGTCGGCAATCAGGATGTCCGGCTGATTGATCAACGCACGGGCAATGGCCACGCGCTGCTGCTCGCCGCCCGAGAGCGTCTGCACCAGCGCGCCACTGCGGTGCGACAGGTTGAGCTGCGCCAGCAATTCTTCGGCACGGTCAAGCAACTGCCTGAATGGCAGCCCGGTCGGATAGGCCGGCACCATCACGTTGTCGCGCGCGCTCATGCCGGCGATCAGGTTGAATTGCTGGAACACGAAGCCGAAACGCTCGCGCCGCAGCGCCGTCAGGAAGCGCTCGGGCAGCGAGGAAATGTCCTGCCCGTCCAGCCGCACGCGGCCGCTGGTGGGGCGCGCCAGGCAGCCGATCAGCGTCAGCAGCGTGGTCTTGCCGGAGCCGCTCGGTCCGTGCAGCGCGATCACCTTGCCGCGCTCCAGCGTGAGCGACACATTCTTCAGCGCCGTGTAGGCATTGGGCTGGCCTTCGTGGAAGGACTTGGTGATGTCGACGAGTTCAAGCATGGCAATGTCCTCAGGCCCGCATCACGGCGTCGGGGTCGGTGATGGCGGCACGCCAACTGGGCACCAGCACCGCCGCAGTGAACGGCACCACGGTAAAGAACAGCAGCGTGAACAGCTGCAGACCATCCACCTCGGGGCGCAGCGCAAACTCCGGATAGAGCACCGCCCAGCCCTGCAGCACAGGCCGGAACAGCGCCCCGCCTGCGTGGAACACATGCCAGTAAGCCAGCAGATAGCCGGCCAGGAAGGCGGTGAAGGACACCAGCAGCCCTTCCCACAGCTTCATGCGCAGCACGTCGCCGGTTTCCCAGCCGACGGCTTTCAGGATGCCGATCTCGCGCCGCTCCTGCGCGGACAGGCCGGAGGCCTTGTCCCAGGCCAGAATGGCAAACGCCAGCAGCGCACCCGACAGCACCGCCAGCACCATGCCCTCGCGCCAGTCGAACACCGAGGCGTAGGTGCGCAGGATCTCCTCACGCAGGATCGGGCGAGCATCCGGCAGCGCCTCGGTCACCTTGGTGGCGACGTTGCGCACTTCCCTGGGGTTGGCCACGGTCAGGGCAATATCGGTGTAATGCCCTTCCGGAAAGTTGAACAGGCTGCGGAAATCCTGCTCGGACAGCAGCACCAGATCGGCACTCATCAGCTCGGTCGGCTGCGGCAGCACCTGCGCCACCTGGTAGCTGATGATGGTGCCGGCGTAGTTGCGGAAGGCGATCGGATCGCCGGCCTTGATGCCGCGCGTACGTGCCATGGCCGGGCCGACGATGATGGTGCCCGGCTCGGGAGCGGCCACCGGCGGCACCATGAAGGTGTAGTTGGCCTTGACCACGTTGTCGTAGTAGTAGCCCCACAGGCGCAGCTGCTTCTCGCGCACGCCGCGGATGCGGCCCATCTTTTCCAGATAGTCCGGCGGAATCAGGTCGGTGCGGCCGGCTACGAGCTTCTGCACCACCACTTCAGGCGCATGCTGCAGCACGCGCGCGCTTTCCTGGCGCAGCGCGTGGGTGAACAGCATCACCGAAGCCAGCACGAACACGAGCAGCGTGTACACCACCCACAGGCCGATGGCGCGTCCCTTCTGGCGCGCCATGGCGGCGAGCACATAGTCGATCAGATAGCGTTGTCGGGCGAGCCAGGCAGTCATGGGCGGGGTGGCGGCAGCATGGAGCCGGTGGGGAAATGGTCAAAGGCCAGGGGGTGGTCCTGGAACGGGGTGTGGCGGTCGGCCTGCGAGAGGTGGCGGCCGTAGCGCGCC
Organism: Brachymonas denitrificans; assembly: GCF_907163135.1. Lineage (NCBI taxonomy): Bacteria > Pseudomonadati > Pseudomonadota > Betaproteobacteria > Burkholderiales > Comamonadaceae > Allobrachymonas > Allobrachymonas denitrificans. Next base: position 308,053 of record NZ_CAJQUA010000001.1, on the reverse strand, counting down.
TCGGTCATCAGGGCGGGGTCGGTCAGGCCGAGCTGGCGCGTCAGGGTTTGCGTCTGCAGCAGGCCGAGGGCGCGATTCTGGTCCGCCAGAACGGCTTCCAGCAGACTGCCGGCCAGCCCCAGCAGGCCCACCGCGAGTGCGCCCAGCGCCCAAGTGGACGGGCGCGCCATCACAGCACCTCGCGCAGCGCCTTGCGCATGGGCTCGGCCTGGGTGCCATAGGGAATCAGCTTGACCAGCTTGCCTTGCGCGTTGACCAGGCCCGTATGCGCCGTGTGATCGACCGCATACACGTCGCTGGCGGCACCATCAGCCGGCTTCTGCAGCACGTAGTACACGCGGAAGGCCTTGGCAATTTCCTTGAGTTTGGGTTCGGTGCTGCGCAACGCCAGCACATCGGGGTGAAACAGCTTGACGTAGTTGCGCAGCACTTCGGGCTGATCGCGGTTGGGATCAAGCGTGACGAACACGGCGCGCATTTTCGCGCGCTCTTCGGGAGACAGGCCAGTCAGGACCTGCGCCACCACGGACAGGGTCGTGGGGCAGATATCGGGGCAGCGCACGTAGCCAAAGAACACCAGCAGCGGCTTGCCCTTCAGCGTGTCAAGGGGCAATTCGCCCTGGCTGCCATACAGTTTGGCAGCGGGATCGGCCTGCCAGAGCAGCTTGCCACTCTCGGCCGCATCGGTCTGCCCTTCGCCGCAGCCGGCGGCCAGTGCCGTCAAACCGGGCACGGCGAGCAAAAAACTGCGACGGGAAAAATCGGTACGCGCAAACATCGCACCCCCAAACAACCCGCAGCCGAGCACAGCTCTGCGCAGAGGGCAAAAAAGGAGAAAGACAGGCGACGATGGCCCAAGGCCCCGTCAATGAGGGGGCCTGATATGCGCGGCAGGTCTGCTAGCCCAAACCGGGCGTCACAGTAGAAAGAGGGGAGTCAAGCGCAGATCAGGCCAGCAGGGCCTGTGCGGGGGGCGCTCGTGTTGGCGCATGCTTGCGGTAGGCGGAAGTGCCTATGGGTGGCGTATCCTGCGCAATCCAGCTCTGGCTGACCGCAACCCGGGGCAGGAGCATACCCTGGGAGACTGGCTCACCTGGCAGTGGAGGAGCGCTGGCCAGCACGCAATAGGGGCAGGAGCCCATCATGCCGGATGCTGGCGCGCCGTCGTCGTCCGGGGAATTCTGTGCGTTGAAGGGCACGGAATACATGCCCTCGACGGTACAGATGACGATGTCGGCGGGATTCAGGGCCACCCCCGCCTGCCGTGCCATGAAGCCGGCGCTGAACACGCTCGACATCACTTGCACGAACATGGCCAAGGCCATCATCCAGAGAGCCAGACGATGGGCCTTGTTCTTTCGGCAGAGAGGGGAATACCGGAAACCTTGCACCACGAAAGCATTCTAAACACAAGTATTGAAAGTGTCATAGCGATTACCGCGCCTGAAAACGCTTTCTTGTCCACGATCAATCCGCCAGTGCTACCGCCGTTCCCCTGCACCGTGCAGGCCCTCATGCCGCAAGCTGGCAGACGCCGCTGACCAGTGCTATGGTGCACGTGCATCAGGAGGTGTTCACCATGACGCAAACGGCCGACATCATCATCATCGGCGCCGGCATTGCCGGCGCTGCTGCCGCCCACTGGCTGGCTCCGCACGCCCGCATTCTGATGCTGGAACGCGAATCGCAGCCGGGTTACCACGCCACGGGCCGCTCGGCCGCGCTGTTCATGGAAAGCTATGGCCCGCCGCAGGTGCGCGCCCTCACGCGCGCCAGCCGCGCCTTTTTCGAGAGTCCTCCGCCCGGCTTTGCGGCCCACCCGCTGCTGACACCACGCGGCACGCTGACCGTGGCAGCACCTGGCCAGGAGACCGCGCTGCAGGCCGAATGGGACACCCTGCATGCCCAGTGCCCGCGTCTGCGACGCATAACGCCGGCTGAAGCGCTGCAGCTGTTGCCGGTTCTGCGCCCGGAGCAGATCGCTGGCGCCCTCCACGATCCGGACCCCGCCGATATCGATGTGCACACCCTGCATCAGGGCTATCTGCGCACGCTGCGGCAAGCGGGCGGCACGCTGCTGAACACAGCCGACGTAACGGCCCTGGCGCGCCAGGGCGATGTGTGGCGCCTGCAAACCAGCGCCGGTGCCTGCGAGGCACCGATCGTGGTCAATGCAGCCGGAGCCTGGGCGGACGTGGTGGCGCAACGGGCCGGCGTGGCGCCGCTCGGACTGCAGCCGCGCCGCCGCTCCGCCTTTACCTTTGCGCCGCCGGCCGGCGTCGATATCCATGCCTGGCCAATGGCGATCGGCGCCGAGGAAGACTGGTATCTCAAGCCCGACGCCGGACAGCTCCTGGGCTCGCCTGCCAACGCCGACCCGGTCGAGCCGCACGACGTGCAGGCCGAGGAACTGGACGTAGCCATCGGTATCGACCAGATCCAGCGCATGACCACGCTGGAAATCCGCCGCCCCAGCCACACCTGGGCCGGGCTGCGCACCTTTGCGCCGGACGGCGAACTGATCAACGGTTTTGACCCGGCAGTTCCGGGCTTCTTCTGGCTCGCCGGTCAGGGCGGCTACGGCATCCAGACCAGCGCGGCCATGGGCATGGCGGCGGCGGCCCTGGTGCAGGGGCAATCCTTGCCGCAGGCCTTGCAGGACGAGCAACTCTCGGCAGCGCTGCTTTCGCCGGCCCGTTTCAGCTAAGTCGGGCCGCGTCGGCCTGCAGGCACGCACGGAGCATGCCGTGCCGTTGCGCCACGCCCCTTACGCGTGCGCATCGGCATCCGAATGCGTTTTCCTGCGCCTTCCCGGGTTTCCCCCGCAGGCTTCTACAATGGAGGGCATTCCCATCTGTCCTGTGTCCACCATGCGCCAAGATTCCCTGGTCATCCGCGAGCAACCCGCCCTTCCCCGACTCTCCGATTACAAGCTGATCGCGTTCGACATGGATTCGACGCTGATCAATATCGAATGCGTGGACGAGATTGCCGCCGCAGTGGGCAAGAAGGAGGAAGTGGCTGCCATTACCGAGGCCGCAATGCAGGGTCTGATCGCCGACTACAAGGAAAGTCTGCGCCAGCGCGTGGCCCTGCTCGAAGGCGTGCCGGAGAGCGCGCTGCAGCAGATCTACGACGAGCGCCTGCGCCTCAATCCCGGCGTGGAAACGCTGATCCAGGCCTGCAAGCAGGCCGGCCTGAAGATCCTGCTGGTTTCTGGCGGTTTCACCTTCTTCACCGAACGCATCCGCCAGCGTCTGGGGATCGACTTCACGCGCGCCAACCTGCTGGAGATCACCGATGGCAAGCTCACCGGCCGCATGGTCGACCAGGCCTGGGGCGACATCTGCGATGGTGCCGAAAAGGCCCGCACGCTGCTGGAAGTGGCCACGCTGATGGGCATCCCGCCCGAGCAGACGATTGCCATGGGCGACGGTGCCAACGACCTGAAAATGATGGGCGTGGCCGGCCTGTCGGTGGCCTACCACGCCAAGCCTGCCGTGCGCAATCAGGCCATGGTGGCCATCAATGAAGGCGGGCTCGATCGCCTGCTGGAAGTGCTGGGCTGAGAAGCGGCACTGCCGGGCCCCAAACGGCCTGCCATTGACGCCCTTTTCCGCGAGGTTTTCCCCCCCGTCAAGCGGCGTGCAGCCGCTGCCGCAGGATTTTGCGCGGGGAAATCAGGGGCAATACGTCATATTGCTGTGCTATGGTGAACGCGAAGCTGCCCGGGACGGACGCTGACCCATCCCGCGGTGGTTTCAACTTCGCTGCGCACTTGCGCGCTCCGTCAAGCCACAGAGGAGGGAGTCATTCATGGATACCACCGCCTTCACCACGGCCATGCAGAATACGGTCGGCTCGCAGTTGCCCCAGATCCTGGGCGCACTGGCGATTTTTGCCGTCGGCTGGATCATCGCCATCCTTGCACGCGCCGGCGTGCGCCGCCTGCTGGGCATGAGCAAGCTCAACCAGCGCATCAACACCAGCACCGGCCGCCAGGTCGATGCCGAATCGCCAATCGCTATTGCGGTGTTCTGGCTGATCCTGCTGGCTGCCGTCGTGGCTGCGCTCAGTGCACTGAACCTGTCGACGGTGTCCGCGCCGCTGGCCGTGATGCTGACGGACGTGCTGCGCTACCTGCCGCGCATTTTTGCTGCGGGCGTGATCGGTCTGGTGGCCTGGGTCGTGGCCACGCTGATCAAGATCGGCGTGGGCAAGGCCCTGAACGCCACGCGCCTCGATGAACGCCTGAGCGCCGAAGCCGGCATGGCTCCGGTCAGCACCAATGCAGGCAACGTGGCCTTCTGGCTGGTAATCCTGCTGTTCCTGCCCGCCATCCTGGGCGCGCTGGAAATGACCGGCCTGCTGCAGCCCATGCAGGCCATGCTCGACAAGACGCTGGCCATGGCGCCGAACATTCTGGCGGCGCTGATGATCGGCGTGGTCGGCTGGATCGTGGCACGCATCCTGCGCGGCCTGGTGACCAATCTGCTGGCGGCAGTCGGTGCCGACAATCTGGGCAACAAGCTGGGCCACACCGCGGCCCAGGTAGCCGCCACCGAAGCGCCCGCCAACGGCCTGCGCCTGTCCAGCCTGGGCGGCACCATCGTCTACATCATGGTGCTGGTGCCCGCACTGATCGCCGCACTCGATGCCCTGAAGATCGAGGCCATCAGCCGCCCCGCCACCGACATGCTGCAGCAGTTCCTGACGGCCGTGCCGCATATCATCGCCGCCGTCGTCATCGTGCTGCTGACCTGGTACGTGGCGCGCTTTGCCGCCATGCTGCTGCGCTCGCTGTTGCAGAATGTGGGCGCCGACGCCCTGCCCGCCAAGCTCGGCATGCAGCGCATGTTCAGCGGCAGCCTGCTGCCCTCCAACCTGGCCGGCAGCCTGCTGATGTTCTTCGCCATGCTGTTTGCCGTGGTGGAAGCCGCCAACCAGCTCGGTTTCACCCAGGTGAGCGATCTGCTGACCACCTTCACTGCCTTTGGTGGCGACATCCTGCTGGGCAGCGTGATCATGATCATCGGCTTCTGGCTGGCCAACCTGGCCTATCAGGCGCTGAGCCGTGCCGAACACTCCTCCGGCCTGATCGCCAACATCGCGCGTTTTGCCATCCTGGGTCTGGTGATTGCCATGGGCCTGCGCGCCATGGGCGTGGCCAACGAGATCGTCTATCTGGCCTTCGGGCTGACGCTGGGTGCCGTGGCCGTGGCCGTGGCGCTCGCGTTTGGCCTGGGTGGCCGTGAAGCCGCGGCACGCCTGGCGAACCAGTGGGTGGATTGCTGCCTCAAGGGCGCCTGCAAGAAGGACAGCACGCTGGTGCTGCCGGATGCGGCCAGCAAGCCTCAGGGAACCGAGCCGCCGCAAGGCTGATCCGAAGCTGCAGGCTCCAAAGCCGGCTGTGCCTTTTCCGGTGCAGCCGGCTTTCTTGTTTGTGGCGCTTGGCGGCAACCATGCATGCCCGCGCCTGCCGCATGGAAAGTGATTCGGGTCCGTGGCCCCCCTGTTGCAGGACTCAGTCGCCCTTCCACTCCCTGACCAGTACCTGCATCAGCTCGGCCGCCGACATTTCCCGAGCCAATGGCGCGCCCTGCCCGGCCCACTGCGCGGCAAATTCATGATTGCCCTGCTGGCTGGCGACTGCGTTCAGCTGTTTGGCCACGTCGTAGGTCATGGGATAACCCGCGGTCGGCGGACTGCCTGCGGCTTCGCCAAACGTGATCAACCGGTTCACCATGCCGCGCGCCGGACGTCCGGAAATCACTTCGGTCAGGCGCGTACGGGCTGCGCGCTCGCTCTTGAGATTCTGGCGATAGGCGACGTTGGCAGCCGATTCGGGACACAGCACGAACGCGGTGCCCAGCTGTGCAGCCGCCGCCCCCAGATCCAGCATGGCACGGATGCCGGCACCATCCATGATGCCGCCGGCACCCACGATCGGCAGCCTGGTCTGTTGCACCAGCATGCGCACCAGCACCGCCGTGCTCCAGCACTCGTCCGGCGCCTGCGGATCGAACATGCCGCGATGGCCGCCTGCCTCGATGCCCTGAGCCACGATGGCATCGATACCCGCTTGCTCGATCCAGCGTGCCTCCTGCAAACTGGTGGCCGTCGCCATCGTCAGGATGCCCGCCTCGCGCAGCGCGGTCAGGGCCTGTGGCGACGGCAATCCGAAATGGAAACTCACCACCGTCGGGCGCAGCTCAAGCAACATCTGCAAGGCGGCATCGTCGTTCACAAAGGTACGGTAGATCTCGTTGAGTGCATCCGGCGGGGTCGCGCCCACCTCGGCAAACAGCGGTGCCAGATGCTGCACCCACGCGGCCTCGCGCGCGGCATCACGCTGCGCTGGCGCGTGGCAAAAGACGTTGACATTGAAAGGCTTGTCCGTCAGAGCGCGCGTTTCCGCGATCATCTGCCGTGCCTGTTCGAGGGTGTTGGCGCCGATGCCGAGCGAGCCCAGCCCGCCTGCATTCGAAACAGCCGCCGCGAGCCTGGGCGTGGAGGTACCCGTCATGGGAGCCTGGATGATGGGATACCGGATGCCTAGGCGCGCCAGGAATGTAGTAGACGAAGTCATGCGATGGACTCTCTTTCAGCGAAGACGGGGGGGACTTTCGCGATGGTAAATCTGTTTGGCAAACCCCTTTTGCCAAGCGGCCCAAATGGAGGGACGACCCCGCACGTCACGCCCAGCTTTCCCCCAGCGTCTCCACCTGCTGCAGCACCAGTTCCACCGCTTCTTCTGCCTGATCCGGAGGGTACTTGTACTTGCGCAGGATGCGCTTGACCATCAGCCGCAGTGTGGCGCGCACGCTCTCACGCCTGGCCCAATCCACCGTAATGTTCTTGCGCAGGTTCTCAGTCAGCTCGTGAGCGATCTTCTTCAGTGTTTCGTCACTCAACTCGCGCACGGCTGATTCGTTGTTGACCAGCGCATCGTAGAACTTCACTTCGTCTTCACTCAGGCCCAGTTCCTCCCCGCGTCGCGCCGCCTCGCGGAAGCGGCGGGCCATCTCCACCAGTTCCTCCATCACCTGCGCGGTTTCGATGCTGCGGTTCTGGTAGCGGGTAATCACGTTGCCGAGCAAATCGGAAAACTTCTTCTGTTGCACCACATTGGTGGCGAATTTGCTCCTGATCTCGCCTTCCAGCAGGCGCTCCAGCAACTCCACCGCGAGATTCTTTTCAGGCAGGTTGCGCACCTGCGCGAGGAAATCTTCATCCAGCAGGCCGATGTTGGGCTTTTCCAGCCCCACGGCGTTGAAAATGTCCACAACATCTTCGCTCACCACCGCCTGGTTGATGATCTGCCGAACAGCCAGTTCACGCTGCTCATCGGTTCTTCGTTGCTGGCTGGTGTCGCGTTTGGTGAGGATCACCTTCACGGCCTGCAAAAAGGCGACCTCATCGCGGACCGCCTTGGCCTCGTCCAGCGTACAGCACAGACTGAAGGCCTTGCTCATGGCCAGCGCCGCGTCGGCAAAGCGCTTCTTGCCATCGCGCTTGCCATCACCCTGCTCGGGCTTGAGCCCCAGCACATGGTTGGCAGCACCGGCCAGCAGGCGATGACCACCTGTGCGGAATGCACTGTAGTCAAAGCCGTGCAGCATGGCACGCAGCACATCCAGCTTTTCCAGCAGCACGGAAAGGGCTTCATGGGCGTCCACCGTCGGCCGGCCACGGCCCTGGCTGGCGGTGTACTCGCGCATGGCAGCCTTCAATTCGTTGCCAATGCCGATGTAATCCACCACCAATCCGCCCTGCTTGTCGCGGAACACCCGGTTCACGCGCGCAATGGCCTGCATCAGGTTGTGGCCCTTCATGGGCTTGTCCACATACATGGTGTGCACGCAAGGCGCATCAAACCCGGTCAGCCACATGTCGCGCACAATCACCATGCGCAAGGGGTCAGCCGGATCCTTGAAACGCTTTTCCAGCCGTTTCTTCACCTGGCTGCTGTAGATGTGCGGGCGCAGCAATTCCTTGTCACTCGCACTGCCCGTCATCACGATCTTGATGGCTCCCTGCTCGGGATCAGCGCTGTGCCACTCGGGACGCAGCTTGATGATTTCGTCGTAGAGGTGCACGCAGATGTCGCGGCTCATGGTCACCACCATGGCCTTGCCTTGCTGTGCCTTGTTGCGCTCCTCGAAGTGCGCCACCAGATCGGCAGCCACTCTGGCCACGCGCGGCTGGGCACCCACGATTTTTTCCAGCGCAGCCCAGCGGCTCTTGAGGCGGGCCTGGGTCCCCTCTTCCTCGCCCTCGGCCAGTTCATCGACTTCATCGTCAATCTGCGACAGGTCTTCCTCCCTCAAACGCAGCTTGGCCAGACGCGACTCGTAATAAATGGCCACCGTAGCGCCATCTTCCTTGGCCTGCTGCATGTCGTAGATGTGGATGTAATCTCCGAATACGGCCCGGGTGTCGCGGTCGGTGCTGCTGACTGGCGTGCCGGTAAAGGCCACGAACGTGGCATTGGGCAAGGCATCACGCAAGTGCTGCGCGTAGCCCACCTGGTAGCTGCTGGCGCCGTAAGGCGGGGGCGCAAACTCGGTCGTGCCTGCCTCTAACCTGCTCTCCCCATCACCGGTCGTGATCGCACCGTAGCTGGCGGTACTCGCCTTCGGTGCCTTGAGCCTAGCCTCGAAACCATACTGCGTGCGGTGCGCCTCGTCCGCCACCACCACGATATTGCGCCGGTCGGACAGCAGCGGAAACACGTCCTCATCTTCTCCAGGCATGAATTTCTGGATGGTGGCAAAAATGATGCCGCCGGAAGGCCGGTTGCCCAGCAATTGCCGCAATTGCTGCCGCGTATGGGCTTGTACGGGGGTTTCGCGCAGCAGGTCTTGCGCCAGGCTGAATACGCCGAACAATTGCCCGTCCAGATCATTGCGGTCGGTAATCACCACCAGCGTGGGGTTGGCCATGGCCGGCTCCTGCATCACGCGGGCGGCAAAGCAAGTCATGGTGATGCTCTTGCCGCTGCCCTGCGTATGCCACACCACGCCACCCTTGCCGCGCACGCCCGCAGCGCTGTCCGGCCGCGACGCCGCCACGACCTGTTCCACCGCCGCACGCACGGCATGAAACTGGTGGTAGCCGGCAATCTTCTTGACCAGCTGGCCGTCATCCTCAAATAGCACAAAGAAGCGCAGGTAATCCAGAAGATACTCCGGCGCCAGCACCCCGCGCACCAGCGTTTCCAGTTCGTTGAATGCTCCCAGCGGGTCCATACAACTGCCGTCAATGGTGCGCCACTGCATGAAACGCTCGGTATCGGCCGAAAGTGACCCCAGCCGTGCATCGCTGCCATCGGAAATCACCAGCACCTCGTTGTACTGGAAGATGTCCGGAATCTGCTCCTTGTAGGTCTGCAACTGCTGCCAGGCACGCCAGATATCGGCGACCTCGTCGGCGGGATTCTTCAACTCCAGCAGCACCAGCGGCAGGCCGTTGATGAACAGCACGATATCGGGCCGGCGCACATGGTGCGGCCCGCGCAGCGAAAACTGGTTGACGGCCCAGAACTCGTTGCGGGAGGGATCGGTCCAGTCCATCAGGCGCACAAAATCGCCCACGGTTTCGCCATCGCGCTGGTATTGCACCGGCACGCCGCCCACCAGCAGCTTGTGGAAGGCCCGGTTGGCCGACAGTTGCGCAGGAATGCCCAGATGCAGCACCTGCTGCAGTGCATCGTCGCAAGCCGAGGCCGGCATGCCGGGGTTCAGCCGCTGGATGGCGGCGAGCAGGCGCTGGGGCAAGATGGCCTGACGGAAGTCGCTGCGCTCGGGGTCGATGCCATCGGGAGCGATGTCCAGACCATAGCGCACCGTATAGCCTACCTCGGTCAGCCAGGCCAGGGCTTCCTGTTCGAGTTGGTCTTCGGTCATGGCGATGGCTCCTGCCTGATGTTTGCGTGCACAGCGATTACTCCCCCTGACTCAGCAGAATCCGGGTCAGCGCAAGATTGACGTAGTAGTTACTGCGCCCGATTTTCTGCTTTTCCACAAACCCGGACGCCGCCAATGCATCCAGATAACGGGTGGCAGTCAATCTGGAAACATTCAAATCCCGCTGCACAAAATCAATCTTGGTATACGGGTGCGTGAAAAGGTTGTTGATCAGATCCTGGCTGTAGAACTTGTGCTCGTCACGGATACGGTGCTTGTAGTCCATCAATGCTCCATGAATGGCCTGCACCGTCTGGATAGTCTGCTGTGCGGTAACTTCTACCGCCTCCAGCATGTACAGCACCCACTCCTCCCAGGTGTCCTCATCCCGTACCGTCTGCAACAGGCGGTAGTAGTCGCCCTTGTTCTGCACAATGTGCTGGCTCAGGTATAGCACCGGGATGTCAAGCAAGCCCTCTTTCACCAGATACAGCACATTCAGGATACGCCCGGTACGTCCGTTGCCATCATAGAAGGGATGGATGCTCTCGAACTGGTGATGCATCAGCGCCATCTTGATAAGCGGATCCACGTCGAACACTGCAGGATCGTTCATGAAACGCTCCAGATCGCGCATGAGGGCAACGATTTCTTCCGGCTCCTGCGGCGGCGTATAGACCGTGCGACCAGCCCCGTCCTTGAGTGCGGTGCCGGGTAGTTTGCGAAAACCTGCGTTGTTGCGCTCCAGCTCGCGCTGGATTTCGATGATGTGGTTGCTGGTCAGCAGCCCGGTGCTGCGCACCTGCTCGAACCCCACGCGCAAGGCCTGGCGGTAGCGCAGCACTTCCTTGGCGGCAGGGTTTGCGAATGCCTCCGGGTCCACGTCGTCCTTGAACAACTCATCATGCGTGGTGACGATATTCTCGATGGCTGAACTGTCCTTGGCCTCCTGCAGGCCCAGGGTGTTGATCAGGATGCTCTGGTTGGGAATGGAGGCAGCCACACCCTTGAGTTCGGCCAGGCGACGGCTGCTGCTGGCCAGTTTTTTCAGGATGCGCGGCGCATCGAAGCGTGCCGGATCCAGCGTCTCCAGAGGGAAAAGGGTTGCCATGAGGGGTTCGCAGCCTTGGACGTGTATAGAAAAACGGAATTTCTATACATGTTAGCATCGACGTGTATAGAAAAACGCGATTTGTATACATGTCAAGGTGCTTATGCGTCTTCGCTTGGCAATTAATCCACTAACTCATTGATTTTATTTAATTTTTACAAGATTCAGCAACCATTGTTAATTGTTTGCTAAACGCTCGGCCCGCCCAGACGCAACGTGTAAAAGGGCTTTCCCTCCCCTGTGTTCCTGCACAGGAAGTCCGTTTTCCAGGTCATCGGCAATGCAGGTAGCCAACTGCGCAAGCAAGGCCTCAATGTCTTCGTACGTTGGCACCTTCATTCGGTCTCCGATTCAGTTTGTGGCAGGCGCAGCTGGCCGGATACTAAACGGGGAAGCAAGGTATCGCGGAGTGTAACGAGCGTCCGAGCCTGCCTTTCGTTTTCCGCCAATCTGGCGAAAAGGTCTCCGACCACGTCAACAAAGGCTTCCACGATCGCCTTGGGCGGCTCGACGATGGGAATAGAGCGAAACACCTTCTTGCTGATCTCCATGAAGGTAGAGCCGTTGGCATGCCCTTTGATGCTCTGCATATTGTGCTTGCACCAGAACAACATGAAGAGTGGAGGTAGAGTGCTTCCAGGAAGCATCGCGATATAGCCCTGATTAATGGCAACTGGCATCTGCGCCACAGCAAGATAGCCTATGGGTGCCCGAGAAGACATCAAAAGGGTTCCCCCCGGCAGCAGGCCCGAGCTGATTTTCTCCAGGCCGGTTGCGCTGATCTTGCGCTCCGTCTCCAGCAGCACCGGACTCACCAAGCCGGATAAGTCCTTAGGAGATGTCCAATGATAGGTCGCCGGCGCCCAGTACGCCTCATCCTTGGTTGAGGGCGTAGCTCCTCCGACCGTTTCTACAAGATCTCCAATGGTACGAACCTGCCAGCCATACGGGATCATCCCCAACTCACTTGTGGATAGCGCATCTGGGAATAGGCCCGCCGTAGTCTCGTCCATGCCTTCGGGTGCACGGCCTTCCATCTTGGCGCGGACGGGATCGAAGTCGACGAACCATGACTTGAACAGAGTTTGGGCGATGGCTTCGAGGGTGGCGTTGGTTTCGCGCAGGAGGGTGATGCGGTCATCCAAGCTACCCAACATTCCAGCGATTTCACGCTGAACAGATATGGGCGGCAAATTGATCGGAACCGCTGAAAGAATTCCCGTATTTAGATTGGGCATCGTTGCGCCCACAGCGTGCCGCACCAACCAGTCCTTGGTATCTGGCAAGCGCAAGCAGTGCGAAATGAATTTCGCGTTTGCAATGCGCTCTGCACCCAAGCGCACCTTCAAGCAACCGGTGCCACAAAACCATCCGACCTCATGCTCGCGAATCAAAGCATTTTTCGTCACGTCGCCACGACGGCTAAACACAATGTCATTCAACATCAGTTTGTGCTGTGACAGGCGATCAACATCTGATTGATCTATTCGTGCAATGCCATCCTCAACGATTCCACCATCGCCAATATTTGTTGGCATGACAACTGGAATGCCCACCTCTTTGTAGTCGGAGGTATGCAGCTGGCTGCCAAAGGGACCTGTTTGAATTGCGCCACCTTGCTCGGCACAAATCTCACCTAGGGTTGTGAGTCGCCACTCAGAACTCATACCCCAGCCCCCCCAGCTTCTGCCGAATCAGCGCATCCAGCTCTGCGCCTTTGGCCATTTGTTCGCCCAGCTTAGCGGTGAGCTTCTGCATCTTTTCGGCAAAGGCCTCGTCGTCGTCGTCCACCTCTTCGGCACCCACGTAGCGGCCGGGGGTGAGCACATGGCCCTGCTGGGCGATCTCGGCCAGGGGCACGCTGCGGCAGAAGCCGGGCACGTCCTGGTAGGCGTCGCTGCCTGCACGCCAGTCGGCCACGGTCTGGCCGATGCGCTCGATGACCTCGTCGCTCAGCTCGCTTTGTACGCGGCTGATCATGCGGCCTTGTTTGCGGGCGTCGATGAACAGCACTTCACCCTTGCGGCTTTTTTGCTTGGCCAAGAACCACAAGCACGCTGGGATTTGCGTGTTGAAGAACAGCTGGCCCGGCAGGGCCACCATGACTTCCACCACATCGGCGTCCACCATGGCTGCGCGAATCTGGCCTTCGCTGTTTTGGCTGGAGCTCATGCTGCCGTTGGCCAGCACAATGCCGGCTCGGCCCGTGGGCTTGAGGTGGTGCAGGATGTGTTGCAGCCAGGCGTAGTTGGCGTTGCCGGCGGGCGGTGTGCCGTAGACCCAGCGGGCGTCGCCGTCCAGGCTGGGGTGCCACCAGTCGCTGATGTTGAAGGGCGGGTTGGCCAGGCAGTAGTCGGCGCGCAGGTCCGGATGCTGGTCACGCACGAAAGTGTCAGCCGGCTCGCGTCCCAGGTCGAAGTCGATGCCGCGAATGGCCAGGTTCATGGCCGCCAGGCGCCAGGTGGTGGGATTGGATTCCTGCCCGTAGATGGACACGTCGCCCCGCTTGCCGCCGTGCGCCTCGATGAACTTTTCGCTCTGCACGAACATGCCGCCCGAGCCGCAGCACGGGTCGTACACCTGGCCGTGGTGCGGGGCCAGCACGGCCACCAGCGTCTTGACGATGGCGGCCGGCGTGTAGAACTGCCCGCCGCGCTTGCCCTCGGCACTGGCGAACAGGCCCAGAAAATACTCGTACACCTGTCCCAGCACATCACGCGCGACCGAGGCATCTTCACCAAAGCCGATGGTGGAGACCAAGTCCACCAGCTCACCGAGCTTGCCATCGGGCAACTGGGCACGGGCGTAGCGCTTGTCCAGAATCCCTTTGAGGCGCGGGTTCTCGCCCTCGATCAGGGTCAGAGCGTTGTCAATCTGCTTGCCGATTTCGGGGCTGCGGGCACCGGCGCGCAGGGTTTCCCAGCGTGCGTTTTCGGGCACCCAGAAGACGTTGGCGCTGGTGTAGTAATCGCGGTCTTCCAGCTCTGCGGCAATGTCTTCGTCGGCAGCATCGCCGTAGTAGTACTCGTCCTCGGGGTCGCGCAGGCGTGCCTTGATTTCGGTCTGGCGAGCCGTGAAGGTGTCGGAAACGTACTTGAGAAAGATCAGACCAAGCACCAGGTGCTTGTATTCGGCTGCATCCATGTTGGCGCGCAGCTTGTCGGCGGTGGCCCAGAGGGTTTTCTTGGTGGAATCGAGCATGGCGGGAACGGTGTGTAAGCGGTCGATGGTACCAACTCCTGCCCTGCTTTTAGCCTCGCTCAGCCGCCTTTCGCACTCTGGAATTTCGGGGCCGCGGCGAAGAGGATAGTTTCAACCCGCTATGCTTGCCCCATGCAATCTTCCGAGCCAACCCCCAAACCGTCCGGGCCCTCGCCCTGGCGCCGCCGCGCCCGCTCCTGGGCGGTCAATCTGGCCGTCCTGCTGGCCGCTTTCATGGCCGCTCACCTTTGGCAGACACGCAACATGGCGTCCGGACAGGCACCCGAGGTGCAGTTCGAGCGCGCGGCCAGTGTCGGCGCCACGCATACGCTGACGCAATGGCGCCAGCAGCACGCCGGAGAGCCTGTGTTGCTGTACTTCTGGGCCACCTGGTGCCCGATCTGCAAGCTGGAACAGGGTTCGGTGGACGCGCTGGTGCAGAAGTACCCTGTGCTGCCCATCGCCATGCAGTCCGGCCCTGCCTCGACGGTGGCGGCCTATGAGCAGAAAAGCGGCCTGCGCTGGAACAGTGCCATGGACCCGCAAGGTGACATCGCGCGCACCTTTGGCGTGAACTCCACCCCCAGCTTCATCATTCTGGCGCCGGATGGCAGCATCTCCAGCCGGACGGTGGGGCTGACCAGCAACTGGGGCCTGCAATTGCGGCTACTGTGGGCGCGTATCGCTGGCTGAGACCGTGGTGCCGGCACAGCCTTAGCCGGTATTGCGCAGCCCCGCAGCAATCCCGTTCACCGAGATATGGATCCCGCGCTTGAGCCGCGCCGGCTGCTGCTGCCACGTCGGCAGCGCCAGTTCGGCGCCATCCGGCGCCGCGCTCTCCTTGCTGGCCCGGTAACGCCGCATCAGTTCCACCTGCAGGTGGTTGAGCGGATCGATGTACGGGAAGCGGTGCGCAATCGAGCGCGCCAGCGCCGGGTTGTGCGCCAGACGGTCGCTTTCGCCGGTGATCAGCGCCAGCATGTCCTGCGTGGCGTCCCACTCGGCACGGATGGCCCCGAAAATCCGGCGTCCCAGCGCCTGGTCCGGCACCAGTTCGACATAGCGTTCGGCAATCGGCATGTCGGTCTTGGACAGCACCATGTCCAGGTTGGACAGCACGGTGGCAAAGAACGGCCACTCGCGGTACATGGCCTGCAGCGTCTGCAGGCGCTGCGCGTCCGGCGCATCACCACCCGCCATGAGCCACTGCCGCACGCCACTGCCAAAGCCGGCCCAGCCCGGCAGCGCCACGCGCGACTGGCCCCAGCTGAAGCCCCAGGGGATCGCCCGCAGATCCTCGATACTGCGCAAGGCCTTGCGGCTGGCCGGGCGTGAGCCGATGTTCAGCTCGGAAATCTCGCGCAGCGGCGTGGCGGCAAAGAAATAGTCGGTAAAGCCGGGCGTGTCGTACACCAGCGCGCGGTAGGCCGAGAAACACGCATCGCTGATCTGTTGCGCCGCGTGCAAATACGCCTCGGGAACCGGCTCGGACGGCGCCAGCAGACTGGCCTCCAGCGTGGCCGCCACCAGGGTTTCCAGGTTGCGGCGGCCAATTTCCGGATTGGCGTATTTGGAGGCAATCACTTCGCCCTGCTCCGTCAGGCGGATCTGGCCGTTCACGGTACCGGGCGGCTGCGCCAGGATGGCCTGGTAGCTTGGGCCGCCACCACGCCCCACGGTACCGCCACGGCCGTGGAAGAGGCGCAGCTTCACGCCGTGCTGTTCGCGCAGCGGATCGAACAGCGTCAGCAGTTCCTGCTCGGTCTGATACAGGTTCCAGTTGCTGGTGAACATGCCGCCATCCTTGTTGCTGTCGCTGTAGCCCAGCATGATGTCCTGCTCGGCGCCGCTGGCCAGCACCATGTCCAGCACGCCCGGCAGCGCATACCACTCGCGCATGATGCGCGTGGCGGCCTGCAGGTCGGCAATGGTCTCGAACAGCGGCGAAACGATCAACCGGCTGCGCCCCTGCGCCGTGCCGAAGCCGCGCAGCAGGCCGGTTTCCTTCATCAGCACCATCACTTCCAGCAGATCGCTCACATCCTCGGTGTGCGAGATGATGTAGTGGCGCAGCGCATGGCGGCCGTACTGTTCCAGATGCTGCAATGCGGCACGGAACACCCCCAGTTCGCCATGGACCTTCTCGCTGTAGTCGGCATGCGGCACCTGCAGCGGACGCACATCGGCCAGCACCTGCTGCAGGCAGGCGCGTTTGCCGGCTTCGTTGAGCGCGCTGTAGTCGTCCTGCAGCTGCGCCACGCGCAGCAGTTCGGCCACCACGGCTTCGTGTTCTTCCGAGTTCTGGCGCAGGTCCACCGTGGCCAGGTGGAAGCCGAACACCTCCACGGCGCGCAGCAGTTCGGACAGGCGCAGTGCCAGCAGCGGCGTGCCGTGATGCTCACGCAGTGAGCACTCTAGCAGGCGCAAATGGGCCAGCAGTTCGTCGGCGCTGGCATAGGGTTCTCCCCTCACGGCCGGCGCATACGGTGCGTCGATGCCGGTGCGCTGCTTCAGCGTCGCCGCCACCCGGGCATAGATGCCGATCACCACGCGGCGGTAGGGTTCGTCCTTGCGATGGATGTTGGTATCCCCCACGGTATCAGCCAGCGCCTGCAGTTCCGGCTCCACATCGACCAGGATGGTGGACATGGACAGCTCCAGCCCCAGCGCGTTGAGCTCATGCAGGTAGTGCGTCAGCGCGGTTTCGCACTGCAGGCGGAACGCCAGCGCCAGGCTCTCGGCGGTGACGAAAGGGTTGCCGTCGCGGTCGCCGCCAATCCAGTTGCCCATGCGGAAGAACGGCGCGATCGGCTGGCCGGGCAATGCCTCTTCCAGTTCGGCATACAGGTGCGGCACCTCGCGCAGAAAGGTGCTGTGGTAGTAGGCCAGCGCGTTGCGGATTTCGTCGGCCACGCTGAGTTTCTCGTCGCGCAGCATGCGCGTCTGCCACAGCTGGGTGATGCGCGCCTTGAGCAGCAGCGTGTTGCGCTCGCGCTCGCGGGTGGTTACGGCCTGCTCGCGCTCGGCTACCAGCTGCGCAATGGCACGCTCGGCGGTCAGGATGATGGTGCGCTGCACCTCGGTCGGATGAGCGGTCAGCACCGGCGACACATACGCCTGCTCCAGCAGTCCGGCGATGCGCTCGGCCGAAACGCCCTCTTCCTGCAGCCGCGCCAGGCCCGCCGCCAGCGAACCACGCTGCGCCTCGCCGCGGCGCTCGTGAAACTGGCGGCGGCGAATGTGGTGGTGGTCTTCGGCGATATTGGCCAGATGCGAGAAATAGCTGAAGGCCCGCGCCACCTGCACGGTCTGTTCCAGCGACAGGTTTTTCAGCAGCTCGGCCAGCGTCTGGCCGGCTCCCTTGTCGTCGCGGATGCGATAGGCGACCGACAGCTGGCGGATGCGCTCGACCAACTGATACACAGGCTCGCCCTCCTGCTCCCGGATCACATCGCCCAGCAGCTTGCCCAGCAGGCGGATATCGTCGATCAGGGGTTGCTCTTTGTGCAGGGAAGCAGACTGGGGCATGGAAGGTCTCGCAAAAGAAAAGAGTCAGCGGGCCTCTTGGCGAAATGGCAGCGCATCACAGCGCCTGGCCCATTCTCCGCACGCCCTCCTCGATCTTCTCCAGATCCGAGGTGGCAAAGCTCATGCGGAAGCAGGCCTGATCGGGCTGCTGGGCAAAGAAGGGAGCGCCGGGCACAAAAGCGACCAGCTTGTCGACGGCGCGCTTGGCAAATGCACCGGCATCGGCCTCGCGCCCGTTGGCGCCGGTCAGGCGCAGCCAGAAGAACATGCCACCGCTCGGCTCGTGGAAGCTGACGGCATCGCCCAGTTCGCGGCGCAGGCTTTCGGCCATGCAGCGGGCGCGCTCGGCATAGACACGGCGCACCTGGTTTACCGCCTGCGGCAGGCGGTTGCTCTGCAGATAGGCAGCTGCGGTGGCCTGGGCATAGGTGCTGGTATTGGCATCGCTGAATTGCTTGCACATTACGGCATTGGCCAGCAACGCCTTGGGAGCCACCAGCCAGCCCAGGCGCAGTCCCGGTGACAGGATCTTGCTCAGACTGCCGCAGTGGACTAGCCACTCACGGCTGCCGGGCACCTCACTGCTCAGCGCCAGCAGGCTGGGCGGCGGCGGGGCATCGAAGAACAGGTCGCCGTAGGGATCATCCTCCACCACCAGGGTCTGGTACTGCGCGGCCAGTTCCAGCACGCGCTTGCGGCGCTCCAGCGTGAGCATGGCGCCGCTCGGGTTGCCGAAGGTGGGAATCAGGTACACCAGTTTGGGCTTGTGCTCGGCGATCAGCGCCTCCAGCTGGTCGACCTGCACACCATCGCCATCGATGGGCGCGCTGATCACCTCGGCGCCATACAGGCGGAAGCACTGGATGGTGGCCAGAAAGGTCGGACGTTCCACAATCACCTTGTCGCCGGGCGAAATCATGCACTTGCCGATCAGGTCCAGGGCCTGCTGGCTGCCGGTGGTGACGATGAAGTCGTCCTCGGACAGCGGTGCACTCTTGTTGCCGGAGAGCACGGCAATCTGCTCCTTGAGCGGACCGAAGCCTTCGGTAGCGCCGTACTGCAGTGCCGCGCCGGGCCACTGCTGCAGCGCATCGGTGCTGGCCGCGCGAAAGCCCTCCACGTCGAACAAGGCAGGATCCGGAAAACCGCCGGCAAAGCTGATGATGCCGGGCTTGCCGAGCAGCTTGAACAGTTCGCGGATGGCGGAGGTTTCGCAGTTTTGCAGGCGAGAGGCAAATTGCATGGAGCGGGATCCTGGATAAAACGCACGACAGGCACTCCCCCTGCGGGGCGTGCCACAATCGCGCAATCGACAACAACAGACAGACTATAGCGGCTCCCGCCTTGCGTGGCGGGCTTGAAGTTTTTTGTTCCCCATGAAAAAAGACCAGATCGTCCGCTTCTTCAGCGTGCTGCAGGCCGCCAATCCGCACCCCGAAACCGAGCTCGCATACAGCACTCCGTTCGAACTGCTGATCGCCGTGCTGCTCAGCGCGCAGGCCACCGATGTGGGCGTGAACAAGGCCACGCGTCTGCTCTATCCGGTGGCCAACACGCCGCAGGCCATCCTCGACCTGGGCCTGGAAGGGCTGGAGAGCTACATCAAGACCATCGGCCTGTACCGCAGCAAGGCCAAACACATCATGGCCACCTGCCGCCTGCTGCTGGACGAGTTCGGCGGCGAAGTGCCGCACAGCCGCGAGGCGCTGGAAAAGCTGCCTGGAGTCGGTCGCAAGACCGCCAACGTAGTGCTCAACGTCGCCTTTGGCGAACCGACCATGGCGGTGGATACGCACATCTTCCGCGTCAGCAACCGCACCGGCCTGGCGCCCGGCAAGACGCCGCTGGCCGTGGAAAAGCAGTTGCTCAAGCGCGTGCCCAGGGAATTTCTGGTGCATGCTCACCACTGGCTGATCCTGCACGGCCGCTACATCTGCAAGGCACGCACGCCCGAATGCTGGCACTGTGCCGTGGCCGACAGCTGTGACTTCCAGCCCAAGACCCCTGCCAAGGGCACACGCCAAAAAGCGGCGGCATGAGGCCCTGCTGATCCGGCACGGAAACTTCCGCACCGACAGCCCGCCCAAGCCCGTTCAGCCCCGTGCACCCGCCATGCGTTTCGCCCCCCGCCGCACCCTGACCGACAGCGAAATCGCGCTGGTGCGCCCGTTGTTCCGCGACGGGTTGGACTATGCGCTGATCCGCATCCAGAGCGGCGGCTGGCTGGGACTGCCGCACCTGACCCGCGCGGCACTGGCGCATGGCAACACGCTGGTGTTTCCACCGCGTCTGGTGCACCACGACTTTGCCCTGGCCGATGACGCCACCAAGCTGTGGTTCGTGCACGAGCTGGTGCACGCCTGGCAGTGGCAGCGTGGCTTTCGCCTGTGGCGCCATGGGGTTCGGCTGGCCCTGCGCGGCGGCTACCGGCAGCAGCTTGCCTACCGCTACCAGCATCTGTTGCCCCATGCGGAGCGCTTCTGCGAACTCAACATGGAGCAGCAGGCCGACCTGATTGCACACTATTTCGATGCTGCCTTCCTCCACGGTGACGGCAGCGTGCACGACCGTGCCCGGCACCTGCAGCAACTGCCGCACTATCGCGCGCTGCTGGCGGAGTTTCTGCACGACCCCTGCAATCTGGCACTGGTGCCTGCCCACGGCACCCATCGTGCGCCGCTGGGGTGATCCACGCTCCAGCCCTCCTGCACCGGTGCAGCGGCCACTGCACCAGCAACGCCGCTGGGCCCTCCCGTGTATCCCCCGATGGGGCGCATGCCCTCATAATTGGGCCATGCCCAACACCCTGCCACCCTGCCAGCCCCGGTCCCGCGCCGACCTGTTCTGGTCCTTTACCTGGCTGGCGCTCCAGGGCTTTGGCGGCGTAATGGCCATCACCCAGCGCGAACTGGTCGATCGCAAGCGCTGGCTCACGCGCGAGCAGTTCGTGGAAGAATGGGCCGTAGCGCAAACGCTGCCCGGGCCGAATGTCATCAATTTGTGCATTGCCTTCGGTGCCCGGCATTTCGGGCTGTCCGGCGCACTCGCGGCCATGGCCGGCATGCTGGCGGCGCCGATGGTCATCGTCTTGCTGGTCGCCTTGCTCCATGCGGACCTGGCCGGTCATCCCGTGGCCCAGGGTGCCTTGCGCGGAATGGGCGCCGTCGCTGCCGGACTGGTCACCGCCACCGGCCTGCGCCTGGCCAGTGCCCTCAAGACCCATCCTCTCGGCCTGCCCCTGGCGGCTGCCATCGCCGTGCTCGCCTTCGTCGCCGTCGCCCTGCTGCGCTGGCCGCTGATCTGGGTGCTGCTGGGCCTGGGCAGCTTGAGCTGCGTGCTTTCCTACCTCCGCCTCGGCCACCGGGCCGCCACGCGACAGCAGCCATGACCATCACACTCACCAGCGCCCAGTGGCTGGATATCTTCCTGCAGTTTCTCTCGCTGTCGCTGCTGGCAGTTGGCGGGCCGATGAGCACCGCGCCCGACATGCACCGCTACCTGGTGAGCCAGCACCACTGGCTGAGCGAAGCGCAGTTCAACTCTTCCATCGCGCTGGCCCAGGCCGCGCCCGGCCCCAATGTGCTATTCGTCGGGCTGCTGGGCTGGAATCTCGGCCTGAATGCCGCTGGCGGCCTCGCTGCCGGACCGCACGCCCTGGTGCTGGCGCTGTTCGGCCTGCTGCTGGCCATGACGGGTTGCATGCTGCCGGCACTCGTGCTGGCCTACCATGCCAGCCGCTGGGCGCAACGCAACCGACAGCGCCGTGCGGTGCGTGCCTTCAAGTCCGGCATGGCTCCGCTGGTGGTCGCGCTGATGATCGCCACCGGCTGGCTGCTGGCCGCCGCACACGACCATGCCAGACAGGACTGGCGACTCTGGCTGCTGACGCTGGCCGCCACCCTGATCGTCTGGCGCACGCAGGTGCACCTGCTGTGGCTGATCGCAGCGGGTGCCCTGCTGGGCGGACTGGGCTGGGTCTAGCCGCCCGGTTCACCCCTGCAAATCAGGCGGATTGCCCATCCACCCCGGCGCTGGCAAAACTCGCCATGTCGCGCAGCATGGTGCAGGCGGATTCGAGCAGCGGCCAGGCAATCGCCGCGCCCGAGCCTTCGCCCAGACGCATGCCCCAGTCCAGCAGCGGTCTGGCGTGCAGCACCTCGAGCATGTACTGGTGGCCTGGCTCGCCGGAACGGTGCGAGAAAATGCAGCGCTGCAGCACCCTGGGCTCGATCTTCGCGGCCACCAGCAGGGCCGAAGTGACGATCACGCCATCGATCAGCAGCAGGCGGTCTTGCGCCGCCGCCTGCAGCATCGCACCCACCATGGTGGCGATCTCGAAACCGCCGAGGGCTGCCAGTGCATCCAGCGCATCCCCGGTATCCGGGTTTGCTGCCAGCGCTTCGCGCAGCACCGCAATCTTGTGCCGCACCCCTTCGGAGTTCAAGCCGGTGCCGGCGCCGGTGCAGTCCACCAGATCCACCCCATGCAGGCGCGCCAGCAGCAGCGAGGCCGACGAGGTGTTGCCAATGCCCATCTCGCCCAGCATCAGGGCATTGCCCGGCAGGCTGCGCACCAGCTCCTGGCCGTTGCGGATCGCCTGCAGGCATTGCTCCATCGTCATGGCCGGGCCCTGGCTGCAATCGGCGGTGCCTGGCGCCACCTTGCAGACGCGCAGGGCCGGACGCGGCGCAAAATCATGCGCCACCCCGCAATCCACCACGGTCAGGGCAATGCCGTGCTGCCTGGCCAGCACACTCACGGCGGCGCCCCCGGCCAGGAAGTTCTCCACCATCTGCCAGGTCACGTCCTGCGGAAACGCCGACACGCCGCGCTTCACCAGGCCATGGTCCCCGGCAAACACCACCATCTGGGGCTGCTCCAGAACGGGGCGTGTGCTCTTGCGGATCATGCCGATCTCCAGCGCCAGATGCTCCAGCGCGCCCAGCGAGCCGAGCGGTTTGGTCTTCTGGTCGATGGCGCGCTGCAGTTCGGCGCGCAGTTCGGCATTCTCGAGGTCCAGCACAGGATCCAGTTCCAGACGCATGGTGATATTTCTCCCAGTCAGTACAAGCAATCAAACAAGCAGTTGGCGCAGCACGGGCGCGCCAAAATGCTCTTCCACAAAATCGGCAGCGCGCTCGAACACCGTATCCAGCGCTACGGGCGCACTGCCGAACAGGGCCTGCAGCACGGCCGGCTGCTCCAGCAGTCCGTGCAGATACAGGCCCAGCACATTCCCCGCGTGGGGAATATCCGAGGTCGCAGCGCCATTGGTCCAGCCGATGACCTTGCCATCGGCATCCTGCAGCGCTTCGTGTGCCACATGGCCGGTGCGCACCATGGCCGCATGGGGCGCGGTCTGGCCCATGTGGATTTCGTAGCCCGCCACCGCCATGCCCGCCAGCGGCGCCCAGGCGCCTTCCAGGGGGGCGAAGCGCGCCTGCGTGCGGCACACCGTCTTGCGCGATTCGAACAGCGTCACCAGCGGCAGCAGGCCGATGCCCGGCCCGTTGCCGCCCGCACCCCGTGCCTCCACCCCTTCGAGATCGATCACGGCTTCGCCCAGCATCTGCAGGCCGCCGCACACGCCCAGCACCTTGCCGCCGCGCACCGCATGCTGGCGAATGGCGGCATCCAGCCCCCGACTGCGCAGCCACTGCAGATCGGCCGAAGTGCTCTTGCTGCCGGGCAGGATGATCCAGTCCTGCGCCCCCAGCGCAGCCAGCTGCTGCGCCTGGCGTACCCAGCGCACGCGCACGCCGGGCAGCTGCCGCAGCGGCTCGAACTCATCCAGGTTGCTGATGCGCGGATAGGCCACGATGGCTACCGTCACCGTGGCTTCCTCGCCACCGGTGGGCGCGTCGTCGAACACGCCGTCCTCTTCCGGCAGGCCATGGCCGCGCCACATGGGCAAGGTTGCCAGCACCGGCACGCCGGTCATCGCCTGCAGCATGTCCGGTGCCGGCGCCAGCAGGCTGGCATCACCGCGGAACTTGTTCAGCACGAAGCCGCGCAGCAATGCGCGATCCGCTTCGGGCATCAGTGCCCAGGTACCGTACAGGTGGGCAAAGGCGCCCCCGCGATCGATATCGGCCACCAGCAGGCAGGCCGCCCCGGTATGGCGCGCCACCCGCAGATTGACCACATCGCTGCCCATGAGGTTGATCTCGGCAGGCGAACCCGCCCCTTCGATCACCACCACGTCATTCTCGGCACGCAGCGCGTCGAGCGCTGCGGCAATCTGCGGCCAGACCTTCTCGCTGCGGCCGCGCCAGGGCATGGCTGTCAGCTCCGCATCCACCTGTCCCAGCACCACCACCTGGCTGCGCGTATCCGCCTCGGGCTTGAGCAGCAGCGGATTCATGCGCACTTCCGGCTCGGCGCGCGCAGCCAGGGCCTGGAAATACTGCGCGCTGCCGATTTCGCCGCCATCCGGACAGGCCGCCGTGCCGCCCACCACGCGCGCGTTGTTGCTCATGTTCTGCGCCTTGAACGGCGCCACACGCAATCCCTGTCGCGCATACCAGCGGCACAGCGCCGTCGTCAGCCAGCTCTTGCCCGCACCGCTGGTGCAGCCCAGCACCATCACGCACGGCGCCAGCCGGCGGCCGGATGTGTCCGCCGCCTGAGTCGCCCTGGCCGGCATGGCGTGTCCCGGCGCCCCCTCGCTCCGGCCTGCACCCTGCTGTATTCCGTTCATGCCTTCAACTCCTGCATCACTTCCGTCCAGGCATGCACCAGCGCCTGCTGCGCCTGCGGCGTGTGCACGCACAGGCGCACATGGCCCGGCAGGCCAAAACTGCAGCAATCACGCAGCTTGACTCCGCGCGCACGCAGCGCCTGCGTCAGGCTGTGCCAGTAGGGACTCAGCACGCGCAATGCCGAGGCATCCGCCTGCATGCCGTCCCACCCGCCGCTCGCATCGCAACGCGGTTGCGCCGGCTCGCCCCGCCCGCCCGGCACGTCCGGCTGATCGAACAGCAGCAGCGGCCAGGGCAGGCGCATCACGCCAAAATTTGTCTCGCTTGGAATCGCTTCCCAGCCCAGCATCTGCAAGCGCGCCATCTGCTGCAGTTTCCAGCTGCGCAGGATATACCGTGCCTCGTTCATCCAGCGCTGCGTCATGGGCGAGCACCAGCTTTCCAGCAGCGCCACGCCGTGCGCGCCCGTCGGCCACGACGGCCCCAGCTGCGCAAACTCCGCAATTGCGCCACGCTCCGCATGCAGCGGCGCAATGGCATAGGCGCCACGGATGCCGCACACACCCAGCGCCTTGTTGGGCGTCCAGAGCTGCCAGACCGCATCCCGGTCCAGTTCGGGAGCCAGCGGCTTGAACGACAACTGCAGCGGCGCGTAGGCACAATCCAGCACCACGATCGCTCCGGGCTTGCGCAAATCCCAGTCTTCCGGCAGGGTCAGCGCCTGGCCCAGCGGGCTGGACGGTGCACAGAGCCAGACCAGGTCCGCCTCGGCAATCATCTCCGTGCGCTTCAGCCCGACCTTGCTGGATGCCACGGCGTAGTCGCCGTAATGGAACTGCGGCATCCAGCTTGCGCCATGCGGATGGCGCAGGGCCGTCCAGGCCGCCAGCCGTGCAATCAATTCGCTGGCACTGGCACCGATCACGATGCGCTGCACTTCCACGTCATGGAACTCGGCCAGCTGCTCGCGCAGGCGCCGATAGGTGGGATCGGGATAGCGCGTGGCATCGGCCGCATTCAGCGCCTCCATCGTGTACGGGCACGGCCCGGCCGCATTGCTGTTGGTCGAAAAATCCCACGGCGCGGCCCCCATGGCATCGGTGCCGCCGTGCGCCGCAACCATCATGGTGTCTGTCATGCAGCCCTCCCCTGCCAGCCATGAAAGGCCAGCGCTGCGAACAAGATTGTGATTCCGAGCAGGCCCAGCACGGCCACTCGCGTCATCTGCACGGCGCGCGGCACATGGCTGGCCTGCGCCGCCTGTCCCGCCGCATGCAGGGTGTATACGCCCGGCTTGCGCAAGCGCACATCCAGGACCATCGCCATGGCGGCCATGGGCCAGCCACTGTTGGGTGAGGGCGTCCGCCCTGCCTCCTGCTGCAGGCGCTGCAGTGAACAGCGCGTCGGCCGCATGCCGGACAGCAGCAGCGCCAGTCCGGTGATGCGTGCGGGCAGCCAGGCCAGCACGTCATCGACACGCGCCGCCCATTTGCCCGCCCATTCCCAGACCTGGCCGCGGTAGTCGCCGCGGTAGCCCCACATGGAATCGGCCGTATCGGCATAACGGAACAGCGCCGCACCGGGCAGACCCAGCAACGCAAACCAGAACAGCGGCGCAATCACGGAATCATTCAGGTTCTCGGCGAGGCTCTCGATGGCGCTCTCGCGCACCTGCTCTTCGCCCAGCTGCGTCACATCACGGCTGACGATGCGCGCCAGTTGCTGCTGCCCTTCCTGCAGGGAACGCCCCAGCGCCACCTCCACCGCCGCCACCTCGTCGGTCAGCATGCGCCAGGCCAGCAACGGCTTCAGCGCAATGCCCAGCAGCAGGGCGGCCCAGCCCCACGGCAACTGCAACAATAGCCATTGCAGCGCTCCTGCCACTACCAGCACAAGCAACGCACCGCCCCACCAGGCCAGTGCTCCGCGCCAGAAGCTCGGCCAGTCAGCCTCGTGCGGGCGCACCCGCGCCTGCAGCCAGCGCCCGGCACGGCCCAGGTAGTTGCCCATCCAGACAACCGGGTGCCAGCGCGGTGGCGGCTCCCCGATCCACTGGTCGATCATCAGGGCAAGCAGCACGGCTGCAAATCCGATCCAGAGTCCGTGTGGTCCTGTCATGGCAACACTCCTGCCGGGTCGGTAGCATGCACGGCACCCGCAAGGGTGCCGCCGCGGATCAGTGTCCCGACTTTCCCGCCGTCATGCCCAGACGCTCGATCAGCTTCAGGTCGGCTTCCACATCGGGGTTGCCGGTGGTGAGCAGCTTTTCACCGTAGAAAATGGAGTTGGCACCAGCCATGAAGCACAGCGCCTGCATGGTATCGGCCATGGCACTGCGGCCAGCCGACAGGCGCACGCGCGCCTTGGGCATGGTGATGCGGGCCACGGCGATCATGCGCACGAACTCCAGCGGATCGATGTCTTCGGTTTCGGCCAGCGGCGTGCCCTCGACCTTCACCAGATTGTTGATCGGCACGCTGTCCGGATAATGCGGATGCAGATTGGCCAGCTGGCCGATCAGCTCGGCACGCTGGCGACGGCTTTCGCCCATGCCGATGATGCCGCCGCTGCAGACATTCACGCCCACGTTGCGCACGTTCTCCAGCGTGTCCAGACGGTCCTGGTAATCGCGCGTGCTGATGATGTTGCCGTAGTTCTCGGGCGCGGTGTCCAGGTTGTGGTTGTAGTAATCCAGACCGGCTTCCTTGAGCTGCTCGGCATGGTCCTTGGTCAGCATGCCCAGCGTGCAGCAGGCTTCCAGGCCCACGTCCTTCACCGTCTTGATCAGCGTGACCACGTTCTCGATGTCGCGGTCCTTGGGCGCGCGCCAGGCCGCACCCATGCAGAAACGCGTGGCACCCGCGGCCTTGGCCAGCTCGGCGGCCTCGCGCACCTTGTCGGCTTCCATCAGCTTGGTGGCATCGACGCCGGTGTCATAGTGCACCGACTGCGGGCAGTAGCCGCAATCCTCCGGGCAGCCGCCGGTCTTGATCGAAAGCAGCGTCGCAAATTCCACTTCGGCCGGATTGAAGTGCTCGCGGTGCACCTGCTGTGCCTTGAACATCAGCTCGGGGAACGGCAGCGCAAACAGCGCCTCGATATCCTCCACCGCCCAGCGGTTGGTGCTCTGCGGCACCGGCTGGTTGTTGCGCGGGGCGCAGAAATGCACGGTCTGCTCGCCGCCGGTATGGCAGGTGGCGGGGGAATGGGTGACAGGAGTGTCCATCTTCGGGCTTTCTCTACATCAATCGGAAGAATCGCAGCACGCATTGTCCGCTACCGGGCTTTGCCCAGGCTGACAAAGCCCCTGCAGGAACGGGGCACTGTGGCCCCAGCTATTGTCAAAAACCACATCCGCCAGCGGCATGCGGCTGGCCCAGCGCTGCTGCTGCAGCATGGGCGCATCATAAAACTCGGGCACCGGGCCGATGCACAGCAGCGCCAGCGGGCTGGCCCCTTCGGGCAGCTGCAGCAAGGCACCCAGCTCGTCGGGATCGAAAATCGACACCCAGCCCACGCCCAGCCCCTCCGCACGCGCCGCCAGCCACAGGTTCTGCAGCGCGCAGCCGACCGAAGCGATATCCATATAGGGCATGGTGCGCCGGCCGAACACATGGCGCTCGCGCCCGTCCGCCAGGCATACCGCGATCAGCTCGGCCGCCTCGCGGATCCCTTCGACCTTGAGCTTGAGAAAATCCTCCTCGCGCTCGCCCAGCGCACGGGCCGTGGCCACGCGTTCGCGCTCCACGCAGCCATGGATGCGCTCGCGCAGCCCCGCATCGCTGATGCGCAGAAAGCGCCAGGGCTGCATGAAACCCACGCTCGGCCCCGCATGCGCCGCCAGCAGCAGGCGCTCCAGCACCTCGGGTGCCACCTGCGCGCCCGGCGTGAAATGACGCATGTCGCGCCGCTGCGCCATCACGCGGTAGATCGCATCCCGATCCGCCGCCGGATAGGCATGCGATGCATCCTGCGGCACGGCAGTCGGCAAGGCTGCAGCCTCACCCGATGATGCGTCCGGGGCGAAAGGCAGGCTCGTCATGGTCTTGCTCACCAAATCCGCTCAGTCCTCGATCCCGCGCTGTGCCGGAATGCCGGCATCGAACGCATGCTTGACCGGGCGCATCTCGGTCACGGTATCGGCGATGTCGACGATCTCCTGCGGGCAGCGGCGGCCGGTCAGGCACACATGCACATCGCGCGGACGGTTCTTCAGCGTCTCCACCACATCTTCCAGCGGCAGCCAGCCGTACACCAGCGGATAGGTGATCTCGTCGCACACCACCAGGAAATACTCGCCGCTCAGGATGGCGGCCTTGGCCTTTTCCCAGCCGTCGCGCGCCAGCTGCGCGGACTTTTCCAGATCCTGGCTCTTCCAGCTGAAGCCGTCGCCCAGCCCTTCCACGGGCACGCCGATCTGCTCGAACATGCGGTGCTCGCCAAAGCGGGCGCTCGGCACCTTCATGAACTGGTAGATCTTCACCTTCTTGCCGCGGCCGGTGGCACGCAGCGCCAGGCCGAAGGCCGCCGTGCTCTTGCCCTTGCCATCGCCGGTGTTGACGATCAGGATGCCGCGGCGTTCGCCATCCGACTTCTCGTACGGCTTTTCCTTGGGCGGTTCCTCGATTTTCATGGCAGGTCCTTTCAGTCGGAAGATTTCAATGTCAGCGGCAAGCCTGCCGCCATCAGGGTGACGTGGCTGCACACTGCCGCCACGCGCTGGTTGAGTTCGCCGAGCGCGTCGACAAAGGCACGCGTCTCGCGGCCGAGCGGAATCACGCCCAGACCGATTTCATTGCTCACGATATACAAGGGGCCCGGCCAGGCCCGGATGGCCTCCAGCAGATCGGCAACCGCGGCCTCCAGCCGCGCAGCATCGGCGACCGGCTGCACATCCTCCTGCTCCAGCGGCATCAACTGCTGCGTCAGCCAGAGCGTGAGGCAGTCCAGCACCAGTGCCACCTCCGGCGCACCATGCTGGCGCAACAGGCCGGGCACGTCCAGTGCGCCGCCCCACTCCGCAGCCTGCAGGGTCTGCATGCGCGGCACGCGCCGGGCGCGATCCTGCTGGTGGCGCGCGATGCGCTGCTGCATTTCCTCGTCCCAGGGCAGTGCCGTTGCCAGATACAGGGCACGGCGCCCCGCATCCTGCTCCAGCCAGCGCGCCACCAACTGCTCGGCGCGCACCGTCTTGCCGGATTTCTGGCCGCCCAGGATCAGTTCGTGATGCCTCATGCCGCCCTCCACGGCTGCGCACGGCGCACGCCAGGGCGCAACCCGTTCAGGAGAGAAAGACCAAGAGAGAAAATGTCCGCCAGCACCGGCACCAATGCCACCATGAGAAAAGCCCGGAAAACCGCTGGCGCCCCGCCGCTGCATTCCGTTCCGGCGCCGGCCCGCAGGCAGGCGCCCCAAATCAAGCTTGCTGGCCGGTATCCGGGCTGACGGCATGGCAGCGCTGCCTTCCCGGCACCTGGCCAGTGGCGTGCGAGAACACTGCGGCAGCCGCTTCACAACCCGGGCTGCGCCGTATCACCGTTGCGGGGGCAGCGCAGGCCTGTGCCCTGCCAGCCATCCCGGCAGGACTCCTGCTTCCCGTTTACCCGGCGGCCACAACGACCTGCCAGGCACCAGCAATCCGGATATTGTAGGACGATTCGCCCCGTCCCTGAGGAAAGCCCCCATGGCGTCCCGGCGCCATCATCTACAATGTGCAACAAAGGGCCAGGCCTGCAGCTGCAGGCCACGCCAGCTATCTTGTTGCCTGTCGTTCCCGTGCCATGACCACTCCCCTCACCCCGCTCTCGCTCGACCAGGTCGCAGACCGCATGGAGCACATGCTGCTGCGCTACCAGGAGCTGCAGAAAACCGCCGCCCTGCTCCAGGGCCAGCTGCAGGAAGTTATCCAGGAGCGGGATTCGCTCAAGTCGCGCCTGTCGGCCGCCCGCGCGCGCGTCGACGCCCTGCTCGCCCGCCTGCCGGCCGAGCCGGTGGCAGCGCCGGCCGCCCCGGCGCCCGCCATGGCCAGCGTCTGGGGCCAGCAGCCCCCTGCCGCACAGCCTTCTTCTGCCAAGGATGATCCGCAATGAAGCAAATCGAAGTTCCGATCATGGGCCAGGCCTATGTGCTGGCCTGCCCGGAAGGTTCCGAAGACCGCATGACCGAGGCAGTGCAGCGCGTCGACACCGCCATGTGCAAGATCCGTGATGCCGGCAAGATCCGCGCACGCGACCGCATCGCCGTGCTCGCCGCCCTCAACATGGCCTTCGACCTGATCGAGAAGGAGCAGCAGATTGCCGCCATGCCCGCCCCCGCCGCCGAAGGCGAGGTACAGCCGGCCGAGTTGGTGCACCCCCGCATGCAGGCCCTGCTGCAGCGCATGGACGAGGCGCTGGCCGAGGACGGCCGCCTGATCTGACAGCCGTACACAACGCGCGGGCTTTTACATCTGCAAATTTCCCACGCGGGCGAATTTCATCCTAAAATGAAGGCGTCTGCAGCGAGCTTGGCTTTATATTTCCTTGAACCAATGCTCTCTGAGCCCGGGCTTGGTAGATCGCTCGGCCAGCGTGATCATCTCGCGTTAGATGAACCCAAGGCCTTGCTGCCCTCGCCCACCTGAACCCCTCCGTTCAGGATGACGGTCTGGCTCTGCTGCAGACACCTCTCAGCCGTCTGGCGCCCCTCGCGACAGACCCCAAGCCGCCCACCAGGGCGGCTTTTCGCGTTCGGAGCTCCGAACGCCTCAGCAGATTTCCCGCCATGATCCTCGAACCCATCACCATTGTCGAACTGGCCGCGCTCGGCCTCACCGGCGGCTTCATGGCCGGCCTGCTGGGCGTGGGGGGCGGCATGGTGCTGGTGCCCTTCATCACCTGGATCCTGGCCAGCCGCGGCGTCGACAACGAACTGGCCGTGAAGATGGCGATTGCCACTTCCATGGCCACCATCATCTTCACCTCCATCTCCAGCGTGCGCGCCCACCACAAGCGCGGCATGGTGCGCTGGGATCTGGTCAAGGGTATCGCCCCGGGCATCATGATCGGCGCACTGGTCGTCAGCATCGGCGTGTTCGCCCTGCTCAAGGGTGCCTGGCTGTCCGTGGTGTTCGGCGTGCTGGTGATCCTGGCGGCGCTGCAGATGTTCCTGGATCGCAAGCCCAAGCCCACGCGCCAGATGCCCGGCCGTGGCGGCCAGATGGCGGCCGGCAGCGTGATCGGCTTCCTGTCCGGCCTGCTCGGCGCCGGCGGCGGCTTCCTGAGCGTTCCCTTCATGACCTGGTGCAACGTCGCCATCCACAACGCCGTGGCCACCAGCGCCGCCCTGGGCTTTCCGATCGCGGTGTTCAACGTGATCGGCTACGTGCTGGGCGGCTGGAGCGTGGCGGGCCGGCCGGAATGGTCGGTTGGCTACGTCTGGCTGCCAGCCCTGGCCGTGATCGCCAGCTGCAGCGTGCTGATGGCCCCGCTGGGCGCACGCACCGCGCACGCCCTGCCGGTCAAGACCCTCAAGCGCATCTTCGCCGGCATCCTGATGCTGCTGGCGGTCAGCATGCTGATCAAGGGTATCCGCCTGCTGGGCGCGTAAACCTCAGGGCGTGGTGCACCACGGCGCCTGATCATGCATCAGGCCCATCCACAGCGCCACGCCGGCGCTGATGGCCAGCGCCAGGCCAGCCAGGCGAATGCCCCATTCGCCATCGCCCAGCTTGCGCATGCGCAGCAGCAGCCACGGGCCCGCCATCAGCGACACGCTGGTGCCCAGCACGAACAAGGCCATCACGGCTGCCCCCTGCCATACCACGCCGGTCAGGGCCGCCACCATCAGTGCCGAATACAGCAGGCCACAGGGCAGGAAGGCCCACAGCATGCCCACCAGCACCGGCCCGAAAGAACCGCCGCGCTGCTGCAGGCGCTTGATGCGCTCCCACACCTTGCGCGCCGAGCGATCCAGCCAGGCCGGCTGCCGCCCCTGGAACATCAGCAACACCCCGAGCACCAGCGCGGCGACGTGGATCGTGCTCCACACCGGCCGCAGCGCGGCACTCTGCACCGTCAGCCAGCCCAGGCCCTGCATGGTGGCCGCGGCCAGCGCGCCCAGGCCGGCATAGCCCAGCACCCGCCCCACCTGGAACAGCCCCATGGCCGTATTCTGCTGCGCCGGCCGTTCACCGGCCGTGACGCCGATCCCCGCGCATGCCGCGCCGCACATGGCAATGCAGTGCGGGCCGCCCGCCAGGCCCATCAGCAGGGCCGTGACGATCAATGATGCTTCCATACTTCTCTTTCATGCAAAACGGCCGGCACGGTATGCACCGGTGCCGGCCTTGCCATGGCAGTCCCTCTCACCCTGCCGGGTGTCTGCCACCGATCAGATGATTTTAGAGAATTTCACGCGGGTGCGGTCCGCCTGCAGGTACTTGTCGAACACCATGGCCACGCCACGCACGAAATACCAGCCCTGCTCGGTGACGGTGATGCCGTTCTCGGTGATGCGCACCATGCCTTCCTCTTCCTTCTGCCCGAGCATCTCCAGCTCGCGCGCGAAGTAATCCTTGAAGTCGATCAGCCAGGCCAGGTTGATCGACTCGTAGTCGATCTCGCCCTGGCACATGATGGCCATGATGACGGCGCGGCGGATCAAGTCGTCTCGCGTCAGCGCCAGGCCACGCACCACCGGGAAATGGCCGCGCTCGACCGCGTCGTAGTAGTCTTCCAGCGTCTTGGCGTTCTGGCTGTAGGTGGCGCCGATGCGGCCGATGGCCGAAACGCCCAGGCCGATCAGGTCGCAGTCCGGCTGCGTGCTGTAGCCCTGGAAGTTGCGGTGCAGGCGGCCTTGGCGCTTGGCAATGGCCAGTGCATCATCGGGCAGCGCAAAGTGGTCCATGCCCACGTACACGTAGCCGGCATCGCCAAAGGCCTTGAGCGATTGCGACAGCATCTCGATCTTTTCGCCACCGCTGGGCAGCGTGTAGGCATCGATGCGGCGTTGTGCCTTGAACCGCTCGGGCAGATGCGCGTAGGCATACAGCGCAATACGGTCCGGCCGCAACTCGTTCACCTGCTTCAGCGTGCGTGCAAACGAGGCCGCGGTCTGCTGCGGCAGGCCGTAGATCAGGTCGACGTTGACCGACTTGAAGCCGATGCGGCGCGATGCCTCCACCAGCGCAAACACCTGCTCGGCCGGCTGGATGCGGTGCACCGCCTTCTGCACGTCCGGGTCGAAGTCCTGCACGCCGAAGCTCAGGCGGTTGAAGCCCAGGTCGAACAGGTTCTGCAGGCGTTTTTCATCCACCGTGCGCGGGTCCACTTCCACCGAGTATTCGCCGCCCTCTGCCAGTTCAAAGGCCCCCCGGATCATGCCCATCAGCTGACTCAGTTCCGCATCGTCCAGGAAGGTGGGCGTGCCGCCACCGAAGTGCAGCTGCGACACCACCTGCCCGCGCCCCAGATGCGCGACATGCAGGTCAATCTCGCGCTGCAGATAACGCAGGTACTCGGTGCCGCGCTCGCGGTGCTTGGTGATGATCTTGTTGCAGGCGCAGTAGTAGCACAGCGACTGGCAGAACGGCACGTGCACATAGATCGACAGCGGCAGCACATGGCCCGGCCGGGAATTGTGCCGCTGCTCCAGCGCAGCGATGTAGTCGCTCTCGCCAAAGGCCTCGACAAAACGGTCAGCCGTGGGATAGGAGGTGTAGCGCGGGCCAGCAATGTCGTAGCGGGCCAGCAATTCTGGGGTGAGGATGATCTGTTCGGTACTGCTCATGGTCTCGGGCATTCTAAGTGAGCAAGCGCCAGCATAACCCCTTGCTGCACAAAAGCCTGAACGGTTGCGGGCGCTGCCATGCTGTCATTGCGGGTATCTACTTTGCCAGCGAAATGCCCCTGCAGCCATTGATATGTATCAACCCCTCTTTTCCGCCATGCGATAATCGGCACTTTCCATGACAAGGATCAAGTGCGCAATGGCGCGCGCCCCGGATAGCTGCATGTCTCCTTCGCTCCCCAAGTCTTACAAAGTGGCCTGCTCGAACTGCAATCTGCGCGAGCTGTGCATGCCCATGGGTCTGAGCGAGGCAGAACTGCGCTATATCGACAACATGGTCGGTGCCCGGCGCAGGATTCCGCGTGGCGAACCGCTGTTCACGCACGGTGACCCGTTCAAGGCACTCTACGCCATCCGCACCGGCTTTTTCAAGACCACGGTCACTGCGCAGGACGGCCGCGACCAGGTCACCGGCTTCCAGATGGCCGGCGAGATCGTCGGGCTGGACGGCATCGTGCACGACCGCCACACCTGCGATGCGATCGCGCTGGAAGACTCCGAAGTCTGCGTCATGCCCTATGACGAACTCGAGGCGCTTTCCCGCGAAGTGACGGTGCTGCAGAACCACGTGCACAAGATCATGAGCCGCGAGATCGTGCGCGACCAGAGCATGATGCTGCTGCTCGGCAGCATGCGCGCCGAGGAACGCCTGGCCGCCTTCCTGCTCAATCTGGTGCAGCGCCTGCATGCGCGCGGCTTTTCGCAATCGGAACTGGTGCTGCGCATGACGCGCGAGGAAATCGGCAGCTACCTTGGCCTCAAGCTGGAAACGGTGAGCCGCACCTTCTCCAGGTTTGCCGAACAGGGCATCGTGGAGGTGCGCCAACGCCACGTGCGCATTCTGGATACGGCAGCGCTGCAGCAGCTGGTCAGCCAGCACCACCCCGAATAGCCCGGCAGCACTGCACGAGCAAGCACCAGCGGCGGTGGTGCCGCCCCCATCAAAACAGGAATGCCGGCACGCAGCCGGCATTCTTCACGGAAGCGTCGATCAGCGCGACGCCGGAACGCCTCCCGTGGCGGCATGATTGCGCGCCCGGTTGGCAGGGGTGAATTGCGCCCCCTGGTCGGACAGGCCGGGCGTTTCCACCTCCCGGCTCTCGATCAGCACCTCATTGGGCGAATGCGCGATGAAGTACCAGGTGATCAGGCTGGCGATGATGACGGCCACCGGGCCGCCCACCACCATCCATACGATCGGATACTTCCACCACGACCGGCCCTCTTCGGGGTGAGGGACCTGACCACGGGACGAAGCATCCGGGTTGCTGGTTTGCATGCGTGACTCCTGGCTCATCATTTCGGTACCAGGAAGGCGGCCTTTTCGGTCACCATGGCATCGCTGCCGGTTTCACGGATATCCAGGTAGATCGGGTGCGAACCCGGCTCCATGGAACCCACGGGAATGCGCACGGCGACCACGTGCTGCTCGACCTGGGCCGGGCCGATGGTCATGTCTGCCCCTTCGGCAATGGTGGCGCCGGGCAGTCCGTTCACGCGGATCTCGTAGTTCTGCTCGCTCTCGGTGGTGTTCATCACGCGCACCAGGTACACGTTCTCGATCTTGCCGCCGTCGACGATGCGCGACATCACGCCACGGTCGCGGATGATGTCCACCCGCATCGGCTTGCGCATGCTCAGGCTGGTCACCAGCGCAGCCGCAATCAGCACCAGGATGCCCGTGTAGACCAGGATACGGGGACGCTTGATCCGGTTCCAGATCTCGCTCTTGCCCCAGTTGTTCTTCATCGCGTTCTCGGTGGAGTACTTGATCAGGCCACGCGGGTAGCCGACCTTGTCCATCACCTCGTCGCAGGCATCCACACAGGCGCCGCAGCCGATGCATTCGTACTGCAAACCCTTGCGGATGTCGATGCCGGTCGGGCAGACCTGCACGCACATGGAACAGTCGATACAGTCGCCGAGCGCAATCGTGCTGCGATCGACCTTCTTGGAGCGCGGACCGCGCGGCTCGCCACGGTTCTCGTCATAGGTCACGATCAGCGTGTCGGGGTCGAACATGGCGCTCTGGAAGCGAGCGTACGGGCACATGTACTTGCAGACCTGCTCGCGCATGAAGCCGGCGTTGCCGTAGGTAGCGAAACCGTAGAAGAAGATCCAGAAGGTTTCCCAGTTGCCCAGGTTCCAGTGCGCGAAGTTGCCGATCAGTTCGCGGATGGGCGAGAAATAGCCGACGAAGGTCAGGCCCGTCCAGACCGCAATCGCCAGCCAGATCAGGTGCTTGCCGCCACGCTTGAGGATCTTCTCGCCCGTCCAGCCGCTCTTGTCCAGGCGCATGCGGGCACTGCGGTCGCCTTCCATTTTGGCCTCGACCCAGAGGAAGATCTCGGTGTAAACCGTCTGCGGGCAGGTGTAGCCGCACCACAGGCGCCCTGCCACCGCCGTGAACAGGAACAGCGACAGTGCGGAGATGACCAGAATGCCCGTCAGGTAGATGAAGTCCTGCGGGTACAGCACCAGGCCGAAGATATAGAACTTGCGCGCACCCAGGTCGAACAGCACGGCCTGGCGCTCGCCCCAGTTCAGCCAGGGCAGACCATAGAACACGATCTGTGTGAGCCAGACGAAAATCCAGCGCCAGTTGGTGAAACGACCGGAAATCGAACGCGGATGGATCGCCTTGGATGCCGCAAAAAGCGAACCGCCGGTAGCGGCCGACATCAAGGTGTCCTTCTCGATCGGGATGACCTTTTTTTCCGGTGCCGGTTCAGGCGTTTGCTTTTTCTCGGGGACTTCGTTGGACATAGTGTGTGTTCCAGACTGCCTTACTTACATGAACCCGAATATGATAAGACGATCGGGCGTCGCCATATGAAAAAACCGCCATGACCTTTGATCGAAGTCATGGCGGTGCATTATCCCGTGCACAGGTTTTCCTGTGCACATTGTCGGTTACTTGTTGGAAAGGCTCCACACATAGGCCGACACCAGGCGGATCTGCTCGGGCTTGAGCTTGGTGTGCCACTCGGGCATCACGTTGATCTTGCCATTCGTGATCTGGTTCACGATGTTGGCTTCGCTCGGAACGCCCATCAGCCAGACCGAGTCGGTCAGGTTGGGCGCGCCCAGCGCCGTGTTGCCCTTGCCATCTGCGCCGTGGCAGGCCGCACAGGCCATGAATTTGCCCTTGCCGACAGAGGCTTCAGCCGAGTCGTGCGGCAGGCCGGACAGGCTCATCACGTAGTGGGCCACCGCCTTGGCATCGGCGGGCGTGCCACCGATGGCCTGGATCTGGGGCGGCATGTTGCCGTTGCGACCCTTGGTGATGGTTTCCATGATCTGCTCGGGCTTGCCGCCCCACAGCCAGTCGTTGTCGCTCAGGTCGGGGAAGCCGTTGCCACCCTTGGCGCTGGAGCCATGGCACTGCGCGCAGTTGTTCAGGAACAGGCGCTGGCCCATGCCGTTGGCGTCCTTGTCCTTGGCGATCTCCTCGATCGGCATGGCGGCGTACTTGGCGAACAGCGGTGCCACCTGGGCATCACCCTTGGCCATCTCTGCCTCGTACTGGCCCTTGGAGGTCCAGCCCAGCGAACCCTTCATGTTGCCGAAGCCCGGATACATGAAGAAGTAGGCGATGGCAAAGAAGATGGTCAGCCAGAACATGCCCACCCACCAGCGCGGCAGCGGGTTGTTGATCTCGCGCAGGTCGCCGTCCCACACGTGGCCGGTGGTCTTGTCTTCGGCGGTTGCAGCGCGCGCCTGTGCGCCGAACAGCAGCACAGCCACACAGAAGATGATGCCGAAAGCGACGATCGCCATCACCCACAGTGACCAGAAGGAACTGATAAAGTCACTCATTTTGTATCCTCAGTATGTTTTTGGGGGCTCGGAGCCTCTTCCGGACCGAACGGCAACTGGGCAGCCTCGTCGAAGCGGTGCGTGTTGCGGCGGGAATAGGCCCACCAGCCGATGCCGATGAATGCGGCAAAACTCAGCACCGTCGTCAGGCTTCTCAGGTCGTTGATGTCCATGTGGAAGAAACTCCTCGTCCCTTGTTCTGTTTACTGCAGGGCAACGTCGACGCGACGTGCCTGGCCACCCTGGCCGGCGTTGTTATCCGCAGGCTTTTGCAGGTCGATCTGGTCTTCGGCCACGCCGTTGGCCTTCAGCAGGTCACGCACGGCAAAGGCACGCTGTTTGGCCAGTTCGGCATTCTTGGCGGGATCGCCAGTTGCGTCGGTATAACCGCTGATGACGGCCTTCTTGCCGGCCTTGACGCCGGCGATCACGTCAACCAGCGCGTCCTTGCCGCCGGCAGCCACTTCGGTCTTGCCGGTTGCAAAGAAGAACTGCACGACGCCGTTCTCGACCATCACCGCGGCCTGGTCTTCGGCCGGAGCGGTTACGGCAGCAGGTGCAGCAGCGCTGGCTTCAGCGGCAGGCGCAGCAGCCGGGGCCGGTGCTGCAGCCGAAGCCGGGGCAGCGGCCGGAGCGGGTGCTGCGGCAGCCGTGGGCACGGCAGCCGTCATGGCATGGCCGAGCGACTGCAGGTAGGCAATCACGGCTTCCATTTCGGTCTTGCCCTTGACGGCAGCGCCGGCGCCGGCGATGTCGGCATCGGTGTAGGGCACGCCCAGCTTGCGGAGGGTGGCCATGTGGGTACCGATGGTCTGGTCATTCACCAGGTTCTTTTCCAGCCAGGGGTAGGCCGGCATGTTGGACTCGGGCACCACGTCACGCGGGTTGAACAGGTGCTGGTGGTGCCATTCGTCGGAATAGCGGCCACCCACGCGGGCCAGGTCGGG
This sequence comes from Brachymonas denitrificans, assembly GCF_907163135.1. NCBI lineage: Bacteria > Pseudomonadati > Pseudomonadota > Betaproteobacteria > Burkholderiales > Comamonadaceae > Allobrachymonas > Allobrachymonas denitrificans. Next base: position 269,010 of record NZ_CAJQUA010000001.1, on the reverse strand, counting down.
ACCGGTACGCTTGGAGCCCCACTGGAAGGGGTGATCCCACACGGACTCGCCAGCCACGGAGTACTGGCCGTAGCGCAGGGTTTCCGCGCGGAACGGGCGCACCATCTGCGAGTGGCAGTTGTAGCAGCCTTCGCGCTGGTAGATGTCACGGCCGGCCAGCTGCAGGGCGGTGTAGGGCTTGAGGCCCGGCACCGGCTGCGTGGTGGACTTCTGGAAGAACAGCGGCACGATCTCGACCATGCCGCCGAAGGCGATCACGATCAGGATGAGCACGATCATCCAGAAGTTGCTGGTTTCCACCTTCTCGTGGCTCAGGCCACCGGAAACGGGATGATTAGCGTTAGCCATTTTTATTCTTGCTCCTTAGGCGTGTGCGGGATTGAGCGCCGGGATCTGGGTCGTGACGGAACGGCCTTTGCTGGCGGTCATCAGGGTGTTCCACAGCATGATGCACATGCCGCCCAGGTACAGCACACCGCCCAGCAGACGGATGGCATAGAACGGGAAGGTGGCCTTGACGCTCTCGACGAAGGTGTAGGTCAGGGTGCCGTCGGCATTGATGGCACGCCACATCAGGCCCTGCATCACGCCGGCAATCCACATCGCGGCGATGTACAGCACGATACCGATGGTGGCGGTCCAGAAGTGGACCTCGATCGCCTTGACGCTATACATTTCCTTCTTGCCGAACAGCTTCGGAATCAGGTAGTACAGGGAACCCATGGTCACCAGACCCACCCAGCCCAGGGCGCCGGAGTGCACGTGGCCCACGGTCCAGTCGGTGTAGTGGCTCAGCGCGTTGACGGTCTTGATGGACATCATCGGGCCTTCGAAGGTGGACATGCCGTAGAACGACAGGGACACGATCAGGAAGCGCAGGATGGGGTCGTCACGCAGTTTGTGCCATGCGCCGGACAGGGTCATGATGCCGTTGATCATGCCGCCCCAGCTGGGAGCCAGCAGGATCAGGGAGAACGTCATGCCGACGGACTGGGTCCAGTCGGGCAGCGCCGTGTAGTGCAGGTGATGCGGGCCGGCCCACATGTAGGTGAAGATCAGTGCCCAGAAGTGCACGATGGACAGGCGGTAGGAGTACACCGGACGGCCAGCCTGCTTCGGCACGAAGTAGTACATCATGCCCAGGAAGCCTGCAGTCAGGAAGAAGCCCACGGCGTTGTGGCCGTACCACCACTGGACCATGGCATCCTGCACGCCGGCGTAGGCGGAGTAGGACTTCATCAGGCCGGCAGGCAGTTCTGCGCTGTTGACCAGGTGCAGCACCGCGATCGTCAGGATGAAGGCGCCGTAGAACCAGTTGGCCACGTAGATGTGACGCACCTTGCGGGTGCCGATGGTGCCGAAGAACACGACGGCGTAGGCCACCCAGACCAGCGTGATCAGGATGTCGATGGGCCATTCGAGTTCAGCGTATTCCTTGCTGGTGGTGTAACCCAGCGGCAGGGAAATGGCGGCAGCCAGAATGACGAGCTGCCAGCCCCAGAAGGTGAAGGCAGCGAGCTTGTCGCCGAACAGGCGCACCTGGCAGGTACGCTGGACGACATAGTAGGAAGTGGCAAAAAGGCCCGAACCACCGAATGCGAAGATCACCGCATTGGTGTGCAGCGGACGCAGGCGGCCATAGGACAGCCACGGAATGCCAAAGTTGAGCTCAGGCCAGGTCAGCTGTGCGGCGACGATCACGCCAACCAGCATGCCGACCACGCCCCAGACGACGGTCATTATGGCGAACTGGCGTACAACCTTGTCGTTGTACGTAGTCGCCTGCATATTGGAGAAATTCATTTTCACCTCTTTCTAAAAAAACCCTGCCAAGCGTAATCTTATCCGTAAAACACAACTTGACACACATCAATCCTGCTTGAAGATGCGCTGCCCTTCGGCCTCGATGTCCTCGAACTGGCCGCTGTGGATCGCCCACCACAGTCCCGCCAGAATGAAGAACACCAGTCCCACCGACAGCGGTATCAAGAGATAGAGAATGTCCATAGGCCTTGCCTCCTTTTCTCCTCGTCAATCCAGCTTGCGCACCAGGCGCAGGGCATTGAGCACCACCAGCAGCGAGCTGGTGGCCATTCCCAGACCGGCCAGCCAGGCCGGCACCAAGCCCATCACGGCCAGCGGAATGCCGATCACGTTGTAGAGCGCGGCCCAGAGCAGGTTCTCGCGCACCACGCGCATGGTGCTGCGGGCCAGGCTGAAGCTGTCGGCAACGGCACGCAGGCTGCTGCCCAGAATCACGAAGTCGGATTGCGCCTGCGCCAGCGGCACGGCCTTGCCGAGCGCGAACGAGACGTGGGCGCCAGCCAGCACCGGGCCATCGTTGATGCCGTCGCCCACCATGGCGACGTGATGGCCGCGCTGCTGCTCGGCGCGCAGGAAGGAGAGCTTGTCGGAGGCGGTGCAGCCGCCCTGCGCCTGCTCCAGCCCCAGCTGGTCGGCGATGCGCTGCACGGCGTGCGGGCGGTCGCCCGAGAGCACCTGCAGGCGCAGGCCGGCGCCGCGCAGGGCATCGATGGCCTCCTGCGCATCGGCACGCAAATCTTCGCGCAGCACGAAGGTGGCCAGCCAGCCCTGCCCGTCGCTGAGGTTGGCGTGCAGGGTATCGGGCGGCAGCTCCGCCAGGGTGTGTGCGGCAACGCCACAGAACAGGTCGGAGCCCAGGCGCATGGTCTGCCCTGCGGCCGGATCGGCGCCGGAAGCAGCCACCTGCCCTTCCATGCCCTTGCCGGGGAGTTCGCTCACATGGGTGGCGATCCATTCCTGCTGCAGCAACGCTTCCCCCTCCAGGCCGGCGGCCTCGACCAGCGCGCGCGAGACCGGATGCAGGGAATGGCGCGCCAGCGAGGCGGCCTGCAGCAACACCAGCTGCGCATCGGCACCTTCACGTACCAGCACGCGCTCGAGCGCAATGGTGTCTGCCGTCAGGGTGCCGGTCTTGTCGAATACCACGGTATCGATCTGCGAGAGCATTTCCAGCGCCTGCAGCCGGCGCACCAGCACGCCGCGGCGCGCCAGCCCGCCGGCAGCCGCCAGCATTGCTGCGGGCGTGGCCAGCGACAGCGCGCACGGGCAGGTCACGATCAGCACCGCCACGGCAATCATCACCGCATGGGCAGGATCCTCGCGCCACCACCAGGCAGCCGCCAGGCCGGCGGCGAGCAGCACGATGATCAGGAAAGGCTTGGCGAAACGGTCGGCGAACTGGGCCAGACGCGGCTTGTCGACCGAGGCGTTCTCCATCATCTCGACGATCTGGGCATAGCGCGTGTTGGCGCCCAGCTTGTCGATGCGCATCTCGACCGGCGACTGGATGTTGTGGCTGCCGGCAATCACCTGGGCACCGGTTTCGCGTGCCAGCGGGCGCGACTCGCCCGTCAGCAGGGCCTCGTCCACCATGGTGCGGCCATCGACCACCGTGCCATCGCCTGGAAAGGATTCACCGGGCAGCACGCGCACCAGGTCACCCACCTTGAGGCGGCGCAGCGTGACGCGCTCGAACACGCCCTTCTTGTTGCGGCGCTCCACGCTGTCGGGCAGGCGGTTCATCAGCGCCTCGAGCGCACCGGCGGTGCGGTCGCGCATGCGCCATTCCAGCCAGCGTCCGGTCAGCAGGAAGAACACGAACATGGTGAGCGAGTCGAAATAGACTTCGTTGCCGAACATGCCGTCGGGCTCGAAGGTGCCCAGGGTGCTGACGATGAAGGTGATCAGCATGCCCAGGGCCACCGGCATGTCCATGCTGATGCGGCGGTGGCGGATGTCGTTCAGGGCATTGCGGAAGAATGGCCGGCAGGAGAACAGCACCACCAGCACGGACAGGATCCAGGAACCCCAGCGCAGCAGATGGCGCGCCTCGGGCGCGATGTCGTTGCTGACGTATTCCGGCCATGCATACATCATGACCTGCATCATCACCACGCCGGCAACGCCCCACTGCCAGACGGTCTGGCGTGCCTCCTGGCGGCGGCGCTGGCTGGCGAAGGCATCGTTGGCGGGCACGGCGCGGTAGCCGGTACCCTGCAGCGCCTGCATCCACTGCGAGGGCTTGACCTGTTCGGGCAGCCAGGTGACGCGGGCACGGTGGCTGCCGGGGCTGACCTGCACGTCTTTCACGCCAGGCACGGCCTTGAGCGCGTCTTCTACCGTGAGCGCGCAGGCGGCGCAGTGCATGCCTTCGATGGCGACGCTGGATTCCCATGCGTCGGCCTGATTGGCACAGCGGCGGCTGAACACGCCCCACTCATCGGGGTCGTCGAGCAGCTCGATCTGTGAGGCTGAAGCAGGCAGTGCAACGGTAGACATAATCCTCTGCCACCCCTGCCCTGCTGCAATGCCGCCGGAACCAGGGATGGTGTACAACTTTCAAATGCAGCGCCATTGTACGAAGCTGTGCCAGCCTCGTGTGCAGATTTACACATTACCCCGGTCGCGCATTCAAGTGTGTGCTTTCCGGTGCACGGTGCCCTGGCCCAGGCAAGGCCGGCTACCGATGCCGGCGCCCTCTCAGAATCGGGCGGGACGCTTTTCCAGGAAGGCGCCGATGCCCTCGCGGTGTTCCTCGCTGTCGGCATAGTCGTAGGCGGTGCTGCACTGGCGCAGCAGCATGTCCTCCTGCGCCTGCAGCCATTCGCGCATCATCTGCTTGTGCAGGCGCGCCGCCGAAGGGGACAGCTGCAGGATGCGGGCGACGGTCTGCTGGACGTCCTGGCGCAATTCGGCCGGATTTTCCACCACACGCGTGAGATAGCCGTGCGTGACCATGTCGGGTGCCTGATAGACCGCCGCCTCCAGCAGCATGGAGCGGGCCAGCGTGGGGCCGAGCACGCCGGCTACCAGCGCGGCCTCGCGCGGCGCCATCGGAAAGCCCAGCTTGGCGATAGGCGCGCCGTAGCGGCTCTGGCGCGTGGCCACGCGGATGTCGCAGCAACTGGCAATCTCGACGCCGGCCCCCATGCAGTTGCCCTCGATGGCGGCAATCACCGGGGCATCGCAGGCCAGCACGGCCGACAGACCGCCCCAGACCTGCTCCTCATGGAAGTGGCGCAGGCTGTCCGTCTCGAAACGGAAATCGCTGTATTCGGAAATATCACCGCCGGAGCAGAAGTGCCCTTCGGCGCCCTGCACCACCACACAGCGCAGCGGATCGGCGGCATGAGCCTCGCGCTGCAACTGGATGAAGACCTGCTGCAACTGCTCCCACATGCCACGCGACATGGCGTTGAACTTGCCCGCATGGCGCAGGGTGACGGAGGCGTGACGGGCGCCCGGGGTTTCGTCAATCAGGCACAGAACCTCGGCCATGGCTTTACTCTTGCTTTATTGTTCTTGAATCTCAACGGGTGGCGGGCGCCCGGCTGTAGCGCTGTTGCGACCAGGCCCACAACGCGATGCCGCCCAGAATCATCGGAATGCACAGCCACTGCCCCATGCTCAGGCCCAGGCCCAGCAGGCCGAGGAAATCGTCCGGCTCACGGAAGTACTCGGCGATGAAGCGGAACACGCCATAGCCCAGCAGGAACATGGCAGCCACCTGCCCCGGCTTGCGCTCCTTGCGTGCGTAGAACCAGAGCAGCACGAACAGCAGCAGGCCTTCCAGGAGGAACTGGTAGATCTGCGAGGGATGGCGCGGCAGCATGGTGCCACTGTGGGGGAACACCATGGCCCAAGGCAGCGTGGGATCGGCCAGGCGGCCCCAGAGCTCGCCATTGATGAAGTTGCCGACGCGGCCCGCGGCCAGGCCGGTAGGCACGCAGGGCGCCACGAAATCCGCCACCTGCAGCCAGGGCTTTTGGCGCGAGCGGGCGAACCAGGTCATGGAGGCAATCACGCCCAGCAGGCCGCCATGGAAACTCATGCCGCCCTGCCAGACCTTGAAGATCTCCAGCGGGTTGGCCAGGTAGTACTCGGGCTTGTAGAACAGGCAGTAGCCCAGGCGCCCACCGATGATGACGCCCATCACGCCGAGGAACAGGATGTCTTCGACGTCCTTGCGGCTCCAGGCGCCGGCGCCCTGCACGCTGGCAAAGGGCTGGTGGCGCAGGCGGCGCATGCCCAGCAGCAGGAACAGGCCGAAGGCGGCCAGGTAGGTCAGCCCGTACCAGTGCACGGCGAAAGGCCCGATCTGCACGGCGACGGGATCAATATGGGGGTACATGAGCATGGCGTGTATGGTAGCAGTTGCCTATGGCGTTTCGCCGGGCGCATACAAAAGGAAACCCCGCCGCAGCGGGGTACCGGTTAGCGGGCGCGAGGCTTATTCCGCCTTCACGTCCACTCGGCGATCCTCGGCCAGGCTGCCGCTCTGGCCATCGGTCTGCACCGGCTTGCGCAGCTCGATCTTGCCCTCGGGCACGCCCTGCTCCATCAGGTAGGCCTTGACGGCCTTGGCGCGGTTCTTGGACAGTTCCTCGTTCTTCGCCTTGTTGCCGCGCGGGTCGTTGTAGCCGCTCACCACCAGGGTCTTGCCTTCCTTGCCCAAGGCGACGATGTCGGCAGATACGGCATCGGCCGCCATCTTGTCCACGTCGGTCTTGCCGGTGGCGAAGTAGAACGAGAGCACCTCGTTCTCGTACTTCACGGCACTGGCATCGGCGGCCAGATCGCTGGCCACGGCGCTGGCGGCAGCAGCGGCAGTCGCAGCAGCGGAAGCAGTCATGTCAGGCGCAGGGGCCATCGCGGTACCGGACGCTGCCGGCATGGCTGGCTCGGAAGCCATCGGCACCACCACGGCCGGTTCGGAGGCCGGCACCGAGGCCGGTTCGACCGGGACCACCACTACCGACTCGGCGCTGGCACCACTGGCCGGAACCGCGGTTTCGGCCGGCTTCTGGCCGCAGAACTTGAGCAGCAGCAGCGCAGCCAGGGCCGCAAGAGCCAGCCACAGCCACTTCATCCAGCCACCGCTGGCGGGGGCCGGCGTGACGGCACGGGCAGGCGGAGGGGTGACCGGGGCGGCAGCGGGGCGCGCCTCGACCGCCGCCGGAGCCGTGGCAACAGCACCCAGGCCGAGCGCGGTGGCCAGTTCGGAACCCAGCACGCGATCCAGCAGGCTGCGCTGGCCGGACAGCAGGCTGACGAACTGCGGCTGAGTGAGCTTGCTCGATTGCACCTGCGAGCGCAGCACGCCGAGCAGCATCGGCAGCGCCGCGGCCATCAGGGTGCCGGTATTGTCCGTGGACATGCCGGTGCGGCCCGCCAGCAGATTGGTCAGGCCCGCACTGTCGCCGAACAGCAGGGAGAGCCACTGGCGACCCTTGTCGATCAGCGACGGCTCGACCTGGGTCAGACTCGAATCGACTTGCGGACCCGTGACCAGATTGAACAGCTGGGTCATGCGGCTGGCATCGCCCGTCTGGCCGGACAGCTTGCCCAGCAGTGCCGGCAGGATCAGTGCCACCGCCTTGGAAGCCATGCTGGGCGACTCGCCCAGCTGGCTGCTTGCGAAATTGCTTAACGCGCCACCCACCTGCTCCTGCAGCAGCGCCGACAGATCAATAGACATGGTGCCTCCCTCGAGGGTTGGTTTTCAGGCCGGTCCGCCGGGCGGAACGGTGCGAGCCCCACCCCTGCAGGAATGCGGCTCGGGCCAGTTTAACCATGCACCATGACAGTTATTGACACAAATTTGTATGAAAAAGATAAATAGTTAACGGCAGTTGGCCACTTATCGCAGCAGCGGCGCCGCCTGCATGGAGCGCATGGCGCCTTCGCCCACGGCCGCGCCAAAGCGCTTGGCCAGCTTCTCGGCCACGTTTTCGCGCTGTGTGTAATCCACCAGGCGCTCCTGCTTGACGATTTCACGCGCCACGTAGTCGGTACCGCCGAGCTTGTCGGCCAGGCCCATCTGGATCGCCTGCTGGCCCGTCCACACCAGGCCGCTGAACATTTCGGGCGTTTCCTTCAGGCGCGTGCCGCGACCATTGCGCACCACCTGGATGAACTGCTGGTGGATCTGGTCGAGCATGGTCTGCGCGTGCGCGCGCTGGGTTTCGCTCATGGGGCTGAAGGGGTCCATGAAGCCCTTGTTGCTGCCGGCTGCGATCAGGCGGCGCTCCACGCCGAGCTTTTCCATGGTGCCGGTAAAGCCGAAGCCGTCCATCAGCACGCCCACGCTGCCGATCAGGCTGGCCTTGTCCACGAAGATCTGGTCGGCCGCCACGGCGATGTAGTAGGCACCGGAGGCACAGCTGTCGCCCACCACCGCATACAGCGGCTTCTTGTAGTGCGCCTTCATGCGGATCAGTTCGTCATTGATGATGCCGGCCTGCACCGGACTGCCGCCGCCAGAGTTGATGGACAGCACCACGGCCCGGGAGCCCGCATCCTCGAAGGCACGCTTGACGGCAGGCACGATGTTGGCGGCGCTGCTGTCCGCTCCGTCGGCAATGTCGCCGCGGATCTCGATCACGGCGGTATGCGGCGAGGTCATTTTGGCGGCATCCGGCGCGCCACGCTGGAAGAACATCCAGGCCAGCACGGCAAAGAACAGCAGCCAGGCCATACGCACAAAGGTCTTCCAGCGCCGGTTCGCCTGCTGCTCGCGGATGGAGGCCATGGCCACCTTTTCCAGCATGGCACGCTCCCAGTCCGGCTTGCGCGGGGTTGCGGGGATGAGGTCGTCAGAGGTATCGGGCATGATGCAGGGTCAGTAGGTTCGCTGCCGCAGGGCAGCGGCTCGCCAGGAAAGCCCTGATTGTAGAAGCTGCCGGGGCCGGCTCCTGCGGATCAGCCTTCTCCATCAGGGGCTTCAGGTGCAACAGTGTGTGCATCGGGCAACCACCAGACCTGCCCCTCCTGTTCCAGCAGGGCAATGCGCACCAGGCCGCCATTGCACGGGCCGCCCAGGCATTCGCCCGATTGCGGATGGAAAATGGCACCGTGGCTGGCGCAGATCAGCCATTCGCCGGAGGCATCGAACACACGGTTGGGCATCCAGTCGAGCTCCATGGCGACGTGGGTGCACCGGTTGAGAAAGGCGGCCACCTGCCCCTCGTGGCGCACGGCAAAGGCGCGACACGGCGCTCCGCGGTGCAGCACGTCGAACGGTACGGCCAGCGCGCCATCCACCAGTGCAGCGGACGGACACAGGGCAATGGCGTTGACAGACCGGGACATAAGCGAAGCCCCCGTGCGTCAGGCACGCGGAGGGGCGTGGACCTCGTTCTGCAGCCAGCGCCCCAGGTCCCGCACCGAATGCGCCATGTACAGCGGCGACCACTGCTGCAGGCCGGCCACGCTGTGCGCCCCGTAGCTCACGGCCACGCAGGCGCAGCCGGCATTGTGCGCCAGTTCCAGATCGTGCGAGGTGTCGCCGATCATCAGCGTGTGCTCGGGCTTCACTTCCAGCTCGTCCATCAGCTCGTACAGCATGAGCGGATGGGGCTTGCCTGCCGTCTGGTCGGCCGTGCGCGTGGCATCGAACATGTCGGACAGCGCCACGACGGAGAGCGCATCATCCAGCCCGCGCCTGCTCTTGCCGGTGGCCACGGCCAGCAGATGGCCCCGGCTGCGCAGGTCTGCCAGCACGCCTTCGATGCCTTCGAACAGGGTGATGTCAGTCATGTGCTGCAGGTAGTGGTGGCGGTAGCGGTCGCTCAGGGCGCGGTACTGCGAGGGTGGCACGTCGGGCGCCACTTTGGCCAGCGCATCCTGCAGGCCGAGCCCGATCACGTAGCGCGCCTGCTCGCGCGTGGGGCGTTCGCCACCCACATCCACCACCGCCTGTTGCAGGGCCATGGTGATGCTGGCGGTGGAGTCGTACAGGGTGCCGTCCCAATCAAAGCAAATCAGGTCGAATCGGTGCGCCATGGCGTGAATTTCCGGATAAATCTGTGGCGATCAGGGCGACAGCCCCGACCTTCTGCCGCCATTGTCGTCGATTGGCGGGCTAGGCCACGGGGTTGCCGACGAACTGCTGCAGCGCCGGCTCCAGCGGCTGCTCCAGCGCCACCGTCTCGCCGGTGGAGGGATGGGTGAAGCGCAAGCGCCAGGCATGCAGGAACATGCGCTTGAGGCCGGCCTTTTCCAGTGCCTTGTTGCGCGCAAAGTCGCCATATTTCTCGTCACCGGCAATCGGATGGCCACTGGATGCCAGGTGCACGCGGATCTGGTGCGTGCGGCCGGTCTTGATGGTGACTTCCAGCAGCGTCATGTCGCCCAGCGGATGCGGCACGCGCTGCGCCACCTTGACCAGGGTGACGGCCTTCATGCCTTCCGGATCGTCCTTGGTGGTGGTGCGCACGCGGCGTTCGCCCTCGGCATTGCCGGCAGCCGGCAGCAGGAATTTGCGCAGCGGCGTGTCGATTACCTTCCTGTTGGCCGGCCAGTCACCCAGCACCAGCGCCAGATAGGTCTTGCCGGTTTCGCGCTGGCGGAACTGGTCCTGCAGCGTAGTCAAGGCCGAGCGCTTCTTGGCAATCAGCAGAATGCCGCTGGTTTCGCGGTCCAGCCGGTGGACCAGTTCCAGAAAGCGCGCCTGTGGCCGGGCACGGCGCAACTGCTCGATCACGCCGAAACTCACGCCGCTGCCGCCATGCACGGCCACGCCGGCGGGCTTGTTGACGGCGATCAGCCAGTCATCCTCGAGCAGGGCCGGGAATTCGCGCGCCGGGGTGGCGGCCTGCGCCTGGCCATCCTGCGTGCGCTCGGGCAGGCGCACCGGAGGCACGCGCACCACATCGCCCGGCTGCACGCGGCTGTCGGCGCTGGCACGCCCCTTGTTCACACGCACCTCGCCGCTGCGGATGATGCGGTAGACATAGGTCTTGGGCACCCCCTTGAGCTGGCGGATCAGGAAATTGTCCAGGCGCTGGCCGGCGGATTCCTCGTCCACCTCCAGATATTTCACGGCCTTTGCCGCGCCCCCCTGTGAAAGCGCGGCTTTCGACCCTATAATGTTTTTCACTGTGTAGTTGGTTAATTGCAACTGCTTGATTTGAATAAGTTTAAGGCACAAGCAAGGCGTCCGCTGCCCCGCTGCACAGAAAGTCCATGCCACTGGCCCCGTTCCGCAGGCAAACCGGCCGGCCCCAAGCGCCCCCGGTGGCCCCCGACGGCTCCAGTCAAGGCTGACGCTCGAAACCCCGAATATGGAATACATGACTGCCTGAATGGTGCGCTGTTTGTTGCCACTCAGGCAGATGGATCGAATGCAAGTGCAAGGTGTCTTTCTGGCTCTGCTGATGCTGACTGCCGGCCTGTCCGTCAAGCTGCCCCGTGGGCAGCGACGCGGCCGCGGCAGCCTGCTGCCTGCTCGCACCTCCCCCTCCCTCCCTGTTCCCGGCACCCGGCCGCTGCATGTGGCAGCGCTGCGTGCCGATAGTGGCTGGCTGCCTGCTGTTGCGGCGCCAGCGGGACGGCGGCCTCTTGCTGCATTCTTCCGCGCGCCCTTTGCCCTCCAGTCCGCCCTTCCGGCGGTCTGATCCGGCAGTTTCCGGCAATTCCCTTCGTTTCAGCGTCCGCTCAGGCATTCCTGGGCTGTGTCCGCGCCTGTGCGCGGCCGGCCCGCAGTGTCAACAGAGTCAATGAACCCGTGCGGGTTCAGGAAGGAAACGCATCATGAAACGGATGCTGATCAACGGTACCCAGACCGAAGAACGCCGCCTGGCGATTGTCGACGGCCAGAAGCTGCTCGACTACGAGATCGAGATCGAAGGCCGCGAACAACGCAAGGGCAACATCTACAAGGCCGTCGTCACGCGCGTCGAGCCTTCGCTCGAGGCCTGCTTCGTCGACTACGGCGAAGAGCGCCACGGCTTCCTGCCGTTCAAGGAAATCTCCCGCCAGTACTTCGCCGAAGGCGTGCCGGTCAGCCAGGCCCGCATCAACGACGTGATCAAGGAAGGCCAGGAACTGCTGGTCCAGGTCGAGAAGGAAGAGCGCGGCAACAAGGGCGCGGCCCTGACCACCTTCATCTCGCTGGCCGGCCGCTACGTGGTGCTGATGCCCAACAACCCGCGCGGCGGTGGCGTGAGCCGCCGTATCGAGGGCGAGGACCGCGCCGAGCTGAAGGAGGCGATGGACCAGCTCGACTACCCGAAGGGCATGAGCATCATCGCCCGCACGGCCGGCATCGGCCGCTCCGCGCCCGAACTGCAGTGGGACCTGAACTACCTGCTCAAGCTGTGGGATGCCATCGACGGCGCCGCCCAGGCCGGCAAGGGCGCCTTCCTGATCTACCAGGAATCCAATCTGGTGGTGCGCGCCCTGCGCGACTACTTCAGCCCGGAGATCGGCGACATCCTGATCGATGCCGACGACATCTACGAGCAGGCCAGCCAGTTCATGAACCACGTGATGCCGGAGCATGCCGGCAAGGTCAAGCGCTACCGCGATGACGCACCGCTGTTCAGCCGATTCCAGATCGAGCACCAGATCGAATCGGCCTACGCCCGCATCGTGACGCTGCCCAGCGGCGGCGCCATCGTGATCGACCACACCGAAGCACTGGTCTCCATCGACGTCAACTCGGCGCGTGCCATCAAGGGCAGCGACATCGAGGAAACCGCCACCCGCACCAACCTGGAAGCCGCCGACGAAGTGGCGCGCCAGATGCGCCTGCGCGACCTGGGCGGCCTGATCGTGATCGACTTCATCGACATGGACGAGCAGAAGAACCGTCGCGAGGTGGAAAACCGCCTGCGCGAAGCGCTGCGCCAGGACCGTGCGCGCGTGCAGTTCGGCACCATCAGCAAGTTCGGCCTGATGGAAATGAGCCGCCAGCGCCTGCGCCCGGCGCTGAGCGAAGGCGCGTCCATCCCCTGCCCGCGCTGCGGCGGCTCCGGCCACGTGCGCGACACCGAATCCAGCGCGCTGCAGATCCTGCGCATCATCCAGGAAGAGGCAATGAAGGACAGCACGGCCGCCGTGCATGCCCAGGTGCCAGTCGAAGTGGCTTCCTTCCTGCTGAACGAGAAGCGCCCCGAGATTGCCAAGATCGAGCTCAAGCAACGCGTGCACGTGATGCTGGTGCCGAACAAGAGCCTGGAAACCCCGCACTACAAGCTCGAGCGCCTCAAGCACGACGACGCCCGCCTGGACAACATGGACGCCAGCTACACGCTGGCCGAGGAAGTCGAGGATCCGACCGCCGTCACGCGCCGCTCGCAGGAGCCGACGAATCGCCAGACGCCGGTGCTCAAGGGCGTGCTGCCCGATGGTCCGGCGCCGGTGGCACCGCCCAAGCCCGAAGTGGTGGAACCGGTTGCAGCCCCTGCGGCCGCGGCACCGGCCCAGCCGGCGGCCGAGCCCGCGACCGGCCTGGCCGCCCTGTGGCTGAAGATCAAGCGCTGGTTCGGCTTTGCCGAAGAGCCGGCTGCCGAGCCCGTGGCCCCGGTTGCTCCGGCACCCGAGCCCGCAGCTCCGGCACGGGATGACAACCGCCGTGGCGGCAGCCGTGGCGCGCGTGGCGGCAGCCGCAATGGCAACCGCAGCGGCGGTGAGCGTGGGGAACGCTCCGAGCGCTCGGGCGAGCGTGGCAGCCGCGGCGAGAAATCCGGCGATGGTCGCAGCGGCGAGCAACGCCGCAACCGTGGCGAAGGTCGCCCTGCTTCCGAAGGCCGCGGCAGCGAATCCCGCAGCACCGAGCAGCGCAACGACAACCGCAGCGAGCAGCGCGAAGGCAGCAGCGAAGCCGGCACCGACAACCGCCAGGACGGCCGCGGCAACCGCCAGCGCCGTGAACGCAGCGGTGAGCGTGGCGAGCGCAGCGGCGAGCGCCGTGCACCGCGCCAGACAGCCCTGCCGACCGAACTGGGCGGCGAGGAAAGCAGCGCAAGCGAAGTGGCACTGGTCGCAGCGGCAGCCAGTGCCGTGAGCGGCGCTGCCATGGCGGCCGACAGCGCTGCCGACTCCGTGAACGACACCAACGGAGCCCAGGCGCCTGCAGCCGGTGAAGGCGAAGTGAGGGAGCGCCGCGAACGCCGTTCGCGCGACCGCTATGGCCGTGACCGTCGCCGCGGCGGCGATCGTTCCGGCCAGAATGGCGAAAACAACGAGCTGGCCAGCGCCGAAAACGGTGTTCTGTCTGACTCGGAGACTCCCGCCGCCGACACCAGCCCGCGCAGCTACTTCGCTGCCAATGCCAATGCCCCGGTTCCGGGTCTGGCCGCAGGCCTTGCAGAAGACGCCCAGGCTACTGATGCTCCAGCGCTTGATGCCGCAGCCTTGCCGGCACCGGCTGTGCTGGACGCCCTCCCCGCTCCTGCTGCGGTCGATGCGCCGGCTGCGCCCGCCGAAACGGGTGCACCGGCTGCCGAGAGCACGGCAGTAGCCGCCGAAGCGGTCGCTGTACCGGCTCCGCAGGAGGCTGTAGCAGCCACCGGCATGCCCAAGGTGCAGGCATTCACGCTGCCCGAAGCCGAGCTGCACCGCATTGCAACCGACGCCGGCCTGCAGTGGGTGGGCTCCGATGCCGACAAGGTAGCCGCTGTGCAGGCTGCCATCGCCGCCGAGCCCAAGCCGATCCACGTGCCGCGCGAGCGTCCGCCGCTGGTGGTGCTGGACGAAGGCCCGCTGATTCTGGTGGAAACGCGCCGCGATCTGGCCGGCATGGTGCTGCCGTTCGAGGCCGAAGCCAGCCAGCAGACTGCGAGCGATACGCAGGCCTGATCAGGGCGCCTGGACCTGGCCACAGGAACTGGCGCACCGCTGCAAAAAAAAGCCGCTGATGCGGCTTTTTTGCGTTTCGGGTCCGGGAGGCAGAGTGCCATCGTGACAGACACAGACCTCTCCCCCATCACGGACAGTAGCGACTAGGTCGCGCGCCTGGGAGCTTGCGCGCATATGCCCCTATGAGGCGGCGTGCTGCGGGTGCCGCTCTCAGCGCACCAGCGCCGCCTGCTTCCAGGCTTGCTGCGCAGCCGCGGCATCGCTGCGCTCTTCGGCCAGTTCGGCCAGCGCGCGCCAGGCATTGCGGCGCAGTTCGGGCTCGTCCTGCAGACCGTGGGTGGCCTGGCTCAGGAACTGCTGCGCCTTGCCCCAGAGCTGGCGCTTCATGCAGGCCATGCCCATCAGGTACTGCATGTCGGCACGGTTGGGGTAGCGCTGGTAGGCCGCCTCGATGCGCTGCAGCCAGTCGCCGTCGATGTCTTCCAGCCCCGGCTCCAGCGCGGCGACGATGGCACTGCGCTGGGTAGACGTCAGGGTTTCTTCTCCCGCGGCCACACGCTCCCACACGGGCAACAGCCAGGCCCGTGCCTGCGCCGCCGTGCCGCCGTTGCTCACCAGCTGGCGCGCCCCCGCCAGAGCCACTTCCGGCCAGGCACGCTCCTCACGGTCCAGACGCATCCAGATGCGCTGCAACTGGTCCAGGTCGAAGGCAGACCTGAGCTGGTCCACAATCAGACGGCCCACCAGCACCCGGCCAGCTTCGGGCGTGAAGGCCTTGTGGCGGGCCAGCGTGCGCGCCGTATCCAGCGCCAGATCGGTGTTGCCCAGCTGGCGTGCCGCCTTCAGGCGATGGCGCAACGCCAGTACGCGGCGTCCGGTGCCCTGCGGCAGGGCGTCGAGCCGCTCCAGCGCCACGGCGGGCTGGCGGTCCTCGATGGCCCAGCGCGTGGCGCGCAACTGGATGCCTTCGCGCGTTTCCACGCCGATATCGGTGCGGGTGTCCTGGGCGGCCTGCAGTGCCTGCGCATAATGCTGGTCGCGCTGGGCACCATCCTGCATGGCCTGGCTGCTTTCGGCCATGATGAAGTGCGTCAGGGCGCGCAGCTGCGTGCTGTAGGGCAGGCGCTGTGCGGCCGGGACGTTGTCGCGCGGATCGGCCTGCTGGCCGTTCAGGCTTTCTTCCTGGCGCAAGGCGCGCTCGCCGGCCTGGCGCGCGCGCGAAAAGCGTCCCGCCAGGTAATGCGACATGGCATCGAGCAGGTGCCCGTGCAGCGCACGTTCCTTCTGCTGGATGCGCCAGCGGCGTGCATCCTTGGGCAGCTGGATCAGACTCGAGATGCCGCGCATCACCGCATGGCCCAGCAGGAACAGGCCCAGCAGCAGCAGGATTGCCATGTTCAGCGAGATGTCGATCGCCCGCGTGGGCGACCAGTAGAGGGTCAGAACCGCCTGGTTGTTGCCCGCCAGCAGAGCCAGCAGGGTTGCCAGGACAAACAGGACCAGCAGCCAGAGTAATGCGCGCATGGTCTCAGTTTCCTGCGACGCTGGCAGCGGCGTTGGCGGCGCTCAGCGCTTCAAGCGTGCCGCGGATCTGCGGCAATTCGGCGGAATGGATGTTGCTGTGCACTTCCTGCAACTGCTTGCGCGCCGACTCGACCAATGGCGAATCGGCCTGGAACTGGCCCTGCAACTGTTGCAGCACCTGCTCCACATCCCCCCGCGCCAGATCGGACTGGCGCGACATCAGCGCCATGCGGGCATTGAGCAGGCGCAGCTTGAGGTTCTCGCGCACCAGAAACCCTTGGTCGGGAGGCAGCAGCGCGGCATCGCGGCTGGCGATGGAGCGCACGCGCACCAGCCCCAGCGCCGTGTCGGACACGCTGCCCCACCATTGCTGCCACCAGGGAGCATCCGCGGGCAGGCGTTTAGCCACGTGCGCCTTGCCGCTTGCCGTGGGCAGCGGCACCATGTCGCTCTGCAGGGGCAGGCTGTCGATCTGGCGCAAGACGTTGTCGATGCGCGTGGCCAACATGGCGACGTCGCTTACGCTGGTCTTGCGCAGTTGCTCAATGTCCTGAGCCATGGCCAACTGCAATGCAACCAGGCGCGGCTGCGTGGCATGCTCCAGGCGTTTTTCGGAGCTCACCAGCGCCGCCAGCAGGGGCTGCACGCTGCCGGTCAGCTGGGTCTGCTGCAGCCCCATCTGCACCACAGAGTCCACATCCACCAGCAGGTTGTCGTCCTTGGCGCGCGACAGGCCCTGCAGCACGCTTTCCACCTGGGCGCGCTGGGCATCGAGCTGCACCACGCGCGCATCCAGCAGCGCCACCTTGGCACTGGCTTCGCGGCTCTGCTCGCTGGCCAGGCGGGCCAGGGTGCCAGTATCGCGCGACTGCAGCCCCACATCGGCCACCTGCTTCGCTACCTGTTTCTGCAGCAGATAGACCTGACGCCAGGCGACGCCCGCAGCCGCCGCGGCCGCCAATGCAAGCAGCAGGGCCAGCACCAGCACCACGCGCGCCAGCGCCGACATGCCCGCCTGACGGGGGGGATTCGGCGCGGCAGGAGCCGCCGGAGTCGCAGTCACGGAAGCCGGGGACGTTGTCTCGGGGGAAGCAGTCATAGCCACGATTGTATCGATTGGCTTACGTCATGCAGTGTAGGACGGGTCTGGAGAACACTTTGATAGCCGGCCGCGGCGGCCTTGCCGGCGATGCGCGGATGGGTAGCCAGAGCGCAGGCACGGCTCCAATCCTGCTGCGGCAGCAGCTTTTGCAGGTTCTGCAGCGCCTGGGAACTGCTCCAGAGCCACAGATGGCGCGCGTCGGCCAGCTGGCGCACCGCCTCGCGTTGCGCGTCGGTCCAGCGCGGAGCCTGTCGCTGATATGCAACAACCGTACGCACCCTGATCCCGGCCTGCACCAGCTGTTCACCCATCCAGTCGCGCCCGGAGCCGTAGTCGGGATGCATGGCATCGGGCTGTGGATCATCGGTGCCACGCACGCGCAGCACGCATTGGCCGGCCGCGCGCGCAGCGGCCAGCTGCGGCTGGATCAGGGGCCAGAGGGTTTCGGAATCGAACTGGGCAGCGTCCTGGGGCGGACTGTCGATCCGCTCCGGGCTCACACCGGCCGCCAGCAGCGCGTGCAAGGTGCCGCGACCGGGGGCCCAGGCACGCACCTGCAGGGCATTCCAGCGTGCGGCCGCATCCGGTACGGCTGCAAAGAAATGCTCGACCGCAGGCACACTCACGAAGAAGGCGGCGGCGGTTTCGGGCAGCTGTTCCCAGGCCACCTGCAGCCGTTCGCGGTAGGCGGGATGCTCCACACCCGCAATCTCGATCAGCGGCAGCACCAGCACCTGTGCGCGCGGGCCCAGATCCTGCTGCAGGGCCTGCGCCCATTCGCTCGCCTGCGGCTCGGGCCGGGTGATGATGACGATGGGCGCCCCGGACATGGCTCTCAGTGCGCCGCAGTCGCCGGTCGTGCGCCCTGCGCGATCAGCTCGCGGGCCACCTGTTCGCCCAGGGCCGTGGCTTCGGCCAGCGTGGCCACCGGGGCACTGGCCGTGGCGCGTACCAGCGACACCGCCCCTGCGGCTTGGTCATCGCCCCAGGCAGCGTCGATCTGCAGCAGATCGCCCTGCAGCGTGGCATAGGCGGCCAGCGGCATGGAGCAGCTGCCGCCCATGGCGCGGCTCACGGCGCGCTCGGCGCTTACGCGCAGCCAGGTCGGCATATGCACCAGCGGCTGCAACGCGGCCACCAGCTCCGGCCGGCCGGAGCGGATCTCGATGCCCAGGGCACCCTGCCCGGCTGCGGGCAGCATCTGCTGCGGCTCCATCACATGGCGGATGCGCTGTTCCAGTTCCAGACGCTTGAGGCCGGCTGCTGCCAGCACGATGCCGTCGTACTGGCCTTCATCCAGCTTGCGCAGGCGCGTGTCGAGGTTGCCGCGCAGCGGCTCGATGCGCAGGTCGGGGCGTGCGGCGCGCAGCAGCACGGTGCGGCGCAGGCTGGAGGTGCCCACCACGCCGCCATGCGGAATCGCGGACAGGCTCTCGTAGCGCGGCGACACGAAGGCATCGCGCGGATCCTCGCGCTCCATCACGCAGACCAGCTCGAAGCCGGCCGGCAAATCCATGGGCACGTCCTTGAGCGAGTGCACGGCGATGTCGGCGCGGCCTTCTTCGAGGGCCACTTCCAGCTCTTTCACGAACAGGCCCTTGCCTCCCACCTTGCTCAGGCTGCGATCCAGAATCTGGTCACCCTGGGTGGTCATGCCCAACAGCGTGACACTGTGCCCCTGCGCCTCCAGCAAGGCCTTGACGTGCTCCGCCTGCCAGAGGGCCAGACGGCTTTCGCGGGTGGCGATGGTGAGTTGCAGGGGGGCTTGGGTGGACTCGATGGACATGACAGACAGCAGCAGGACGGCGCAATGCCGCAGAGGACAGCGCATACAGAGAATGGCGCACATGCTAGCACGGTTGCCCCGCCCCGGGCGCCACCCGCCTCGTCTGCAGCCCCGGCCCGATGCTGCGTGCGGCAAGGGCCTTCGCTACAATCAAGGTTTTATCTGTCGGGGCGCGAATTGACGCTGAAGCAGGCGCGCATCATGCGCGCGCTTTGCTGGCCGCCCGCCGCCTTGCTGCACCATGCTTTCAAGTGCCTTTTGTAGTGCATGGCGCATCCTGTCCCGGCCTTCCATTCCAGCTTCCACCATGTCCAGCTCCCACAACCAACTCGATACCAAGTCCCAGGCCTGGTCCGCCCTGTTCAGCGAACCGATGAGCGAGCTGGTGCAACGCTATACCGCCAGCGTATTCTTCGACAAGCGCCTGTGGCAGGCCGACATGCAGGGCAGCCTGGCGCATGCCGAGATGCTGGCCGCCCAGGGCATCATCCAGGACGAGGACTACGCCGCCATCCAGCGCGGCATGGCGCAGATCCGCAGCGAGATCGAGGCCGGCACCTTCGAATGGAAGCTGGAACTGGAAGACGTGCACCTGAATCTGGAAGCGCGCCTGACGCAACTGGTGGGCGACGCCGGCAAGCGCCTGCACACCGGCCGCAGCCGCAATGACCAGGTCGCCACCGACATCCGCCTGTGGCTGCGCGCCGAGATCGACCTGATCAGCGGCCTGCTGCGCGAGGTGCAATCCGCGCTGTTGGCCGTAGCCGAGAAGAACGTGGACGTGATCCTGCCCGGCTTCACCCACCTGCAGGTGGCGCAGCCGGTGAGCTTTGCGCATCACCTGCTGGCCTATGTGGAAATGTTTGCCCGTGACGAAGAGCGTCTGGCCGATGTGCGCAAGCGCGTGAACCGCCTGCCGCTGGGCAGCGCCGCGCTGGCCGGTACCACCTACCCGCTCGATCGCGAGCGCGTGGCGCAGACGCTGGGCATGGAAGGCGTCTGCCATAACAGTCTGGATGCCGTGAGCGACCGCGACTTCGCCATCGAATTCACCGCAGCGGCCTCGCTCATCATGGTGCACGTCTCGCGCCTGAGCGAGGAGCTGATCCTGTGGATGAGCCAGAACTTCGGCTTCATCCGCATTGCCGACCGCTTCACCACCGGCTCGTCCATCATGCCGCAGAAGAAGAACCCGGACGTGCCGGAACTGGCGCGTGGCAAGACCGGCCGCGTGGTCGGCCACCTGATGGGCCTGATCACCCTGATGAAGGGCCAGCCGCTGGCCTACAACAAGGACAACCAGGAAGACAAGGAGCCGCTGTTCGACACGGTCGATACCGTGCGCGACACCCTGCGCATCTTTGCCGAGATGATCGGCGGGCAGACCAATGCCCAGACCGGCGCCAAGGAAGGCGGCATCACCGTCAATGCCGCCGCCATGCGCGCGGCTGCGAGCAAGGGCTATGCCACCGCCACCGACCTGGCCGACTATCTGGTGAAGAAGGGCCTGCCCTTCCGCGACGCGCACGAAGTGGTGGCCCATGCCGTCAAGACGGCGCAGGACCAGGGCGTGGATCTGGCCGAACTGCCGCTGGAAACGCTGCAGGGTTTCAATCGCGACGTGGAGCAGGATGTGTTCGACAGTGCCCTGACGCTGGAAGCCTCGCTCAACGCCCGCAACACGCTGGGCGGTACCGCTCCGGCCCAGGTGCAGGCGCAAATCACCCGCCACCAGGCGCGTCTGCAGGCGGATCAGGCATGACGCAGACCGAAATCCTGCTGGGCCTGGTGCTGGCGCTGACGGTGTCGGCCGTCTGGCAGATGCTGCAAGGCATCCGGGGGCTGAAACAGCGCCCGCCGGAATACGCGCGCGCCATTGGCCGCCGCATGATACTGACCACTGTCGTCATGATTGCCATACCGCTGCTGATCATGCTCGGCCGCGATCAATGGGGGAACATGACCAGCCTGTATGCCGTCCTGGCCGGCCTGGTCACCGTGAATGTCATCTGGGTGCGGCGCATCCGCTGAACCGGGATGCGCGGCTTGAGGGGCGAGCCAGCGGCTCTGGGTGCCTGCTGCTGCCCGCCGCCATGGCTCCGCTCCCGGTTGCAGTCTGCCTGCGCTTTACAGTAGCCAGTTGCGCTGCGCCCCAAGTACGGCATTGGGATACTTTGCCTGCCCGCGCGAACCGTTGTAGCGGCCCAGCGCGTAGAAGAGGTTGCCGTTCTCGCGCTGCAGGTAGTAGCGCAGGATGACGCAGCCGAAGCGCAGGTTGGTCTGCTGGTGAAACAGCTTGCTGGCGTCGCCATCGCCGATCACGCGCGCCCAGAAGGGCATCACCTGCATCAGTCCGCGTGCTCCGACGGCCGAGATGGCGAACTTGCGGAAGTTGCTTTCGACCTGGATCAGGCCCAGCACCAGCGACACCTCCAGCCCGGCGCGGGCGGATTCGTACCAGACCGTCTGCAGGAACTCGTGGCGGGTGAAATCGTCGATCATGCGCGCGCCCAGCCGACGCTTCATGGCGGCGAGCCAGGCCTGATACTCCATCTCGGACTTGCGATCGCCGAAAACCGGCGCGGGCGGCGCCGAGGCCTGCACGGCGGCGCTCAGTGCGGTGCGCACCGAGTCGGCGAGATGCTCCTCCTTTTGCGCTCCTGCCAGGGCGGCAAGCGGCAGGCCGCCGCCTGCCAGCGCCAGGCCCCCAAGGCTCCAGCGCGTGGCCTGCTTCAGCCATTGGCGGCGCCGTGCATTCATCGGAAACAACCTGTTCAGCGCCCCAGTTTCTCCAGCAGCCCTGCGTCAATCCCCGCCAGCGGCAGCTTCTGCGCTTCGGCATCGCGACGGAACTGGTACTCGCACTCGCCCGCCTGGATACCGCGGTCGGACAGCACCACGCGGTGCGGCACGCCGATCAGCTCCCAGTCGGCAAACATCACGCCCGGGCGCTCGCCGCGGTCATCCAGAATCACGTCGACACCGGCGGCCAGCAGGCTGTCGTACAGCCTGGTCGCCTCGGCCTTCACGGCTTCGCTGCGGTCCATGCCGATGGGGCAGATCACCACGGTGAACGGCGCAATCGACTCTGGCCAGATCATGCCGCGCTCATCGTGGTTCTGTTCGATGGCGGCGGCCGGCAGGCGCGTCACGCCGATGCCGTAGCAGCCCATCTCGAAGTGCTGCGTCTTGCCATTCACGTCGAGGAAGGTGGCGTTCATGGCTTTGCTGTACTTGGTGCCCAGATAGAACACATGGCCGATCTCGATGCCGCGCTCGATCGCCAGCCTGCCCTTGCCGCAGGGCGACAGATCGCCTTCGACAATGTTGCGGATGTCGGCCACCACGGCCGGTTCGGGCAGGTCGCGCCCCCAGTTCACGCCGGTGATGTGGGCATCCACCTCGTTGGCGCCGCAGATCCAGTCGGCCATCACGGCCACGTCGCGGTCCACCACCAGGTTCACCGGCTTGCGCGTGTTGATCGGACCCAGATAGCCCGGCTTGGTGCCGAAATGCTCCACGATCTCGTCTTCGGTGGCGAAGCGGAAGCCCTGGTTCAGGCCCGGCACCTTGCCGACCTTGACTTCGTTCATGTCATGGTCGCCACGCACCAGCAGCAGCCAGATCTGGCTGCCCTTCACGTTGCCATCGTCGTCCAGTTCGTCGGTTGCCAGCACCAGCGACTTCACGGTGGTCTGCAGCGGCACACCCAGCAGCTCGGCCACATCGGCGCAGGTGCTCTTGCCCGGCGTGGGCGTGACCTGCATCGCCTGGCTCGCCGCGGGACGCGCCTGGGTGGGTGCCAGGGCTTCGGCCTTCTCGATGTTGGCCGCGTAATCGCTCTCGGGGCAGTAGACGATCGCGTCCTCGCCGGTCGCGGCGATGACCTGGAATTCCTCGCTCAGGTCGCCGCCGATGGCACCGCTGTCGGCCGCCACGGCACGGTAGTTCAGGCCGAAGCGGTCGAAGATGCGGCGGTAGGCCTGCGCCATGTTCTGGTAGCTGGCCTTGGCACCCTCGGCATCCTTGTCGAAGCTGTAGGCGTCCTTCATGATGAACTCGCGGCCGCGCATCAGGCCGAAACGCGGACGGCGTTCGTCGCGGAACTTGGTCTGGATCTGGTACAGGTTCTTGGGCAACTGCTTGTAGCTGCGGAAATCCTGGCGCGCGATGTCGGTCACCACCTCCTCGCTGGTGGGCTGGATCACGAAGTCGTTGTCGTGACGGTCCTTGAAGCGCAGCAGCTCGTCGCCCATCTTGTCGAAACGGCCGGTTTCGCGCCACAGCTCGCCCGGCTGCACCACCGGCATGGTGCACTCGATGGCGCCGGCGCGGTTCATTTCCTCGCGCACGATGGCCTCCACCTTGCGGATCACGCGCAGGCCCATGGGCATGTAGGTATAGACGCCTGCACCCAGCTTCTTGATGAAGCCGGCGCGCATCATGAGCTTGTGGCTGACGACTTCGGCATCAGCAGGAGCATCGCGGAGGGTGGAGATGAGGAACTGGGAAGCTTTCATGGAATTGCAATGGTTCTGACAACACAGTGCCACGCCGCAATGCTGAAGCTGCGGGCGGGGCTATAGGTGTTATTCTCGTTGATAACGGCGGGCAGCCGTGCATAATGAGTCCAATTAAAGAATTGGAGTTGATCATGCTCGACCGGGAAGGGTTCCGTCCCAACGTCGGCATCATCTTGCTCAACCGTAAGAATCAGGTGTTCTGGGGGAAGCGCATCCGCACCCACAGCTGGCAGTTCCCCCAAGGCGGCATAGATCGCGGGGAATCGCCCGAACAGGCCATGTTCCGCGAGCTGCGGGAAGAAGTCGGACTCTTCCCGCACCACGTGCGCATTGTTGCCCGCACCCGAGACTGGTTGCGCTATGAAGTGCCCGACCGCTATATCCGCCGCGAAGCGCGCGGCCACTACAAGGGCCAGAAGCAGATCTGGTACCTGCTGCAACTGATGGCAGGCGACTGGGAGCTCGACCTGCGCGCCACCGACCACCCCGAATTCGACGCCTGGCGCTGGAATGACTACTGGGTGCCGCTGGACGTGGTGGTGGAGTTCAAGCGCGGCGTCTACGAGATGGCGCTGACCGAGCTGGCGCGCTTTCTGCCGCGCAACGACCAGCGCAACCGCTACCTGCGCTCCAGCTACAAGCAGCGCGACCGTCAGGCGCAGCGTCCGGACGGCCGGCTGCAAGCTCCGCAGGATGCAACGCCAGGTTTCGATCTGCCGCCGGATGCCAGTTTCGATCCGCAACCACCCTGCGTGCCGGCCGCCGGCACGCCTTCGCGAAAGAATCCCTCATGATCCGCCTGTTCCGCCCCGTTTCTGTCCTGCTGCTGGGCCTGTCCGCCGCTCTTGCGGGTGGCAGCGCGCTGGCCCAGTATGCCGGCGAAGAGGAAGTCGGCCCCTGGAAAGAGGCGCCCGTGCCGCCGGCACCCGCGCTGAGTACGCGCAATCTGGTGACGGTAGAGCAACCGGGTTATTCGACGCTCAAGGTGGGCGTCGACCTGGACAGCGTGGAACTGGCGCCGGATGGCGTGGTGCGCTACGTGATGCTGCTGCAAAGCAGCGAGGGGGCCCGCTCGGCCTACTATCAGGGCATTCGCTGCCGCACCTATGAAGTCAAGACCTATGCACGCTACGACTTCGGCGCCACGCCACCCGGCTGGCAGGAAGTGAAGACGGAATGGTCGGACCTGCATGACGCCCGCTCGCGCCACGCCAAGAATCTGGCGCGCAACGGCATCTGCGAAAGCTACGCCCCGCCGATCTCCACCAAGGAGGCCCGCCGCATGATCAAACGCGGCAAGGCGGCGTGGATGGACCCGGCCGGCATGTAAACGAACCGCCGGGCCGCGGCTCAGCGGCTCAGCGGCTCAGCGGCTCAGCGGCTCAGCGGCTCAGCGGCTCAGCGGCTCAGCGGCTCAGCACCATATTGTCGCGGTGCACCATTTCCGGTTCGGCGGTGTAGCCGAGCAGCGCCTCGAACTGGCTGGACGGCTTGCGACACAGCTGGCGCGCCTCGTAGCTGGAATAGTTGGCCAGACCCCGCGCGATTTCCACGCCTTCGGGATTGCGCACCGCAATCACCTCGCCGCGACGGAACTCGCCCTGCACCTCGGTCATGCCGATGGGCAGCAGGCTCTTGCCACCCTGCTGCAGCATGGCAGCGGCGCCGGCATCCACCATCACCGAACCATGCAGCTTGAGGTGGTCCTTCATCCACTGCTTGCGCGCCTGCAGCTTCTGCGTCGGCGCCACCAGCACGGTGCCCACCACTTCGCCCTGCACCAGGCGCAGCAGCGCATCGGGTTCGCGCCCCCAGGCAATCACGGTACTGGCGCCCGAACCGGCCGCACGCTTGGCCGCGAGGATCTTGGTCAGCATGCCGCCAGTGCCGACGGAACTGCCGGCACCGCCTGCCATGGCTTCCAGCGCGGGGTCGCCGGCCTGCCCCACCGCCACCAGCGTGGCATCCGGATGCTTGCGCGGATCAGCGCTGAACAGGCCCTTCTGGTCGGTCAGGATCACCAGCAGGTCGGCCTCCACCAGGTTGGCCACCAAAGCGCCCAGCGTGTCGTTGTCACCGAACTTGATCTCGTCGTTGACCACCGTGTCATTCTCGTTGATCACCGGCAGCACACCCAGTTCGAGCAGCGTGACCAGCGTGGAGCGGCCATTGAGATAGCGCTCACGGTCGGCCAGGTCGGCATGCGTGAGCAGCACCTGCGCGGAGGCCAGGCCATTCTCGCGCAGCTTGGTTTCGTACATCTGCGCCAGGCCCATCTGGCCGACTGCTGCCGCCGCCTGCAGTTCGTTCAGCTCGCGCGGGCGCGTGTGCCAGCCCAGCCGCTTCATGCCTTCTGCCACCGCGCCGCTGGATACCATGATCACTTCGCGGCCGTCGGCGCGCAGCGCGGCCAGTTGCCGGCACCACTCGCCGATGGCCTGCTCGTCCAGGCCGCGTCCTTCGTTGGTGACCAGGCTGGACCCCACCTTGACCACAATGCGGCGGGCGTGCTGCAGCATCGCTGCGGGATGGCTCAGGGTCTGGTCAGTGGGCATGGGAAAAAGGACGGCAATGGGAACAGGAGCGACCGCCGGCGCGGCCACATGGGCATTATTTTGCCTCGGGCTTGCGGCGGGGACGGCGTGCGGCCGGTCGCTTGGCGGGTTTTTGTTCCGCCGCCTCGTCCGGCAGCTCGGCGAAACGCGGATCGAAATCATCCGGCAACTCGACAAAGCGCGGATCCACCTCGGCCGGCGGCTGCTCGGCCACCTGCGCACGATGGATGTGCTGGTAGATCTCGCGGATCAGCGTTTCGCAACCTTCGCGTGTCAGCGCGGAAATCTCGAACACCGGCCCCTTCCACTTGAAACGCTTGACGAAATCCTTCACGCGCGCCGCGCGCTCGTCTTGCGGCACCATGTCGAGCTTGTTCAGCACCAGCCAGCGCGGCTTGGCATACAGGTCGGCATCGTATTTCTTCAGCTCGGCCACGATGGCCCGGGCCTGCTCCACCGGATCGACGGCTTCGTCGAACGGAGCCATGTCGACCACATGCAGCAGCAGACGCGTGCGCTGCAGATGGCGCAGGAACTGGTGGCCCAGGCCGGCGCCTTCGGCGGCGCCCTCGATCAGGCCCGGCACATCGGCCACGACAAAGCTCTGCTCCGGCCCGACACGCACCACGCCCAGGTTGGGGTGCAGCGTGGTGAAGGGATAGTCGGCAATCTTGGGCCGCGCATTGGACACGGCCGCGATGAAGGTGGACTTGCCCGCGTTGGGCATGCCCAGCAGGCCCACGTCGGCCAGCACCTTCAGTTCGAGCTTGAGACTCTTGCGCTCGCCGGGATAGCCCGGCGTCTTCTGCCGCGGCGCCCGGTTGACGGCGCTCTTGAAGCGCAGGTTGCCGAAACCGCCATCGCCGCCCTTGGCAATCAGCACCGGCTCACCGGGCGTCAGCAGCTCGTACAGCACCTCGCCCGTTTCGGCATCGGTGATGATGGTGCCGACCGGCATCTTCAGCGTGATGTCGTCGCCGGCAGCGCCGAACATGTCCGAGCCCATGCCATGCTGGCCCCGCTTGGCCTCGAAGCGGCGCGCATAGCGGTAGTCGACCAGGGTGTTGAGGTTGACATCGGCAATCGCCCAGACATGGCCGCCACGGCCGCCATCGCCGCCGTCCGGTCCGCCGAATTCCTTGTACTTTTCGTGGCGGAACGAAGCGCAGCCATTGCCGCCGTCGCCCGCAGCGATGTCGATGAACGCTTCGTCTACAAATTTCATGGGGATTGCACTCGCAAGTCAGGGGATGCGCAACACGCATCCAGGCGCAGAACCCTGCACCGTTGAATCATTGATTGTAGGGGATGGGCCGTCGCGGCCCAAGCCAAAACCGGCATGCCGGCCACGGAACATCCGCCCTCCGGCGCCTTCAAGGCCATGGAACCGGCCACCGTGCTGCTTTCTGCCGACGCCAGAAACAGGCAAGCCCCGCACAGGACGGGGCTTGCTGGGGATCAGGCCGTAGCCTGA
Organism: Brachymonas denitrificans; assembly: GCF_907163135.1. Lineage (NCBI taxonomy): Bacteria > Pseudomonadati > Pseudomonadota > Betaproteobacteria > Burkholderiales > Comamonadaceae > Allobrachymonas > Allobrachymonas denitrificans. The sequence goes on along the minus strand of NZ_CAJQUA010000001.1, from coordinate 241,418 downwards.
CCCGGAGGGGCATACGCTGCTTATTCGGCAGGCGTGATGTCCACCACGGACTTGTTCAGCGCGCCGCGCTGACCGAAGGACACGTGGCCGTCCACCAGGGCGAACAGGGTGTGGTCCTTGCCCACGCCCACGTTGTTGCCAGCGTGGAAACGGGTACCGCGCTGACGCACGATGATGGAACCAGCGCTGATCAACTGGCCGCCGAATGCCTTCACACCCAGCATCTTGGGCTTGGAATCACGCCCGTTGCGCGTAGAGCCGCCGCCTTTTTTCTGTGCCATGAGTTACTCTCCTTGGTGCATCAAGCGTTGATGGAGGCAATTTCCAGCTCGGTAAACTGCTGGCGATGGCCCTGGCGCTTCTGATAGTGCTTGCGGCGACGCATCTTGAAGATGCGGACCTTGTCGTGTTTGCCATGGGCGACCACTTTGGCCACCACGGTTGCGCCGGAAACCAGGGGAGAACCCACAGTCAGGCTGTCGCCGTTGCCGACGGCCAGAACCTGATCAATGGTGATCTCTTTACCTTCGTCCGCAGCAATCTGTTCTACTTTGATCTTGTCGCCAGCAGCAACGCGATACTGCTTGCCACCGGTTTTTATGACTGCGTACATTGTGTAAACCTCAATACATTGAAATCTTGCCGGACGGATTTCCAGCAAGCCAATGATTCTACTATGAATTGTCTAGCGGAGCAAGCTCCGTTGGCTCGATGGCACAAACCCCGCGGCAGTCAAGCTCCTGCGGCGGGCCGGGACCGGCCCGGGCAACTGCGCAACAGTACCCGCAAAGTATTGCCCGACCCGCCCCGCTCCCCGGGGACGGGCCCCGCCACTCCCTATAATGAATGCTTACACACCGGGCCGGATATTCCATCCAGGCTTTGGTTCGGCCCTCCGTTTTCCGTGTCCAGGACAACCATCTTGTCTGCTTCCGCTCCCCCGTCTGCCCTCGCCTTGATCGCGCCTGCCATGCAGCAGGTGGACCGTGTCATCCATGACCGCCTGACCACGGGCGTGCCGCTGGTGGCACAAGTGTCGCAATACATCATCTCGGCCGGCGGCAAGCGACTGCGCCCCGCCCTGCTGCTGCTGATGGCCGAGGCGCTCGAATACAAGGGCGACAAGCATTACAGCCTGGCCGCAGTGGTCGAATTCATCCACACGGCCACATTGCTCCACGACGACGTGGTGGACGAGTCCACCCTGCGCCGGGGCCGTCCCACTGCCAACGCCACCTTCGGCAATCCGGCCAGCGTACTGGTGGGTGACTTCCTCTATTCGCGCTCGTTCCAGATGATGGTGGAAACGCAGAGCATGCGCGTGATGGACATCCTGGCCAATGCCACCAACATCATCTCCGAAGGCGAAGTGCTGCAACTCATCAACATGCACGACGCTTCGCTGAGCGAAGAGGACTATCTCCACGTCATCCGCTCCAAGACCGCCAAGCTGTTCGAGGCCAGCACCCGTATCGCTGCCGTACTGGCCGGCTGCGATGCTGCCCAGGAGGAGCGCTGCGCCGAATATGGCCAGGCCCTGGGTACCGCATTCCAGATCATCGACGACGTGCTGGATTACGAAGGCACGGTGGAAGACATGGGCAAGAACCTGGGCGACGACCTGCGCGAAGGCAAGACCACGCTGCCCTTGATCATCGCCATGCGCGAAGGCACGCCGGAGCAGGCCACAGTGATCCGCAATGCGATCGAGCAGGGCTCGGTCGACGCCCTCGAAGCCGTGGTGGCCATCGTGCGCAATACCGGAGCCCTTGACGGCGCCCGCCGCGCCGCTGCGGCCGAGGCACAGCGCGCCATCGCCGCAACCGCCGGCATGCCCGAAAACGCCCATACCCAGGCGCTGCGCCAGCTGGCCGAACAGCTGCAATCCCGCAAGACCTGATGGCAAAAAGGGTTTTGGCGCTCCCTACAATGAACCGGTGAACATGCTGACCCTTTCCCCTTCGCTCAACGCCGATCTGCACTGCCATTCCGTGGTGTCCGACGGCACGCAGACTCCGGAATGGCTGGCAGAGCGCGCACACGCCAATGGCGTGCAGCTGTGGGCTCTGACCGACCATGACGAAGTCGGCGGCATTGACCGCGCTGCTGCTGCAGCGGCGGCCCTTGGCCTGCCCTTCCTGGCCGGTGTGGAAATTTCCGTGACCTGGGCCGACAAGACGGTACATATCGTCGGACTCGGCATCGACCACACCCAGCCTGCCCTGATCGAAGGCCTGCGTCGCACCCGCGGCGGCCGCGAGGAACGTGCGCGTGAGATGGCCCGGCAGCTGGAGCAGGTCGGCATTCCCGGCGCCTTCGAGGGCGCACTCAGGTATGTCGGCAATCCGGACCTGATCTCGCGCTCGCACTTTGCGCGCTATCTGGTCGAGATTGGCGCCTGCGCCGATATCGGCGAGGTGTTCCGCCGCTTCCTGACCGAAGGCAAGCCTGGCTTCGTGCCGCACCGATGGGCCACGCTGGAGCAGGCGGTTGGCTGGATCCGCGATGCCGGCGGCATGGCCATCATTGCCCATCCGGCCCGCTACGGCTTTACGCCGCAACAGGAGCACGCGCTGTTCAGCAGCTTCTGCCAGTTGGGCGGCCAGGGGGTGGAAGTGGTTACCTGCAGCCACACCGCGGAAGAGGTCGAGGTCTACCACCGGATGGCGCTGGATTTCGGCCTGTACGCCTCGCGCGGCAGTGACTTTCACTCGCCCGGCGAAAGCCGGCTCGACCTGGGCCTGCTGCCGCCGCTGCCATCCGGACTCACTCCTGTCTGGGAACACCTGGGGCATCGCGTGCGCATGCCCGATGGCGCCAGCGCCACCCTTTCTTCCACCTGATTCCTTCCCGTTGTGAAGCGGGCCACCCGCTGGCCCGCTGCCGAGCAGTCCATGGCCCAGATTTTCGACATCCACCCCCTCAATCCCCAGCCGCGCATGATCAAGCAGGCCGTCGCGCTGCTGGATGCCGGCGAAGTGCTGGCGGTACCCACCGATTCCAGCTACGCGCTGGTGTGCCACATCGACGACAAGGCGGCCAGCGACCGCCTGCGCCAGATCCGCCAGATGGACGACAAGCATCTGCTGACGCTGATCTGCCGCGACCTGAGCGAACTGTCGAGCTACGCGCGCGTGGACAACCGCCAGTTCCGCATGCTCAAACTCGGCACGCCGGGGCCGTTCACCTTCATTCTCGAAGCCTCCAAGGAAGTGCCGCGCCGCCTGAGCCACCCCTCGCGCAAGACCATCGGCCTGCGCGTGCCGCAGCATGCGGTGCTGCAGGCCCTGCTGGAGCAACACGATGGTCCGCTGCTGAGCACCACGCTGTTCCTGCCAGACAGCGACGAGCCGCTGCATGATGTGTCGGAAGTGGCCGACCTGCTGGACAAGCAGGTGGCCGGCGTGATCGACAGTGGCGCCTGTCCGCACCTGCCCACCACCGTGGTCGACCTGACTCCCATGGGCAAGGGCGATGCGCCGGAGCTGGTGCGCCAGGGCGCCGGCGAAGCTTCGCTGCTCGGACTGTAGTACTCTCTGAACCGCCATCTTTGAAATTTTTTTGATACGAAGGCATCATTTGCGCCCGGAAACAGCAGGGAGCAGGCTCCATACTGTTGCAAACTTTCAACGAAAGCCCACATGGACATCGCCAACATCATCCAGACCATCGCGATCTACGCCATTCCGGTGCTGTTCGCCATCACCGTGCATGAGGCTGCGCATGGCTACGTGGCACGCCACTATGGCGACAACACGGCCTGGATGCTGGGACGCGTCACGCTCAATCCGCTCAAGCACATCGACCCCGTCGGCACCATCCTGATGCCGCTGTTCCTCTATGTGGCCACTTCGGGTGCCTTCCTGTTCGGCTATGCCAAGCCGGTGCCGGTGCGCTTCGACCGGCTGCGCCACCCCAAGCGCGACATGATCTGGGTCGCCCTGGCCGGGCCCGCCTCCAACCTGATCCAGGCGCTGTTCTGGGGCGCCCTGCTCTATGTGCTGCTGGGCCTGGGCCTGCATGAGCCCTTCTTCCTGCAGATGTGCAAGGGCGGCGTGCTGGTGAACATCGTGATGTTCGTATTCAACCTGTTTCCGTTGCCGCCCCTGGACGGTGGCCGGGTGCTGACCGGCCTGCTGCCGCGCGAGGCGGCCAATGCGCTCGCGCGCGTGGAGCCCTACGGCTTCTTCATCGTGATGGCGCTGGTGGTGAGCGGCGTGGTCAGCTCGCTGTGGATGCGCCCCCTGATGAATGCAACCTATGGTTTGCTCGAACTGCTGCTCACACCGCTGAAATTGCTGTTTTCTTAACATAATTTTAAAATTTCAAGCCAAAAGTTGATTCTTTTCACATTTTTGGCAGGGTGTTTGAATAATCATCCAAGCAGATGCCAGCCTTTGTACTCTATGATTTGGCCACGTTAAACATTTACAGGCCATCGCAACCGAATTTGCGGCCATTTCATCTAAACAAACCATGTCTGCTGTATACCTGATTGAAGATCACCCCCTCTACCGAGAAGCCTTTGCCAACCTGCTGCGCCGGCTCAAGCCGGGCGAAGAAGTCGTGGAGCTCGACCGCATTGGCGACCTGCCCCAGGCCGTCAAGTCGCATGGCCAGCCGGCCACCGTTTTCCTCGACCTCACGCTGAGCGATACGCTGGGCCACTCCGGCATCCGCGAAGTCAAGCGCGCCTACCCCGAATCGCAACTGGTCGCCATTTCCGACCAGAGCGGTGAAGAGAACGAGCCGCTGTGCCTGGAAGCCGGGGCCGATGGCTACCTGTCCAAGCAGACGCCCACGCCCGCCCTGTTCTCCGCGCTGCGCTCCCTGATGCTGCCGGAGGCAGAGGGTGAAGAGGCCGAGCTTGCCAACAGCAAGCTGTCGAAGCGCCAGTCGCAGCTGCTGGTGGCACTGGAGCAGGGCTTGAGCAACCGCGACATTGCCGATCGTCTGGGCATCAGCGAACACACGGTGAAAGTGCACCTGTGGCGTCTGTTCCGCCGCCTGGGCGTGAAGAGCCGCACCCAGGCCATCCACACGGCACGCCTGAATGGTCTGATCAAGGGTTGATACCTCACGTGCGCGGGCTGCATGCAGCCCGTGCCACAATCCACAGGCAGCAGATCCCACCCGGGACTGCTGCCTCTTTCTTTGGGCTCGCCATTACAGGAGTTTTCCACCCATGCTGCTGCGCGACCGCATTCTTTCCCTGCTGGTACCGGATACGACCGGGCCTATGCGGTATGCGCTGGACATGCGAACTTTCTGGTTCAGCCACTATCTGTCGACCGGATTGCGTACCAGCAGCGGCATCCTGCTGATTGCGCTGGCGGCGCTGGCGCTGCTGCCGCCCGGCTGGGCCATGGCCGCAGCCTTCGGGGCGGCCGCTCTGGCACTGGTGGATCAGCTCGGTCCCCTGCGCTACAAGCGGCGCGAGCTGGGCGTTTCGCTGCTGCTCAACACCCTGGCAGCCTTGCTGGTAGGCATGCTCACACCATGGCCGCTCCTGCAGGCCGCGAGCATGGTCCTGCTGACCTTTGGCTCGGCCTTTTTGCTGCTGTACGGCAATCGTGCCATGCCGGTGCAGTTTGCCATGCTGCTGGCGATGACGCTGTCGGTGGAGCATATCGGGCAGAAGGCAGACCCGCTGGCCACCTGTGCCAGTTTCTTTCTGGGCGGGCTGTGCTATTTCGTCTATGCGCTGGGTGTGGCCTGGTGGCAACGCCATCGCCTGAAGCAGCAGGTGCTGGCCGAATGCCTGTTCGAGCTGGCGCGCTATTTCGACATCAAGAGCGGCTTCTACGAGCGCAATGCCGACATCGAGCAGCAATTCACCCGGTTGATCCGGCAGCAGGTGGTTCTGGCCGATCGCCAGCAGGCCGCTCGCGACCTGGTGCTGCAGCCGCTGCAGGGGCCGCAGGACGCGCGGCTGATCCAGATCCACCTGGGCATGCTGGACGTGTACGAACAAGTGCTGAGCACGCATACCGACTACCGCGCGCTGCACCAGCATTTCGGGCAGAGCGACATCATGCTGTTCCTGCGCGACCTGATCGCCAAGGCCACGCGCGATGTGGAAGCCGTGGCCTTTGCCGTGACGCGCGGGCTGCCGTCGGAGTCGCCGGTGACCTATGTGGCCGAGCAGCGCGCGATTGCGTTCGAGCTGCACCTGATGGAGCAGGGAGAGTACAGCGTGCCGGTGTCCGACGATGTGTTCCTGCTGCTTCGCTCCACCTACTACAAGATTCTGGACACCATCACCCGCATCGGGCAGATGCATGCCGCCACGCGCAGCTCGCCGGAGCGGTTGCCGGCCATCGACATGGCGCTGTTCGTGTCGCGCCCGCGCATCGACTGGAAGCTGCTGCAGCACAACCTGAACCTGCAATCGCCGATTTTCCGCTATGCGCTGCGCATCAGCCTGGCGATGGTGGCTGCGCTGCTGCTGGTGCAGGCCCTGCCCTACAAGGCGCATGCCTACTGGATCATGCTGACCATCGTGATCATCATGAAACCCAGCTACAGCATGACGCGCGACCGGCGCCGCCAGCGGATGCTGGGAACGGTGCTGGGCTGCATCGTGGCGGCGGTGGTGCTGCAGCTGGTACAGGGTACGCTGCCGTTGTTGCTGGTGCTGTATCTGTCGCTGATGGTGTCATCCACCTTTGTGCAGCTGCGCTATGTGTATACCGCCACGGCCGCCACGCTGACGGTGCTGGTGCTGCTGCACCTCACGACCAGCCAGGGCGGGCCCGGTCTGGTGATGGAGCGGCTGATGGATACCGCGCTCGGGGTGCTGATCGCGACTGTGTTTGCCTATGTGTTCCCCAACTGGGAGCGCCAGGCCCTGCCGGGGCTGCTGCAGCGCCTGTTCGACGGGGCGCGCCGCTATCTGCGCGAGAGCCATGCGCTGCTGCTGGGAGACGTGACGCAGGATGAAGCCTACCGGCTGTCGCGCAAGCAGTTTCTCAACGAGATTGCCGGCGTGAACGCCGCCCTGCTGCGCATGCTCGACGAGCCGCGCGTGCGCCAGCGCGGCATCAGCGAGATCAACCGGCTGCTGGTGCGCACCTACCTGATGACCTCGCATGTGGCGGCGCTGCGCATGCTGCTGCGCCGCCAGCCCTGGCTGCAGCGGCAGGCGGACTATCGGCAGCAGATGCAGGCATCGATGGTGCTGACCCACGCACTGGTGGAGGAGGCGCGCACGATTCTGTGCGTGTCGGAGGAAAGCTGTGCACCGGTGCGGGTGCTGGAGCTGCCCGAAGTGCTGGGCGCCGCCGGCGCTACGGACGGTGTGGCGCCTGTACCGGAAGCCGCGCAGCGTGAGGGGGAGCGCCTGCCCCACCCCACGCACGAGGTGCACAACGTGCTGGAAAACCGCATCCGTGCATTGCGCGAGGATGCGGCGGATCTGGTGGAGCAGAGCCGCCGGGTGAAGGGGGTGCTGGCGCCGGAATAAGCGTCTCGGGGAGCCATCCGGACGCTCCTGGGCCGGTGTCCGTGTCAACGAGGCATTTGCCTTTGCGCAAGCGCCTCGTTCAGACCGGAAGCGCCACCAGATCGTGGCCGTCGGTGTCGACGATACGGGCCTGCGTGAAGGTGCCGACTTTCAGGGTCTTGCTGATCTTCTGCGGCGGCAGCAGCCTGACCAGGCCGTCGATTTCGGGGGCATCGGCGTAGCTGCGGCCGATGGCGCCCTTCTTGCCCTGGTTGGGCGCGCTGTCGACCAGCACCTGCATGGTGCTGCCAATGCGCTGGCGCAGCTTGTTGACGGAGACCTGCTCGGCCACGGCCATGAAACGGGCGCGGCGCTCTTCACGCACCTCGTCCGACAGCGCACCGGGCAGTTCGTTGGCAGTGGCACCCTCGACCGGCGAGTAGGCAAAGCAGCCGGCGCGGTCGATCTGCGCTTCCTGCACGAAGTCGAGCAGGTGCTGGAATTCTTCTTCCGTCTCGCCGGGGAAGCCGGCGATGAAGGTGCTGCGGATCACCAGCTGCGGGCACAGTTCACGCCAGCGCTGCAGGCGCTCCAGGTTGCGCTCGCCGCTGGCAGGACGCTTCATGCGCCTGAGCACATCGGGGTGGCTGTGCTGGAACGGCACGTCCAGGTAGGGCAGCACCAGGCCTTCGGCCATCAGCGGGATGAGTTCATCCACACTGGGATAGGGATAGACGTAGTGCAGGCGCACCCAGGCGCCGTGCTGCTTGGCCAGTTCGCCCAAGGCCTGCACCAGCTCGAAGGTGCGCGTTTTGATCGGCTTGCCGTCCCAGAAGCCGGTGCGGTATTTGACGTCCACGCCGTAGGCAGAGGTGTCCTGGCTGACGACCAGCAGTTCCTTGACGCCGCCTTCGAACAGGGCTTGCGCCTCCTTCAGCACATCGCCGATCGGACGGCTGACCAGATCGCCGCGCATGGACGGGATGATGCAGAAGGTGCAGCGGTGGTTGCAGCCCTCGCTGATTTTCAGGTAGGCATAGTGCCTGGGAGTGAGCTTGAGGCCGGCCACGCCGAAACCGCCGGGCACCAGATCGAGGAAGGGATCGTGGGGCTTGGGGCAGTGAGTGTGCACGGCATCCATCACTTCCTGCGTGGCGTGCGGGCCGGTGACGGCGAGCACGCTGGGATGGATTTCCCTGACCAGGTTGTCGCTCTCATGCCCGGCGCGCGCACCCAGGCAGCCGGTGACGATGACCTTGCCGTTGTCGGCCAGCGCCTCGCCAATGGTGTCCAGGCTTTCCTTGACGGCATCGTCGATGAAGCCGCAGGTGTTGACGATCACCAGATCGGCGCCGGCGAAGGTTTTGGACGTGGTGTAGCCCTCGGCGGAGAGCTGGGTCAGGATCAGTTCGGAATCGGTCAACGCCTTGGGGCAGCCCAGGCTGACGAAGCCGATTTTCGGTGGCTGCTGGGTGGCGGAAGCGGGGGCAATGGCGGCGGTTTCAGTCATGGCCGCTATTGTCGCAGTTTCGACGGGATCGGGGTTTGCCGGCAGCGCCCGCCCGCATTGCAGCGTGCATCTGCTGCAACGGTCTTCCCATGCTGCAGGCCAGCGCCCTTCCCTTGCAGCTTACCGGACACCGGCGCCAGGCAGCTGAAAACAATCAATGGACTGTCTGCCTGCCGCGTAGACGAGGCGTCAACGCTTTGGCTGGAACGCCGACAGCCACTGCTGCAGATTGGCCTGGTACTGGTGCTGCAGCTGCTCCTGCATCTGCTGCATCATGTGCTTGCCCTGCTCGGTGTAGTTGTTCATCATCTCCTGCACCATCTTCTGGCCGGGCATCTGCATCATCTTGGGCCAGGCTTCCGGGTTGAGGCCGGGCGTCATTTCCATCACCTTCTTCTGCATGTCGGCGAAGGCCTGGATGCTGCTTTCGAGGTTGGCGCCGAAGAAACCCTGCCAGGTGTGGCCGTAGTAGCGGATGATGTTGGAGAGCACCTGCTCGGTGAAGATGGGGCTGCCGCCGGCCTCTTCCTCGAGGATGATCTGCAGCAGGATGCTGCGGGTGAGGTCCTCGTTGGTCTTGGCGTCGCGCACCACGAAGGGCTCGACCGCCATGACGAGGGCCTTGACCTCGGCCAGCGTCACATAGCTGGAGCTGGCGGTGTCGTACAGGCGCCGGTTGGGGTATTTCTTGATGACGCGCACCTTGTCTTCGGCGGCCTCGGGGGCCGGTGCTGCTGCGTCTGCGGGAATGTCTGACTGCTTGACCGTTCTGGACGTCGCCATATACTGGATTCCTTGTACTGCATCGGCGCTCCGCGGCCGGCGCATATGGTATCGATTATGCACTTTTCGCGGCACATCACATGCACCAGCAAACCCTATGAATACCCGTTCGCGTGAAGACCTGCTCAATCCGGTCGATGAAGCCGCACTGGCCCTTGCTGCCGGCGTGCTTGGGCCGGCCCGCCATGGTTATCTGGCAGTGCTGCAGCCCGGCAGTGGCTGGCCCGGGTTGAGCCGGGTGGCGCTGGGGCGGGATGCGGAGGGCGTGCCGCTGATCCTGATTTCGCAGCTGTCGGCGCACTTTGGCGCGCTGGAGGCTGACGGGCGCTGCTGCCTGCTGGTGGGAGAGCCGGGGAGCGGCGATCCCCTGGCCTATGCCCGGCTGAGCATGGATTGCCTGGCCGAGCGGGTGGGAGATGCCGAGCGCCCTGCCCTCCGGGAACGCTTCGTGGCCTGGCAACCGAAGGCGGCGCTGTATGTCGATTTCGCGGATTTTGCGTTCTGGCGCTTGCGGCCGGTGCGGGCGAGTTTCAATGCGGGATTCGGCAAGGCGTTTGCGCTGGATGCCGAACAGATCCAGGCTGCATTGCTGCTGGCCAGCCGCAAGCGTGACAGTGCGCAGGAGGCGCGGGACGGGCTGCCTCCTACGGATTGAGCGCTCAGGGGGTGTCGCGGAACTCGGCGCTTAGGGGTTGCGTCGTCAGGATCGGCTTGAACTCGCCGGTCGGCGCTGTCTGTTCGCTGGCGGCAGCGTCGGCGGCCTGCTGTTCGGCCAGTTCGTTGGCCGAGACAGCGCGCGGGGCGTCTTCCTTGTCTGCGCGCGGCGCAGGAGCAAAGGCCGAAACGCCGATCTGCATGTCGGCTGATTCCTGGTAGGTCGGAGCCGGGACCGCCGGGGCGGGCACCTCTTCGGCGTGAGTGACCACCGGAGCCGGCGCAGCTTCGGGTGCTACCAGCGGCTGGGACGCGGCTGTCTGCTCCGTGACCACGGGTGCGGCAGGAGCTGCTACTGGCTCGGGCGTGGGAACCGCCTCCTGCATGGGCGCGCTGCCCACGGGTGCCTCTGCGGAGGTCTGCGGCTCAGGCACCGGCTCGGTGACCGGAACCGCCATGGCGGGAGCCGGCTTTTCCGGGGCCAGCGACCGGGTGGTGCGCTGCTGCGGCACCTGTCCGATGGCCGCCTGGCGGGCCCAGTCCACCAGGGCCGCATTGGCATCGAGGTAGCTGGCTACGGCAGTGCGGTAGTCGTTGTCTGCCGTCACCTTGGAGACTTCGACGTTGGCCAGTTCGGCATAGGCGTTGAGCACGTCGAGCAGGCTGCGGCGGGCGATGCGGAACTGCATTTCATACAGATCAACGACCTGGCGGGAGGCGCCGATCTGCGCCTGGGCCGCCGCGGCCTGCAGCTGGCTTTGCGCCATATCCGCTTGCGCGGTCTGGCTGCGCTCGCTGATTTCGCGTTCGAGCAACTGCACGCGGCTTTCGGCGGCCGCCAGTTGCTTGGCGGCGCCCTGCTGGCTGTAGAAGGCGCCACGATCGAGGAAGTTCCAGTTCAGCACCACGCGCGTGCTGCGATGCTCCTTGCCTGCCGCCACCACCAGATCGACGCTGGGCCAGCGCGAACGGCGCAGGTTGTCCAGTTCGGAACGCGTGGCCTTCATCTCGTTCATCTGCGCCTGCACGCTGGGATGCGACGCCGTGTCCTTGCCGCCCTGGTAATGCTTGCGCCATTCGGTCCCGTTGAACGGGTCGGCCAGGGTAACCTTCTGCGTGGTGTAGCGCGCCAGCTTGCTCAGAGCCAGGCGCATCGCCTTCTCGTATTGCACCATGCGCATGCGCACCTGCAGGGCGCGCGACTGTGCCTGCACCAGCTCGTAATTGCGGCCCGGGTCATGGCGCACGATGGTGTTGAGGTCGCCGATGATCTTGTCATGGCGCTGCAGGTTCTGCTGCTCGGTCTGCAGCAGTTCGGCATGGCGCAACGCGCTCAGGTAGAGCTGCGCCATATTGATGGCGAGGTTCTCCTGCGCTTCCAGGGTCTTGTTGCCGTAGAACTCCTCGCGGAACTTGTCGCGCTCCACGCGCGAGGAAATGGCGCCGGCAGAGAACAGGTTGAGCTTGCCGGTCAGCGCAACCGGATCCGGATTGGTCAGATCCTTGTACTTCTGGTCGAACTCCTGCTGTGCCTGCACGCCCAGCACCGGCCAGTGGCCGCTGCGAGAGACCTGCGTCTGCATGGTGGCCTGCTCCTGGCGGGCGCGCGCCTCGAGCACGCTCGGGTCTTCCTGGGCCGACTCGTGGATCAGGGCAGCCAGGCTGGCCGCATGCACAGGGGCCAGCGCAAACGGTGCCGGCAACAGGCCCGCCAGGCCCAGCAGGACCGCCGCGGTGCGCCGGGCGCCGGGTCGCGCGGAGGAATGGGGTGGATGTTTCTGTTGCGCCATGCTGTGATTATGGCGGGCAGTGCCCGCTCCTCCCTGCAATCGTGTTTTCTGGTCAGCGCTCACGCAGGGCCTGCTTCAGGCGCGTGATGGGCTTGATGAGATACTGGAATACGGTTTTTTCGCCGGTCTTGATATCGACGCTGGCGATCATGCCCGGGATGATGGGCATGTCCTTGCCGTTCTTGTCCTTGAGCGTATTGTTGTCGGTACGCACGATGACGCGATAGTAGGATTCGTCCGGATTGAGCTTGAGTTCGCTCGGACGGCGGTTGTCCTGCAGCGTGTCGGGGCTGATGTGGGTGACCTTGCCGTCCAGGCCGCCGTAGATGGCGTAATCGTAGGCGGTGAGCTTGACCACGGCGGGCGCCTCCGGGCGGATGAAGGCCACGTCCTGCGGACGGATATAGGCCTCGACCAGCAGCGGCCCTTCCAGCGGCACGATTTCCATGATGTCCTGGCCGGCACTGATCACGCCACCCACGGTGTTGATCTTGATGTTCTTGACGATGCCGCGCAGCGGAGCCTTGATGGAAGCGCGCTTCATCGGGTCGGCACGCGCCGCCATGTTCTCGGTGCTTTGCGCCAGTTCGGCTTCGACCTTGACCAGCTCGGTATTGGCGTCGGCGCGGAACTTGTTGCGGCGCTCGGTGATTTGCAGCGAGAGTTCGCTGGCCTGGCGGCGCATGCGCAGCAGCTCCACCTCCGATACCACGCCCTTGCCGGCCATGGGGGCGGTGATGGCGATTTCGCGGTCGAGCAGCGCCTTGCTCTGCTGCAGGCCGCGCACGCTTTGCTGCATGGCGCGCAGGCGCGAATAGTAGGCAGCAGTTTCGCGCTGTACCAGCTCGGGGCTCAGGTCGGGTTTGAACTGCAGCGGGACGCCATAAGCCTCGGAGCGCAGGCGGGAAGCCGTGGCTTCCAGGGCCTGGACCTTGTTCTCCGCTTCCTTGAAGATGGCGGTGCTGCGGGTGTCATCCAGGCGCAGCAGCACTTGGTCCTTTTCGACGACCTGGCCTTCACGCACCAGCATTTCGGCCAGCACGCCGGGATCCAGGCTCTGGATGATCTGTTCCTTGCTGCTGGGGATCACACTGCCCTGACCGCGTGCGACTTCCTCGACGTTGCTGAAGTAGGCCCAGACCAGGAAGGTGAGCAGAAACGCTGCCAGCAGACCCACCGTCCAGAACATGCCGCGGTGGCGCTCGTGCTGCATGGCTGCCTGCAGGTCATTGAGCAGGGGCAGGTCGCGCTTGTCGACCGCCTCCCCTGCGGGGCGGGAAGATGCAGACTCCCGTGTTGATTTCTTGCCGAACATGCTTACTTTCCTGCGTCCTTCGTTGGCGCGATGGTAGCGGGTGTTGCTTCCACCTGCAGGTCAACCTGGCCTGATTGTTGCGGATTGGCTACGCGCACGACCTGGGTGCGGAGGCCTTGTTGCTGGGGCTCGCCTGCGGGTGCTGCCTGGGGTCGCACGACGACACGCGTGGTGGCCGGCTGGACGACAGCAGCGGGACGGGCCTGCGCGGGCTGACCGGGAGCGGCAGCCGGAGCGGTGCCGGCGGCGACGGAGCCTGCACCCGGGGCTGCAGGCGCGCCTGGAGCAACGGCAACATGCCCCGCCTGGGCCTGATGCGCCGCACGCTCGTTGGCGGCCAGGCGCTGCAGCACGGCATCGCGCGGGCCGTCCATGACGATCTGCCCGCCCTCCACGACCAGGATGCGGTCGACGATGTTGAGCACCTGCGGGCGATGCGTAACCACCACCAGGGTGCGCTTGCCCTCGCGCGCCCAGTCGGCCATGGCACGCAGGGCGTGCATTTCGGTCATCTGGTCGAGGCCGCTGGTGGGCTCGTCGAGCAGCACGATGCGCGGGTCGCGCAGCGTCAGGCGCGACAGGCCGACCAGCTGGCGCTGGCCGCCGGAGAGGCCTGCGCCGTCTTCACCCAGCGGCATGTTCAGGCCCTGCGGATGGGCCTGGATGATGCGGTCCAGACCGAAGCGGCGCAGTGCGGCGATCAGTTCCTCGTCGGTGCTGAGGCGGTCCATGCGGCCCATTTCGAGGTTTTCGCGCAGCGTGCCCAGGAACAGGCGCGGGTGCTGGCCGAGCAGGCTGACGTGCGAGCGCAGGTCGCTCGGGTCGAGCTGGCGCATGTCCATGCCGTCGAGCAGCACGTTGCCCTGCTGCGGCTCGTACAGGCCGGCGGCCAGACGCAGCATGGTGGACTTGCCGCTGCCGATGCGTCCCAGTACGCCGACGCGCTCGCCGGGCTGGATGGTGAAGCGCATCTCCTTGCACACCAGCGGGCCTTTCTCGCCATAGTGGTAGTTGACGTTGTCGAAGGCGAGCTTGCCCTCGATGTGGGTGGGGCTGATGTAGCTGCGGTTGGGGTCACGCTCGGTCTTGCGGTCGACCACGCTGTTGAGGCCCTGCAGCGCGGTGCGCGCCTGCTGGAAACGGATCATCAGGCTGGCTACCTGCGACAGCGGCGAGAGCGCACGGCCGGACAGGATCACGCAGGCAATGAGCGCGCCCATGGTGATGCGGCTGGCGGGGTTGTCGTGGTGGATCAGGTAGGTGCCGTAGACCACCAGGAATACGGTATTGGCCTGCTGCACCAGCATGGCGAAGTTCATCACCAGATTGGAGAGGTCTTTCTGGCGCAGGCCGGCTGCTGCGGTGGAGGCGGTAAAGCGTTCCCAGCGCTGCTGTGCCCAGTTGGTGGCGTTGTTGGCCTTGAGGGTCTCGATGCCCTCGATGGCCTCGACCGCCAGACCCTGGCGCTGCGAGCCTTCGCGCATGGAGGCGTTGATGGATTCGGCCAGCGGCTTCTGCACCGCCAGGCCGGCCAGCGCCACGATGGGGATGGTGAGCAGCGGCACGATGGCGAGCGGGCCGGCGATCAGGAACATGACGAACACGAACAGCAGCACGAACGGCAGATCGACCAGGGCCAGCAGGCTGGCGCTGGTCATGAAATCGCGCACGGACTCGAAATCGCGCAGGTTGTTGGCGTAGGAGCCGGAGGAGACCGGCTTTTGCGACAGGTCGATCGCCATGACGCGGCGGAACAGGGCCGAGCTGATGATCAGGTCGGCCTTCTTGCCGGCGATGTCGGTCAGGCGGGCGCGAATGTTGCGCGCGATGAACTCGAACAGGTTGGCCACCAGCACCCCGATGCTGAGCACCCAGAGGGTTTCGTAGGCGCTGTTGGGGATGACGCGGTCGTACACGTTCATCACGTAGAGCGAACCGACCAGCGCCAGGAAGTTGACCAGCACGGTGGCCAGCACCACCTGCATGTAGTAGGACTTGAAGCGCCAGATGACTTTCCAGAACCAGGCCTTGCCCATGGTGTATTCGGGCAACTCGGAGCGGTTGTCCTGCTCGGGCTTGCGCTTGACGAACCAGCAGTAGCCCAGGTAACGCTCGGCCATTTCGGCCTGGCCGACCAGGTCGGTGCCGCCGTCTTCGCGCATGAGGGTGTAGCGACGGTCTGCGCCGTGGCCGCTGATGTCGGTGGCGACGACGGCGCCGCCGTCCTGCGTGAGCAGGAGGACGGGGACGGCCAGTGCCGGGACCTGGTCGAGCGGGCGCTGGCTGAGCTGGTTGTCGTAGCCGTGGCTGAGCAGGACCTCGCGCAGGCTTTGCAGGTCGGGGCGGCCCTCGGCGTTGCGCAGAGTTTGCGCGGAGAGGGCGTTGGCGGAAAGCGGGTCGCCCTGCAGGCGGGTGAGCAGGGCGATACCGTCGATCAGCGTGGAGGGTTGCGAAGAGGACATGCCGTTTCTATACCTTTGCCAACAACTGTAATGGCTTCGTTGCATTGTACGGTGTAAGGTCGACAAGGCCCGACAAGGTTGACAAGGCCGTCCGAGCGAGCCGCATGAACGTCCGAAAAACTTTCACCTGGGGACTGCCTATCCTGACTCAAATTGCTCAAACCGTGAAAAACCTTGGGCATTGTCGAGGCGGTTCTTCTTTCGTCGCACCCCAAAGCTTAATGATGCTTAACAATTGCGTGAAGTTTTCCGCGCTTGAGGTTTGGCAAGCTCCCCATCCTCGAGGCTGTACACCTCCCTACAATTCAATCATCGACACCCCTCCGCCTATGCCTGCCCTCCTTCAGTCACTCCTCGCGATCAGCCTGGGCGCCTCCATCGGAGCCATCCTGCGCTGGCTGCTGGGCTTGGGACTCAATACTCTGTTCCCTGCCATTCCCCTAGGTACCTTGCTTGCCAACCTCGTAGGCGGCTACCTGGTCGGGCTGGCCATCGCCTGGTTTGCGCAATACCCCGAATTGCCAGTTGCGTGGCGCCTGCTGGTCATCACCGGTTTTCTGGGGGGGTTGACGACCTTTTCCACCTTTTCGGCCGAAGTGGTTGCACTATTGCAGCAAGGCAGAACCATGATGGCAGCGGGCGCCATCACCCTGCACCTGGGTGGATCATTGGTGATGACCTTGCTGGGACTGGCCACCGCCGGATGGCTGAAGCTCGGCCGCTGAGCTTGTTTATCAAAGCGCGTCCCGCGTCGTGGCAGCCTGGAAGCCGGTAGGTCGCAATGGCTGCGCACGCCACCATTGCCTGTGCGCAATCAATTCGCCGCAGAAGCAGAACGACTCGTACCGCCGTTGCCGTCGCCCTGCCCGCCCCCAATCCGCGGCGTAAAGCTGATGGTGCCATTCGTCTCCAGCACCGCCGTATGCACATCCTCCACCGACAGATAGCCGCCTCCGCGCAAGGCAGCATTCAGTTCATGCCGCGTGATCTGCACCGCTTCCAGCACCTCTTCATATACCACGCCGTTGTGGATCAGCAACTGTGCCCGCCCTTCCACCAGGGTGGCCAGCCGCTTGTTGCGGAAGGTGGCAAAGTTCAGCAGCCAGTTCAGCAACACCAGCACCACCGCGGAGATCAAGCCGCCCACCAGGGAGTTGTCCCCCGCATTCATCGCGTTCTGCACTGCATTGGACAACACCAGCAACAGCACCAAATCCATTGGCGACAACTGCCCGATCTGCCGCTTGCCCGTCACCCGCAACAAGAGGATCAGGAAGGCATACACCACGGTGACCCGCAGCACCAGTTCCCACCACGGTACAGATAGTTCAAACATCCCGGCCTCCTGCTCAGTCCAGACCCAGCTCGTTCATCTTGCGGCTGATGGTGTTGCGCCCGATGCCCAGGCGCTGCGCCGCCTCGATGCGGCGCTGCCCGGTCCACTCCATCGCCGCCAGAATCAGCGCCCGCTCGCACTCCGCCATCAGCGTGTCCCACACGCCGCCATGGCCCGTCATCAGCAACTCCAGCGCATGCTGGCGCAGGCCCTCCTGCCAGGGGGGAGCAATGTCCAGCCCGCCTTCCCCAACACTCTGGACGAGCACTTCATCAGCCAAGGTCTCCTCGGAGCCCCCGGCTGCCGCACCCGCCACCTCCCGCACGGCCTCGCGCACCTCCTCCGGCAAATCCGCCACCTCCACCACCTGCGAAGGCGCCATCACCGTCAGCCAGTGGCAGATATTCTCCAGCTGCCGCACGTTCCCCGGAAAGTCGAACGCCGCCAGTTGGCGCCCCGCCTCCACGCCCAGCCGCTTCGGCTCCATGCCCAGCTGCTGCGCGCTGCGCTGCAGAAAATGCCGCGCCAGCATGCCGATATCCTCGCGCCGCTCGCGCAGCGCCGGCAGCCGCAGCCGGATCACATTCAGGCGGTGGAACAAATCCTCGCGGAACACGCCCTCGCGCACCCGTTCCTCCAGATCCTGGTGCGTGGCCGCAATGATGCGCACCCGCGCCTTCACCGCCTGCTGCCCGCCCACACGGAAAAACTGCCCGTCGCTCAGCACCCGCAACAGCCGCGTCTGCAGTTCGAACGGCATGTCGCCGATCTCGTCCAGGAACAGCGTGCCACCCTCCGCCTGCTCGAAGCGCCCGCGCCGCTGCGCCTGCGCCCCGGTAAACGCGCCACGCTCATGGCCAAACAGCTCGCTCTCGAGCAAGTCCCTGGGAATGGCCGCCGTATTGATGGCCACGAACGGCCCGTCTGCCCGTGGCGAATGGCGGTGCAGGGCGCGCGCCACCAGTTCCTTGCCGGTACCGCTTTCCCCCGTGATCAGCACCGTCGCCGCACTGTGCGCCAGCCGGCCGATGGCGCGAAATACTTCCTGCATCGCCGGCGCCTGCCCCAGCATTTCCTGCGCCAGCTCGGGCTGCTCACCGGAGCGCTCGGGCTCCGCAGCCCCCCTTCTCTGCTCCACCGCACGCCGCACCAGTTCCACCGCGCGCTGCACATCGAACGGCTTGGGCAGATACTCGTAGGCCCCGCCCTGGAACGCCGACACCGCACTGTCCAGATCGGAAAACGCCGTCATCACGATCACCGGCAACTGCGGATATGCCGCATGCACCCGCGCCAGCAGATCCAGCCCCGATAGTCCGGCTGCATCCGGCATGCGGATGTCGCTCACCAGCACCTCCGGCACGCCATGGGTGGCCGGGTCTTCCAGCGCCGCCAGCACCTGGCTCGGACTCTCGAAAGCGGTGGAAGGCAGCTGCGCGCGCTGCAGCGCCCGCTCCAGCACGAAGCGGATGGAAGCGTCGTCGTCAACAATCCAGACTGATTTCATGGCGTGCACCTTGTTGGGAATGCCAGTATGCACCTTTTTGGTGCATGCTAGCGACCACCCGTGCACCAGCGCGATCAGACCAGAGGAATCGTCACGCGGAACACGGTGTGTCCCGGCGCACTTTCGCATTCAATCAGGCCATGGTGCTGCTGCACGAACGACTGGGCCAGGGTCAGCCCCAAACCGGTCCCCTCGGCCTTGCCGGTTACCAGCGGATAGAACACCTGTTCCAGCAGCCCGGGCGCGATGCCCGGACCGTTATCGATCACAAGCAATTCCAGTGCCAGTTTGTGCCGCTGCCTGCCCAGCGTGATCTGTCGCACCACCCGCGTGCGCAGGGTAATGCAGGCCGTGCCCTCCTGCATCTGCGGCCGCAGCGCCTGTGCGGCATTGCGCACGATGTTCAGCACTGCCTGGATCAATCGCTCGCGGTCTCCCTGAAACTCCGGAATCGACGCGTCATAGTCGCGCACCACCGTCAGCCCGGACGGAAACTCCGCCAGCACCAGCCGCTGCACATGCTCGCAGATCTCGTGGATATTCACCGACTCGCGCTTGGGGGCGCTGCGATGCGGCGCCAGCATGCGGTCCACCAGCGCCTGCAGGCGGTCGGCTTCGCGCACGATCACCTGCGTGTACTCCTTGAGCGCCGCATCCTCCAGCTCCATTTCGAGCAGCTGCGCGGCCCCGCGCAGCCCGCCGAGCGGATTCTTGATCTCGTGCGCGAGGTTGCGCACCAGCTCCTTGTGCGCCTGCGCCTCTGCCAGCAGACGGTCTTCCCGTTCGTGGCGTGCCTGCGTGTCCAGCGGCAGCATCTCGATCACCACCTGGTCCGGCTGCTCCCCTTGTTCCACCACCACATGCACGGGCAAGGGCTCCTGTCCCGGGCGCAGCAACTGGCTGTCATAGCGCAATGCAGAAAAGGCGCCGCTGCCCGCATCGCGCACCGCCCGCGCAAACGCGGCCGGATCAGCCATGCTGCGATCCAGCGCCAGGCCGTGCAGCAGCTGGCGCGACAGGCCCCAGGCGTTTTCCAGTGCCGTGTTTGCAAAGCGGATGCGCGCATCCTGACCGACTACGGCAATCAGCGTGGCCAGCCGGTCGAAGGCCGCAAACGCGGAGTCAGGGTGCGTAGGCGCTGCAGCAGTGGGCGATTCGGAGGGGCTCATGATGCTGCCATGCTAGCGCACGACGATCTCGGATCAACTGCCCGCTCGGCCCAGTTCGCGCTGCAGGCCGGCAATATCGCTCTCCGCCCGCTGGATGCCGGCACGCAGGCCGGACACGCGGTCGAGGTATTTCTGGTAGTTTTTCGCCTCGCTGCCCAGACGCTCCGGCTCGCCATTGTTGTATTCGCGGCGCAACTCGCCCAGGCGCTGCATGGCCTTGTTCAGCTCGGCCTGCAGGATGCTGCGCGCACCGCCATCACGGGCGCGCTGCACCGAACTGGCCACCACATGACGCGAGGCCGGCAGGCTCACTGCCTGTACATTGGCAGCCGGCCGACGCGGCGCTGCGGCCCTGGCGACTGCCACCGGCTGCCCGCCTCCGCGGCCGGCATTGCGCACCACCGTCACCGCACCGCCCGTTACCAGCACACAGCCGCCACGCTGGATGCTGCTGGGCTGGTTGGTGTATTCATTGCCGCAGCGATAGACGCTGCCCGAAGCCTGTGCAGACGCAGCCACCATGCCCGCCAGGAGAAACACGGCAGCAGAAGCAGCAGACGACAACAGGTGGAAAAAACGCAGGCGGACCATGGCACAGAACATCATCATCCCTGCCCGCCCATGCAAGGCGGAGCAGCAACATTCACTAAAACCAAAATACTATATCGCAACTCGATGAAAATTTCGTGAAGACATGGTAACGCCCCCGCCATGAAAAAAGCGGCCGAAGCCGCCTTTTCCTGGGGTCATCACTGCATCACAGCGAATAGTACATGTCGAATTCCACCGGGTTCACCTGGATGCGCACACGGTTCACTTCGGTCATCTTCAGGTCGATGTAGGCATCGAGCATGCTGTCGGAGAACACGCCGCCCTTGGTCAGGAAGGCACGGTCCTTGTCCAGCTCTTCCAGCGCCTGGTCCAGGCTGTGGCACACGGTCGGGATCAGCTTGTCCTCTTCCGGCGGCAGGTGGTACAGGTCCTTGGTGGCGGCTTCGCCCGGATGGATCTTGTTCTCCACGCCGTCCAGACCGGCCATCAGCAGGGCCGCAAAGCCCAGGTAGGGGTTCATCAGCGGATCCGGGAAGCGGGCCTCGACGCGGCGTGCCTTGTCGCTGGCCACGTGCGGGATGCGGATGGAAGCGGAACGGTTGCGGCTGGAATAGGCCAGCTTCACCGGCGCCTCGAAGTGCGGCACCAGGCGCTTGTAGCTGTTGGTGCCGGGGTTGGTGATGGCGTTCAGGGCACGGGCGTGCTTGATGATGCCGCCGATGTAGTACAGGGCGAAATCGGAGAGGCCGGCATAGCCGTTGCCGGCGAACAGGTTCTTGCCGTCCTTCCACACGGACTGGTGCACGTGCATGCCGGAGCCGTTGTCACCGTGGTAGGGCTTGGGCATGAAGGTGGCGGTCTTGCCATAGGCGTTGGCCACGTTCCAGATCACGTACTTCTGCAGCTGCGTCCAGTCGGCGCGCTCCACCAGCGTGCTGAACTTGGTGCCGATCTCGTTCTGGCCAGCACCGGCCACTTCGTGGTGGAACACCTCGACCGGGATGCCCAGCGATTCGAGGATCAGCACCATTTCGGCGCGCATGTCCTGCGTGCTGTCGACCGGGGGCACGGGGAAGTAGCCCCCCTTGGTGGTGGGACGGTGGCCCTTGTTGCCACCATCGAACTGGCGGCCGCTGTTCCAGGGCGCTTCGTATTCGTCGATGGTGTAGAACGTGTTGCCCGGCTCGGTGCTCCAGCGCACGTTGTCGAAAATGAAGAACTCGGGTTCGGGACCGAAGTAGGCGGTGTCGCCCAGGCCGGAGGCCTTCAGGTAGGCTTCGGCGCGCTTGGCGATGGAACGCGGATCGCGGTCATAGGCCTTGCCGTCACCCGGTTCCAGCACGTCGCAGCTCAGAATCAGCGTGGTTTCTTCGAAGAAGGGGTCGATGTTGGCGGTGTTGGGATCGGGCATCAGCAGCATGTCCGACGCCTCGATGCCTTTCCAGCCGGCCACGGAAGAACCGTCGAAGGCATGGCCCTCGTTGAATTTTTCTTCGTCAAAGTGGGAGATCGGCACGGTCACGTGCTGTTCCTTGCCACGCGTATCGGTGAAACGGAAGTCGACGAACTTGACTTCGTTTTCTTCGACCATTTTCATCACATCAGCGACGTTCTTTGCCATGCTGTTTCTCCTCAAGAGGTTACGTATAGGTTGTCATCCGGTCTGGCATACAGGCGACCTTCCCGGGTCTGACAGCAATACAAGCAGGAAGCGTGCCAACTTTCAAGACCAACAGAAACAGTGCCTGTCCACCGAGCCCGGCTCCTGTGACAGAAAGGTTTCGCCTGTGATTGTGCACCTTCGGAGCATGCTTTGGCCGGGCGAAATGCCGCTGGCGCGAGAAAATTTCCCGGAGCGCCGCGGGCGGCATTGCGGGCAACCGCCGCGTGCTTCGGTCGAATGGAGGACATCGCACCAAATTGGTGCATTTGCGCAACCAAGGAGATGCACCCAATCGGTGCACAGTTTGTCGGACGCTGCCCCATGCCGGCGCCAGCCGTGCCTACAGCGCTGCGGGATGCTGCACCGGCCCGAGTTCGCAACCCAGGCTGCGCAAGCCCGCCATCATTTCGGCAAAGGCCTGCGTCACCTGTGCCGGATCGCCTTTCACCCCCAGATCGATATGGGGACCATGCACGGGGTGCTGCAGCGTGGGCAGGCTGAACACCCTGATGCCGGGATAACGCGCCTCCAGCGCTTCCATCATCGGCGTCAGCATGGCTTCCGAGGCGTTCTTGACCACCACCGCATTTTCGGCCCAGGCACGCTGGTCGAACCAGAACGCGTAATAGGTATCGAGCACCCACTCCATCATGGGCCAGGCCATGGCAGGAAAGCCGGGGAAGAAATGCACATGCCCGACCGAAAAGCCCGGAATCCGGTTGTAGGGATTGGGCACGATCTGCGCCCCCTGCGGAAATACCCCCATCTGCAGGCGCTGCTGGTGGTCTGCGCTTTCGGGCTCGAAAGAGATGCCCTTTTGCTCCGCCAGCTCGGCAAAACGCTGGTCGATCAGCACTTTCGCCTGCGGCTGCAGGACCAGTGGCACCCCCAGCGCTTCGGCTGCGGCCTGGCGCGTCTGGTCATCGGGTGTGGCGCCAATGCCGCCACAGGAGAACACCACGTCACCACTCGCCAGCACCTGGCGCAACTGCGCAGCGATATCGGCCCGCGCATCCCCCACCATGTGCACATAGGACAGCGTCAGCCCGCGCGCGGCCAGCAACTCGATGGTCTTGGGCAGATGCTGGTCGGAGCGGCGGCCGGACAGCAGTTCATCACCCACCAGCAGCAGACCGAAGCGTGGCAGCGTGACATGCGGGGGCGGGGACGGCAGCACGATGCCGGACGGATCAAGCGGGGTCGGGGAATTCACGAAACCTCCCTGTTGGCAGTGTCAGTAGGGCCTGGCACGGCAGCAGGCGGCAGGGCCGCGGACTCTCCGGCGCCGGTGGCGGACGCACGCCCGACTTCGCGTGCCTGTACATCCAGCGTGGTCTGCACGCCAGTCGAGCCGCGGTAGCCGGATTCCTGCTCCTGCCGCAACTGCTGCAGGGCCTGCAGGCAGAAGTGGCTGAACCAGAGCGAAGAGAAGGCAAACACCAGCGCATAAATCCAGATTGCCGCCGGAATCAGCACCACGAAAGCGGCAATGAACACCGCCGCCGAAGCCCACACCACGCTCGGCGCAGCGCCCAGCAGGCCGGTGACGATGCCCATGGTCAGCAGTTCCAGTCGATGGCGCTGCATCAGGGCACGGCGCTCCTGCCTGCTGGCGTGCTCGGCCCAGGCGTCGAAACTCATCACGCGATAGGTCAGCCAGCCCCAGATCAGCGGCGGCACCACCAGCATCAGGGGAGGAAGAAACCAGAGTGGAATGCTCACCATCAGCAGCATCAGCGCCAGCAGCGTGTGGCCGAGCGACCAGCCCAGGCTGCCGAAAAAGCCGGCTCCGTGGCGACGCTCGAGATCGGGAAAGCGGCGTGCCCCCACCATCTTCACCAGCGCCGGCGTCATCAATGTGGCCACCGCCAGCAGCGAGAGGATCACGATCAGCGGCGTCACCAGCACCACCACCACCAGCGCCGGCACCACCGACTTGAATTGCGGCACGCCCAGCCAGTCGAAGCCCTGGTCGATCACGGTCTGTACCGCCGTGCCATCCAGCCAAAGACGCACCGCATCCACCACCGGCCACCAGCCCCACTGGGCAAAGGCCAGGCCCGCCAGCACCATCAGCAGCAGCGGCAGCAGGGAGAGCAGGATAACGCGCGGATGCAGGCAGTAGGCCACCGCGCGCCAGAAGGCATCCAGCATGATTTTCATGGCATGCAGTGTAGCAAGTCAGTGTGACAGTGCGCGGCAGCCGGCAGCGTTTTCGACGGGCGGCATCGGCGCAGTCGGGTTTATCGGGTCGTCAGCGCAGCCAGCTGTTCGGGAGCCAGCCAGCGCCACTGCCCGGGCGCCAGATCGGGCGGCAGCTCCAGCGCGCCGATGCGGCTGCGGTGCAGCCCTTCCACGCGATTGCCGACAGCCGCCAGCATGCGCTTGACCTGGTGGTACTTGCCTTCGGTCAGGGTCAGGTCCAGCGTGTGCTCGCCAGTCTGCTCGCAGGCCGCTGCCTTCACCGGCCTCGGGTCGTCATCCAGCACCACGCCGTCCAGCAGGCGCTGCACCTGGCGTGCCTCGACGGGGTGTTTGCACGTCACCTGGTAGACCTTCGGCACGTGGTGCCTGGGCGATGCCATGCGGTGGATCAGCTTGCCGTCGTCGGTCAGGATCAGCAGGCCGGTAGTGTCCTGATCCAGCCGGCCGATGGCCTGCACACCTTGCACGGCGCCCTTCTGCGGGCGCTGGCGCAGCGGTGTCGGCAGCAGCGTGTAGATGCTGGGCCAGGCCGAGGGCTTCTGCGAGCACTCGGTGCCGGCCGGCTTGTGCAGCAGCACATAAGCCGGAGCATGGTATTCCCAGGCCTGGCCCTGCACGGCAAAAGGCAGTCCTTCGCGCACTTCCACATCGTGCAAGGCATCGGTGATGGTGGCGCCCTCCAGCTGCACCAGCCCCTGCTGCACCAGCCCGGCACAGACCCGGCGCGTGCCAAAGCCCTGGGTAAACAGCATGTCGGAGAGAGTGAGGATGACCGGTCTGCTCATGGCCGCTCACTCCACCCGCGCAATGCGCTGCGGCTTGAAGCCCCAGTTCGCCGCCTTGCCCTTGCGCCCGCGCGCGGCAGCGGCGTTGTTGAGCGAGCGGATTTCCAGCACTTCCTCGCGCTCCTTGCCGCCACGCCCAGTGCCTTCCACACGGATGCTGCGCGTGTAGGCGGCAGCGCCCACCAGCGTGTCCTTGTCGTCCAGCCCCATCAGCATCAGGCCGCGGCCGCCCTTGGGCATCTGGCGCAACTCGCTCAGGGCAAAGGTCAGCAGACGGCCGCCCGCACTGGCGCAGGCCACGTGCGTCGCTTCCGGCAGCGCCACGCTGCCGCTGCTGCCCGCCACATGCGAGGGCGCACACACAGTCTCGCCCTCGTTGCAGCCGATAAAGGCCTTGCCGCCGCGCTGGCGCGACAGCATGTGCTCCACCTGCGCCAGAAAGCCATAGCCCCCGCTGCTGCTCAGCAGCAATTGCGCCTGCAGCGGCCCGGCAAAGTAATGCAGCAGTTGCGTGCCCTTTTCCAACTCGATCAGCGTCTGCACCGGCTGGCCATCGCCCCGCGCGCCCGGCAGGCTGGCCACCGGCACGCTGTACACGCGCCCGTTGCTGCCGAAGGCAATCAGCTGGTCCACCGTGCGGCATTCGAAGGTGCTATAAAGCCCGTCGCCGGCCTTGAAGGCAAAGCTGCCCGGCTCATGGCCGTGCCCGGTGCGCGCGCGCACCCAGCCCTTCTCGCTGATCACCACCGTCACCGGCTCGTCCACCACGCGCACCTCGGCCACCACGCGCTTCTCGTGCTGGATCAGCGTGCGACGTTCGTCGCCGAAATTCTTCGCATCTGCCTCGATTTCCTTCACCATCAGACGGCGCAGGCTGGCCGGGCTGCCCAGAATGTCTCCCAGTCTGGCCTGCTCGGCCCGCAGCTCCTTGAGTTCCTGCTCGATCCTGATCGCTTCCAGCCGCGCCAACTGGCGCAAGCGGATTTCCAGGATGTCCTCGGCCTGACGATCGGTCAGCTTGAACGCCTCCATCAGCGCCGGCTTGGGCTCGTCGCTCTCGCGGATGATGCGGATCACCTCGTCGATGTTCAGCAGCACGATCTGCCGGCCTTCGAGAATGTGGATGCGGTCCAGCACCTTGCCCAGGCGATGCTGGCTGCGGCGCGTGATGGTGTTCTGGCGGAAGCTGATCCACTCTTCCAGCATCTCGCGCAGCGATTTCTGCACCGGCTTGCCGTCGATGCCGACCGAAGTCAGGTTGACCGGTGCCGTGGTTTCCAGACTGGTCTGCGCCAGCAGCGTGGTGATCAGGTCCTGCTGGCTCACGGTGCGGCTCTTGGGCTCGAACACCAGGCGCACCGCCGCTTCCTTGCTCGATTCGTCGCGCACGCCATCGAGCACTGCCAGCACGCTGGCCTTGAGCTGCAACTGGTCCTGGCTCAACGCCTTCTTGCCGGACTTGACTTTGGGATTGGTCAGCTCCTCGATCTCTTCCAGCACCTTCTGCGCGCTGACGTTGGGCGGCAATTCATTGACCACCAGCTGCCACTGCCCGCGTGCCAGATCCTCGATCGTCCAGCGCGCGCGCACCTTGAGACTGCCCCGGCCGCTGCGGTAGGCATCGGCAATATCCGACGGGCTGCTGATGATCTGCCCGCCGCCCGGAAAATCCGGTCCCGGCAGCAATGCGAGCAGCTCATCTTCCGGCAGCTTCGGGTTCTTGACCAGCGCCACGCAGGCATCGGCCACTTCGCGCAGGTTGTGGCTGGGAATTTCGGTCGCCATGCCCACGGCAATGCCGCTGGCGCCATTGAGCAGCGCAAACGGCAGGCGCGCCGGCAACTGCGCCGGCTCCTGCGTGGATCCGTCATAGTTGGGTACAAAGTCCACCGTGCCCTGGTCGATCTCGTCCAGCAGCAGCGTGGCAATCTTCGACAGACGCGCCTCGGTGTAGCGCATGGCGGCAGCCCCATCGCCGTCGCGCGAACCGAAGTTGCCCTGGCCGTCGATCAGCGGATAGCGCTGCGAAAAATCCTGCGCCATGCGCACCAGCGCGTCGTAGGCGGCCTGATCGCTGTGCGGATGGAAGCGACCCAGCACATCGCCCACCACGCGCGCGCTCTTGACCGGCTTGGCCCCGGCGGCGCCATTGCTGCCGCCAAAGGACAGTCCCATGCGGTCCATGGCATACAGGATGCGGCGCTGCACCGGCTTCTGGCCATCGCACACATCGGGCAGCGCACGGCCCTTGACCACGCTCAGCGCGTATTCGAGATAGGCGCGCTGGGCATATTCGGCGAGGTTGGGGTTGTCGTCCTGCGGCAGCGCAGGCGCGGATTCGGGCAGCGGAAGATCGTCGGGGATGGTCATGCAGGGTCAGCAATAGTCTGGGCGCGAAAACGGAAGCTGTGGCCCCTGTGTTCCGCGCTGGTGTATGGCATCCATTTTGCCAGCAGCTGCGCGTCGGCAAACAAGGGCGGCGCGAGCAAGGATCAGCCCGAAAAAAAGCCCGTCGCTTCTGGCAACGGGCGTCCGGCTCGGTGCTTTCAGTGAATTGGCGGCGTGAGGTCGGTGGGATCCTTGATCACCACATCGTCGCCCACGATGTTCGCCGGTACCGGTGCCGCCTCGGCCACGGTCACCTTGCTGGCCACCGTATCCATGGCGCTCGGCGCCTCGGCCTTGTCGGCCACATCCTTGGCAAGCGCCACGGTCTGCGGCGTCTGGTGCGAAGTCAGCACCACCGGGTTCGGCACCGCCGGCGGCGTCTTGGCCCTGGAGCCCGCCAGCGTCATGCTGACGCGGCCATTGCTCTTCGGATTGCGCGCCAGCGGAATCGGCGTGACACCCGCATAGGCCGTGGCACCGGCCGCACCCGGCTTCAGCGTCTGGTAGATGGCCAGCACCGTGCGCACGTAATTCTGCGTTTCGGTATAGCGCGGCACGGCGTAGCCGGCACGCTGCACCGCTCCGTGGCCGGCGTTATAGGCAGCCACCGCCAGATCCAGGCGGCCCGGGAATTTGTTCATCAGGAACTTCAGGTAGCGTGTGCCCAGCTTGACGTTCAGGGACGGATCGGTCAGCTTCTGCTCCACCGTATAGCGCTCGTCGGACTGCACGCCCATGTCACGCGCCGTGGCCGGCATGATCTGCATCAGGCCCACCGCGCCCGCGCTCGATACCGCGCTGCTGTTGAAACCGGACTCCGCCGCAGCCACCGCCTTGATCAGCTCGAAATCCACACCCGTGCGCGCCGCTTCGCGCTGCATGTGCTTGCTCACATTGCGGTAGGCGCCCGAATGGTTGATCAGCGCCACCAGACGCTGTGCCTTGGTGCCAGCCGCCGAATCCGCCCGGGGGTTGTAGACCAGACCAACTGCACCGGCGCTGCGGGCACCGCGGCCGGAAGAGGCCATCACCGTCGCCTTGCGCGGATCGAACTTGAAGCTCTCGGTCTTGAAATAGAGCTGGTAGCGCGCATCCAGCTTCTTCTCGGCGAAGTGCGTCATGCCGTTCTCGTCGACATAGCCCCACACGTCCGCCTGCGCGGCCAGGGGCAGCATGCTGCCCACAGCCAGCGCCAGCAGGAGAAAACCACCGCGGAGTTGCTTCATTCAGATATCCAGTTCAAGTTCCATGGCATCGCCATGCAGTTCCATCAGCTCGCGGCGCGCCGCGGCCTCGCCCTTGCCCATGAGTTTGGACATGGTGATTTGGGTCTGCAGCCAGTCCATAGTTCCCAGCTGCACCTGTAACAGCCTGCGCGTATCCGGATTCAGCGTGGTTTCCCAGAGCTGTTCGGCCGTCATCTCTCCCAGCCCCTTGAAGCGGGAGATGGTCCATTTGCCTTCCGCCACGCCATCCTTGCGCAGTTTTTCCAGGATGGCCTGCAATTCGGCCTCGTCCAGCGCGTAATGTTTGGCGGCCGGTTTCTTGCCGCGCGCGGGTGCATCCACCCGGAACAGCGGCGGCCGGGCCACATATACATGGCCTGCCTCTATCAGTTTAGGGAAATGGCGGAAAAACAGTGTGAGCAAAAGTACCTGAATATGCGAACCATCCACATCGGCGTCGCTCAAAATACACACTTTGCCGTAACGCAGATTGGACAGATCGGGCTTGTCGTCCGGCCCGTGCGGATCGACACCGATGGCGACGGAAATATCGTGGATCTCGGTATTGGCAAACAGGCGGTCGCGCTCCACTTCCCAGGTGTTGAGCACCTTGCCGCGCAGCGGCAGCACGGCCTGGGTTTCCTTGTCGCGCCCCATCTTGGCGCTGCCGCCGGCGCTGTCGCCTTCCACCAGGAACATCTCGTTGTCACGGATGTCGCGGCTCTCGCAATCGGTCAGCTTGCCCGGCAACACGGCCACGCCGCTGCCCTTGCGCTTTTCCACCTTCTGGCCGGCGCGCTGGCGCGATTGCGCCGCCTTGATCACGATCTCGGCCAGCTTGCGGCCGTAGTCCACATGCTCATTCAGCCACAGCTCCAGCGAAGGGCGCACAAAGCCCGACACCAGTTTGACGGCATCGCGCGAGTTCAGCTTTTCCTTGATCTGGCCCTGGAACTGCGGATCGAGCACCTTGGCCGAGAGCACGAAGCTGGCACGGGCAAACACGTCCTCCGGCATCAGCTTGACGCCCTTGGGCAGCAGCGCGTGCAGATCGATGAAACTCTTGACCGCCTGGAACAGGCCGTCGCGCAGACCGCTGTCGTGCGTGCCGCCGGCCGGCGTGGGAATCAGGTTGACATAGCTCTCGCGCACCGGAGTGCCTTCTTCGGTAAAGGCCACGCACCAGGCCGCGCCTTCGCCATCGGAGAACTGTTCGCTGTTGTCCGCATACTGCTCGCCTTCGAACAACGGAAACATCGGGTCGGCCGGCAGCTCCTGCATCAGGTAGTCGCGCAGGCCGCCCTTGTACTGCCACTGCAGCTGCTCGCGCGTCTTCTCGTTGCTGAGCCAGACGCTCACGCCGGCCATCAGCACCGCCTTGCTGCGCAGCAGGTGCACCAGTTCGGCCCAGGGCAACGCAGAGCTTTCAAAATACTTCGGCTCGGGCCAGACGCGCACCGTCGTGCCCTGCTTGCGGTCTCCGGCCACGGCGCTGCGCACGCTGAGCGGCTCGATCACATCCCCATGCGAGAACACCATGGTTGCCACCTGGCCTTCGCGGTAGCTGGTCACTTCCATGCGGCTGGACAGCGCATTGGTCACGCTCACCCCCACGCCGTGCAGGCCGCCCGAGAAGCTGTAGGCCCCGCCCTGCCCCTTGTCGAACTTGCCGCCCGCATGCAGGCGGCTGAACACCAGTTCCAGCACTGGCGCGTTCTCTTCCGGATGGATGCCGAAGGGAATGCCGCGGCCATCGTCCTCGATGGTGATGGACTGGTCCTCGTGCAGCACCACCTTGATCTTCCTGCCGAAGCCCGCCAGCGCCTCGTCGGCGGCGTTGTCGATCACCTCCTGCACGATATGCAGGGGGTTGTCGGTGCGGGTGTACATGCCGGGGCGCTGCTTGACGGGCTCCAGCCCCTTGAGCACGCGGATGGAACCTTCGGAGTAAGCGGTATCGGGTGTTTTGCTGGCCATGGCGCTGGATTCTAGGCCACGAACGCGAAAAACACTGGTTTTGCTTACAGCGTTTCCCGGCTACTCCGCCGACTTTGCAACACTTTGGGGCGCTTGTGTCCATGGCGCGCTTCAGGCATCTGCACGCCTGTGCCAATACTGCTACTATCGACATACCCATCTACATCCCGGCCCGCAAGTGCCGGTTTTTTCTTGCAGTTCCCATGTCCAGCCCTGCCCAGCACCGCCCCCTGCCCCTGTTCCAGATCCTGCTGTGCGGGGCGCTGATCGTCACGCTGTCGATGGGCGTGCGCCATGGCTTCGGCCTGTGGCTGCAGCCCATGACGTCGGACAACGGCTGGACGCGCGAGCATTTCTCGCTCGCCATGGCGATTCAGAACCTGACCTGGGGCTTTACCGGCATCTTCGCCGGCATGCTGGCCGACCGCTTCGGCGCCTTCAAGGTGCTGGTGGCATGTGCGCTGTTCTATGCGCTCGGTCTGGTCGGCATGGCTTATTCGCCCACTCCCACGCTGCTGGCGCTCACCTGCGGCGTGCTGATCGGCCTGGCACAGGCGGGCACTACCTACGCGGTGATCTATGGCGTGATCGGCCGCAACATCGACCCCGAGAAGCGCTCCTGGGCCATGGGCATTGCGGCTGCCGCCGGCTCCTTCGGCCAGTTCCTGATGCTGCCGCTGGAGGGATGGATGATCAGCACCTTGGGCTGGCAGCAGGCACTGGTGTGGCTGAGCCTGGCCACGCTGCTGATCGTGCCGCTGGCATTGGGCCTGCGCGAGCCGGGCTTTCACGGTAGCGCCGCGCCCCGCCGCGAGCAGACCATCGGCGAAGCCATGCAGGAAGCCCTGCGCTATCCCAGCTTCCTGCTGCTGATGGGCGGCTACTTCGTCTGCGGCTTCCAGGTGGTGTTCATCGGTGTGCACATGCCCAGTTACCTGCGCGACTACGGCATGCCAACCGAAGTGGCCAGCTACTCGCTGGCGCTGATCGGCCTGTTCAACGTGTTCGGCAGCTACCTGACCGGTGCGCTGGGGCAGAAGCTGTCCAAGAAGTACATCCTGGCCGCAATCTACATCTCGCGCTCGGTGGTCATCAGCATCTTCCTGCTGGCACCGCTCACGCCCACCAGCGTCTACATCTTCTCGGCCGTGATCGGCTTCCTGTGGCTGTCCACCGTGCCGCCCACCAACGCCATGGTGGCGCAGATTTTCGGCGTGGCCCACCTGTCCATGCTGGGCGGTTTCGTCTTCTTCAGCCACCAGGTCGGCTCCTTCCTGGGCGTGTGGCTGGGCGGCGTGCTGTATGACAGCACCGGCAGCTACGACATCGTCTGGTACATCGCCATCGCGCTGGGCGTGCTGGCCGCCGTGCTCAACCTGCCGATCCGCGAAAGCGCCATCCAGCGCCAGCTGCGGACACAGGCGGCGTGAGGGCAGCCATGTCGGTCACCGGACGTATCCTGCTCTGGCTGCTGGCCCTGCTGGTGCTGGCCGTGGTGTTCCTGCTCTATGCCCGGCCGGATTTCATGGTGGATGTGAGCAACCTGGTGTGGAGCTGCTTCGGACCGGCCCCGGGGCAGTAATGCCGGAGCCAGGAGAGCCTGTTCCGCCCGCTGCAAGCCGGCTGCCGATCACGGAACAGACAAACTCCTCATCGCCTCAACAGGCTCGCCTGCTGTTGCGCGATACGCCAAGTAACGGATTTGTTGTCCGCGGCTATCGGCAGAAGGCCGGTTTGTGTGGCAATATCTGTTGATTACAATCAGATGTCGCGTCGCCGGCAGTCATGGCCGGCAGCGCCAGCCTTATCGTTCATCGAGAGAAATTCCCCATGCAACCCCTTTCCGGCAGCATTGTTGCACTCGTCACCCCCTTCCAGCCTGATGGCCAGGTCGATTACGCCGCCCTGCGCAAATTGGTGGACTGGCACATCGAACAGGGCACGGACTGCCTGGGCGTGGTCGGCACCACGGGCGAATCGCCCACCGTCAACGTTGACGAGCACGTCGAGATCATCCGCGTCACCGTCGAGCATGCTGCCGGCCGCATCCCGGTAATGGCCGGCTGCGGCGCCAACTCCACGGCAGAAGCCATCACGCTGGCCAAGGCGGCCAAGAAGGTCGGCGCCGACTGCCAGCTGCAGGTCGTGCCCTACTACAACAAGCCCACCCAGGAGGGCCAGTACCAGCACTTCAAGGCCATTGCCGAGGCCGTGGGCGACCTGCCCATGATCCTGTACAACGTGCCCGGCCGCACCGTCGCCAACATGGAGAACGACACCGTGCTGCGCCTGGCCGAAGTGCCGGGCATCGTCGGCATCAAGGAAGCCACGGGCGACATCGCCAAGGCCGAATGGCTGATCCGCGACCTGCCCAAGGGTTTCGGCGTGTACTCGGGCGATGACCCGACCGCCGTCGCCCTCATGCTCTGTGGTGGCCAGGGCAACATCAGCGTCACCGCCAACGTGGCGCCGCGCCTGATGCACGAGTTGTGCGTCGCCGCGATCGCGGGCGATCGCGAAACCGCCATGAGCATCCAGTTCCAGCTGATGCCGCTGCACAAGCACCTGTTTGTCGAGGCCAACCCGATCCCGGTCAAGTGGGCCGCGGAACGCCTGGGCCTGTGCGGCGGCACGCTGCGCCTGCCGCTCACGCCGCTGTCTCCGGGCAACCACGCCGTGGTCGAGTCCGCACTCAAGGCCGCCGGCCTGCTCTGATCCGCATCCGATTCTTACTCCTGCACCAAAGGAAATCCTCTGTGAAGAATTTGCAGAAACTGTCCGTGCTAACCCTGGCTGCTGCCACCCTGGCCGCCTGCTCCCCCTTTGCCGGCCCCACCGGCGTCGACTACAAGTCGGCCCAGCGCGGCAATCCGCTCGAAGTTCCGCCGGACCTGACGCGCATCAGCAATGACGGCCGCTACAACATCCCGGGCAGCGCCAGCGCCACCGCCTACGATGCCCAGCGCGAAGCCGGCAGGAAATCCGGTGCCACCGCGCTCGACAATGTGGGTGACGTGCAGATCAAGCGCGAAGGCAACCAGCGCTGGCTGGTCGTGGCACGCACGCCGCAGCAGCTGTGGGATCCGGTCAAGACCTTCTGGGAAGACAACGGCTTCGTGCTGGCCATGGAAGACCGCCGCGTGGGCGTAATGGAGACCGACTGGGCCGAAAACCGCGCCAAGATCCCGCTGGATCCGATCCGCCGCACCATTGGCAAGGCGCTGGATTCGCTCTACTCCACCGGCGAGCTGGACCGCTTCCGCACCCGCCTGGAAAGCAATGCTGCCGGCGGCACCAATGTGTACGTCAGCCACCGCGGCATGGAAGAAGTGCTGCGCGGCCGCGACAAGGAACAATCCACCTGGCAGCAGCGCGCCAACGATCCGGCGCTCGAGGACGAAATGCTGCGCCGCCTGATGATGTCGCTGGGCGTGAGCAAGGAGCGTGCCGACGCTATGCTGAGCTCCAGCAAGGCCGGCGCTGCTCCGGCCAACACCGTGTCCTACGCCACCAACACCGGTGCCCTGCAGTTGAACGAGGATTTCGACCGTGCCTGGCGCCGTGTCGGCCTGTCGCTGGACCGTACCGGCTTCACGGTGGAAGACCGCGACCGCGCTGCAGGCACCTACTACGTACGCTACGTGCCTTACGAAACCGGCAAGCAGGAGCAGCCGGGCTTCCTGGGCCGTCTGTTCAAGCGCAAGGCGCCCGAGGCCAAGCCGGTGCGCTACCGCGTGGTGGTGCAGTCCCAGGGGGCCACCAGCGTCGTCGGCGTGCTGACCGAGTCCGGCCAGCAGGCTAACCCGATCGACCGCGACCGTATCCTCAAGGTGCTGGCCGAGGATCTCAAGCGCATCTGATCCGCGCATCCCGCCAGAGCCACAACCGCCCGCCTGATCGCAGCCGGGCGGTTGCCATTTCTGGCATCGACTGTTCTTCTGACGTCTTACCGATTTCGTGGCCATCCGTTTCAAGAGCCTGGGCAGCGGCAGCGCCGGCAATGCCACGCTGGTGGAGTCCACCGAGGGCCTGCATACCAGCCGCCTGCTGATCGACTGCGGCATGTCGCCGCGCCAGCTCACGCTGCGCCTGCAGCAGGCCGGCGTGGAACCCGGGCAACTCACGGCGATTTTCATCACCCACGAGCACAGCGACCATATCGGCTGTGCGCCAGTCTTCGCGGCACGCCACCGCATTCCGGTGTGGATGAGCCGCGGCACCCACGCCGCCGTCGGCCGACCCGAATCACTCGATGACCTGCTGCACTTTGCCCGCGACGGCGAGGCCATCGACCTCGGCAGCATGCTGGTGCAGCCTTTTACCGTGCCGCACGATGCGCGCGAGCCCCTGCAGCTGCTGTGCTCGGACGGCGACCGCCAGTTGGGCATCGCCACCGACCTGGGCCATGCCAGCGCGCACGTGATCGCCATGCTGGAGCGCTGCCATGCGCTGCTGCTGGAGGCCAACCACGATCCCGACATGCTGGCCGCCTCGCGCTACCCGCCCTTCCTGAAGCGGCGCGTGGCGGGGGATTTCGGTCACCTGAGCAATGCCGCGGCAGCGGCACTGGCGCAGCGCATCAACCACGCCGCGCTGGGCCACGTGCTGGCCGCCCACCTGAGCGAACGCAACAATCTGCCCGAACTGGCCTCGCTGGCCCTGACGGCCGCCCTGGGCCGCTCGCAGGACGAGGTGATGCTGGCCACCGCGGCTGAAGGCAGCATCTGGCTGACGGTATAAACGGGATGGCGCCTTTGCCACCCGCCTGACAAACTTCCTTACAAAACCACGCCATCTGCATGTCCCGCCTGGGCCCAAGTGCCATACAGACTTCGTACACTTGAGTCCATGACTGCTTCCCTTCCGCTTTTTGGAGCCACTTCCGCCAGCCCCGCGGGGTTTTCCGCCTCTGCCGACGACCTGCACGCCCTGCTCGAACAGCAGCAGGCTGCCCACCATGCCGATCCGCTGCCTTCGCTGCGCCAGCGCCTGGAGCGGCTGGACCGCCTGCAGCGCATGCTGGAGCACACCAGCCAGATCTTCATCGATGCGATTTCGGCCGACTTCGGCCACCGCTCGGCCCACGAAACCCGCATGGCCGAGATCCTGGTGGTCGAGCTGGAGCTGCGACACTCGCGCAAGCACCTGGGACGCTGGATGAAGCCGCGCCGCATGCCCACTGCCATGAGCTACCTGCCGGGCAGCAACCGCCTGATGCCACAGCCGCTGGGCGTGGTCGGCGTGGTTTCGCCCTGGAACTATCCGCTGCAACTGGCCCTGGCCCCTGCCCTGGGAGCGCTGGCCGCTGGCAATCGGGTGATGATCAAGCCGTCCGAACTGACGCCGCGTTTCTCGGCGGAACTGCAGCAGGCCATTGGCAAATACTTTGCCGCCAACGAAATGACGGTGGTGCTGGGCGATGCCGAAGTGGGCAAGGCCTTCGTCCAACTGCCTTTCGATCACCTGCTGTTCACCGGCTCCACCGCCGTGGGCCGCCAGGTAGCCAAGGCGGCAGCCCGCAACCTGACTCCGGTCACGCTGGAGCTGGGCGGCAAGTCGCCGGCCCTGATCGACCTCTCGGCCGACATGGCGCTCAGCGCCGACCGCATTGCCGCCGGCAAGTTGCTCAACGCCGGCCAGACCTGTGTCGCACCCGACTATGTGCTGGTGCACCGCAGCCAGCAGGATGCCTTTGTCGAGGCCTATACCCGGGCCGTGCGCCGTCTCTATCCCGCCATTGGCGACAACCCCGATTACACCTGCATCATCAGCCAGAAGCATTTCGGTCGCCTGGTGGGCATGCTGGAACAGGCGCATCAGGGCGGCGCGCAGATCGTGCCACTGGGTGATACCGATATGGCACAGCGCAAGCTGGCTCCCTGTCTGGTGCTGCAGCCACAGGCAGACATGCAGCTGATGCAGGAAGAGATCTTCGGCCCCATCCTGCCGGTGGTTGTCTATGACAACGCCGAGCAGGCCATCGAACTCATTCGTCAGGGCGATCACCCGCTGGCACTGTACTGGTTCGGCAACGATCACCATGCGCGCGACAAGGTGCTGGAGCAGACCCTGTCCGGCGGCGTCACCATCAATGACTGCCTGTACCACCTGACACAGCAATCCCAGCCTTTCGGCGGCGTAGGCGCCAGCGGCATGGGTGCCTACCATGGCGAGTGGGGCTTCAATACCTTCAGCAAACTCAAGCCGGTGTTCGCACAGTCGCGCCACAGCGGCACGCGCTGGCTGCAACCGCCGTACGGCGAGCGTTTCGAGAAAGTGATGCGCCTGCTCAAACGTTACGGTTGAGTACGGCAGTCCGGCGTGCTGTTGCGCGGAGCAAACAAGCACGCATATACAAATGATAATGGTTTTTATTTGTATACAATGGCAACCTGATACCGGGCCGGCAGGCCCGGCATCGCGTTAGCCAGCCACACTGCCGCGCGCCGCGCAGACATAGCCAGCAAGTTGTTCCCTCCGCATTTCCTTTGCGGCTATGACCCAAGATTCTTCATCGCGACGCGCCGCCATCGCGCCTTCCTCCCCGGCTCGCAAGGTCGTCCCCCTCGGGGCCGCCCTGCTGCTTGGCAGCCTGGGCACTTCCACCCTCGCACAGACGACCCCTTCCGGAGATGCCACTCTGCCCACGGTGGAAGTGCGCGAGGCGGCCCTCGTCCCGGAAGGCAAGGACACGCTGCGCGCCGCTACCGCCCACATCGGCAAGGGCAAGCAGAAGCTCCGCGACATTCCCCAATCCGTCACTGTCGTGACCGAAAAGCTGATCGACGACCGGCAACTCGATACTGTCAAGGAAGTCTTGAAGAACACCGCCGGCGTCACCTTCCAGGCCGGCGAAACCGGCGAGGAGGACATCCGCCTGCGCGGCTTCTCGCTCGCCGCCAGCGGCGACATCTTCGTGGACGGCATGCGCGATCCGGCGTTCTACGACCGCGACACCTTCAACATGGACCAGGTGGAAGTGCTGCGGGGTTCTGCCTCCATGCTGTTCGGCCGGGGCTCGACCGGCGGCGCAGTGAACCAGGTCAACAAGCTGCCGCGTCTGATTGACGAAAACGAGGTGTCCGCCACCATCGGCAGCGGCGGCCGTGTGCGCGTGACCGGCGACTTCAACAAGCAGACCGGCGAGAACCAGGCCCTGCGCATCAACGTCATGGGCGACCGCGCCAGCGAGAACGGCATCGGCGCCAGGGAAAACAAGAAAGGCATTGCCGCCGCCTACCGCTGGGGTATCGGCACGCAGGACGAGTTCCTGGTGAACCTCTTCCATCTGGACAACCGCAACGGCATCAACTACGGTCTGCCTTACTTGCTGCCGGCGAATCCGTCCGGCGCGTCCGATCGCAAGCTGCTGCCGGTGGATCCGAAGAACAACTACGCCATGGCGAGCGACCGCAACCATAGCAAGGCCACGCTGCTGGGGCTGTCGCACACCCACCGTTTCGATGATGGCGGCGAGTTGACCACGCGTGTGCGCAAGGGCCGGTTCGAGCGCGACATCCGCTCCAGCGCCATCGGCTTTGCCGACCGCAGCACCGACGAGACCACGTTCGGCAACGCGTCTGCGCTGATGCGCCGTCCCAAGTTCAAGATTCAGGACGTGGACACGCTGCACGCCCAGAGCGACTACACCAACAAGTTCCGTACCGGCAGCGTCGAGCACAGCATCACGGCCGGCGTCGATTTCGGGCGCGAGGAAAAGGATGTCTACTCACCGCTGAGCACGGGCGACAAGCCCGGCACCACCATCGGCACGCCGGCGGATGGCGCATGGATCAACGAGGACGCGCGCCCGCTGTACCGCTCCAGCCACTATCGCTCCAATGCCTTTGGCGCCTATGTGCAGGACGTGGCCCAGGTGGCGCCACACTGGAAACTGGTGGGCGGCCTGCGCTATGACCATCTCAAGGGCGACTACGAAACCTACACCGCCACCGGCAACACCAGTCGCTACCAGATGAAGGTGTCCGAGTGGAGCCATCGCCTGGGGGTGCTGTACCAGCCGACGGAAAGCCAGTCCTACCATCTGTCCTACGGCACCTCATTCAACACCTCGGGCGATACCTATTCCCTCAACGCCAGCAATGCCGGCATCGCCCCGGAAAAAAGCCGCAACATCGAACTGGGGGCGCGCTTCGACAGCCCGAACAAGCAGTTCAGCACGCGCGTGGCGCTGTTTCACTCGACCAAGTACAACGAGCGTAACACCGATCCCGACCTGCCCGTGGCCAACCTGAGCGGCCAGCGCCACACCGCCGGTCTGGAAATGGACATCACCGGGCGCATCACGCCGAAGTGGGAAATCTACGCTTCCTACATGTACCTGCCGGTCGCCAAGGTGGACAAGGCCGCGCCCTGCCCCGCCACCGGCAGCTGCAGCCAGAACCAGCCCGGCGAGCGCGTGGGCGAGCGCCCGGGTCTGACGCCC
This sequence comes from Brachymonas denitrificans, assembly GCF_907163135.1. NCBI lineage: Bacteria > Pseudomonadati > Pseudomonadota > Betaproteobacteria > Burkholderiales > Comamonadaceae > Allobrachymonas > Allobrachymonas denitrificans. The sequence continues at coordinate 202,206 of NZ_CAJQUA010000001.1, read as the reverse complement.
AAGCACAGCGGCACGGTATGGACGACCTACCAGTTCCATCCGAAATGGCGCGCCGGCGCCGGCGTGAACTTCCGCAGCAGCCAGAAGCCGGTGCTGTCGGACATCAAGGTGCCGGGTTACGCCACCTATGACCTGATGGCCGAATACCGCCACAGCGATGCCCTGAGCTTCAGGGCCAACGTCAGCAACCTGACCAACAAGCACCATGCCGCGGAGCTGTATCGCGGCTTCTACGTACCAGGTGCCGGCCGCAGCTACGCGCTGACCGCCACGCTGAAGTTCTGACCCCCCTGCCGCCGCTTCGTTTCGGAGCGGTGGCTTTTGTTCCTGTACCGCCATGCTCGTCACCCTCGATTCCGTGCTGTCTGCTACCGACATCGCCCGCCTGCGTCCGCTGCTGGACGCCGCCCCCTGGACAGACGGACAGCGCACCGCCGGAAGCCAGGCACGTCACGTCAAGCACAATGACCAGCTGCCTTCCGATTGTGAAACCGCCGCGGCCGTGCGCCAGGCCGTGCTGCAAGCGCTGGACTGTCATGCGCGCTTCTTCAGCGCCGCACTGCCGAAAAAGGTGTTCACCCCGCGCATCAACCGCTATCAGGGGAGCGGGCACTACGGCATGCATTACGACAATGCCGTCCTGCGCCGCGCCGACGGGCAGCAGGTGCGCTCCGACGTTTCCTGCACGGTGTTCCTGAACGAGCCGGACGAATACGAAGGTGGCGAACTGGTGATTCACGACACCTACGGCGAGCAGCGCGTGAAGCTTGCTGCCGGCAGTGCGGTCCTGTATCCCGGCACCAGCCTGCACGAGGTGCGACCGGTCACGCAAGGGCAGCGCCTGGCCTGCTTCTTCTGGATCGAAAGCATGGTCCGCAGCGACCCCCAACGCGCACTGCTGCACGAGCTGGACATGGCGATCACCAGCCTGCGCGCGCAGCACGGCGAAACGCCGCAAACGCACACGCTGACCGGCACTTATCACAACCTGCTGCGCATGTGGGCGGACACCTGATGACTGGCTCCATTCCGCTGCCCCGCATCGACGCATTGCCGCCGGATCTGGTGACTCCTGCCGACTTCGAGCGCCACGCGCTCGCCACGCTCGATCCCGCGGTCGCTGCCTATTTTCTGGGCGGAGCGGCTGACCAGCACACCCTGCGCGCCAACCATCGCGCCTGGAGCGATCTGCCATTGCAGCCACGCGTGCTGCGCACTTTGGCCGGCAGCCATACCCGGACCGTGTTGTCCGGCCGCACGATCGACTGGCCGGTGCTGCTGGCACCCGTCGCACACCAGTGTCTCGCGCACCCGGATGGAGAAATCGCGACGGCCCACGCCGCGCTCGCCTGTGCCACCGGCATGGTGCTGAGCACCCAGTCCAGCGTCACGGTGGAAGACATCCGCGCCATTCTTCACTCGGAAGGCACTGCCAGCGCACCGCCGCTCTGGTTCCAGCTCTATTGGCAGCACGGTCGCGCACACACCCGGGCCCTGGTCCGGCGCGCCGAAGCGGCCGGTTGTGAAGCTCTGGTGCTGACCGTCGATGCACCGGTGCAAGGCGTACGCGATCTGGAGCGGCGCACCGGTTTTCGCGTGCCGGCGCAGTTTCCCGCCCCCCATTTGCATGATCTGCTTGCTCTGCCGGCAACCGCAGCAGACCGTCCCCCCGGCGGCCTGTGCCATGGCCTGGCCGCGCTGGCCCCCGACTGGGACGATGTGCAGTGGCTGTTGCAGCAAACACAGCTGCCCGTCTGGCTCAAGGGCATTACCCACCCCGAGGACGCGCAACTGGCCCGCGAGCTGGGAGCCACCGGCATCGTCGTCAGCAACCATGGCGGACGCACGCTGGACACCCTGCCTGCCACGGCCACCCTGCTGCCAGCCATACGCACCGCCGTCGGCTCCGGCTACCCCGTTCTGGTGGATGGCGGCATCCGCCGCGGCACAGATGTCTTCAAGGCGCTGGCCCTGGGCGCCAAGGCAGTCCTGATCGGACGGCCGCAAATCCATGGCCTGGCAGCGGCCGGAGCCGTCGGCGTCACCAGCATGCTGCGCCAGTTGCGCGACGAGTTCGAAGCCTGCATGACGCTCTGCGGCTGCGCTTCTGTCGACGACATCGGTCTCCGTCACCTTTATACTTCGGCCCCTCCTATCATTGCTAATGATTCTCATTTATAATTCGTGCATCGCTTTCCAAGCCTGAGGAGTTCCACCATGGCCTACAGCCTGTTGATTGCCGCACTGATTGTTGCCCCCGCCTGCTGGCTCATCCTGCGTCCTTGATGTTTCTCCCGCCTCCGCATGTCCTTGCCTCTGTCTTTTTCCGGATCTTCCCGACACGTCCTCGTCAGCACCGGCATCACGCTGCTGCACCTCGTCGTATTCGGGCTACTGGCAGCCCGTGCCACCACGCCTGCCACCCTGCCGGAAGTCACTCCGGTGCAACTGATCGCCCTGGCACCGGAGCCCACACCTGTCGCACTCGCGCCTGAGCCCGCAGCGGCGCCAGCCCTACCCGGAGCGCAGCAGCGCACACAAGCACCCAAACGTCCCGCTCTGCCCAAGCCCGCCGCCAACCCGGAGCGCAAACCCGACCCCGCTCCACGTCCCCGAACACCGGCCCGGGAAGTCCCGGCGCCCGAACCTGGAGCCGTCACAGAGCCCCCGGTCCGGCCCGCACCCGCCGATGGCCGCGCGGACCCTGCTCCGCCTGCCACCGCCCGCGCGGGCGCAGCCAGCACCGGGCTGGATCAGGCCAAAGACGATGTGCCTGCGGCCCCCGCAGTCGAACTGCCCAGCACCCGTGCCAGCTACCTCAACAACCCCAAGCCGCCCTATCCTGCCTCCAGCAAGCGTCTGGGCGAAACCGGCACCGTGCTGCTGCGCGTGCTGGTGGGTGCCGACGGCAGTGCGGAGCGCGTTGCCCTGAAGAAGTCGAGCGGTTTCGACGCCCTGGATTCCTCCGCGCTGGACACCGTGCGCCGCTGGCGCTTCGTGCCTGGCAAGCGCAACGGACTACCCGTTGCCATGGAATACACGGTCCCCATCGCCTTCCGTCTGGAATAACCCCCCTTCCATTTCCCCAAGCGTTTTCCGAAAGGTCGTTTCGAATGACAAGCCCCTCCCCCGTAGCCGCCATGGACCTGTCCCTGCTCTGGACGCAGGGCGACTGGGTCACCCGCAGCGTCGCCCTGCTGCTGCTGGCCATGTCCATTGCCACCTGGAGCGTGATTGCCCTCAAGAGCTGGGATTTGTGGCGTGCGCGCCGCCAGGCCGCAGGCGCCGAGCAGTTCTGGCACAGCGCCAGCCTGCCCGAAGGTATGCGCCACCTGGGCGCGAGCGACAGCCCCTTCCACCAGCTGGCCACCCAGGGCCAGGAAGCCCTCGCCCATCACCGCCAGAATGCCAACGAACTGCACGGCAGCCTGAGCGCCAGCGACTGGATCAGCATGTGCCTGCGCAACAGCATGGACGGCAGTCAGGCGCGCCTGCAGTCCGGCCTGTCCATCCTCGCCTCGATTGGCTCCACCGCCCCCTTCGTCGGCCTGTTCGGCACGGTCTGGGGCATCTATCACGCACTCATGGGCATCAGTGCCAGCGGCGCTGCCACCATCGACAAGGTGGCCGGCCCGATCGGCGAAGCCCTCATCATGACCGCGCTGGGCCTGGCCGTCGCCATTCCTGCCGTGCTGGCCTACAACGCGCTGCTGCGCGGCAACCGCCGCGTGCTGCTCCAGCTGCAGCGTTTCGCGCACGATCTGCACGCCTACCTGATTACCGGCGCACGCGTCGCCAGCAAGGGGTGAGCACATGGCCATGCAGTCCTTCCATCATCCAAATGAAGATGCCGTGATGGGCGAAATCAACATGACCCCGTTGGTGGACGTGATGTTGGTGTTGCTGATCGTCTTCATCATCACCGTGCCGGTGCTGCAGCATGCGGTGCCGCTTTCACTTCCCAGCGCCAACAGCACCCCCGAGCAACTCAAGCCCGACCATATCCAGATCGCCATCGACGCGCAGGGCGGGATGTTCTGGAACGGCCAGCCGGTCTCCGCCGACGCACTGCCGGCACGCATGCGTGCCGAATCGGGCAAGCAGCCGCAGCCGGCGGTACAACTGCGCGCCGACCGCAATGTGCGCTACGACGCCGTGGCGCGCACGCTGGCCGCCGCGCAGCAGGCCGGATTGACCCGGATCGGCTTCGTGACGGAGCCGGTGCGATGAGCGAACTCCCCGCCTGGCCGGAACACAGGCAGCATCCCGAGCCGGCAACACAGGCAACGCTTCCGGTGCCGGCTATGCGCGAGGTGCGTGCCTCGCTGTCTGCCCAGGCCGGGCCGGACACAGACACCCCGCCCTGCTTCGCCAGCAGCGAACTCATGCGAGGTCACCGCACCATCGCCATCCGGCACAATGGCATCACCTACCGCCTGCAGGCGACGCGCCAGGGCAAACTGATCCTGACCAAATAGGGGTCCCGGCAAGGTCGCGCTTACCAATGGAAACCATTGCGCATGGCCGTTTTGTCCACTATTGGCCATGTTTTACGTTACTCTTTGCGATACAAAGGAGTATCACTACATGACACCACCCTCCCACCGCGCAGTATCCCGGTGGCTTGCAGCAACTGGCGTCGCCCTGGTGCTGACGAGCCTGACGGCCTGTGCAGGCCATTCACAACCGGTAGGCCAGACCACTCCGCCCCTGGGCTCCAGCGGGATCGGCATCAGCGGCTCCAGTGACAGCGGCGTGCAGATGTACGGCGTGGTCGACGTCGGGGTGGGCACTACCCGCACCACGGTCAACGGCCGCACCACCACCTCGTCCGGCCTGCGCTGAAACCGGCGCGCAAGCGCTTGAATTCCGTGAAAAAATCCGCATGTATGATGCGGTCTGCCGTTGCGGGATGGTCCCGCTCCGGCAAGCACATCAATTGAATGGAGATTGACCTTATGGACAACCGTCTGCAAACCGGCAACAGCCCCCTCGGTCACAGCTGGGGCCGTGGCAATGCCGTCAGCACGGCCGCCCAGCGCAACCAGGTATTGCGCAACACCTACTGGCTGCTCGCCCTGAGCATGCTGCCCACCGTCCTGGGCGCCTGGATCGGCGTCACCACCGGCATCACGGCCCGCCTCGGCGGCGGCCTGGGTCTGGTGCTGTTCCTGGGCGGCGCCTTCGGCTTCATGTACGCCATCGAGAAGACCAAAAACTCCGGGACCGGCGTGGCCGTGCTGCTGGGTTTCACCTTCTTCATGGGCCTGATGCTCTCGCGCATGCTGTCCGTCGTGCTCGGCATGGGCAATGGCGAACAGATCGTCATGACGGCGTTTGCCGCCACCGCCGGTGTGTTCGGCGTAATGGCCGTGCTGTCCTCCGTCATCAAGCGTGACCTGTCCGGCATGGGCAAGTGGCTGTTCGTGGGCGCCCTGGTGGTGTTCTTCGGCGCCATCGTCAACGTCTTCGTCGGCTCCACCGCCGGCATGATGGCGCTGTCCGTGCTGCTGATCGGCGTGTTCAGCCTGTACATGCTGTACGACCTCAAGCGCATCGTCGACGGCGGCGAGACCAACTACATCAGCGCCACGCTGGCGCTGTATCTGGACATCTACAACGTGTTCCAGGGCTTCCTGGCCATCTTCGGCATTGGTGGCAGCAGCGACTAAGCGCTGACGCACTCAAGACAAAGCCCCTTGCGCCGGATGGCCAAGGGGCTTTTTCGTACCAGTTGACGAGGCAAGCAGGCTACCAGCTGCAAGCGCCTGAATGCACGGCGCATCATCGCCGCCCGCTTCGCTCCTGATCCTGTGTAGCCGCTTCGGTTCAGCGCTGCTCCCGTGCAACGCACATCATGCGCCCTGCCAGTCAGCCAGTCAGCCCCCACGCCCCATCGTGCCGCTCGAACACCGCCATGCTCTCCACATGCGCCGTGTGCGGGAACATGTTGACCACGCCGGCTGCAGCCAGTTTGTAGCCCGCCTGATGCACCAGCAGGCCGGCATCGCGCGCCAGCGTGGCGGGGTTGCAGCTGACGTAGACGATGCGTTTGGGCGGCTGCCAGTCGGCCGGGGCCACGAAGGCGCCTTCCGCGCCCAGGCCGATGCGTTGCTGGTGGATGTCTGCCAGCGCCTTGGACAGCGCAAACGCACCCTCGCGCGGCGGATCGACCAGCCACTTGTCGGCCATACCGTCCTGCACCAGCATCTCCGGCGTCATCTCGAACAGGTTGCGCGCCACGAACTGCGTGGGCGCCAGCGTGCGGCCGTAGACGTTCGGGTTGTTGGCCGCGTAGTTCTCGCGCGAGCGCGCCACCAGCGTCTCGCTGCCTTCGATGCCCAGCACCTCGCGCGCCTGCGTCGCCAGCGGCAGCGTGAAATTGCCCAGGCCGCAGAACCAGTCGATCACGCGTTCCTGCGGCTGCACTTGCAGGCGCTGCAGTGCACGGCTCACCAGCACGCGGTTGATGTGCGGGTTGACCTGCGTGAAATCGGTCGGGCGGAACGGCATGGTGATACCGAACTCGGGCAGGCTGTAGCTGAGTTGCGGCGTGTTCTCGCTGATGCAATGCACCGTATCCGGCCCCTTGGGCTGCAGCCACCACTGCACGCCCGGGTGTGCGGCCGCAAATGCGTGCAGCTTGCCCAGGTCGCCCTCGCTGAGCGGCTCCAGATGGCGCAGCACCAGCGCGGTCACATGGTCGCCGCAGGCCAGTTCGATCTGCGGGCAGGTGTCGCGTGCATCCATGCCGGCGATCAGCGCGCGCAGCGGCAGCAGCAGATCGCTGACGTGCGGCGGCAGGATGGCGCAGCTCTGCATGTCGGCGATGTAGCGGCTCTTGCGCTCGTGGAAGCCGATCAGCACCTCGCCCTTCTTGATCACATGGCGCACCGACAGGCGCGCGCGCCAGCGGTAGCCCCAGTCCGGCCCGTGGATGGGGCGCAGCAGATGGCCGGCCTTGCACTTGCCCAGATGCCAGAGGTTGTCTTCCAGCACGCGCTGCTTCATCGCCACCTGGGCAGCCGGGTGCAGATGCTGCATCTTGCAGCCGCCGCAAGCCCCGGCATGCAGCCCGAAATGCGGACAACGCGGCGTGACGCGCTGGGAGGACTCCTTGTGCACGGCGGTGACCGTGGCTGCTTCCCAGGCGTCCTTCTTGCGGTGGCTGGTGGCGCTGACCCATTCGTAGGGCAAGGCGCCCTCGATGAAGATGACCTTGCCGTCGGCACGCCGTGCGACGCCCTTGGCGTCCAGATCCAGGGCGTGCACCAGCAGCCAGTCGTCCTGCGCGTGCGGCGGGCGTTTGCCGAAATGCGGCAGCAAGGCGGCCAGCTTGTCGCCGGTTCCACCGGCTTGGGCGGAGCCAAGGTCCGATCCGGCAGGAGCTGCGCCCGCCCCGGCACCAACGGGAGGCACCGGCGTAGCCCCGGACGCAGGCATACAGGCAGCCTCGGCGCCAGCAACAGCAGATTCAGAAAGACGGTCGGACTGGGTGCTACTCATGGCATCTATCACTCAAAAAACAAAAACCGCTTCCCGCATCACAAGGCACGGGAAGCGGGCTGGCAGCCTGCAGGCGTAATGCGGATCAGCGCGGCAGGTAGCTCAGCGGATTCACCGTTTTGCCGTTGCGGCGCACTTCAAAGTGCAGCTTCACGCGGTCGGCGTCGGTCTTGCCCATTTCGGCAATGGTCTGGCCCTTCTTCACGTTCTGGTTCTCTTTCACCAGCAGCTTGCTGTTATGGGCGTACACCGTGAGGAAGGTGGTGTTGTGCTTCAGGATCACCAGATTGCCGTAGCCACGCAGGCCGGAGCCGGCGTACATCACGGTGCCGTCGGCTGCCGCGGTGACGGGATCACCCTCGCGGCCACCAATGCCGATGCCCTTGTTCTTCACGTCGTCGAACGGGGTGACGATGGTGCGGCTCTGCGTCGGCCAGGCCAGCGCGATGCTGGCAGCGCCGGCGTCGGACGGCGGCGTGACGCGCGGCGCCGGCGTGGTGCTGGCGGGCGGCGTGACGCGCGGGGCCACCGGCGCGGCGCGGGCCACAGAGCCGGCCGGCGGCTCGATGCGCAGCACCTGGCCTACTTCGATCTGGTCGGGGTTGGGCACCCACTGGCTGTTCCAGCGCACGATGTCGCGCCAGTCGAGATTGTTGTTGCGGGCGATGCTGCGGATGGTTTCACCCGGCTGCACCGAGTAGTAGCCCGGCTTGTTGCGGAATTCGTAGCCCGGCAGCGTGGCCGGATCGACGCGGGGAACGCTAACACCGCCCGTGGAACGGTTCTCGACCGGAGCACGCGGGGAAGAGCCGCAGGCTGCCAGTACTGCAGCAATACCTGCACACACGGCCACGCGGAACAGGCGTCCGCCGAGGCCAGGGCTTTGTTTCAAAGTCATGCAATCCATCCTTGTTGTGCAACCTGGAACAGTACCCCGGATAAAGTCAGGCCAGCCCGAGGGCTGGCAGCAGGGGTACGGGCTATGCCAGTCCGGATTTTAAGGGAACAAAAAACACTGGCTCGAGCACAGTTTGTTGCAAACCGTTCGCCGTCTTGTCGAGCACCACCAGCACCTGGCTTTGCGGGCCGGTGGCCATCGGCGCCACGATGCGCCCGCCCATGGCCAGCTGGTCGACCCAGGCCTGCGGAATGGCCTGCCCGCCGGCCGCGGCAATGATGCCGGCGTAGGGCGCACCGGACTCGAATCCCTGCATGCCGTCGCCCAGCAGCAGGTGGATGTTGGGGATGCGGAACGGGCGCAGGTTGTCGCGTGCCTTTTCGTGCAGGCCCTTGAGCCGCTCGATGCTGTAGACCTCGCTCGCCACCTGGCTCAGCACGCTGGCCTGGTAGCCGCAGCCGGTGCCCACTTCGAGCACGCGGCCCAGTTTGGCATCGCGCGCTTGGCGCTGCATGGCCGGGCTGGACAGCAGCAGTTCGATCATGCGCGCCACCACGCTGGGCTTGGAGATGGTCTGCTGCAGGCCGATCGGCAGGCTGGTGTCGAGATAGGCCTGGCTCAGCAAGGCGCTGTCGACAAAGCAGTGACGCTCCACCGCCAGCATGGCCTGCACCACGCGCGGGTCCTGCAGGCCCTCGGCCTGCAGCTGCTGCACCATGCGGGCGCGCATGGCCGCAGCATTGCCCAGGCCTGTGTTGCCCACGGTACTGCGCGTCTGGACCGGCACCACATGCGGGCGTACCGGTGCGGGGCGCGATTGCTGCATGGCCGTCATGCGGTCGTACTGGCTGGCGTCCAGCGGCAGCGTGGGCACCAGCGGGCCGCTGCCCGGCGGCACCCGGGGCACGGCACGCGGCGCCGGCGGGCGCGCCGGCTGTAACGTATCCGCGCTCCACTGGTTGCGCGCCGGAAAGGTGGGACGCCCCATGACTCAGACTCCTCCGCTTCCCGCATCCGGCGCATGGGCGGCAAAGGCCTGCGCCCAGTAGCCCAGCGCTTCGTGGTCGGTCAGGTCGATCTTGAGCGGCGTGACCGAGACATGGCCGTTGGCGGTGGCGTGGAAGTCCGTGCCCTCGGCATCGTCCTTGACGGCACCGGCATTGCCGATCCAGTACATGGTTTCGCCGCGCGGGTTCTGCTGCGTGATGACGCGTTCGGCCGAATGCCGACGGCCCAGGCGGCACAGGCGCATGGGCTTGAGCTGCTCCAGCGGCAGGTTGGGAATGTTCACGTTCAGCAACCAGGGCGGCGCCATGCCGGGCTGCTCCGGCAGGAAGCGCGCCATGTGCAGCACCAGGCGTTTGGCCGTTTCGGCCGCGGCCTCGATATGCTCCCAGCCCTTTTCTACCTGCGAGAAGGCGATGGCCGGAATGCCAAACAGATAGCCTTCCATGGCGGCGCCCACGGTGCCGGAATAGATGGTGTCGTCCCCCATGTTGGCGCCGTTGTTGATGCCGGAGACCACCAGATCGGGCGGATTGTCCAGCAGGCCGGTGAGCGCGATGTGCACACAATCGGCTGGGGTGCCATTGATGTAGCGGAAGCCGTTGGCAGCCTGCTGCAGGTAGAGCGGCGAGTGCAGCGTGAGTGCGTTGGACTTGGCGCTGTTGTTGTATTCGGGTGCGATCACCTCGACGTCGGCCACGCCGCGCAGCGCCTGGTAGAGCGCCTCGATGCCGGTGGCCTGGTAGCCATCGTCGTTGCAGATAAGGATTTTCATGGCCCGGGAAATTGGGTGGAGAACAGCAGGTTTGCAACCGATTGTAGTGGCTTGCCAGCGCCTTTCAGTGACAGCAGCACATACCCCCTTCCCGCACCGGCAGGCACTGGCAACCCTTTGTGTGCACACCGGCAAAGACCTTGCATCTTCTTAGGCGATCGGGCGCAATGCTATATTATTCGTTGCGAGTCATTTGCATTGACTGCCCCTCCCATAAACCGGAGTTTCCCTGCCGAAAGGACGCCCCATGCGCAAAACCACCCTCGTTTCCGTCGTTGCTGCTCTGCCCTTGCTGGCCGCCCTGCCCGCGCAGGCCGCAAGCTACAAGATTGATCCGGCCCACACTTTCGCCACTTTCGAGATCGACCACTTCGGCGCCTCGGTCAACCGTGGCCGTTTCGACAGGAAGAGCGGCACGGTCGAGTTCGACAAGCTGAAGAAGACCGGCAAGGTCACGCTGGAGTTCGACGCCCGCTCCATCAACAGCGGCACTCCGGATTTCGACAAGCACCTGATGGGCGCGGACTTCTTCAACGTGGAGAAGCACCCCAGCATCCGCTTCGTCTCCGACAGGTTCGTCTACGAGGGCGACACCCTCAAGGAGGTGACAGGCAAGCTGACCCTGCTGGGCAAGACGCACCCAATCACTTTCAAGGCAAACCAGTTCACCTGTTACCCCAACCCCATCGCCAAGACCGAAGCCTGCGGCGGCGACTTCGTGGCCGAGATCGACCGCACGCAATGGGGCATGGACTGGGGCGTCAAGATGGGCATGCCGAAGAAGGTGCGCATCATTGCGCAGATTGAGGCGTTCAGGCAGTAAGGCCAGTTGGCGCCGCAGCCTGTGCCCGGCTGCGGGCAGCCACAGGGTTCGCTGGTGAACAGCGACAGCGGTCATGATCGCTGCGCGCGCAAGCAACCCGCATCTTCAGGGTGCACGGCCGTGCAGAAGACATAGGGCTTTCACATAACGTTCGCAAAATTGTCTTTTTAATGCTGCCCTCGCAGCATGGAAAGGACAAAGCCTTGCTCAAAGACAAAGCCGTGGCCTCGCTCGGCCAGCAGACGCTGCTGATGCCGGCCTGGATCACCGCCGCCCTGGCGGCCAATGACCGACTCAAGCTCTATCTCTCGCTGACCCAGGCCGCCGCGCAGCATGCGCGCAAGCCCGAGGACAGCATTGGCAACTGGAGCCAGGAACTGGCCCGCGCCGGCCTGCGCGATGCCGGCTGGACGCAGGATCTGGTGCGCCATGCCTATTACGATGAAAACACGCTGGTGCTCTCGCACATGCCGCAACTGCTGCAGGCCTTGGGCGACGACCTGCAGGTGATGGCGCGCCCGGTGGTCGATGGCGGCATGGTGAAAAACGCCCCCGACTTCGTGCAGCGGCGCGACCACTGGCTGCACGTGCTGCAGGCATTGAATGATGCAGAAGGTCTGGAGCAGGACGCCCTCACCTCCCTCACCCACGGCGAACGCAAGGCCGGTGACAGCTTCCACTTGCTGGTGATGGATTTGCACAAGCAGATCAACGCCCTGGCCAGCAGCGTCGCCACCGAGAATCTCGACGGCGCCCATGTCTGGAACATCCAGAAGGACGACCGCGCACTGGTGCGCGCCTTCATGCGCGGCCTGCACAGCACGGCGCCACTCAAATTCAGCCACCCCGGCTTGGACACCGCCGTCACGCGTGATGGCAAGCGCCTGCTGATCCAGAACGACATCGGCACCAACGATGCGCACGTGCTGGTGATCGAAGTGGAAGGCCAGACCATCCGCCTGACCTACTCCGACCTGCACCCGCCGCGCTTCAAGTTCTTCCAGGGCCTGCTGGAGAACGCCGGCTTTGTCTGGAAAGTGTCCGAGCCCGTCATCTCGCGCGACCTGAACGAGGGCAAGCCCTATACCGTGGGCATCGCCACGCTGGAGGCCGCCGACCAGGCTGCACTGGAACAGGGCCTGGAAGACATCGCTTCTTGCATCGTGTTCGTGATCGACTGGAACCGTGCGCGCAAGCGCCTGCAGCTGTTCGTGAGCAAGGCGCAGGCGGTGGCCATCCTGCAGCACACCTCGGAGCACCGCTGGGGCCATATGGGCTGGCTGCTGGCCGGTGGTGAGTTCCTGGTGTACGACACCATGGAAGCCGTGGGCAGCGACACTTTCCGCATCGGCGAGCGACTCGATGCCGTGCTGGGCGAAAACGGCGCACGCGCCTTCCTGATCGAGCTGCTGCGCAACTGCAGCGAGCTGCTGCAACAGCAGCAGCCGCTCACGCTGGTGCAGGACAAGGCGCGCCTGCTGCTGGGCCGCGTGCTGCAGCAACGCCATGTCGAGTTCGACCTGCTGGCCGAGCACGCCGCCTTCTGCCATGCGCTGGCGCAGACGCTGAGCGATGTGCTGACGCAGGGCTGCAACGGCCATTGCGAACAGGTGGTGCTGCGCGCCAAGAACTGGGAGCACCGCGCCGACCATCTGCTCACCACCGCGCGCCAGCGGGCCGAGCGCCAGCCGCACTGGCGCGCCGTGGTCGATCTGCTGGTGCAGGCCGACAACGTGGCCGATGCGCTGGAAGAATCCACCTTTGTCTATACGCTGACGCTGGCCGAACCCATCAACGGCCTGCCGCCCTCGGTGATGGAGGTGCTGGGCAAGCTGGCCGATACCACGCTGGTGGCGATCCAGGATCTGGTGAAGGCGATCGAGATCGCGCGCCTGCTCGATGCCGGCATCGACACCACCGACAGTGATGCCTTCCTGCAGATTCTGTGGCGCATGCTGCGTGCCGAGCGCCAATGCGACGATCTGCTGCGCACGGCCCGCCAGCACATCGTGCAGACGCTGCATGCGCAGCCGGCGGCCATGCTGCTGGCCACCGAACTCGCCACCACCATCGAAGGCGCTTCCGACGCGCTGGTGGCCACTGGTTACGCGTTGCGCCAGATGGCCTTCCTCAAGACAGGAGTCCCGGCATGAGCCACCACCACCCCTTCCCCTGGCCCGACCACCTGTATCTGGTCGATCATCCCGACAGGCAGCATGCTGCCTACGTGCGCAACGGCCTGTCGCCCAGCCGCGAAACCATGGGGTCGAAGGCGCACAACCTGCTGCGCATGGCCGAGGCGGGCCTGCCGGTACCGCCCGCACTGGTGCTGGGCACGCACTACGCCCACCACCGCAAGCAGTGCATCCACCCGCTGTTCGACACCGGCATTCCGGCGCTGGAACAAAGCTCCGGCTATGGCTTTGGCGATATCCGCAAGCCGCTGGTGGTGTCGGTGCGCTCGGGTGCGCCCATCTCCATGCCCGGCATGATGGAAACCCTGCTCAACATCGGACTGTGCGATGCCACGCTGCCCGGCCTGCTGCGCCAGACCGGCAACCCGCGACTGGTGTGGGATGCCTATCGCCGCCTGGTGGCGAGCTATGGCGAAGTGGTCGAAGGCCTGCCGGCCAGCCTGTTCGAAAATGCGTTGCAGGACCTGACCCAGGGCCGCGACGAGCGTCTGCTCGATTTCAGCGAACTGCGCCAGCTGACGCAGACCTATCTGGCCCTGTATGCCGAGCATGCCGGCCACCCGTTCCCGCAGGATGTGCGCCAGCAGCTCGCGCGTGCCGTGCTGGCGGTGTTTGCCTCCTGGGATTCGGCCAAGGCGCGTGAGTACCGCAAGCTCAATGGCATCGACAGCGCCATGGGCACGGCCGTGACCATCCAGCGCATGGTGTTCGGCAACGCAGGGGGGCGCAGTGGCGCCGGCGTGGGTTTCACGCGCAATCCGAGCAATGGCGAGCCGACGCTGTGGATCGACTTTCTGGCCAATGCCCAGGGCGAGGACGTGGTGTCCGGCCGCCGCAATGCGCACGGGCACGAGGCGCTGGCCGATCTGGCACCGGATGCCTGGAACGAGCTGTCGGAAGCCACGCGCACGCTGGAGCGCCTGTTCGGCGACATGCAGGATTTCGAGTTTACGGTGGAGGACAGCGAGCTGTTCCTGCTGCAGGCGCGTTCCGGCAAGCGCACGCCGCTGGCGGCGGCGCGCATTGCGCTGGACCTGCATGAAGAGGGTCTGATCGACCGCACCACGGCACTGCAGCGCACCGATACGCTGGCGGAGGACGACTTGTGCACCGCCCATCTGGCCAGCGACTGCGGTGCCCCGGCCAGCCCCGTGGCGCAGGCAGCCAGCGCCTGCTCGGGGGTGAGCAGTGGCGAGATCGCGCTCGATGCGGAACGCGCAGCCAAGCGTGCGGCCAAGGGCCACCCCGTGATTCTGGTGCGCAATGATGCGGAGACCAATGACATCGGGGCGCTGGAGCAGTCCGTCGGCCTGCTGACGCGCAACGGTGCGCGCACCTCGCACGCGGCGGTGGTGGCACGCCAGCTGGGCAAGGTGTGCCTGGTGGGCTGCGAAACGCTGCGCATCGATATCGGCGACCGCAGCATCCAGCTGGGCGAACTGGCGCTGCGCGAAGGCGATACCATCACGCTGGACGGCAACGCCGGGCTGGTTTATCCGGGGCTGATTGCCACGGTGCGCGAACCGGATGAAGCGGTGATTGCACGGCTGGAGCAACTGCGCAGGACGAAGGCCTGAACGGGCCGGTTGCAGGCTCCCGGCCACAATGGCCCCGGGGCGATCAGGCGATCAGGGCTGGCTCCCGCTCGCGCTCCCCGGCAGCCGCACCGCCCAGTTCCGTCCGCAACCGCTGCGCTGCCTGCACCATGCGGGACAGCGCCGCCTCGGTCTCCGGCCAGCCGCGGGTTTTCAGGCCGCAATCCGGGTTGACCCACAGGCGCTCGACCGGCACCACCGTTGCCGCCTTGCGCAGCAGGCGCTCCATCTCCTGCGCCTCCGGGACGCGCGGCGAGTGGATGTCGTACACACCGGGACCAATCTCGTTCGGGTAATGGAAGTCGCCGAAGCCGCGCAGCAACTCCATGTCCGAGCGGCTGGTTTCGATGGTGATCACGTCGGCATCCAGCGCGGCGATATCCGGCAGGATGTCGTTGAACTCGCTGTAGCACATGTGGGTGTGGATCTGCGTTTCGTCACGCACGCCGCTGGCGCTGATGCGGAAGGCGCGTGCCGCTTGGTCGAGGTAGCTGCGCCAGCCGGCACGGCGCAGCGGCAGCCCTTCGCGGAAAGCCGGTTCGTCGATCTGGATGATGGCGATGCCCGCTTTTTCCAGATCCACCACCTCGTCGCGGATGGCCCAGGCAATCTGCTCGCAGGTGAGTGCGCGCGGCTGATCATCGCGCACAAAGGACCATTGCAGCATGGTGACGGGGCCGGTAAGCATGCCCTTCATCCAGCGCGGCGTGAGGCTTTGCGCATACTGCGTCCACGCAACTGTCATGGGCGCGCGGCGGAGCACGTCGCCGTAGATGACCGGAGGCTTGACGCAGCGCGAACCATAGCTCTGCACCCAGCCATTGGCGGTAAAGGCATAGCCGTCGAGCTGCTCGCCGAAGTATTCCACCATGTCGTTGCGCTCGGCCTCGCCATGCACCAGCACGTCCAGCCCCAGCGCCTCCTGACGGCGAACGACATCGCGGATTTCCTCCTGCATGCGCGTGCGGTAGGCTTCTTCGGTCAGCGCTCTCTTGCGCAATGCCGCGCGCGCGGCGCGGATGGCGGGGGTCTGCGGGAACGAGCCGATGGTGGTGCTGGGAAGCAGCGGCAGTTTCAGATGCGCGCGCTGTGCCGCCTGCCGCACGGCAAAGGCAGATGCCCGCTGGTCGTCACCGGGTACGCTGCTGACGATACGCCGCGCCACTTCCTCGCGGTGGACCCGGGTGCTGCTGCGGCGGCTCTGCAGGGCCGCGCGGGCGCTGTCCCACGCGGATTGCTGCGCCGCCGGCAGTTGACCGCCCAGATCCAGCGCCGCACGCAGCAAGCCCAGTTCCGCCAGTTTTTCCTGTGCGAAGGCCAGCCAGGAACGCAGCTCGGGATCAAGCCGCTCTTCCGACTCGAGGCTGATCGGCACGTGCAGCAGCGAGCAGGACGGCGCCAGCCACAGCTCGCCCTTGTGCTTGGCTGCCACTTCGCGCAGGCGTGCCAGCGCAGCGTCCAGATCGGTGCGCCACACATTGCGCCCGTCGACAATGCCGACCGACAGCACCTTGTGTGGCGCCGCCAGCCAGTCGGCCACGCGAAGCAGCTCGGCCGGTGCGCGCACGGCATCCACATGCAGGCCGGCCACGGGCAGCTGGCAGGCCATGCGCAGGTTGTCATCCAGCGGCGAGAAATAGCTGGCCAGCAGGATGCGCGGTGCGCTGCGGGCCAGCTGCCAGTACGCGCGCTCGAAAGCATGGCGCCAGGCATCAGGCAGATCCAGGCCGAGGATGGGCTCATCCAGCTGCACCCATTCCACGCCGCGCTCAGCCAGCCGCGCCAGGATGCGCTCGTAGGCACCCAGCAAATCGTCGAGCAGCTTGAAGCGGTCGAATCCGGCTTGCTTTTCCTTGCCCAGCCAGAGGAAGCTCAGCGGGCCCACCAGCACCACCTTCACCTTGTGGCCCAGCGCCTGCGCCTGCTCCACTTCCGCCAGCAGGCGGTCGGCCTGCCCGGCAAAGCGCGTGTCGGGATGGAATTCGGGCACCAGATAGTGGTAGTTGGTATCGAACCACTTGGTCATCTCCAGCGCGAAGGTGCCGCCCTCTTCGGCCGCTCCGTCTTCCTGCGCCACGCCGCGCGCCATGGCGAACGCGCGCAGCAGGTCGGCCTCCGCGCCGTCAAAGCCGAAACGCGCCGGCTCGCACCCCAGCCACTGGATGTGGTTGAGCATATGGTCGTAAAAGGCAAAGTCGCCAACGGTCACCAGATCAAGTCCGGCGTCTCGCTGGGCCTGCCAGTGGCGCTGGCGCAGCTCGGCGCCGGTCGCCTCCAGGGCTTGCAGGCTGATCTCCTTGCGCCAGTATTGTTCCAGCGCGAATTTCAGTTCGCGCTGCGCGCCGATGCGCGGAAATCCCAGGGTATGGATGGTGCTTGGCATTGCTCACTCCTTGTATGCACAAATTTCAAAATCAGATGCGCTATGATGAGTTTTATTAATAAATGAATCAAACGAAACTTTTTGCCCCTCACTATTAGTCATTCTCATGATCCAGTCCCCGCTCGAGATTCGTCACCTGCGCACCCTGTCCGCCCTGCGGGATGCGGGCAGCCTGGTGCGCGCCGCCCAGTGGCTGCACCTGACCCAGTCAGCCCTGTCGCACCAGATCAAGCTGCTGGAAGACCGCTATGGCACACCGCTGTTCGAGCGCAAATCGGTGCCGCCGCGCTTTTCCGCTACCGGGCAGCGCCTGCTGCAACTGGCGGATGCCGTGCTGCCGCAAATCGACGCCGCCGAGCGCGATGTGGCGCGCCTGGTGTGCGGCGGTGCCGGGCAGTTGCGCATCGTGGTCGAATGCCATACCTGCTTCGACTGGCTGATGCCGGTGATGGACGCCTTCCGCACCGCCTGGCCCGAAGTGGAACTGGATATCGTCTCGGGCTTTCATCCCGACCCGGTGGCGCTGCTGCTGCAGGAGCGCGCCGAAGTGGCCGTGGTGTCGGAGATGGATGCGCAGGATGCCGACAGCGGCGTGCAGTTCCACCCGCTGTTTTCCTATGACATCGTCGCGCTGCTGGCCAACACCCATCCACTGGCAGCCAGGCCCTTTCTGCAGGCTGAAGACTTTGCCGACCAGACACTGATCTCCTATCCGGTGCCCGATGACATGCTGGACCTGATGCGACAGGTGCTGCTGCCGGCCGGCATCCAGCCGGCGCAGCGGCGCACCACCGAACTGACCGCCGCCATGCTGCAACTGGTGGCAAGCGGCCGCGGCATTGCAGCCCTGCCGCGCTGGGCCGTGCAGTCCTACTTGGATCGCGGCTACGTCACCGCACGTCCCATCGGCGCGCAAGGACTGACGGGCCAGCTGTTCCTCGCCTGCCGCGCCGATCTGGCCGGACAGGCCTGGCTGCCGGATTTCGTACACACCACGCGCGAGACCTGTTTCATGCAGCTCGCTGGCGTGCGCCTGCTTTAGCCGCCATGCGCTGCTCGAAGGCGGGGCCGTAGGCCAGGCGCAGACGTCCCTCCGCCAGGGCCAGCATATGTCCCAACAGGGAAGCCTCCCGTTGCGCAGGCGGGGTACGCCGTGCCTGCGTATGCAACAGGCGATACAGCCGCTCCGCCTCGCGTCGTTCCTCGGCGCTGATCACCGCCACATGCATGCCGTAATGCGGCCGCGCAACCAGCAGGCCCTCGTACTGCAGACGCTTCAGCGCTTCGCGCACCGGTGTGCGGCTGATGCCGTACTCCTCCACCAGCGAGCGTTCATCCATGGCCTGGCCGGGCGCAAACTCGTGGCGGAGCACGCGCTGGCGCAGGTCGTCCACCAGGCGATCGCACAGGGCCCGAGCGGGTGGCAGCATGCCACGCGCCGCGCCATCCAGCCGCAGGGTTTCCGGCACTTGCAACACGCTACCGCCTCCCTCCCGGCCTCAGCGGTAGCGCTGTTCCAGGGCGTCCCATTCCGGCTTGCCCACCAGGCGCTGACGCTCGGCAAACGGCGCCACCAGGCCGCTGGACTCCTGCACTTCCTTCTCGTCGCGCAGCACCACAAGCGCCTTCTGCATGCCGGCCACAGCACCCTGCAGCGCGGCGTTGGCATACAGCACCAGGCCATAGCCGAGCTCGCCCAGCTCGGTGGCGTTGAAGATCGGCGTCTTGCCGCCGATCACCATGTTCATCAGCTGGGGCTTGTCCAGGCGCTGCGGCAGCGCGCGGATCTCGTCGGCCGTGGTCACGGCTTCGACGAACAGGATGTCGGCACCGGCTTCGGCAAAGCGCTGCGCCCGCTCCACGGCCGCTTCGAAGCCATGCACGGCCGCCGCATCGGTACGCGCCATGATGAGCAGATCACTGTCGCGGCGCGCATCGGCAGCGGCCTTGATCTTGCTCACGGCCTCTTCGGTGGAGATCACCTCCTTGCCGGAAAAATGGCCGCAGCGCTTGGGTGCCACCTGGTCTTCCAGCTGGATGCAGTCGGCACCGGCCCGTTCCAGCGTGCGCACCGTGTGGTACACATTCAACGCATTGCCAAAGCCGGTATCGGCATCGACGATCAACGGCAGGTTGACGGCATCGCGAATGCGCGCGGTATGGTCGGCGATTTCATGCAGGCCCATGAACCCCTGATCGGGCATGGCAAACCACATGTTGGTCACGCCGGCGCCGGTGATGTAGATGGCCTCGAAGCCCAGATCCTCGATCACCTTGGCAGAAAGGGCGTTGAATGCGCCGGGCACAAGCACGCCACGGCGCGCTTCGGCCAGGGCCTTGAGTTGCTGACGGGGGGTCATAGGGCTGTTCTCCTGATTCTTTTCTTCGACTTAAAAACTGTCGGCCGGCACATACACCATGCCTTCCATCAACACGCGGGCACTGCGGCTCATCAGCGCCTTGGACACGCGCCACTGCCCTTGCTCCTCGATGGCTTCTGCGCCCACGCGCAGCGTGCCGGAAGGATGGCCAAAGCGCACTGCCTGGCGCGTGCCGCCACCCGCGGCCTGGTTGACCAGCGTGCCGGGGATCGCTGCGGCGGTGCCAATGGCCACGGCAGCCGTGCCCATCATCGCGTGGTGCAGCTTGCCCATGGACAGCGCCCGCACCAGCAGGTCGATCTCGCCCGCCTGCACCGGCTTGCCGCTGGATGCGGTGTACTCCGCCGGCGGAGCCACAAAGGCCACCTTGGGCGTGTGCTGGCGCTGCGCGGCTTCGTCCACGCTGCGGATCAGCCCCATGCGCAGCGCGCCCGCGGCACGAATGGCCTCGAATCGGGCCAGCGCCTGCGCATCGCCATTGATGGCTTCCTGCAGCTCGGTACCGGTGTAGCCGATATCCGCCGCATTCACGAATACGGTCGGAATGCCGGCGTTGATCAGCGTGGCCGGCAGGCTGCCGATATCGGGCACGTCCAGCGTATCGACCAGATGGCCGGTGGGGAACATGGCGGCGCCCTCGCCCTCCTCGGCCGGATCGACGAATTCCAGCCGTACCTCCGCCGCCGGAAAGGTCACGCCGTCCAGCTCGAAATCGCCGGTTTCCTGCACCTGGCCGCTGGCCATGGGCACCTGCGCGACGATGGTCTTGCCGATATTGGCCTGCCAGATGCGCACCGTGCAGATACCGTCCATCGGCACCCGCTGCGCATCCAGCAGTCCGTTGGCAATGGCAAATGGCCCGACTGCTGCGGAGAGATTGCCGCAGTTGCCGCTCCAGTCCACAAAGGGCTGGTCGATCGCCACCTGGCCGAACAGATAGTCCACATCATGGTCGGCACGACTGCTGCGGCTGACAATCACGGTCTTGGAGGTGGACGAAGTGGCGCCTCCCATGCCGTCGATCTGCTTGCCGTACGGATCGGGACTGCCGATCACGCGCAGCAGCAGCTTGTCACGCGCCGCGCCGGGCTGCTGCGCAGCAGCCGGCAGGTCCTGCAGGCGAAAGAATACGCCCTTGCTGGTACCGCCGCGCATATAGGTGCCGGGAATGCGGATCTGGGGTGCGAATGCCATCTCAAGCCTCCTGTTGCTGCGCAAGAAAGTCCTGCGCAAAGCGCTGCAGCACGCCGCCCGCCTCGTACACCGACACTTCCTCGGCCGTATCCAGACGGCAGATGACCGGCACCTCCAGCACATCGCCGTTGCGGCGCGTGATGCGCAGCGTCAGCGTAGCGCGCGGCGTGCGCTCGCCCAGCACATCGTACTGCTCGCTGCCGTCCAGCTTCAGCGTCAGGCGCGTGGTGCCGGGCTGGAATTCCAGCGGCAGCACGCCCATGCCGATCAGGTTGGTGCGATGGATGCGCTCGAAGCCTTCGGCCACCACCACTTCCACTCCGGCCAGACGCACGCCCTTGGCGGCCCAGTCACGGCTGGAGCCCTGGCCGTAATCGGCCCCTGCAACAATGATCAGCGGCTGGCGGCGGTTCAGATAGGTCTCGATCGCCTCCCACATGCGCACCACCCGCCCTTCCGGCTCGATACGCGCCAGCGAACCGGCACGCACGCTGCCATCGGCATTGCGCACCATCTCGTTCTTGAGCGTCGGGTTGGCAAAAGTGGCGCGCATGGCGGTCAGGTGATCGCCGCGGTGCGTGGCGTAGCTGTTGAAGTCCTCTTCGGGCAGACCCATATTCGCCAGGTATTGGCCCGCCGCCGAATCGGCCAGAATGGCGTTGGAGGGCGACAGATGGTCGGTAGTGATGTTGTCCGGCAACACGGCCAGGGCGCGCATGCCGGCCAGCGTGCGCGGGTAGGCCGCCAGCGCGCCCACGCCCTCCGCATCCCAGTAGGGCGGGCGGCGGATGTAGGTCGATTGTGGGCGCCAGTCATACTGCGGGGACACGGTTTCACCATCGTCCTGGCGCAGGGCGAACATCGGCTCATAGACCTTGCGGTACTGCTCCGGCTTGACGGCCTGCGCCACCACGGCGTCGATCTCCGCATCGCTGGGCCAGATGTCCTTCAGGCGAATGTCCTTGCCATCCACGCTACCCAGTACGTCGTTCTCGATATCGAAGCGCACGGTGCCGGCAATTGCGTAGGCCACCACCAGCGGCGGCGATGCCAGGAATGCCTGCCTGGCATAAGGATGGATGCGGCCATCAAAGTTGCGGTTGCCCGACAGCACCGCCGTGGCGTAGAGGTCGCGATCGATGATTTCCTGCTGAATCTCGGGATCCAGCGCACCGCTCATGCCATTGCAGGTGGTACAGGCAAACGCGACAATGCCGAAGCCCAGTGCCTCCAGGTCCCCCAGCAGGTCTGCTTCCTGCAGATATAGCTCGACCGCTTTGGAACCCGGTGCGAGGGAGGTCTTGACCCAGGGCTTGCGCGTCAGGCCGAGGCGATGTGCATTGCGTGCCAGCAGCGCCGCCGCAATCACGTTGCGCGGGTTGCTGGTATTGGTACAGCTGGTAATCGCGGCAATGATGACCGCGCCATCCGGCAGCAGGCCTTCGGCCTCTTCGGCCCGCGCCATCTCCAGCTTGATCGGCCCGGCAATGCCGCGCTTGACCAGTTCGCTGGTCGGCAGGCGGCGGTGCGGGTTGCTCGGGCCGGCCATGTTGCGCACCACGGTGGAGAGATCGAAGCGCAGTACGCGTTCGTATTGCACATTGGCCAGCGTATCGGCCCAGAAGCCGGCCTGGCGCGCATACGTTTCCACCAGCTGCACCTGCTCGGGCTCGCGGCCGGTCAGGCGCAGATAGTCCAGCGTCTGTTCGTCGATGGCAAACAGCGCAGCGGTGGCACCGTATTCGGGGCACATATTGGAAATGGTGGCGCGGTCGCCAATCGTCAGACTGCGCGCACCCTCGCCGTAGAATTCGAGGTAGGCACCCACCACTTTTTCCTGGCGCAGGAATTCGGTCAGCGCCAGCACCACATCGGTCGCGGTAATGCCCGGCTGGCGGCGGCCGGTCAGCTCCACGCCGACGATATCGGGCAGGCGCATCCAGGAAGCGCGGCCCAGCATCACGTTCTCGGCCTCCAGTCCGCCCACGCCCACTGCAATCACGCCCAGCGCGTCCACGTGCGGCGTGTGGCTGTCGGTACCGACGCAGGTATCGGGAAAAGCCACCCCGTCCTGCACATACACCACGGGCGACATCTTTTCCAGATTGATCTGGTGCATGATACCGTTCCCGGCCGGGATCACATCGACATTGGCAAATGCCTTTTTCGTCCAATCAATGAAGTGAAAGCGGTCTTCGTTGCGGCGATCCTCGATGGCGCGGTTTTTGGCGAATGCGTCCGGCACATGGCCGCCACACTCCACCGCCAGCGAATGGTCCACGATCAGCTGCACCGGCACCACCGGGTTGACGGCGGCCGGATCGCCTCCCTCCTTGGCAATGGCATCGCGCAGACCGGCCAAATCCACCAGCGCGGTCTGGCCCAGAATGTCGTGACACACCACGCGCACCGGGTACCACGGAAAATCCCGGTCGCGGCGGCGCTCGATCAGCTGGCGCAGGCTGTCGTCCACGATGGCCGGATCCGCCTTGCGCACGATGTTTTCCGCATGCACGCGTGCGGTGTACGGCAGAGTGTCCCAGGCGCCAGGCTGCAATTGCTCCACGGCGGCACGCGCATCAAAGTAGCTCAGCGCCGTACCGGGAAGGGGTTTTTTGTATTCAGTATTCATGGGAGGATGCAGGTTCGCCGCCTTGCGCCATCCACCAGCCTGGGCGAGGCCGGCAGCAGAAGCAGGCAGCATACCGGGCAAGGCCTGCACACAGCGCCTTGCCGGTGGATCAAAACAAAACTACGCGACAGGGTTCGGCAAGAACCTCAGCCCCGCGCCTCGATCGGCACAAAGCGCTGGTCTTCCGGGCCCGTGTAGTTGGCACTGGGGCGGATGATCTTGTTGTCCACGCGCTGCTCGATCACGTGCGCCGCCCAGCCGCTGGTGCGCGCGATCACGAACAGCGGCGTGAACATGGCGGTGGGCACGCCCATCATGTGGTAGCTCACCGCGCTGAACCAGTCCAGGTTGGGAAACATCTTCTTGACTTCCCACATCACCGACTCCAGGCGCTCGGCAATGTCATACATCTTGGTCGAGCCGGCCTCTTCCGACAGCGCCCTGGCCACGCCCTTGATCACCACATTGCGTGGATCGCTGAGGGTGTAGACCGGGTGACCAAAACCGATCACCACTTCCTTGCGCTCCACGCGGGCGCGGATATCGGCCTCGGCCTGATCCGGATTGTCGTAGCGCTTCTGGATCTCGAACGCCACCTCGTTGGCGCCGCCATGCTTCGGACCGCGCAGCGCACCAATGGCGCCGGCAATCGACGAGTACATGTCGCTGCCGGTACCGGCAATCACGCGTGCCGTGAAGGTGCTGGCGTTGAACTCGTGCTCGGCGTACAGGTTGAGCGAGGTGTGCATGGCACGCACCCAGCTTTCCGGCGGAGCTTCGCCATGCAGCAGATGCAGGAAGTGGCCGCCAATGGAGTCGTCATCCGTCTCCACCTCGATGCGCTTGCCCTGCGTGCTCCAGTGGTACCAGTACAGCAGCATGGAGCCGAGCGATGCCATCAGGCGGTCGGCAATATCGCGGGCGCCGGGAATATTGTGGTCATCCTTCTCCGGCAGCACGCAGCCCAGCGCCGACACGCCGGTGCGCATCACATCCATCGGATGCGCACTTGCCGGCAGCTTTTCCAGTGCCTCCTTCACGCTGGCCGGCAGCCCGCGCATGGCCTTGAGCTTGGCCTTGTAGGCCTTCAGTTCGGCCCGCGTCGGCAGCTTGCCATGCACCAGCAGATGCGCGACCTCCTCGAACTCGCACACCTCGGCCATGTCCAGAATGTCGTAGCCGCGATAGTGCAGATCGTTGCCGCTGCGGCCGACCGTGCACAGCGCCGTATTGCCGGCCGCCACTCCCGACAGCGCCACGGATTTCTTGGCCTTGGGCGCAGCCACCGTTGCCGGTGCGGCGATCGTTGCGTCAGTTCTCATGTTGTCTCCTGATTGATGTAACGCGTTGCCATGGGCTGCGGACGACCCTTGCCGTCCACCGCCACCATCTCGAACACCCCCTTGAGCGCCAGTTCCTCAGCCAGGGCGGGCCGGCTGATCACGCCATGCACGCACACGGTGAGCGAACTGCGCCCCATGCGGCTGACCCAGGCACGCAGATGCAGCACGCTGCCCTGCGGCACGGGCGCCAGGAACTCCACGCCGCTTACCGCCGCCATCACGACATTGGCCTGCGCGCATTGCCGTGCCGCGACGAAGGCCGCCTTGGCCAGCATCTGCAGGGCATTGCCGCCGAACAGCGTGCCGTAGTGGTTGGCGTGCTCGGGGAACACGATTTCGGTCATTTCGGTAGTGGCTTGGGGATGTCGCATAATTCGCAATGTACGCAATCCTCTGCTGCAAAATAAGCCCTGAATTGGCGAATGGTTGCCAATAAATTCGCCTGTTTTGCAAATTTTGCGAATCCGCTTGCAAGGAACCCCGATGCGAAAGACTTTCATGGGCGTGCGCCTGCGCAGCCTGCGCGCCGAACGCGGCATGACGCAGGTCGCCATGGCACAGGCGCTCGGCCTGTCGCCCAGCTACCTCAACCAGCTCGAGCAGGACCAGCGCCCGCTCACCGCCTCCGTGCTGCTCAAGATCCACCGCGTGCTCGATGTGGACATCCAGCAGTTCTCCGAGGATGAAGAGGCGCGCTTCGTCGCCCAGCTGCAGGATGCCCTGGCCGAAAACCCCGCTGGCGAAACCGTCGACCAGGCCGAGCTGCGCGAAGTCGCCGCCAAGCTGCCGAAAATCGGCCGCATCCTGCTCGCCCTACAGCGCCGCCACCTGGAAGACCTGCAGCGGCAAGAGGCACTCGCCGCCGGCCTGGGCGACGTGCGCGGCCCCTCCCCGGCCACCCGCCCCATGCCCTACGAAGCGGTGCGCGACGTGTTCTTCACGCACCGCAACTACTTCCACACACTGGATATCGCCGCCGAAACCCTGGCCGACGAAGCCCGTGCCCATGGCGGCGCCCTGGCCGACTGGCTTGCCACCCGTCTGCGCGAGCGGCATGGCGTGCATGTCACGCTCACCAGCGCCGCCACGCAAGGCTCGCTGCGCCACTTCGATGCGCAGGCACATGTGCTGCAGCTCTCTGGCCAGCTCGCCCCGGCGCAGCGCGCCTTCCAGCTGGCCACCCAGCTCGCCCTGCTGGAACACACCGCCGACATCGACACCATCGTCTGCGCCGCCGCGCTGGACCACGATGCATCCCTGCTGCTGCGCCTGGGCCTGGCCAACTACCTGGCGGGCGCGCTGCTGCTGCCCTACCGCCTGTTCCTGCAGAGTGCCGAAGCCCTGCGCTACGACATCGACCTGCTGGCGCAGCGCTTCGGCGTGGGCTTCGAAACCGTGTGCCACCGCCTGTCCACACTGCAGCGTCCGCAGATGCCGGGCGTGCCCTTCTTCTTCATCCGCGTGGACCGTGCCGGCAACATCTCCAAGCGCCAGTCCGCCACGCACTTCCACTTCTCCAAAACCGGCGGCACCTGCCCGCTGTGGAACGTGTACGAAGCCTTTGCCAAGCCGGGCGAGATACAGCGCCAACTTGCCCGCATGCCCGACGGCCGCACCTACCTCTGGATTGCCCGCACCGTCACCCACAGCGAAGGCGGCTTCGGCGCTCCCAGCAAGACCTTCTCCATCGGCCTCGGCTGCGACGTGCGCCACGCCGGCCGCCTCGTCTATGCCAAAGGGCTGGACCTGAAAGACCCCGACGTCGCCACCCCGATCGGCATGGGCTGCAAGGTGTGCGAACGCGCCGCCTGCCCGCAGCGCGCATTCCCCTTCACCGGGCGGCCGCTGGATGTGAATGAAAACGACAGCCGGTTTGCGCCGTATGCGGTGGCGACCTGATTGTTGCCATTCGTGAGCCGGTCAATCGGCGCATGCTGTCAACCTTCCTGCGACAACCCGCCATCCGTATTGCCGGAGCGCGTCACAAGCGCATGACTTCCTTGTCGCCAATCCAACAATGTAGTAACATGACTACATTCATCCACGGACATCAGGAGGGACTCATGACCGTGACCACTCTCACCAGCCGCGAATTCAACCAGGATCTCAGCCGCGCCAAGCGCGCTGCCCTGGAAGGCCCGGTCATCATCACCGACAGAGGCAAGCCAGCGCATGTGCTGTTAAACATTGAGGAATACCGTCGGCTTACCACCGCTCCACGCACACTGGCCGAAGCTCTCGCCATGCCTGGCGCCGCCGATATTCCGTTTGACCCGCCACGGCTGAATATTGGCCTTCGCATCCCCGATTTCGACTGACAGTCCACTGCCCATGTATTTGCTCGATACCAATGTGGTTTCCGAACTGCGCAAGGCCATGCACGGGCGTGCCGATCCACGCGTTGTCGCTTGGCAGGCTCAAGTCGATCCAAGCCACTGTTTCATAGCTACCACTACTGTCATGGAGCTGGAAATCGGCATCCTCCGGATGGAAAGGCGCGACGCCATGCAGGGCGCCATACTCAGACAGTGGCTGGAGCAGCATGTGTTACCTGCTTTCTCCCAGCGCATCCTGTCCTTTGATCTTGCCACTGCCCGACAGTGTGCCCGGTTGCATGTGCCTGATCCCCGTTCCGAACGGGACGCCATGATCGCCGCCACCGCTTTGGTACATGGACTCACTGTCGTGACGCGCAACGCCGCTGACTTTGAAGCTACTGGCGTGCCGTTGCTGAACCCTTGGGGAAAATGGACGTTGCAGGAACAGAGCGCCGACTACCTGCACCAGACCTGTGCAAGCACCACCCCCGTTTTCGCTCGCTGAGTTGTTGTTCAGGAAACGCGCGCGCCCTTTCAACCGGCATTCCCACCGATGCCTACGGGCTCGAAGAAGTCTGCCTTTAGCCTTGAGCAAACGTTTCCAGTTGCAGGTCTTTCCTGGATGGCACCAACGTCAGGTTACGTCTTGCCTTGCTCCCACAGGCATGCATTGCTAGCCTGACCGCTCCCCTCTCATCAGGAAAGGAATCCTATGCACCTGCTATCCGTCGCCTATCACGAAGACTCCGAAGGCTGGATCTACTGGATCTGGAAGGACAATCCCATGGTCGGCAACATGTGCGGCCTGGAGGCCCACAGCCAGGGCCCCGTGTACCCCAGCTACGAAGAGGCACTGAAGGCCGGCGCCGCTGCCCTGCAGCGGGTGGATCACGCCCACGAAGCGGGCATCTGAGCTCGCACGGGCCGACCATTCAGGCAAGAAAAAAGCACCTTAGCCGTCAGCCTAGGTGCTTCCAAGTATTTGATCTACCAACAAAAAGTTGGTAGGCGCGAGAGGACTCGAACCTCCGACCCCCACCATGTCAAGGTGGTGCTCTAACCAGCTGAGCTACGCGCCTGTAATTCAGAAGCGAGAGTATAGCACGCGTTTTTCACGGTTTTCAAGACCGCGACACTTTTCGTCGGATTTCTGCACCATCCTCCCCGACCACCCCGTCGGCCGCATGCAGAATCAGCAACAGCATACGAAGCGCCGCCAGACGCCACCCACGGAGGAAAACACGATGAATACCCAGCCCGCCGCCCCTGCAGCTGCAGTCACCCGAATCGCCAGCCGCCGCGCCCGCGCAGGACAGGAGGCCGCCTACGAGGCGCTGGTGCGCGAGATGTTCGAGCAGATGCGCCAGACACCGGGCTTCCGCCACGGGCAGCTGGTGCCACCCGAGCAGGCCGGCGGGCTCTACCATGTGATTTCGCAATTCGACTCCGAAGCGGCACTGCAGGCCTGGAACGCCTCCCCCAAACGCGCCGACATCCACGCCCGCATGCGCGCCGTGGCCGAAGACGAACCCGAGTACCGCGTCCTGACCGGCCTGGAAGCCTGGTTCGCTCCCGCCGTGGTGCCCGCCACCATGCACCCGCCCCGCTCACGCATGGCCTTCGTCACCTGGCTCGGCATTTTCCCGACGGCGGCCTTCTTCCTCTGGTTCGTGGCGCCGCTGGTCACGCACTGGCCCTTCCTGCTGCGCACCGCGCTGATCACCGGCCTGATCGTGGCCACCATGACCTGGCTGGTGGCCCCGCGCCTGACGCGCTGGATGCGCGGCTTTCTCAACCCGAAACGCTGAACGCCCTCAGCGCCGCCGCGTCCCCAGAATGCCGTCCAGCACCGACAGCTCGCCGAGCACCTTGTTGAGCCGGTGCGTGTCGCTCACCTGCACGGTCAGCATCATGTGGCTGATTTCCTTGCCGGCATCGCTGTGCAGGCCCACCACCGGCATCTTCTCGCGCGCAAACAGTTCGCTGATGTCGCGCAACAGGCCGGCGCGGTCCGTCGCCTGCACCAGAATGTCGACCGGGTAGGCGGCAGTCCCGCCCTCCAGCCCCTGCCACTGCACCTCGATGGCGCGCTCGGGATTGTCGCGCACCATGCTGCGGTAGTTGGGACAGTCGGCCCGATGCACGCTTACGCCCTTGCCGCGCGTGACGAAGCCACCGATGGCATCCGGCGGTGCCGGCTTGCAGCACTTGGCCAGTTGCGTCATCAACGAGCCCATGCCCACCACCAGCACCCCCCCCTTGGGTGCCGGCCGGTGCGACTTGCGGTCGCCCTTGGCCGCCTGCTTCTGCAGCAGGATCTCATCCTGCGACAGCTGCGGTGCCTGCGGCTTGAGCACCGCCTCGATGTTGCGCAGCGAAAATTCGTCCTTGCCCACCACCTCGAACAGCGCATCCGCATCCGAAAACCCGAGCTGCCCGGCCAGATCATCGAGCTTGACCGCCGTCTTGCCTTCGCGCTGCAGCAGCTTCTCCACCGCATCGCGACCGCGGGCAATCGCGTCCTGCAAGGCCAGCGCATTGAACCAGGCGCGCACCTTGGCACGGGCGCGGTTGCTCACCAGATAGCCCTGTTCCACGTTCAGCCAGTCGCGCGAGGGGCCACCCTCCTTGGCCGCCGTGATCGACACGGTCTGCCCGTTGCGCAGCGGCGTGTTCAGCGGCACCATGGCCCCGTCCACCTTGGCGCCGCGGCAACGGTGGCCCAGGGTGGTGTGCACGCTGTAGGCAAAGTCCACCGGCGTGGCGCCCTGTGGCAGTTCGACGATGGCCGCTTCCGGCGTCAGCACATAGATCTTGTCGTCCAGCACCACATTCGGCTGCTCGGGCTCGGGCGCCTGCTCGCCCCCCGCGGCAAACTCGCGCTCCCAGGCCAGCAGCTGGCGCAGTACCGCAATCTTCGCGTCATAGGCGCTGTTGGCGCTGTGGCCCGCATAGCCCTTGGCGCCGGCCTCCTTGTAGGCCCAGTGCGCCGCCACCCCGCTCTCGGCGTGATCGTGCATGTCCTGCGTGCGGATCTGGATCTCGACCGGGCGCACCCGCCCGTCCTCTCCCAGCTGCCGGATCACCGTATGCAGCGACTGGTAGCCGTTGGCCTTGGGCTTGGCGATGTAGTCGTCAAACTCCGAGGGGATGGGCTCGTGCTGGCTGTGCACCCAGCTCAGCGCCGCATAGCAGTCCTTCACCTCGGGCACGATCACGCGCAGCGCCATGCGGTCGTAGATCTGCTCGAAATCCAGCCCCTTGCCACGCATCTTCTTGACGATGCTGAAGATGTGCTTGGGCCGCGCCTGCACGCTGGCCGTGATGCCCTGCGCGGCCAGCCCCTCGCGCACCTGCCGGCGCAATTCCTCGGCGCGCTGCTCGCGCTCGGTGCGCTTTTCGTCGAGCAGGCGCGCTACGGAACGGTAGGTGTCCGGCTCCAGAAAGCGGAACGCCAAGTCTTCCATTTCCCACTTGATCTGCCAGATGCCCAGCCGGTTGGCCAGCGGCGCCAGCACGTGCAGCGCCTCGTAGGCCAGCGCATGCGGCACCGGCAGCTTGGTGGCGGCATAGTGGCGCAGGGTCTGCAGGCGCGAGGCCAGGCGCAGCAGGATCACGCGCAGGTCGCGCGAGAAGGCCAGCAACATCTTGCGCACCGCCTCCACCTGCTCGGCGGGGCTGCCCAGGCCGCTGCTGCCCGGCTGCACGCGTTGGCTCTGCTGCAGCCGCATCAGGCGCGTGGCCTGCAGCGCCAGCTGCGCATATTCGTCGCCAAAGGCCTGCTCGATCATCTCCTGCGGGCGGCTCAGATGGTCGGCCGCATACACCAGATAGGGCACGGCCTGCAGCGAGACGGCGCCACCCATCTGCTCCAGGATTTTGGCCACGCCGTCGGCATGCTCCAGCTCGTTCTCGCCGCTCGGCAGGCTGCAGTTGACCAGCAGCGGGCCGGCAAACTGGCGCGCGCGCGTCAGCACGTCGGCCTGGGTTGGCAGGGTGTCGGAACTGGCCTGGACGATGCCGGCCACTTCGTCATCGGGGGAATGCTTGCCTGCGGGGGCACTTGCGGGATTCATGGTTCAACCTGTGCCGGCTCTCGGGCCGGTCTCTCGTCATTCTCGTTGGCACGCTGCCTGCCGGCAGCCATGCCATGCTCAATCAGCTGTCTGCATCCAGCAGGAAATGCCGTATCGCCTCCACCTGCTCCGGCTGCACCAGCGCAGGCGCATGGCCCACGCCGGCAAACTCGACCAGGCGCGGTTTGGGCCCATGCTCGGTCATCGCCTTGGCCGCGGGAGCCGTCAGCAGATCGGATTCGGCCCCGCGCAGCAGCAGCGTGGGGGTGCGGATGGCCTCGTACAGTTTCCACAGCAGCGCCTCGCCCTGCACAAAGGTTTCGCGCGGCACATGGCGGAAGGCCAGGCCGAGCAGCGGGTCGTAGTGCAGCTGCAGGCCGCCTTCGTGGTGCGGGCGCAGCATGGGGCGGTTGATTTCGGCCCACTGCTCGGGCGTGTGCGGGCCGAAATTGGCAAAGCGCAGTTCCAGCGCCGCCAGCGCCTCGGCCTCGTCGGCAAAATGGCCGGTATCCATCACGTAGCTGCCGATGCGCTGGATCGACTCCCAGGCGATCACCGGGCCCACGTCGTTCAACACCAGCTTGTGGATCGGCGATGGCAGCGGCCAGGCCGCGGTGGCCATTACGGCATGGATGCCCATGGCAATCAGGCCGCCCATGCTGGTGCCGACCCAGTCGAGACGCCCGATCGGCGCCTGCTGGTGCAGGTGCGCCAGCAGCTGCAGCATGGCGCCCACGTAGGTTGGCACCTGGTACAGCGCAGGATTGCGCAGCCACTCGCTTTGACCGCGACCGGGAACATCCGGACAGATGATGCGCATCGGCGGCAGGCCGCGCTGCTCGGCATCGGCCAGCAGCGCACGCGCCAGCACGTCGAAGTCGCGTCCCTGGCGCGTCAGGCCGTGCACGCACAGCACCACGTGCGAGGCATTCGGGTCGCCCCACTGCCACCAGGCCATGCGGAAAGCGTGGTCACCAGAGGTGCATACAATGTGCTGGAGTGTGGGCTGTGTCATGGTCGGACATCCGCAAGTCAACGTGGATAACAGGCTGGCAGGGCGGCGCGCCCCATACGGATTCATCGTACCTGAATAATCCCCGCAGAGACGCAAGGAGAAACTACATGCTCAAGGGAAAAACCGCGCTGGTCACCGGATCGACCAGCGGCATCGGTCTGGGAATCGCCAAGGCACTGGCAGCCCAGGGCGCCAACGTGGTGCTGAACGGCTTTGGTGACCACGAAGGCCCGCAGCGCGAAGTCGAGCAGGCCGGCGCTGCCCACGGCATCGCCACCGCCTACCACGGCGCCGACATGAGCAAGCCCGCCGAGATCGAGGCCATGATGGCCTTTGCCGCCGAGAAGTTCGGCCGCGTCGACATTCTGGTTAACAACGCCGGCATCCAGCATGTGGCGCGCGTGGAGGATTTCCCGGTCGAGAAGTGGGATGCGATCATGGCCATCAACCTGAGCAGCGCCTTCCACGCCACGCGCCTGGCCATCCCCGCCATGCGCGAAGCCAACTGGGGCCGCATCATCAATGTAGCGTCCATCCACGGCCTGGTGGCATCCGTCGAAAAGTCCGCCTACGTGGCGGCCAAGCACGGCGTGATCGGTCTGACCAAGGTCACCGCACTCGAGAACGCCACCACCGGCGTCACCTGCAACGCCATCTGCCCGGGCTGGGTGCTGACGCCGCTGGTGCAAAAGCAGATCGACGCGCGCGCGCTCGAGGGCAACATCAGCGTGGAAGAAGCGCAGAAGAACCTGCTGCGCGAAAAGGAACCCTCCCTGCAGTTCACCACGCCTGAAGAGCTCGGCGCACTGGCCGTGTTCTTCTGCTCGCCCGCCGGCAACAACGTGCGCGGCGTGGCGTGGAACATGGACGGGGGTTGGACGGCGCAGTAATACCCGCCCGGCCACGGAGGAGCGGAACGGTCACGGACCCTCGCCCTCCTCACGCAACGCCACCGACCATGCCGTCTGTGTACAACAGGCGGCTTTTTTCGTTGTGCGGCCGCCGCGACCGTCCAAATCCCCGTATCCTCACCGGCCATGTCTTCCTATTTCCGACTGCTCCTGCTGCTGTCCGCCCTCACCATGGTCGGCCCGCTGGCGATCGACGCCTACCTGCCGTCGTTCAGCGCCATCCGGCAGGACCTGAAAACCGATGAAGTGATGGTCCAGCAGACGCTGGGCCTGTTCCTGTTTGCCTTTGCCGGCATGATGCTGTTCTACGGCACGCTGTCCGATGCCTTCGGGCGGCGCAAGGTGATTCTGGTGTCGCTGGCGGTCTATACACTGGCTTCGCTCGGCGCCGCGCTCAGCCCGAGCATCGAATGGCTGCTGTTCTTCCGCGTGCTGCAGGGCCTGGGCTCCGGCGGCGGCACCGTGGTCAGCCGTGCCATCGTGCGCGACCTGTTCAAGGGCGCCGAGGCACAGCGCATGATGTCGCACATGACCATGGTGTTCGGCCTGGCACCGGCCATTGCGCCCATTCTGGGCGGCTGGCTGCAGGTGCTGCTGGGCTGGCGCTGGGTGTTCGGCTTCTCGGTGCTGTTCGGGCTGCTGATGCTGGTGCTGGTCTGGCGCCATCTGCCCGAGAGCCTGCCGCCGGAAAAACGCCAGCCTTTCCATCCGGGCGCCATCGTCACGCAGTACATCAACTGTCTGCGCCACCCGCGTTTCGTGCTGCTGATTCTGGTGCTGGCCATGGCCTTTGCCGGTTTCTCGCTCTACATCGGCTCGGCCTCGCATTTCATCATGGACATCCTGCACCTCGAGGAGACCGATTTCGGCTGGATGTTCATTCCGCTGGTGGGCGGCCTGATCACCGGTTCGGCCATCGCCGGACGGCTGGCGCACCGGCTGTCGCGCCGCACCTTTGTGCAGACCGCCTTCGGCATCATGGCCACGGCAGCCATCTTCAACGTGAGCTACAACCTGCTGCAGGGCGACCAGCTGCGCCTTCCCTGGGCGGTGCTGCCGCTGTTCATCTACAACTTCGGCCTGTCCTTCCTGACGCCGGCGGTGACGATGGGCGCGATGGATTTCTTCCCGCACAACCAGGGCCTGGCCTCGTCGCTGCAATCGTTCACGCAGATGGTGGTGTTTGCCACCATGGCCGGCGTGGTGGTTCCGCTGCTGTTCGGCAGCGGGCTGTATCTGGCGCTGGGCATGGCGATCATGGCCAGCCTGAGCCTGCTGTTCTACTTCCTGTTCCGGCTGCTGCATGCGCGCGCTGTGGGGCCGGAGGCTGCACCCCCGCCCCGCTGAGCCATGCCTGCCCATTTTTTCCACATCCGCCGCGCGAGCCTGCACGACCTTGCTGCCATCGAGAGGATCCAGCACGAATGCTATGGTGCGGACTTTCATGAAGGGCAGGACGCGTTTGCCAACAAGATCCGGCAGGCGCCGGACTATTGCCTGGTGGCGGAGTGTGCGCAAGGCACCGTGCTGGGCTACTTCATGTGCCTGCTGGCGAGTGTCGAGCGGTTTCCCTGCCTGCATGCGGATGACTTCCAGTGCCCCGGCGATCCGGACATCCTGTATCTGCATGACATGGCCCTGTCCGCTTCCGCCCGGGGCCGCGGCCTCCGGCAGGCCTTTCTTGCCGCCATCTACCGCACTGCACGGCAGAACCAGGCATTGAAAGACGTGTTTCTGGTGGCGGTTCAGGGTGCCGAAGTGGTATGGGAAAGGGAAGGCTTCCAGCCCGTCAATGCCCGTGCCGTCGGTCTGTCCGCCTCGCTGGAAACCTATGGCAGCAGCGCGGTCCTGATGAAAAAACCCCTGCAGCCTGCCGTCGCGCGCTGAACACGGTGGCTTGCGCCCATGTGCCACGGGGCAGCCCGCGCCTCACCCGGCAGTGACCAGCAGCCCTGCAGGCAACCCTAGCGCCCCCTGTTTGCCATGCATCGGCGATAATAGACAACCCCTGCCATCCCGCAGGCACTGTTTCGAAAGCAATTGCCCCATGACAGACCAAGCTACTGTCTCTCTTTCCCCTGTTTCCATTTCTCCCGTCGAAGACATCGTGGCCGACATGCGTGCCGGCAAGATGGTGATCCTCGTGGACGAGGAAGACCGCGAGAACGAAGGCGACCTGGTACTCGCCGCCGACCATGTCACGCCCGAGGCCATCAACTTCATGGCGCGCTACGGCCGCGGCCTGATCTGCCTCACGCTCACGCGCGAGCGCTGCCTGCATCTGGGCCTGCCGCCCATGACGCAGCGCAACGGCGCCCAGCATGGCACCGCCTTCACGGTATCAATCGAAGCTGCACAAGGCGTCACCACCGGCATCTCTGCGGCCGACCGTGCCCGCACCGTGCAGGCCGCCGTGGCGCCCAATGCCGTGCCGTCCGACCTGGTCCAGCCCGGCCACATCTTCCCGCTGCAGGCGGTGGATGGCGGCGTGCTGATGCGCGCCGGCCATACCGAAGCCGGTTGCGACCTGGCCGCCATGGCCGGCTGCAGCCCCACCGCCGTGATCTGCGAGATCATGAAGGACGATGGCACCATGGCCCGCCTGCCCGATCTGCAACTTTTCGCAGCCGAGCATGGCCTGAAGATCGGCACCATCGCCGACCTGATCGAGCACCGCGCCCGCCACGAATCGCTGATCCGCAAGGTCGCCAGCCGCACACTGATGACGGCGCATGGCGAATTCATGGCCCACGCCTACCAGGACATGCACGGCCACAACCTGCATCTGGCGCTGGTCAAGGGCGTCTGGAACGAAGACGACGAAGTGCCCACCCGCGTGCACGAGCCGCTGTCCGTGCTGGATGCGCTCGAAACGGGCCGCCAGATGCACAGCTGGAGCCTGGAAGACAGCCTGCGCTACATCCACGCACAACAACGCGGCGTGGTGGTGCTGCTCAACTGCGGCGAAACCGCCCAGCAACTGCTGGCCCAGTTCGACGGCACGGCTGAATCCTCGCACGCCCCCGGCAAGGGTCTGGACCTGCGCAGCTACGGCATCGGCGCGCAGATCCTGCGCGAATGCGGCGTACGCAAGCTCAACATCCTCGGCACGCCGCGCCGCATGCCCAGCATGGCCGGCTACGACCTGGAAGTGACCGGCTTCATTCCGGCCCCGCCTCAAGCCTGATTTAATGCATTACCTATACACATCATGAAAAACGCTGACAAGGGCGATCTGGACGCCATCACCAGTCAACTCAACGGCAAGAAGCTGCGCATCGGCATCGTGCAGGCGCGCTGGAACGCCGGCGTGACCGACTCCCTGGCCGAAGCCTGCCTGGGCGAGCTGATGCAGCTCGGCGTCAAGGCCAAGAACGTGACGCTGGTGCAGGTGCCCGGCGCGCTGGAAGTGCCGCTGGCGCTGCAGGCCCTGGCCGACCGTGCCGACTACGACGCGCTGATCGCGCTGGGTTGCATCATCCGCGGCGAAACCTACCACTTCGAGCTTGTAGCCAACGAATCCGGTGCGGGCGTCACCCGCATCTCGCTGGACCATGGCCTGCCGATCGCCAACGCCATCCTCACCGTCGAAAACCAGCAGCAGGCCGAAGCCCGCCAGGTGGAAAAAGGCGTGGACGCCGCCCGCGTGGCGGTGGAAATGGCACTGCTGCTCGAAACCATGGCCGGGGCCTGAGCATGACGGCGACCACTCCCAAGTCCGGCGCCGAAGATGGCGCCCTGACGCCCGAACAGGCGCTGCAGCAGGCTGTACAGCAGGACCATGCTGCCGCCGACAAGGCTGCTGCCGCGAAAAAACCTGCTGCGCCCCGCGCGCGCAAGCCCTCCAGCAAGACCGGCCGCTCGCGCGCCCGCGAGTTCATCGTGCAGGCCCTGTACCAGCATCTGGTCGGCCACAACGACGCCACGGCCATCGACCAGTTCACGCGCGAACTCACCGGTTTCCACAAGGGCGATTCGGCCCATTTCGACGCTGTCTTCCACGGCTGCGTGGAGCATGGCAAGGAACTGGACACGCTGATCGAGCCCCTGCTCGACCGCGGCTGGAAAGAAATTTCTCCGATCGAGCATGCCTGCATGTGGATCGGCGTGTACGAATTCAAGTTCTGCCCCGACGTGCCCTGGCGCGTGGTGCTGAACGAGTGCATCGAGCTGGCCAAGTCCTTCGGCGGCACCGACGGCCACAAGTATGTGAACGGCGTGCTGCACGCCCTGGCGCCGCGCCTGCGTGCCACCGAAGTCGAGCACGACCGCAGCAAGAAGTGACGCCTCGCGGCCGGCGCTGCCACAAGCGGCGCCCGGCCTGTTCCGTTCAGCCGGGCTCGCACGCGGCCCGTCCTGCCTGATGAGACCGCAATGACGCAAGCCCCCCCTCTTCGCCTGGCCCGCCGCGCCGAACGCATCGAGCCGTTCTACGTGATGGAGATCTTCAAGGCGGCGCAACAATTGCAGGCACGCCTGCCGGCCGGCGCCGATCCGCTGATCTACCTGAATATCGGCGAGCCCGACTTCACCGCACCGCCGCTGGTGGCCGAAGCCGCGGCGCGCTGCATCCGCGACGGCAACACGCAATACACCCAGTCCAACGGCCTGCCGCTGCTGCGCGAACGCATCAGCCAGTGGTATGCGCAGCGCTTCGGCGTGGACATGGATCCGGGCCGCATCGTGATCACCGCCGGCGCCTCGGCGGCGCTGCAGGTGGCCTGCCTCGCGCTGATCCAGCAGGGCGACGAGATCCTGATGCCGGATCCGAGCTATCCGAGCAACCGCCATTTCGTCAGTCTGGCCGAGGGCACGCCCAAACTGATACCGTCCGGCGCCGCCGAGCGCTTCCAGCTCAGTGCCGCCAAGGTGGCAGAACACTGGGGCGAGCATACGCGCGGCGTGATGCTGGCCACCCCGTCCAACCCGACCGGCACCTCGATTGCGCCGGAGGAACTGCGCGCCATCCACCAGTTCGTGCGCAGCAAGGGCGGCGTCACCATCGTCGACGAAATCTACCTCGGCCTGAGCTACGACGAAGCCTACAGCCACAGCGCGCTGGCGCTGGGCGAGGACGTGATCAGCATCAACAGCTTCAGCAAGTATTTCAGCATGACCGGCTGGCGCCTGGGCTGGGTGGTGCTGCCGCCGGTGCTGGCCAAGACGGTGGAATTGCTGTCGCAACACCTGTTCATCTGCCCGAGCACGGTGGCGCAGCATGCGGCCGTGGCCTGCTTCGAGCCGGAAAGCATCGCGCTGTACGAGCAGCGCCGTGCCGAATTCCAGGCCCGGCGCGACTGGTTCGTGCCGCAGCTCAACGCACTCGGCCTGCAGGTGCCGGTGATGCCCGACGGCGCCTTCTACGCCTGGGCCGACTGCAGCAGCTGGTTCGAGCGTCTGAGCGTGGACAATAGCTGGGATGCCACTTTCGCGCTGATGGAAAAGGCGCAGCTGGTGGTCACGCCGGGCCGCGACTTCGGCGTGGCTGACACCAGCCGCTTCATCCGCTTCTCCACGGCCAATGCGCTGCCGCAGTTGCAGGAGGCGGTGGAACGGCTCAAGCGCCTGCTCTGAGACACTTTGCTGCACCGCAACATCATGTTTCACTTTGACATCCGCGTTTACTGGGAAGACACCGATGCCGGCGGCATTGTCTTCTATGCTAACTATCTGAAGTTCTTCGAGCGCGCCCGCACCGAGTGGCTGCGTGCGCTCGGGGTGCAGCAGCAGGAACTGCGCGAGCGCAGCGGCGGCATGTTCGTGGTGAGCGCCACCGAGATGAAGTACCATCGTCCGGCCCGGCTGGATGACGTGCTCCATGTCACGGCCGACCCTGTGCAGATCGGCAAGGCCTCCTGCGTGATCGCGCAAACCGCCCGCCTCGGTGGCCCGGAGGGGCCGCTGCTGGCCGAAGGCAGCATCCGTATCGGCTGGGTCGATACCGCGACGATGCAGCCGGCGCGCATGCCGGCAGAGCTTCACGCCATCATGGTGGCCGGGCACTGAACCCCTTCGTGGCAGGCCGTGCCGTGCCTGCCGCACACAACGACAACAGGAATCGCATGAACGCTCAGGACATGAACATCGTGCAGCTGGTGCTCAACGCCAGCTGGGTGGTACAGGCAGTGATGCTGCTGTTGCTGGCGGTGTCCATCGCCAGCTGGGCGGCGATTTTCAGCAAGATCGGTGCTCTCAAGCGCACGCGCAGGCTCAACGATGCCTTCGAGCGCAACTTCTGGTCGGGCAGCAACCTGACCGAGCTGTACGCCGGCGCCAGCCAGAACGCCAAGCTGGCAGGCCCGACCGAACGCATCTTTGCCAGCGGCATGCGTGAATTCCTCAAGCTGCGCGAGCGCCATGTGTCCGACGCCACGCTGCTGGACGGTGCCCGCCGCGCCATGCGCGCCAGCTACCAGCGCGAGGTGGACAGCATCGAAAGCGGCATGTCCTTCCTGGCCTCGGTCGGCTCCATCTCCCCCTACGTCGGCCTGTTCGGCACGGTGTGGGGCATCATGCACGCCTTCACCGGCCTCTCCGCCATGGAGCAGGTCACGCTGGCCACGGTGGCGCCCGGCATTGCCGAAGCGCTGGTGGCCACGGCGCTGGGCCTGTTTGCCGCCATTCCGGCAGTGGTGGCCTACAACTACTTCGCGCGTGACATCGACCGCGTGGCCGTATCGCAGGAAACCTTCATCGAGGAGTTTTCCAACATCCTGCAGCGCAACACCGGCGAGCACGCTGCTGCCGGCACGGCCTCGGGCCACTGAAACGAGGAGCCTGCCATGCCCGCCCTGGTTTCCCGCGGCCGCGGACGCCGCACCATCAACGAAATCAACATGGTGCCCTTCATCGACGTGATGCTGGTGCTGCTGATCATCTTCATGGTCACCGCGCCGCTGATCCGTCCGGGCACCATCAACCTGCCCTCGGTGGCCAAGAGCAGCCAGCAGGCGGCCGACGTGGTGCAGGTGGAAATCAAGCGCGACGGCACGCTGGCGCTGCACGGCAAGACCGAAAGCAGCACGCTGCAGCTCGACAGCATTGCCGCTGCGGTGCAGGAAGCCCAGGCTGGCGATCCGGCACGCCCGGTGGTGATCAGTGCCGACCGTGAGGTGCAGTACGACCAGGTGATCCAGGTAATGGACCGCCTGCGCCAGGCCGGCGTGCAGCGCATCGGTCTGGCTGCTGCTTCGCGCTCCTGAGGCGGGTGATTTGCGCTGATGCTGGATACCACTGCCCTCCGCGATGAATTTGCTCCGCCGCGCCCGCGTGGCGTTGGCAAGGCAGTGGCGCTTGCGCTGCTGGTGCATGTGGGTCTGGTCGGGCTGCTGGCGCTGGGGGTGAACTGGAAGTCGGATCCGCAGACGGCCGTGTATGACGCCGAAATCTGGGACATGACGCCTTCGCAGGAAGGCGGGCCCAAGGGCCCTGCAGTACCCGCCAAAGAGCCGGAAGCGCGGAGCGAGGGGGACACGGCCAATGCCGACGAGGCAATCCGCGTGGCCCGCGAGCAGCAGGCGCGCCAGGCGGCCGAGCAAGCCATGGCACGGCGTGCCGAGCAAGCCGCCCAACGCCAGCAGGAAGCGGAGCGCCGTCTGGCCGAACAGCAGCAACAGGCGGAAGAACGCCAGCGCCAGGCGCAGCAGCGCGCCGAACAGGCCCGTGACGCGCGTCAGCGCGAACAGGAAGCGGAAATTGCCCAGCGCAAGCGCGACGCGCAGAAGCAGCAGGAACAAGTGCAGGCGGAACGGCGCAAGCAGGAAGCCGAGCGCCAGGCCCGCCAGCAGGCGGTGAAGGATCAGGCGAGAGCGCAGGCGGAAGCGCGCGTGAAAGCCCAGCAGGAGGCGAGGGCTGCGGCACAAGCCAGGGCGCAACAGGATGCCAGGGCCGCAGC
Organism: Brachymonas denitrificans; assembly: GCF_907163135.1. Taxonomy (NCBI): domain Bacteria; kingdom Pseudomonadati; phylum Pseudomonadota; class Betaproteobacteria; order Burkholderiales; family Comamonadaceae; genus Allobrachymonas; species Allobrachymonas denitrificans. Next base: position 161,262 of record NZ_CAJQUA010000001.1, on the reverse strand, counting down.
GCAGGCCAAGGCGGATGCCGCTGCGAAAGCAAAGGCCGACGCAGCCGCAAAGGCGCAAGCTGCCAAGGAGGCCGCCGCCAAACGGGAGGCTGACGCGGCACGCGCAGCCCAACTGGATCGCCTGCAGAAGCTGGCCGGCGCTGCCGGCGGTGGCGGCTCGAACTCCGCCAAAGGCGCCACCGGCGGCGGCAAGGACGCCAAGTCGCGCGGCGGCCCCTCCTCTGGCTACGCGGCCAAGGTCCGCGCCAAGGTGCGCCCCAACATCACTTACAACGATGACGAAGGCGACAGTCCGCGCACCGACGTGGAAGTGCGTGCCGCGCCCGACGGCACCATCACCGCGCGTCGCATCATCCGTTCCAGCGGCAACCGCAGCTGGGACCAGGCCGTGCTGCGTGCCATCGACAAGACCGACACGCTGCCCAAGGATATCGATGGCAGCGTGCCGTCACCCATCGTGATCGAGTTCCGCTTGCGGTAATTCGGGTTGCCCTCCCGTTGCGGGTAGCCGCGACCATGCCGCGCTGGCGTGCCTATGGCAGCGCATCCGGAAAATGCCCCTGCAGGATCAATCGCAGCGAGTGCAGGATCGCCTGGCGATCCACCTCTTCCCCGGCCAGTTGCGCAATCATCGGCACCGCCCCCAGCGTGGTACTGAGCGCCCCCAGCAGCAGAAAATGGAACACCGCCGGATGCGGACTGAGCAGCACGCGCTGCTCGATGGCCTGCTGCCATAGCGGCGCACAGATCGCATAGCAAGGTTGCACCAGCCGTTCGGTCAGATACTGCAGACGCGGCCCCGAGTGCCCCAGTTCCCGATGGATGAAGCGGAACAGCGCGCGCTGCTGATCAGCCAGATCGATGAAGAAGTCAACCGCATCATGCACCCGCTGCAGCAGGGGGGATGGCGCATCCACGATCCCCTGCAACACCGGAAGCAGAGGTTTCTGGCGCTCTGCCACCGCATCCACAGCCGCATGCCACAGTCGCTGCTTGGAACCGAAATGGTGCGAGACCAGCGCCGGATCCAGCCCTGCCAACTCCGCGATGGCGCGCAGGCTGGCGGGCTCGAAGCCCTGGAAGCCAAATACTTCCTCTGCAGCCTGCAGCAGGCGCTGGCGCCCGTCCTCGCCGGCAGAACTGGCCGGTCGGCCGGGCCGACGATGGACGGAAGGGGTATCACGGGCAGGAGCAGCAGACACGGTCTCTCCTTCTGAGATATTCAATGGTCGTTGAATTAGGCCGCATAAATGGATTATGATATGCATCGATAGTTGCCATTTTGGTAGCAAGGTGTCTGGGGTGCACAGCTTTTTTCTGTCGCGCTTCAGGCTCCCGTTCCCGCCGTGCTGTTGCACAGTGTCGGCAACCGGGTTTCCCCAAGATCAAGAGATGTCATGAACTTGCCCTTGCGTTCCTGCCCCCCGCCGAATCGTCTGCTGCTGGCCGCACTCACATCGCTGGCGCTGGTCGGCGGTATTGCCGGCTGTGCCGCCCCCGCCCAACCCGAACAAGCCCTGATACCGCTGCCGGACCGGTATCCGGAGCTGCCGGGATCCGGGCTGTCCGCTGCGGCCGCGTTGCCCACCCTGGACTGGACCGAGCTGATCGCCGACCCCGATTTGCAGCGCCTGCAACAGGCCGCCCTGGCCTACAACAGCGACTTGCGCGTGGCCGCCATGCGCGTGGAGGAGGCGCGCGCGGCCGCCGGCCTGCAGCGCGCCACCACCCTGCCGATGATCGGCCTGTCCGCCCAGGGCGTGCGCGCGCGCACCGAATTGCCGCTGGACCAGATCGACCTCTCCAATGCCGGTCTGCCACCCCAGCTGGCGGTGCCGCTGGAAAACGCCCTGCACCAGGCCGAGCGCGAACGCATCCTCTCGACCTATTCGGCCGGCGTCATCATGCCCAGTTACGAGATCGACTTCTGGGGCAAGGTGCGCGCCATGAATCAGGCCGCGCGCGACCGCTATCTGGCCAGCGCCGAGGCACAGCAATCCTTCCGCACCGCCCTGCTGGCGCTGGTGACCGACAGCTGGCTGCAGGGGCTGGAACTGCAGGAACGCCTGCAGCTGGCGCGCCAGACCCTGGCCAACAGCGAGGAAAGCCACCGCATCATGCGGCGACGCAAGGAGGTGGGCCTGATCTCCGACATGGAACTGCGCCAGACGGAAACGCTGGTTGCCTCCACGCGCAGCGACCTGGCGACGCTGGAGCGCCAGGTTGCCGCCAACCGTGCTTTGCTGACCCAGCTCACCCATGTCATCGAGGTGCCGCGTGCCCGCACGACTCGCCCGCTGAGCCGGATCGAGGACCGCAATCTGCCGGCCGGCCTGCCGTCCGAACTGCTCACGCGCCGGCCCGACATCCGGGCAGCAGAACTGCAGCTGCAGGCCGCACGCGGCAATGTCACGGCTGCACGCAAGGCCTTCCTGCCCAGCATCACCCTCACCGCCGGCGGCGGCATCGCCAGCAACGCGCTGGAGAGCCTGTTCAGCAACAACTACGGCACCTGGCTGTTCATGCCGCGCATCAGCCTGCCGATTTTCGATGGCGGCCGCCGGCAGGCCAATCTGGATCTGGCCGAGGCACGCAAGCACCAGGCGGTGGCGCAGTACGAAAGCGTGATCCGCAATGCCTTCCGCGAAGTATCCGAACTGCTTGCCGCCCGCCACTGGCTGGCCGTGCAGGAGCGCGACGTGCGCCAGCTGCTGGCCGCGCAGACCGACCGCGCCTTTCTGGCCCGGCGGCGCTACGAACGTGGCTACAGCAGCTACTTTGAAGTGCTCGATGCCGAACGCTCGCGCTTTGCCACCGAGCAGAGTCTGGTGCAGCTGCGCCGCGCCCGCCTGAGCAGCCTGGTGGGCCTGTACAAGGCGCTTGGCGGCGCGCAGACGCAGCCTCTGGCCCGGCCCTCCAGCCCCTCTTCTCCCCCCACCCAGGAAGGAACCCCGTCATGAGCCCGAGAATCAAGCAATGGTCGATCGCCTCCGCCGTCGTGGCGCTGCTGGCCGGAGGCGGCTGGTGGTACTGGCAGCAACAGCAGGCCGGCAAGGAAACCGAGGGCTTTGCCTCCGGCAACGGGCGCATCGAGGCCACCGAGGTGGACATCTCGGCGAAGATGCCGGGGCGCGTCAAGGACATCCTGGTGAACGAGGGCGATTTGGTCAAGAGCGAGCAGGTGGTGGCCCATATCGATGCCAGCGCCATGCAGGCGCAACTGGATCAGGCCCAGGCCCAGCTGCACAAGGCGCGTGCCGATCTGGTCACGGCCCAGGCCGTGGTGCGACAGCGTGAAAGCGAACGCGCGATGGCGCGCAAAACGCTGGAGCGCACGCAGTCGCTGCTGGCCGATCGCGCCATCTCGCAGCAGCAGGTCGACGAGGACCGCACCCGCGTGAACAGCATGGACGCGGCTTTGACCGTCGCACGCTCGCAGGTGAAGCAGGCGCAGGCCGGCATCGCCGCCTCCGAAGCCGGCGTCGTGCGGCTGCAGAGCGAACTCAATGACACCGAACTGCGCGCGCCGCGCGACGGCCGCATCCAGTACCGGGTGGTGCAGCCGGGCGAAGTGGTGGGCGCCGGCGGCAAGGTGCTCAGCATGCTCGACCTCAACGATGTCTACATGGGCTTTTTCCTGCCCGAGCAACTCGCGGGGCAGGTCGGCCTGGGCAGCGAAGTGCGCATCGTGCTCGATGCCGCTCCGCAGTTCGTGATTCCGGCCCGGATCAGCTATGTGGCCAGCGTGGCGCAGTTCACTCCCAAATCGGTGGAAACGCACAACGAGCGCCAGAAGCTGATGTTCCGCGTCAAGGCGCGCATCGATCCGGCCTTGCTGCAGAACTACCAGCAGAGCGTCAAGTCCGGCTTGCCCGGCGTGGCCCATGTGCGCCTGAGCGCGCAACATGAGTGGCCGCAACAGCTGCAGGTGAAGCTGCCGCCCGCCACGGCCGCCCAGGCGGCTGCCAGCCACTAAGGCGGAACCGAGGGCATGACAGCACTCCAGGCACATCCCCCTGCAGTGGTCGCGCGCCTGCGCCAGCTGACCCACCGCTACGGCAGCACGCTGGCCAACAACGGCATCGACCTGGACATTCCCGCTGGCTGCATGGTCGGCCTGATCGGTCCCGATGGCGTGGGCAAGTCCACCCTGCTCGGGCTGGTTGCGGGGGCGCGCAAGATCCAGCAGGGCCAGGTCATGGTACTGGACGGGGACATGGCCGAGGCCGAACACCGGCGCGTCAGCTGCAGCCGCATTGCCTACATGCCGCAGGGCCTGGGGCGCAACCTGTATCCGACGCTGTCGGTGTTCGAGAACATCGACTTTTTCGGCCGCCTGTTCGGCCTGAGTGCCGGCGAGCGCAAACAGCGCACCGCTGCCCTGCTCGCCAGCACCGGCATGTCCGCTTTTGCCGGCCGGCCGGCGCAGAAGCTGTCTGGCGGCATGAAGCAGAAGCTGGGCCTGTGTTGCGCGCTGATTCACGACCCCGACCTGCTGATCCTGGACGAGCCGACCACCGGCGTCGACCCGCTCTCGCGTCGCCAGTTCTGGGAGCTGATCGCGCGCATTCGCAGCGAGCGTCCGCAGATGAGCGTCATCGTCGCCACGGCCTACATGGAAGAGGCCGAGCAATACGACTGGCTGGTGGCCATGGATGCCGGCCGGATTCTCGCCACAGGCACACCGCAGGAGCTGCTGCAGCGCACCGGCAGCCAGGATCTGGAGCAGGCCTTCCTGCGGCTGTTGCCGCCCGAGCGGCTGCAGGGCCATCAGGCGCTGGTGATTCCGCCGCTGCCGCAGGGCGAACAGGAGGTGGTGATCGACGCCCGCGGGCTGCGCATGCAGTTCGGCGATTTCGTGGCGGTGGACGATGTGACCTTGCAGGTGGGGCGCGGCGAAATCTTCGGCTTCCTGGGCAGCAATGGCTGCGGCAAGTCCACCACCATGAAAATGCTGACCGGCCTGCTCGAACCCAGCGCCGGCGAGGCCCTGCTGCTGGGCCAGCGCATGGATGCCAGCAATATGGCCACGCGCCGCCGCGTCGGCTACATGTCGCAGGCGTTTTCGCTCTACACCGAGCTGTCGGTGCGGCAGAACCTGCAATTGCATGCGCGCCTGTTCCACCTCCCTGCCGACACGGTGCCGGCACGGATTGACGAACTGGCCCGCCGTTTCGCGCTGACCGAAGTGCTGGACCAGCAGCCGGACCGGCTGCCGCTGGGCATCCGTCAGCGGCTGCAGCTGGCAGTGGCGGTACTGCACCACCCGGACGTGCTGATTCTGGACGAGCCGACCTCGGGCGTGGACCCGGTGGCGCGGGATGCGTTCTGGGCCCTGATGGTCGACCTGTCGCGCCGCGATGGCGTCACCATTTTCATCTCCACCCACTTCATGAACGAGGCCCAGCGTTGCGACCGCATGTCGTTGATGCATGCGGGCCGCATCCTCGCCAGCGACACCCCCGAAGCGCTCACCCGCGCCCGCGGTGCCGCCACGCTGGAAGAAGCCTTCATCGGCTATCTGGAAGATGCGATTGCGGAGCAGGAACAGGCCGGGGCACCCGCATCCGCACCGGCCGCGCCGGCTCCCGAGGCGCCTCCCACGCAGCCGTCTGCTGCAGCACCGGCCCCTCCGGCCAGACCGCCACGCTTCAGCCTGCAGCGCCTGCTGAGCTACAGCTTCCGCGAAATGCTGGAACTGCGGCGCGACCCGATCCGGCTCGCCATGGCCCTGCTGGGCAGCGTGCTGCTGATGCTGGTGATGGGCTACGGCATCACCATGGACGTGGAGCACCTCAATTACGCGGTCTACGACCAGGACCAGAGCCGCCTGAGCCAGGATTACACGCTGCAGCTGGCGGGCTCGCGCTATTTCAACGAGCGCCCGCCCATCAGCAGCCCGCAGGAGCTCGATGCGCGCATGCAGTCGGGTGAACTGGCGCTGGCGATCGAGATTCCGCCCGGCTTCGGGCGGGACCTGATGCGCGGCGCCCGGCCCGAAATCGGCGCCTGGGTCGACGGCGCCATGCCGCTGCGCGGCGAAACCATCCGCGGCTACGCCACCGGCATGCACCTGCATACGCTGTCGCAGTGGATGCAGCAGTTCAGCGGCCACACGCTGGCCCTGCCGGCCAACGTGGCGGTGCGCTACCGCTACAACCCCGACCTCAAGAGCATGGTCGCGATGGTTCCAGCCGTCATTCCGATGCTGCTGATCTTCATCCCGGCCATGCTGATGGCCCTCGGGGTGGTGCGCGAAAAGGAACTGGGCTCCATCATCAACATGTACACCACGCCGGTCACCAAGCTGGAATTCCTGCTCGGCAAGCAGCTGCCCTACATCGGTCTGGCGCTGATGAGCTTCGTGCTGCTGTTCCTGCAGGCGCTGGTGCAGTTCCGCATCCCGTTCAAGGGCGGCCTACTGGCCTATCTGGCCGGCACCGTGATCTACGTGATGGCCACCACCAGCCTCGGCCTGCTGGCCTCCACGCTCACGCGCAGCCAGGTCGCGGCCATTGCCGGCACTGCCATTGCCACCATGATTCCGGCCATCCAGTACTCCGGCGTGATCGACCCAGTTTCGTCACTGCACGGCCTGGGCAAGCTGATCGGCAGCGTATACCCCACGACGCACTATCTCACCATCAGCCGCGGCACCTTTGCCAAGGCGCTGGACTTCGGTGACCTGCTCGGCGCCTTCTGGCCCCTGCTGCTGGCCGTGCCGGTGCTCACGCTGCTGTCGTGGCTGCTGCTGAAGAAACAGGAGGCCTGACCATGCCCCGCCCGAATTCCGCTCCTGCCCCCACGCCACCCGCTGCGTCTTCAGGCCAGCCCCGGACCGCCGGCCGCCACGGCGTGGGCGAGGGCCTCAGGAACGTGTACTTTCTCGGCATCAAGGAGTTCTACAGCCTGCTGCGCGACTACGCCCTGCTGTTCGTGATCGTGTTCATGTTCACGGGAGCGGTGCTGGCCGATGCCCGTGCCAAGCCGGACAGCCTGAGCAACGCGGCCATCGCGGTGGTGGACGAAGACCAGTCCGCGCTCTCGCAGCGCCTGATCGACGCCCTGCAGCCGCCCTACTTCTCGCCACCGCGCCTGATCAGCCGTGCCGACATCGACCGCGGCATGGACATGGGGCTGGACACCTTCGTGCTGAACATTCCCCCGAACTTCCAGCGCGACGTGGTCAATGGCCGCAGTCCGTCCATCCAGCTCAACGTGGATGCCACGCGCCAGAGCCAGGCGCTGGTGGGTTCGACCTACATCGAGAACATCCTGGCCTCGGAGGTGCTGGCCTGGATGAGCGGCCACCGCAGCAATGACCTGCCACTGCCGGCGCGCCTCGTCACCCACGTCAAGTTCAACCCGAACCTGTATGCCTCGTGGTTTGGCGGCATTACCAGCATCATCAACAACCTGACGGTGCTGTCCATCGTGCTGGCCGGTGCCGCCCTGATTCGCGAGCGCGAACACGGCACCATCGAGCACCTGCTGGTGATGCCGGTGACGCCGCTGGAAATCATGCTCAGCAAGGTGTGGAGCATGAGCGTAGTGGTGCTCTGCGGCGGTCTGTTTGCGCTGCTGGTGATGGTGCGCGGCGTGCTGGGGGTGCATGTGAGCGGCTCGATTCTGCTGTTTGCGGCGGGCACCCTGCTGTACCTGTTTTCCACCACCTCGCTCGGCATTTTCCTGGGCACCATCGCGCGCAGCATGCCGCAGTTCGGCCTGCTGGTGATTCTGGTGCTGCTGCCGCTGATCGTGCTTTCCGGCGCCATCACGCCGACCGAAAGCATGCCGGAACTGGTGCGCTACGTGATGTCTCTGGCGCCCACCATCCACTTCGTGGCGTTTGCGCAAGGGGTGCTGTTCCGCGGCGCCGGGCTGGCCACGATGTGGCCCACGCTGCTGGCGATTGCGGTGACCGGCTCGGTGTTCTTCTGGGTGGCGAGCGCCCGTTTGCGCCGGACTATCGGGCAGATGGGCTGAAGCCGGCTGTCGGCTGTCGGCTATCGGCACTCGACCAGCTCGCCTGCGGCGTCCTGCCCCGGGGCGTTTTACGCTTCGTAGACCACCTGCACCTTCCCTTCCGGGAACAATGCCGTCCAGGCGGAGAGCGCCGCATCGCTCGGATAGAAACGCGAGGCTTCCCCCAGCTTCAGTTGCCCCTGCAATCGCTCGTCAGGCTGCATGTCTTCCGCCCCGCTCACGCTCAACTGCAATCGCACCGGCAACCCGCGACTGATCTCATCCCCGTCATCCAGCACCTGCCGCTTGGGCGGATGCTGCTGCAGCACGGCCTGCAGTTGCGGCCCATCGCCACTGCCATTCAACGCCACCTGCGCCAGCAGATACTTGCCAAAGCGGCAGCGCGCCGCCGGCAGATCCCAGACCTGCTGCACATTCAGCCGCATCCCGCCACTGAAACGGTCGAAGCGAGGCACCGCCTGCAGAATCACCAGCGCATCGTCCTTGAGCAAACCCGGCTGCCCCGCCCAGATGCCCTCGTCCGCACTGGCCTCGATCACGCCCGACTTGTCATCCAGCTTGAACAGCGCCAGCTTGCCGCTGCGCCCGTTGATGACGCGGAAGTCGCTCACGATGCCGGCCAGCAGTTGCGGATCGCGGCTGTCGATCAGGTCGTCGATCTTCAGGCGCGCAAAGCGGCGCACCTCGGTTTCGTTCTCGTCGAACAGGTGGCCGGACAGGTAAAAGCCGATGGCGGTCTTTTCCTGCACCAGCCGGTCCTTGATGCCCCAGGGCGTGGCCTGCACCAGCGGCGGCTCATCGGTGCTGCTGCCGGGGCCGTCCAGCATGTCGAACAGGCCGCCCTGGTTGGCGTTGGCGGCCTGGGTGGCGGCAAATTCGAAGGCCAGGTCAATGCTGGCGATCAGCGCGGCGCGGTTCAGGTGCAGGTTGTCAAAAGCACCGCCCTTGATCAGCGCCTCCACCGTGCGCTTGTTCAGGCGCGTGCGATCCACCCGGTTGCAGAAGTCGAACAGGCTGGTGAAGGCACCGCCCTCCTCGCGCGCCGTGACGATGGCGTTAATGGCGTTCTCGCCGGTGCCCTTGATGGCGCCCAGGCCGTAGCGGATCACCTTGTCGGTCACCGGCTCGAAGCGGTAGTTGCTGCGGTTGACGTCGGGCAGCTCGAAGCTCAGGCCCATCTTCTGCGCATCCTCGAACAGCACCTTGAGCTTGTCGGTGTTGTCCATTTCCACGGTCATGTTGGCGCAGAAGAATTCGGCCGTGTAATGCACCTTGAGCCAGCCGGTCTGGTAGGCCAGCAGCGAGTAGGCGGCGGCGTGCGACTTGTTGAAGCCGTAGCCTGCGAACTTCTCCATCAGGTCGAAGATCTCGTCGGCCTTCTGCTCGCTGATGCCGTTCTCGGCCGCACCCTTGCGGAAGATCAGGCGGTGTTCGGCCATCTCCTCGGCCTTCTTCTTGCCCATGGCGCGGCGCAGCAGGTCGGCGCCGCCCAGCGTGTAGCCGCCGAGGATCTGCGCCGTCAGCATCACCTGTTCCTGATACACCATGATGCCGTAGGTCTCGCTTAGCATGTCGGCCACCAGCGGATGCGGATATTCGACCTCCTCGCGCCCGTGCTTGCGCGCCACGAAGCTGGGAATCAGGTCCATCGGGCCGGGACGGTACAGCGCGTTCAGCGCGATCAGGTCTTCCAGCCGCGTCGGACGCGCGTCGCGCAACATGCCCTGCATGCCGCGGCTTTCAAACTGGAACACGGCTTCGGTCTTGCCATCCTGGAATAGCTGGTAGGTCGGCTTGTCGTCCAGCGGAATGTCGTCGAAGCTGAAGTTTTCGCGCCCCTTGTGGCGCTTCTGGATGAACTCGCGCGCCAGTTCCATGATGGTGAGCGTGGCCAACCCCAGAAAGTCGAACTTGACCAGGCCGACGGCTTCCACGTCGTCCTTGTCATACTGACTCACGGCCGAATCGCTGCCAGGCTGCTGGTACAGCGGGCAGAAATCGGTCAGCTTGCCCGGAGCGATCAGCACGCCGCCCGCGTGCATGCCGATATTGCGCGTCATGCCTTCGAGCTTCTGCGCCAGCTCAATCAGGGTCTTGACTTCGTCGTCGTTCTCGATGCGCTCGGCCAGTTGCGGCTCAGCGGCAATGGCGTATTTTTCCTTGTCGTCGTCCGACAGATCCGGCGGCGGATACTGGATGGTGACCGGCTTGCCGGGCTTGTTCGGAATCAGCTTGCTGATGCCGTCGCAGAAGGTGTAGCTCAGGTCCAGCACGCGGCCCACGTCTCGGATGGCGGCGCGCGCGGCCATGGTGCCGAAGGTGGCAATCTGGCTCACGGCGTCACGGCCGTACTTGTCCTTCACGTAGTCGATCACGCGATCGCGGTTGGTCTGGCAGAAGTCGATGTCGAAGTCGGGCATGGACACCCGCTCCGGGTTCAGGAAACGCTCGAACAGCAGGTTGTATTCGAGCGGATCCAGGTCCGTGATTTTTAGTGCGTAGGCCACCAGCGAGCCGGCACCGGAGCCACGGCCCGGCCCCACCGGGCAGCCATTTTGCTTGGCCCAGACGATGAAGTCCTGCACGATCAGGAAGTAGCCGGGAAAGCCCATCTTCAGGATGGTGCCGATCTCGAACTCCAGCCGCTCCACGTAGCGCGGACGCGCCGCCTCGCGCTTGGCCGGATCCGGGTACAGGTGCTGCAGACGCTGCTCCAGCCCCTCGAACGACAGGTGGCGGAAGTATTCTTCCGTGGTCATCCCGTCCGGGATCGGATACAGCGGCAGCTGGGGTTTTCCAAGCGTCAGCGTCAGATGGCTGCGCTTGGCGATTTCCAGCGTGTTGGCAATGGCCGAGGGAATATCGGCAAACAGCGCCTGCATCTGTTCGGAGCTGTAGAAATACTGCTGGTGCGTGAAGCGGCGCTTGCGCCGCTGGTTGCCGAGGATTTCGCCTTCGGCGATGCAGACACGCGCCTCGTGCGCTTCGAACTCCTCGGCGGTGAGGTATTGCACCGGGTGCGTGGCCACCACCGGCAGCTGCATGCGCTGCGCCAGTTGCACGGCGGCCACCACGTGCGGCTCGTCGGTGCTGCGGCCGGCGCGTTGCAGCTCCAGATAGAAACGGTTGGGGAAAGCGGCCACGCATTGCATGGCAATCGCATGCGCCTGCGCCACGTCGCCCGCCAGCAGCGGCGCGCCCAGCGGGCCGGCCTGCGCGCCCGACAGCAGGATCAGGCCCTCGGCCAGCTCCTGCACCCATTCCCAGCGCAACGTGGCCTGCGCCTTGTTGCCCACGCTGCGCCAGCCGCGCGAGAGCAGTTCGCACAGGTTGAGATAGCCCTGCGTGTTCTGCGTGAGCAGCAGCATGCGCGGCAGCGGCCTGTCCTTGGCGGACGGCACCAGGTCCTCGATCATGACCTCGGCGCCCAGAATCGGCTGCACGCCCTTCTTCTGCGCTGCCTTGTAGAACTTGACAGCGCCGAACAGATTGTTCAGGTCGGTCAGCGCCAGCGCGGGCTGGCCATCCTTCGCAGCCGCCGCGACGGCATCGTCCACACGGACAGTGCCGTCAACAACGGAGAATTCGGAATGGAGGCGCAGGTGGACAAACATCGGGGCATTTTAGCCGCCGGGGTCGGTCAGGGGCGCCCCGTACCGAATGTCACTTGCGCCAGTAATTGTTGGCCGCCGCCACCGTCTGGAAGTTGAGCGCCACCACGTGCGATGCCGCCGTCAGGCCTTCCGCCGAATTGGCGTAATGCGCCCGCAGCTCCTTCAGCACCTCGGGGTCGGGCTGAGTGTATTTCACACCACGACGGCTGAGGGTGATGGCGAGTTCAAACCCCTGTTGCGGGGTTTCGGTGATCAGGGAGTCGAGCCAGTTGTCCATGGGAATCTCCTTGCACGCAGTATTTGCTGACAGGTGAAGGCCATGGTACCCCGCATGCGCTGCGCCGTCGCCCAATGCACCTAGTGCGAGCGGTGGCATCGTTCCGCAAGGATGGGGCGGGAATCTTCAGGCGACTCGACAGCTTGCTGCGGGTGCCCATTGCCCTGCGCAGCAGTGGCAGGAAGTGGGCAGCAGGCGAAACTGCCCTCACCTCCGTGCGAGGCTGTTACCCTTGCTTCCAGCGCACCGCAGCAGCCAGCACACGCTCGCCGTACATCCGCGCCGTGTCCAGGTCGCCCTGCGCCATTTCGCCCACGCCCGCATCCGACGGGGTGGTGGCCAGCGCACCGGCATAGCCGCCGACGTAGTTGGGATCGTTGCGGCCGGCAGCCTTGCTGTTGGACGGCATGATGCCCAGGCTGACCCACAGGCCGCCGTGCTGCGCCGCCAGCGTCATGAAATAGCCGATGGTCTCGCCCTTGTCGCCGTTCATGGTGGCGCTGTTGGTGAAGCCGCCGAACAGCTTGTCTTTCCACAAGCCCGCAAACCACTGCTTGGAGGTGGCGTCGGCAAACTTCTTGAACTGCCAGCTCGGGCCGCCCATATAGGTCGGGGCACCGAAGATGATGGCATCGGCCTGATTCAGTTCTTCCCAGGCGGGCGGCGGCAGGTTGCCGTCGGCATCGATGGCAAGGACGCGCGCCTGCGCGCCATCGGCCACGGCATGCGCCATGCGCTGGGTGTGGCCGTAGCCGGAATGGTAGACAACAACAACGTTGGGGTGACTCATGTTTTTTGCTCCTGATCAACCGGCAAGCATAGCAAGAATGCGTGAAGGCCTGATGGCCTCACCAATCGGGTGGACCATTCCCTCAGTGCCTAGGCAGGGGTTCAAACCAATGCCTCACCCACGCGTCAGGCAAGGCGAGCATCCAGGCTCAGGCAACCGGCGCCCAATGCGGCCAGAAAGGGAAAAATCACGCGGCCAGATCGAAGACCAGCACCTCGGCAGCGCGTGCGCCATCGAGCTGGATGTGGGTTTCATCGGCAAGGAAAGCGGTATCGCCGGTGTGCAACTGCTGGCCATTGACTTGCAGCGAGCCGCGCGCCACGAATACCGCAGCCTTGCGCCCCTCGGCCAGAACGAGTTCGGCCGTATCGGCACCGTCCAGCAGGCCGGCATGGATGGCTGCGTCGGCGTGCAGCGGCATCACTTCGGGCAGATTGCGCGAGGCCGGGGCCGCGAGCAGCTTCAATTGGCCGCGTGCCGCTTCCAGACCGGTATCGCGCTGGGCGTAGCCAGGAGGCAGCTGCTGCGCAGCCGGCTCGATCCAGATCTGCAGGAAATGCGTCTGGCCCTGGCGGTTGGCGTTATGTTCGCTGTGCAGCACGCCGGTGCCGGCCGTCATGCGCTGGATCTGCCCCGGCACGATGGTGGTGGTATTGCCCATGCTGTCGGCGTGCGTCAGCGCACCTTCCAGCACATAGCTCACGATCTCCATGTCGCGGTGGCCGTGGCGGCCAAAGCCGGTACCGGGATCGATGCGGTCTTCGTTGATCACGCGCAGATTGCCCCAGCCCATCCAGCGCGGGTCGTAGTATTCGGCAAAGGAAAACAAGTGCCAGCTGTCGAGCCAGCCGTGTTGGGCATGGCCGCGTTCATGGGCACGTCGGATAGTAAACATGGTCATCTCCTGAACAAGGAGGCAGGTAGCGCCCTGCCAATGCCTCTACTGTAGGTTGCGCACCCTCCAAAAACAGCGCATGATATTGACGTTCTTCATCAAATTTTTTGAACCATGCCGCAATCCGCCATTCAGGACAGCCTCAGCCCTTCCAACCTGCGCATGCTGCAGGCGGTGGCCGAACACGGCAGTTTTGCTGCGGCTGCGCGTGCCCTGGATCTGGTGCCCAGCGCCCTGAGTTACCGCATCCGCCAGATGGAAGAGGCACTCGACGTGCTGCTGTTCGACCGGCAGGGGCGCCAGGCCACCCCCACCGCAGCGGCCTGCGAGTTGCTGCACGAAAGCCGCCTGCTGCTCGCCGAGGTGGACCGCATTGCCCACCGCGTGCAGCGCGTCGCCACCGGCTGGGAGCCGCAACTCACCATCGTGATCGAGGACTTGCTGGACATGGGGACGGTGTTCGAGTTGTGCGAGGCGTTCTACACCCTGGGCGCACCCACCCGACTCAAGCTGCGCTCCGAAGTGATGACCGGCACTTTCGAAGCACTCACCAGCGGCCAGGCCGACCTGGCCCTGGGCGTGCTGCTCGACAGCGGCTGGACCGACCGCCTGATCGAACACCGCCCGCTCGGGCATATCGACTTCATCTACGCGGTGGCCCCCCATCACCCGCTCGCTGACATCACCACGCCGCTGACGCCACAGGACATGCAGCCCTACCGCGCCGTTGCCGTGGCCGACACCGTGCACCGCAACAACAGCCGCACCGTCGGCCTGATCGCGGGACAGGATGTACTGACCGTTCCCGACATGGGCGCCAAAATCGAGGCGCAGGTGCGTGGTCTGGGTGTGGGCTACGTGCCCGTCACGCGCGTGCAGGCCCAGCTGCAGAGCGGCCTGCTGGTGCAGAAGGCCCTGGCCCAGCCCCGGCGCGACACGCATTTCAACAGCCACTACGCCTGGCATCGCGGCAAGCAGCGGCACGGTCAGGCACTGCAATGGTGGCTGCGGCAACTCCAGAGCCCCGTCACACGCCAGGCGCTGCTGCAGGGGCGAACGCTGGAGGCGGCTCTGCCTGTGCGTGCGACGGATGCCGAACCGGCCGGCATGCCGCCAGCTGCCCGCCCCGCCTGAAGGTCTGCTGCCACGCGCGAGGCCGGACGGGCACACGCGTTTCGCTACACTGCAGCCCCATGTACATCGGTCGATTCGCTCCCTCTCCCACCGGCCCCCTGCACGCAGGCTCGCTGGTCGCAGCCCTGGCGAGCTGGCTGGATGCACGTGCCCATCAAGGGCGCTGGCTGGTACGCATCGAGGATGTCGACACCCCCCGTTGCAGCCCGCAAGCTGCGCGCACCATCCTCGCGCAACTGCAGGCACACGGTCTGGTGCCGGATGCACTGCCGGTCTTCCAGTCGGAACGCGATGCCCTGTACCAGCAGGCGCTGGACCAGTTATTGGCGGCCGGCCTGGCCTACCCCTGCGCCTGTTCGCGCAAGGAAATCGCCCAGGCACTGGCGAGCCTGGGACAAGGCCAGCAGCGGCACGGCGAACTGGTCTACCCCGGTACCTGCCGCCCGGAAAATGGCGGCCTGCACGGCCGACATGCCCGCGCCTGGCGCCTGCACGTAGCCGCCTGCCTGCAGCAGGACGGACTCCCCGCCGACGCCCCCACGCACTGGCAGGATCGCCGCCTCGGCCCGCAAAGCCAGCAGGTGGCCGAAGCCGTCGGCGACTTCGTGCTGCGTCGTGCCGACGGCCTGTGGGCCTATCAGCTTGCGGTCGTGGTCGATGATGCCGCGCAAGGCATCACCGATGTGGTACGCGGCGAAGACCTGACCGACAACACCGCGCGCCAGATCGTGCTGCAGCGTGCCCTCGGCCTGCCCACACCACGCTATCTGCATACGCCGCTGGTGCTCGGCCCCAATGGCGAGAAGCTGTCCAAGCAGAATGCGGCGCAACCGCTGCCCGAAGGCGATGCGGCCCAACGCACGGCCAACCTGCAGGCCGCAGCCGCAGCACTGGGCCTGCCCGCCGCAAGCGCAGAAACGCCCGAGGCGGCCCTGCAACAGTGGATTGCGCACTGGCAACAGCGCCATGGCGCCGCCTGAGCGCTGCTCCCGCTGCCGGCCAGGCACTTTCACGGCACAGTCACGCAGCCTTGCTACGGTATTCCCTGCACGCCACCCGGCCTGCGATTTCCGACGACCGTCATTGCAAGGAGCGCACCATGGACCACTCTTCCACCACCCTGGCTGCGGCCGAACTGGCCGATCACTACATCGAACTCATCCTGTCCACCCAGCCCGAGCTGCTGGTGGCCGACCTGTCTGACGCCGACGCCGAGGAAATCGTGCACCAGGCCGAGCGCCTGGCCCTGTACCGCCAGACCCTGATCGAGCAGCTGCAGGAGCAGCCTCTGCCGAATGACTTCTCCGCCGACATGGGCGACGACGAGGACGACGAAGAAGACGACGAAGAAGACGAGAACTGAGCACGCGCTCTTCCTGCCAACCGCGCCACGGGCATCCGCTGGCGCGGTTTTTTGTGCCTGCAACCTTCCCGCTTGCGGTACCATCCCGCCTATGAGCCTGCCTGCCCCCTCTTCCCTGCCTGAGCCGTCCGAATCTTGCGCTGCATCCTCAGACGCAAAACCCGCGTCCGGAGCCCCCGCCGACATCGCCCACCCGCGCGCCATCCGCAGCTTCGTGCGCCGCGCCGGCCGCGTCACCACCGGGCAGGCCAAGGCCTACGCGCAATGGGGCGACCAGTTTCTGGTGCCCTATACCGCAGCACCGCTCGACTTTGCCGCCACCTTCGGCCGCGAGGCACCCACGGTGCTGGAAATCGGTTTCGGCATGGGTGAAGCAACCGCCCATATTGCCGGGGTGATGCCCGATACCAACTTCCTGTGCTGCGAGGTGCACGAGCCCGGCGTGGGCGCCCTGCTCAAGCGCATCGGCGAGCAGGGCCTGAACAACATCCGCATCTGCGCCCACGACGCCGTGGAAGTGCTGGACAACATGCTGCCGCACGGCAGTCTGAACGGCATCCATATCTTCTTCCCCGACCCCTGGCACAAGAAGCGCCACCACAAGCGCCGCCTGATCCAGCCCCCGCTGGTGCGCAAGCTGGCCGAGCATCTGGTGCCCGGCGGCTACCTCCACTGCGCCACCGACTGGCAGCCCTATGCCGAGCAGATGCTCGAGGTGCTGCAGGGCGAAATCCTGCTGGGCAACAGCAGCGGCCATGATCACGGCTACGCCGACAAGCCGCACTACCGGCCGCTGACCAAATTCGAAAACCGCGGCCTGCGCCTGGGCCACGGTGTGTGGGATCTGGTGTTCGTGCGCAAGCCGCTGGACTGAAGCTGTTCCGCCGCCAAATGCGCGCGGTACCGTTACCGCGCTGAACTGCCGCGTGTTGCCGGCCCACCCGGATCGACTGTCCTGCGCGCGCAATAAACCCATTTACCGTTTTTTTGCTGCATCGCAACGTCTTTTCACCGCAAATGACTCGAAAATCCGCTACGCTTGACTTTCATCGATCAGGAAAGTGAGGAAAACCGTGTCCCAGACCGCGTCCCTGATGGGAGGAACCTTCAGCAAACAGCTGGCCCGCCTGCTGCCGCCAGCCCTGGCCTCGATCGGCATGACCGGCCTGGTCAACGCCCCGCGCCAGAGCGGCCAGAAGGATCCGCGCGTCCCCACACGCAACACGCATGCGCGCCTCGACACCTATCTGCGCCAGGAGCCCGAAACGCTCACGCCGCGCAGCCTGAAAAAGCTGTTGGCCGAACTGCAGGCCGTTGTCGATACCAAGGTGAGCGAAGTCGAGAGTGTGCGGCGTGCGCAACCTTTCGTCGACTGGTACCAGGCTGCCGACCATGACGCGCGCGCCGACGCCTGGCGCCTGATGACCGAGCAGTTCTCGCCCGACCCCAAGAAGGTCAAGCTGGCCAAGGACCAGTACGAAGCAGCCCTGGGCACCGATGACGAGGCCCAGGCCGAAATCAAGCTGCGCAAGGCCTTCCACTCTCCGCGCACGCGCCTGCTGCAACGCCTGGGCGCCACGCCCGGCGGCATGCGCTTCCTGCTCGACCTGCGCACCGAACTGCTGCAGCAACTCAAGACCGAGCCGGCCCTGCTGCCGCTGGACGCCGAACTCGAACACCTGTTTACCGGCTGGTTCGATATCGGCTTTCTCGAACTGCGCACCATTACCTGGGACTCACCCGCCTCGCTGATCGAAAAGCTCATCAAGTATGAAGCGGTGCACGACATCGTCAGTTGGGACGACGCCAAGAACCGGCTCGACCACGACAGACGCTGCTTCGCCTTCTTCCATCCGCGTCTGCCGAACGAGCCGCTGATCTTCGTCGAGGTGGCCCTCACGCGCGCCCTTGCCGACAGCATGGTACCGCTGCTCGACATCACGGCCAGCGACGCCGATGTGAAGAAAGCCAACACGGCCATCTTCTACTCCATCAGCAACACCCAGACCGGCCTGCGCGGCGTCGGCTTTGGCGACTCGCTGATCAAGCGCGTGGTCGAGGCCCTGCAGCAGGAACTGCCGCAGATCAGGAATTTCGCCACCCTGTCACCGATTCCCGGCTTTCGCAAATGGCTGGCCAAACACGCGGCAGACGTTGCCGCCGCGCTTCCGGCCAAGACGCGTGAACAATACCGTGTGGATGACAACCTGGACGACGATGCCTGGAACACCGGCTGGCCCGACACGCTGGATCCGGCCCAGCCGCGCGACAACGATGCGCTCCCGCAGCAGATGCTGCGCGGCGCCGCCGCCATGTACCTGGGCAGTCTGGACGACAGCGGCCGCCCGCTCGACGCCGTGGCGCGCTTCCATCTGGGCAACGGTGCGCGGCTCGAACACATCCACTGGGGCGCCGACCCCTCTGCCAAGGGCGTGCGCCAGTCTTACGGGCTGATGGTGAACTACTTGTACGACCTGGACAAGCTGGACCGGCACCGCGCCATGCTGGCGGCCGGCAAGGTCGCCATGTCGCGCGAGGTGAGCAAGCTCAGGCAGTTCGGCTGACCCACCCTGGCAGTTCGGCCGCCACGGCCACCCGAACTGCGGTGATCTGCATCCATCACGTCCTGTTTGCATCTTTTTGCAGCACAACATCGGTAAAAACCCTGTAGGTCCAACGCAAGCACCGCGTCAGGTAAGCGAGGGTAAGCCGTGTTATTCTTTCCAGGTTGCCCGTTAACAAAGTCCCATCGCTGGTGACTGCGCAGCGGGCCCAGAATCCCGGCATGCCTGGCCCCGAGCCAGATCGCGAGACAACGCCTGCCGGACGATACAACATCAACGAGGACCACCATGAAACTGATTCTTCTTGGAGCACCCGGCGCCGGCAAAGGCACCCAGGCCACCTTCATCTGCCAGAAGTACGGCATTCCCCAGATCTCCACGGGCGACATGCTGCGCGCCGCCGTCAAGGCCGGCACCCCGCTGGGCATCGAAGCCAAGAAGGTCATGGACGCAGGCGGCCTGGTCAGCGACGACCTGATCATCAACCTGGTCAAGGAACGCATTGCCCAGCCCGACTGTGCCAACGGCTTCCTGTTCGACGGTTTCCCGCGCACCATTCCCCAGGCAGAAGCCATGAAGGAAGCCGGCGTCAACCTCGACTACGTGCTGGAAATCGACGTGCCCTTCGAGGCCATCATCGAGCGCATGAGCGGCCGCCGCAGCCACCCCGCTTCCGGCCGCACCTACCACGTCAAGTTCAACCCGCCCAAGGAAGAAGGCAAGGATGACGTGACCGGCGAACCGCTGGTGCAGCGCGACGACGACAAGGAAGAAACCGTCAAGAAGCGCCTGGAAGTCTACAGCCAGCAGACCCGCCCGCTGGTCGACTACTACAGCAACTGGGCCAAGGAAGACGCAGCCGCCGCGCCCAAGTACCGCGCCATCAGCGGCATGGGCGACGTGACCGAGATCACCGACCGCGCGTTCAAGGCGCTGGAGAGCTGATTCCGGCAGGCCTGCCTTCTGCAGCGGGCATGGTTGGTCAGGGCGCCCTTGCGGCGCCCTGCCTGTTTTCAGGCACTGGTTTTCGCTGTGGCAGCCTCTGCGGGCAACACGCCGGCCAGCAACTGCAGCACCATTTCCGTCCGCGCCTGCACCGGACGCAGCACCTGCCCGCGGCACACCGCCAGCGGCACCGGCGATTCGGCACCAGGTACGGCACGGCCTTCCAGACAGCGGCTGCTGCGCCACACCGGAACGCCCTGCTGCATCAGTGCGCAAGCCGCCTGCTCCACCTGCTCATGCAGCGTGGCATTGCCGCTTCCCGCCAGCACCACGCCCTGAACGCCGGCCTGCCGGCAGGCACCCAGGCTGCGGCCGTCGTTGCCGGCATGGCTGACGAGGATTTCCACCCACGGCCATTGTGTTTCCTCATCCTGCACGGCAGTCCACAGGGCTTGCGCAGGCGCTGCGGTTGCCAGATCATCGGCCTCACCCACGCGCGCCGCGGGATCACGCAGCCAGCGCACCGCGCCCTCTTCCACATGCGCCAGCACACCGGCATCGCCGCTGGAAAAGGCATCCACCCGATAGGGCTGCACCTTGTGCACATCGCACGCGGCATGCACATGGCCGGCCGCCACTGCAAGCACGCCGCTGGCACGCGAATCCAGCAACACCGAAACCGCGTCCGCCAGATTCTGCGGACCATCCGACAGGCGCGCCGTGGACGGGCGCATGGCGCTGGACAGCACCACCGGTTTGCGCGCCTGCTCCGCACGCAACACCCCCGCCGACGCGGCCACATCCAGCATGCGCTGCAGGAACCAGGCAGTCTCTTCCAGCGTATCGGTGCCGTGCGTGATCACCAGTCCCTGCACATCGTCCTGCGCCAGCCAGTGCGTGCAGCGCAGGGCCAGTCGTTGCCACAGCGCGTAGTCCATGTCCTTGCTGTTGACCTGGGCCACCTGCTCTGCGGCCAGCGCACAGTCACCCAGCAGTTGCTGCAAACCCGGCACCTGTTCAAGCAGTGCCCCAACCGGCACTTCGCCCGCCCGATACGCAACGCCATCCGCCGCACTGGCCGATGCTCCGGCAATGGTGCCCCCTGTCGCCAAAACCACGATTTTTTTCATACCTGCCGCGCCCTTGCTTGCAAAACCGGAAAAACTGGTTAAAAATACAGTAACTGGATGCGCACACAGTATGGATGCACATTCAGCCTTCTTCCAACCCGATTTCGGCAGTGTAGACCATGAACCCACCCGTCAAACTCACCGCACGCCAGCAACAGATCCTGGAACTGATCCAGCAGGCCATCGCCCAGACGGGCGCTCCGCCTACCCGTGCCGAAATTGCCGCAGAGCTCGGCTTCCGCTCCGCCAACGCTGCCGAAGAACACCTGCAGGCGCTGGCGCGCAAGGGCGTGATCGAACTTGTCAGTGGCACCTCGCGCGGCATTCGCCTGCGCCAGCCGGTGCACCCTGCCCACCAGAGCACGCTCGAGGCCTTTGCCCAGCTCGCTCTGCCGCTCATCGGCCGCGTGGCCGCCGGCTCGCCGGTGCTGGCCGAAGAGCATGTCGATACGGTCTACCACGTCGCTCCCTCGCTGTTCGCCAGCAAGCCAGACTATCTGCTCAAGGTGCGCGGCATGTCCATGCGCGATGTCGGCATTCTCGATGGCGACCTGCTCGCCGTGCAAAGCACGCAGAACGTGCGCAACGGCCAGATCGTCGTGGCACGCGTGGGCGATGAAGTCACCGTCAAGCGCTACCAGCGCCTGCCGAACCATATCGAGCTGCACCCCGAAAACCCCGACTACCCCACCATCGTGGTACAGCCGGGTGAGCCCTTCGCCATCGAGGGGCTGGCCGTCGGCCTGATCCGCAACAGCGTGCTGATGTAGCGCACGCATTCTCCCTTTTCGTACAGCCCCACAGGGTGGCGGGCGTTGCCGGACTGGCTGGTCCAGCGGCAACCCCTGGGGTGTGCTGTCCCTGCTGAATCCTGCCTGTGCAACACCTTGTGTACATAGGAGACTTTCATGAGCCACACTTCCCTGCCCATTTTGCGCAATCTGCTTGGCCCCGTCCGTCCGGTCCTTGTCCCGCTCTCGGGCCGTGCGCGTGGCGAGCTCATCGGCTTTCGCCCGATGGCCGTGCTGTGCGACGCGGAACAGGCATTCAAACCGGAAAAGGCTGCGGACAGGCCAGTTGCAATCCTGCATGCCGCCACAGCACCCGCCGCTTCCGCACCGCCCGCCCTGCCGGCGGCGGCCGCACCGGGGCATTTCCTTTTTTTTCGCGCATTTTCCGCAACGGCCCTGACGCCCGCTCCGCGGCGGCTGCCCAACCGCTCCCGCCCCTCGGGCAGGCTGGTGCTTTCCGGCACTTTTTCCGAGGTGTGTGGCGAACTTGAACGGCTGGTCGCCCAGGAAGAACGCTACCTGCATGCGGGCTGACCCCCGCCATCCGGACGGGGACAGCGCACCTCCCCGTCCCTGACGACGTTGTAGACACACGAGCAGCCGATCCTCCTTGCATCCAGATGTAAGCAGTTGCTGCCCTTTGCAATATGCTGCATGGGGCTGTAATTTCGCCGCGCGGCAGTGCACAATTGCGCGCATGAATATTGTGATTCTGGACGACTATCAGGACGCTGTGCGCAAGCTTGCCTGCGCCAGCAAGCTTGATGCCCTGCATGCCAAGGTCTACACCAACACGGTCAAGGGCATCGGGCAGTTGTCCGTACGGCTGAAGGATGCCGACATCATCGTGCTGATCCGGGAGCGCACCGGCCTGTCGCGCGCACTGCTGGAAAAGCTGCCCCGCCTCAAGCTGGTGGTGCAGACCGGGCGGCTCGGTGACCATGTCGATGTGCAGGCCTGTACCGATTTGGGCATTGCGGTAGCTGCCGGAACCGGCTCCCCCTATGCCGCTGCCGAACTCACCTGGGCACTGTTGATGGCAGCCGCGCGCCGTATTCCCCAGTACATGGCCAATCTGCGTCACGGTGTATGGCAGCAATCCGGCATGAAGGCGGCCTCCATGCCGCCCAACTTCGGCATCGGCACCGTGCTGCGCGGCAAGACGCTGGGCCTCTGGGGCTTCGGCAGAATCGGCCAGCTGGTCGCCGGCTATGGCAAGGCCTTCGGCATGCAGGTCCTGGTCTGGGGCAGCGATGCCTCCCGCAATGCCGCCGCCAGTGCAGGCTACACCCCCGCCCTCAGCAAGGAACAGCTGTTCAGCGAGAGCGATTTTGTCAGCCTGCACCTGCGCCTCGCCCCCGAAACGCGCGGGGTTGTCACGCTCGAAGACTTGCTGCGCATGAAGCCGACCGCCACCCTGGTCAATACCGCACGCGCCGAGTTGCTGCAACCCGACAGCCTGATCACGGCCCTGAACCGCGGCCGCCCCGGCATGGCAGCCATCGACGTGTTCGACAACGAGCCAGTGATGCAGGGCCAGGCCTTGCTGCGCCTGGAAAACTGCCTGTGCACGCCGCATATCGGCTACGTGGAGCAGGAAAGCTACGAGCTGTATTTCAGCCAGGCCTTCGACAGCGTGCTGGGATTCATCCAGGGCAATCCGGTCAATCTGGTCAACCCCGAGGCCCTGAAGATCCGTCGCGCCGCACACTGAACCGTTCATCGCGCCAGGTTCACGTCCTGCACCGTCAGCCGTAGGCTCGTTCCGCCCGCAAATGACACGCTGACGGACACAGGTGCCGGCATCGGCTACAATGGCGGGCGACGGGCCTTCCCGCATGGTGAAGCGGCCAACCGGGTCAGGTGGGGAACCAAGCAGCCCTAACTGTGTAGCCAGTGCCGGGGTCAAGGCTCGTCACCTTCTTCTTGAAAAGTCGTTGCAGAACAAGCACTTGGAATAAAACAACGACTCTCCAGCACTCCTGTATCACTTGACTGTATCACTCGTCGATCCAGGAGTTCGCCCCTACAGCACCACCAGCCGCCCCTCCGCAGTCAGAAATGCCGCCTGCACCGGCTCGCCCGCATGCAACTGGCCAACCGCCTTGCGGTACTCTTCCAGCTGTTTCCGTAATGTCTCCTGCCGTTCCGGCGCCAGTGATGACTTGAAGTCCAGCACCCACCAGCAGGCAGGCTGATCACCGCGTGCCTTCCGCTGCACCAGGCGGTCCAGCCGCAGCACCTGGCCGTTCCAGGCCACGTCGATTTCATTGGCAGCCCAGCCCAGCTGCGCCGAGTCCCAGGCCCAGCCGCCCTCGCCGTGCACAATCGCCTGTGCACTGCGCAGCACGCTTTCGCCCTGCGCCTGATCCAGACCATACAATTGCTGCAGCGCCTGCTGTTGCCGCGCCAGCCCGTCCGCTGCAGCGTCCGGCCGGTACCACTCCAGCGCCTTGTGCATGGCCTCACCCAGCCGGCCCTGCAGTTCAAGCCCGGGATCGCGCTGCAGCAACTGGGTGGTGGCATCGCCACGGCTGGCGTGCTCCGCCAGCGGCAACAGCTCCAGCAGGCCACTATCGGCAGCGGGCGTCGGTAGCGTGCGGGACGCGTGCGCAGGGGCCGCAGCAGGCTTCCTGCCAATCTCCGGCCAGCCAGCCGCCGGCAAGGCCACCATGCCCTGCGCATCCACCTCCAGCATTTCCGGCTTTGCCTCTCCCGTCCACTGCTGCCACCAGCTGGCCGCCTGCACCGAGCGCGGCTGCGCACTGGAGAATGCAAGCACCTGCGCCGCCCGGGTCATGGCCACATAGAGCGCATTGCTCTCTTCGCGCTCTTCCGCCTGCTGGTCTTCTGCCAGCAGCAGCCGCACTGATGGCGGCGGCGCACTGAACTTCTCGATGAACACCACGCTGTCCGGATGCGCGGCCTCGCCCGGCCAGCGCACCAGCACGTCCATGGTGCGCGCGCGCCCTTTCGCCGCGTCGGTATCGAGCAGCAGCACCAGGCCCGCCTCCAGGCCCTTGGCACCATGGATGGTCAGCAGGCGGATGCCCTTGGCGCCCGCCTGCGGCGCCGGCGTCGGATCGCTGCCGCGCAGGGCCCGCACCCAATGGTAGGCATTGGCGTAGCGTCCTCCGTCCAGCGCCAGCGTATGGCCCGGCAAGGCCTGCAACCGTTCGATCACGCTGGCGCGCTGGCTGGGCGGCGTGCCATTGCGGTAACGCGCGAGCAGATCGCCTTCGCGATAGATGGCGTCCAGCGCATCATGCGGAAGGCGCTGCTGCAGCAGATCCTGCCAGCGCCGCAGGGTGCACGCCAACGCGGCCCAGCGCGAATCCGGCACGGATTCCTGAAAAAACAGCCAGTCCAGCCAGCTCGCACGCCGCGCATCGCCGTCCAGCTCCCCGCTGGCCAGGGCTCGCACGCCCAGCGCGATGTCCACCAGATCGGCATCGTCCAGCCCGAAAATCGGCGATTTCAGCGCCCGCGCCAACGACACATCGTGGCGCGGCGAAATCAGCGCATCAACCAGCGCCACCACATCCTGCACCTCGGGCGCCTCGGCCAGCTTCATCTTGTCCGCCTTGTGCGCAGGCAGGCCGACTTCGGCCAGCGCCCGTTGCATCGTGGCGATGCGGTCGTTGGTGCGCGCAATCACCAGAATGTCGTCGGGCGAGGTACCCGCCTGCACGCAGCGCTGCAGCCAGCGCGCCGCCTGGCGGCACTCGCGCTCCTTGAGCAGTTCCTCCTCCTCCACCTTGGGCGTGGTCAGGCTGTTGCGCCAGCTGCGTTCGCCGGTATCCTGCGCCTTTTCCGGGCGCAGGATCTGCGGCAGCGCAAGCACGCACCCCGGCGCGGGCGAGGCCGTGGTGTGCTCCCGGAAATCCTGGTAGCGCCCCTCCTGCTGCGCCGCCAGCATCACCGCGTTGACGGCATCGATCACCGGATGGCTGTTGCGGCGCGTGTGGTCGCAGCTGAGCACCGCACCGCCGAGGCCGGTGCGCACGAACTCCTTCGCTGCACGAAACACCTGCGGATCGGCGCGGCGGAAGCGGTAGATGCTCTGCTTGGGATCGCCCACGATGAACACGCTGGGCGCCGTCGCCACACCGGTATAGCCGGACAGCCAGGCATGCAGCGCCTGCCACTGCATCGGGTTGGTGTCCTGGAATTCGTCCACCAGCAAGTGGCGCAACTGCGCATCCAGCCGTTCCTGGATCCAGCCGCTCAGCAGTTCATCCTGCAGCAGCAGGCGCGCAGTCTGCTCGATGTCGTTCATGTCGACCCAGCCGTGGCTGCGCTTGACCTCGGCGTAGCAGCGCAGCAGCAGGCGCGTGAGGCGCGTCATGCGCTGCTGGTAGAGCCAGGCCTCGTGCTGCTGCTGCGCCTCCAGCACCCGCAACACCCGCTCCTGCACGGCAATCACGGCGTCGATCTGCGCGATCTTGTTGCCGAACTTGCGTGGGGACCCGGTCTGGGTCAGCAAGGCCGTGCATACCCCTTCCCAGTCATTGGTGCTGATGGCCTGCTCCAGTTCCACGCCCCGCGCGGCAAAGCTCGGAGCAGCGGCCTGCGCCAGAATGCGGGCGGCCTCCAGCAAGGCGTCGCGCGGCACCGGCCGCTGCAGCAGCGCGTCCACAGGATGGTCGCAATCCTGCATGTCCGGGAACAGCTCGCCAAAGGGCGGCACCGACTGTTCCACCACGCCCTGCGCATCCGCCAGCACAAACTCCACCCGTTTGGACAGTGCCGATTCCAGCGACTTGAGCGTGTTGCTGCGCCCGTTGCGCAGCACCAGTGCCTGATAGTCCGCCATTGCGGCGGCATCGCCCAGCAAGGCCTGGTGGAACGGCCGCCATACTTCGGCCACCGCACGCTGGTCATCCTCCAGCAGTTCATACTGACTGGGCAGGCCCAATTGCTGCAGCAACTGCAGCGGCGCGGCGCGCAGCAGCGCTGCGAACCAGCCGTGGAAGGTGCGGATTTGCACACCGCGGCCATGCTGCAGCAGGCGCAGGTACAAGCCCTGCAGCGCAGGGGCCTCGGCCCTGGCCTGCTCCGGCGTCATGCCACGCAGCTGCAACTGCTCGGCCAGTTTCTCCAGCGGCAGCTCGGCAAACTCCGCCAGCCATTCGTTCAGGCGCTGCCGCATTTCGGCGGCAGCCTTCTTGGTGAAGGTGATGGCCAGAATCTGCTGCGGCTCGGCTCCCGCCAGCAGTGCCCGCAGGATACGGCTGACCAGCATCCATGTCTTGCCGGCGCCGGCGCAGGCCTCCACCACCACATGGCGGGCCGGATCGCAGGCGATGGCATAGAAAGCAGCCGACGGCACCGTGCGGCCATCGGCGGTATAGGCGTCATGCAGCGGGCGCGTCATGCCTGCTCCTCCTCATCCCAGAAATCCCGGCGGCACAGGCCGCGCATGGCGCAGTAGTCGCAGCGTCCGCCCCGTCCCAGCGCCTGCAGCGGCGTGCCCCGGGCAATGCCCTGCAGGTCGCGCGCCATGCCATGCACCAGTTGCGTCGTCAGCTGGTGCACCTCCTGGTGCGGATAGAGTTTCGTCTCGCCGCTCTCGCCCACGTTCACATAGGCCACCTGCACCGGTTCCGGCGCCAGCAGCGTTGCGTAGAAGGCCAGCTGCGTATCTTCGTCCGGCCGCTTGATGCGCTCGCTCGTCTTCGCGGCCGCCTCCGACTTGTAGTCGAGCAGCAGCCATTGCGGCGCGGTGCCGTCATCGTCGGGCGGCAGAAGCAGGCGGTCCACCCGGTCCAGACAGCCCCGCAGCCGCACGTCCGGAATATCCGCCGCCTGCAGCGCAGGCTGCTCCGGATCGGCCGGCATATCGGCCTGCAGGGCCGCGAACACCTCGCGCAGCGAGCGCTCACGCCATTGCTCGGCCGCGTCGAACCGGGCCTGTGTCGCCGCATGCTCGCCCAGCAGCCAGTGCAGATAGCCGTCGCGCAGGCGCGGCCAGACCGACTGGTAGGGCACGAAATCCACCTCATCCAGCCCTTCGGAACGCAAGGCATCCTGCGCCGCCTGATCCATCCACTGCACCAGCTGTTCAAGCCCGGGATCAGCCACATCCAGTTGCTGCCAGCGCTTGTGAAACAGCGCCAGCACCTCGTGC
This sequence comes from Brachymonas denitrificans, assembly GCF_907163135.1. Taxonomy (NCBI): domain Bacteria; kingdom Pseudomonadati; phylum Pseudomonadota; class Betaproteobacteria; order Burkholderiales; family Comamonadaceae; genus Allobrachymonas; species Allobrachymonas denitrificans. Next base: position 133,643 of record NZ_CAJQUA010000001.1, on the reverse strand, counting down.
AGCCAGTTGCCGAAATCGCGTTTTTCCAGGGCATGATCCAGTTCGGGAACTTCGCGCAACTTCAATTGCTGCTGGCCGAAGAACTGATAGGGACAGGCACGCAGGGTGTCGTAGGCGCTGGCAGACAGCTCGGACAGCGTCAGCGCGCGGCTCACCACCTGGGGCGGAGCCACGGGGCGTTTTTCCAGTGCGCGCAGGACGCGCAGCTCCGTTCCAGCCTGCATGGGGCGACGCCCTCCTTCCCCGGCCAGATGCCAGGACTCCAACAACAAGGGGCTGGGCAGCAGCGCTTCCCCGCCGCCATCGCTCAGGCTGTTCAGCAAGGTCACCGAAGGCAGCTGCAGCGCATGCTCCCAGGCGGCACGCTGCGCCTGCTGCAGGCCGGCACGCAACGGCAGGCCCAGCAGTTCGCGCTGTGCCGCGGTCCAGTCGCCGGGCGGCTCGGGCGCCGCAGGCAGCCGCTGCTCATCGCAGCCCGGCAGCACCACCGCCGCAAAGGGCCGCGCCAGCAGCTGGCTCAACGGCAGGATCACCACCTGTTCCTGCAACGGATACGGCGGCTTGAAACTGCCCGCTTCCAGCACATCCTGCACCCAGCGCGTGAAATCCTCCAGCGTCCAGCGGGTTTCGTCATGCAGCAGCTCTGCCGCGCCCGGCTGGGCATGCAAGGCCTTCAACACGGCCTGTCCGGCAGGATCGCCGTGCAGCCAGGCCAGCTGGCCGGTATGCGTCAGCGTCAGTGCCAGATCGGCGAGCCATTGCTGCAAGGGGCGCGGCGCCTGCAAGGCCTGCCGCCATTCCTCCACCGTCTGTACCCAGCCGGCGGCAGCATCGTCCCAGCGCTTCCACGCCGCCAGCGACGGCCAGCGCGCCACGCCCTGCTTGCGCAGCCAGGCTTCCACTGCCTGCACCCGGGCCGCAGGCACCGGATGCTCATCCGCCTGCGCCACGACGGGCACCGTCTGCGCCAGCTTGAGCCACTCCAGCACCGCATCGCTGCCCGCTTGCGGCGCACAGGCGCGCAGCAGAGCCATCACCTGGCTGGCCGCCCGCGTGGTCGACAGCTTCCAGCCCGTTTCGTCGCGCACAGTCAGTTTCTGCGCCTCCAGCAAAGCGCGGATGCGGCGGGTCAGCGCACGGTCGCTGTCCACCAGTGCCACCAGCCCCTGCTCCCGCTCCACCTCCTGCTGCACGCAGGCGGCGGCCAGAGCGGCCTGGTCTTCCAGATCACGCGCCACCTGCAAGAGGATAGGGACAGGTGCCAGCGCAACTCCCGCGTCAGTCCCGCTTGCGGATCGATCTGAAGCGCCATCGGCCGAACTACTTGCAGCGTCGCTCAGCGCGGTACGCCGTCCCGCATCCACCGCCGCACCCGCGGCCTCTCTCCACTGCCCCGGCAAATCCATAACAAACCCCGCATCCGGGCGCAACGCCAGCCAGCGAACATGCAAGGCCTCGGCCAGCGCATCACGCTGAAAGCCACGCACCAGCACCAGCGCATCGATCTCGCCCTGCTCCAGTGCCGCAAACAGGCCATCGGTGGCGTAATCCGAACTGCCCGCCCAGGCCAATGCCAGCTGCGCCACCAGGGTCTCGTAGCGCAGCGCCTCGGCCCCTCCGAGCGTGCCCAGCAGCTCCGGCAGCAGGCCCTGCCACCACTGTGGCCGCAACTCCGGCGCCTGCGCCGCCGCCAGCGGCATCAGCTGCAGCGCCGCCTCGCGCACCCGCCCGGCCAGCCAGGCTGCATCCCGACGCTGCCCCGCGCTGCGCAACAGCCCTTCCGCAACCAGCAGTCCCTGCGCCGGATCTACCGTCAGATCATGCGGCCCCGGCACAAAAGGCCCGCGCCGCGCCGCCCAGTTGCTGGTCGTCTCGAAGCGCGGCAACATGCCGGCCTGCGGCAGCAGCGCCCATTGCTGACGTGCTACCGGCAATAGCTGGGCATAGGGCAGCAATACCACGCTGCGGCTGGGGTCTGCGCCGCAGCCGGCCAGCTGCTGCGCCACTTGCTGCAGCAGATGCTGCCACACGGGAGAGACGGACACGGGATTCATCCTCGGATGATCGCACAGCTCCATCGCGCGTGCGGCCGCCGGCAAACGCGTTCGCTTTATGTCAGAATAAACACACAGGCCGCACGCAGCAGCGTACGGCAGTGGGGGCTTGTTCCCCTGTTTTCCGTTCCAGACAAACCACCCTCAAGGAAGATCCATGGCCAGCGACCTGATCAAACACATCACCGATGCCACCTTCGAAGCCGACGTGCTGAAATCCGCCACCCCCGTGCTGGTGGATTTCTGGGCCGAGTGGTGCGGTCCCTGCAAGATGATCGCCCCGATCCTGGACGAGCTGGCTCCCGCCTACCAGGGCAAGGTGCAGATCGCCAAGATGAACGTAGATGACAACCGCGCCGTGCCGGCCCAGTTTGGCATCCGCGGCATCCCCACGCTGATGCTGTTCAAGGGCGGCGAGCTGGTGGCCACCAAGGTCGGCGCCGTGGGCAAGCCCCAGCTGGCGGCCTTCATCGACCAGCAACTGGCCTGATGCCTCTTTCCAGGCCGTGGTCATCCGCCGCGGCCTGTCGTTATCCGGCAAAGGTGCCTTCTTCGCCACAAGCCTATTTTCCGCAAGCCGATACACAGCTGCTTGCATGACGGCACCGCAATTCTGTCTATAATCGTCCCAACTTCTTCCCGTAGCGCGCCGGCAATCGGCGTTGCCCAGCACCGGCTGTCGAGACAAACAGCCCTTGCCTGCTGATACGGAACCCCTCTCTTTCCAGAACCGACTCTCGCTGACAGGCCGACAGCCTCGCTGCACGGATCGCCGCACCGCCAGGCCGCCGCCCGCCCGTCCCGACCCCATTCCATCCGGAATCCCATCATGCATCTGAACGAACTCAAGGCCCTGCACGTCTCCGAAGTGCTGAAACAGGCCGAAGAACTCGAAATCGAGAACGCCGGCCGCATGCGCAAGCAGGAGCTGATGTCCGCCATCATCAAGAAGCGCGCCCGCGCTGGCGAACAGGTGTTTGCCGACGGCGTGCTCGAGATCCTGCCCGACGGCTTCGGCTTTCTGCGCAACCCCGACAGCAGCTACACCGCCAGCACCGACGACATCTACATCAGCCCGAGCCAGGTGCGCCGTTTCAACCTGCACACCGGCGACATGGTCGAAGGCGAGGTGCGCACGCCCAAGGACGGCGAGCGCTACTTTGCCCTGAACAAGCTGGACAAGATCAACGGCCTGCCGCCCGAGGCGAACAAGCACAAGGTGATGTTCGAGAACCTCACGCCGCTGTTCCCCACACAGCAGATGAAGCTCGAGCGCGACATCAAAAGCGAGGAGAACATCACCGGCCGCGTGATCGACATCATCGCCCCCATCGGCCGCGGCCAGCGCGCGCTGATAGTGGCACCGCCCAAGAGCGGCAAGACCATGATGATGCAGAGCATTGCGCACTCCATCACCGCCAACCACCCCGAAGTGCACCTGATGGTGCTGCTGGTGGACGAGCGCCCCGAGGAAGTGACCGAGATGCAGCGCTCGGTCAAGGGCGAGATCATCGCCTCCACCTTCGACGAGCCCGCCACGCGCCACGTGCACGTCGCCGAGATGGTGATCGAGCGCGCCAAGCGCCTGGTCGAGCTGAAGAAGGACGTGGTGATCCTGCTGGATTCCATCACGCGCCTGGCCCGCGCCTACAACAACGTGGTGCCCTCTTCGGGCAAGGTACTGTCCGGCGGTGTGGATGCCAACGCGCTGCAGCGTCCCAAGCGTTTCTTCGGCGCCGCGCGCAAGATCGAGGAAGGCGGCTCGCTGACCATCATCGCCACCGCGCTGATCGACACCGGCAGCCGGATGGACGAAGTGATCTTCGAGGAATTCAAGGGCACCGGCAACAGCGAAATCCACCTGGACCGCCGCCTCTATGAAAAGCGCATCTTCCCGGCGATCCAGCTCAACCGCAGCGGCACGCGCCGTGAGGAACTGCTGCTGCCGCCCGAGATCCTGCAGAAGACCCGCATCCTGCGCCAGTTCATGTACAACATGGACGAGATCGAGGCGATGGAGCTGGTGCTCAAGAGCATGAAGCAGACCAAGAACAACCACGAGTTCTTCGACATGATGCGCAAGGGCGGCTGATTCCCCGTTCGGCCAGCATCCACTGCAGACCCGCCTTGGCGGGTCTTGCCATTTCCGGGCCCAGGCAAGCGCTTCCAATTGCTGCGATTTCTGCACAGTCGACCGCCGCCGCCCTGCTCCGGCAATCCTCAAAAAAACAGGGGCTCCAGCGAGCCCCTTGTCTTCCGCAAAGAGGCCTTGCCCCCTGCAGCTTACAGCTGTTCCGCGCGCAGTTGTTCCGCGCTCTTGGGCGAAAGCAGGCCCGGAGCCACGTCGAACACCGTCTTGGCGCCCACATCGCCCTGCTGGTGCATGCGGTGCACGGCACGCGCATAGGCCACCAGCACGCTGGAGGTGAATTCGGGGTTGCTGCCCAGCTTCAGACCGTATTCGATCACCTGGGTGTTCTCGGCGGAAGTGTTGCCGCTGCGGATCACGAAACCGCCATGGGGCATGGCCGCATGGTCGCGGCGCAATTCCTCGGCGCTGATGAAGTTCACCGTGGTGTCGTATTCATCAAAGTAGTGCGGCATGGTCACGATGGCCTGGCGCACGGCTTCGGCATCGGCGCCATCTGCCAGCACCACATAGCAGTCGCGACGGTGCTTCTCGCGCGTGGCCAGTTTCGGACGCTCGCCGCTGCGCACGCGCTCCACCGCCTCTTCCACCGGCAGCGTGTACTGCACGCCACCCGCCACTCCCGGCACGCGGCGGATCGCATCCGAATGCCCCTGGCTCAGCCCCTTGCCCCAGAAGGTGTAGGTGGCGCCTTCGGGCAACAGTGCTTCGCCGATCACGCGGTTGATCGAGAACATGCCCGGATCCCAGCCGGCGGAAATAAGCGCCGTCTTGCCATTGGCGCGCGCCGGTGCATCCACGGCAGCAAAGTATTCGGGAATGCGCGCATGCGTATCGAAGCTGTCCACCGTATTGAACAGCGCCGCCATTTCCGGCCCCTGCTGCGGCAGGTCTTCCTTGGAGCCGCCGCACAGGATCAGCACGTCGATGCGGTCCGTGTGTTGCGCCAGCGCATCCATGCCGAACACCGGCGCGCCGGGCGTGACCGGCTGCACCTGCCCGGGCGCGCGGCGAGTGTAGATGCCGACCAGCTCCATGTCGGGGTTGCGGGCAATCGCGGCTTCCACGCCACGGCCGAGGTTGCCATGGCCGGCAATGCCGATGCGGATGGGTTGACCCATGCTGAGATCCTTCTTCGAGAGTAAAACGGAAAATCCGAAGGCGCAGCCGTGCTGCAGCGCGTGCGCCCATGCTGCATATTCTCCCAGAAACCCACGCTTCTCAGCACAAGGCTTTACAGAATGCACAGCCTCATGGGATAATGCCGGATTAGTTCGCGGAAAGTATGTCAGACGGGCTGGCACGGCTACCGCAACGACACAAGGAATTCCCATGAAAGAAGGCATCCACCCCAACTACCGTGAAGTCTGCTTCGTTGACCTGTCCAACGGCTACCAGATCATCACCCGTTCCTGCGTGAACACGCGCGAAACCATCAAGCTGGACGACGGCCGCGAGCTGCCGCTGTTCAAGCTGGACACCTCCAGCGAATCGCACCCCTTCTACACCGGCACGCAAAAGACCGTGGACAACATGGGCGGCCGCGTGGAGCGTTTCCGCAACCGTTACGGCAAGAAGTAATTCCACTTCCAGCCTACCGAAAAGCAGCCTGCGGGCTGCTTTTTTGTTTGCCGCGGCACGGCTTTTGCAATCATTTGCCTGCCCGGCGCCCAGCCAGCCGCCCGCCCCCGTTACACTCACAGGCACGGGCCATATTGCGGCCTGCCGACTGTTTTCGTCCGACGTGAATCTCCCCACTCCCGCCATCGTCTCCCAGGACGGCGTGCGCAGACTGCCACGCTGGGGCCTGCTGCTGTTCTGCGCCATCTACGTGCTGGCCGGATTCGCCTGGCGCGACCCCTGGAAACGGGTGGACCTGACCAGCTTCGGCTACATGCTGGAGCTGGCCCGCGGTCAGACCAGCTGGCTGGCGCCCGGCCTGCTTGGTGAATCCGCCCATTTCGATGCCCTGCTGCCCTACTGGCTGGGCGCCTGGGCAATCCAGCTGACCCCCACAGGCGCAGCCCCCTTCTTTTCGGTGCGCCTGGTGTTTGCCGGCCTGCTGGTGCTCACCCTGCTGGCCGTCTGGTACGGCATCTACTATCTGGCGCGCAGCCCGCAGGCCCAGCCGGTCAGCTTCGCCTTTGGCGGCGAAGCCAGGCCCACCGACTATGCCCGCGCCATCGCCGATGGCGGACTGCTGGCCTTTATGGCCTGCCTGGGGCTGGCCCAGCCCAGCCACGAAGTCAGCCCGGCGCTGGCCCAGCTCTGCTTCTCGGCCCTCACGCTGTACGCGCTCGCAGCCCTGGCCTATCGCCTCTGGATGCCGGCATTGCTCGGCACTCTGGGCATGCTCGGCCTGACCCTGTCCGGTGCGCCCGCGCTGGCCCTGCTGTTCGGCCTGTTCGGCGCACTGGTGCTCGCCAGCGGGCAGCGCGACTGGAACGCCCTGCTCGAAAGCGACGGCTACGAGCCCGATCCCGATGCCCGCGCCGCACTGCAGCGCCGCCGCCGGCGCTGGCTGCTCGGCCTGCTGCTGCTCACCATTGGCTGCGCCCTGCTCGCCACCGGTCTCGAGCTGTGGCGCTGGCGCATCGAACGCATGCCCGCGCGCTGGATCGAATGGCGCAACCTGATGCGCATGCACCTGTGGTTCACCTGGCCGGTCTGGCCCATGATCCTGTGGACGCTGTGGCGCTGGCGCACGCACTGGCGCCAGGGTCGCCCCGACCGTCATATCGCCCTGCCCCTGGGCCTGGGCCTGATCTGCTCCGTGGGGGGCTGGATCGGCGAACGCCCGGAAACCACGCTGCTGCTGGGCTTACCCGCCTTTGCCGCACTGGCCGCCTTTGCCTTGCCCACCTTCCGCCGCAGCGCCAGTGCCTTCATCGACTGGTTCACGCTGATCTTCTTCACGCTGGCCGCCGGCTACCTGTGGTTCATGTGGATCGCCATGCACGCCGGCGCACCGGCGGTGGCCCTGCGCCAGATCGACAAGCAACTGCACGGCTACCTGCCGCCGTTCGACTGGCCGCAGTTCCTGCTCGGCCTGTTTGCCACGCTCGGCTGGATCTACTTGGTGCGCTGGCGCACCAAGCGCCTGCGCCCGGCCATCTGGAAAAGCATGATCCTGCCCGCCGGCGGCGTCACGCTGTGCTGGGTGCTGCTCACCTCGCTGTGGATGCCTGCGGTCAACCACGCACGCAGCTACGCCTTTGTCGGCACCGAAATCGCCACCCTGCTCAGCTCCAAGCCGACCCACACCGGCTGCACCGCCATCTACGGACTGGACGATGCCCAGATCAGCGCCCTGCGCTACTACAGCTCCGCCACGCTCACCCGTGACCGCAACGCCCCGTGCGACTGGCTGCTGGTGGACGTGGCCTCGGTGCCCATCCTGCCGCACCTGTACGACACCACGCAGTGGGCGCTGCAGGACGTGGTCGGCCGTCCCACCGATCCGCGCGAGGCGATCCACGTGTTCGCCCGCGTCAAGCCCTGACCGGAACACCCTGCTCCGCATGTCCGTCCGCTTGTTCGACCTGCGTGCCATCGGCAGCCATGCGGCCACCATCTGGGTCGGCCAGCTCGCCGTGATGGCCTTTGCCATCACCGACACCCTGGTTGCCGGCCGCTATGCCCCCGAGGCCCTGGCAGCGCTCTCGGTCGGTACCGCCATCTACATCAGCATCTACGTCGGCCTGCAGGGCTTCGTGCAGGCCTTGCTTCCGATCTGGGCGCAGCTGCATGGCGCCGGCAAAGCGCTGCGCCTGGGCTACAGCGTGCGCCAGTCGCTCTATGTCACGGCCGTCTGCGCGGTGCTGGGGATGGCTGTGCTGTTGCAGGGCGGCATGCTGATGCGGCTGGTAGGCGTGCCCCCGGCCCTGCAGCCGGTCGTCAGCGATTATCTCGCCATCCAGGCGCTCACCCTGCCGCTGGCCCTGCTGGCGCGCGTGTTCAACACCTTCAGCCAGAGCATCGGCAGGCCCCAGTGGGTGACCGGTCTGCAGGCCGGCGGCCTGCTGCTCAAGATTCCGCTATCGATCTGGTTCACCTTTGGCGGCCTGGGCGTACCCGCCATGGGTCTGGCCGGCTGCGCACTGGCGACCTTGCTCGCCCATGTGGTGCTGCTGGTGCTGATGGCGCTGCTGCTGCACCGGGACGGCTCCTACCGGCCGTACCACGTCTGGCAGCGCCCCGAGCGGCCGGATCTGGCCGAGCTGGGCAGCTTTTTGCGCCTGGGCGTGCCGAGCAGCCTGGCCATCTGGGTCGAGGTCACGGCCTTCACCATGATGTCGCTGCTGGTAGCCCCGATGGGAACGACCGCGGCAGCGGCCCAGCAGGTGGCCAGCAACATGGCGGCGGTGCTGTTCATGTGGCCGCTCTCGCTGGCCATTGCCACCAGTGCCCGCGTCAGCTACTGGCGCGGGGCACGCGAGCCGCGGCATGCGATTCTGGCGCTGCGCAGCGGACTGCTGGTTGCCGCCTGCAGCGCCGCACTGGCTGCCAGCCTGCTGATGCTGCTGCGCGCGCCGCTGGCACAGATCTATGTGCAGCAAGCCGCCGTGGCCGGTCTGGCGGCCAGCCTGTTGCTGCTGGTGGCGCTCTACCATCTGGCCGATGCGATGCAGGTGATGGCCCTGTTCCTGCTGCGCTGCTACCACGTGGTGACTGCGCCCACCGTCATCTATACCTTGCTGCTCTGGGGGCTGGGAATTGGCGTGGGCTACCTGCTCGCCTATGGCCGCCTTCCGATGGGGGGAATCCTGGCCGGACCGCAGGCCTTCTGGGGCATGAGTGCGCTGGCCATGGGCCTGGTCGCCACCGTATTCCTGGTGCTGCTGCGGCGGGTGGTCCGTGCCGAACTGGCGGACTGAATCCGGGAGTCTGAAATGGCTGACTGAAACCCGGTGCCGAGCCGGACTGGAAGCAACTCAGAGCATCTGCCCGGGCTCGGGCGTCGGCGCTGGCTCGAACTCACGGATCTGCTGCGTCGCATTCGGCGATGCCGGATCCCAGGTGCGCTGCTCCGGAAAATCCAGCGCGAAGGTCGACCCGCAGCCTGGCTCGCTGTCGATCATCAGCTGGGCACCGTGGCGCTGGGCAATGTGCTTGACAATGGCCAGCCCCAGCCCGGTACCACCGGTTTCGCGCGAGCGGCTGCGATCGACCCGGTAGAAGCGCTCTGTCACACGCGGCAGGTGCTCACGCGCAATGCCGGGCCCGGTATCACGCACCGCCACCTGCATGCCGCCGTCGGGCAGCATGCGCAGGCTGGCCACCACCTCGCCGCCAAAGGGGGTATAGCGCACCGCATTGCTCAGCAGGTTGCTGATGGCGCTTTGCACCTCGGCACGGCTGCCGCCCAGCTGCACATCGGGCGCCTGAATTTCCGCACGGATCTGATGCGGCGACTCGCCGGCTTCCTGCGCCAGCACCTGTGCCAGGGCACGGGCATCGTCCACGCACTGTTCCACCAGCGCCGCCATGTCCACACGCTCAGACAGGTCGGGATGCGGGCTGCCCTCCAGCGTCGAGAGCATCAGCAGATCCTGCACCAGCCCCTGCATGCGATGCGCCTGGTGTGCCATCAATTCGAGGTAGCGGGCGTTTTCTTCGGGACTCAGCGGCAGGCTCTGCATGGTTTCGACAAAACCGGACAGCACCGTCAGCGGCGTGCGGATCTCGTGCGACACGTTGGCCACGAAGTCGCGCCGCATGCGCTCGGACTGCTCCACCGCCGTCACATCGCGTGACAGCAACAGGCGCTTGCCCTGGCCATAGGGGAAGAACTGCACCGTCAGCCGCACCGGACGCTGCGCCGTGTGCGTGCGCCCCGGAATCACCACGCCGTTGCCGGTCTGCTGCTGCACCCAGTACTTGACGAATTGCGGATCGCGCACCAGATTGATGATGTGCTGGCCAAAGTCGGAGGGGCCATTGAAGCCGAAATGCTCGGACGCCACCAGGTTGAACCATTCCATGCGGCCCACTTCGTCGAGCAGCACCACGCCGATGGGCGAAGCCTGCAGCGCCTCCAGGAACACCTGCAGCTTTTCCTCGGCCTCCTGCGTCTTGCGCTTCATGCGCCGCTGGTTGCGGCGCGACGCTTCGACCACCTCGCCCCACAGGTTGGGGGCCCAGGGCTGCGGATCCGGCATGCCGCGGCGCATCCAGCGCATCACGCGGTAGCCCAGGATGTTGTCCCAGATCAGCCAGCCAATCGCCACCGCGGCCATGATCAGCAGCGCGATCAGGCCGCCCATCAGGTCGTCGCGGCGGAAGGCCAGCCACCAGCCCAGCCCCACCCCGATGACGTGGGAAATGACCAACCAGGTGATGCGCCAGATCATGTCAACAACCGTTCAGGACGCCGGGAAGTCCGGCTGCAAAAAAGAGAAAAGGCCGCACGGTCGGGGTATGGCACCCCGAGCACGCTCGACCTCTGCGTCGTAAATCCCGCACCATACCCTTGCATGGCAATGGCATCTGGCGGGCGGCGATGCTCAGCGCACCGGAGAATCCGTCAGGGCGGTGATGCGGTAACCCGCACCCCGCACCGTCTCGACCATCGACGAGGCAGCTCCCATCGACTCGCGCAGGCGCTTGACATGCACGTCGACGGTACGCTCCTCGATGAAGACATGGTCGCCCCAAACACGGTCCAGCAACTGCGCACGACTGTGCACACGCTCTGCGTTCTTCATCAGGTAGTGCAGCAGCTTGAACTCGGTCGGCCCCAGCTTGATGGGCTGATCATCATAATGTACCCGATAGGTACCAGTGTCCAGCGACAGCTTGCCCAGCTCCAGCACCGTGCTCTCCGGCTCGGGAGCACGGCGACGCAGCACGGCGCGGATGCGCGCCAGCAACTCCTTGGTGGAGAACGGCTTGGTGATGTAGTCGTCTGCCCCCACGTCCAGGCCGGCCACGCGGTCGTTCTCGTCACCGCGTGCCGTCAGGATGATGATGGGCACCGACTTGGTGCGCGGATCGGCACGCCAGCGCTTGGCCAGCAGCAGCCCGCTTTCGCCGGGCAGCATCCAGTCGAGCAGGATCAGGTCGGGCAGATGCTCGTCGAGCTCGCGCTGTGCGCCCTTGCCATCGGTCGCCCAGGTGATCTGGTAGCCGTTATGGCGCAGGTTGACAGCAATCAGCTCGGCAATGGAGGCCTCATCTTCAACGACCAGGATTCGTGGCTGCAGTCTCATGGCTTCCCCAACGCTTCCGTTCAGCTCAGCTGGGACTCGATCGCCTGCAGCGGCGTATGGCGCACGTCCAGTCCCTTGACGATGTAGATGACGCACTCGGCGATGTTCTTGGCATGGTCACCGATGCGCTCGATCGACTTGGCCAGGAACATCAGGTCCAGGCTTTGCGAGATCGTGCGCGGATCTTCCATCATATAGGTGACCAGCTTGCGCATGAAGCCGTCGTACTCGATGTCGATGAGATTGTCGGCGCGCAGGATCTCCAGCGCGATGCGGGAATCCAGACGGGCAAACGAATCCAGCGAGCGGCGCAGCAGGTCGGATGCCAGGTTGGCGGCCACGCGCAGTTCGGACGACGGCAGCGAGCGTGCCGTACCGTTCTGGATGATGCCCTGCACCATGCGGGCGATCTTGGCCGCTTCGTCACCGGCACGCTCCAGGTTGCCGGTGGCACGCGAGATGGCGATCAGCAGGCGCAGGTCGCGCGCCGTCGGCTGGCGGCGGCCGATGATGGAAGTGAGTTCGTGATCGATCTCCATTTCCATGGTATTGACCTGCGGCTCGGCCTTGAGCACGCTCATGGCCACCTCGGCGTTGTAGTCGACCATGGCCTCCACGGCCTGGCGCATCTGCTGTTCGACCAGGCCACCCATTTCCATGACCATGCCGGACACATTGTTGAGTTCAGCGTCGAACTGGCTGGACAGATGTTTTTCGGACATTCCTGCGTCTCCTTGTCGTTATGGGCTCAGCCGAAACGGCCGGTAATGTAGTCCTCGGTCTCCTGACGCTTGGGCTTGAAGAACATTTCCTTCGTGTTGCCGAATTCGATCAGGTCGCCCAGATACATGTACGCCGTATTGTCACTGCAGCGGGCGGCCTGCTGCATGTTGTGCGTCACGATGACCACCGTGTACTCGCTCTTGAGCTCGGCGATCAGTTCCTCGATCTTGGAGGTGGAAATCGGATCCAGCGCGGAACACGGCTCGTCGAGCAGCAGCACTTCGGGCTTGATGGCGATGCCGCGGGCAATGCACAGACGCTGCTGCTGGCCGCCGGACAGGCTGGCGCCGCTCTGGTTCAGCTTGTCCTTCACTTCCGTCCACAGGGCCGACTTCTTCAGCGCCCATTCGACGCGGTCGTCCATCTCGGACTTGTTCAGGTTCTCGAACAGCTTCACGCCGAAGGCGATGTTGTCGTAAATGGACATCGGGAACGGCGTCGGCTTCTGGAACACCATGCCGATCTTGGCGCGGATCAGCGCCACGTCCTTTTTCTTGTCCAGAAGGTCTTCACCGTCGAGCGTGATGCTGCCTTCGGCACGCTGCTCGGGATACAGCTCGTACATGCGGTTGAAGATGCGCAGCAGCGTGGACTTGCCGCAGCCGGACGGGCCGATGAAGGCCGTGACCTGCTTCTCCGGAATGTCCAGGTTGATGTTCTTCAGCGCATGGAACTTGCCGTAGTAGAAGTTCAGGTTGCGGACGGAGATTTTCGGGGCGGGGGTGATGACTGCACTCATGATGCATCTCTCCAAATCAATGTTTCTTGCGGGTCAGCAGACGGGCCAGGATGTTCAGGCCCAGCACAGCCATGGTGATGACGAACACGCCCACCCAGGCCAGTTGCTGCCAGTTTTCATAGGGGCTCATGGCGAACTTGAAGATCATGGTCGGCAGGCTGGCCATCGGCTCGCCCATGTTGCTCGTCCAGAACTGGTTGTTCAGCGCCGTGAACAGCAGCGGTGCGGTTTCGCCGGCGATACGCGCCACAGCCAGCAGCACGCCGGTCACCACGCCGGCCATGGCGGCCTTCAGCGTGATGCTGTAAATCACCTTCCATTTGGGCGTACCCAGGGCGTACGCTGCTTCACGCAGGCCACCGGGAATCAGGTTCAGCATGTTCTCGGTGGTACGGATCACGACCGGAATCACGATCAGCGCCAGCGCCACCGAGCCGGCCCAGCCGGAGAACCCGCCGAACGGCACCACCAGCACCACCGACACGAACATGCCGATCACGATGGAAGGCGCGGACAGCAGTACGTCATTGACGAAGCGCGTGACGTTGGCCAGCCAGCTGTGACGGTCGTATTCGGCCAGGTAGATGCCGGCCATCACCCCGATGGGCGTGCCGATCAGGGTAGCCACGGCCACCATCAGCACCGAGCCCCAGATCGCGTTCGCAATGCCGCCCGGATCATTGGGCGCCGGCGTCATTTCGGTGAACACGGCCAAGCTCAGGCCACCCACGCCGAGGCGCACGGTTTCGAACAGGATCCAGAACAGCCAGAAGATGCCGAACAGCATGGCAGCAAAGGACAGGCTCAGCGCGACGATGTTGACGATCTTGCGCTTGTTGAATTTGGCTTGGCGGTAATCCGCACGAGGCAGGACGGCGCTCATGTCTTGCTCCCTTCGTTTTTCTGCAGGCGGTTGAGCAGCAGCTTGGAGAAACTCAGCACCACGAAGGTGATAAAGAACAGCACCAGACCCAGGTAGATCAGGGAGGCACGGTGCAGGCCGTCACCGGCTTCGGCAAACTCGTTGGCCAGCGTGGCGGTAATGCTGCTGGCAGGCTCGAACAGGCTGAGCGAGGCCAGCTGGTTCATGTTGCCAATCACGAAGGTCACGGCCATGGTCTCGCCCAGGGCGCGGCCCAGCCCCAGCATGATGCCGCCGATCACACCGGCCTTGGTATAGGGCAGCACGACCTTGTAGACCACTTCCCAGGTGGTGGAACCCAGGCCATAGGCGGATTCCTTCAGCATGACAGGCGTCACTTCGAACACGTCACGCATCACCGAGGCGATGAACGGGATGATCATGATGGCCAGGATGATGCCGGCCGGCAGGATACCGATGCCCACGGGCGGGCCGCTGAACAGGAAATCCAGGCCGGGCACGGCGCCCAGAGAGGCCTGCAGCGGTGCTTGCACATACTGCGCCAGGATCGGGCCGAACACCATCAGGCCCCACATGCCGTACACGATGGACGGAATGGCGGCCAGCAGTTCGATGGCGGTACCCAGCGGGCGCTTGAGCCAAGTGGGCGACATCTCGGTCAGAAACAGCGCAATGCCGAAGCTCACCGGCACGGCAATCAGCAGCGCGATGAGGGAGGTGGCCAGGGTGCCGTAGATCATCACCCAGCCGCCGAAATCTTCCAGCACCGGATCCCACGCGCTGCGCGTCAGGAAGCCCGGGCCAAATTTCTCGATGGCCGGCCATGCGCCCACCACCAGCGAAACCAGGATGCCCAGCAGCAGGCTCAGCGTCACGATGACGGCCAGCTTGGCACCACCGGCAAAAAACAGATCCGCCAGCGCACCTTTGTGACGCTGGACCTTGGGGCTCGGCGGCGGCGCCGTGCGCTGCGCCTTGTCGCTCTCTTGCATGATGCCCTCTGCGGAGGTAACAACGGAAGACATAGTTATCTTTCCCTAAAAACCGACGGATCGCAGCCATCCCGACCGGACGCCGGACCCGCCCTCGAGGCAGGCCCGGCCGGCGACCGGAACGCTTGCGATCAGCCCAGTGCTTACTTGTAGGCAATGGCCTTGCCGGAGCTGTCCTGGATGTTGACCCAGGACTCGATAATCACGGCCTTGACGTCAGCAGGCATTGCCACGTAGTCCAGCTCGGAAGCCATCTGGTCGCCGTTGGCGTACATCCAGTCGAAGAACTTCAGGGAAGCAGCAGCGGCTTCGGGCTTGTCCTGCTTGGCCTGCATCATGATGAAGGTGGCGGCAGTGATCGGCCATGCGTCGGCAGCTTCCTGGTTCGTCAGGATCTGGTAGAAGGACTTCTTCCAGTCGGCGGAAGCGGTAGCGGCCTTGAAGGTCTTCTCTTCGGGGCTCACCACGTTGCCGGCGGCGTTCTTCAGCTTGACGTAGTTCATCTTGTTCTGCTTCACATAGGCGTACTCGACGTAGCCAATGGAGTTGGGCAGACGGGCCACGAACTGGGCCACACCTTCGTTGCCCTTGCCGCCGGTACCGACCGGCCAGTTCACGGCCTTGCCCTCACCCACTTTCTCTTTCCACTCGGGAGAGACCTTGCTCAGGTAGTTGGTGAAGTTGAAGCTGGTGCCGGAGCCGTCGGCGCGGCGCACCGGAGCGATCACGGCATCGGGCAGCTTGAGTTCGGGGTTCAGCGCCTTGATGGCGGGATCGTTCCACTTGGTGATGGTGCCCAGGTAGATCTTGGCCAGGGTGGTGCCGTCCAGCACCATGGCGCCATTCTCGATGCCCTGCACGTTGATCACCGGCACCACGCCACCCACCACGGTCGGGAACTGCACCAGGCCCTTGGCTTTCAGGTCCTCGTCCTTCAGCGGCTCGTCGGAAGCGCCGAAATCGACCGTCTTGGCTTCGATCTGCTTCATGCCGGCGCCGGAGCCCACGGACTGGTAGTTCACCTTGACACCGGAAGCCTTGGCATACTCGGCCGCCCACTTGGAGTACAGCGGAGCCGGGAAGGAAGCGCCGGCACCGGTGATGCCGCCGCTGGCTTGCGCCTGGGGCTGCGGCTCGGCGCCGGAAGCGGCCGGCTTGGCCTCGTCCTTCTTGCCGCAAGCGGCCAGACCCATGGCCATGACGGCGGCCACGCCAACGATTGCAATCCTGCGAGTGTTCTGCATTTTCTATCCTTTTTGCTTCATTTCAGCCGGGGCAACCACCTGCCCGACCGGTTCATGACAAACTGTAAAAATGGTTTGTGACATCAATATGACAATTTCGTGTTGGCCATGTCACATGGTTGTCACGTTGACGCAAACGTCACCGCCGCACCACAACGGCCGGCTGCCGGCAGAAAAAAACCCTGCCGCCAGGCGACAGGGTTCGGGTTCAGGCAGTCGTCGTCAGACGCTTACTTGATGGCGATGGCCTTGCCGGAACCGTCCTTGATGTTGGCCCAGGACTTGCGGATCACCGTCTTCACTTCGGCGGGCATCGGCACGTAGTCCAGGGAGCCGGCAGCAGCGTCACCGTTGCTGTAGGCCCAGTCGAAGAACTTCAGGGAAGCAGCGGCCTTCTCGGGCTTGTCCTGCTTGGTGTGCATCATGATGTAGGTGGCAGCCGTGATCGGCCATGCGTTCTTGCCAGCCTGGTTGGTCAGGATCTGGTAGAAGGAGCCCTTCCAGTTGGCAGCAGCCGTGGCAGCCTTGAAGGTGGTGTCGTCAGGAGACACGATGCTGCCGGCCGCGTTCTTCATGCGGGCGTAGGTCATCTTGTTCTGCTTCACGTAGGCGTACTCGACGTAGCCGATGGAGTTGGGCAGGCGGCTCACGAAAGCGGCAACGCCTTCGTTGCCCTTGCCACCGGTACCCACGGGCCAGTTCACGGCCTTGCCTTCGCCAACCTTGGCCTTCCACTCGGGGTTGACCTTGCTCAGGTAGTTGGTGAAGTTGAAGCTGGTGCCGGAGCCGTCGGCGCGGCGCACCACGGCGATGGCGGCGTCAGGCAGGGCCAGAGTGGGGTTCAGGGCCTTCAGGGCCGGGTCGTTCCACTTGGTGATCTTGCCCAGGTAGATGTCGCCCAGGGTCTTGCCATCCAGCACCAGTGCGCCAGGAGCCACGCCCTTGACGTTCAGGACCGGCACCACGCCGCCCACCACGGTGGGGAACTGCACCAGGCCCTTGGCCTTCAGGTCGGCGTCGGTCAGGGGTTCGTCGGAAGCGCCGAAGTCCACGGTCTTGGCTTCGATCTGCTTCATGCCGGCACCGGAGCCCACGGACTGGTAGTTCACCTTGGAGCCGGACGCCTTGGCGTAGTCGGCCGCCCACTTGGAGTACAGGGGAGCCGGGAAGGAAGCGCCGGCGCCGGTGATGTCTTGCGCCTGGGCAAAACCGAAAGACAGGGCTGCGGCCAGACCGATAGCGGAAACCTTGATGACGGATTTCATGAAATGTCCTTGATTGAATGAATGGATTCCAAGGAGCCAGTACCTTGCAGCAAACTGACCCCGGGCAGACGAACTGTAGGAAGCCACCGTGACAAATCCATGACAGTTTGGCGTTTGTCAGACACTGTGTGCAATATGCCCGTTTTTTCCCCGGCAGCGGCTGCAAAAGCCCTATGATGAAAAAAAGAAACTGTCTCCTTTCCCTCTCTTCATCATGCGCAACGGCACCCGACTTGCAGCGCTTGACCTCGGCTCGAACAGCTTTCGCCTGGAAATCGGCAAGTATGAGCATGGCCAGATCCAGCGCGTCGAATACCTGAAAGAAACCGTCCGCCAGGGCAATGGCCTGGACGACAACAACAACCTCTCCCTCGAAGCCATGCAGCGCGGCTGGGACTGCTTGGCACGTTTCAGCGAGCGCCTGGCGGGCTTCCGCCGCGACCAGATCCGCGCCGTCGCCACACAGACGTTGCGCGAGGCCAACAATCGTGACGTGTTCCTGAGCAAGGCGCACCAGATCCTCGGTTTTCCCATCGACGTGATCGCCGGCCGCGAGGAAGCGCGCCTGATCTACCAGGGCGTGGCCAACCTGCTGCCGCGCTCGGCTGACCGCCGCCTGGTGGTGGACATCGGCGGCCGCTCCACGGAGCTGATTCTCGGCAAGAACCTGGAGCCGATGCAGCTGGAGTCCTTCCAGTTCGGCAGCGTGACCTGGTCGATGCGCTTCTTTCCCGATGGCAAGTTCACGCCTTCTGCCTTCAAGCAGGCCAACATTGCGGCCAAGGCCGTACTGGACGAAGGCGTGGAAATCTACCGCCCTGGGCGCTGGGACGTGGCCTACGGATCGTCCGGCACGATCGGCGCCATTGGCGAGATCCTCGCTGCCAATGGCGGCGAGCCCGGCGTGGTCACGCTCGAAGGGCTGGAATGGCTCAAGCAGAAGCTGCTCAAGGTGCGCAACGTCAACTCGCTCGAACTGGAAACGCTGAAGGAAGAGCGCAAGCCGGTTCTGGCCGGCGGCCTGGCCGTACTGCTGGCGATCTTCGAGGTGCTGCAGCTCAAGCAGATGCAGGTGGCACTGGGAGCCCTGCGCCAGGGCGTGCTGTACGACCTGCTGAACCGCGAGCAACCCACCACCGACCTGCGCCAGGTGACCGTGGGCCGCATGATGGACCGCTTTGCCGTGGACCAGAAGCAGGCACTGCGCGTGGAGCGCACCGCGCTGACGCTCTACCGCCAGCTGACCCCGATCGAGGGCATGACGGTACAGCGCGAACGTATCGAGCGCAAGCTGCGCTGGGCGGCGCGCCTGCACGAGATCGGCCAGCACATCTCGCACAGCAGCTACCACCGCCATGGCGCCTACATCATCGACAACGCCGAAGCGCCCGGCTTTGCCCTGCCCGAGCTGCACTACCTGGGCAACATGGTGCTCGGCCACCGCGGCAAGCTGCGCAAGCTCGATGTGGATTTCAAGGACGTGGGATTCACCTCCCAGTTGCTGGCCCTGCGGCTGGCCGTGATCCTGTGCCATGCACGCCGTCTGCCCACCATGGAAGGATTGCAACTGCAGCGCAAGGTAACGCCCTCGCTCGGCTTTACATTGCTGGTGCCCAAGCAATGGGCGCTGGACTATCCGCAGTCGTACTTCCTGCTGCAACAGGAAGTCGATGCCTGGGCGCGCACCGACGTGCCGCTCAAGCTGCAGATTCGCTGAGCGCCGGCAGCGGGCCGGGCCATCAGCACCCGTGCGGGCACTCGCTCACAGCATGCGCGGGTTCTGCACCGCCTTGAGGATGACCTGCCCCTTGCCGTCGCGCACGCGGTGGTGCAGCCACCAGACGGCGCCCTTCTTGATGGAGCAGCTCATCTGCATGCCAAGCAGCTTCTGCGCCACTTCGCCCAGCGTGGGCTGGTGGCCCACCACCAGCACCGGCTCCTCGCTCAGCGGCCAGTTCACGACCCTGAGCAGGGTGTCGGGCGTGGCGTTGGGCGCCAGTTCGTTCACCACCTGGTAGTCGGTCTTGGTCAGGCGCAGCACGGTCTGGCGGGTACGCAATGCCGGGCTGGTCAGGATGCGGGTATCCTTGGGCAAGTGGCGCTTGAGCCAGGCTGCCATTTCCTTGGCCTGCTCCTCTCCCTCTTCCGTGAGCGGACGCTTCAGGTCGTCCAGTCCTTCATCCGCGTCCACCGCGATGGCATGGCGCCACAAAATCAGATCCATGGTTGCTCCTTGCTGAGGGTGCGGGCCGGGCCCGCGGATTTTAGGGATTGCCGGCTTTCTTCCGCCCCTTCTTGCCCGCGCCCTTGCCGGCGCCGAGGTAGCGCGTCATCAGGGCGCGCTGCACGTTGCGCGGGTGGTCGAGTGGCGATGGCGGGCGGGCATAGCTGCCGTCAGCCTGCATCTGCCAGGACAAGGCCTCATCATATTCGTAGGCCAGCAGGCATTCGTCAATGATGCGGGTTTTGAGTTCAGGATCGGTGACAGGCCAGGCCAGCTCGATGCGGCGCAGCATGTTGCGGTTCATCCAGTCGGCGCTGGAGAGATACAGGTGCTCTTCCTCGCCGATGCCGAAATAGAACACGCGCGAGTGCTCGAGGAAGCGGCCAATGATCGACCGCACACGGATGTTCTCGCTCAGGCCCGGCACCTGGGCATGCAGCATGCAGGCGCCGCGCACGATCAGGTCGATGCGGGCGCCCTTCTGGCCGGCTTCGAGCAATGCCAGGATCAGCGCCTCGTCGGTCAGTGCGTTCATCTTGGCCACGATGCGGCCGCCCTTGCCGGCTGCCGCGGCGCGGCCGGCCTGCGCAATGCGCTGCAGCATGGTGTCCTGCAGCGTATAGGGCGCCATCAGCATGCGCGACAGGCGCGGAATCTCGCTCTGGCTGGCCAGGTGCACGAACACGCGCTGCATGTCGCCGGTGAGCACGTCATCGGCCGTGAAATAGCTCAAGTCGGTATACAGCCGTGCGGTGCGCGGGTTGTAGTTGCCTGTAGCCAGGTGGCCGTAGCGTTTGAGCTTTTTGCCTTCGCGCCGCGTGATCAGCAGCATCTTGGCGTGGGTTTTCATGCCGACCACGCCATACACGACCTGGGCCCCCACGGATTCGAGCTTCTCGGCCCAGTTGATATTGGCCTCTTCGTCGAAGCGCGCCTTCAGTTCCACCACGGCGGTCACTTCCTTGCCACGGCGGATCGCATCGCGCAGCAACAGCATCAGCTCGGAATCCGAGCCGGTGCGGTAGATGGTCTGCTTGATCGCCAGCACGTTCGGATCGTTGACCGCCTCGCGCAGCATGTCGAGCACGGGATCGAAGCTCTCGAAGGGCTGGTGCGCCAGCACATCGCCCTGTTTCAGGCGCTCGAAAATCGAATCGACACCACGCAGGGCCTGCGGGTAGGCTGGCGCAAACGGGGGAAACAGGAATTCGGACTTGTTGACCAGATCCACCAGCAGGCTCATGCGCACCAGGTTGACCGGGCCATGCACGCGATAGAGCGACTGCGGCGGCAGGTCGAACTGGCGGCACAGCAGCTCGGCCAGTTCGTCCGGGCAGTTGGAAGACACCTCCACCCGCACTGCCTTGCCATAGTGGCGCTGCTGCAGCCCTTCGCGCAGCGCCATGCGCAGGTTGCTGACGTCTTCCTCGTCCACTGCCAGGTCAGAGTGGCGCGTGACGCGGAATTGCGAGAGCTGCTCCACCTCGCGGTTGGGGAACAGCTCTTCCAGATGGGCGCGGATCACGCTGGGCAGGGACACCAACTGATCCTTGCCGTCCGACAGGTGCGGCGGCAGGCGCAGCAGGCGGGGCAGCGCACGCGGAACCTTCAGGATGGCGATGCTGTTGGAACGGCCCAGCGCGTCCTGGCCGGCCAGCTTGACGATGAAGTTGAGCGACTTGTTCGCCACCTGCGGGAACGGGTGTGCCGGATCGAGACTGACCGGTAGCAGCAGCGGCCGCACCTGGGTCTCGAAGTAGTGCTTCACCCAGCGGCGCTGCTCGGGCGTGCGCTCGCCGTGCGAGACGATGGTGATGCCGTTGGCGGCCAGCGCCGGATACAGGCTGTAGCGCAGGATGTCGTACTGCTGGGCCACCAGTTCGTGTGCCCTGGCCGAGACGCTCAGGAACTGGCGCTCGGTGAAGTCGCCTTCATGGATGTGGTTTTGCGCCGCATCGAGCAGGTCCGCCATGCGAACTTCGAAGAATTCGTCCAGGTTGGAGGAAACGATGGACAGGTAACGCATGCGCTCGAGCAGTGGCACTTCCTCGCGCGCGGCCCAGTCGAGCACGCGCGTGTTGAAGGCCAGTATGCTCTCGTCGCGGTCAAGCATGGCGGGAAATTGCATGGAATGGACTCGGCAGTCTGCGGACCGTACATGGGGAGCATGCCAAAAACCGGCGCCGCAAAGACAAAATGCCTGCCCGCAACACGGGTTGCGACAGGCATCTGCAAAAAACAGGGAATGGCGAACTATACCATTAACTGCGTGCTGCGTCGAACTGGCGGCGGTAGCGCGAGGGCAGATCTGCCACGCGCATCATCATCGGCAGGTCGGCCGTGTTGAAGTCCGGATCCCAGGCGGGAGCGCCCAGTACCTTGGCGCCGAGACGCAGGTAGCCCTTGATCAGCGCCGGGGGCTCGACCACCACGTCGCTCTGCAGCTCGTCCACCGGCAGCGGCAGGCGCGGGGTGACGTGGTATTCGATGGGGGCGAGGTGCGTCTGTCGCACCTGCTGCCAGATGCTGGCAGCGGCATAGCCGGAGGGCAGGCCGTGGTGCGTCATGGGGATGCTGGCGCAGCCGACCATGGTGTCGAGCTGGTTGCGGCCCATGAACTCGGCCAGCGCGCCCCACAGCGTGAGGATCACGCCGCCGGAACGGTAGTCGGCATGCACGCAGCTGCGGCCCAGCTCGACCATGCTGGCGCGCAGGTGGCGCAGGCGTACCAGATCGAATTCGGCATCGCTGTAGATGCTGCCGACGCGGCGTGCCTGGGCCGGGGTAAGCACGCGGTAGGTGCCGACCACCATGCCGGTTTCCAGATCACGCACCAGCAGGTGCTCGCAGTAATCGTCGAACAGGTCGATATCATGGCCGGGGATGCCGGCCTTGAGGGTGGCGCCCATTTCTTCGGCAAACACCTGGTAGCGCAGGCGCTGTGCTTCGCGCACTTCGTCAAGATTGCGCGCCCAGCGGGCATCCAGCCCGTGCTTGGAGCTGGCAGCCTCACGCATGGTGGCAGGCTGCACCAGCGCGGGGGCTGCTGGCAGGACGACAGGGGACACCGAAACCTCCGGAGTGCTGGCGGGAGCCACGGAAATGGGGCGTGCATGCGCCAGCGCCGCCCCGGCCTTGCGCAAGGGCTTGCGCAGCAGGGCTGGCAGCCCGCGCATGCGCGGGGAGAGGTCGAAAGTGGGCGTAGGCAGCTCTTTCATGCTTGTCAGTTCCTGTGTAACTCGGTATGTCTGTGCCCCAGTGTGACGATGGTGCATGACAATCATGCTGCTGATTTGTGAACATTCCGTGAATCTATCACAGCGCCCTGCCCTGCCACAGCAGCGAAACAACGCGAAAAAGCCGCCCGCAGGCGGCCTCTTGCAGCATTTACATGTACTTACTTCACCACCATCGCGGTGAATGGCCAGACATAGGCCTGCAGCGTCACGAACAGGCCGACCAGCATGGCCAGCACCAGCGAGTGCTTGAACACATAGCGCAGGATCACGCCCTCCTTGTTGAACCAGCGCGTTGCCGTGGAGGCCACCACGATGGACTGGGCATCGATCATCTTGCCCATCACGCCGCCGGAGCT
This sequence comes from Brachymonas denitrificans, assembly GCF_907163135.1. Classification (NCBI taxonomy): domain Bacteria; kingdom Pseudomonadati; phylum Pseudomonadota; class Betaproteobacteria; order Burkholderiales; family Comamonadaceae; genus Allobrachymonas; species Allobrachymonas denitrificans. The sequence continues at coordinate 110,504 of NZ_CAJQUA010000001.1, read as the reverse complement.
GTTGGCTGCGCCCATGAGGTTGGGCGACAGTCCCAGCTGGTCGGCCGCCACCTTCTGCATGCCGCCGAACAGCACGTTCGATGCGGTGTCTGAACCGGTCAGCGCCACTCCCAGCCAGCCCAGCATGGTGCCGAAGAAGGGATAGAACACGCCCGTCATGGCGAATGCCAGGCCCATGGTGGTGTCGATGCCGGAGTAGCGCGTGAGCGTGCCCAGGGCCAGCATCAGCACAATGGTGAGCAGCGAGTAGCGCACCAGCCAGAAGGTCCTGACGAACTGGCGCAGCAGACCACCCACGCTGTAGCCCATGGCCAGCCCACCCAGTACGGCGGCCAGCAGGATGCCGGTACCGGTGGCGGACAGCAGGTTGAACACGTAGATGGCGGTTTCCTTGTGCGGCACCGGAACCGCCGGCGGCATTTTCTCGATCATGTTGTGCAGGCCCTCGATCGGGAACTGCGGCGCGAAGATACCATTGAAGAAGGCCTTCACGCTGGGCATGCCCCACAGGAACACGAACACGGTCAGGATCACCCAGGGCATCCAGGCGCGAATCACGGTGGCGCGGTCATGGCGCGCAGGCGGCGTGGCTTCCCTGCCCTCGCCGCCTTCGGCCTCGTGGCCGCGCAGCGAGGTGCTGGTCCAGATGCGGCGCGGCTTCCACACCCGCAGGAACAGCACCAGGCTGACCATGGAGGCGATGGCGGAGATCACGTCGACCAACTCGGGACCGATGTAGTTGGATGTCAGGAACTGGGCAATGGCGAAGCTCAGGCCCGTCACCAGAATGGCCGGCCAGATCTCCATCATGGCCTTGCGGCCTGCGAAAGCCCAGATCAGCCAGAACGGCACCATCAGCGAGAACAGCGGCAGCTGCCGGCCCACCATGGCGGACAGCTCCATCGCATCGTAGCCGTGCACCTTGGCCATGGTGATGATGGGCGTGCCCAGCGCGCCGAAGGCCACCGGTGCGGTGTTGGCAATCAGGCTCAGGCCGGACGCGGCCAGCGGCGAGAAGCCCAGGCCGATCAGGATGGCTGCCGTCACCGCCACCGGCGTGCCGAAACCGGCCGCGCCCTCGAAGAATGCACCGAAGGCAAAGGCGATCAGCAGCAGTTGCAGGCGGCGGTCTTCGGTGATGCCGGCAATCGAGTCCTGCAGCACCTTGAAGCTGCCGTTGTTCTCGGTGAGCTGGTGCAGAAAGATGATATTGAGCACAATCCAGCCGATCGGCAGCAGGCCGGTAAAGGCGCCCATCATGGCCGCCTTGCCGGCCATGGTGCCGGGCATGCCGAACACGAAGATGGCAATCAGCAAGGCGCTGACGAGGCCGAGGCCGGCCGCAATATGGGCCTTCATGTGCAGAAAGCCGAGGCCGATCAGCATCACCGCCACCGGGATGACAGCCAGCAGCGTGGACAGCAGCATGCTGTCCGTCGGGTTATAGATTTGTTGCCATACCATGCGCGAATATCTCCTGTGCTCTTCTGCCACCCCGATGCAGGATGACCAAGTGGCGCAGTTTACATACAGACATTCGCTTCTAAGTGCATGATTTCATTGAAAGTAATAGACTTCGGCAGGCTGATTCTGAAATATTTTCACGCATCGCGGCAATAGGGCGTAAACCCTGATGCGCAAGGATAGCAACCTGGACTATTCGCGCGCGCCCATACGGACAGCACTGCCGGGGAAGCCATGCTGCGGCTGGCAACTCACGGGCGGTGCCACTGAGCTGATGGTTGCAGCCGTGCTGGCTGACGCCGCTTCCGCCACCGGCTCCAGATCGCCCAGGGTCTGCACGGGCTCCATGTCGAACGGGAGCATTTCGATGGTGGCGTGCAGCTGGGGCTGGCTTTCCACCAGCGCGCGCTCCACATCGTTGCGCAGCTTGGCCGAGCGGCCCAGCGTCCAGCTCGCCGGCACGTGCATGTGCATGGAAACAAAGCTGCGCTGGCCGGCCGCGCGCGTGACCACATGATCGAAACGCACCAGTTCGCGGCCCTGCGCATCCTTTTCCTGCTGCACGAAACGGTCCAGCGTCTGCTGGATGCTGTCTGCAGTTTCGCTGTCGACCACGCTGTCCATCAGGCCATGGCTGGAGTTGCGGATCAGGTGCCAGCCCTCCTTCAGGATGTTCAGCGCCACGGCAATGGCCACTACCGGGTCCAGCCAGAGCCAGCCGGTCAACTGCACCAGCGCCACGCCGGCAACCACGCCGAGAGAGGTCCAGACGTCGGTACGCAGATGGCGCCCATCCGCCTCTAGCGCAATCGAGTTGTGCACCTTGGCCGCCTTCAAAAGCACCCAAGCGCCAATGCCATTGAGCACAGTACTGGCCATCGAGAACGCCATGCCCCACCCCAGCTGCTCCAGCGGCTGCGGGTTCATGAGGCGGTCGATCGAGGTCCAGAGAATGCCCAGCGCGGCGCCGAAGATCAGCATGCCCTCGAAGCCGGACGAAAAGTATTCGGCCTTGTGGTGGCCGTGGGGATGGTCCTCGTCCGCCGGGCGCTCGGCGATGGTCACCATCATCAGCGCGAAGACGGCACCGGCCAGGTTGACGAAGGACTCCATGGCGTCGGACAGCAGGCCGACCGAGCCGGTCACATACCAGGCCAGGGTCTTGAGGATGATGGTCAGGACGGCGGCCGCAGCCGACATCCAGAGCAGGGTCTTGGGACGAGGGAGTTTCATGGACATTCCGTAGGACAGTCGGGCAGACTGGGGGATGGGGTGTCAGTCGAATCCGGGGTCCTGCTCCAGCCGTCGCATCCAGACCGAGTGGGGAGACAGCTGCCAGAACACCCAGGCGGACGCGAGCGTCATGCCGCCCATGCAGATGAAAGTGTAGCGGAAGGCCTGCTGCATGCGCTCCGGGTCGGCTTCTGCCTGCAGGGTTTCGGCAAAACCGCCAAGCACGGCGGCGGCCAGCGCAACACCCAGGCTCATCGCCAGCATCTGCACCATGGACAGCAGGCTGTTGCCACTGCTGGCCTGCGCCGTATCCAGATCACGCAGAGTGAGTGTGTTCATGGCGGTGAACTGCAGCGAATTGCAGGAGCCGAACAGGTAGAACTGCAGCACCAGCAGCCAGACCGGCTCCGCCCCGCTGATCAGGGCAAAACTGGCGATCATGCCGCCCACCAGCGCGGTGTTGATGACCAGCACGCGCCGGTAGCCGTAGCGTGTGATTGACCAGGTGGCAAAGCGCTTGATCAGCATGCCGGCGAGCGCCATGGGCAGCATCATCATGCCCGCCTCGGCTGGCGAATAGCCGAGGCTGAGTTGCAGCATCAGGGGAATCAGGAAAGGCACGGCACTGCTGCCCAGACGCGAAATCAGGTTGCCCGTGAGGCCGATGCTGAGCGCCGGCACGCGGAACAGGCTGGGCGCAAACAGCGGATGGGCTTGCCGTCCCGCGCGCAGCCAGTAGGCGGCCAGGCAGGCCAGGCCCGTCACCAGCACGACGAGCGAGGCCGCGCCATGCAGGCCGATCGCAGCCAGCCCGTCGACGGACAGCAGCACCAGCGCCATGCCCAGGGCCAGCAGGCCGTATCCCGGCACGTCCAGCCTGCTGCGCTCCACGCCGCGGAAATCCGGCAGATAGCGTCTGGCAGCGATCCAGCCGATCAGCCCGACCGGCACGTTGACGAGGAAAACCCAGTGCCAGGAGGCGATTTCCACCAGCCAGCCACCCAGCGTGGGGCCGAGCAAGGGCCCCACCAACCCCGGAATCGCGACAAAACTCATGGCACCCAGGAAACGTTCGCGCGGAAAGGCCCGCAGCACGGTCAGGCGGCCCACCGGCATCAGCAGCGCACCGCCTGCGCCCTGCAACACGCGCGCTGCCACCAGCTGGTTGAGGGTCACGGCCAGTCCGCAGGCCAGCGAGCCGATGACAAACACCAGGATCGCACCCAGAAACATGCGGCGCGTGCCGAAACGGTCTGCCAGCCAGCCCGACAACGGAATCAGGATGGCCATGGTGAGCGAATACGCCACCAGCACCGCCTGCATGCGCAGCGGACTCTCGCTCAGGCTCCGCGCCATGGCCGGCAGCGCCGTGTTGACGATGGTGGCGTCCAGCGTCTGCATGAAGAAGCCGACCGCCACCAGCCACAGCAGGCGCCGGAGCTGGCGTTCATCAGCCTGGGGCAGAACCGGTGGCGTCATGTTGCAACCGGCAAAACGCCGACAACCGCCACGAGGGCGGTTGCAGATAGGGGGCGAAACGCATCACGCCGGCCTACTGCGCCGGCGCACCAACACCGCATGACGGCTCTTACATTGAGAAGCTGGAGCCGCAGCCGCAGGTGGTTTCGGCGTTCGGGTTGCGGATCACGAACTGGGCACCCTGCAGGTCTTCCTTGTAGTCGATCTCGGCACCGACCAGGTACTGGTAGCTCATGGCATCGATCAGCAGGGAGACGCCGTTCTTGGTCATCACGGTGTCGTCGTCGTTGGTGATTTCGTCAAAGGTGAAGCCGTACTGGAAACCCGAGCAGCCGCCGCCCTGCACGAACACGCGCAGCTTCAGGTCGGGGTTGCCCTCTTCGGCGATCAGGTCGGCCACCTTGGCGGCAGCGCTGTCGGTGAACAGGATGGGGTCGTCGGAGACGGGGGCTGCATTCTCGGCAGCGGTGGATTCGGCAACAGTAGTCATGTCTTGCACTTCTTGAATCAGTCAGTCTGGCAGCAATAGTACAGCAAATTACTCAACCATTTGCCGCACATCCCTATTGCCGTTGCGGGATGTAGGGTTTTGGCACCGGCGTGCCGGGATGCTGCATAAAAAAACCGCACGCGGCAAGCCGGTGCGGTTTCTTGCGGCAGCAGAAAGCGATTAACGCTTGCTGAACTGCTTGGCGCGACGGGCGCCACGCAGACCGATCTTCTTGCGTTCCACTTCGCGGGCGTCACGCGTGACGAAGCCGGCCTTGCTCAGTTCGGGCTTGAGGGCTGCGTCGTAGTCGATCAGGGCACGGGTGATGCCGTGGCGGATGGCGCCAGCCTGGCCGGATTCGCCGCCGCCGTGCACGTTGACCTGCACGTCGAAGGATTCCAGGTTTTCAGTCAGGGCCAGCGGCTGCTTGGCGATCATGATGGAGGTCTGGCGGCCGAAGAACTCTTGGATGTCCTTGCCGTTGACCGTGATCTTGCCGGAGCCTTTTTTCAGAAACACGCGGGCGACGCTGGATTTGCGACGGCCGGTGCCATTGTTCCAATCACCAATCATTGTGATGCTCCTTTAGACTTCCAGCACTTTGGGTTGTTGGGCAGTGTGCGGATGCTCAGCACCGCCGTACACCTTCAGCTTCTTGATCATGGCGTAGCCCAGAGGACCCTTGGGCAGCATGCCCTTGACGGCCTTCTCGAGCGCGCGGCCGGGATGCTTGGCCTGCAGATCGCGGAAGTTGGTGGCATAGATGCCGCCGGGGAAGCCGGAGTGGCGATAGTACATCTTGTCCAGAGACTTGGTACCGGTCACTTTCAGCTTGGAGGCGTTGATCACGACGATGTAGTCGCCGGTATCGACGTGGGGGGTGTAAATGGCTTTGTGTTTGCCGCGCAGACGGAGGGCAACTTCGCTGGCTACCCGGCCGAGCACCTTGTCGGTGGCGTCAATCACAAACCACTCATGTTGCACCTCAGCGGGTTTTGCGCTGAATGTTTTCATGGGTTTTTTCCTTTGGAAATGTGGTTTGGCTGGCTATTTCGCTAGCCGTGCCGCGCAACCATTGCACGGCGGGGGCGTCCGGCCTATTCCACGGTCGGTGTTCTTCTGGTGAGAACCTCTTAGGTGGGGGTACTGCTTTTGCCGCGGGCCAAAGACGCAGGCAAGCCGATGATTATACGAAGAATCCGGTGATTGCCACAAGTATTTGATGACTGCCACCCTTCGACTGTGCCCGCCGGCCCACAAAGCCCTGTACGATGGCGGGCATCATGTTCAGCTACCGCCACGCCTTCCACGCAGGCAACCACGCCGATGTGCTCAAGCACATGACGCTGGTTGCCATCCTGCGCTATCTCACTTCGTCCAAGGAAACGCCCCTGCTGCTGGCCGATACGCACGCCGGCACCGGCCTGTACCGGCTCGATGGCGGTGATGCGCAGACCAGCGGTGAAGCCAACGAAGGCGTGCTGCCGCTGTGGCAGCAGTATGGCCCGGGCGCCCCGGACGAGGCCAGGGCGCCGGAAGCCCTGGCCGCCTACCTTGCGTTGCTGGCCGGCTTCAACGGCGGCGAGGCGCTGCGCAAGTATCCCGGCTCGCCCTTCATCACGGCCACGCTGATGCGCCCGCAAGACCAGTTGCGCCTGTTCGAACTGCACCCGACCGACAGCCGCCTGCTCGACAACAACGTGGCAGAGCTCGGCCGACCCGATGCGATCCACGTGGTGCGCAACAACGGCTTTGCCGGTTTGAAAGGCCTGCTGCCGCCACCGAGCCGCCGCGGACTGGTGCTGATCGACCCGAGCTACGAGCTCAAGACCGACTACGGCCAGGTGACTGCCACGGTGCAGGACGCCCTGCAGCGGTTTGCCACCGGCTGCTACGCAGTCTGGTATCCGGTGATTCCGCGCCCCGAGGCACATGAACTGCCGCGCAAGCTCAAGGCCCTGGCCCAGCAGGCCGGCAAGAGCTGGCTGCATGCCACGCTGGCGATTGGTCGCGGGGATGAAAACAGCGCACGCGATGGACTGCGCGCCAGCGGCATGTTCGTCATCAACCCTCCTTTCGTGCTGAAAGAGCAGCTGGAGCAGGCGCTGCCGGTGGTGCACAAGTTGCTCAAGCGCGGTACCGGCGCCAGCTGGGCAGTTGAGGCCAGCAAGGCCTGACGGCATTCTCGCGCTTTTTTCTAGCACCCCCCGACCCTGGCAAACGCATTGCCTCCCAAGCCTGCTTGGGCGCTCCTCTCCATGTGTGGGGCGCTTCTTCGCAATATCCCAGCGTCTTGGTCCGCCAAGCATCCTTCGGGGCACCGGTAATTTCTGCGCGACTCTTAATCTGGATCATCCAAGCTGCTGACGCGTCCGCATCCGCAATTCACCGAATTGCATAATGTCAGGTGGCACCAGTCGGACTTCATTCCTACAGCCCTGCCGAACCTAAAGAACCCGATCCCTGCTGCGGTGTGTTTTTCCGCGGCTTCGGGCTTCTACTTTCAAAAAATCGGAGGTTTCCCATCCATGGCACACGTCAAATTCTTCAGCGGCGAACAGGTTCCGCTCGAAATGCACAAGGTTCGCATTGTGCAGAAACTCAATCTCGTTCCGGTGGAGCAGCGCCTGGCCGCCATCACCGAGGCAGGCAACAACACCTTCCTGCTGCAGAACAAGGATGTCTTCATGGACATGCTGACCGACAGCGGCGTGAACGCCATGAGCGACCAGCAGCAGGCCGCCATGATGATCGCCGATGACAGCTACGCCGGCAGCGCCACCTACACGCGCCTGGAGCGCAAGCTCAACGAGATCTTCGGCATGGACTACTTCCTGCCCACGCACCAGGGCCGTGCCTGCGAGAATATCCTGGCGCAGACGCTGGTGACGCAGGGCAGCGTGGTGCCGATGAACTACCACTTCACCACCACCAAGGCGCACATCACGCTCAACGGCGGCATGGTGGAAGAGATCATTTCCGACAAGGGTCTGGAAGTGGTCAGCGCGCACCCGTTCAAGGGCGACATGGATGTGGCGAAGCTCGAAGGCATCATTGCCAAACATGGCGCCGACAAGATCGCTTTCGTGCGCATGGAAGCCGGCACCAACCTGATCGGCGGCCAGCCCATCTCGCTGCAGAACCTGGCCGACATCCGCCGCGTGTGCGACGAGCACAAGCTGCTGCTGGTACTGGACGCCAGCCTGCTGGCCGACAACCTGTACTTCCTCAAGCAGCGCGAGGAGAGCTGCAAGGCCCTGTCCATCCGCGAGATCACGCGCAAGATGGCCGACCTGTGCGACATCATCTACTTCTCCGCGCGCAAGCTGGGCTGCGCGCGTGGCGGCGGCATCTGCATCCGCAGCAAGGCCGTGTACGAGAAGATGCGCGGTCTGGTGCCGCTGTACGAGGGCTTTCTGACCTACGGCGGCATGTCGGTGCGCGAGATGGAAGCGCTGACCGTCGGCCTGGACGAGACCATGGACGAGGACATGATCAGCCAGGGTCCGCAGTTCATCGCCTACATGGTGGACGAGCTGCAGAAGCACGGCGTGCCGGTGATCACCCCTGCTGGCGGCCTGGGCTGCCACATCAACGTGATGCAGTTCCTGGACCACATCCCGCAGGCGCAGTACCCGGCCGGTGCGCTGGCTTCGGCGCTGTACATCGTCAGCGGCGTGCGCGGCATGGAGCGCGGCACTCTGTCCGAGCAGCGTGACCCGGACGGCACCGAGCCGATGGCCAACATGGAGTTGCTGCGCCTGGCCATGCCGCGCCGCGTGTTCACGCTGTCGCAGGTGAAGTATGTGGTGGATCGCCTGGTGTGGCTGTACCGGAACCGCCAGCTGGTGGAAGGCCTGCAGTTCACGGACGAGCCTGCCATCCTGCGCTTCTTCTATGGCCGTCTGGCACCGGTGTCGGGCTGGCAGCAGAAGCTGGTCGAGAAGTTCCGCACGGACTTTGGCGACAGCCTGTAATTCGCGGATGCAGCTGGTACTCTCCTGACGGTAAGCACCGGCTTGGCCTCGGGTGGCGCAGCACAGATATCGCGCTGCGCCTGCCGGGCTGCCGGGCTGCCGGGCTGCCGGGCTGCCGGGCTGCCGGGCTGCCGGGCTGCCGGGCTGCCGGGCTGCCGGGTCAGGCAGGATACAGGCAACCGAGCACGCGCGGGCCGCGTGCCCCTGTGACGGCCGTCATGTCGATCGGCTCACGCAGCCAGGTCTTGCTGGCCAGCCAGGCAAAAGCAGTGGCCTCCACCGCTTGCGGATCCATGCCGTGGGCCAGGGTGGATTCCACGATCACACCAGGCAGCGCCTGCGCCAGCTGGCGCATGATTTCCCCGTTGCGTACGCCACCGCCGCATACCAGCAGGCGCCTGGCGTCGGGCGCAGACGTGCGCAGATGATGCGCTGCCGCTTGCACCGTATAGGCCGTGAGTGTCGCCTGCACATCCACCGGAGCCATGCCGGGATGCGCTGCGAGTTGCTGCTGCAACCACTCCATATTGAAAAGATCGCGCCCCGTGCTCTTGGGTGGGGGCTGCTGGATATAGGGCTCGGCCATCAACTGCTGCAACAGCGCGGCCTGCAGCTGCCCCTGCGCCGCCCAGCGGCCATCGGCATCATAGGGCTGGCCGGTATGCAGTTGGCACCAGCCATCGAGCAAAGCGTTGGCAGGGCCGCAATCGAAGCCGACAGGCGTCCTGCCAGGCTGCAGCAGGCTCAGATTCGCGATGCCGCCAAGATTAAGCACGGCCATGGTACCACTGCCGCATTGGAAGCCGGCGCCGCTTTGCCACAGCGCCTGGTGAAACACCGGCACCAGCGGCGCGCCCTGCCCGCCTGCAGCCACGTCGCGGCTGCGGAAATCGCAGGCCACGGCAATGCCGCTCAGCTCGGCCAGCAAGGCGCCATTGACCAGTTGTGTCGTGTACCCCATCCCATCAAACAGACCCGGGCGATGCCGCACCGTCTGCCCATGCGCACCGATGACGGCCACGTCGGCAGGCGCCAGACCCGCCTGTGCGCATAGCTGCTGCACGCACTGGGCATACACCTGCATCAGCGCATTGGCGGCCAGCGCCGCACGGTGCAATTCGTTGTCGCCAGGGCTGTTGAGCGCCAGCAGTTCATCGCGCAAAGCCTGCGGCAGGTCCACGCTGGCAAAGGCACGCTGCACCAGGCGCAAAGACGAAGCCCCGCCAGAAGCGGGGCTGATGTCGACCAGAACGCCGTCGACACCATCCATGGAGGTGCCGGACATGAGGCCGATGCAGGTCAGGGGAAAAGCGGTAGCTGGCGCAGTCATGCGCGCATCATACGCCAGCCCCTGCGGGATCAACGGGCGCTGGCGAGCTGAATGCCTTGCGCCTGCTCCCAGTTGCGCTGGGCCAGTGCCACGACTTGGTTGAAGGCCGGACGCTGCGAAGCGGCCAGGGTTTCGGCGCGCTTCTCGGCCAGCACCACCTCGGGGTTCTCCGGCACGTCGTTGTTGCGCGTTTCGAAATGCAGGTGCGGCCCGGTGGACCAGCCGGTATTGCCGGATTTGGCAATCATGCTGCCCTGTACCACCTTCTCGCCCACACGCACATGGATGCTGTTCAGGTGGGCATACAGCGTGGACTGCTTGTTGGCATGCTCGACGATGACCACATTGCCATAGCCGGTCTGCGTACCGGCAAAGCTCACGGTCCCGTCAGCCACGGTCACCACCGGAGTACCGATGGCAACGCGATAGTCCACACCCGTGTGCGGGCGCGCATCGCCAAACACGGGGTGCAGGCGATACGGAGAAAAACCGCTGGTGATGAAGGCGCCGCCGGGAATCGGCGAAGCCAGGTAGGCCAGCTCCAGGCTCTTGCCCTCGGGTGTGTAGTACTTGCCGGACTGGCCGCGGCCGCCGTCAAACCACACGGCGCTGTGCGTGCTGCCCTGCACCTGCACCTTCGCGTTGAGCACACGGCCGAAGCCCAGCACTTCGCCGTCCACGGCCATGCTCTCGTAGGCCACGGTCAGGGCGTCGCCCTTGCGCGCATCCTGTTCGATGCGGGTTACCGGATCGAAGATATTCAGCACCTGGGTGGCGACTGCAGCGGGCACGCCGGCGGCACCGGTTGCCTGGAAATACTTGCCGCCCAGCGTCACGCTGGCCAGTTCGGTACGCACTTCAGGCGCACCGGACTTGGTCTGGTAGCGGAAGCCGTCGCCTTCGCGGGTAATGGTCAGCTCCTGGTAGCGGCGCGTCTGGCCGGCTTCGATCCAGCGCACACGCAGGGACTTGAGGCGCTGGTCGGGCAGCACCTCGGCCTGCACGGCGCGCTGGTTCTGGCCCAACAGTTCGCCGCGCACCGCATCGGTCGTGCGCAGATAGCTCTCGGCAGCAGCGTCGCTCACGCCGATACGGGTCAGCAGGCTGGCTGCAGTATCGTTCTCGCGGGTGTCGGTATTGCGGTAGAGCACGAATTCGTGGGCGCGCAGGTCGGCCTCCTGCTTGCTCAGGGCCGTGGCGGGTTGCACCACTTCCAGCACCTGGCGGATGACCACGTCATCCTGCTGATTGGGAGCGACCACGGCAAAGGCACCACCCGCACCCAGCAGCATCACGGCAGCCAGGGCGCCGAGGCCTGCGCGCGGGTTGCGGCGCATCCAGGCACGCGCCTCGCACGCTGCAGCGCGCAGCGTCCCCTGGACGCCTGTCTCGCTGCCTTGTTCCACTTCGCTTGTCTGTTCGGTTTCAGTCATCAATTTCTTACCATGGAGACCGGCAGGGCCTCCATCACAGGGCACGCACCGCTCCGGCCAGGCGACTCGCAGTCACCCTGCATCAAGGGCCGGATCAGGCCACGCATTGAATTTTCTGCACATGCAGCGAGCACGATCGCCCGAAAACTGCATCCTCGTCGAGGGCGCCCCGCGACACATTCCGTGTCGATACAGGGAGATCACAGTTCTGCCGCCCCACTGCGGCGCTGTTGGATAAAATGAGCGCCACTTCCTACTACTGTCATCCCCCGTGCTACACGGATGTAGGAGCAGGATGACATCTGGGTGTGGAGTATGACAGTCTTTCTCTGTCAGCATCCTGAATTACCCGCAACCCTTTCTGCCATTTGCAAGCGCATGTTACACGGCGGCAGCGGCACACAAACATGACGAAAATGTTAAACAGTACTGAAATCAACCAGTTGAATCCCAGTTCCGATGTGCTACATGCACTGAATGTTACAAAACGTGGCTGCGAGGAACTGTTGCCCGAGAACGACTGGCTGCGCAAGCTGATCAAGTCCGAGCAGAGCGGCCAGCCGCTGCGCATCAAGCTGGGGCTGGATCCGACGGCGCCCGACATCCACATCGGCCACACGGTGGTGCTGAACAAGATGCGCCAGCTGCAGGACCTGGGCCACACGGTCATCTTCCTGATCGGTGACTTCACCAGTCTGATTGGCGATCCCTCCGGCCGCAACAGCACGCGCCCGCCGCTGACGGCCGAGCAGATCAAGTACAACGCCGAAACCTACTACCAGCAGGCCAGCAAGGTACTGGACCCGAGCAAGACCGAGATCCGCTACAACAGCGAGTGGAACGACCAGCTCGGCGCGCGCGGCATGATCCAGCTGGCCGCGAAGTACACCGTGGCGCGCATGATGGAGCGCAACGACTTCCATGAGCGCTTCCATGCCGGCAACTCGATCAGCATCCACGAGTTCCTGTATCCGCTGATGCAGGGCTACGACTCGGTGGCGCTCAAGTCCGATATCGAGCTGGGCGGCACCGACCAGAAGTTCAACCTGCTGATGGGGCGCCACCTGCAGGAAGAGTACGGCCAGGAGCCGCAGTGCATTCTGACCATGCCGCTGCTGGAGGGCCTGGACGGCGTGGACAAGATGTCCAAGTCCAAGAACAACTACATCGGCATCACCGAGGACGCCAACACCATGTTCGCCAAGGTGCTGTCGATCAGCGATACGCTGATGTGGCGCTGGTTCACCCTGCTGTCCTTCCGCTCGGAGGAAGAAATCCGCATGCTGCGCTCGCAGGTGGAAGGCGGGCGCAATCCGAAGGAAGTGAAAGTGGCGCTGGCCAAGGAGATCACGGCGCGCTTCCACAGCGCAGCGGCGGCCGATGCGGCCGAGCAGGATTTCATCAACCGCTCGCGCGGCGGCATTCCGGACGAGATCGACGAGCGCAGCCTGCCGCTGGGCGACGGCGGCGCGCCGGTGGGCATCGGCGCCCTGCTCAAGCAGGCGGGCCTGACGGCCTCGTCGGGCGAGGCCAACCGCCTGATCGATGGCGGCGGCGTGCGCGTGGATGGCAGCGTGATCAGCGACAAGGGCCTGAAACTGGGCGCGGGCACCTATGTGCTGCAGGTGGGCAAGCGCAAGTTTGCGCGGGTGACGCTGGGCTGATTCTGTTGGCGATGGCACCCTGCGGAGGGTGTCATCCAAGCTTCAACAAGGGGTAACCAATTCGTCATTTTGCAACTGCATGATGGGCAGTCGTTTTCGTCCACCCATTTCTGGAGCCTTCATGCATTCCGACAAGACCCCTTCCGTTATCTACGACGATAACGAAATCGTCAACCACAGCAACAACACCCATTTCAACGACATCCTGGCGTCCAACCTGAACCGCCGCAGCGTGCTGCGCGGCAGCGTGGCCACTTCTGCCGGCGTGCTGCTGGGCAGCGTGGGCCTGACGGCGTGTGGTGGTGACGGTGGCACCGCGACCCCGAGCCCCAACGCCGACAAGGGTGCCGACAAGCTCAAGCTCAGCTTCGAACCCGTGCAACACACCAACGCCGACCTGGTGACGGTGCCCAAGGACTATCAGGTCAGCATCCTGCACGCCCTGGGCGACCCGATCAGGTATGGCCACAGCAGCTGGAAGGATGACGGCTCCGAGACGGCCGAGTCCTACCAGTTCCGCATCGGTGACGGCCACGACGGCATGTACTACTTCGGCCTGAGCAACGACGGCAAGTTTGATGCCAACCGCTCCGACAAGGGCCTGCTGTGCGTGAACCACGAATACGTGGTGCAGCCTTATGGTCTGCATGAGAACGGCATTACCTGGATTGCCGACCCCAAGTTTCCGAAGCCCGCAAGCCTTGCCAAGGATGCAAGCGACGAGCAGAAAGCCGCCTACAAAAAGGCGAATGATGACTACCTGTACTATCGCCGCCGCAAGGCCGACGAGATCACCAAGGAAGTCTATGCACACGGCGCCAGCGTGGTGGAAGTCAGGCGCGATGCCGGCAGCAACGACATGAAGATGGTCGACTCAGAGTTCAACATCCGCGTGCACTCCGCAACCCCGATGGCCTTCGGCGGCCCGGCTGCGGGCAATGCCAAGCTGGTCACCAAGCTGTCCAAGGACGGCATGGCGGCCTTCGGCATGAACAACAACTGCGCCTGCGGCTACACGCCCTGGGGCACCTACCTGACCTGCGAAGAAAACTACCTGAACGTGCTGGCCCGCAAGCGTGGCGATGACACCGGTCGCACCAAGGCCGAAGTCGATGCCCTGAAGCGCTACGGCCTGCCCCAGGGTCGCGTCAGCCCCTACAGCTGGGACCAGGTGGAAGGCGATCAGGCGACGGACGACAAGTTTGCCCGCTGGAACAGCAGCCAGGGCGGCGAGGGCTCCACTGCCAAGGACGACTTCCGCAACATCTTCAACACCTTCGGCTGGGTGGTGGAAATCGACCCCTTCAAACCCGACAGCAAGCCGGTCAAGCGCACTGCGCTGGGCCGCTTCAACCACGAAGGCGCCTGGCCGGCTCCAGCCAAGGCAGGCGAACCGATCGTGATCTATTCCGGTGACGACGCCCGCAACGAGTACGTGTTCAAGTACGTTTCGGATGCCAAGTGGGATCCAGCTGACGTGAACAAGGGCTTCGAAGCCAGCGCCAAGTATCTGGACAAGGGTACGCTGTACGCCGCCAAGTTCAACGACGACGGCACCGGCGAATGGCTGGAGCTGACCCATGGCAAGAACGGCCTGGATGCCGGCAACTCCCTGTACCCCTTCGCCGACCAGGCGGATGTATTGATTCACTGCCGTCTGGCTGCAGATGCCCGCGGCGCTACCAAGATGGACCGCCCCGAGTGGGGTGGTGTGAACCCGTTGAACAACGAGGTTTACATGACCATGACCAACAACTCCCAGCGCACCGCCGACAAGCTCAACGCCGCCAACCCGCGCGTGGGCAACACCAACGGCCATATCGTGCGCTGGCGCGAACAGGGCAGCCAGGCAGGCACCACGTTCAAGTGGGACATCTATCTGTTCGGCGCCCGCGTCGATGGCAAGCAAAGCGAGAACCTGTCCAAGCTGAGCGCCACCAACGACTTCTCCAGCCCGGATGGCCTGTACTTTGACCAGCGCACGCAAGGCGGCGCAGGCCTGCTGTGGATCCAGACGGACGACGGCGCCTATACCGACGTGACCAACTGCATGATGCTGGCCGCGATTCCGGGTGAGGTGGGCGACGGCAAGACCGTGACCACCAAGGAAGGCCAGCAAACCATCATGGGTGCCCATGCCACGGGCGAGAACATCCGCCGCTTCCTGGTCGGCCCGTACGACTGCGAAATCACCGGCGTGGTGGTGACTCCGGACGGCAAGACGCTGTTCTTCAACGTGCAGCACCCGGGCGAGGCCGATGCCAACTTTGCCACCAATGAGTTCACCAGCCACTGGCCGGGCAACCAGCCGGGCATCACCAGCCAGCACAAGGACCACAAGCGTCCGCGTTCTGCGACCGTGGTGGTAACGCGCAAGGACGGCGGCGTGATCGCCCTGTAAGCCTGCGCACCTGAAGCATCAGGTACCGCAACGCCTGTGTCCAAAAGACACAGGCGTTTTTCATTGCTGCGCACAATGCCGCTGGACTGCCGTCTTTTTCGCGCCATGCACCACAATCCGGCTCCGGCTGACATGGAGGTGGCGCGCAATCTCTCTACAATTTCACCAGCTTTTTCTTCAGAACACTTTCTCCATGGCCTCCAGTCTGTTTCTGCTGCTTGACGACATCGCGACCCTGCTCGACGACGTTTCCGTAATGACCAAGGTCGCCGCCAAGAAAACGGCCGGCGTGCTGG
Organism: Brachymonas denitrificans; assembly: GCF_907163135.1. Taxonomy (NCBI): domain Bacteria; kingdom Pseudomonadati; phylum Pseudomonadota; class Betaproteobacteria; order Burkholderiales; family Comamonadaceae; genus Allobrachymonas; species Allobrachymonas denitrificans. Next base: position 94,737 of record NZ_CAJQUA010000001.1, on the reverse strand, counting down.
GCGATGATCTGGCGCTGAATGCGCAGCAGGTCTCCGGCGTGAAGGCAGACCGCGAGTTGCCGGTGGTTTGGGCAGTGGCCAAGGGCTCGTTCGTGAACAAGCTGATTCTGGTGCCGCTGGCGCTGCTGATCAGCGCCTTCCTGCCCTGGCTGATCAAGCCGCTGCTGATGGTAGGCGGAGCCTTCCTCTGTTTCGAAGGCGTGGAAAAGCTGGCGCACACGTTCCTGCACAGCAAAACGGAAGACGCGGCACATCACGCGGAGATGGTGGAAGCCGTGGCCAATCCGGACGTGGATCTGGTTGCGTACGAGAAGGACAAGATCAAGGGTGCTATCCGCACCGACTTCATCCTGTCCGCAGAGATCATCGTGATCAGCCTGGGCACGGTGGCTGCGGCTGCGCTGCCGCAGCGCATCGCGGTGCTGTCGGCGATTGCCATCGTGATGACGATTGGCGTGTACGGACTGGTGGCCGGCATCGTGAAGCTGGACGACATGGGCCTGTGGCTCAGCCGCAAGGCGGGCAGCCTCGCACAATCCTTCGGCCGTTTCCTGCTGTGGGTCACCCCCTGGCTGATGCGCGCGCTGTCGGTGCTGGGCACGCTGGCGATGTTCCTGGTAGGTGGCGGCATCATTGCGCACGGTATTGCACCGCTGGCGCACTGGCTGCACGAGATCGAGCTGAGCTGGAGCGGGCTGTTCAGCTCCGTGACCGCCATGCTGGTCAACCTGGGCATCGGCCTGCTGGTGGGGGCGGTGGTGCTGGCGGTGGTGACGCTGATCCAGCGCCTGCGCAAGCCGGCAGGCACCACCATCTGATCCGCGCATGGAGATGGCGGCAGCATTCTTCACGCACTTGCACGCCAGGTCGGGCAGGACATGACGGTGCCCGCCCCCTGCCCTCTGTTGCTGGTCGAGGATGATCCCGCCATCGCGGAAACCGTGACCTACGCCCTGGCCCGCGAAGGCATGATCACCACGCACTGCCTGCTGCTGCAGGATGCGCGCCGGCAGCTCGAGCAGCAGGCGTATGCCGCACTGATCCTCGATATCGGCCTGCCGGATGGCAGCGGGCTGGACTTCTGCCGCGAGTTGCGCCAGCAGGCCGCTACCGCCACACTGCCGATCCTGATGCTCAGTGCCCGCAGCGATGAGCTCGACCGCGTGCTGGGGTTGGAGCTCGGTGCGGATGACTATCTCGGCAAGCCGTTCAGCCCGCGCGAACTGGTGGCACGTCTGCGCGCCTTGCTACGGCGCAGCCGGCAGATGACTGCGGGCCCGGGCGCTCCGGCGCCGGAAGCCTTTGTGCATGACCTGGCAGGCCAGCGCATCCTGCTGCACGGCACTGCGCTGGCGCTGACGCGCATGGAATACGGTTTGCTGGCCTGCCTGCTGGAACATGCCGGCCGCATCCTCGCGCGGGACTATCTGCTGGATCGCGTATGGGGCGTACAGGCGGACAGCGCAGACCGCACCGTCGATACCCACGTCAAGACGCTGCGTGCCAAGCTGCGCCAGGTGGATGGCCGCCATGAGTACATTGCCACCCACCGCGGCATGGGCTACAGCCTCGAACTGCCGCAGCAGCCATGAACCGCACGCTGCGCATCGGTCTGGGGCTGCGCCTGCTGTTTGCATTCTTCCTGATCAACGGAATTGCGGCCCTGTTCGTGCTGCGCATCTTTACCGCCGAAATCAAGCCAAGCGCACGCGAGGTGATGGAAGACACGCTGGTCGATACCGCCAACGTGCTGGCCGAACTCGCCGCACAGGATTTTCCGCCTGGTTCCCCGGATCTCGCCGGCGCACAGGCATCTCCGTCAGCAGGTACGCCAGCACCCGTCTTCACCGGGACGCGTTTCGCGAACAGCGTGGATGCCTACATCAAGCGCCCGGTGCAGGCCCGCATCTGGGGCCTGCACAAGACCCAGGTGGACTATCGCATCTATGTGACGGATGCTCGCGGGCAGGTGCTGTACGACTCCGCTCACCTGGCGGAGGGGCAGGATTTTTCCCAGTGGAGGGATGTCTATCTCACCCTGCGCCGGCAATATGGAGCGCGCACCTCGCCGGAAGATCCCGATGATCCCGCCAGCTCGGTCATGCACGTGGCGGCCCCCATCTACCAGCAGGGGCGCATCATCGGCGTACTGACCGTGTCCAAGCCCAACCGCACGGTCCAGGGCTTCATCGACCGGGCCGAACGCAAGATCATGGCCAACGGGCTGTGGCTGCTCGGGCTCTCGGCGCTGGTCGGCGTGCTGGTCACCCTGTGGCTGGTGTGGAACGTGCGCAAGCTGCAGCGCTATGCCAACAGCGTTCAGGCCGGCGGGCAGGCGGCCCTGCCCATTCCCCGGGTGCCAGGAGAACTGGGCGAGCTGGCGCAGTCCATGGATGCCATGCGGCGGCGCCTGGAGGGGCGGGAATACATCGAACACTATGTACGCACGCTCACGCACGAGCTCAAGAGCCCGGTGGCGGCCATCCGCGGCGCGGCCGAGCTGCTGGAGGATGAACTGCCCGCTGCCGATCGCGAACGCTTTGCGCGCCAGATCGGCAGCCAGGCCGAGCGCATCCAGCAGTTGGTGGACCGCCTGCTGCAGTTGAACAAGCTGGAGCAACTGCAAGCCTTGCCCAAGCCGCAAGCAGCCCTCCTGTCAGACTGCGCGCAGGAGGCCATGCGATTGCAGCAGGCACGTGCGGAGCTGCGTGGCATCCGGCTGGTGTTTTCCGGCACCAGTCCGCAGCCATTGCCGCTGGATCGGGATCTGGTCGTGCTGGCCTGCTCCAACCTGCTGGCCAACGCCATCGATTTCTCGCCTGTCGAGTCCACCGTTGGCGTGCATGTCGAAGGCCTGACACTGAGCGTGGAAGACCACGGCCCCGGCGTCCCGGATTACGCACTCCCACGGCTGGGCGAGCGCTTTTTCACCACGCAACGGCCGGACGGCAGCCGCAGTGGCAGCGGTCTGGGTCTGGCAATCGTGCATCAGGTGATGCTTCTGCATCATGGCGCGGTCCGTTTCCAGCCGCTCAGCCCCGGCCTGCGCGTGACGCTCGATTTCCGCTCGCCATCTGCCCGCCCCACCCCCTGAGGTACTGGCGCTTCACACCGGCTTCACACACTTCATCTGCACCGCACAACTGCGCCGCATGATGAAGCCCAGTTCAACTGTGGAGACCCATGATGCGAAGTGCCTTGACCAAACTGCTGTCCCTCGGGCTCGTCCTTGCCCTGTTGATGGCCATGCTGCTGCACGTGCGCGACCTGGTGGAAGACCGCAAGTCCTATCGCGCCGAGGCCGAGGAGAGCGTGGTACGTGGCACTGCGGGGCCGCAAAGCCTGGTCGGCCCGATTCTGCTGCAGCAATGCACCGAAAGCTGGCAGGAGCGGGATGAAGACGGCAAGCCACGCAAGCTGCAGCAGAGCCTGGCCACCACGATATCGCCCGCCCGCCTGCAACTGGACGATGCCCGGGTGACGGTCACGCCCTTGAAACTGGGCCTGTATCCGGTCAACACCTTCACGCTGAAGACGCGCGTAAAGGCCCACTTCAATGCCGATACCCTGTCTCCCCAAAGCAGCCGTCCGGGGGCCACCCTGCGCTGCATGCCGCCGGTCCTCGCACTGGCGATTGGCGATCCCCGCGGCATCCGCCGCAGTGACGTGCAAATCAACCAGCAAGCCCTGCCGGTGCAGTCCGGAACCACGCTGGCGCGCCATCCCCAGGGCATCCACGCCAAGCTCGATTCCCTGGTGCAGCCCGGCGGCAAGTTTGCCGCCATGGATGTGGAGGTAGATCTGGAACTGCTGGGGACCAGCAGCCTGTCCATCGTGCCGGCAGCGGACGACACCAGCGTCAAGCTGTCCGGCAACTGGCCGCATCCAGGCTTTGGCGGCAGCTTTCTGCCGGCTCAGCGCGAAATCAATGACCAGGGATTTCAGGCGCAGTGGAACGTGTCCAGCCTGGCTACCAGTGCGTTCAGCGACTTCAATGCAGGAGCGCAAGTATGTGCTCCGTCTGACGACAGTGCCCATTCAGCCACGATGGCTGCAGCAGCACGTGTCGATGAGGCCAGCGAGGTGGCACACAAGGCCTGCCTGGATGCCTTCCAGGTGCGCTTCGTGAATCCGGTGGATCCCTACAAGCTGGCCGACCGTGCCGGAAAATATGGCTTGCTGTTCGTGGCGCTGACCTTTGTGGCCGTGGGCATGTTCGAAGTGCTGCGTCAGCTACGCGTGCACCCGGTGCAATATCTGCTGGTGGGTTCTGCCCTGGCCATCTTCTTCCTGCTGCTGCTCAGCCTGAGCGAGCACTATCCGTTCGCCCTGGCCTATCTGGCGGCTGCCAGTGCCTGCGTGCTGCTGCTGGGCTTCTACGCCAGCCACATCCTGCATGGCTGGAAACGCGGGGTGCCGTTTGGTGCAGGCATAGCGCTGCTTTACGGACTGCTGTTCCTGCTGCTGCAGCTGGAAGAGAACGCGCTGCTGGTCGGCTCGATCGCCCTGTTCCTGGTGCTGGCGGTGGTGATGTTTGCGACCCGCCGGGTGAACTGGTATACCTTGCTGGATAACACCAAGCCTGCCTACGAGGGATCCGGCAAGGTGGTGTGACGAGAGACGCGGGCGCCATGCGTGGATCATGACTGTTGGCAATGGAGTGACGAGTTGCATGTCACTGCCGGAACCACGAATCAAAAAGCCCCGATTCTTGCGAGTCGGGGGCTTTGTGCTGGAAGAATTCCGATCAGGCAACCGCACTCTCTGCGGCACCCAGTCCCAGTCGTTCACACAGCGCCAGCGTGGGAGCCGCCTGGTTCATGGTGTAGAAATGCAGTGAAGGTGCGCCGCCTTCCAGCAGGCGCTCGCACAGGTCTGCCACGACTTCATGGCCAAAAGCCTTGATGCTCTCCACATCGTCGCCGTAGGACTGCAAGCGCAGGCGGATCCAGCGCGGAATTTCGGCGCCGCAGGCATCCGAGAAACGGATCAGCTGGCTGCTGCTGGTAATGGGCATGATGCCCGGCACGATGGGGGCGCTCACGCCGAGCGTCGCTGCTTCGTCCACCAGACGGAAGTAGGCATCGGCATTGAAAAAGTATTGGGTGATGACACCATTGGCACCGGCATCGACCTTGGCCTTGAGGGCGCGCAGGTCGGCCTCGGGGCTGCGGGCCTGCGGGTGCACTTCGGGGTAGGCGGCGACTTCGATGTGGAAGTAGTCGCCGGTTTCCACGCGAATGAAGCTGACCAGATCGCTGGCGTGCATGAACTCGCCGCCGACGCCATGGCCACTGGGCAGGTCGCCACGCAGGGCCACCAGACGTTTCACGCCCATCTGGCGCAGGGTTTCCAGCTGTTCGCGTACGCTGGCCTGGGTAGCGCCCACGCAGGAGAAGTGGCTGGCGGCCTCCATGCCTTCCTGCAGGATTTCCTGCACGGTATCGAAGGTGCCTTTCTGGGTGGAGCCGCCGGCACCGTAGGTGACCGAGCAGAACTCGGGCTGGCAGGCATACAGTTTGTGGCGCACGGCGCGCAATTTCTCGGCGCCCTCAGGCGTTTTGGGGGGAAAGAATTCGAAGCTGATGGATGGCGCGGTCATGGCGTCAGTCCTTTTTCAAGTAATTGTTGTTGGTTCATCCGGCCTTGCGGCCGTGGAGAAAGAATTCGCGGTTGCCGTCACCGCCGGCGATGGGGCTATCGAGCCAGTGCAGGATGTCGATGTGCAGCTCCGCACAGCACTGGCGCAGGCGCTGCTCCACCTCGGCGTAATGGGCGGGATCGCGCACGATGCCACCCTTGCCAATCTGTGCCGGCTGCAGCTCGAACTGCGGCTTGACCAGCATCAGCAGCTGCCCGCCGGACTTGAGCCAAGGCAGCACGGCGGGGAGCACCAGGGTCTGCGAGATAAAAGAGATGTCACCCACGAGCAGATCGAAGGGGCCGCCCGATTGCAACTGCGGCGTCGGGCCGGTGTCAGCAACCAAAGGCTCGCCCAACACAGCAGCCAAAGCGACCGGATCCCGGGCATTCACCTTCTCGTACGCTGCCACTCGAGCATCCGCGCGCAGGCGCGCATGCAACTGGCCCTGCCCGACGTCCAGCCCCGTCACCTGGGCAGCACCGTGCTGCAGCAGACAGTCGGTAAAACCGCCGGTGGACTGGCCCACATCAAGGCAGCGCAGGCCGGACACGTCCAGCCCTACTGCCCTCAGCGCCCCTTCCAGCTTGAGCCCGCCACGCGACACGTAGCGCGCCTCGGCCTCATCCTGCAGCTGCAATTCGGCTTCAAACGGCAATTCGTCGCCATTCTTGCGCACCGGTTGCCAGGCCGTTGCGCCCGGCAGGCGCCACTGCACGCCGGCTGCAATCAGGCGCTGCGCCTGGCTGCGGCTGGAGGCAAGCTGGCGGTCCACCAGCAACTGGTCGGCACGCATCAGGCCTGCCTTTCTTCGTGCTGCAGATTGGCCAAGTCGATCACGGAGCCAATGGCGCGGATCGCGTGCGGATTGTTCTTCCAGCACGAAGTACGCATCATGTACGCGATCTCGGCAACGATCTCGACCGGATTGGCACCCACCAGCGCCGCCAGCGGCGCATGGCCGGTCTGCTCCAGGCGCAGCAGCACCGCCGGGCCCACCCCTTTCAGGGCGAGCAGGCGTTCGCGCTCGGCGTCGGAGAACACGGCAGGGCACGGAACGTGGGACATGGCGAGGTCAGGCAGTCAGAGCAGCAAGGGGCAGCATCAGTAGCGGTAGCTGTCCGGCTTGTAGGGGCCTTCCTTCGGCACGCCGATATAGGCAGCCTGAGCGTCGGTCAGCTCGGTCAGCTTCACGCCCAGCTTGCGCAGCTGCAGGCGGGCGACCTTCTCGTCCAGGTGCTTGGGCAGCACGTAGACCTTGCCCACGTCGTAGCCGTCGGGGTGGCAGTACAGCTCCATCTGCGCGATGGTCTGGTTGGCGAAGGAGGAGGACATCACGTAGCTGGGGTGGCCGGTGGCGCAGCCCAGGTTCACCAGACGGCCCTTGGCCAGCAGAATGATGCGCTTACCGTCCGGGAAGATCACGTGGTCGACCTGCGGCTTGATTTCTTCCCACTGGCATTTCTCTTCCAGCGCAGCCACCTGGATTTCGTTGTCGAAGTGGCCGATGTTGCAGACGATGGCCTGGTCCTTCATGGCGGCCATGTGCTCGTAGCGGATCACGTCACGGTTGCCGGTGGTGGTGACGAAGATGTCGGCCAGCGGTGCGGCTTCTTCCATGGTGACGACGCGGTAGCCTTCCATCGCAGCCTGCAGGGCGCAGATCGGGTCGATCTCGGTGACCCACACCTGGGCGCTCAGGGCGCGCAGTGCCTGGGCCGAGCCCTTGCCCACGTCGCCATAGCCGGCCACCACGGCGATCTTGCCGGCCACCATCACATCGGTGGCGCGCTTGATGCCGTCCACCAGCGATTCGCGGCAGCCGTACAGGTTGTCGAACTTGCTCTTGGTGACGCTGTCGTTCACGTTGATGGCGCGGAACATCAGCGTGCCCTTGGCAGACATTTCCTTCAGGCGGTGCACGCCGGTGGTGGTTTCCTCGGTCACACCCTGGATCTCGGCGCTCTTGCGGCTGTACCAGGTGCCGTCTTCGGCCAGCTTGGCCTTGATGGCGGCGAACAGGATGCGCTCTTCCTCGCTGCCGGGGTTGGCCAGCACGGAGGGGTCGGTTTCGGCCTGCTTGCCCAGATGCATCAGCAGCGTGGCATCGCCGCCGTCATCCAGAATCATGTTCGGGCCTTCGCCGGCGCTGCCCTTGGGGCCGAAGTCGAAGATGCGGTGGGTGTAGTCCCAGTAGTCTTCCAGCGATTCGCCCTTGATGGCGAACACCGGCGTGCCGCCGGCGGCGATGGCAGCGGCGGCATGGTCCTGCGTGGAGAAGATGTTGCAGGAAGCCCAACGCACGTCGGCGCCCAGCGCCTGCAGGGTTTCGATCAGCACGGCGGTCTGGATCGTCATGTGCAGGCTGCCGGTGATGCGCGCGCCCTTGAGCGGCTGCGCTGCGGCATATTCCTCGCGGATCGCCATCAGGCCGGGCATTTCGGTTTCGGCGATGGCGATCTCCTTGCGGCCCCAGGCGGCCAGGGAGATGTCGGCGATGGCGCTATCTAGCGGCGCCACGGGGGAGTGTTGTGCGTTCATGTGGTTTTGCTCCAAAGGCAAGTTCGGAAAAAACCAGTGACGGGGCGTAAAAAAGCTCACCGCACCGGATATCGTGGGGTGAGCGTCGTTGCAGATGGTGCCCAAGCCTCACGCCCTGCCTTGCGCAGGACGTTGCAACGCTCCTTGGGAATGGACGTGATTATAGGCGAGAGCTGGCCGGCGACTCAAGCCATCGCCGCCGTCAGCTTCTCGGCGATGCGCTTCTGCAGATGCTCGCGGGCATGCCCCAGCTCTTCCAGCTTGTCGAAAATCTGCTTGGGTTTCGCTTTTTCCAGTTGCAGATTGAACAACTCGCCTTCGCTCTCCATCACCCAGAGACGGGCATAGTAAAGCCGATCCTCGGCCAGATGCGCCATCACCACCATGCCGGTGAGCAGCGGGTGATTGTTGCTGACGTTGGCGCCGCGTGTACGGCCATGCTCCAGCTCGACGGCCAATGCATATTGGAACTCCCAACCATGGCCCAGCGTCTTTTTTTTCTGGAAGCGTCCTGGCGCCGGCAGAAAGTCGTTCAGGATGTCGGTCTGGGGCTGCTTGTCCATGCTGGGCTGCAGCCACTCCTTCTGGATCGCCACCTTCAGCGCGTGCAGCACCAGGGCACTTTCCTTCTCGGGGACGACGTTCGGGCCGAGCTTGTCGGGGGGCGCGATCCGGTCCAGCGTCAGCTTGCCCCAGTTGCGGTCCGCATCGAAGCCCAGCGCCTGGCAGAACGCGCCGACATCTGCACGGCTCAGGAAGTCCAGATCAATCTCCTGGCCGTCATTGAATGCGGCCATCTGCTGAAAAACGTACTGCATCAGGCCATCCGTCCTGGCGCGCTTGTCGATGGCTTCCTTGTAGCTCCGATATTTCATGGTGTGGCTCCCTGTTGGCGATCCATTATGGAAAGCCCCGGATGCCGCTGGTTGTAGGAGAGGAGCGGAAACGCGAGGGCGCGCGCTCGCCGGGCTACCCGGCATGCGCAGACTTGCCAGTCAGACACCAATCCTGAGGCGCTTTCAGCCGGCCTCGCCCGCAGGAAACAGCCCTTCTGCCGCCTGCGGCGCGGCCACGCCCAGATGGCGGTATGCCGCCATGGTGGCAATGCGCCCGCGCGGCGTGCGCTGCAGAAAGCCCTGCTGGATCAGGTAGGGCTCGATCACGTCCTCGATGGTGTCGCGCTCCTCGCCGATGCTGGCGGCGATGTTGTCCAGCCCCACCGGGCCGCCGTCGAAGCGGTGCACCACGGCCTCGAGCAGCTTGCGGTCCATCACGTCGAAGCCCTGCGGGTCCACATCGAGCATGGAGAGGGCGCGCTGCGCCATGTCCAGCGTGATGCGGCCATCGCCCTTCACGTCGGCATAGTCGCGCACGCGGCGCAGCAGCCGGTTGGCAATACGCGGCGTGCCGCGGCTGCGGCGGGCGATCTCGAAGGCACCCTCGGGATCCGCCGGTGCGCCCAGCAGACCGGCGCTGCGGCGCACGATGCTGGCCAGCTCCTCCGGCGTGTAGAACTCCAGCCGCGAGACGATGCCGAAACGGTCGCGCAGCGGGTTGGTCAGCATGCCGGCGCGCGTGGTGGCACCGACCAGCGTGAAGGGCTGCAGGTCCAGCTTGATGCTGCGCGCGGCCGGACCTTCGCCGATCATGATGTCGATCTGGTAATCCTCCAGCGCCGGGTAGAGGATTTCCTCGACCACGGGCGTCAGGCGGTGGATCTCGTCGATGAACAGCACGTCGTTCGGCTCGAGGTTGGTGAGCAGCGCGGCCAGATCCTTGGGTTTTTCGAGCACCGGGCCGCTGGTCTGGCGCAGGTTCACGCCGAGCTCATGCGCGATGATGTGGCTGAGCGTGGTCTTGCCCAGGCCTGGCGGGCCGAACAGCAGCACATGGTCGAGCGCCTCGCCGCGCTTCTTCGCTGCGCCGATGAAGATTTCCAGCTGTTCGCGCACCTTCATCTGGCCGACGTATTCATCCAGCAGCTTGGGACGCAGCGCACGCTCCAGCGCCTCCTCGTTGGGCGAGGCAGGCGCAGGCGACACTACGCGGCGCGCCGGCTCGGGCATGGGGGTTGCAGAGAGATTGTCGGTATGGATGGCCATGGCAGATGTAATACGGCAAGCAGCTATTGTGCCCCAGGCAGGGCATACCATTCAGTCTTAAGAAATCCCTCAGCCAGCCGCCCGTGCCCGCGCTTACGATGCGCCCTTGGTCTCTGCATGGCGCGGAGGCTTTTCCGGTGCCTTTGCATGCAGTTCCCTTCACCCACCTTCTGGCGCCAGTCGCTGGCTCGTCATCCCGTCCTGTGGCCCGCATTCCTGCTCGCCGCATGGCTGCTCTGCACCGCCGCATGGCGCCCGCTGGCCATGCCGGACGAAGGGCGCTACGCCAGCATCTCGCTGGAAATGGCGATCAGCGGCCACTGGGCGGTGCCACTGCTCAACGGCCTGCCGTTCTTCCACAAGCCGCCGCTGTTTTACTGGATCAATGCCGCTGCGCTCAAGCTGTTCGGCGCCGATCCCTGGGTGGCGCGCATGGCGTCCATGCTGGGCGCCTGGCTGATGGGCATGGGGCTGTATCTTTTCCTGCGGAGCCATGCCACTGTACGCCAGGCCGGCTGGGCGCTGTCCGTGCTGGCCACCATGCCCTTCTTCTTCGGCGGCGCCCAGTATGCCAACCTGGACATGCTGGTAGCCGGCCTGATCAGCAGCACCATTCTGGCCGCAGCGCATGCCGTGCTGCAGGCGCGGCAGGGCCAGCCCTGGCGGCCCTGGGTCCTGTTCGCCTATCTGCTGGCTGCTCTGGGCCTGCTCGCCAAGGGATTGATCGGCATCGTGCTGCCGGGCGCCGTGCTGGTGATCTGGCTGGCCTGGCAGCGTCACTGGATCGGGTTGTGGCGCCTGCTGTCGCTGCCGGGCATGCTCACCCTGCTGACAGTCGGCATGCCGTGGTTCATCCTGATGGACCAGCGCTATCCCGGCTTTCTGCATTATTTCTTCGTCTACCAGCATTTCCAGCGCTTTGCGGAAACCGGCTTCAACAACCAGCACGGCGCGTGGTTCTATCCGGTGGTGCTGTTCGGGCTGACACTGCCGTGGTCGCTCTGGCTGTTTGCCGGCCTGCGCGCAGCGTGGCTGCGCAAGCCGGCACCAGGAGACTGGCGAAGCTGGCTGGCTCCTGCCAGACCACTGGGCAGTGCGGCATCGCTACAGCGCCTGGCCTGGGTCTGGCTGGTGGTGATCATGGTGTTCTTTTCGCTGCCCAAATCCAAGCTCGCCGGCTATATCCTGCCAGTGCTGCCGGCCTGGGCCATGCTGCTGAGTGGCTGGGCGCAGGCATGGGTGCAGGCGCACCCGCAATCGCGTCAGCGCTTGCCGTCGACGTTGCTGCTGCTCGCGGCCCTGCTGTGCGTGGTCGGCATCGGCGCAGCCGCACGCTACCAGTCCGAGTCTTCGCGCAGCGCCGTGCCGCTGCTGCGGCAACAGATGCAGGCTTCTGACGAGATCGTCATGCTCGATGAGTATGAATACGACCTGCCCTTCTACCTGGATACGGACCGGCCGATGTGGGTTGTCAGCGCTTGGGATGATCCGGAACTGCTGCGCCATGACAACTGGCGCAAGGAACTGCTCGAGGCCGGCCGGTTCGACACGCCGAGCGAAGCCACCTTGTTCATCCGCCCCCCGGAACTGCACGACCGCCTGTGCCGGACGCTGCAGACGCGGCGCGTCTGGATCTGGGCGGATACGGGCAGCGACACGCTGCAGCGCCACCCCTTCCTGCGCACCCAGCCCCCTGCCTGGCAGCACCCTTCGCGTCAGGGCGACGATGCGCTCTGGCTGCTGCAAGGCAAGGAAGCCCTTGACCGGCTGGCTTGCAGCCGCGCCCCATAAACACGCACGCGACACTTCGTTCGTGCTTTCTGCGCGGGAATTTCGCGGCGGCAGGGCATTGCCGCTCGTTTTGAAATTTCCCCATCAGGATTGATCATTTTTGCAATGGCAGCCCATCCGCAGGTTGCCTTCACATTCCCCCGCTAAGCTCGCCCCCTTTACGGCCGGCACCGGCCTTCTGCAATCCGAAGGCCGAAGGCTCCGGCCTGTTCGTACGCGGCCGTCAGCCCCGACGCCGCCAACAACACCCAAGGAGACACCCGCGGTGAGCACACTGGCCATCATTCTTTCCCTCGTCCTGCTGATCTTTTTCGCCTACCGCGGCATCTCGGTGCTGATCCTGGCCCCGCTGATGGCTGCCCTGGCCGTGCTGCTCTCGGGCGATATCGGCTTCATGCTGCCCATCTACACCGACACCTTCATGGGTGCGCTGGGCCGCTACATCCTCAACTTCTTCCCGCTGTTCCTGCTGGGCGCGCTGTTCGGGCAGCTGATGGCCGATTCGGGCGCTGCCAATGCCATTGCGCAATGGCTGATGCGCCGCCTCGGCGCCCGCCATGCGATTGCCACTGTCGTCATCGCCTGCGCCGTGCTCACCTATGGCGGCGTGTCGCTGTTCGTGGTGGCATTCGCGATCTACCCTATCGCCAAATCGCTGTTCCGCGAATCGAACATTCCCAAGCGCCTAATCCCCGCCTCCATCGCGCTGGGCTCCTTCACCTTCACCATGACGGCGCTGCCGGGCACGCCCGCCATCCAGAATGCGATCCCGATTCCCTTCTTCGGCACACACACCTTTGCCGCTCCCGGTCTGGGCATCATCGCCGGCCTGATCATGCTGGTGCTGGGCCTGTTCTGGATCAACTCGCGCGCTGCCGCAGCCCGCCGCACTGGCGAAGGCTACGGAGAAGACGACCCGCGCCTGGAACTGCAGGCTGCCGTCGAGGGCGTGGACCTGCACGAACTGGGCCGTTCCATCCCGCTGCCGCTGGCCGTGCTGCCGCTGGTGCTGGTGATCGGCATCAACGCCCTGCTCACCTTCGGCGTGTTCAAGGGCATGGATTTCGGCTTTCTGGGTGAGCGCTTCCCGAAAGTGGACGCGGCCAAGCAAAGCGGCATGTGGGCCATCATCGTGGCGCTGCTGGTGTCCTCGCTGGTGCTGATCGTGACACGCTGGTCCCACTGGTCCAACCTCAAGCACAGCATCAACAAGGGCACGCTGGGCTCCATGCTGCCGATCTTCAACACCGCTTCCGAAGTGGGCTACGGCGCCGTCATCGCCAGCATGGCCGGCTTTGCGCTGATTCGCGATGCGGTGCTGAACGTCTCGCCCGGCAATCCGCTGATTTCCGAAGCCGTGGCCATGAACGTGCTGGCCGGCATCACCGGTTCGAGCTCGGGCGGCATGAGCATTGCGTTGCAGGCGCTGGGCGCCGACTACCTGCGCATGGCAACGGAAGCTGGCATCTCACCGGAATTGCTGCACCGCGTGGCCACCATCGCCGCCGGCGGCTTCGACACCCTGCCGCACTCCGGCGCCGTGATCACCCTGCTCGCCATCTGCGGACTGACGCACAAGCAAGCCTACCTCAACATGGCGATGGTGACGGTGGGCATTCCGATGCTGGCGCTGATTTCGGTGATTTCGCTGGGGACGATGTTCGGGGCGTTCTGAGGGCAGGGCAGGCACTTCTGCGCCCGTGCTGCCTGCCAGGAGGAGGCCTCTCCACCCCTCGCAAGACACCTTCTGCAGTCAGGCGCTGGCCGACTCGCAACCCGCACGGCGACACTGAATGATTGAACGCCCTCAGCGCGCCAGCGCCTTCAGCGCCAGCTTGATGCCCTCGCTCACCCCCACATCGGGAGGCAGCGCCTTCAGCGCCAGCTGCGCTTCCTTGTCGCTGTAGCCCAGCGCCACCAGCGCCTGCAAAATATCGAGCTGAGTCTCGTTTTGCACGCTGCTCGCGCCTGCCACAGCAGGCAATTCGGCGCCCAGCTTGCCCTTGAGCTCCAGCAGCAGGCGCTCGGCGGTCTTCTTGCCGATGCCGGGCACCTTCACCAGCCGCCCTGCTTCCTGCGCCGTCACCGCCTGCGCCAGATCGGCCACGCTCAGCCCCGACAGGATGGACAGCGCGGTACGCGCCCCTACCCCGGTGATCTTCAGCAGTTGCCGGAAGGCGTTGCGCTCCTCCGCGCTGCCAAAACCGAACAGCAGCTGCGCATCCTCGCGCACCACGAAATGCGTGAGCAGGCTGACCTTCTCACCGATGGCCGGCAGGTTGTAGAAGGTGCTCATCGGCACATCCACCTCGTAGCCGACACCATGGCAATCCACCAGCACTTGCGGGGGAGATTTTTCGAGCAGGGTGCCGGTCAGCTTGCCGATCATGGGGTATCCTTGTTTGCAGTCACTTCAACAAGCCCTGATTATCGCCCCGTGATCCTGCGCCACTCCTTCACCCCCCTCAACAACAGCCGCCTGTCGCACCTGTGCGGCGCGCTGGACGAACACCTGCGCACCATCGAACAGGCCCTGGGGGTGAAAATCGCGCACCGCCACGAGCAGTTCAAGGTGGACGGCCCCAAGGCCAAGGCGAACCGCGCCATGGAAGTGCTGCAGGCGCTGTACGAACAGGCTGCGCGCCCCATCAGCCCTTCTACCGTGCAACTGATGCTGGCCGGCGACGGCAACGAGCCCCTGCCCACCGAAGACGCCCAGCTCGCCACCCGCCGCAGCGACCTGCGCGCGCGCACCGCCACGCAAGGCGTGTATCTGCAGGCGATTGCCGCCAATGACATCACCTTCGGCATCGGCCCCGCTGGCACGGGCAAGACTTACCTGGCCGTCGCCTGTGCCGTCGATGCGCTGGAGCGGGGTGCCGTGCAGCGTATCGTGCTGACACGCCCTGCGGTCGAGGCGGGCGAGCGCCTGGGCTTTCTGCCTGGCGACATGGTGCAGAAAGTCGATCCCTACCTGCGCCCGCTGTACGACGCCCTCTACGAGTTGATGGGCTACGACAAGGTACAGAAATCCTTCGAGCGCAACGCGCTGGAAATCGCCCCGCTCGCCTTCATGCGCGGCCGCAGCCTGAACAACGCCTTCATCATCCTGGACGAGGCGCAGAACACCACGCCCGAGCAGATGAAGATGTTCCTCACCCGCATCGGCTTCGGCAGCAAGGCGGTGGTTACCGGCGACATCAGCCAGATCGATCTGCCCAAGGGCCAGACCAGCGGCCTGGTCGAAGCCGAGCGCATCCTCAAGCGCGTGGAAGGCATCTCGCATGTGCGCTTTACCAGCGCCGACGTGGTGCGCCATCCGCTGGTGGCGCGCATCGTCGATGCCTACGATGCCGCCAGCTCGGCCACGCGCCGCTCCCGCGACGCGGCCTGACACGCTGGCACCGTCCTGCCCTTCCGCCACCCACTGTCCGAGCCTCACCATGCCCGCTCCCTTGCCGCCCCTGTCCCTGTCGCTGCAGTTCGCCCGCTTCGCCGAAGCGGCAGAACACCGCGCTGCGCTGCCGCGACACAAGGTGGCACGCTGGATCCGCCATGCGCTGGGCGAAGAAGTGCAACACGCCGAAATCACCGTGCGCATCGTCGATACCGAAGAAGGCCAGGCACTCAACCGCGACTACCGCCAGAAGGACTACGCCACCAATGTGCTTACCTTCGACTACAGCAGCGCGCCGGTGGTGATGGCCGATCTGGTGCTGTGCGCGCCGGTGGTGGCACGCGAGGCCGAAGAACTCGGCAAGGCACTGGCCGAGCACTACGCCCACCTGCTGGTGCACGGCACGCTGCATGCCCAGGGCTGGGACCATGAAACCGGCGAGGAAGAGGCCGAGGCGATGGAGGCGCAAGAGATTGCGATTCTGGCGGGTCTGGGCCTCGATGACCCGTACGCCGAGCGCTGACGGGCTTTCTACCGCACGGAAAAGCGCACCCGTTTCTTCAAGCGCTTCCGGAATTCCCGCCCTGCACCGCCTCCGCCATCCAGACGGCAGTTCTCAAACGCCGCCAAACACCTCAATCACCGTGCGCAAATCCGTCTCGCGCACCACATGCGCATGACGTGTCCCCGCCTGCACGCAGGTGTCGAACAGCACCTGCTGCGGCAGGCTGCCCAGCCCGCGATAGACGAATTGCTGCACGTCAAGCCCCCCGCTCTCCAGCGCCTGCTGGCGCAATAGCGGCAGCTGAGGCTGTGTATAGGCCTGCTGCAGCAGGATTTCGCCGGTCTCGCCATCGGTCCAGCGCACGGCGCCCAGCGGCGGGCGCACCATCCAGACCCGCTCCTCGCGCAGCAATTGCGGCAGCCAGCGCTGCAGATACAGCAGCACCAGCGCACCAATGTGGATGCCGTCCGCATCGGGATCGAACAGCAGCACCAGCCTGGCAAAACGCAAGTCCGGCAAGACGTCCCCGCCCGCATGCGCCGTCGCCCCGGACAAGCCCAGCGCCTGTGCCAGCTGGCCAAACAGCGGACTTTCCGCCACCTTGCGCTCTGACGCGCGCCAGGCGTTGAGCGGCTTGCCCTGCAAGGGCAGCACCGCCTGCCGCAAGGACTGCCGCACCGCCGCCACCGACTGCGCCGCCGATTCGCCCTCCACCAGCAATAGCTCCGCTTCCGGCCCGTGCTGCTGGCTGTCCAGCAGCATGGCGGACGCCTGCCCGCGGTAATACCCCATCCCCTTCTCCTGTCGCCACGGGTACATTTCGATACCCCTTCGGACGCTTGAAATTCCCAACAAAAATCTTAATTTAGTAATATCCAACGTTGCCGGCAACAATTGTTATTCATGCATTTTTCCAAGGAGAGATCCCATGAGTTCCCTGATGACCCGTGGCAGTTTGTTTGATGACTTCTTCAAGGACGTGGCCCCCGGCTTCTTCATCAAGCCGCTGCATGGCGACCCGCTGCCCTCTGCCTCGCAGATCCGCATCGACGTGAAGGAAACCGACAAGGAGTTCACCGTGCAGGCCGAAATGCCCGGCGTGAGCAAGGAGGATATCCACGTCTCGGTCGAAGGCAGCATTGTCACGCTGCGCGCCGAAATCCGCCAGGAAGACCGCCAGACCGAAGGTGAGAAAGTGCTGCGCACCGAACGCTATCACGGCGAGGTGTCGCGCAGCTTCCAGCTGCCGGCCGACATCGATGAAGCCAACGCCAAGGCCAGATACGACAATGGCGTGCTGTGCCTGACGCTGCCCAAGAAAGTCAGCAATGCGCCGCAGCGCCTGACCGTGGAGTAAGCAGCGCCCGCAAGGCGAGGGG
The DNA here is from genome assembly GCF_907163135.1 of Brachymonas denitrificans. Classification (NCBI taxonomy): domain Bacteria; kingdom Pseudomonadati; phylum Pseudomonadota; class Betaproteobacteria; order Burkholderiales; family Comamonadaceae; genus Allobrachymonas; species Allobrachymonas denitrificans. The sequence goes on along the minus strand of NZ_CAJQUA010000001.1, from coordinate 77,381 downwards.
CTGCCGGCGCCCCTTTCCATGCCCGCCTCGTGCGGGCATTTTCGTGCGGCAGGGCGCCAGCTCTTGGCTCGGCGTCGGCGGGCTCAGCGCAAGCGTTGCAACAAATCCGCCGTGGAGGGATCCAGCCCCCGCACATCGCCCGACTCCAGCCGCGGCACGATGTCCTCGGCCAGCTGCTTGCCCAGCTCCACGCCGAACTGGTCGAAACTGTTGATGTTCCACACCGCTCCGGCCACGAACACGCGATGCTCGTACAGTGCCAGCAGCGCCCCGAGCGTGCGCGGTGTGAGCGCCTCCAGCAGCAGGAATGTGCTGGGTCGGTTGCCGGGGCAGCAGCGCTGCGGGTCCTCATCCTCGCGCCCCACCATCAAGGCCTGCGCCTGCGCCAGCGCATTGGCCAGCAGCAGGCGATGGTGCAGCGGCCAGGCATGATCGATCTGCTTCACCGCGATGAATTCGACCGGCAGCACATGCGGCCCCTGGTGCAGCAGCTGGAAGAAGGCATGCTGGCCATTGGTGCCGGGTTCACCCCATACGGTAGGGGCAGTCAGGTAACGCAAGTGCTCGCCATCACGGCTCACGCCCTTGCCGTTGCTCTCCATCTCCAGTTGCTGCAGATAGGCCGGCAATGCCTGCAGTCCGCTATGGTATGGCGCCATGCAGCGCGCCGCATGGCCCAGGAAGCTGCTGCGCCACACATCGATCAGCCCCATGCGCAGCGGCAGGTTCTGCTCCGTTGCAGCGGTCTGGAAATGCCGGTCTACCGCATGCGCGCCTTCCAGGAAAGCGCGGAACTGCTCGGCGCCGATGGCAATCGCCAGCGACAGCCCGATGGCCGACCAGACCGAATAGCGCCCGCCCACCCAGTCCCAGAATCCGAACGTGGTACGGATGCCCAGTTGGGCTGCAGCCTCCAGATTGGTGGTGATGCCGACGAAATGGTCCTGCACCTGATCCGCCAGTGCCCCACCCTCTGCCTCCCTAAACCACTGCAGCGCCGTCGCCGCATTGGTCATGGTCTCCAGCGTGGTGAAGGTCTTGCTGGCAATGATGAACAGCGTGCGGCGCGGCTGCACCTGGCGCAGCACCGCCTTCAGTTCATGCCCGTCCACATTGCTGACGAAGTGGAAGCGCTTGCCCGGGAGCACAAACGCATCCAGCGCCTGCACCGCCATGCGCGGCCCCAGATCGGAGCCGCCGATGCCGATATTCACCACATCGGTGATGGCGGGATTGGCACGCACGGTCTCCGCAAACGCCAGAAAGGCCGAGCGCACGGCATCCATCTCGCGCCACACATCCTGCAGGGGGGCCGGCAGGCCGTCCTGCGTCGGCGCACGCAGCAGCCAGTGCATGACCTGGCGCTGCTCGGTGGTGTTGATCGCCCCGCCCTCGAACATCGCATCGCGCAGCGCCAGCACGCGCTGCTCTTCGGCCAGTTGCAGCAGGGCCTGCATCACGCGCTCGTCCAGGTGCGACTTGGAAAAATCCGCGTGCAGCAACGGACGCTCGCTGGCGTCGGTCAGGGTCTGGCTGAAGCGCTGGACGCGTTGCGGGTCTTCCTCGAAGGCACGACGCAAGTCAAACGTGGAGGTATCGAGCAGGCAATACCCCCCAGGCTCATGGTGATTGACAGGAAAACATCGCGCCAGCTTGCCTAGCCACTCCCATGCCGGCGCTTCGGTGGCGAGCCCTGCGTCAAATGCATCCTTGTGCATCATGGGAAAGACGCCGACTCAGGCAGCCGCCATCATCAGCTGTTCCAGCTTGCCCGCATCCGCAGCAAACGCGCGAATCCCCTCGGCCAGCTTTTCGGTGGCCATGGCATCCTCGTTCAGCGCGTAGCGGAAGCTGGCTTCGTCGTAACGGATCACCGGCATCGGCTCGGCACCGGCCATGGCCGGATTGAGCGCCGGCTCGAAACCGGATGGCGCCTCGGCATCCGACAGTTGCGCCAGCAGTTCCGGGCTGATGGTCAGCAGATCGCAGCCGGACAAGGCCATGATCTGGCCGGTATTGCGGAAGCTCGCCCCCATGATCTCGGTACCGATGCCATGCTGCTTGAAATACTGGTAGATGCGGCGCACCGACTGCACGCCCGGATCGTTGGCACCCGCCATGGCCGCCTCGTCCCACTGGGCACCGGCCTGCTTCTTGTACCAGTCGTAGATACGACCCACGAAGGGCGAAATCAGCTGCACGCCGGCATTGCCGCAGGCCACGGCCTGGCAGAACGCGAACAGCAGCGTCAGGTTGGTGCGGATGCCCTTGGCCTCAAGCTGCTGCGCCGCCTGGATGCCCTCCCAGGTGGAGGCAATCTTGATCAGCACGCGCTCGTTGCCGATGCCCTGCTGGTTGTACAGCGCCATGATGCGCTCGGCGCGCGCCACGGTGGCTGCGGTGTCGAAGGACAGGCGGGCATCCACCTCGGTCGAAACGCGGCCTGGCACGAGCTTGAGGATGGCGCAGCCGAACTGCACCAGCAGCTCGTCCATGGTGCGCGCCAGATCCTGCGTGCCCACACGCTGCACCGTCTCGGTGAGCAGGGGTGCGTAGTCGGTTTTCTGCACCGCCTTCAGGATGAGCGACGGGTTGGTGGTGGCGTCCTGCGGCTGGAACTGCACCATCTGGTTGAAGTCACCGGTGTCCGCGACCACCGTAGTGAATTGTTTGAGGGCTTCGAGCTGGTTCATGTAGGCCATTATGCTGGATTTCCTCTCTGCGCCAAGCACAGCCACACGGCAAAAACCGCGCAGATGTGACGAGGTATGTCACCCCTAGGTCATTGGAGTCTGCTAAGCGCCTGAGCATGGGCGCCACGCCATGCTGATGCCTTGCGCGCAAAGAAGGCTGCTGCTATCCGATCGCACTCTCCTCTCACGGGCGCACTGCTTGCCGAAACGCCGCTCAGATGGCGTCCGGATCCTCGCTCACGCTGGCCTGGATCGAATCGAGCAGGTACTGGAAGGCCTCGCGCACCTGCGCCTCGCTGCAGCCCATCAGCAGCGCATCATCCAGCGCGTCCTGCAGCAGCTCGCGCAGCTCCGCATAGTTCTCGTTCAGGACCTTGACCTTCTCGAAACACGAAACCACGCTGCCGTCCGGCTTGCGCCAGGTGATGGGGGAAGACGAATGTGCCATGGGCAGGAATTGTACGAGTTGACGGGTTGTTGATGTGCGCTTGCGGGCTTGGGCAGGCCGCTATTTCACATCGATCAGGATCGCACGGAAGTCGTTCACATTGGTCAGCGTCGGCCCGGTCCATACGGCATCGCCCAGGACCCCGAAAAAGCCATGCCCGTCGTTGTCATCCAGCGCTGCGCGCGGCGCCACGCCCAGCTTCCAGGCCCGCTGCAGGGTATCCGGCCCGCACAGCGCACCGGCCAGTTCCCCGGCACCATCCACGCCATCGGTGTCGGCCATCAGCGCATGCACGCCCGGCTGCCCGTGCAGCGCAAGCGCACAGGCCAGCAAGGCCTCCACATTGCGGCCACCGCGCCCGCTGCCACGCACGGTAACTGTGGTTTCACCCCCCGAAAGCAGCACACACGGGGCAGCAACCGGCTGCCCGTGCCGCACCACCTGCAGCGCCATGCCAGCCAGCATGCGCCCCACCTCGCGCGCCTCGCCTTCCAGCGCACTGCCGAGAATCAGCGGCTGATAACCGGCCGCCTGCGCCACGGCAGCAGCCGCCTCCAGTGCCTGCTGCGGCGTCGCGACCAGCTGCACCGTGTTGCCCTGCAGGCGGACATCGTCCGGCTTCACGCTTTCGCCCTGCCCGCCTTCCAGCCACGCCCGCGCATGCGCCGGCAGGGTGATGCCATAACGCCGCACGATCGCCAATGCATCCGCGCAGGTGGTGCCATCGCCTACGGTCGGGCCCGAGGCGATCTCTGCCGGATCATCGCCAGGCACATCCGAAATCAGCAGCGTCCGCACACGCGCCGGGTGGCAGGCCACCGCCAGCCGTCCTCCCTTGATCAGCGACAGGTGGCGCCGCACGCAGTTCATCTCGTGGATGCTTGCCCCCGAGGCCAGCAGGGCACGGTTCAAGGCCTGCTTGTCCGCCAGCGTGAGGCCCGGCGCCGGCAACGGCAACAAGGCGGACCCACCCCCGGAGATCAGGCACAGCACCCGGTCCTCGGCACCCAGCCCCTGTGCCAGCTCCAGCATGCGCTGCGCCACACGCCAGCCGGCTTCATCCGGCACCGGGTGCGCCGCCTCCACGATCTCGATCCGTTCGCAGGGCACTGCGTGGCCATAGCGCGTCACCACCAGCCCCGACAATTGCTCCGGCCGCCCGCACCAGTGTTGCTCCACCGCCTGCGCCATGGCTGCCGACGCCTTGCCGGCGCCGATCACGACCAGCCTTCCGCGCGCACCCAGCTCCGACGGATCCGGCACATGCGGCGGGACGCAGAGCGCCGGCTGCGCCGAGGCGACCGCCGCATCGAACATGCGCCGCAACAGCTGCCCCTGCGCCGTCGCCGCCAGCGGGCCGCCAAGCGCCGTTGCAGCCAGCGGACCGGCAGCTGCCGTCATGACTGCCTCCGCGGCAGCACCAGCCCATGCCCGGCAATCCAGGCCAGCCCCGCCTGGGTACCGCCGGCCTCCGGGCGCAGCGGCAGATACTCGCAGCCCACGCAACTTGCGTAGCCCAGCGTCTCCAGCAGGGCAAACAGCTCGCGGTAGGCCATCGCTCCGCTACCCGGCTCGTGCCGTCCCGGCACATCGGCAATCTGGATATGCCCGATGCGCGGCAGGTGACGACGCAGCATGGCGGGCACATCGTCTCCCATGCGGGTGGCGTGGTACAGGTCGTATTGCACGCGCACATTTTCTGCCCCCACCATATCCAGCACTTCCAGCGCCTGTTCCAGCCGCGAGACGCCAAAGCCCGGCATGTCGAAGGTGTTGATCGGCTCAAGCAGCAACGTACGCCCCTGCGGCGCCAGACGTGCCGCTGCATGACGCAGGTTGTCGACCAGCACCACCGTCGCCTGCGACATCGGCAGGCCCTCCGGCACGATCCCCGCCAGGCAGTTGATGCGCGGCACCCCGAGCGCCTGAGCGTACTCCAGCGCCCGCTCCACGCCCGCGCGGAATTCGTCCCGGCGCTGCGGCAGCATGGCAATGCCGCGCTCGCCCGCCGCCCAGTCGCCGGCCGGCAGGTTGATCAGCTCCAGAGTCAGCCCATACTCCCTCAGCAGCCGTGCCAGCTCGGCCGCCGGCAGTTCATAGGGAAACTGGCACTCCACCGCATCGAATCCCGCCGCCGCGGCAGCGGCAAAACGTTCACGAAAGGGCAGATCCGGGAACAGCAGACTCAGGTTGGCACTCAAACGTGTGGGCATGGAGAAAACCGGAAACGTGGCCGTAGGGCTGCATCTGCATACAGCAAATGCGAAAAAATGGCCAAAAACGTGTAAAAGATTTGTTGCAGTGCAACAGTAATCGCATTAGTTACCCAAATGACACAAAGCACCTATAGCATATTGGGTATTCATCAATCTTAGGGAAAGTACGAGTAAGAGTATGCGCAGTCCCACAATTCCCTCTCTCCCCCAGCTCACCGTGTCTGACCAGGCGGCCCGCCTGCTCGACCAGAAGTTCCAGGCCTCCGTGGCCAAGCTCACCGGTTCGCAGTCGCCGGCCCTGAACACCATGGCCTTCTTCGACTGGGCCATCCACCTGATGGTTTCTCCCGGCAAGCAGCTCGTGCTGGCCCAGCTGGCCCAGCAGCACCTGCAGCAACTGCAGAGCCTGGCGATCGAAAGCGTCGCCCTCGGCATGGAAACCAGCATGTCCAAGGCCCTGCGCGGCAACCAGCCCTCGCCCGCACCGAGCGAGCCGATTCCCGTGCCGATCAGTGACCGCCGCTTCAAGGATCCGGACTGGAGCCAGTTCCCCTTCAACGTGCTGCAGCAGGCCTACTTGATGCAGGAAAAGTGGTGGCAGGAAGCCACGCGTGACGTGCGCGGCGTCAACCCGCACCACTCCGAGTGGGTGTCCTTTTCGGCTCACCAGTGGCTGAGCATGCTGTCGCCCTCCAACTTCCCGTGGAGCAACCCCACGGTGATCAAGCGCACCATGCAGGAAAACGGCGCCAACCTGCAGCGCGGTTTCCGCAACCTGCTGGAAGACACGCAGCGCCAGCTGGCGCACTCGCCGCCGGCCATCAGCGAGGAATTCCAGATTGGCAAGGACATTGCCGCCACCCCCGGCAAGGTGGTGTTCCGCAACAACCTGATGGAGCTGATCCAGTACACGCCCACCACCAAGCAGGTGCGCCCCGAGCCGGTGCTGATCGTGCCGGCCTGGATCATGAAGTACTACATCCTGGACCTGTCGCCGCACAACTCCATGATCAAGTACTTGGTCGACCAGGGCCACACCGTATTCGCCATTTCCTGGAAGAACCCCGGTCTGGCCGAGCACAACCTGGGCATGGAAGACTATCTGGAGCGCGGTCTGTTCGCGGCAATCGATGCCATCAATGCCATCGTGCCCGAGAAGAAGATCCACGCCACCGGCTACTGCCTGGGCGGCACCCTGCTGGCCATCGGCGCCGCCGCCATGGCGCGCGATGACGACGACCGTCTCGCCTCCATGACGCTGTTCGCCGCGCAGACCGACTTCTCCGAGCCGGGCGAACTGGCGCTGTTCATCGACGAAAGCCAGCTCAACCTGCTGGAAGCACAGATGGCCGAAACCGGCTACCTGGATTCCAACCAGATGGCCGCCGCCTTCGTCTGGCTGCGTTCCTTCGACCTGGTGTGGTCGCGCATGGTCAACGAATACCTGCTGGGCGACCGCGCCCGCAGCATGGACCTGATGGCCTGGAACGCCGACTCCACCCGCATGCCCGCGCGCATGCACACCGACTACCTGCGCCAGATGTTCCTGCACAACGACCTGGCCCGCGGCAAGTACCTGGTGGGCGGCCGTCCGGTGGTGCTGAACGACCTCAAGCTGCCCATCTACGTGGTCGGCACCGAGAGCGACCACGTCGCCCCCTGGAAGTCGGTCTACAAGATCCACCTGCTGTCCGATGCAGAAATCACCTTCGTACTGACCAACAGCGGCCACAACGCCGGCATCGTGAGCGAGCCGGGTCACCCGCGCCGCTACTTCCGCGAACTCACGCGCGAGCACAACGGCAAGTTCATGTCGGCCGAAGAATGGGCCCAGACCACGCCCGTCACGGATGGCTCCTGGTGGCTGTCCTGGGACAAGTGGCTGAACGCCCGCTCCGGCGAACCCACCGCGCCCCCGGCCATTGGTGCTGCCAAGGGCGGCTACCCCGTGCTCGAAGACGCGCCCGGCCTGTACGTGCTGGAGCGCTGACCGGCTGCCGGCCATGGCCTCCCGCCCCGACTCCTCCGCTGCCGGCTGCGCCGGCAGCGTACCCGTTTCTCTCATTCAGGAATCCATCATGGACATCGCAACCAAAGAACTCACCTCCATGCAGCCGCAAGCAGCGGCAGTCAAGCCCAACGAAGACGGCACCATGCGCAACACCACGTTCAGCGAACTGAAGATCGGCGACTTCGCCGTCATGGAGCGCACGATCTCCAATGAGGATATCCAGCTGTTCGCACTGGCCTCCGGCGACCTGAACCCGGCCCACCTCGACGCCGAATACGCCGCCAAGACGCCGTTCAAGACGGTGATCGCCCACGGCATGTGGGGCGCTTCCATGATTTCCGCCCTGCTGGGCACCCAGTTCCCCGGCCCCGGCACCATCTACCTGAGCCAGACGCTGCGCTTCTCCGCCCCGGTGCGCGTGGGCGACACCCTGACCGTGAAGCTGACCGTCAAGTCGCTCGACGCCGAGAAAAAGTGGGCCACGCTCGAGTGCGTGTGCACGAACCAGAAGGGCAAGGTCGTGATCTCCGGCGACGCCGAGGTGATCCCGCCGGCCGAGCACATCGAATGGACGCCGCACGACATTCCCGAAGTGCGCCTGATCCCGCGCCAGGACGGCCCGCGCCGCCTGATCGAGCATGCCCGCAGCCTGGGCGAGATCAAGGTTGCCGTGGTGCACCCCTGCGACGCCGTCAGCCTGGAATCCACCCTGGAAGCCCGCAAGCTGGGCCTGATCAACCCGATCCTGGTCGCTCCGCGCAGCAAGCTCGAAGCCGTTGCCGCCGAAAACAACCTGTCGCTGGACGGCGTCGAGATCGAGGACGTGCCGCACAGCCATGCCGCCGCCGAAACCGCCGTGCAGCTGGTGAAGGCCGGCAAGGTCGAAGCCGTGATGAAGGGCAGCCTGCACACGGATGAGCTGATGTCCGCCATCGTCGCCAAGGACGCCGGCCTGCGCACCAAGCGCCGCATCAGCCACTGCTTCCTGATGGAAACCGCCGCCTATCCGCGCCCGTTCATCATCACCGATGCCGCCATCAACATCGCTCCCGATCTGGGCGCCAAGGCCGACATCATCCAGAACGCCATCGATCTGGCCCACGTGATCGGTGTGGACGAGCCCAAGGTCGCCATCCTGGCCGCCGTGGAAACCATCAACGCCGGCATGCAGGCCACGCTCGACGCTGCCGCCCTGTGCAAGATGTCCGACCGCGGCCAGATCACCGGTGCCGTGCTCGACGGCCCGCTGGCCTTCGACAACGCCGTCTCGCCCGAAGCCGCCCGCATCAAGGGCATCAAGTCTCCGGTGGCCGGCCAGGCCGATATCCTGATGGTGCCGGATCTGGAAAGCGGCAACATGCTGTTCAAGGCGCTGGACCACCTGGCCGGTGCCCACAGCGCCGGCGTGGTGCTGGGCGCCAAGATGCCCATCATCCTGACCAGCCGTGCCGACTCCGAAGAGTCCCGCATCGCTTCCTGCGCGCTGGCCGTGCTGCTGGCCCACCACTACCGCGTCTCCCCTCCCTGAGCGCGGCTTCCGTTCCGTAGTGGCCCGCTGCCTTCCTAGGCGCGGGCCCGTGCCGGCGGCCGCCCTGTGCGGCCGTTTGTGCACCTGCAGTCCCCATCCAGAACAAGAGAGCATCGCATGAACCACCTCATCCTCGTATTGAACTGCGGATCATCCAGCATCAAGTTCGCCCTGTACGAGACCGACGCCAACGGCGTGCCCCGCCAGAAGACCTGGGGCGGCAAGGTCAACGGCATCACCGGCCAGAACCCCACCTATGACACCAGCCGCAGCGCCAAGGCACCGCTGCAACTGGATCCCGCCAAGCCCTACCACTCCGCGCTTGAGCACATCCGCAACATGGTGGTGCAGGAACAGGGCGAGCGCCGCCTGTCCGCCGTGGCGCACCGCGTGGTGCATGGCGGCTCCAAGTACTTCGCCCCGGTCGTGATCACCGGCGAGGTGCTGGCCGACCTGCGCACCTACATCCCGCTGGCGCCGCTGCACCAGCCGTTCGCGCTGGAAGCCATCGACGTGCTGCTCGGCATGTACCCGCGCCTGCCGCAGGTAGCCTGCTTCGACACGGGTTTTCACCACACCCTGCCGATGGTGGAACAGATCCTGCCGCTCAACTGGTCCTATTGGGAAAACGGCGTGCGCCGCTACGGCTTCCACGGCCTGTCCTACGATTTCATGCGCTTTGCCCTGCTCGAGCGCCATGGCGACCTGGCGCGCGGCCGTACCATCGTGGCCCACATCGGCAGCGGTGCCAGCCTGTGCGCCATGCAGAACCTGGAAAGCGTGGCCACCACCCTGGGCTTTTCCGCACTGGACGGCCTGATGATGGGCACCCGCACCGGCGCGCTCGACCCCGGCGCCGTGCTCTACATGATGGAGATCGAGAAGCTCACGCTGGAACAAGCCGGCCGCGTGCTGTACCACAACTCCGGCCTGAAGGGCATCTCCGGCGTGTCGGACGACACCCAGGTGCTGCTGCCGCTGGAAGCCGGGAACGAGCGCGTGCGCATTGCGCTGGCGCTGTACGTGCGCCGCATCGCCAAGGAAATCGCGGCGCTGGCCACGGTCACCAAGGGGATCGACCTGCTGGTATTCACGGCCGGTGTGGGCGAGAACAACGCCATCATCCGCGAGCGCGTGTGCGAGGAGCTGGGCTGGCTGGGCGCCAGGCTGGATCCGGCCGCCAACGCGGCCAACAGCCCCGTCATCTCGTCGGCCGACAGCGCCTTCACCATTGGCGTGGAGCCGACCAACGAGGAATGGGTCATGGCACAGCGCACCTACGAACTGGTGGGCCTGGAAGCGCGCCCCACCCCCAGACTGGTGCCGACAGCTGCCGAGGCATGATGCGCCAAGGCATCTCCTGAAACCCGGACAGGCCGCTGATGCGGCCTGTCTGCTTCTTGCGTCGGGGTATGGCTGCCTTCAGCGCAGTTCCAGCACAAGGGTCTCCTTGATCTCCTCCATCACCACATAGCTGTCCGACTGGCACGGCACCGGAATGCGCTGCAGGATGTTGCCCAGCAGATCGCGATATTCGCGCATGGCCTGCAGCCGCGCCTTGACCAGATAGTCGAAGCGCCCCGACACCAGATGGCACTCCAGCACCTCGGGCATGTGCATCAGCTCCTTGCGCACCTTGTCGAAAATCTCGCCGGACTTGGTGCTCAGCGTCAGCTCCACGAACACCAGCACCGTCCGGCCCAGCGCCTGCGGGCTGACATGGGCGTGGTAGCCGGTGATGATGCCGCTGCGCTCCAGCCGCCGCACCCGCTCCGCGCAGGGCGAGGTGGACAGGCCGATTTCCGAGCCCAGTTCGGTCATGGACATGCGCCCCTGGCGCTGCAGGATGTCCAGAATCTTGCGGTCGATGCGGTCCAGTTCGTGCATTTGCTGCGGCTCCGTTGCATTGCTGCCAAAACACAGGGATTTTTTCTGCAATCATCCCATATAACACGATTTTTTGCTGCACCGTCTTTCCTACACTTCACGTCCATAGCGAGATTCCCGGAGGAGACAGGACATGAAGATTGCAGTACTCGGCAGCGGCGTGATCGGCATCACCACCGCCTACTATCTGGCCCGCGCCGGCGCCGAAGTGGTCGTGATCGACCGCCAGCCCGCCGCCGCGCTCGAAACCAGCTTTGCCAACGCCGGCCAGGTATCGCCGGGCTATTCCACTCCCTGGGCTGCGCCCGGCATTCCGCTCAAGGCCATGAAGTGGCTGTTCCAGCAGCATGCGCCGCTTGCCATCCGGCCGGATGGCTCGTTGTTCCAGCTGCAGTGGATGGCCGCCATGCTGCGCAACTGCACCAGCGAGCGCTACGCGATCAACAAGGAGCGCATGATGCGCGTGGCCGAGTACAGCCGCGACTGCCTGCGCGAGCTGCGCGCCGAAACCGGCATTGCCTACGAGCAGCGCACCGGCGGCACGGTGCAACTGTTCCGCACCCAGCAGCAACTGGACAACGCGGCGCGCGATACCGAAGTGCTGCAGGCCTGCGGCGTGCCCTTCGAGATGCTGGACCGCGACGGACTCAACCGCGTGGAACCCGGCCTGGCCCATGCCAGCGCCACGCTGGCCGGCGGCCTGCGCCTGCCGCACGATGAAACCGGCGATTGCCAGTTGTTCACCACGCGCCTGGCCGAGCTGGCGCAGGAGCTGGGCGTGCAGTTCCGCTACGACACGCCGGTCAGGCGCCTGCAACTGGCGGGCGGGCGCATCTGCGGGGTCGAACTCGATACGCCCGACGGCGAAGTACTGACCGCCGACCGCTACGTGCTGGCCTTCGGCAGCTACTCGCGCGCCCTGCTGGAGCCGCTGCAGCTGAAACTGCCGGTCTATCCGCTCAAGGGCTATTCGCTGACCATCCCGCTGCGCGATGCCGCGCGTGCGCCGCAATCCACCGTGCTGGACGAAACCTACAAGATCGCCCTCACCCGCTTCGACCAGCGCATCCGCGTGGGCGGCATGGCCGAAATCGGCGGCTTCGATCTGCGCCTGAACCCGCGCCGCCGCGCCACGCTGGAAATGGTGACCTCGGAATTGTTCCCGGGCGGCGACCTGCCGCAGGCCACTTTCTGGACCGGCCTGCGCCCCATGACGCCGGACGGCACACCGGTGATTGGCGCCACGCGCTACGACAACCTGTTCCTCAACACCGGCCATGGTACCCTTGGCTGGACCATGGCCTGCGGCTCCGGCCAGTTGCTGGCCGACCTGATCACCGGCCGCCAGCCGGCGATCCGCACCGAGGGGCTGGCACTGGACCGCTACCAGCGCACGCAGCCGCGCGCTGCGATCAGCCCCGGCTCCCGGCCGCTCGCTGCGAAAAGCCGTGCCTGAGATTGCCCTCATTCAGAAAGGAGAATCCATGCTGCCACCTGCAAAACCCGTCTTCCTGCTGACCGCCGCCGCGCTGGCACTGGGCCTGAGTGGCTGTGCCGGCAGCGGCGCTGTTTCTGCCCCACAGGCCAAGCCGGCCATGCAAGCCGTTCAGCCCCAACCTGCGGCACAGGAAGCCACACCGCCCACCAGCTACGGCGATGGCGGTCCGGTCTTTGCCAACGCCCAGGGCAAGCCGGTGCTGCGCGTGCTCTCGGACGGCCCGGGAGAAATCACGGTCAAGCATCTTGCCTCCGGCCGGATCCATTACCTCAAGCAGGTGCCGGCCGCCTCCGGCGCCAAATACCAGGATGCCGACGGTTACATCCTCTGGAGCAAGGGCAAGGAGGCGATGTTCGGCAAGGGCGAGCGCATCCTGTTCCCCAGCCTGAAGCTGCAGAAAAACTGACCCCACTGACACACGATCGCCACACTGCTGCCGTAGAGTGGCGATCAGGTAAAGAAAAAGCGCCCAGGTTCTGCAACCTGGGCGCTTTGAATCTTGCACCACTGTAAAAGTGGTGGCTCGGGGCGGAATCGAACCACCGACACGCGGATTTTCAATCCGCTGCTCTACCAACTGAGCTACCGAGCCTGAAGCTGAAATTATAGCAAGGTTTTTACGTTTCTCTCAAGCCCCGCCAACTTTTTGCATTTTTTCTGCCGTCAGCTTGCGGCGGCCGATTTTTTCTCGCGGCCGATGTCCACGCCCAGTTGCTTGAGCTTGCGGTACAGGTGGGTGCGCTCCAGGCCGGTCTTTTCCGCCACACGCGTCATCGAGCCGTTCTCGCGCTGCAGGTGGAAGGCAAAGTAGGCGCGCTCGAATTCGTCGCGCGCCTCGCGCAGCGGCTTGTCCAGGTCGAAGCTCTGGCTGCCGGTCGCCAGCGGCGAGGGAGCCGCAACCGGGGCCACGGGAGCATAGGCCGGCGCAGCCGCCAGGGCCTGCCCTTCAACATGGGACGTATGCACCACCTGGGCCACCGGTGCGCTGGCTGCACCGCCCACCAGCATGGGAGCGGCCGCCACCGGCGCCGCCGCAGGACGGCGTGCCGGTTCGCGCACCAGCCCCTGCTGCACGGCCTTGAGCAGCTTCTGCATGGTGATGGGTTTTTCCAGGAAGGACTGGGCACCGATGCGCGTGGCCTCCACCGCGGTGTCGATGGTGGCGTGGCCGCTCATCATGATCACCGGCATGGTCAGCAGCCCCTGGCCCGCCCATTCCTTGAGCAGCGTCACGCCGTCCGTATCCGGCATCCAGATATCGAGCAGGACCAGGTCATAGTTGTTCTCGGAACGCGCCTTGCGCGCCTCGGCCGCGTTCTCGGCCAGATCCACCGAATGCCCTTCGTCATTCAGGATCTCCGAAAGCAGCTCACGAATGCCGTGTTCGTCATCCACTACCAGAATGTTTGCCATCGTCGTGCATCGCCTTTCCAAGATACGGACTTGTTGCGGCAATGATACAGCGAAATGCCGGACATGACAGCCCCGCAGCCGAAAACGCCTGCCGCTTCCGTGCTTGCCCGCGTGATTCAGGCGTCCTGCACCGGCTCCGCTGCGGGGAACAGCAGCGTTACCTGGGCACCGGCCACCTCGCCATCCTGCTGGCGGTTGCTGATGGCCAGTCTGGCACCATGGTCATCGGCAATCTTCTTGACCACCGCCAGTCCCAGTCCGGTGCCCTTGGCCTTGGTAGTCACATAAGGCTCGAAGGCACGCTGCAGGATGTTCTCCGGAAAGCCCGCGCCATGGTCCTGCACGCTCAGGCGCACCCGCTGGGTCGCCGGGCGCCACTGGGTCTGGATCAGCACCGGCTCCGCCGTGTGGCCGGCCTGCTCCTGCGCGTCCTGCGCGTTCTGCAGCAGGTTGTGGATGACCTGGCGCAACTGCTGCGCATCGGCCATGATCAGACGGCAATCCGGATCGAGCTCGGCCTCGATGGGGACCGGCGTATTCTCCTCACCGTACAGGTGCAGGATGTCGGCCACCAGGGCATTGAGGTCGGTTGGTTCCAGATGCGCGGCCGGCAGGCGTGCATAGTCGCGGAACTCGTTCACCAGCCGCTTCATGGCATCGACTTGGTCGACGATGGTGCGCACCGACTTGGCCAGCACCGCCTGCTCGCGCGGCTCCAGGCAATCCATCAGCTTCATCTCCAGGCGTTCGGCCGAGAGCTGGATCGGCGTGAGCGGGTTCTTGATCTCATGCGCCAGCCGGCGCGCCACTTCGGCCCAGGCCTGCGTGCGCTGTGCCGAGATCAGCGCGGAGACGTCCTCGAACACCAGCAGGCGCACATTGCTGATGGCGGTACCGGGCAGCAGGGCGCCGCGCAACACCAGCGAGATGGCGTCGTGCTGCAGCCCCTCGTGCGAGGGCGGGTTCAGCTCCAGCGTGTGCTGCCAGTAATCATGCGTGGTCTTGCTGGCCCAGCGCTCGTCCACCGGCTCCTGCCCGGCGCCAGCCGATTCGCTGCCGTCGGCCGTCGCGGTCTGCTGCTCATGCTCGATCAGGCCCTCAAACTGCTGCTGCACCGTCTCGCCCACGGCCTGCAAGGCAGGGATGTCCTCCAACCTGTAGCCCAGCAACTGCGGCTCCTCCACCCCGAGGATGCGGCTGGCAGCCGGGTTGGCGGAAATCACCGAGCCGTCCGCAGTCAGCAGCATCACGCCCGTGCTCAGGTTGTCCAGAATGGTCTGCAGCTCCGAGCGCGAGGCATCGAGTTCGGCCACGCTGTTGGTCAATGCCTGGCGCGCGTCGGCCAGTTGCTGCGTCATGGCGGCGAAGGACTGCGTCAGGCCGCCCAGCTCGTCATTGCCCTTGTAGATGCTCTTGGGCCGCAGATCGCCGGCTGCCACCTGGCGCACGCCTTCGGCCAGCATCAGCAAGGGGCGCGCCAGTTGCGTGGCCAGCATCGCCGCCAGCAGCACCGCCCCGAAAATCGCCAGGATCAGCGTCAGCGTGAGCGTGCCGATGAACATGCGCGACATGCCGGTGCGCGCCAGCGCCCGCTCCTGATACTCGCGGTTGGCCTCCTGCACCATGAGGGCATTATCCAGCAGGTCGGCAGGAATGGCCTGCACCACCTGCAGCACCCACACGTCATCCTGCAGGAAGAAGTGACTGGGCCGGACCACGGTATAGGACACGACCCTGGCGCGACTGTCCAGCGCTGGCGCCGGCTTGCTGCTTGGGGATGAAACGCCCTCCTCGTCATCCAGCCCCTCCATCACGGTCACGACCGCATCGTCCTTCAGTTGCTGCAGCACCTCCCGGGAGGGCGACAACTGGGGCGCGGTCAGTTCCGAGCTGCTGGCGCTGGCAATCCGCTCTCCCTGCAGACTCCACAGCACCATATGATCCGTATGCTGCTGCAGCCGCAGGCGCTCCAGCTCCTGGGCCAGGTTGAAGCGGGGCACCACCACCAGTTGCTCGGCGGCAGATTCGGTCTTGATGCCGGTATCACGGGCATATTGATCGAGCAGATTGCGCCCCAGGTTCAGGCCGGCGTCCAGCGCGGTTTCCACCCGCACGTCAAACCAGCTTTCGATGGAGCGCGTGACGAACTGGTAGGACACCAGATAGATCAGCGCGCCCGGCACGCTGGCCACCAGCACGAATGCCGCAGCCAGCTTCAGCAGCAGCCGGCTGCCGAACTTGCCGCGCCGGTAGCGCGACCAGACGCGCCAGGCCATCCAGCTGATGACCGCGAACAGCATGGCCGCCACCACCAGATTGATGAGCAGCAGGCGCTCGAAGTTGCGCTCGTAGACTTCGCGGTTGCCCGTGGCCTGCGCCAGCAGGAACATCAGCACCAGCGCGATCGACAGCAGCAGCGACAGCCCGACCATCACGCTCCAGCGCAGGTTGCGCGAGCTGCGCCAGAAGGAGCGGAAAGCTTGCAGCATGGGCCGGCCTACCCTCTCAGCCGGCCGGCTTGCCCAGGATCTGCGGGGTCAGGCGGTAGGAGCGCTGGGCGCTCAGCGCCCAGTCCGACTGGCCGGTGGCGCCGATCTGCAGCGGGCGCTGGAGCTGCGTCACGTCGAGCTTGAAGCTGACATCGACGGAGTAGCTGGAGTCATTGCTCCAGTCTTCCCGATCCAGCACTTTCCAGCTGGAAATGCGCTGGATGGTGGCCAAGGCTCCTTGCAGCGAATCGTAGTGCTGGTTGAGCACCACCCCGGTAGCAACCCCGCTGCGGTTGAACGGCTCGGTGCTCACGTTGACGCGCCACTTGCGCGTGAGCGGCAGATACATGAGGCGGATGTAGCGCTTGTAGCTGGAGACTTCCTTGTCCGACCAGTACCAGCGGTAGCGCAGCGTGCTGGTCTCGAACATGAAATAGACGGGCACGCCCTTGTCGAGCGTGTCCTTGACCGACTCCGACAGATTGAACTTCACGTTCCCTGTCATGCGGATGGCGTCGTCGGTCAGCTCGAAGCGCACATCGGTGATGGACGCGTTATCAGCGCGCGCGACTGTGGGAACAAGCAGCATCCACAGCGCCAGCAACAGGCCCAGGCCGGCCAGCCACGCCCGCAGCCACCGCGTGCCGGCAGGGGCACACAGTTGCCGTTCAGGACTGTTTGGCAAGCAGCGCATAGAAGAACCCATCGTGATCAATCAGGGGAGCAGGGTCAACTCCAGCCCCCAGTGTCCCATTCTCGCCCACTCCGTCGCCCTGGCTGTGGTGTGTGGGCAACAGGTGCCCCGGAGCCGGGCGTGCATGCGCATCGGCGTGGCGCTGCAGGAACGCATCGACCTGAGCGGAGCCCTCTTCCCTGAACACCGAGCAGGTGCAGTACAGCAGGCGTCCGCCCGGGGCCAGCAGGGGCCAGAGCGCTTCCAGCAGGCGGCGCTGCTGTGCGGCCAGCTGCGGCACGTCCTGCGCGCGTCGCAGCCAGGGCACGTCCGGATGGCGGCGCACGATGCCGGCTGCCGTGCAAGGGGCATCCAGCAGGATGGCATCGAAGGGCTCGCCATCCCACCAGCTGGCGGGATCGCCCGCATCGGCTGCGAGCACGGTGGCCTGCAGGCCCAGGCGCTGCAAGTTGTCGTGGATGCGCTGGCAGCGCGCGGGGTCCACGTCCAGCGCGGTCACGGCGTGGTCGCCGAGTTCCAGCAGATGGGCCGTCTTGCCTCCCGGAGCAGCGCAGGCATCCAGCACGCGCAGCGGGCGCGCGGCAGCGGCATGCGGGCTGCTGCCACTTTCCGCAGGCGCTGCTCCGGCAGCCGCATTCTGACGCCCTGCTTCTCCGGCTTCGCCCAGCAGCAAGGGCGCAGCCAGTTGGGCCGCCGCATCCTGCACCGACACCCAGCCCTGCGCAAACCCGGGCAGCTGCTGCACCGGACAGGCCTCGTGCAGCGTCACGCCGTAGGCGCCATTCAGAATCCCACCCATGCCCGCCGGGCGCAGATGCTTGTCCAGATAGTCGCGCGCCGTCATGTGGCGTGCGTTCACGCGCAGGGTCAGCGGTGCCGGGCGCAGCGCCTGGTGCACGATGCCGGCGGCCTGTGCGCCGTAATCCTGCTGCAGCCGCTGCCACCACCAGCGCGGCAGGTTCAGCAGCTCCGGATCGTGCTCCGGGCTGGCGGCAGCACAGGCTACCTCCAATGCTTCCCGCTCACGCAGGAAGCGCCGTAATACGGCATTGACCAATGCACCCTGGTGCTTCAGCCTGGGATGGCGCTTGGCCGCCTCCACCGCCTGGTTCACCAGCGTGAAATCGGTATAGCCATCGGCCTCGCTCCCCGCTTCCTGCCGCGCCCGCCAGGCCAGCACCAGCGCACTGCACAGCAAGGCATCGAGCAGCGGCGCCGGCTTTCTCGGCACCAGCTGCTCGCGCAGCCAGCGGCCGATGCCCAGCCCGCGCAGCACGCGGTACGCCAGCGCCTGCACGCCAGGTCGCAACCCCGCCGGCACCTGTTCCAGCGCCTGCGTGGTGCTGCCGCCGGCCTGCACCTGCTGCACGACCAGCGCCACCTGCTGCAGCTGCTGCCACAGCGGCGCCGCCTTGGTCGATGACTTGTGCGGGGCTTGTTCACTCATGGGCGGGCTTCCTCGATCAGCAAGAAAAAAACCCGGGCTGCCGCAGCAACCCGGGTCGGGGATATGACATCCGTCATCCGGTAGCAGGCAGGGCCGCGACAGTCAACACCGTGCGGCCCGCGCCATCAGTCTTCCGAACCGTCAGCCACCGGCGCGTCGGAAGCCGGAGCCGCGTCGCCGGACTCGGCCGCTTCCATGGCTTCCTGCAGCGACAGCTCCTCGGCCTCGGCGATGGCGCGGCGTTCGGCCTCGTCCATCTCGTCCTTGGCCTTGCGTGCCTGGTGGTAGGCCATGCCGGTACCGGCCGGAATCAGGCGACCCACGATCACGTTTTCCTTCAGGCCGCGCAGCTCGTCGCGCTTGCCCATGATGGCAGCCTCGGTCAGCACGCGCGTGGTTTCCTGGAAGGAAGCCGCAGAGATGAAGGAGTCGGTGGACAGCGAAGCCTTGGTGATACCCAGCAGCAGGTTGCTGTAGGTGGCCGGCATCTTGTCCTCGGCACGCAGCGCGTCGTTGGTGTTCAGCATCTCGCTGCGCTCGACCTGTTCACCAGCGATGTAGCCGGAATCGCCGGGGTTCTCGACCACGACACGGCGCAGCATCTGGCGCACGATCACCTCGATGTGCTTGTCGTTGATCTTCACACCCTGCAGGCGGTACACGTCCTGCACCTCGTCCACGATGTAGCGGGCCAGCTCCTCGATGCCCAGCAGACGCAGGATGTCCTGCGGATCGGCCGGACCGTCGACGATGCTCTCGCCCTTGTTCACCACCTGGCCTTCGTGCACCAGGATGTTCTTCTCCTTGGGCACCAGTTCTTCCCAGACCTTGCCTTCCGGATCGGTGATCTGCAGGCGCACCTTGCCCTTGGTTTCCTTGCCGAAGGAGATGGTACCGGTCATCTCGGCCAGCACGCCCTTGTCTTTCGGCGTACGGGCTTCGAACAGCTCGGCCACGCGCGGCAGACCACCCACGATGTCACGGGTCTTCTGGCCTTCCATCGGGATACGCGCCAGCACCTCACCGGGGCCCACTTCCTGGTCGTCGCGCACCTGGATCAGGGCGCCCACCTGGAAGCCGATGGTCACGGAGTGGTCGGTACCCGGAATCTTCACTTCCTTGCCTTCGGCGTCGATCAGCTTCACCTGCGGACGCACCACCTTGGTGGAGCCGCGGCGCTTGGGATCGATCACCACCAGCGTGGACAGACCGGTCACTTCGTCGACCTGCTTGGCCACCGTCAGGCCTTCCTCGATGTTCTCGAACTTCACCTGACCGGCGTATTCGGTAATGATCGGGCGCGTCAGCGGATCCCAGTTGGCCAGGATGGTACCGGCCTTGACCTGTTGGTCGGGCTTGATCGACAGGATGGCACCGTAAGGCACTTTATGGCGTTCACGCTCGCGGCCGTTGTCGTCCACGATGATGATCTCGCCGGAACGGGAAATCACCACCAGGTCGCCCTTGCTGTTGCTCACGTAACGCATGGTCGAGTTGAAGCCGATGTAGCCGTTGGAGCGCGCTTCCACGCTGCTGGCAATGGCTGCACGCGATGCCGCACCACCGATGTGGAAGGTACGCATGGTCAGCTGGGTACCCGGTTCACCGATGGACTGGGCGGCGATCACACCGACCGCCTCGCCCACGTTCACCAGGCCACCGCGGCCCAGATCACGGCCGTAGCACTTGGCGCACAGGCCGAAGCGGGTTTCGCAGGTCAGCGCAGTGCGCACCTTCACCTCGTCCACGCCGGCAGCCTCCAGGGCGTCGATCATGTCCTCGTCGAACATTTCGCCGGCACGGGTCACCACTTCCTGCGTTTCGGGGTGCAGCACGTCGTCCGCAGCCGTACGGCCCAGGATACGCTCGCGCAGCGATTCGATCACCTCACCGCCTTCGACGATGGCGCGCATCACCTGGCCGTCATGGGTACCGCAATCCTCTTCGGTCACGGCCAGATCCTGCGTCACGTCGACCAGACGGCGCGTCAGGTAACCGGAGTTGGCCGTCTTCAGGGCCGTATCCGCCAGACCTTTACGGGCACCGTGAGTCGAGATGAAGTACTGCAGCACATTCAGGCCTTCGCGGAAGTTCGCGGTAATCGGCGTCTCGATGATGGAGCCGTCCGGCTTGGCCATCAGGCCACGCATGCCGGCCAGCTGGCGGATCTGCGCGGCGGAACCTCGCGCACCGGAGTCGGCCATCATGTAGATGGAGTTGAACGATTCCTGGTCCACTTCCTTGCCGTGGCGGTCGGTGGTCTTCTGCTTGGCCAGCTGGCTCATCATCACTTTGGAGACTTCGTCACCGGCCTTGCCCCAGATGTCCACCACCTTGTTGTAGCGCTCGCCCGCGGTCACCAGACCGGAGGCGTACTGCTGCTGGATCTCCTTCACTTCCGCTTCGGCGCGACCGATGATCTCGGCCTTCTCCGGCGGCACCAGCATGTCGCCGATGGCGATGGAGATACCGGCCTTGGTTGCCAGGCGGAAACCGTTCTGCAGCAGCTTGTCGGCAAACACCACGGTTTCCTTCAGGCCGCACTTGCGGAACGAGGCGTTGATCAGCTTGGAGATTTCCTTCTTCTTCAGCGGCTTGTCCAGCACGCTGAACGGCAGGCCCTTGGGCAGGATCTCGCTCAGCAGCGCACGGCCCACGGTGGTCTCGACCAGCTTGGTGGACGGGATGAATTCACCGGTAGCCTTGTCCTTGCTGTACTCGGTCAGACGCACGCTGATGCGACTGGTCAGTTCCACTTCCTTCGCTTCCAGCGCGCGCTCGACTTCACCGATGTCGGTGAACACCATGCCCTCGCCCTTGCCGTTGATGCGCTCGCGGGTCGTGTAGTACAGACCCAGCACCATATCCTGCGACGGCACGATGGACGGCTCGCCCGAAGCGGGGAACAGCACGTTGTTCGATGCCAGCATCAGGGTGCGCGCTTCCAGCTGTGCCTCGACGGACAGCGGCACGTGCACGGCCATCTGGTCACCGTCGAAGTCGGCGTTGAACGCGGAGCAGACCAGCGGGTGCAGCTGGATCGCCTTGCCTTCGATCAGGATCGGCTCGAAGGCCTGGATACCGAGGCGGTGCAGCGTCGGCGCACGGTTCAGCAGCACCGGGTGCTCCTTGATCACCTCTTCCAGGATGTCCCACACGATCGGGTTGTTGTTCTCCACTTCCTTCTTCGCCGCCTTGATGGTGGTGGCGATGCCCATCTGTTCCAGACGGGCGAAGATGAAGGGCTTGAACAGTTCCAGCGCCATCAGCTTGGGCAGACCGCACTGGTGCAGCTTCAGGGTCGGGCCCACGGTAATCACGGAACGGCCGGAGTAGTCGACGCGCTTGCCCAGCAGGTTCTGGCGGAAGCGGCCGCTCTTGCCCTTGATCATGTCGGCCAGCGACTTCAGCGCGCGCTTGTTGGCGCCCGTCATGGCCTTGCCACGGCGGCCGTTGTCCAGCAGGCTGTCCACGGATTCCTGCAGCATGCGCTTCTCGTTGCGCGCAATGATTTCCGGAGCCTTCAGCTCCAGCAGGCGACGCAGACGGCTGTTGCGGTTGATGACGCGGCGGTACAGGTCGTTCAGGTCGGAGGTGGCGAAACGGCCGCCATCCAGCGGCACCAGCGGACGCAGGTCCGGCGGCAGCACCGGCAGCACTTCCATGATCATCCACTCGGGCTTGATGCCGGACTTCTTGAACGCTTCCAGCACCTTCAGGCGCTTGGCGTTCTTCTTGACCTTGACTTCGGAGCCGGTCAGGTCGCCGCGCAGGCGCTCGATCTCGGACTCGATGTCCATGTTCTCGAGCAGTTCCTTGATGCCCTCGGCACCCATCTTGGCCTGGAATTCGTCGCCGTATTCCATGACGTTCTTGTCATAGTCGTCCTCGGACATGATGCTGAACTTCTTCAGCGGGGTCATGCCGGGGTCGGTCACCACATAGGCTTCGAAGTAGAGCACGCGCTCGATGTCGCGCAGCGTCATGTCGAGCACCAGGCCCAGACGGGACGGCAGGCTCTTCAGGAACCAGATGTGGGCACAGGGCGCAGCCAGATCGATGTGGCCCATGCGCTCGCGGCGCACCTTGGTCTGGGTCACTTCCACGCCGCACTTCTCGCAGATCACGCCGCGGTGCTTCAGGCGCTTGTACTTGCCGCACAGGCACTCGTAGTCCTTGATCGGGCCGAAGATCTTGGCGCAGAACAGGCCGTCACGCTCGGGCTTGAAGGTACGGTAGTTGATGGTCTCGGGCTTCTTCACTTCGCCGAAGGACCAGGAACGGATTTTCTCGGGCGATGCCAGGCCGATCTTGATGGCATCGAAATGCTCATCGGGCTTGATTTGTTTGAACAGGTCGAGCAAAGATTTCATGATGACTCTTTCCTAAATGGGGATGCAACAAGGGGAACACGGGAGGGCGGGCACCGCAGTGCCCTGCCCGGTCAGCCGCGTTCCAGCTCGATATCGATACCCAGCGAGCGGATTTCCTTGACCAGCACGTTGAACGATTCCGGCATGCCGGCGTCGATGGCATGCTCGCCCTTGACGATGTTCTCGTACACCTTGGTACGGCCCTGCACGTCGTCCGACTTCACGGTCAGCATTTCCTGCAGCACGTAGCTGGCGCCATAGGCTTCCAGCGCCCACACTTCCATCTCGCCGAAACGCTGGCCACCGAACTGGGCCTTGCCGCCCAGCGGCTGCTGCGTCACCAGCGAGTACGGACCGGTCGAGCGGGCGTGCATCTTGTCGTCCACCAGGTGGTGCAGCTTCAGGTAGTGCATGTAGCCGATGGTGGTCGGGCGCTCGAAACGCTCGCCGGTACGGCCGTCGTGCAGCCAGGCCTGGGTACGGCTTTCGGTCAGGCCCTTGGCCTTCGCTTCCTCGTCGGAATAGGCGACCTTCAGCATGTCGCGGATTTCCTGCTCGGACGCACCGTCGAACACCGGCGTGGCGAACGGCATGCCGCCCGTCAGGTTCTTCGCCATGCCCATCAGCTCGTCGTCAGACAGCTTGGCCAGGTTTTCCTTGCGGCCCGAGCGGTTGTACACGTCTTCCAGGTACTGGCGCACTTCGGCGGCCTTGGCATTTGCCTGCAGCATGTCGCCAATGTGCTGGCCGATGCCCTTGCCGGCCCAGCCCAGGTGCACTTCCAGCACCTGGCCGATGTTCATGCGCGAGGGCACGCCCAGCGGGTTCAGCACGATGTCGCACGGCGTGCCATCGGCCATGTAGGGCATGTCTTCGACCGGCAGGATCTTGGAGACCACACCCTTGTTGCCGTGACGGCCAGCCATCTTGTCACCCGGCTGCAGACGGCGCTTGACGGCCAGGTAGACCTTGACCATCTTCAGCACGCCGGCGGGCAGCTCGTCGCCCTGGGTCAGCTTCTTGCGCTTCTCTTCGAACGCCAGGTCGAAATTGTGGCGCGTGGCTTCCAGCGATTTCTTGATGCTTTCCAGCTGGTCGGCAACGGATTCGTCGGCCGGACGGATGTCGAACCAGTGGTACTTGTCCAGGCCATCCAGGTAGGCAGCCTCGATCGTGCTGCCACGGGCCAGCTTCTGCGGGCCGCCGTTGGCAGTCTTGCCGATCAGGATCTTGCGCAGACGGTCCATGGCATCGGCTTCCACGATTCGCATCTGGTCGTTCAGGTCCAGGCGGAAACGCTTCAGCTCGTCGTCGATGATCTGCTGGGCGCGCTTGTCGCGCTGGATGCCTTCGCGGGTGAACACCTGCACGTCGATCACGGTGCCGCTGGAACCCTGGTCCACACGCAGCGAGGTGTCCTTCACGTCGGAAGCCTTCTCGCCGAAGATCGCACGCAGCAGCTTCTCTTCCGGCGTCAGCGTGGTCTCGCCCTTGGGTGTGACCTTGCCCACCAGCACGTCGCCGGGGTTCACTTCCGCGCCCACGTAGATGATGCCGGAGTCGTCCAGACGGTTCAGCTGCACTTCGCTCAGGTTCGGGATATCACGCGTGATTTCCTCGGCACCCAGCTTGGTGTCGCGCGCCATCACCACCAATTCCTCGATGTGGATGGAGGTGTAGCGGTCATCGGCCACCACGCGCTCGCTGATCAGGATCGAGTCCTCGAAGTTGTAGCCGTTCCAGGGCATGAACGCGATCAGCATGTTCTGGCCGATGGCGATCTCGCCCAGGTCGGTCGAAGCGCCGTCGGCAATCACGTCACCCTTGGCCAGCACGTCGCCGCGCTTGACGATCGGGCGCTGGTGGATGTTGGTGTTCTGGTTGGAACGCTGGTACTTGATCAGGTTGTAGATGTCCACGCCCACTTCGCCGGCCACGGCTTCGTTGTCGTTGACACGCACCACGATGCGGGTGGCGTCGACATAATCGACCACGCCGCCGCGCTGGGCCGTCACCACGGTGCCGGAGTCGACCGCGGCCACGCGCTCGATGCCGGTACCCACCATGGGCTTCTCGGGACGCAGCACAGGCACAGCCTGGCGCGACATGTTGGCGCCCATCAGGGCACGGTTCGCGTCATCGTGCTCCAGGAACGGCACCAGCGCGGCCGCCACGGAGGCGATCTGCGCGGGGGACACGTCCATGTACTGCACTTCGGTCGGATCGACCAGCACGGATTCACCCTTTTCGCGGGCGGACACCAGCTCGCCCGTCAGGCGGCCTTCCTCGTCCAGCGTGGCGTTGGCCTGGGCAATGATGTACTTGCCTTCCTCGATGGCAGACAGGTAGTCGACCTGGTCGGTCACCTTGCAGTCCACCACGCGGCGGTACGGGGTCTCGATGAAGCCGTATTCGTTCAGCTGGGCATACAGCGCCAGCGAGTTGATCAGACCGATGTTCGGACCTTCCGGCGTTTCGATCGGGCAGACGCGGCCGTAGTGCGTCACGTGCACGTCACGCACCTCGAAGCCGGCGCGCTCGCGCGTCAGGCCACCCGGGCCCAGTGCGGAGACACGGCGCTTGTGCGTGATCTCGGACAGCGGGTTGGTCTGGTCCATGAACTGGCTCAGCTGGGAGGCACCGAAGAACTCCTTCAGGGCCGCAGAAATCGGCTTGGAGTTGATCAGGTCGTGCGGCATCAGCGGCTCTTGCTCGGCCTGGCCCAGACGCTCCTTCACGGCCTTCTCGATACGCGCCAGACCGGTGCGGAACTGGTTCTCGGCCAGCTCGCCCACACAGCGCACGCGGCGGTTGCCCAGGTGGTCGATGTCGTCGACTTCGCCACGGCCGTTGCGCAGGTCGACCAGCGTCTTGACCACGGCCATGATGTCCTCGTTGGACAGCACCATGGCGCCTTCGGCCTCGTCGCGGCCGATGCGGGCGTTGAACTTCATGCGGCCCACGCGCGACAGATCGTAGCTGTCCTCGCTGTAGAACAGGCGGTGGAACAGCGCCTGCACGGCGTCTTCGGTCGGCGGCTCGCCGGGGCGCATCATGCGGTAGATGGCGACGCGCGCGGCGAACTCGTCGGCCGTGTCGTCGGTGCGCAGGGTCTGGCTGATGTAGGCGCCCTGGTCCAGCTCGTTGGTGAAGATGGCGGCGATGTCCTGCACGCCGGCTTCACGCAGCTTCTTCAGCAGCGCTTCGGTCAGTTCGTCGTTGGCCTTGGCGATGATCTCGCCGGTTTCTTCGTCGATGATGTTGTTCGCGACCACGCGGCCAAGCAGGAAATCCTCGGGCACGCTGACGTGGCTGGTATTGCCGGCTTCCAGCTCACGGATGTGGCGCGCGGTGATGCGCTTGTCCTTGGCGACGATGACCTTGCCGTCCTTGTCCGTGATGTCGAAACGGGCGACTTCACCCTTCAGACGCTCCGGCACCAGTTCCATCTGGGCACCGCTGTCCATCAGGCGGAAATGGTCGTTCACGAAGAAGTTGGCCAGAATCTGCTCGGGGTTCAGGCCGATGGCCTTGAGCAGGATGGTGACCGGCATCTTGCGGCGGCGGTCGACGCGGAAGTACAGGATGTCCTTCGGATCGAATTCGAAGTCCAGCCAGGAGCCGCGGTAGGGAATGATGCGCGCGCTGAACAGCAGCTTGCCCGAGCTGTGCGTCTTGCCCTTGTCGTGTTCGAAGAACACGCCGGGCGAACGGTGCAGCTGCGACACGATGACGCGCTCGGTACCGTTGATGATGAAGGAACCCTTGTCCGTCATCAAGGGCACTTCGCCCATGTAGACTTCCTGCTCCTTCACTTCCTTCACCACCTTGGACTGGGCGGTGGATGCGTCGCGATCATAGATGATCAGCTGCACGCGGGCACGCACGGCGGAGCCGAAGCTCAGGCCACGCGTCTGGCACTCGCGCACGTCGAACGCGGGCTTGGCCAGGTTGTACTCGATGAACTTCATCTCGACATAGCCATTGTGGGAGACAATGGGGAATGCCGATTCGAACGCGGCCTGCAGGCCTTCCGGCTTGCGTTTCTGGGGTGGCACATCCTTCTGCAGGAACGCCGTGTAGGCGTCACGCTGCATTTGCAGCAGATACGGGATCTTCAGCACGCTGTCGCGGCTGCCGAAACTCTTGCGGATGCGTTTGCGTTCGGTATACGTGTAAGACATGAACTCTCCAGGTGAAGACGTGGGCGGCAAGGACTTTGTCCTCAGTCTTTCCTCGAATGTGGGACCGGGCTGCGCTTGCCCGGCAAAGCTTGGTGGCTGGCCCCTACCAGCCATTGGCAGACGGTTGCGCGTTGCACGCAACCCGAACCAAGGGTCTTCCGCCATCGGGAACAGAAGACACGTTCAAGCACATCCTTGTTGAGCCTGGTGCAGGCTGCGCTTGAAGGTGTGTTCTGGCTGCCTCGCGGGGATTTCGTACTGCAAATCCGCCGCAAGACAGAAACACCAAAGGCTGGAACACCCTTGCAGGCGTTCCAGCCCCGGAAAAACCCAATTACTTGAGTTCTGCCTTGGCGCCAGCTTCCACCAGCTTCTTCTGAGCGGCTTCTGCGTCGGCCTTGGGCATGGCTTCCTTGATGGTCTTGGGAGCGCCGTCCACCAGGTCCTTGGCTTCTTTCAGGCCCAGGCCGGTGATTTCGCGCACCACCTTGATGACGCCAACCTTCTGGGCGCCAGCTTCGGTCAGGACCAGATCGAAATCGGTCTTTTCTTCAGCAGCAGCAGCGCCGCCAGCAGCGCCACCAGCAGCGGGAGCAGCCATGGCAGCTGCGCTCACGCCAAACTTCTCTTCGATGGCTTTCACCAGCTCGTTGAGTTCCATGACCGACATCGTGTCCAGGGCGGTCAAAAATGCGTCTTTATCGAATGCCATTTTGTTTATCCTAAAAAATGAATTGGTTGGACGAACGCCTGCGCCTTAGGCAGCAGCCACTTCGCCTTTTTTCTCTGCCAGAGCCGCCAGCACGCGCGCAGTGCGCGAAACGGGCGACATGAGCAAGCCACACAGCTGGGACAGCAGGACTTCCTTGGTAGGAATGCTGGCCAGTTGCTTAACGCCGTTGGCATCCAGAGCCTTGCCGTCGTACACGCCGCCACGGATGACCAGCTTGTCGTTGGTCTTGGCGAACTCGGCTACCACCTTGGCGGCGGCAACTGCGTCTTCGGAAAAGCCATAGATCAGCGGACCGGTCATCTGCTCGGCGGCCGATTCAAAGCTGCTGCCAGCCACTGCACGGCGAGCCAGCGTGTTCTTCAACACGCTCAGCGTCACGCCGTTGCTGCGTGCCTGGTTGCGCAGCTCGGTCATCTGGGCCACCGTGATGCCACGGTATTCCGCCATCACGAGCGTTTGAGCTTTAGCGGCGAGTTCGGTCACTTCGTTGATGACCGCTTCTTTCTCACTGCGATTGAGACTCAAGATCTACTCCTTAATATGTGCACCGGGAATATCCCTGCGCACGCCCTTGTTGCAGCGACCAACTCACTTTCAGGTGCGATGCAGGCTTGCCGCCTGCACCGCGCTAACCTTCGGGTGCGGGATCGCCATCTGCGTTGGCTGGTGAATTAAGTGCCACAACTGCCGGCACGCCAACGGTCTTGGATGACCCGCAGCAGACTTTGCAGCCCGCCGCGACCCACCACATGCGCCGGTTGCCCGGCGCAGATTCTTCGCCCTGGCGCTTAAGCCGTCAGGGACTGGGTATCGACGCGAACGCCCACACCCATGGTAGAGGACACAGCCACCTTGCGCAGGTAGACACCCTTGCTGGAAGCCGGCTTGGCCTTGTTCAGGGCCTCGATCAGCGCCAGCAGGTTGCCCTGCAGCTTCTCGTTGTCGAAGGAACGACGGCCGATGGTGCCGTGGATGATGCCGGCCTTGTCGACGCGGAACTGGACCTGGCCAGCCTTGGCGTTCTTGACGGCGGTAGCAACATCGGGAGTCACGGTGCCGACCTTGGGGTTCGGCATCAGGCCGCGCGGGCCCAGGATCTGGCCCAGCGTACCCACCACGCGCATGGCGTCGGGAGCGGCGATGACAACGTCGAACGGCATGTTGCCGGCCTTGACTTCGGCAGCCAGGTCGTCCATGCCCACCACGTCGGCGCCAGCGGCCTTGGCTTCTTCAGCCTTGGCGCCCTGGGCGAACACGGCAACGCGCTTGGTCTTGCCGGTGCCGTTGGGCATCACGACGGCGCCACGCACCACCTGGTCGGATTTCTTGGCGTCCACGCCCAGTTGCACGGCCACGTCGATGGACTCATCGAACTTGGCGTTGGCGCACTCTTTCACCAGAGCCAGCGCGTCAGCGATGGCGTACAGCTTGGTGGCTTCCACCTTGCCCTCGAGGGCTTTCTGTTTCTTGGTCAGCTTGGCCATCTCACACACCCTCCACAGTCACGCCCATGGAACGGGCGGAGCCAGCGATGGTACGCACGGCGGCGTCCAGATCGGCAGCAGTCAGATCCTTCATCTTGGTCTTGGCGATTTCTTCCAGCTGTTCGCGGGTGATCTTGCCAACCTTGTCGGTATGCGGCTTGGCGGAGCCCTTGTCCAGCTTGATTGCCTTCTTGATCAGCGTGGCAGCCGGAGGGGTCTTGATGATGAACGTGAAGCTCTTGTCCGCGAAGGCGGTAATCACCACCGGCAGCGGCAGACCGGGCTCGACGCCCTGGGTCTGGGCGTTGAACGCCTTGCAGAATTCCATGATGTTCAGACCGCGCTGGCCCAGAGCGGGACCGATCGGCGGCGACGGGTTGGCTTTGCCAGCCGGCACTTGCAGCTTGATAAAGCCGACGATTTTCTTCGCCATGCTATTTCTCCTTGCGGGTTGTAACGCCTGTGTTTGCAGGCTCCCCGGGGGTTAAAGATCCTGGAATGACGGTGCTGCGCGGATCAGGAACGCAGCACCCGAAAATGACTCAGACCGCTCAGGTCTTCTCGATCTGGGAAAACTCCAGCTCGACCGGCGTAGCGCGACCAAAGATCGTGACCGACACGCGCAGCTTGTTCTTCTCGTAGTTGACTTCCTCGATGCTGCCGTTGAAGTCCGCAAACGGACCTTCCTTGACGCGCACCATCTCGCCCACTTCGAATTCCACCTTGTGGCGCGGCTTCTCGCTGCCTTCCTGCATCTGGCTGACGATCTTCTGCACATCGGCCTGGGAAATCGGCGTGGGACGGTTGCGCGCACCACCAACGAAACCCGTGACCTTGCTGGTCTGCTTGACCAGGTGCCAGGCATCGTCGTCCATGATCATCTCGACCAGCACATAGCCCGGAAAGAACTTGCGCTCGGTCGTTTTCTTCTGGCCGTTCTTGACTTCGACCACTTCTTCGGTCGGCACCAGGATGCGGCCGAATTTCTCTTCCATGCCCGCACGCGCAATGCGCTCCCGGATATTGCGCTCGACGGCGCGCTCCATGCCGGAATACGCCTGCACGACGTACCAGCGGAAATCGGGATTGGCAGCTGCTTCCAGCATTTGGTTTTCAGACATGCATTACCTCCAGCCCAGCACCAGGCTGTACAACACCCATTCCAGGGTCTTGTCCGTCAGCCACAGGAACAGCGACATCACCAGCGCAAACGCAAACACGAACATGGTGGTCTGCGTTGCCTCCTTGCGGGTGGGCCATACCACCTTGCGCAGCTCGCGCGAGGATTCACGGCCGAAGCCGACCAGCCCCTTGCCTGCAGCGGACTGCAGGAACACCGCCACGCCAGCCAGCACGCCGACCAGCAGCGCACCCCACTGGGCATACACACCCTGCGGAGCAAGCATGAAATAGGCAACGAAGCCTGCCAGCACCAGCAGCACAGCCACTGCGAGCTTGGCCTTGTCGGCACCTGTGGTGACCGTTTCAACCTGAGATGTAGCCATGAGGCAATTCCACTTTTCCTGGATTCGGGCGCAGCGCGCAAGCAGATGCGCGTGGCAAGCCTTCTAGAGGCGAAGCCAAATATTGTAGCCCAGAAAGACAAGACAGTAAAGCCCGCGTGAAGCGGGCTTTACCTATTTACCACATATCATGTGGCAGGGGCAGAGGGAATCGAACCCCCAACCTTCGGTTTTGGAGACCGACGCTCTGCCAATTGAGCTATACCCCTACGAATCACCTTATTCGATGATCTTGGCAACCACGCCGGCACCGACGGTACGGCCGCCTTCGCGGATGGCGAAGCGCAGACCTTCTTCCATGGCGATCGGGGCGATCAGCTTCACGGTGATCGACACGTTGTCACCCGGCATCACCATTTCCTTGTCGGCCGGCAGCTCGATCGCGCCGGTCACGTCAGTCGTACGGAAGTAGAACTGGGGACGGTAGTTGTTGAAGAACGGCGTGTGACGGCCACCTTCGTCCTTGGACAGCACGTACACCTCGGCGGTGAAGTGCGTGTGCGGCTTGATGGAACCCGGCTTGCACAGCACCTGGCCGCGCTCGACGTCTTCACGCTTGGTGCCGCGCAGCAGGATACCGACGTTGTCGCCAGCCTGGCCCTGGTCCAGCAGCTTGCGGAACATTTCCACGCCCGTGCAGGTCGTCTTCTGGGTTTCCTTGATACCGACGATCTCGATTTCCTCGCCGACCTTGATGATGCCGCGCTCGACGCGACCGGTCACCACGGTACCGCGGCCGGAGATGGAGAACACGTCTTCCACCGGCATCAGGAACGCGCCGTCAACAGCACGCTCGGGAGCAGGGATGTAGGAGTCCAGCGCCTCGGCCAGCTGCATGATGGCGCCTTCGCCCAGCTCGCCCGTGTCGCCTTCCAGCGCCAGCTTGGCGGAACCCTTGATGATCGGGGTGTCGTCGCCGGGGAAGTCGTACTTGCTCAGCAGTTCGCGCACTTCCATCTCGACCAGTTCCAGCAGCTCGGCGTCATCGACCATGTCGCACTTGTTCAGGAACACGATGATGTAGGGCACGCCCACCTGGCGGCTCAGCAGGATGTGTTCACGCGTCTGTGGCATCGGGCCGTCAGCGGCGGAGCACACCAGGATGGCGCCGTCCATCTGGGCAGCACCGGTAATCATGTTCTTCACGTAATCGGCGTGGCCGGGGCAGTCAACGTGCGCGTAGTGGCGGTTGGCCGTCTCGTACTCGACGTGCGAGGTGTTGATGGTAATGCCGCGGGCCTTCTCTTCAGGCGCGTTGTCGATCTGGCTGTAGTCCTTGGCTTCGCCGCCGAACTTCTTGGACAGCACCGTGGCGATTGCCGCAGTCAGAGTGGTCTTGCCGTGGTCCACGTGACCGATCGTGCCGACGTTCACGTGCGGCTTGGTCCGTTCAAACTTTTCCTTGGCCATTTTTTCGACTCCGAAAAACTAGTGTGTGTTGAGGTAAGAAACCACGGCATGCTAGCACAAGCCATGAATGGTGCCCATGGCGGGAATCGGACCCGCGACCTCTCCCTTACCAAGGGAGTGCTCTACCACTGAGCCACATGGGCGAAATTCGCACTGGAAACAGCTTTGCCGCAGACCGTCTGGAGCGGGAGACGGGAATCGAACCCGCGTCATTAGCTTGGAAGGCTAAGGTTCTACCATTGAACTACTCCCGCGCACTTGATGGCGCCAGAGCCTAACCCTCAAGCCGCGGCAGCGCCGCACTCTGCATCAAAACCGTGGTGGAGAGGGCTGGATTCGAACCAGCGTACTCGTAAGAGGGCAGATTTACAGTCTGCTGCCATTAACCACTCGGCCACCTCTCCACAGCAAGACTCGAATTATGCCACGGTTTTCGGCGTTTTTACAAGCATTCCGAATTTTTTCGGAATCATCGCTTGTCGCAGTGACACGTGGCGTTCGCGTCAGGCAAACAATTGTGCCAGAGCCAGCCCCGGTTCTTCGGCCCGCATGAAACTTTCTCCCACCAGAAAGGCCTGGATGCCGGCTTCGCGCAACACTTGCACGTCTTCACGCGTCTGGATGCCGCTTTCGGCAACCAGCAGCTGTTCTGCCGGCAGCCCCTGCCTGAGGCGAATCGTTGTCTGGATGTCGACTTCGAAGGTGCGCAGGTTGCGATTGTTGACGCCGAGCAGCAGCTTGTCGGGCTGGCGCGCCTCGGCGGCCACCTTGCGCGCACGTTCCATTTCGGCCTCGTCATGCACCTCGACCAGCACCGCCATGTCCAGGTCGTGCGCGATGCGGGCGAAGTCGCGCATCTGCGCATCATCCAGGCAGGCGGCAATCAACAGGATGCAATCGGCACCAATGCTGCGCGCCTCGTAGATCTGGTAGGGGTCCACCATGAAGTCCTTGCGCAGCACGGGCAGGTCGCAGCTGGCGCGGGCCTGCTTGAGGTAGTCGTTGCTGCCCTGGAAGAACTGGCGGTCGGTCAGTACCGACAGGCAGGCGGCGGAGAGCTTGCCATCGCCCTCCGCATAGCTCTGTGCGATGTCGGCCGGAATGAAGTCCTCGCGGATGATCCCCTTGGACGGGCTGGCCTTCTTCACTTCGGCAATGATGGCGGGCTGGCCGGCCGCGATCTTCGCGCGCATGGCGCCGGCAAAGTCGCGCGTGAGCACGCGGCTTTCGGCATCGGCACGCATCTCGGCCAGCGATTTCTTCTTGAGGGCGGCCGCCACCTCTTCATGCTTGACGGAAACGATTTTCTGCAGGATATCGGACATGTCTAGTTCTTGTCGGGTTCTTCGGGAGAATCAGGTGGCGGCGTATGCAGCACCTTGAGGATGACCCGGTGCATGACGATGGCGGCCACAATGGTGATGGCAGTGACCGCAAAGGCGATCCAGGCGCCATCGGCCTGCATCCAGGCCGGCATGCTTACAGCACCTTGGACAGTTCGCAGCTGAGCTTGACGAACTGGTCGAGCCTGGCGCGGGCGGCGCCGGAATCGATCGCCTTGCGCGCCATTTCGATGCCCTGCTCCATGCTTTCGGCCACGTTGGCAGCGTACAGCGCCATGCCGGCGTTCATCAGCACCACGTCGCGTGGCGCGCCCTCCTGCCCCTCCAGCACGCCAACCAGCATCTGGCGCGACTCCTCGGGCGTTTTCACCTGCAGGGCACGCGTGCTGCGCATGGTCAGGCCAAAGTCTTCGGGGTGGATCTCGTACTCGGTCACCACGCCGTTCCTGAGTTCGCCCACCAGGGTGGCGGCGCCCAGGCTGATCTCGTCCAGGTTGTCGCGGCCATAGACCACGATGGCGTGTTCCGCACCCAGCTTTTCCAGCACGCGCACCTGGATGCCGACCAGGTCGGCGTGGAAGACGCCCATCAGGATGTTGGGGGCATCGGCCGGGTTGGTGAGCGGGCCGAGAATGTTGAAAATGGTGCGCACGCCCAGTTCGCGCCGCACCGGGGCCACGTGCATCATGGCGGGATGGTGGTTGGGCGCGAACATGAAGCCGATGCCGGTTTCCTGCACGCTGCGCGCGATGTCGGCCGGCGTCATGTCCAAGCTGGCACCCAGTGCCTCGATCACGTCGGCGCTGCCCGACTTGCTGCTGACGCTGCGCCCGCCATGCTTGCTGATGCGCGCACCGGCGGCCGCCGCCACGAACATGGCGCAGGTGGAGATGTTGAAGGTCTGGGCGCCGTCGCCGCCGGTGCCGACGATGTCGACCAGATGCGTCTTGTCGTCGATCTGCACCTTGCTGGAGAACTCGCGCATGACCTTGGCGGCCGCGCTGATCTCGCCGATAGTTTCCTTTTTCACGCGCAGGCCGGTCATGATTGCGGCCGTCATGACCGGCGAAATTTCTCCGGTCATGATCTGGCGCATCAGGCTCAGCATCTCGTCATGGAAGATTTCGCGGTGTTCGATGGTGCGCTGCAGGGCTTCCTGCGGGGTGATGTGGACTGGCTTGATCATGCTCGCTCCAGGAAATTCTTGAGCATGGCGTGGCCGTGCTCGGTCAATATGCTTTCGGGGTGGAACTGGACGCCTTCGATGTCCAGCGTCCTGTGGCGCACGCCCATGATTTCGCCGTCGTCGGTCCAGGCGGTGATTTCCAGCTCTGCCGGCAGGCTGGCGCGTTCGATCGACAGCGAGTGGTAGCGGTTGACGGTGAAACGGCGCGGCAGGTTGCGGAACACGCCGGTCTGCGTGGTGGTGATGACGCTGGTCTTGCCGTGCATCAACTCCTGCGCACGGATGATGGTGCCGCCGAAAGCTGCGCCAATGGACTGGTGGCCGAGACAGACGCCAAGAATGGGCAGCTTGCCGGCGAAGTGCTGGATCGCCGGGACGGACACGCCTGCCTCGTTCGGCGAACAGGGGCCGGGCGAGATGCAGAGGCGGTCGAACGCGCCTTGCTGGAAGAGTGCATCGAGTTGCTCCAGCGTGATTTCGTCGTTGCGGTGCACGATCACCTCGGCGCCCAGCTCGCCGAAATACTGAACAATGTTGTAAGTGAAGCTGTCGTAGTTGTCCACCATCAGGACCTTGGTCTTGTCGCTCATTGCAGGCCCTCCTCGACCAGTTCGGCCGCGCGCATCAGGGCGCGCGACTTGTGTTCGGTTTCTTTCCACTCCATCTCGGGAATGCTGTCGGCGACCACTCCGGCGGAGGCCTGCACGTACAGCATGCCGTCCTTGACGATGGCGGTGCGGATGGCGATGGCCACGTCCATGTCGCCGGCATAGCTCAGGTAACCGCAGGCGCCGCCATAGATGCCGCGCTTGACGGGTTCGAGCTCGTCGATCAGCTCCATCGCGTGCACCTTGGGCGCACCGGTGAGCGTGCCGGCCGGGAAGGTGGCGCGCAGCACGTCCATATTGCTCATGCCGTCCTGCAGCGTGCCCTGCACGTTGCTCACGATATGCATCACGTGGCTGTAGCGCTCGACCACGAAGGCTTCGGTGACCTGCACCGAGCCCGTGGTGGCGATGCGGCCGATGTCGTTGCGCGCCAGGTCGATCAGCATGACGTGCTCGGCGCGCTCCTTGGGATCGTTGACCAGTTCCTGTTCAGCCGCCAGATCGGCCTCGGGCGTGGCACCGCGCGGGCGGGTGCCGGCGAGCGGGCGGATGGTGAGGGTTTGCGTGCCGTCTGACGCATGCTCGTGCCGCACCAGGATTTCGGGCGAGGCACCTACCACCTGGAAATCGCCGAAGTGGTAGTAGTACATGTAGGGGCTCGGGTTGAGCGAGCGCAGCGCACGGTACAGGTTGAGCGGGTGCGCGGCGAAGCGCTTTTTCAGACGCTGGCCGACCTGGACCTGCATGAAGTCGCCGGCGGCGATCAGGTCCTTGGCGCGCTGCACGGCAGCGAGGTAGTCGTCCTTGGCAAAGTTGCGCTCGATCGGCTCGCTCTTGAAGATGCCGGCGGGCGGCGCGATGGCGGGCTGGGCCAGGCGGTCCTTGAGTTCACGCAGGCGCAGCTTGCCGCGGTTGAAGGCTTCGGGCTGCTTGGGATCGATGTAGACCAGCAGGTAGAGCTTGCCGGAAAGGTTGTCGATCACTGCGACTTCCTCGCATTGCAGCAGCAGGATGTCGGGCGTGCCGAGTTCGTCGGGCGGACAGGAGGCTTCGAGCTTTTTCTCGATGTAGCGCACGGCGTCGTAGCCGAAATAGCCGGCCAGGCCGCCGCAGAAGCGCGGCATGCCCGGGCGCAGCGCGACCTTGAAACGCTGCTGGTAGCTGGCAATGAAGTCGAGTGGATTGCCGGTGGCGGTTTCGACCACCTGGCCGTCGGTGACGACCTCGGTTTTCGCTTCGGCGCCGAAGCCGGTCGCACGCAGCAGCGTGCGCGCCGGCAGGCCGATGAAGCTGTAGCGGCCGAAGCGTTCGCCGCCCACCACCGATTCGAGCAGAAAGCTGTTGCTGCCGCCATATTCGGCGTGGGCCAGCTTGAGGTAGAGGGAAAGCGGTGTCTCGAGGTCGGCAAAGGCCTCGAGCATGAGCGGGATGCGGTTGTAACCCTGGGCGACCAGGCTGTTGAATTCGAGTTCAGTCATCATGAAGGATTCACCTTGTGCTGGGGGCTGTTGCGCACACCGGCAGGCAGGCGCAGATCGCCTTGCATGCTAGCGGCTGCATCGTGCACCACGATGACAGCCAGCCCCGGAGGATGGCGCCCGTCTGCGCTGGCCTTGGCAGGATCGGGCAGGAAACACCGGCGCGGCTCAGGCCGCGCCAAAGGCATGGCAGGGACGCCAGGGCCAGGCTCCCCGGTCACTGCAACCTGTGGTGGTGTTTCGATGAATGAACATTAGATCAGTCTAGCAAACTTTTTGTCGCAATGCAGCGGTGCTTTCCCGCAACCGTGTGTGCCGTGGTCGGCGCTCCTGGCAGTCGCTGGTTGGCTGGGTGGCTGCCGGCCGCATTACGCCGCAGCATGGGGCACCACCACAAGCTCCATCAGACTGTCCAGATAGCCGTCCGCCGGCACTTCACGCACGGGCTGGCCATGGTTGTAGCCATAGCTCAGCAGCAGCACCGGGCAGCCGGCAGCATGTGCGGCTTGCGCGTCGTTGCTGGAGTCGCCCAGCATCAGGGTGACAGCCGGCACGGTGCCGAGTGCGCGGGCGGTTTCGAGCAGGGGCATGGGATCGGGCTTCTTGCGCGGGAAGGCATCGCCACCGAACACCACGCGGAAGTACTGGCGCAGGTCGAGCGCCTCGAGCAGCGCTTCGGCGTGGGCCTGCGGCTTGTTGGTGAGGCAGGCCATGGGCAGTCCGGCGGCATACAGGGCCTGCAAGCCTTCGCGCACACCGGCGAAGGGCTCGGCAAACTGGCCGTTGATCACGCCGTAGTACCGCTGGTAAGAGCGCCAGGCCTGTTCATAACGCGCTTCCGGCTGCGTGGCGGGACAGCTGCTGTCGCAGGCGGTCAGGCTGGCCTGGCGCATCTGCTCGGCCAGCACGCTGCGGATCAGGTGCTCGGAGCCCTTGCCGACCGTGCGGCTGATGAAGTCGCGCGACACCGGCGGCAGCTGCAGTTCGGCCAGCATGCGATTGAGCGCGACCTCGAAATCGCCCAGGGTGTCGACCATGGTGCCGTCCAGATCGACCATGGCGGCCTGCACTTCCAGCGCCTGCGTGGCACCGGGCCAGCGCAGGCGGACGGCGGTGGCAGGTTTCGTGGCGGAAACGGACGGCATCGGCACGTCCGCGCTCATGCCAGCGCCTTGCGCATGTCGGCGATGACGGCGGCGTAGTCGGGCTTGCCGAAGATGGCGCTGCCTGCCACGAAGGTGTCGGCGCCGGCATCGGCCACGCGGCGGATGTTGTCGGCCTTGATGCCGCCATCCACCTCCAGCCGGATATCCTTGCCGCAGGCGTCGATGCGCTTGCGCACGGCCTCGATCTTGCGCAGCGCACTGTCGATGAAGCTCTGGCCGCCGAAGCCGGGGTTGACGCTCATCAGCAGGATCAGGTCGATATCGTCAATGACCCAGTCGAGCACGTCGAGTGGCTCGGCCGGGTTGAATACCAGCCCCGCCTGGCAGCCGGCGCCCTTGATGGCCTGGATGCTGCGGTGCACGTGGCTGCTGGCGTCAGGATGGAAGCTGATCAGGTCGGCGCCAGCCTGGGCGAAGGCCTGGGCCAGCGCATCGACCGGCTGCACCATCATGTGCACGTCCATCGGCACCGGCTTGCCGTCGGGCGTGACGGCGTGCGGCTTGATGGCCTGGCAGATCATGGGGCCGAAGGTGAGGTTGGGCACGTAATGGTTGTCCATCACGTCGAAATGGATCCAGTCGGCGCCGGCGGCAATCACGTTGCGGACCTCTTCGCCCAGACGGGCAAAGTCGGCCGAGAGGATGGAGGGGGCGATGCGGTAGGTGGTCATGACCGGTATTGT
This sequence comes from Brachymonas denitrificans, assembly GCF_907163135.1. Taxonomy (NCBI): domain Bacteria; kingdom Pseudomonadati; phylum Pseudomonadota; class Betaproteobacteria; order Burkholderiales; family Comamonadaceae; genus Allobrachymonas; species Allobrachymonas denitrificans. The sequence continues at coordinate 38,886 of NZ_CAJQUA010000001.1, read as the reverse complement.
CGCGCATCGCGGGGGCGTCCGGCACGACTGTCAGGCTTTGCCGCTACCATAGCGCCCATGCCAGATTTCACCACTACCCCGCCCGATGCCGATTACCAGCTGACCGTGGAGGTCCGCCCGGAATACCTGCCCGATGAGTCAGAGCCGGCGGCCGATCGCTATGTGTTCGCCTATCACGTGACGATCACGAATACGGGCCGGGTGGCAGCGCAGGTGGTGTCGCGCCACTGGATCATCACCGATGGCGAGGGGCGCGAGGAGCAGGTAAAGGGCCTGGCAGTGGTGGGCTACCAGCCGGTGCTCAAGCCGGGCGAGAAGTTCGAGTACAGTAGTGGCACGCCGCTGCGTACCTCGCATGGCGTAATGCGTGGCAGCTATTTCTGCGTGGCCGTGGATGGCGAGCGTTTCGAGGCGCCCATCGGTCCGTTTGCGCTGGTGGCACCCGAGGGCGGCTCCACGCCGGTGCAGTCCCACACCCTGCATTGAGACTGCATGGCAGCACGCAAGATCGAGATCGAGGCCCTGCTTGGCCGCATCGACCCGGATGCCGACCAGGTGGAGCGGCATCTGTGGCTGCATGACGTGCTGGAATGGATTCGCGGCGATGCGCAGGATGTGCAGGCGGCCGTGGGTCGCGTGCGCCAGATTCTGGCAGCCGTCGGCCGCATGCCGGACTGGCCGCCGCGCTGGCGCGCCTGGTGGCAGCAGTTCATCACGCATGTGGATGCCACCCCCCTGCTGGCGGATTACGGCTTTGCGCCGCGCACGGCGTTTGCCAGCGAGCTGGGGCACCGGCTGCTGCGCAAGTGGCTGCCGCCAACGCCGGAGACCACGGATCTGTCGCAGCTGTTCCACCTGTTGTTTCCGCAGGCCTTCGATGCGCAGTGGATTCGCGCCGTCGACCCGGCCACGCTGCAGCATGCGCAGCGCCTGCTGTTTGCCTCCCCGGAACAGGGGCCGCCCGCGCTCGAAATGCAACCCGGCCTGTGGGAAGAGCCGGCCCGGGAGCCTGTCAGCCCGCCGCCCCACATCGTGCTGGCCACCACGGCCAGCGCCTGGGGCCAGCCGGTGGCCAGCTACTGGCAGAACGAGTTGATCGAGGCCATCATGTACAGCGTGAGCCAGATCGGCGCCACCGGCTTCGCCAGCGAGATCCGCATGCGCATGGCCGATGACGCCGACACGCAGCACGCCTTTCATGATCTGGCGCACAGCATGGATGCCTGGACGCGACAGCTCGGCATCCACGGCCTGAAGCACCCAGAAACACTGGCGGCGACCGAACTGCTGCGCGAACAGTTGGCCCACTGCCGGCGCGCAGCGGGAACGGTGTATGCCCATCTGGCCGAGCAAGGGGTGTCGGTGGGCATCGTGTTCCGCCTGCGCCAGATGCGCGACCGCGTGCAGCGCGTGAACGAATTGCTGGACTGCCTGTTCAGCCAGAACCCGGCGCATTCGACGGCACGGCTGGTGGCCCGTCTGATCATGGTGGGACAGGAGCGGCGCAGCGTGCGCAACCTGATCCGCAGCAGCTCCCACCTGACGGCCGCCAAGGTGGCCGAGCGCCATGCCGAAAGCGGCGAAACCTATATCACGCGCAACTTCCGCGAGTGGCGCGTGATGCTGGGCCATGCCCTGGGAGGCGGCTTTGCCATGGGCTTTGCCGTCTGGTTCAAGTTCCTGATCGGGACGCTGGCGCTGTCGATCTTCTGGAGCGGGCTGGTCGCCGGGATCAACTACGCGCTGATCTTCGTGCTGATCCAGCTATTGCACTGGACGATTGCTACCAAGCAGCCGGCGGTGACGGCGCCCGCCCTGGCGGCACGACTCAAGGCCATGGACCAGCCCAATGCGGTCGATGCCTTTGTCGACGAAGTCTCGCACCTGATCCGCTCGCAGGTGATTGCCATTGTCGGCAACCTGCTGGCCGTTGTGCCCTGTGTGCTGCTGATCTCCGCGGCCCTGCAGTACGGTCTGGGGCAGCCGATGATTCCGGTGAAGACAGCCACGGCGTCCATGGGGGCGCTCGATGTGTTCGGCCCGACGGTGCTGTTTGCCGGCTTTACCGGTGCTTTGCTGTTTGCCTCCAGCATCATTGCCGGCTGGACGGAAAACTGGTTCGTGTTTCACCGGCTCGATTCGGCCATGGCGCACCATCCGCGCTTTCGCCGCCTGCTGGGGGTGGATCGGGCGCGGCGGCTGGCGCAGTGGATGCGCGATCATGTCTCCGGGCTTGCCGCCAATATCTCGCTCGGCCTGATGCTGGGGCTGACCCCTGCCATTGCACTGTTCTTCGGGCTGGGACTGGAAGTACGCCACGTGACGCTGGCAGCGGGACAGCTGGCTGCGGCCGCCTTTACACTGGGTGCACCGGTGCTGCATCAGCAGGAGTTCTGGCTGGCACTGGCAGGAGTCGCGCTGGTGGGCCCGATCAACGTCATCGTGAGCTTCTACTTTGCCTTCCGCACCGCCGTGGCGGCGCACAACGTGCCGCAGGTGGATCGCCGCCGCATCAACTCGGCCCTGCTCTATCGCCTGCTGCATGCTCCCCTGAGCTTCATCTTTCCTCCCAAGAAGCGCAAGACGCCTTCCCCTTCCGGCACGTATGGTGCCGGGAACTGATTCTTTGCCTGTCCATGTCTGCCTCCTCCAGCTCCGGCGAATTCGCCCTGATCGACCGCCATTTCCGCCGCCCTTCGCCCTTGCGCCATGCCACGGTCGGCATCGGGGATGACTGCGCCCTGCTGGCCCCCTTGCCGGATGAGCAGCTGGCCATCTCCACCGACATGCTGGTGGCCGGCCGGCATTTTTTCGAGGACGTGGATCCGGCCGCACTGGGCCACAAGGCCCTGGCCGTGAACCTGAGCGACCTGGCCGCCTGCGGCGCGCAGCCGCTGGGTGCCACGCTGGCGATTGCCTTGCCGGCGGTGGACGATGCCTGGCTGGAGGCCTTTGCCAGCGGCTTGTTCGCCCTGGCCGATGCCCATGGCTGTGAACTGGTGGGCGGCGATACCACGCGCGGGCCGCTCACCCTCAGCCTGACGGTGTTTGGCAGCGTGCCGCCGGGCAGCGCGCATCTGCGCAGTGGCGCCAGCGCCGGCGACGACATCTACGCCAGCCATGCGCCGCTGCAAGGGCTGGGTGACGCGCGCCTGGCGCTGCAACTGCAGCAGCTGGCGCGCGGAGACACACCCCCCGCTGCCGCCATCCTGCAGACGCTCGAACCCCGCATGCGCCACCACCTGCTGCACATGACGCGGGTGCGGCTGGAGCTGCCCCAGCCCCGCATCGCCCTGGGACTGGCGCTGCGCGGCATCGCCAGCGCCTGCGCCGACCTGAGTGACGGACTGACTGGCGACCTGGGGCACATCATGCAGGCCTCGGGCCTGGGTGCCACGCTCCAGGCGCTGGATGGCGCGGACGGCCTGCTGCATGCCTGCAGCCCGGCGCTGCGCACGCTGGGGAATGACGTCGCCCTGCAGATGGCGCTGGCCGGCGGGGATGACTACGAACTGGTCTTTACGGCTCCACGGGACCGGCGCGATGCCGTCGCGGCTGCCGCGGCCCGCTGCGGGCTATGCGCCAGCCGCATCGGACGCATGGAAACCGAGGCGGGCCTGCGCTTTGTCGATCTGGGTGGCAGGCAACACTCCCTGGCCGCCAGGGCGTTCGACCATTTCGGTTGAGGGCCTGACACCGGCACCATCAATTCCTTCCGAAGGGTTTGCGTCATTCCCCCCTCATGGTCTCTCATGGAGCTACCGCTCTGCGACAATCCACGCCATGTCCACCACACCTCTTGCTCCAGTCCGCCCCACCCTCTCGTTCCTGCTGCGTCATCCTGCGCACTGGATTGCGCTGGGTTTCGGCTCCGGCCTGAGCCCGAAGGCGCCAGGCACGGCAGGCACGCTCTGGGCCTGGGCGGCCTGGCTGCTGCTGCAGTTGGTACTGCCGCATGCGGCGCTCGGCTGGCTGGTGCTGCTCGGCATCCCGCTGGGGTGGTGGGCCTGCACGGTCACCGCGCGCAACATGGGCGTGGCAGACCCCGGCAGCATCGTGTGGGATGAGGTAGTGGCATTCTGGGGTGTGCTCTGGATCCTGCAGCCGGCGCTGGCACTCGAGCCCTTCAGCACCGCCGCCTGGATCTGGCAGGCGCTTGCCTTTGCCGTATTCCGCTTCTTCGACGCCGCCAAGCCGCCACCGGTGCGCTGCGCCGACCAGCGCTTCAAGGGCTTTGGCTGGCGCGGTGGCTGGGGCATCCTGTTCGATGATCTGGTGGCTGCCGCCTGCAGCGTGGCCGTGCTCACGCTGGTGCACGCCTCCGGCCTGCATGCCGGCTGGTGGCACTGATCCGCTAGCCAGCCAGCCCCGGCCCGTAGCGGAACAGCGCATACAGCACCACACCCGCCAACCCGCCGATCACCGTGCCGTTCAGCCGGATGAACTGCAGATCACGCCCCACGCTGCGCTCGATCTCCTGCACCATGTAGCGCGCATCCCATTCCTGCACCGTGCGGCGGATATGCTCGGGAGCGATGTCGCGCAACTGGTCGGCCACATGCTCCACGGCGATGCGCAGCTGGTCGTTGGCCGCATCCTGCCAGACCGGATCATCGCGCAGTCGCTCGCCCAGCTGCTGCGCATACCGGACGAAATGGCGTGCGATCACCGAGTCCTCGCTGTCCAGATCCTGCTGCAGCCAGGCACGCAGGCGCGCCCACAGTTGCTGCACATAGCCCTGCAGCGCAGGATGCAGCAGCAACTGCGTCTTCAACTGCTGCACCTTCTGCTGCAGTTCGGGCTCGTCCTGCAGGCGCTCCATCATGCGGGCCACCTCCTCGCCGTAACGCAGGCGCAGCGGATGCTCGGGATCGCTCAACACCACCACCACCTCGTCGATCAGCGCCTGCGCCAGCTTGTCCGCCAGGCGATCGGCGATTTCCTCGGTACGGTCCAGCTTGTCGGTGAACCAGGTCATCTTGGGATATTCGCGTCGCGCCATGGACATCATCTTGTCGGAGATCAGGCCACGGATTTCGGGTGCGCTCACCCACTCGGCCACCTTGACCAATCCCGCATTCAGCACGCGCTGGTGATGCTGGCCATGGGTCAGCAGCTGCATCAGTTGCGCGGCGGTTGGCGCGGCATTCCAGTCATGCAGCTGGCGTTTGACGATGGCCAGCAGGTCGCGCTCGATGGCAGGGTCGTCCAGCGCCGCCAGCGACTGGCGCGCCCAGCTGCGCAGCTGCGTCGCCAGATAGGCGACGCGTTCCGGCTGGCTCAGGTACTCGCCGATGCGCTGCGCTGGATTGAACGCTGCAATCCGCGGCAGCAGCACCGCCTTGTCCAGAAACTTGTCGCGCACGAAATGCGCCAGATTGTCGGCAATGCGCTGCTGGTTGCGCGGAATGATGGCCGTATGTGGAATCGGCAGGCCCATGGGATGACGGAACAGCGCCACCACGGCAAACCAGTCCGCCAGCGCACCCACGGTGGCTGCCTCGGCAAATGCACCGACCCAGGCCCAGGCGCCCTGCCGCCCGAAATAGTGGCTGAGCGCGAGCAGGGCCACAGCCAGCAGCAAGGCCCCCAGGGCAATGGCCTTCATGCGCCGCAACTGGCGCGCCTTTTCCTGTGCCCGTTCGGCAGCCAGATCGGGCGGCACCGGGCTTGGCGAAGTCTGTGTCATGCGCTTCATTCTGCCTGCGCGAATATCCCTGCGCAATAGAGGGAAAAGGCGAAAAGCGCATGGATATTGGCGCGTAATTTCATAATGAAAAGTAATAAAAGAACCGGCACAATGCCAGCATTCCCAAGAACAACTCCACCGGCTCCTGGCGGTGGACTGCCCCAGAAAGGACCCAACATGAAAGCCAGTTCCGTTCTCGACACCATCGGCCGCACGCCGCACATCCGCTACAGCCGCCTGTTCCCGGGCAATCAGGAGGTGTGGATCAAGGCCGAGCGTTTCAACCCCGGCGGCAGCATCAAGGACCGCATTGCCCTGTCCATGATCGAGGCCGCCGAACAATCCGGCCAACTCAAGCCTGGCGCCACCATCATCGAGCCCACCTCCGGCAACACCGGTGTCGGCCTTGCCATGGTCGCGGCCGTGAAAGGCTACAAGCTGATCCTGGTGATGCCCGAGAGCATGAGCGTCGAGCGCCGCCGCCTGATGCTGGCCTACGGCGCCAGTTTCGACCTGACGCCCAAGGAAAAAGGCATGAAAGGCGCCATCGCCCGCGCCGAGGAACTGGCTGCACAGACGCCCGGTGCCTGGATTCCCCAGCAGTTCGACAATGCCGCCAATCCCGAAGTGCATGCGCGCACCACGGCCGAGGAGATCGCCGCCGACTTCCCCGAAGGCCTGGATGTGCTGATCACCGGCGTGGGTACCGGTGGCCACATCACCGGCGTGGCGCGCGTGCTCAAGGCCAAGTGGCCCCAACTCAAGGTGTATGCGGTCGAACCCACGCTGTCACCCGTGATCAGCGGCGGCCAGCCCGGCCCGCATCCGATCCAGGGCATCGGCGCCGGTTTCATCCCGAAGAACCTGGACACCAGCCTGCTTGACGGCGTGATCCAGATCGAAGGCCCCGCTGCCATGGACTACGCGCGCCGCTCCGCCACGCAGGAAGGCCTGCTGGTCGGCATCAGCAGCGGCGCCACGCTGGCCGCCATTGCGCAGAAACTGCCCGAACTGCCCGACAACGCCCGCGTGCTGGGCATCAACTACGACACCGGCGAGCGCTATCTGTCAATCGAAGGGTTCCTGCCGGCCTGAGGGTCACTCAGGATGCGCTGGCGGTGCATGCCGCCTCGGCTCGTGCACGATGCACGGGCCGGCAAGCAACGCCACGGTACCCACTCCGAAGACTCGCGTACAAACAGAAAACCCGTCTGGATTGAACCAGACGGGTTTTTCCTGGATCCTGTCGGGCGCCGGAGAAGCGGTGCCCTCCACGATCAGCCCTGCTGCAGACGCGCAATACGCTCCTCCAGCGGCGGGTGGGTAGAGAACAGCTTGCCCAAACCACCGGTAATGCCGAAGGCCTGCATGCTCTTCGGCAGTTCGCCCGGATGCATGCCGCCCAGACGATGCAATGCATTGATCATCGGCTGGCGCTGCCCCATCAGCTGGGCGGAGCCGGCATCGGCGCGGAATTCACGCTGGCGGCTGAACCAGGCCACGATGATGGCGGCCAGGAAGCCCAGTACCAGATCCAGCACCATGGTGGTGATCATGTAGCCGATCCCCGGGCCGGAGTTGTCATCCCCACGGCGCAGGAAACCGTCCACCAGCGAACCGATCACGCGGCTCAGGAACACCACGAAGGTGTTCATCACGCCCTGGATCAGCGTCATGGTGACCATGTCGCCATTGGCAATGTGCGCCACTTCGTGGGCCAGCACCGCCTCGACCTCGTCGCGCGTCATGCCCTGCAGCAGGCCGGTGGACACGCCCACCAGCGCCGAGTTCTTGAACGCACCCGTGGCAAAGGCATTCGGCTCGCCATCGTAAATGCCCACCTCCGGCATGCCGATCTTCGCCGTGGTCGCCAGCTTACGCACCGTCTCCACGATCCAGGCCTCGTCCGCGTTGCGCGGCTGGTCGATCATGTGCAGGCCCATGCTGGTCTTGGCCATGGTCTTGCTCATCAGCAGCGAGATGATGGCGCCGGTGAAGCCGATCACGAAGGCATACACCAGCAGGCTGGTGTAGTTGATGCCGTTGGCCGTCAGGTAGTGATTCACCCCCAGCAGATTGGTCACGATGCCCAGCACCGCCACCACGGCCACGTTGGTCAGCAGGAACAGGAAAATGCGTTTCATGGCGTCCTTCAGAAAGTCAGTCGCCCCGCCAGACGGACAATCCGCCTGACAAAGACAATGCGCATGGTAGGGGCAGCCGGGTCAAATTCAAGCATGGGTGCGCCAATTCCCGCACGAATCGAGGCAGAAATTCGCCGATGCGCTCAGGCCTGCAGCACGCTGGGCAGACGGCGCAGCGGACGGAACACGCTGGTGTCCCGGTAGAAATCCGGCTCGGCATTGGCCGCCCACCAGCCCGGCACCCCCAGCACCGGCAGGTGCACAAACGGCTTGCTGCGCAAATGGTCTGCCGTGAGCGCCCCGGCCAGCCAGGCATCCCAGTGCACGGCTCCGTCCGGCCCGTCCCCGCAAGAGCCCGCCTGGGACGGCACGCGGTAGACATGCGCCGTAATGCCCTTGAAGGGCTGCACCAGCTGCTCGAGCGCGGCATGCCCAAACAGCACCAGACGGCTCTCGGCCCAGAGCGCGCGCAGGGAACCGAACACCTCGTCCCAGCGCTTCCAGGCCAGCGCTTCCCACAGCGCATCCGGCGCCTGCAACAGCGCCACGTTTTCGTCGAACAGGGTCAGCGCGTCGCGCACCGGCCCGCGCGTAGCGCCCACACCGCCCAGTCGCGCCAGTTCCTCTCCCTGCAGCGCATTGAGGCGCAGCTTGGTAAGCGGAAAATGCAGCCACATCAGGCCGTTGAAGAAATCGTGCCAGTTGCTGCGCGTCGGCACCTGGCGCGTGTCGTAGATGAACTGCTCGTAGGCCACGCCCTCGGGCAACCGCTCCTGCGGCACGAAGCGCACGCCCGCCGGCCCGTTGCAGGCGTTGAGCGCGGCACTGAGGTCACCCGTCTGCTGCCAATGCTGCATCACCCGCCGGCCCAGCGGCAGCAGGGGGCGGTGCCAGCCTGCTTCCCAGTCCGGCAAGAGGGTTGGCAACACCATCGCGCAATGCTCTTAACTGCCCTTCACCAGCCGCCAGCCCAGTTCCTCGCCTCCACGCAGCGGCTTGAGTTCCGCCTCGCCGTAGGCGTAGCTTTCTGGCGTGGTCCAGCTTTCCTTGCGCAGGGTGATGCTGCCCTGGTTGCGCGGCAGGCCGTAGAACGCAGGGCCGTTGAAGCTGGCAAACGCTTCCAGCCTGTCCAGCGCACCCGCTGCCTCGAACGCCTCGGCATACAGCTCCATCGCAGCATGCGCGGTATAGCAGCCGGCGCAGCCCGTGGCATGCTCCTTCAGGTGTGCGGCATGCGGCGCGCTGTCGGTCCCCAGGAAAAAACGGTCACTACCCCCCGTCGCCGCCTCCACCAACGCCAGGCGATGCACCTCGCGCTTGAGCACCGGCAGGCAGTAGTAATGCGGACGAATGCCGCCAGTAAAGATCGCATTGCGGTTGTACAGCAGGTGGTGCGCGGTGATGGTGGCGGCGGTAAATGCCCCCGCCTGCACCACATACTGCGCCGCATCCTTGGTGGTGATGTGCTCGAACACCACCTTCAACTCCGGAAAATCACGGCGCAGCGGCTGCATCACCTGCTCGATGAACACCGCTTCGCGATCAAAGATGTCGATGGCCGGATCCGTCACCTCGCCATGCACCAGCAGCAGGATGCCTTCGCGCTGCATCGCCTCCAGCGTGGCATACGTCTTGCGGATGTCCGTCACGCCGGCATCGCTGTTGGTGGTGGCACCGGCCGGATACAGCTTGAAAGCCACCACACCCGCAGCCTTGGCGCGCGCCACTTCCTCGGGCGGCGTGTTGTCGGTCAGGTACAGCGTCATCAGCGGCTCGAAGCTCACACCGGCCGGCACGGCGGCCTGGATGCGCTGCTTGTACTCCAGCGCCTGCTCCGCCGTGGTCACCGGCGGCTTCAGGTTGGGCATGATGATGGCGCGGCCGAACTGAGCCGCAGTATGCGGCACCACGGTACTTAGCGGGGCACCATCGCGCACATGCAGGTGCCAGTCATCGGGTCGGGTAATGGTCAGGGTGGTGGGAGTGCTCATCCTGCCATTTTCGCATCTACTGCACCCCCGCGCACTCCTCTGTCTCAGTGCTGCAGGATCTTGTTCAGGAAATCCTTGGTGCGCGGCTGACGCGCTTCCGGATTGCCGAAGAACTCTTCCTTGCTGCAATCCTCCAGGATCTTGCCGCCCACATCGATGAAGATCACGCGGTTGGCCACCTTGCGCGCAAAGCCCATCTCGTGCGTCACCACCATCATGGTCATGCCTTCCTTGGCCAGGTTGACCATCACGTCCAGCACCTCGCCCACCATTTCAGGATCCAGCGCGGAGGTCGGCTCATCGAACAGCATCACCACCGGGTCCATGCTCAGCGCACGCGCAATCGCCACGCGCTGCTGCTGGCCACCGGACAGCTGCCCCGGAAACTTGTCCTTGTGCGCCATCAGGCCCACGCGATCCAGCATCTTCAGGCCGCGCGTCTTCGCTTCATCCACGCTGCGGCCCAGCACCTTCACCTGCGCAATCGTCAGGTTCTCGGTCACGCTCAGGTGCGGAAACAACTCGAAGTGCTGGAACACCATGCCCACCTGGCTACGCAACTTGGGCAGATTGGTCCTGGAGTCGGTCAGCGACGTGCCATTGACGATGATCTCGCCCTTCTGGATCGGCTCCAGGCCATTGACGGTCTTGATCAGCGTGGATTTGCCCGAGCCGGACGGGCCGCACACCACCACCACATCGCCCTTGTTGATATTCACGTTGCAGTCCTGCAGCACCTGTACCGGACCATACCACTTGGAGACGTTCTTGATTTGAATCATGTGTTCGGACATTTTTGACTATCTCCACTTTCAGCGAATAATCGCAATCTTCTTGTTCAGACGCTTCACCGCCCACGACAGACTGATGCAGATCACAAAATACATCACCGCCGCCATCAGATAGGTTTCTGTCGTGCGGCCATAGTTCTTGCCCGCGGTTTCAAAACCCTTGAGCAGATCGTAGGCGCCGATAGCGTACACCAGCGACGTATCCTGGAACAGGATGATGGTCTGCGTCAGGAACACCGGCAGCATGTTGCGGAAGGCCTGCGGCAGAATCACCAGTCGCATGTTCTGGGCGTAGCTCATGCCCAGCGCCTGCCCGGCAAACACCTGCCCGCGCGGAATCGACTGGATGCCGGCACGCACAATCTCGCTGAAATAGGCCGCCTCGAATGCAATGAAGGTGATGATGGCCGAATACTCGGCGCCGATCGAACGGCCGATCACCATCGGCACCAGCAGAAAGAACCACAGGATCACCATCACCAGCGGAATCGAGCGCATGCCGTTCACGTAGAACGCAGCCGGCGCATCCAGCCATTTCTTGCCCGACAGGCGCATCAGCGCCAGCACGGTCCCGAACAGAATGCCGCCAATGGTCGCCAGCACCGTCAGCAGAATGCTGAACTGCAAGCCCTTGAGAATATAGTTGCCGAAAAACTCGGCATCGAGGAAAGAGAAGCTCAGATTCATGATCAGTGCCCTCCCCCGCTACCCGAAGCGACAAAGCCGGGCACGCGCACCTTCTTCTCGATCGTGGCCATGATGCGGTTGATGGCCAGCGCAGAAATCACGTACAGAATCGTCACCGCCACATAGACCTCAATCAGGCGCGCCGTTTCCTCACCCGCCTGCAGGGCAAACTGCGTCAGCTCCGGAATCGACACCGCAAACGCCGCCGCCGAGTTCTTGAAGATGTTCATCGACTCGCTCGTGAGCGGCGGAATGATGATGCGATAGGCCATGGGCAGCAGCACATAGCGGTAATACTGCGGCGTGGTAAACCCCAGCGCCATGCCGGCGTAACGCTGCCCCTTCGGCAGCGCCTGGATGCCCGAGCGCACCTGCTCGGCAATCCGCGCCGAGGTAAACAGGCCCAGCGCCATCACCACCAGAATGAACGGCGGCAGGTTCTTGGCCAGCGGCACCAGCGCCGGCAGCACGTGGTACCACAGGAAAATCTGCACCAGCAGCGGAATGTTGCGGAACCACTCCACCCAGGCGTTGCCGAAGCGCACCAGCCAGGGCGAATCCGGCAAGGTGCGCAGCACCCCGATGATGGACCCCATCACCAGCGCCACCAGCAGCGCCGTCACCGAAACGCCGACCGTCCACCCCCAGGCCGAAAACAGCCAGTTCAAATAGCTGATGTCGCGCCCGCTCCCCAGACAGCCCGCTATCGGGTCGCCCGTGACGATGTCCTTGCAGAACACCGCCCAATCCAGATTCCCAATCATGGCCACTCCTTGTCCATGTTCTTGTTCTGATGTCCATCCCCGGAAAACATTGGGGGCAGAAGCCAGCCTCCCGATCTCCCGGGAGGCCTGCTCCTGCCCTCAGGTACAGGCCCGGCCGGAAGGTTTACTTCTTGGCGTAATCTTCCATCGGCTTGTTGTTCGGATTGGCCCAGGCATCCTTGGTGCTCTGCGACAGCGGCAGGCCGATCGTCACGTTGGCCGGCGGAATCGGCTGCAGGAACCAGCGGTCATACAGCTTGGCCAGCGAACCATCGGCAATCTGGCGCTTGATGCTGTTGTCCACGGCCTCCTTGAACTTGGTGTCACCCTTGGGCAGCATGCACGCGATCGGCTCCACCGACAGGGCGTCACCCACCAGCACGAAATCCTTCGGGCTCTTGGACTTGGCGATATTGGCCGCCAGAATGGAGCCATCCATCACGAAGGCATCTGCACGGCCGGACTCCAGCATCAGGAAACTGTCGGCATGATCCTTGCCCATCACTTCCTTGAAGTCCAGGCCCTGCGCACGGTCATTCTTGCGCAGCGTCTGCACGGAAGTGGTACCGGTCGTCGTCACCACCGTCTTGCCCTTCAGGTCGGCAATGCCCTTGATGCCGGAGTTGGCCTTGGTGGCGATGCGCACCTCCTCCACGTAGGTGGTCACGGCAAAATCCACGTCCTTCTGGCGCGCCAGGTTATTGGTGGTGGAGCCGCACTCGAAGTCGATGGTGCCGTTCTGCAGCAGCGGAATGCGGTTCTGCGAAGTGATCGGCTGGTAGTTGATCTTGACTTCGGTGCCCAGCTCCTTCTTGAGGTCATCCACGATGCGCTCGGCCATCTCGGTGTGGAAGCCCACGTACTTGCCATTGCCCAGCGTATAGCCCAGGCCGGACGACTCGCGCACGCCCAGATTCACCACGCCGCTGGACTTGATCTTGCCCAGTGTATCAACCGCGCGAGCAGGTGCCGCAGCCGCTGCAGAACCCGCATCAGCAGCCGCCGACGCCGGAGCGGAAGTGCCCGCATCCTTCTGTCCGCAACCAGCCAGAACCAGCATTGCCGCGCCAGCGACAGCCATCAATTGAGTGCGCATAGTCATACTCCTGTCAGGAAAGAATTAGAGGGACCGATTAGAGCGCAAACCTTCCGAACGAACGTACAGGTTTACCCTGACTCCATGCGGATTGCCGTACTCCTCGGCAAGAAAATCACGTTCCGGCGCGCCATCAGCCCCAGTCCGGCCTTCGGGCGCACACGCCAACACCTTAACAGCAAGTCATGCCGTTTCTATTGTGAAGAGCCACTTGCTGAAAAAGAATCCGCAAAGTCCCTGCTTTGCTGCAGCGCCCACATCTCCGCATACTGCCCCTGCCGGGCCAGCAGCTGTGCATGCGTGCCACGCTCCACCATCCGCCCATGATCCAGCACCAGAATCTCGTGCGCATCCACCACCGTGGAGAGCCGGTGGGCAATCACCAGCGTCGTCTTGTTGTCGGCCACCTGCCGCAGCTCGGCCTGGATCGCGCGCTCCGTGGCGGAATCCAGTGCCGAAGTCGCCTCATCCAGCACCATGATGGGCGGATTCTTCAGCAACGCCCGCGCAATCGCCACCCGCTGCTTCTCCCCTCCGGAAAGCTTCAGCCCGCGTTCCCCCACCATCGTGGCATAGCCCTTGGGCGTGCGCTCGATGAAATCGTGGATCCGGGCAGCCTTGGCCGCCCGCACGATAGCTTCCTGATCGGCATCCGTATCGCCGTAGCCGATGTTGTACGCCACCGTGTCGTTGAACAGCACCGTGTCCTGCGGCACGATGCCGATGGCGCGTCGCAAGCTGTCCTGGGTCACATCCCGGATATCCTGCCCATCGATACTGATCCTGCCCTGCTGCACGTCATAGAAGCGATACAACAAGCGCGCCAGCGTCGACTTTCCTGCCCCCGACGGCCCCACCACCGCCACCGTCTTGCCTGGCGGTACCTCAAAGCTCACCCGATGCAGGATCGGGCGCGCCGGATCATAGGCAAACGATACATCCTCGAAACGAATTGCCGGCAGGCCGTGATCGATTCGTAGCCGCGCCGCATCCGCTCGATCCTCGATTTCCCTTGGCATATCCACCAGCGTGAACATCTTGTCCAGATCCGTCAGGCTCTGCTTGATCTCGCGATACAGCACCCCCAGGAAATTCAGCGGAATATACAGCTGGATCATGAAGGCATTGATCATCACCAGGTCGCCAATCGTCAGCCGCCCGTCGGCCACCCCCTGCGTGGCTCGCCACAGCATCGCCACCAGCGCGGTGGCAATGATCAGCTGCTGTCCGCTGTTGAGCAAGCTCAATGTGCTCTGGCTCTTGATCGCCGCCTTGCGATACTCCTGCAGGCGGGCGTCGTAGCGCCGCGCTTCGTAACCCTCGTTGTTGAAATACTTGACGGTTTCGTAGTTGAGCAAGGCATCCACCGCCCGGCTGTGCGCAACGGAATCCAGCCGGTTCATCTCGCGCCGCAATTCCGTACGCCACTCCGTCACAGTCACGGTAAAGGCGATATACGCCACCAGCGCCACGCCCGTAATCACGGCGAACCCGGCATCGAATTTCACCGCCAGAATCCCCAGCACCAGGCTGACCTCGATCAGCGTAGGCAGAATGCTGTACAGCGAAAACGACACCAGCGAATGCACGGCGCGCGTTCCGCGCTCGATATCCCGCGTCATGCCCCCGGTCTGCCGCTCCAGATGAAAGCGCAGGCTCAGGCTATGCAGATGCCGGAATACGCGCAAGGCGATGCTGCGCGCCGCCCCCTCGGTCGCCTTGGAAAACACCAGCTCGCGCAACTCCGTAAACACCGAAGTCGCCAGCCGCAACAAGCCATAGGCCAGCAACAGGCCCACCGGCACCACCAGCAGGGCCTGTGCGCTCCCCGGCTTCACATTCATCGCGTCCACCAACTGCTTCAACAACAGCGGCACACCGATATTCGCCAGCTTAGCCCCGACCATCAGCAGCAAGGCCAGCAGCACCCGCCAGCGGTACTCCCACAGATAGGGGATCAGGCGCTTGAGGGTATTCCAGTCATTGCGCTTCACAGGCCGCACCGAAGCCCCCTCCTCATACCCTCCTCGCGCCATTCCCCGCATGTCCACCACTCCCTGCATGTGCTGCCAGCCATTACCATTCCTGCCAGCATAGCCTAACGATGCTCCATCGCGCCTATGCATCGCCGAATTCAGTGATGCGAACGATGTGCAAGCGCGGCATCGAGAGCCGGCAGACTATTCGCGCCGCAAACTTCCACTGTGCTCTGCCTCAATGCACAATCACCCTAATACACAGGAAAGCCGCTCATGAACACAGAACAACATCCCAACGTCCTCCCGACCCTCAACAAGCCGGGATTTGCCCGCAATACCCCCTCCAACCGCCCATTCCTCGACCGTCTTCCGGAATCCACCGAAACACACGAACTGGTTCTCAAAGTCGTCCCTATGCCTGCAGATTGCAACGCAAATGGAGATATCTTCGGTGGCTGGGTGATGGCGCAGGTCGACGTCGCAGGCGCCATCGCCGCCTTCCGCAAAACGCGCGGACGAACCGCAACGGTCGCCGTCAAGGAATTCATCTTCAAGCAGCCGGTACGTGTCGGCGACATCCTCTCGTTCTATGCATCCGTCCAACGCATCGGCAACACATCCATCACCATCTGCGTGGAGGTTTACGCGGAAACTTTCAGTGATCAGGGACGATATCTGAAAGTGACCGATGCCATGGTCACTTATGTTGCAATCGATGAAGAGGGGCGTCCACGCAGTATCCCGCGTGAATCAGAAACCTCCCGCTGATGGCAAGCCCGATGCGTGGTGCTGAACGGAAACCCAGGCAACTTCCGCGTGCAGGCGACATGGAACCTCCCGATGCAAGACACTCTACTGAGTCCACCCTAAACAATTCACTTTTCAGGCAGCAACGAGGTTCTCACCCCTGTTTGCATGACGCAGCAGGGCAAGCATCTCCTGGAGGGGCATCCCGATATGGGCACAAAAAAGCCGCAGCTTCCTGAGGGTCATCCGGATGTTGTGGCCGGCTCCACACAGCACGGCATGCAACGCATCGCCGAGCGCGCCCTTCAGAGGGTTACGCCCCAGCCGCCCATCCATTTTCATGTGCCCGAACGCCGGCTCGATCGCGCTGCGCCGCTTGATCATCGCCTTCATCGCCCGTGTCACTCCCCGGCGCTGCCCTGAGCGCAGAATCTGCACGCCTTCAACCTGTACCCCCTGGTAGCCCTTGTCCACGATGACCGTTTTGGGTTTGTGTTCCGCCAGGATCCCTACCTGCTCCAGGGTTTCGGCCAGCGTGTGACCATCCCACGGGTTGCCCGGCATGCTGCGCATGCCCACCACGACGCCCTCCTTGAGCGTCGTGGCCGTGCTCACCTTCACTCCGAATTCATACGGCGTTCTGGCCTTGCCCTTGGAGATGCATTCGACCTCCGGAGCATGCAGGGCATACAGCTTGTTCTTGTCTTTGGTCTTTTGCGTCAGAATGCGCTGCACACGCTGCAGCAAGTCCTGAGCCTTGTCTCGGGCATGCCCGGGCAAGGCGTGCAGTTGTCGCTCCACATCACGGTACACGCGGCCCACACGGGTGCGCAACGCCTTGAGCGTCTTGCGCATGCGCTTGTACTGCTTGGCGTGGGCATAGCGGCCAATCTGCGCAGCCATGCGCGGGGCCTCGCGGTTGTAGTTCTGGCGCAGCTTGAGCGCATGGCTGGCAGCGAGCTTGACCAGGTGTTGACGGCTTGTCTCCAGCAGTCGGCTGTCGGTCGGGTGCGCAACCGCCTTGGGCATGACGGTGGTGTCCACGATCACGCGATCGAAGCTGCTCTTTTTGATCAGGCCTGCCGCATGCGCAGCCTCAATCGTGACAGCCAGCAGCGTTTCCACGCCTTCTTCACCAATGCGCTTGCGCCAGCGCGTGAGACTGGATGGGTCAATCGGTAATTCGGTCTGCAGGTAGGTCTCTCCAGTGAAGAACTGCCAGTACGGGTTCTCCAGCCAGGTGTTGACCACGGCTTCATCCGATGCGTCATTGGCATGCTGCAGGTACAGCAGCCCTGCCACCAGTCTGGGCGGCAGCGCCGGGCGTCCCCGGCTGGAAGTGAAATGGGCCGAGAAGCTGCGTTCAATCTCTTCCCAATTCATCAGATCCGCCAGGCGCACCAGCGGGTGCTTCATGTTGAGCTGCTCGTCAAGACGCGGGCGGAACAACTCGCGCGTCTGAGGCAGTGTGGGCTGTGGCTTCATCTTCGAAACACCGTCGAGATTTGCAAGGAATCGAATCTCCGAAGCACATTCTCCAGCAAATTCTGTACCCCATGAACCGGAAAAACCTTAGACATGTCAACGGGTTGGGGAATCTTCAGGGCGGACTACTGAGTCCATCCCCCAATCCCCCTCGGGGAGGTGCACATTGCCACACTTACCAATCCAATCAAAAGAAAACAAATGTTACAACAATGCTGTATTGACCCACTGAATTCCTGCACAGTTGTTATTGTTGAAGGAAACGACGATGAGTACCCTGATGGAAGACGATATCAAGCGCTGGACGGCCAAGCGTAAAACGGCCTTGGTCCTGGAGATCATCCAGGGCAAGACCACGGTGGCAGAGGCCAGCCGTGCCTTTGACCTGCAGCCTTCAGAGCTGGAGCAATGGGTGGAAGAAGGCAAACGTGGCATGGAGAATGCCTTGCGTACGAACCCGCTTGATGTGCGCCAGCAGTATGAGAAGAAGCTCAGTGACCTGCAGGAAGCCTACGGCGAAGCCATGCTGGAGCTGCGTGCCAGAAAAAAGCTGGCGTCCCTGCTGGGCGAAGAGGACGAGAAATGATCCTCGATGTGCAGCAGGGACTGGCAGCTGATGGTTTCCATGTCAGCCTGGTGAAGCTGTGCCGCTGGTTCGATCTGCCTCGCCGCACGCTGTACTACCGCAGCGTCAAGTCTGCCCCGAAGGTACAGGAGCACTTGGTGGCACCGATCAAGGTGTTGATAGAGGAGCATCCGTCCTTCGGGTATCGCACGGTAGCGCACCTGCTGGGGATGAACAAGAACACGGTGCAGCGCATCTTCCAGCTCAAGGGCTGGCAGGTGAGGAAGCGGGCCGTGGGGTTCAGGCCGCGCATCCAGGCCTTGCCGTCTGTGGCCAAGGCTCCGGATGAGCGCTGGGCGACAGATTTGTGCCGCGCCTGGACAGGCAAGGACGGATGGGCCTCTCTGGCTCTGGTGATCGACTGCTACAGTCGGGAACTGCTGGGCTGGCACTTGAGCCGCAGCGGCAAGGCCAGAACGGCAGAAAGTGCGCTGGAACAGGCCTTGATCGCCCGCTATGGCTGTTTGGGCAAGGTCAAGCAGCCGTTCTTGCTGCGCTCGGACAATGGGCTGGTGTTCACCAGCCGCAGTTATACGGCCCTGGTCAAAAGCTATGGGCTGCAGCAGGAGTTCATCACGCCGTACAGCCCGGAACAAAACGGCATGGTCGAGCGCGTGATCCGCACACTCAAGGACCAATGCGTGCACCGCCACCGGTTCGAGACGCTGCAACACGCCAGTCGTGTGATTGGCGACTGGATCCGCTTTTACAACCACCAGCGCCCACATCAGGCGCTGGGTATGAAGACCCCCGCTGAGGCTTATGCTTTAGCAGCCTGATCTGTGCAGAAAGGGCTGGGTCAATACAATGCCACGCGGCATAGTGACAGTTGTAATTTTTCTGTAAAAAAATCTTTGTACCATGCTACATCCAATTTTCGAAGAGTCCTTTTGTACTCTTCGTATTGGTGCATTAGTTGCTCTTCGTAATTCATCCGGTTACGAATAGTCAGATAGATTTTTTTTCCTACACACCATGGATGCCTCACTCGCCGCCTGCCACACGGACACCAGAACCAACAACAACTCCGCAGGAGGATGGAGGGATCTAGTCAAGAACCTGGATAGTTCGCACTTCAGCCTCGAGATCCGGAACATCATGCGGCCAGATGCCATGAAGGATTTCCTGCTTGATGCCACGATCCACTTTGTGTATTGACCCACTGAATTCCTGCACAGTTGTTATTGTTGAAGGAAACGACGATGAGTACCCTGATGGAAGACGATATCAAGCGCTGGACGGCCAAGCGTAAAACGGCCTTGGTCCTGGAGATCATCCAGGGCAAGACCACGGTGGCAGAGGCCAGCCGTGCCTTTGACCTGCAGCCTTCAGAGCTGGAGCAATGGGTGGAAGAAGGCAAACGTGGCATGGAGAATGCCTTGCGTACGAACCCGCTTGATGTGCGCCAGCAGTATGAGAAGAAGCTCAGTGACCTGCAGGAAGCCTACGGCGAAGCCATGCTGGAGCTGCGTGCCAGAAAAAAGCTGGCGTCCCTGCTGGGCGAAGAGGACGAGAAATGATCCTCGATGTGCAGCAGGGACTGGCAGCTGATGGTTTCCATGTCAGCCTGGTGAAGCTGTGCCGCTGGTTCGATCTGCCTCGCCGCACGCTGTACTACCGCAGCGTCAAGTCTGCCCCGAAGGTACAGGAGCACTTGGTGGCACCGATCAAGGTGTTGATAGAGGAGCATCCGTCCTTCGGGTATCGCACGGTAGCGCACCTGCTGGGGATGAACAAGAACACGGTGCAGCGCATCTTCCAGCTCAAGGGCTGGCAGGTGAGGAAGCGGGCCGTGGGGTTCAGGCCGCGCATCCAGGCCTTGCCGTCTGTGGCCAAGGCTCCGGATGAGCGCTGGGCGACAGATTTGTGCCGCGCCTGGACAGGCAAGGACGGATGGGCCTCTCTGGCTCTGGTGATCGACTGCTACAGTCGGGAACTGCTGGGCTGGCACTTGAGCCGCAGCGGCAAGGCCAGAACGGCAGAAAGTGCGCTGGAACAGGCCTTGATCGCCCGCTATGGCTGTTTGGGCAAGGTCAAGCAGCCGTTCTTGCTGCGCTCGGACAATGGGCTGGTGTTCACCAGCCGCAGTTATACGGCCCTGGTCAAAAGCTATGGGCTGCAGCAGGAGTTCATCACGCCGTACAGCCCGGAACAAAACGGCATGGTCGAGCGCGTGATCCGCACACTCAAGGACCAATGCGTGCACCGCCACCGGTTCGAGACGCTGCAACACGCCAGTCGTGTGATTGGCGACTGGATCCGCTTTTACAACCACCAGCGCCCACATCAGGCGCTGGGTATGAAGACCCCCGCTGAGGCTTATGCTTTAGCAGCCTGATCTGTGCAGAAAGGGCTGGGTCAATACATTTGAACGTACCGGCGACACCACCTACAAGGTCCTTGTAGAGGCAAGGAACCTGAAGAACGTGCATGGCTGGGAATGCCCCGCCACACTGACCTTCATTGTGGAAACACTGGCCGCCCGGCTCACCGCAGCACACGGCTTCAACTGGTACCGCACATGCACTCCTGAAAACGACACGGACGCTGGAAACTATCAACTCCTCCAATTGGAAATGCTCGACGAAGCTCCCGAAAGCACCAGCACCAGCACCAGCACCAGCACCAGCAACAGCAACAGCAACAGCAACAGCGCAGTGAACAACGAAAGCAGCTGGGCAAAAGCAATGCCCGTTGTTCCTCGCCACCCCGACATGAGCCGCGAACTTCTGCGCTCAGGATTTTCTTGGTAACACGATAAGGAGGTATTTAACGGAAAAGGCCCACAAATAGTTTAACGTACGCAAATCAAGGGGAAAGCTCAGGCTTTCCCCTTTTTGCTAAGCAGCGGGCGCGTCCGTCATTTTTCCATATAGCTGATATTGCCGTGCGCTGCGAGAGACTGGCACCGCCTCAAGAGAAGGCAAGCAAAACGATCATGGAACACGAAAAACATCAAACAAATGCGACATGATGCTCTGCTAGCAAGCCGCATTCGTATGCAGAGAGAGCGCGGAGAAGTTGGGCGCAATAAAGCAGCCTTGCCAGCGGATTCCCCAAATTTGAAATCGTGGCTACAAGATAAAGAGTTGATCTGCATGATGCTGCAATGCAGACAGGCCTCAAAAACAAAAAAGCGCCCCGTGCTCACGGGGCGCTTTTCCTGGCTGTAAGTAGCCTGACGATGACCTACTTTCACACGGGAATCCGCACTATCATCGGCGCTGAGTCGTTTCACTGTCCTGTTCGGGATGGGAAGGAGTGGGACCAACTCGCTATGGTCATCAGGCTTTAACGGGGTGCCATGCTGCTGCTCGAGCAGCACAGCGAATTCATAGAGTCATCCATCAGCTTCTTTATCTTGATTGCGCCTGGCATAACATCCTTGGCTCTTCCAGCCAAAGTTATAGGGTCAAGCCGCACGAGCAATTAGTACTGGTCAGCTTAATGCATTGCTGCACTTCCACATCCAGCCTATCAACGTCCTGGTCTAGAACGACTCTTCAGGGGGGTCAAGCCCCCGGCAGATCTCATCTTGAAACGAGTTTCCCGCTTAGATGCTTTCAGCGGTTATCTCTTCCACACTTAGCTACCCTGCGATGCCACTGGCGTGACAACAGGTACACCAGAGGTGTGTCCACTCCGGTCCTCTCGTACTAGGAGCAGGCTTCCTCAAATCTGCAGCGCCCACGGAAGATAGGGACCAAACTGTCTCACGACGTTTTAAACCCAGCTCACGTACCTCTTTAAATGGCGAACAGCCATACCCTTGGGACCGGCTACAGCCCCAGGATGAGATGAGCCGACATCGAGGTGCCAAACACCGCCGTCGATATGAACTCTTGGGCGGTATCAGCCTGTTATCCCCAGAGTACCTTTTATCCGTTGAGCGATGGCCCTTCCATACAGAACCACCGGATCACTATGTCCTGCTTTCGCATCTGCTCGACTTGTCAGTCTCGCAGTTAAGCACGCTTATGCCATTGCACTATCGTCACGATGTCCGACCGTAACTAGCGTACCTTCGAACTCCTCCGTTACGCTTTGGGAGGAGACCGCCCCAGTCAAACTGCCTACCATGCACTGTCCCCAGTCCCGGTTCAGGGACCTAGGTTAGAACCTCAAACGCACCAGGGTGGTATTTCAACGTCGGCTCCAGCAGAACTAGCATCCTGCCTTCAAAGCCTCCCACCTATCCTACACAGATCCGTTCAAAGTCCAATACAAAGCTACAGTAAAGGTTCATGGGGTCTTTCCGTCTTTCCGCGGGGAGATTGCATCATCACAAACATTTCAACTTCGCTGAGTCTCTGGAGGAGACAGTGTGGCCATCGTTACGCCATTCGTGCAGGTCGGAACTTACCCGACAAGGAATTTCGCTACCTTAGGACCGTTATAGTTACGGCCGCCGTTTACTGGGACTTCGATCAAGAGCTTGCACCCCATCAATTAATCTTCCAGCACCGGGCAGGCGTCACACCCTATACGTCCACTTTCGTGTTTGCAGAGTGCTGTGTTTTTAATAAACAGTCGCAGCCACCAATTTTTTGCAACCCGTTCATGCTCAGATGCTCTCATCACACTACTAGGGCACACCTTCTCCCGAAGTTACGGTGTCAATTTGCCGAGTTCCTTCTCCAGAGTTCTCTCAAGCGCCTTAGAATACTCATCTCGCGCACCAGTGTCGGTTTGCGGTACGGTCGTTGCAAGCTGAAGCTTAGTGGCTTTTCCTGGAACCCCGTTCAGTGACTTCGCAAGCCATGCTCGCTCGATCGGCAGCCTCGGTATATGTGCAGCGGATTTGCCTACTGCACGCCTACTTCTGCCTAAACCGGGACATCCAACACCCGGATCACCTATTAAGATTCGTCCCCACATCGCACTTGCAATCGGTACAGGAATATTGACCTGTTTCCCATCAGCTACGCATCTCTGCCTCGCCTTAGGGGCCGACTCACCCTACGCCGATGAACGTTGCGTAGGAAACCTTGCGCTTACGGCGAGCGGGCTTTTCACCCGCTTTAACGCTACTCATGTCAGCATTCGCACTTCTGATACCTCCAGCACGCTTTACAACGCACCTTCACAGGCTTACAGAACGCTCTCCTACCACGCACAGTAAACTGTGCATCCGCAGCTTCGGTAACTGGCTTAGCCCCGTTACATCTTCCGCGCAGGACGACTCGATCAGTGAGCTATTACGCTTTCTTTAAATGATGGCTGCTTCTAAGCCAACATCCTGACTGTTTTAGCCTTCCCACTTCGTTTCCCACTTAGCCAATTTTAGGGACCTTAGCTGGCGGTCTGGGTTGTTTCCCTCTTGAGTCCGGACGTTAGCACCCGGTGCTCTGTCTCCCAGGCTGTACTCTGCGGTATTCGGAGTTTGCCTTGGTTTGGTAAGTCGCCATGACCCCCTAGCCAAAACAGTGCTCTACCCCCGCAGGTAATACCTGAGGCACTACCTAAATAGTTTTCGGAGAGAACCAGCTATTTCCAGGTTTGTTTAGCCTTTCACCCCTATCCACAGCTCATCCGCTAATTTTGCAACATTAGTCGGTTCGGACCTCCAGTACCTGTTACGGCACCTTCATCCTGGCCATGGATAGATCACCTGGTTTCGGGTCTACACCCAGCGACTGTTCGCCCTATTCGGACTCGATTTCTCTTCGGCTTCCCTATTCGGTTAACCTCGCCACTGAATGTAAGTCGCTGACCCATTATACAAAAGGTACGCAGTCACCCCAAAGGGCTCCTACTTTTTGTAAGCATGCGGTTTCAGGATCTATTTCACTCCCCTCCCGGGGTTCTTTTCGCCTTTCCCTCACGGTACTGGTTCACTATCGGTCGATGATGAGTATTTAGCCTTGGAGGATGGTCCCCCCATATTC